>JAGDWD010000009.1 GCA_023255955.1 Desulfurococcales archaeon | reverse complement strand
TTGAACCCGGGACCACCGGCTTAGAAGGCCGGCACCCTATCCTGGCTGGGCCACGGGCCCTACCGATAAATGATGTGGTTGCCGAGCTTAAAATTCTTTACTTGTTCTAGGTTTTATCCTCACTATGGCTGGTGAGTCTATATCCCCCTCATAGCTAATGTCAGCTTTAAGGACGTTCTTTACTAGCCATATGTTTGTGTATGCATGGAGGGTCAGCCTCGAGATACCGATAGTACTTAATCCATTCGCTAAGGCTAGGTACGGTATTATTATGTCCGCCATATGCCTATCGTACGCCATACCTGTCGATAGGTCCTCCAGTAACTTAGTAGCAGCCTCACGGCCAACTACCTCAGCTGGCTTACCCTTCTCGCCGAGTCCGTCCCCACCTACCACGCTTCTCTCTGTAGTAGCCCACAGCACGATCCCAGATCCCGGACCTAGGTGCGGATCTTTCTCGGGTTCGTACCACTCCAGACCTATGTCAACTCTAACGTTCGGGAAATGCTTTCTAATCTCTTCGTAGGCCGCTCTAGCTTGTCTCTCAGCTACATGCTTCGGTAACTTCACACAGTGAGATAAGCCGTTGATACTGAGTAGGTTCCCAGCTCTAACCAGCTCTACAGACCTAAAGGACCTCGGAGGCCTCTCAACAGCTACCCTAACTACCCCACCACCTCTCGGGTAATGCCCCCTCCTGAAGACCTCAACACTGAAGGAGTAGCCCACCCTCTCGAGGTGGGGTCTAATAACGAATCTCAGGTAATCTACCGGTGGTGACCACGGCACGTCAGTTCCCCCTCTAACTTCAACCGAGACCGGGGAGTCCGCGAAAGCCATTATCGGTAGCAGGGTCTGCAACACCAAGGTCACGGAGCCCGCAGTACCGACATCGAAGGTGTACCTCCCACCCCTGATAGTGCCCGGCTTGAATACCACCTCCGTGGACCCGACTGAGGCTCCCTCAACAACCGCGTCACACATCTTAGCGGCTGCTAGTATACCGGTCAGATGCTGCCTCTTCAGGCCGGGGTCAGGTCTCTTAGCCCTTATATTCACGATCTTAACTTCCTCACCTGTAATTGCTGCTAGAGCTACCGCGGTTCTCAGTATCTGCCCTCCACCCTCACCGAAGGAGCCATCTATAACGAGCAAGTAGGGGCCACCAGTTAATCAGAACCTAATACCTCTCTAAGCCTCCTCTCACCATCTACCTCATCTATGAACCTAGCTACAGACGATGGGACGAGCTTCCTCCAACTAGGATCTCCCGCGAGCATCATCCTCCTTATCTTCGTTGATGAGTACCTATCCCTCTCGTATGGGGGTGGTGTAAGCACTTCGTAGCCAGCTTCCTTGAATAACCTCACGACTAGAGGGTTCCTAGCTACACCGTACCTAAACTTAGGTACGTATAGCTGTAGATAAGATACCCAGACAGAGTTCATCAGTATATCAGGGACTGGGATAATGTAGATCCTCCTCATGTCGAGGCCGAACTCCTCCATCGCTAACCTAAGCATGACTACTCTCTCCCCAGCAGTAAACGGGTTAACCACGGTATGGGACTCCTGCGCAGTCCCTACAGCCACTATCAACTCATCAACCTTATCCAAGGCCCACTTAATCACCTCGATATGCCCTAGATGTACTGGCTGGAACCTCCCGGGATAGACGGCCCGGATTACATCATTCCAAACCATACCCGCACCAAAAAATGCTTGCGGTGGGACGTTTTAAGCTGAGGTACTTACATCAGGGACAGCCACGCTCCAGGTACATCTCCAGGTAGGACTTAGTTATTAACTCCCTCCCCTCCAGACCTAAAAGCTTCAACACCGACCTAACCTTAGATAGGAACTCCTCTGCTGATGACGGGTTAAGCTCCTCAAACTCTAGGTAAGTACCGAGGCACTCAACGAAGTCTAGGGATAGTTTCAGACCCATACCGCTGAGGTAAGTCCTCCTCTTCCTGATCACTACGGTCCTCAGCCCCACCATCTTGAGAGCTGTCAGTACGTCCTCCGACTGGAGAGGAACCTCAATCTCGTCCCTAGCTTTCACACCCTCCGACGGGATCAGACCCTTATAGGTCAGTCTATACTCGATACTAGACCCCGATACGACCTTCCTAAACCTCAGGACAGAGCCGTCCCTATAGCCTGGACAACCCCTCATATCGAAGTAGTGGTCCTCCTCGCAGACCCCACCCTCCACTACAAACCCTAAACTCACTAAACGGTTCAGTATTCCCTCTTCCTCTGCCCGGTCTAGATAGACCTTAACCTCAAACTCAGCAGCCCTCCTCGATGAGCTCATGTCAGTACTCGTTGGTATACCCCAGCATTATGTGGGTTACAGTATTATTTTAAATGTCTCAGCTTCCTAGAGAGGTAAGTGTATTCAGGGACTCTATAGTGTTATCACATTAAAGTTCTTCACTGTGATAGGTACTTGGTGACCGATACGTACCTACTGTTTGAGAAGGAGAGACCTACCCCACCATATATTAGAGTTACTGCTAATAGCTTGAAGCGATTCGTTAAGGAAGTCTTCGTTGCTCTCGGTGTTAGGGAGGGTGATGCTGAGGTTGTTGCTGATGTCCTGGTTACCGCTGATCTCATGGGTGTGTCCAGCCACGGTGTACAGAGGGTTGAAAGATATGTTGCGGGTATTGAGTGCGGTGCCGTCAACATCGATCCTGAGATGAGGCTTGCTGTAGATAGTGGTGCTGTAGGTGTTCTCGATGCTGATAACGGGCTCGGACATGTCGCAGCACTTAAAGCCATGATGATAGCTATTGAGAAGGCTGGGCAGTTCGGTGCGGGCGTTATTCTAGTGAGGCGTAGCCACCACTACGGTATAGCAGGGTACTACGCGCTTAAAGCTGTTGAGAGAGGTATGATAGGTATCTCGATGACTAACTCGGAGTCGTTGGTAGCCTATATAGGTACTGTTGAGAGGTACCTAGGTACCAACCCTATAGCGTTTGCCGCACCGAGGAGGCATCCACCACCACTACTATATGATGGGGCGCTCTCGGTGGTACCTGTCGGGAAGATAGAGGTATACGGTAAGGTAGGTAAGGAGGTTCCTGCTGGTTGGGTCATAGGTAGCAATGGGGAGATTCTACAAGGAGATGCTAGGAGGATCCACGAGGCTATCAAGAAGAGGGAAGCAGCTATACTACCACTAGGGGGTTATCTAGAGGAATTCGGTGGGCATAAGGGCTCCGGGCTAGCGTTGATGGTGGACGTACTATGTGGTGTACTTTCCGGTGCTGCTTGGGGTAGTCACGTAGGGTACACGACAGTGAAAAACGCTAACGTGGGGCATACCCTCATAGCGCTAGATATATCCAAGTTTATGGAGCTGGGGGAGTTCTACGATAGGCTGGAGCACATGGTCAGCGACATAAAGTCCTTGAGGAAGTCACCGTGGGCGGAAAACATATGGATACCGGGAGAGAAAGCCTGGTTAACTATGCAGACGAGACTCAAGATAGGTATACCACTACACCTGAACATAGCTGAGGGACTCAAGAAAATCGCGAGTAAGGTAGGTGTGAAGTTCGACGTCGAGGTAGTAGAGGAGCATCTAACCTAGAAATCAATACCTTTAGCGCTACCGCTGCTGTTATTGCTGGTTACCGCTCTGTGCTTCCCGGTTTGGGCCCTAGTCTCGGTGTTTCAAAGTATTGTGAGCCCGAAATCTATTTTAGGTTAGAAGAGTTCTCAATCGATCTACTACTCTTAATATTCTGTGTCCTTGGTTATAGTGATAGTGAGGTGTGTAGTGGCTAGCAGTGGCAAGGCTGGATTCAGTGGGTTGCTGAAGGATTTAGGAGGGCGTATCCTAAGATCCGCAGACCATGAGACCCGTAGAATAGCGTCACGCTACGGCTACCTAGATTACATGATACCTAGGTATCGTGAGATTCTGGGAGATCTTAGTGAGGTAGTGGAGATGCTTGAAGCTTTTGAGAAACCCCTGGTGAAGTCGGTGAGAATAAATACTCTACGGTTTAGGGATATCAATGAAGTTGTGGATCGTCTCGAGATGTTAGGCTATAAGCTATCTAAGATACCTTGGGAGAGGTTTTCCTATGTAATTGTAGAGCAGGGTAGGGTACCTCCAGGAGCTACACACGAGTTTCTACTTGGGGGTTACTATCTCTATAGAGGAATAGCGTCACTTATCCCCCCTATAGCACTAAATCCCAGCCCGAGTGATAGGGTAATAGACAATGCTGCCGCACCCGGCGGTAAGACAACACACATAGCACAACTAATGGGTAATTCCGGGGTAGTCGTCGCGGTAGATGTTAGCAGGGAGAGGTTTAGAGCCCTACGCACTAATCTTGAGAGGATGGGGGTAGAGAACGTCCTGGCACTGAGGACTGACGGGAGGAGGGTTCCAGAACTCTTCGGTACGTACTTTACGAAAGCTCTGCTGGACGCTCCGTGTACTGGTGAGGGCATTATTCAGCTAGACCCTTCAAGAAAGACTAAAACGGTTTTCGATGACTTAGTAAGAGCTCATTTAAGGCAGGTACAGCTACTACTAGCTACAATACGTGCTACAGTCCCTGGGGGTAGGATCGTCTACTCTACGTGTTCCATAGCACCGGAGGAGGATGAGTTCACTGTAGCTGAGGCTATAGAGGAGGCTGGGAACGTGAGGATAGTAAAGCCTGACATACCCCTAAAACTAGATCCAGGTATCACAGAGTACTTCGGCATCAGACTCCCCGAGGAGCTCAAGTACTGTGGCCGTACTTACCCACACAGGCACGGTATGGAGGGGTTCTTCGTATGCGTCCTAGAGAAGGAGTTGTGAGGTGTGAGCTATCTGGGGAGGAGCTTCATAGGCATGTAGAGAGACTATACGGTAAGGAGGCTCTAGAAGCTCTAGTAGGTTATACCCCACTTTACTGCTCAGACGGGTTTACCGAGGTCTACCTACTTAGACAACCACTACTCGAAGCTGTTAGCTTACTAATGATGTCGGGGAAGGTCCCGTACTACTCGGGTCTCTACGCTGGTAGGATCAGAGATAGGAAGCCCCTGTTCATCCCGTCCCACCTCCTAGCAGAGAAAATATATGAACACATAGGGAGGTCTGTCAGAGCCTTCACCGCATCGGAGCAAGGAATTAAGGTGTTGATGTACGGTAAGGACCTACTTAAGGAATCTGTGATCTCATGTTACGAGCCTCTTGAGGCGGGTGAGGTAGTATCTATTCTAGGTACCGACGGGCGCGTATATGCTATAGGCCTCTCCGAGATATCGAAATGCTCGGAGTTAGGTAAGCTAGGTAAGACCCAGGTAATTGCTCAAACGATCTTCGATCTCGGGTGGTACCTGCGGGGTGGTACTATCCCTAGAGAACCTAAGTATAGGGTCTGAGAAGCCTGTAGCTACACACATTAAATTTTATTCGGGCTAGCTCCCTATAGTTTTATGGTGTCAGAGTTAGGACAGAGAAATGAAGTATCGAGTATGGCCTTACCAGTACTCCTAGGTTTTCTACCTGACTCAATAATAAGCCTGGTAAGCATGGTCGTTGCCTCAAGAATAGCTACTGAGACTGTAGCAGGTACAGGGCTTGCCTCCTACCTATTCTTCGTGTTAAACGCTGTCTCCTCGATATTCATGGTAGGGCTCCTCGTATTCTGCTCTCAAGCATACGGGGCCGGCAGAATAGACCTCGTTGAGAGGGCTACTGGGGAGCTGGCTACGTTAGCCTTAGCCCTATCCGCAGCAGTTTTAGCGTCATCGCAGTTATGGATAGGTGGGTATGTCAGCCTACTCTCAGGGGGTCAGGCCTCAGTTAGCCAGGTAGCCACCACATATCTAAGCTACAGGATAGCTTCCGTCCCAGCAATGATGGTCGGGGCTGTACTATCCTCATCCTACCGAGCTGCGAACTCCCCCTGGATACCGACATATGCTTCACTTACAGCTGGGACGGCCGGGGTAGTTCTAATTCCGTCTCTTAGCTTAGGCTACCTAGGCCTGCCGAGAATGGAGACTGTGGGGATGGGTCTAGCATCAGCTCTCTCTCAGTACGTAGGTCTTCTCATGTATCTGTTCTTCAAGCCTCCCTTTAGGTTCAGACTCAGCCTCCCCTCTAAAATAACTCTTAAGGTTCTAGCAATAGGGGTTCCAGCCTCTATAGAGAGGCTAGTAAGCAGTATTGGACAGAACATATACATCAACGCAGTAGCTAGATCAGGTGTAGCAGCTCTAGCAGCTCACAATATCGGGCTAAGCGTTGAGAACATAGTAATAAACCCCGTATTTGCTGTGAGTATCGCAGCATCAGCGAGGGTAGGTCATAGAGTCGGGTCGAGTGAGGTAAGTAAACTCGATGAGTTAGCTAAGGAGTCCCTGAAGATAGGTCTTTCATGGATGTCTATAGCCACTATCTGCTTACTGGCTATCTCACCCTTCGCTGGGTCTTTCTTCACACAGAGCGAAGAAATAACTAAGCTGGTTATGGCCTACCTAATCCTAGCTGGGATATCTGAGATAGGTCTCGGAGGGTCCCTAGCGATATACGGAGTTATGAGAGGTATGGGGAGTACGTGGGTACCGCTAGTAGTTAACTCCTTCACTGTTCTTGTTCTGAGAGCTATGCTAGCTCAGGTACTGCAACCGGTGTACGGGATCTACGGTGTTTGGTTTACTCAGATAACCGATATGTATGGTAGGTTCTCAATAGCGTATCTAACCTACAGAAAACTCAGGTCGAGGTTACTGATTAGGCTAGTTAACTAGGTTACTCAATGTGACGGGCTCCGGGCCTACATATGCATTTTAACCTTACTCTCAGCTTCCTTAATGGCCTCCTTAAGCATTTCCTCAGCTTCCTCCACTACCTTAGAGTGCTCGAGAAGCTCGTTGATATCTATTTCAATACCTAATATCTTCCCTATTCTATCAACAGCTACTGAAGCTGCTTTAGGGTCGTACTTACTTGGGTCTGTATAGGGTAGAACAACGAGTGTAGGTACGCCACGGCTCTCCAGAGTCATGGTTAGTAGTGCTAGAGGACCTACTATGTACAGGCCTCGGGGGAGGGTTGACTCCTGGAAGTCCCAGCCGCAGTTATTTAAGCACAGCCACGACATCTCCTCCTCGCCGATGCGGAACTTACTGTTGAGTCCCCCGATGAGTATGGCTTTCTTACCACCTACGGACAGAAACCAATCCACGACGGACTCGACGAAGATCTGTCTCTCCGGTGTGTGTGGTACGACGTTATTCAGCAATAAAACAAGTCCGGCATCTCTATGAACGAACAGCTCGAAAGGTGTCACTACTCCGTAGTCGTCAACTGCTGTGAAGTCAGGCATGTACTTAGTGAATATGTTACCTATCTTGATCGCCTTAAGCTTCTTAACCATATATCGCACGGCTATCGTACCTACATAGCCGAACCCGGGGAAGCCGGTAACCAGTATCCAGTCAGACCTCTCGCGGACTAGTTTCTTCCCCTGCTCTGTTAGGACTATCTTGATCTGCTTCACCAACTAGACACGCCCTTATTCTAATAGCGGAACCTCTAATAAAGTCCAGTACCTCAGCTGGGGAAAGCCTCATAGTGCCCACACAGAGGAATCTATCTGACTCATCTACGACAAGAACCTCGTCACCCGCCCTTAACTCCTCATCAACGTAGAGTACATGCCTAGAGAAAACAGTGGAGCCATGTCTAACCACCTCGTCAGCAACGTCGGATAGTACTACACATCTAAGCTTAGGGAACGCTACAGCTCCATGAAGTAGTAGTGCCCCGTGTAGGGACGGTATCAGCGTGTGGGTGTATGCCCGCACAGTAAAGAGGAGGTCCTTACCTTCACTTAGTATCGCCC
Organism: Desulfurococcales archaeon; assembly: GCA_023255955.1. GTDB lineage: Archaea > Thermoproteota > Thermoprotei_A > Sulfolobales > NBVN01 > DRZP01. The sequence goes on along the minus strand of JAGDWD010000009.1, from coordinate 57,875 downwards.
TAACAGCTCCAGTGTTTTTCGATACTCTAAGATATGTAGAGTCCGGTATTACCTTAACACCTACACCCGGGCCAAACTGGTAGTCAGCAATAGCCCTAAACACCCTAACCTCCTCGCTAGTAGCTCTCCGAACTAGATACACTTACCGACCCAGAACAACCACATACACCACCTTATATCCCCACAGTAACACGCCTCAGTAAGTCCTACATTAAGCGTGTTCTACGGCTTCAGCAAGCTCTCAGATATGGGGATGGTGTGTGGTTCTAGCTACAGTCCTCAGTTCTGGTTTGGCTAAGTCTAATTAAGTTTCCGGGTTCTATGAATTTTTTTTAAACGTGCTGATAAGATTTTACGGGGGTTATATGGTTAAAAGAGACCCGAACATGACAGTCATAGCCCTCGGTGGCAACGCTTTCCAGACTAAGGGTGATGCCGGAACCCCTGAAGACTACTGGAGGAATGCTTACACTGCTGCTAGGGTCATAGTCAACATCGTTAAGGATGGCTTCAAAGTTGTTGTTACCCACGGTAACGGCCCCCAAGTCGGCATAATCAATGAGTGGATGGACAGTCTAAAGCATAGGATACCTCCTCAAACACTTGATGTTGCTGGTGCTATGAGCCAGGGCTGGCTTGGCTACATGCTATCTCAAGCTATCCACAACGTCCTGGTGGAGGAGGGTCTTCTGGGGAGGGTTAAGGGGGCTGTAGCTATAGTGAACCGAGTTGCCGTCAGGGAGGATGACCCTGCTTGGGTGAACCCAACTAAGTTCATCGGTAGCTGGTATACTGATGAGTCCGAGGTAGAGAGGTTAGCTAAGGAGAAGGGGTGGACCTTCAAGAAAGATCCGCGTGGTGGGTGGAGGAGGGTCGTACCCTCACCAGATCCCTACAAGAACGTAGAGATCGATGCTGTCAGAACCCTCCTAAACAGCGGGTGGATCGTCGTTGCTTCCGGGGGCGGTGGGATCCCGGTCATCGAGAAGAAAGATGGGAAGTTAGCTGGGTGTGAGGCTGTGATAGATAAGGACCTAGCAGGTGAGATCCTCGCAACTAGCTTAGGTGCGGGTAACTTCGTGATCCTAACAGATGTAGATGCTGTATACCTCGACTTCGGCAAGCATGAAGCCAGGAAGCTTGGGGAAGTAACTGTGAGTGAGTTAGAGCACTACTATAGGGAGGGATACTTCCCACCCGGGTCTATGGGGCCTAAAGTACTAGCATGTATTAGATTCATAAGGAATGGCGGTATGAGGGCAGCTATAGGCCACCTAAGAGATGGATTGGAGGTAGTTAAGGGGTTAAAAGGTACTCAAATCCTCCCGGATCGTTAGTAGCCCTAAGAGTACGTCCCCTCAAGAAACCCGCAACTCATCTATTACTCAACTCAGCAGTGCTACTACCGATAGAACATATTAGAGTGACTTACAGCTAGTTTTGGGTGCTAAAATGAGTGAAGCTACTAGGAGACTGAGGCAAGAGCTCTCCTCCTTACTGGACCGTCAGGTAATGATTAAACTATCGGATGGGTCGAGATATGAGGGGAGGTTGAAGGGGATAGATGCTGATGGGCTTACCCTCCATCTAGTACTTGAGGACGCTAGAGATAGTAGCGGGAACGAGATACCTAAGGTTTTCATAAGTGGTAGCCACGTCTCTGAAATAGTCCTCAAGGAGAGGGCAGCATTTAATGCTAAGGAGTTCGCATCCTACGCTATCGAGAGACTTAAGGTTAGACCTGATAACGTGAAGGTGGATGAGGTCCTCAACGTTGTCAGATTTCTAGATAGGTACGTAGCTAGTGAGAAAGGTATTGAGGGGTCCGGTCCCTTCGCTGAGAAGCTTTACAGTGTTTGGCAGGAGTACATGGAAGGGAAGTCCAAGCCGAGGACGTCCGGAAGTTGAGCTTTGAAGTTAAAGATAAGGACCTGGCAGGTAGGATAGGAAAGCTCAGCCTAAGATCCGGTATAGTAGAAACACCAGCGTTTTTCCCAGTCGTCCACCCGTTTAAGCAGCCGGAGGACCTGCCCATAGAGAAGATAGTTGAGGCAGGGTTTAAGCAGGTCATAACCAACGCCTACATCATAAAGAGGAAACTTGGAGGTAGTGTTGCTAAGGTACATGAGGTACTCGGCTTCGATGGGGTTGTGATGACTGACTCAGGTGCTTACCAGATCCTAGTCTACGGTGATGAGAGACTGTCGATAGACCCTCTAGAGCTTGTGGAGTATGAGGAGGTTTTAGAGCCGGATATTGCTGTGATAGTTGATATTCCGACTCCGGACACAGCTACTAGGGAGGAGGCTGAGGCAAGTGCTAGGGAGACCCTCAGGAGAGCTTACCTCTCCCTAGACGTTGTGAGACGTAGTTCCTCAAAGATTATGTGGGTACTCCCAGTTCAGGGAGGAGTACACACGGACGTACTCAAATGGAGTGCTGAGGAATCGAGAAAGCTCTCCGAGTTTTACGGTATGTACGCTGTCGGAAGCCCCGTCAAGGCCCTAGAGAAGTACGATTTCAAGAAAGTAGTCGACATGGTTTACACTGTTAAGTCCTCAATACCCTTAGACAAGCCGGTACATCTATTCGGAGGTGGACACCCCTTACTAATACCGATAGCTGTAGCCCTAGGTATAGATACCTTCGACTCCGCATCCTACATACTGTACGCGAAGGATGAGCGGTACATCTACGAGCACGGTACACGGAAGCTATCGAGCCTCAGCTACTTCCCCTGCAACTGCCCAGTGTGCCGAAAGTACGAGCCGAGAGACCTCCTAGAGATGGGCAGGAGTGATAGAGTGAGGCTACTTGCTGAGCACAACCTCAACGTGATTGCTAGGACCATAAAGGAGGTTAAGGAGGCCATTAAGGAGGGGAGGCTGTGGGAGCTACTAGAAAGATACGCAGTGTCACACCCACTCACCGTGGACGCGTTCAAGAGGATGATCAAATACGTACAGTGGATAGAGAAGTTAGACAGTAGGTTCAGGGGTTCCGGACGTGGGATATTCCTGGTAAGTAGAACATCCTACTACAGACCTGAACTAGTTAGGCATAGGGAATTCTTGAAGAAGTACCTTAATCAGGTCCTGCAGGAAAGTACTGGTAGGCTAGTACTCATCCCCGGAGACCTGAGGGACAGACCCTTCATACGGTCCGCTATATACGGCCGTGTAGTGGAGTTTGCTGAGAGAAATAGGATGGATCTAGAGCGGTGCGTGAGACTTGTTTACACACCTTTCTTCGATGTGTTACCTATCGAGATATCCTACACCTACCCCTACTCCCAGTGTGAAATATCTAGTACTGCTTCGAGGGAGGTTGCTGGGAAGATGTTCAACGTAATCAGAAGCTTAGTAAGCTCCTATAGAGGGGCTATAACTATATTCACATGCGAGAAGTATCTTTGGTCTAGGCTTGAGACGTTGAGGAGGGTAGTGTGTGGCGTGGTTGACTGCTCTAGAGTAGAGTTCGTGGAGGTGTGTGACGAAGAGTAGAAGGATGGTTATTAGTTGTTTTTAGATAGATTTTAGATAGATACTTGAGCTCTTTAAAGTGGTAGTATACGCAGAGCTATACGGCGAATATCGGTAACGACGTGATCACATCTCTGGTGATCCCTACAGGCAACTTCGAAGACAGCTACTCTGGGTTTCGTAAGAAATATGAACTCGGTCAGCTCATCTAGATCTAAACTTCTCGTACCAGGCATCGCATGCTCGTCACTAAGTCCGTCATTATCGTGCAAGTGTAGGGATATTATCCGGGTTCCGAGGACGTCGTGGAACCTCCTCAACGTCACTCTAGATATGTTCGCATGACCTACATCAACACAAGCGACGAGGGCTTCGGATCCCACTTCCTCGATCACCTTAAGTATGTCCTCTGGGTAGGCCCCCAACAGCGATGTACTCGGAGTATTCTCGATAGCTATGTACGAACCTCCAGTAACCTCCAGGAGACCTTCCAAGAACCTGGTTGCTAGAGCCAGAGACTCCTCACTGCGTGGTAATCTAGGTAGGTGGACCACGTAATGCTCGACATCAACTCTATCCAGTGCCTTAACCCACCTAGAGACCCTACTTAGAGCTGTCGCGATGCTTGTCTCAGTTCCACCTACAGTATCGTAGGGCAGGTGAACTGAGAAGTATCTCACGGAATATCTTGATATGGTTTCTACCACCTCCAGGAGCTCTGCTAGCTCATCATACCTGCCGTAGAGGAGGTTATCGTAGCTAAGCTCTACAGATCTATATCCTTTACTCAGTATTCTCTCGACAGCAACTGAAGGAGCGGTGTTTAAATACACCATAGTTGAGATTGATACCTCAACCATCTCGGCCTACCTCCGTAATGTAGCTCACGCCTACACTTTCCTTACGTAGTCCATAGCTTTCCTCCTAGTACCAGTCGTAGCTCTAGGTATTACGATTACCTTGACCCCACCTATCTCCCGTATTAGTGAGAGTAGAAGGAAGACATTACTCCTCCAGCTATGTCTGAAGGAGAGTATTCCCACACCTCGAGATTCATCGTAGTATATGAGTGAAGGCTTGATGGTTGAGTATCCGAGAACCCCGTAGAGTAACCTACAGGAGCTCTCCAAAGCATCCTCCACACCGGGCTTTCTTACACGGGATAGGTCACCCGAGACAGCTACGACCTCGAAGATTAGGTAGCGTTTTCTGGGTCTCAACATCTTAGTTCTTTTGGTAGCTAGGACCCCCCTAACTACCGCGATTACCTTCCTAACCCTCAGCCAGGATCTGAAGCTCAGGTAGAGAGATATCAGGGAAACTACTAGGGAGACAGCAACTAGTACTTCAAGTAGCATTTACCACCATCTCCGCAGGGGTCTTTAAAACAGCCTTCATAGCTAGATCTTCAGGTAGTCCAAGTACGGCGAGTAGTGAGAACATGGCTGTAGGGTGCACCATCTCGGAGGGGTCGGTAGCTCCACTACAGACATATACCTTGGTCTTCCTCCTAGCATACAGTCTAAGGAACAGTAGATAATAGTCTAGGGGCTTACCAGCCCAAACCCTCTTCACTACCTCAGAAAACTCTATCTCAAGTGGTGCTCCTAACCCGATCACCCTCCTCACAAAGTCCTTACTCACATCACCTAAACTATCGAAAACAACTCTGACTGAGTCTACCTTCCCCGAGAGCCTTGTGTAAGACTTTAGATCCTCCTTAGACTCAACTATGAGGACCCTAACACCATCCACGTCCCCAGCTCCCCAGAAGGAGGCTCTACGTACCTCAATCCTCGGGATGAACTTAACGCCTTCTATATTCTTAGCTTCCCCCACCTTAGGTGAGGCCAGTACATCGTATCCTAGCCTGCGAGCAATACGCGCAGCTAGCTCATTCACGTCTCCTAAGTAGCAGAGATCAGCTAACACATGCCTCCCCGAGGTCCTCAATAACCTTCTCGAGGTCTAGGTGGTGAGCACCCTCGAAGGAGGCTACTACCTTAACTACATCACCGCTATCACTTAGAACTACCCTCCCTAGGTAGAGGTCCTGCTTACTCAGTCTTATGTGTAGCCGGCTCCTCCTCTTCTCAACTCTGTTTTCGAGGGTGGCTAGGAGGATCTCACGGTTAGTCCTGTCCATAGAGCATATGATGTACCTCAAGACGTCGACCCCGTGTTCCCGACCTACTGAGAGTCTAACTACCTTAATGACGTTGCCGTAGTAACCCTCAAGCTTCTCGATAACGACTTTCTGCGATAGGACCTGCCTCAGGTTTTCCGGGAGTGCCCTAGTTAATGCTTCTAGAACCTTTCCCTCATCCTCAGTTGAGTGTATGAAGGTGGAAAACTCGAGTACTACTTTAACCATGACTTTTCCGCTACTTCTCGTAGCCTAGGTCCTCCATGACTTCCTTCGGGGCGATGAGTCTAGCTCCTCTGGAGGCCTCATGCCTCTTCCTAAGTTCACGCTCTTTCTGCTTCTTCTTCCACTTATAGTGGTGAGTGCCTTTAAGACCCCTACTCCTTAGTAGTCCCCTCATCCTCCTACCAGCCGCGGTCTTACCTCTGAAGACCCTCCCTCTCTGACTTGGGTGAGTAACCCAGTTGATGTCAGGGTCTGAAGCTATAGATGGGTGGTGCGGATCCACTAACACGACCTCGAAGTACTTGTACATACCGTCCTCACCGACGTAGTAACTCCCCAGAACCTCGAGGTTGGGGAACTTCCGGTTTGCTCTCTCCTCAGCTACTAATTGCTCCGACTTCTCGGGGGCGTAGCCGTAAACACCCATCCTCTTAGGTCTCCTCCCTGAGTTTGGTCTAGGCCTGTTAAGACCGCCCTTCCTCACTCTCACTCTAGCCACTACGAACCCGAGCTTAGCTTCGTAGCCTATAGCTCTAGCTCTATCGAGTCTTGTAGGTGCCTCAACTCTCACTACAGCCGGATCTCTCCTCCACTTTACTAGCCTCTCCCTCATGATCTCAGCTAGAGGGCCGTCGTAAGGCCTCTTCCACAGCTGGGCTATGTAGTGGTACATCGACTTTGCCATCCCTAGTACCTGGATACAGAACTACAGGGAAGTTTAAAAGCATTCCACTCACCGAGCAGTGGTTTGAGTATTAAGACCAGAACGGGAGGTATTGATGATATTCTAGAATCCAGCTTTCACAGTAGGAATATAGGATTAGTGAGGTGTTGACAGCAGCTATGTAGGGTTAGAATTCCGGAACCTGAAGTAAGGACTAAAAGATATACACATACATTTAGTAGACATTTAGTAGAGGCATGAAGTGAAGATCCATGATTGTCGTGACGACGTTATCGCACCTGAAACTTCTAATAACTGATGAATTCGCCACGACACTAGAGGCTATAATACAGGCCCAGATACTTGGACTGATAGTGAAATTAAAGGACGGGAGATGTGTAGTATGCTACTGAGGTAGAACTAGCTGGAACTGAAATTGGTTGGATCAAGTCTTTCTCAGGGGTCTGTTGGGGAAGTGCGGGCTCGATATGGTCAGGATCTTGAAGGTAGCTACTATACTTAAGGAACTTACCGTGCGAGACGTTATGGTGATTGAGGAGGTGGATCCTCAGTTCGAGTGTGCGAAAACTGTGTGCGGGTCTGGAGGTGATGTTGGGGCGGTATCTACTTTCCTCACTGCCCTTGCTGCCTACAGGTTGAGATGTACTGGGGAGACCTACTGGAGAAGGTTCGCAGATTTTTTCGTGGCTAAGTCCCGGAGTAGAGATCCGGTAGACATAGTTGTTTCGTTTTTGGTGACAGATCCCTGTAGCTCACTTTTGAGGGAGGTTAAGATCTCTAGGGTAAGGAAGTTTACTGGTTATACTGGGGAGGTAGCCACATTAATAGCCCAGTGTAACTTCAAGCAGCTGTGGAGCCTAGCCTCAAGGGTTCTCGATTCAGACCCTACTAGTAAGACTATTGTCTTTGCTGTTAAGATGGGTTACTACTGTGGTAGAGCTCTAGGTCTGTGTTCCGACCCTCTACCGCAGGAAATACCTATCCCAGTCGACTTGAGGGTTGCTAGAGCTACTTTAAGTCTGGGCATGGTTCAGTCTAGTTCGGTCAATGACGCGGTAGCTCGATGTAGGGACAGTATCGTGAGGGCTTGGAGCATTGTAGGAGGTTATATACAGATCCCGCCTCTACATCTAGACTCACTGCTCTGGGCCTTACAGAACCCTGAAACATTCTCGAAAATGGAAACATCTCCCATATCGAGGCAGGCACTTGAAGCTATTAGAAGACTATATAGAGAGATGGGGACACAGCTCTAGCATCACCTGAAGTAATGGATTGCGGAGATGTTGTGGGTAGGACACAATCTCCGGTTATCCATAGATAGATGTAAACCGTGGGTAGGGCAGGTCTCGTGATAATCCCTTAAAATGCTTATAAATCAGGCAACTATTCCCCAATAATCGGTGGGGATCAAGGTGGGTGCACAAATACGTGAGGTTCGTGAAGTCAGCTCTAAGAGGGCTGTCGAGGTCAGCCTCCATAGCCATATCAGAGGTCTTGGGCTGAACGAGAAGGGGGAGCCGCTCCCGGTAGCTGATGGTTTAGTAGGTCAGATAGAGGCAAGGAGGAGTGCTGCTGTTGTTGTGGAGCTCGTACGTCAGGGGAAGATGCAGGGGAAGGGGGTCCTGCTAGTAGGTCCTCCAGGGACGGGTAAGACCGCGTTAGCATATGCTATTGCTCGCGAGCTAGGTGAGGACACCCCGTTCGTCACTCTCCACGGATCTGAGGTATACTCCCTCGAGGCAAAGAAGACTGAGGTGCTCATGAGGGCTGTTAGGAAGGCCATGGGTATTAGGATACGGGAGGTTCGGAAGGTCTATGAAGGTGCTGTTAAGGAGTTGAAGATAGCCTATGGGAAACACCCGTTTAATCCGTACATGAGGATACCTAAGGAGGCTAGAATAACCTTAGTAACTAAGGATGATAGCCTCACACTAACTGTTGGTGAGGAAATAACATCGCAGTTCCTAAGGCTAGGTATTAAGCGGGGGGATCTCATATGGATCGACGCTGAGACAGGCTCAGTTCACAAGATGGGGAGAGTGAAGGGTGTGGAGAAAGCTAGGTACTACGACGTCGATGTCTGGGAAGTGTCGGGGGAGCTCCCCGCCGGGCCCGTAAAGAAGGAGAAGGAGATAACTAGGGTCTTCACCTTCAACGACCTCGACGTAGCGGTAGCATCTCAGAGGATATCTATCATAGGGTTCCTGGGTGTTGAGCTGGAGAGGGAGATAGATGAGGAGGTCAGGCGCTCCGTTAACTCCCAGGTTAAGAAGCTGATAGATGAGGGTAGGGCGGAGATGATCCCGGGTGTGCTGTTCATAGACGACGCGCACTTACTGGACCTAGAGTGCTTCGCATTCCTCTCTAAGATAATGGAGAGTGAGTTTGCTCCTATAATAATTATGGCTACTAATAGAGGTATGACGAAGATACATGGAACGGATATCGAGGCTCCGCACGGAATACCTCTCGACATACTGGACAGGCTCCTAATAATTCCTGTAAGACCGTACTCCAGGGACGAGATCAAGGAGATCGTTAAGATAAGAGCGGAAGAGGAGGAAGTAAATCTAACTGAGGAGGCGCTCGAGCTTCTTGCGGATTTAGGAACCACCTACAGCTTGAGGTACGCTATCCAGCTACTGAGACCTTCAAGCGTGATAGCCTCTAAGAAGGGAAGAAACGAGGTCAGGGCCGAGGACGTGACGGAGGCGAGTAAGCTGTTTATGGACACTAAGAGGAGCATACAGTTCATTAAGGAATTTGAAGGTAGTTTACTAAGGTAGGTAGTTTCACTAGGTCGAAGAAGTCGGCAATTACTAGATATCTGATACTCCCCTCACATATAGGTAGAGTGTTGCTTCTCTGTAACCTAGGGAGACTCTAGTCACGTGTATGGGTCTCCAGCCCGGTATCTCAAAGTCTAGGGTAACTACCCTACTACCTAACCTCAACTCCTTCTCTAGTTTAGGTTTCAGAGCCCTATTAACCGATGTTAGTAAGTACATGTAAACCACTGTAGCATCTCGCAGACTCACGTTAAAGAAGTCGTCGTTAATGAACAATATCCTGTCAGCTACATTAAGCTTCTCAGCAGCTTCTCTAGCCCTCCTAATGAGGTCGGGGTTTATCTCAACACATACGCCCTTAGCACCTCTGAGAGCAGCTTCTATAACCACTCTCCCATCTCCACAGCCGAGATCGTAGAACACGTCATCCTTAGTAGGCTTAGCCACCATCATAATATACGGGAGAAGCTCCTCTCTCGTGGGAACCCAAGGAGCCTGAGCCAGAGGATGTGAGTATACCACTCCTAACAGCACCCAAAGGTCTTTAATGTCTCCAAGGTTTTTAAAGATATCTTCCACTCGACTGACACCTCACTAATCTCTGTGATTCGTCATTATATACCGCTACCTGTACGCATCTAGAGGTATTTATATTTATTTATCTATCTCGGTCCATATCTATCACGACCTGAAAAGCACGACTACTGTCAATGTTTTACTTACTCCCAGAACCTATTTTACTGGATTAGAATGAAGACCGTAATATCTGTAAAGATAGGGCCTGAGCTAAAGACATTAGTGCCTAATTTTAGCAAGTAGTGAACTCAACCTATAAAGTAGCTTGAGAAAATATCTCTAAGCGTTCTTGTCGCGATCAGTGTGGTAGGGTCAGGCTAATACGATATGTCTAACTCTTACTTTACTAGTACTTAATCCGTTCTCTTCTAAGTATTTGATCAGTGCGCGTCTTATTATTTCCGAGCGACTTATCCCAGTATTTTTAGCTACGGTATCTACGGCATTAAGTAGGGACTCATCGATTTTTATTGATATCACCTTCAGCCTAGCCACCAATATTTCCTCCTGTGTCCAAGGTTTTTAATTACGACCTCCTATATCTATATGTACAGCTCTTTAAACAGGAATACATGTAGACAGATAATTTTATAAACTCTAACTAGTATTACTCTTGGAGGGTTCGTACATTCCCACCGTACACATATCGCTACCTGAGTCGACCTATGAGGAACTCAGGAGAGTTGCGATTAGCATGGGGATACAGGTAACAGACCTCATAAAGATGTACATAAAGTTAGGTCTCCAAGACTCTCTCCTCTCAGGTGCGAGGAGCTCTAGCTCGGATATTAAGGAGTTAGTAAACAAGCTAATTTACATAGAGGGAAAGCTGACGTTACTAGATGAGACCCTTAGAGAGACAATTAGGAGGCTGCAGGAACTGGAGGATCGTGTGAAAGAACTTGAATCACCGATACCTCAGACAATAATCAAAAGAACTAGCGGTAAACTTAAATAGGTTAGTAAGCCAAGACTGCACGGACCTACTAAGTACCCCGTGTCACGGGGGATCGATGAGGTAGGTAGGGCCACCCCCGGCCCTTCTCGCTCTCAATATCTACTAGTTTCCTCAATCTTCACCTTCTAGGTGAAGCCCCCTAAACGCCGGGAGATCGAGGATTGCTACTGAGAGCTTCACCTTTCAGGGCGGGATGCAGACTTTCACAGGAAGGCTAGGAACATACTGCTTGACAGGTAAGGAAGTGTACTGAGGTCGTGTAAGGTAGCGCTGAAGACTTTAACAATATTTATAACGTACCTAGAGCTTAAGTAGGGAACATTCCTAATTACCCTGCCGATGAAGGACGCCTTACCGAGTGAATAGTAGGAGGTCGGGGTGCTGACATAATATATAATAGTCTTTCATATTATGCTAATAGGAGATAGTCTTGGATGTTGAGACAAAGTTGAGGATGTTGGTGAGGAACACCGAGGAGGTGGTTACCGAGGAGGAGTTGAGAACATTGCTTGAGTCTGGGGGTGGGAAGGGGTATCTAGGCTTTGAGCCGAGCGGGGTTTTCCACATCGGCTGGCTTATCTGGGCCTACAAGTTCAAGGACCTCGTGGACGCGGGCTTCGACATGATCTTGCTAGCTGCTACGTGGCATGCCTGGATAAACGATAAGCTAGGGGGAGATCTAGAGCTAATTAGAGCGGCCTCCCAGCATGTTGTCGACGTCCTCAACTCTATTGGGCTTGAGGGGAGATTCCGGGTCGTATATGCGGATGAGCTTGTAGATAGCCAGAAGTACTGGGGAACCCTCCTGAGGACTGCTAAAGCTACCTCCATTGCTAGGGTTCGGAGGGCCCTGACGATAATGGGTAGGAAGGCCGATGAGGCTGAATCCGATTTCTCTAAGCTGATCTACCCGCTAATGCAGGTTACAGACATATACGAGCTGGATGTTGACGTAGCACTGGGAGGTATCGACCAGAGGAAGGCCCATATGCTTGCTAGAGACGTAGCTGAGAAACTAGGGAGGAAGAAGGTCGTAGCTATACACACCCCTCTACTACCATCTCTCCATGGTGTTTCAAGAATGGAGTTCCAGAACCTACCTAAGGACGAGCTAGCAGCTGAGATAAAGATGAGTAAGTCCAAACCTGAGAGCGCGATATTCGTTACTGACTCAGATGAGGAGATAAGAAACAAGATAGCTAGAGCCTACTGCCCCCCGAGGGAGGTCGAGAACAACCCGGTACTTGGGATAGCAAAATACATAATCTTCAGGGGCATGGAGGTAGAGTTCGTTGTGGATAGACCCAGCAAGTATGGGGGTCCACTGACTTACTGGAGGTATGAGGACCTCGAGAAGGATTATACTGAAGGTAGAGTACACCCCCTAGACCTTAAGAACGCCGTCTCGGATTACCTAACTAAGAAGGTAGTGGGCCCCATAAGAGACTATATAATCAGATCAGGCCGGATTGAAGTAGTGAAGAAAATATTGCTATCCGTTACTAGGTAGCTCACGACCGTGGACCCAGCCCTTGAAGTCGGGAGAGGGGTCAGAACTACGTTACCTTAGTTTAGGGGTGTAGTAAACAAAAACCTCCTAGAGTCATGTTTCTGAGTAGCTTAGCTAGTAACTAGCTAGGAGGGGAAAGTACGTAGATCTTCGTCTTAGATATCTCGTGGAGATCTTCAGCAGTCACAGCAAGCTCGTTTGTTTTAGCAGTAATAACTTCGTAAGCGTCTTTCACTATCTCTATGAACACATCTACCGGCTGTAGGGGTAGGTTAACACCTCTAACCCAGTAGTGCATCGGTATAGCTATCTTAGGGTCAATCAGCTTCACTACCTCGAACGCTTCCCGAGGATCTATCGTGAACGTCCCCCCGACAGGTACCATAAGGATGTCCACAGGCTTCAGCTCAGCAGCTACCTTCTCATCGAAGATATGTCCTAAATCACCCAGATGGAGTATCCCCACACCATCTACCTCGATTCTGTAAACAACTACCTCACCCCTCCTCCTCCCCTTAACTTTATCGTGGTAGAGCTTCACACCCCTAGCTCTATGTTTCCCACCTAGAAGGAAATTACCCTCCTTCATCGAGTATCTTTCAGCCCCGGGTTTAGCCACCACATTATATGCGTTGTGGTCGAAGTGCTCGTGAGTTATCAATACAGCGTCAGCTTTAAATGACGGGGGTTTCATACCGATGCTGTACCCGTCGTGTGGGTCGACAGCTATGGTGTAGCCAGCTGAGTCTACTATCTCGAAGCAAGCATGACCGTGCCACCTAATCAACAACTTTTCCACCAATTTAGAATACACTTAGAGCGGATATAAGCTAGATATGGGAAAGCTACTGTCTTGGTGGTGTCCGTGAAGCTAGGTCTCTACGTGATCCAGGCTATAGGTAGGTCAAGCTTCATGCTTGTCAACGTTAAGGGCCTAGTTGCGAGTAAGAGGTCTAGGTATCAGCAGATAGATGTGGTTGATACGGAGGAGTTCGGCCGGGTCCTAGTCCTCGACGGCCTGATCCAGAGTACTGAGGCAGATGAGTTCTACTATCATGAGTCGTTAGTTCATCCAGCAATGATCCTCCATGAGAACCCGAAAAAGGTGTTGATCCTAGGGGGAGGTGAGGGAGCTACCTTGAGGGAGGTTCTGAAGTATAAGTCTGTGGAGAAAGCGGTTATGGTTGATATAGACGAGGATGTTGTGAACATTGCTAGGGAGTACCTGGGGAGCTGGCATGAGGGTGCTTTCGACGACCCTAGAGCACAGGTAGTGATAGAGGATGGAAAGAAGTTCGTTGAGGAGTCTAAAGAAAGATTCGATGTCGTAATAATGGATTTAACAGATCCTTACGGTCCTGAGATAGCTCGTGACCTATATAGAGAGGACTTCATCCACAGGATCCACGAGGTATTAACCGAGGATGGCGTTATGTCGACGCAGGCAGGTACATCGTTCTTCTACCCCGAAGAATACGCTGAGCTTTACCGGAACATCTCGAAGGTCTTCAGGTACACCACGTCATTCTCTACCTGGATACCGTCATTCGGCTACGCCTGCAACTTCATAGTAGCATCTAAGTCAAGAGACTTAATGAGCATGAGTGAGCAGGAAATAGATAGCAGGCTCAGATCTCGTGGTATTAGGACGAGGTTCATCGATGGGAGGACCCTTAAGGCTCTGCTAGCTATACCTGAGTACCGGCGCCCTCGCTAAGTAACTCTCTAACTAGGAGGGTGAGCTCCGGGAGGTTAGATACGTAGATTAGTTTAAGGTCTTCACCGCACCTAACACTCTCATCACCTAACACTACGGGGATCCCGACAACACTGAAGGCACTACAGTCTATCACACTGTCCCCCACAAACATGGTTTCGGATAGCGGTATCCCGTACTTAGCTGCTATCTCAACTACGACAGCTCCCTTCCTTGAAGGGCTCACTACCTCGATACCGTGCGGGACTAGCATCCCCCTATCGTCGCACACTAACTTATTGGCGTAGACCTCCTCTATACCTAGAACCCTAGCAACTCTAGCAGCGAGCACTTCAATACCTGAGCTAACGATAGCTACCTTCACGTTAGATCTTTTGAGGTAGTCTACCAACTCCCAAGCCCCCTCAGCAAGCTCTACATAACTAAAAGCCTCCTCAATCTCACTGCAGTGCACCGCCCCCCTAACCTGGAGTATCGCTTCGAGATCAAGCCTCATCCAGTCAGAGTAGGTAATAACACCCTCCTCAAATAACTTCGCGTAGTTAGCTCTTCTCACCAACTCGTAACTACCGAAGAATCTATGTAGATAAGCCCAGGAGGATCTTTCCTTAACTAGGACGCCGTCAAGGTCGAACACAGCTAAACGTAGCTTACGGGGCAACACTACCTACCCACAGATTGCTATCATCCACCACTCGCAGTACTAGTGATCGAATCTAAAGGCTTTCACCTACCACATTAGTAAGACAGAACTTCATGCACTCAGCTACACAATCTAAGTACTCCTTGATGCTAGCTATGTTACTACATATAGACGAACACGCATCCTCACACATCAAAGCACCGCCCGTGCCCGCGATATGCCTCACCCTTCAAGATGAATATGTGGGCCAAAAAGTTTATTAGGGTTGTGTAGGGAATTTTATTATTGGAGGGTGTATGCTCTAGGGAGTAATGGGAGCGATGCTCCGAGCTCCCTAGGGCTGTGCGTAGATGGGAGCCCCGTGCCGTTGGGCTCGACAGCCACCCATGACCCCACAGGGGTAGGAAAACCCCTGTGGACGAGGTGGAAGTCCCTAGATGCAATGAACGGACATAAACCCACATCAACGAGCATCTAGGGACAAACGGAAGCTTAAAAACCGGGCATCTAATACCTTACTCGCCCTACACCTAGACTGGCCAGTATAATCCGGTCGATTCCTAAACCTGCGGGGGTGGTTTCTCCCAGATGGGTCTTCCCTGGGATGTTGGAGGGGCCAGCCAATCCACTATGTCGTTAATCTTATCTGATGCTATGATAACTCTTATCGGACCTAGAGGCGACTCCTCGTCGTATGTTACTAGCGAGATGTGTCCTGCGTAAGCTGCTTGCTTGTGTAGCTTTAGTTCGAGGCTAGTGCCCCTCCGATTTCTCAGCATATAGCTCCTAGCGGCATCCAATATCCTCTCCTGTCTCAACGAGGTGTGTAACTTCCTGAGGGAGTCTATACTACTTGATTCACCGACGACGAGCTTGTACCCCTCAGGAAGCTCAACTACCTTAAGTTCAATATCAAGTAAGTTTTTGACTGCTCTCACCACCTTCTCCGGGTCCTCTGTGGGCCTAACCTCTGCTTCAACCCTAACTAACAACATCCCCCATAACCCTACGAACTTTCTCTAAGGCCTCCTCACATATAGAGGAAGGCTCCCTCCCCTCATTCACGACAACCACGTCAGCTAGAGCTATGACGGACCCAATACCGAGTTCAAGCTCCTTCATGTCCCTCCTCTGAAACTCAACGTAGGTTTCCGGGTCATCACTCCTTCCCCTCACCCTGAGCCTGGAGTACCTCGTCCTCGGGGATGAGTGTACAGCTACGATCAGCGTGGGTGCCACACCGGAGAACGCTCTAACTTCATCAAGGTTCCTAACCCCATCCACAACGACGATCTCGTCGTAGCTGGAGACAGCTTTAATTACTTCCCTAGCCACCACATCCGGGCCGTGAATACTCCTCAACTCCTGGGCCAGCCTCATAAGGTTCCCTGCTGTAGGCTCGATCCCGGCCTCAGACGCCTTAGCCCTGACAACGTCCCCCATATTCACGTAGAGACCTAACTTCTGAGCTAGGCACTTAGCTACTAACGTCTTACCAGATCCGGGCATACCTGTAACGCAGACGAACAGCTTCACCAACGAATCACTTCCTTACTGGTTCTTCTAGAGGAAAGCTTATAAAGGTCCAACACCTCTAGCTACCCATTCTCAGATACTCACACCTTCATCCGCAGAAACATATAGCACAGCTAAGCCTCTCCAAACCCCGTGATCAGCGCCCTAATAACTTGAACCTTATGATCTTCACCTCCGTAGAATCCGTCACAGCCCTCCCGTATATTTTCCTAAGCTTAGCTATAAGCTCCTCCCTACTATTAAAACCATCTAACCTAGCATCCTCCTCAGTTAGCTGAGACACCTTCTTAACTTCAACACCCGTTACTACAGCAGAACCGACAAATCTCCTCCCAGCTACTATATCCACCACGTCACCCACCCTCACAGGACTGTTCAACCTAATCGTAGATACTTTCCTACCTAGAGATATACTCTCCCAGTACTCCTCCTTGAACACCAGCTTCCTGCGCCTAACCATCACAAAATCATAAACCAGCTAGAAAATAAGCTCTCAGTACCTACCCTATAAAAGTGGTCAACGACCCACCAGCCCTTAGGGGATGGATCCTCACCGGAGCAGGGCTTGCGACTAATCTCCTCTAGAGACTTAAGCTCTGGATCGAAGACCCGACCCCACTCCTTGTGGGATCCGGGGCCGTGCACATCGCGGGCATGACGCCCCCGGCTAGACCATACCGTTTGTCCCTAGATGCTCGTTGACGTGGGTTTATGTTTGTTCATCACATCTAGGGACTTCCACCTCGCCCACAGGGATCTACCTATCCCTGCGGGTCATGGGTGGCTGTCGAGCCCAACGGCACGGGGCTCCCATCTACGTCTAACCCCACAGAGCTCGGAGCACTGCTCCCATCACTCAGCGGGGTATCCAAGCTACTCATAGAAATGAAGTTAATAAGCTTAACGCATAACCCCAGAGCACAGCAACCCTAAAAACCATAAACACAGAGACCACTAATCAAAAACAGAACAGCCCCCAAACTCACTAACAGTAAAACCCGTCTTAGATTTCCTGGACACTTGGGGGATCCTCACTAGGGAGTTGGGAATGCTTTAGAAAAATACTGAAGAGAAATCCGTAAGAAGATAGAGGTCACGGGACTGTCCTTACTGAGACTCCGTACTTTAATCCCTCATCGAAAGCCTTCATCGATGTCTCAAGCCACTTACCTGGCACCACCTCACTAATAGCCTTCCTTAACGAGGTCTCAGTGAGTAGTCCTGAGATTCCTTGGAATACTCCGAGTACGACCATGTTAGCTGCTCTGGGGTTACCAGCGTCTCTCGCTATCTTAGATGCCGGTACTATAACAGCCCTCGATCTCCTAGTAAGTTCCCTGATTAGCTCGTCAACCCTGGGAGACATCTTCTCGAGACTAGCTGAGATAGGGATCTTCAGGGTATCTGCTACTACCGCGACCCCACCATCCCTCAGTAGGGGTAGGGCCCTCACGGACTCTACGAGCTCTAAGCCGAGCAAGAAGTCAGCTTCTCCAGTCGAGAACGTTGGTGAGAAAACCCTCTTACCTATCCTTACGTAGCTGAGAACCGATCCGAACCTCTGAGACATGCCTAGAGTCTCACCAGTCCTAACGGAGTAACCGTCGAGTACGGCAGCGATGGCCAGGGCCCTGGATAGGGTTAGACCTCCTTGACCGCCCACAGAAGCTATGGCTATGTTCACGATCCTACTCATTACCGGCCACCTCGATAGCCTTGTAGGGACAGAACCTAGCACAGAGACCGCACCCGACACAGTCATCAGCTGAAATGGAGACCTTCCCATTCTCGTAGAACAGTGCTGGGCAGCCGGTTACCTTGATACATGCGAGGCATCCAGTGCACTTCTCATCGATGACCCTATACCTCCGCAAGCTTCTGGATCTAGCTTCTAGGAGAGCGCAGGGATGCTTACTAACTAGTACCTTCACCCCGGGCTGTTTAATCAGCCTCTCGAAGGCGTTGATCATTTTGTCTATGTCGTACGGGTCCACCACCTCCAGGTAATCTACACCTACAGCTCTCACAATATCCTCTACTATAACGGGCCTCGCTTTCCTACCTGACTCCAGTGTAGACCATGCCGGGGTCGACTGGTGCCCTGTCATAGCTACGACTGAGTTATCAGCTATAACGACAAGCATGTCAACCCTCTTATGGACGGCCTCTATTAGAGGCTGTATCCCAGCATGGTAGAAGGTGGAGTCACCTATAACAGCTATTACAGGCCCTCTGAAACCTGCTACTTTAGCCCCCATAGCCATCGATATGGAGGCACCCATAGAGTGCTCCGTCCATATAGCCTCTAAGGGTGGTTGAGAAGCTAGTGCATAGCAACCGATATCACCGAATACGGGCACCTCACCCCGCTTGTACCCGGCCCTGGAGATGCCGATCAACATCGCGACATACATACTCCTATGGGGGCAGCCAGGACACATAGGGGGTGGTCTAGGAGGTACCTTCAGCGCCTGCCTGGGCTGGACTTCCTGGGGAGCAGAGCTGGGAGTCCCCGGCAGTAGCGACGTCATGGCTCTCCTCACTAACCCCCTACTCAACTCTCCTTCTAGGGGGATAGAGCCGGAGACCTTCCCGTAAACCCGGGCAGTCGACCCGCGGTCCTTCAGTAAGCTCTTCACCACCAGCTCTAAGTAGGGATCTAACTCCTCGACTACTAGAATATCGGAGCAACCATCAAGTGCTTCAGTAAGGAACTTTCTGGGTGGGGGGAAGAGGAGGCTGAGCTTAACTACCCTAACTTCAATACCTAACTCATCAACTACCTCCCTAACATAGTTGTATGCTGCTCCCTCCGTGACGACGCAGAACCTCCCAGAACCCTCCACAGTGTTTCTAACGGGTGAGATCCTATCGAAGACGTCCTCAGCAATATCTAGCTGCTTATTAAGCCACCTATGTCTCTCCAAGTTCCACGACATCCCAGCTCTCACGAACCTGGGGATGTCCTTGACGAACCCTGCGGTCCTCTTCGGAGGCCTTACAGGCCCGAGTAGGACCTCACCTACAGTGTGGTTTACCCTAGTCGTTGTTCTAAGTATGACCGGTAGCTTAAGCTCCTCACTAATATCGAAAGCTGAGACCGTTAAGTCCTTAGCTTCCTGAGGACTGGAAGGGGTTACGACCGGTAGCTTAGCTAGGAACCCGAGCCACCTATCGTCCTGCTCAGTCTGCGTTGTGTGTGGCCCGGGATCGTCAGCTACTAGGACGACTAGTCCTCCCTCAACACCACCGTAAGCAGATGAGACTATCGGGTCCAGAGCTACCGACGCGCCGGGAGCCTTCATAGTTACCGCAGCTCTAGCACCGCATATGGCTGCCCCGTAAGCTATCTCGAAGGCAACTCTCTCGTTTATAGCCCACTCCACAAAGATCTCGGAGCTTACACCATACTCGTGAAGTGATGTTATCACCTCACTCGAGGGGGTGCCTGGATAGCCCGTGATTACTGAGGCACCGGCCTCCAGAAAGCCTCTGGCTATGGCTTCGTTTCCCATGAGGGCTATCCTAACTCCTTCAGGTGCTTTCAAAGGGTTGAACATACCTTAAGCTCCACGAGTTTCTGTGGGTATGAAGATAAAAGCCTCTGCTGAGGATTACCTCGATAGAGGTCCTCTATAAACCTGAGCGAGTTCAGAGAGATTAGTCTAATCACGGCTCATTGCCATCGCCACTCATCATCCGAAACTAATATTGAGGAGGTAGTTAATTAGCTTAAGCTCCACCGTCCTGACCGTACACAGCTTGGAGGGGGATCACGCAAGTCTTATAAACTTACGTGAACCTCAAACAGCAGGCGAGGATCAGTTAATGATGAAGAGTGGGAACCCCCTAGATATAGCTGTAGGTATGAGGTACTACTCGAGGCCCGATATCTATCTAGGAGGTCTTGCCCAGGTCTCCCTGAGTCCTGAGACGTTCAGGGTATACGAGGAGATCTACGGTCTCGGAGTAGCTAGACCCCTGGAAAGTGGTTGCCCAAGCTTTCACTGCTTACCTAGGCAGAGGCTGTTAGCAGTTCTATGTAAGAAGGGTGTCAGCACACTGGAGGCTTCATGGATCCTCGAGAATCTTGGGGTGAGGATAGCCTACTGGGGTATTAAGGATGCGGAGGCCTCATCATGTCAGTTCGTTGTTGCGGAATGTCTTAGGGAGCTTACACTTAGTTATAGAGGAGCTGAGGAGCTCTGTCTATACCCTGTAAGCGAGGTGAGCGCGGACTTCGTACCTAGAAAGCACCAGCTATCCGGGAACGTCTTCGAGGTCATACTGAGTCACGTCACTACCGACCCGACACCCATAATCCAGCTTATCGAGCTATCAGCAAGGTTGAGCTACCTCAACTACTTCGGCTACCAGAGGTTCGGGACTGTTAGACCTATTAGCCACCTAGTAGGGAGGGCAATTGCTATTGGTGACTACTCGGAGGCTTTGAACGTGCTGATAGGTTTCCAGTCCGACCTCGAGTCACCTACTGTGAGAGTAGCGAGGAAGTTGTTTTTGGAGGGGGATCTCAGGGGGGCCCTGAGAGCTTTCCCTAGGAGGTTTACCATAGAGAGATCTATATTGAGGAGGTACATCGAAACCTCTGACCCCAGGAAGGCAATCCTTCAGGGACTCCCTAGAGGGATGGTTAAGTTCTTCGTAGAGGCTTACCAGTCATACCTCTTCAACAAGGCCCTCAGCAATATGGTGGAAACTGTAGGCAATGTCGACGAGGTGAGCGTTAAGTGTGAGATACTGGAACTCCCCAGACCTGACCTACCATCAGAAGGTTGCAGTAAGTTCTCTTCACAGGTAATACAGGAAGACCTGGAAAACCAGCCAAGAGTGGACAAGACCCTGTTCGTAAAGACCGTTAGAGAGACAGTGTTCAAACCTAGAGACCTTAAAGCAGGCACAACACCACCAAACACCATAGAACTTCACTTTAAGCTGAGTAAGGGGTGCTACGCAACCGTCTATCTGAGAGAACTCCTAAGAGAAAACCTACACATCAGAAGCTAGTACCTAGGTTTCAAGAGTAGTAGGCTACCTCGTCTCTCACCCGTCTAGGACCATCCTTGGTTTATTCAGGTAGCAGTTAGGGCGATATTAGCCTAGCACGATAAATTCTTATGTTAATAATTTTCTTGGCCTTCCTTCTTAATCTAGTCTAACATCTTACCGAATCCTCTGATTTTCTTTACTCTTCCTAACTATTTTACTTTCTACAGCCTTGACCTCCTTAGCTCCTGACCTAACAACGGTCCTAACGTCCTTCATCCTCATCTTCATCATTCCCCAAGGCACTCTCAAAGCGCATCGACGTGGATCCCGAGAAATATCGGCCCCAGCTGTCTAATCATTTCAAGCTTAGGTCTACTGATTTCCTCCACATCTCCCTACGATTTCCTCCTAACTTTAGATACCCTCCTAGAGGTGAAGTACTCTTAACGATAACAGTTCTCGAAACACTACTCACTCCTCCTCAACCTCTCCTAGTAGTTTTCGAATCCTTCAACTAGCTTCCTCCTCTGACTCCTCAACCCATAGAGTTAACAGCTCCAATTCTACCCTCCCCAACCCACCGAGAGAAAACATAGCTAACACCAAGCCCCACACAAACCTCCCCAAAAACACCAACCAAAAATAAAACAGCCCCTTAATTTTTAGAATCCGAGTAGAGTTAAGATTAGAATAGAATAAAAAGTTGGTTAAAGGTTAAGCTTAACTTAGGACTACCTCCTCACTTTTTCTTTTCTTTCTTTTCTTCCTTCTTCTCCTCCTTCTTCTCCGGCTTCTTTGCGCTGGACATATGCTTCGCCACAGATATATCAGCAACTAAACATATAAAAGCCTTTAGTCAGGGTACGCAAAGGGGTTTAAATCCTTGGGCATGTAGCTTTCGGGATCCGCACGAATTCCGAGATTTTTAAGACTAGGAAGACAGTTTTTACTAAGGCAGGCTGTTGGTTACTGAGGTATAACTAGAGTAGTAGGGTTAGGTACAGGCCCTCACCGTTAAGCTTTTCCTCAAGCCCTGCGTAGGAGTTTCATGATAACTATTTCAAAATCCATCATGGGTCTACTTTACCGTAGGTTCGTGTTTAACAATTTGCGTCTAGGTGTAGGGCTCTAGTAGGTAAGTGGGGCTAGGCTGTGGCAGGGTAGGGCTTTAAATAGCTAAGGCCCTAAAACAAAGCACAATAAAACAACACAGCAGATGAGAGATCAATGGATTAGAATTGCCTATTATGTATACGTATTGTGTTGTTTCTTATACGTATTCACAGAAAGTAAAGTACTTGTATGTGATGGACCCTAACCCCGGAACGTATATGTTGCTAGCATGTTTGCAGAGCTCTAATCCGAGCTACCTTAAGAAGAACCTCTGAGTGTTCGCAACCAATTACTTGTAAGCAACTACGCCTGTAAAAATCAGTTTGCAACTAAAGCCGGTTCTAGTACCTAGGTAGTGGAGAAGGACCTAGCTAGATCGTATAATAGCTCCCAAATATCCTAAAATCATAACTAGGAAATGTAAGGACTGATCTTCATCGAGATTGAGAGCTTGCCACACTACCTAGTGGAGAAACCTGACATTTAGCTATTAATGATAGAGCTCCTACATAGTTAAAGTCTCCTAATAAGTTGGGGTCCTTAAGTAGAAATACCATAGCTAAGCACTACATCTAATGTAGAGGTTTCGATCTCAGTGGTAAGGGTGTCAGCAACCATTCTCGAGCCCGAGGAAAGTCTTGAGTAATTTGATTGTCGCATCCGGGGGAAGCCTAGAAAATAGTTAGATTGACTTGATTTATGAGGATTTATTCAGATTGTACGAACTTCTTAAGGTCTCTCTGAGGTTACTTATCTTCCCATCTCTTCGTGATATGTGGTGCTTCATCAGCAACAAATCACGTCACTATTCTTAAGTTGCTCAACTTCGTTGGGGCTATATCCTAGTAGCTTAGTTAGTATTTCGAGGGCGTCCTGGCCTAGTCTGGGAGCGCCTCTCCATATCCTCGGTTTTTTCTCCATATCGAATTTGGGCTGTTCTGTTTTTGATTGGTGGGTGTTGTGTTTATGGTTTTTAGGGTTGCTGTGTTCTGGGGTATGCGTTAAGCTCATTAACTCCATTCCTATAAGTAGCTTGGACACCCCGCTGAGTAATGGGAGCAGTGCTCCGAGCTCTGCGGGGTTAGACGTAGATGGGAGCCTCGTGCCGTTGAGCTCGACAGCCACCCATGACCCCACAGAGGTACCAAAAACCCCTGTGAGCGAGGTGGAAGTCCCTAGATGTGATGAACGAACATGAACCCACATCAACGAGCATCTAGGGACAAACGGACTATGCTCCACCCCCTTATCTTCTTCTTGAGGTTCTCGTCAACCCACTCAATGAAGTTTTCCCGTGCTTTGTAGTGAGGGTCTTTCACGGCATCTCCTAGTCTATATACCTTAAAGCACGGCACCTTATAGTTCTTGAGTACCTCCAGTGCCTCACTAGCTGTCCTGTTCCTCACCCACTCTCTCAGTATGGAGTCGAAGAGCTTACCTTTCTCTGTATGCATTCCCGGGGCGTAGTGCACGTCCCGCCACTCATTGAAGTCGAGCCCTAAAGCCTCACAGAGCCTTCGGAAGACCTCGTACCCTAGGGCTCCTATGAATATGTACTCCCCGTCCTTAGTCTCAAATATGTCGTAGGGTTGGAAGTACCTGTCCTTATTCCCGTACCTGCCGGGCTCGTCACCGAGCTCTGTAGTCTGGAGCCATAGCCCCCGAAGATATTCGCTATACACTCAAACTGAGCGACATCTATTGAGATTCCCCTATCGGTTCTCTTTGCATATATGTAACCAGCTAGAGCTGCTGATAGTGCGTGAAGAGCTGTTACGTAGTCGCCTGTGTAGGGATACGGCTTATAGGGCGGGCTATCTGGAAATCCGTTAATACTTATCCAACCACTGAAGGCAGCAGCAATAGCCGTCGTAGGCTGGTAACCCCAAGTAGTTAGGTCTCCGAAGTGGCCGAACCCTGATACGTGAACTATACCAGCTGGGGATTTACCTTATGAGCTAGCTCATCCGTAATCCCAAGCTTCTGGGTTCCAGGCATGGAGCTCTCCATCCATATGTCAGCCTGCCTCAGCAACCTCAAGAACACTTCCTTACCCCTATCCTTCCTGAGGTCCACTACAATCGACAGGACGTTCCTCCTCTCCTGAGCCCACCACGTGTTAACCCTACCCTCACTAGACTCCATAAAGGGCGGTGAGTATCTGTAGGTATCACCCCCAGGTCTCTCCACATGAATTACCTCAGCACCCCAGAGAGCAGCCATGTAAGCCGCGAAGGGCTGCGCTATTAGGATCCCGGAGGAAACAACTCTAACACCTGCTAGAGGCCCGAAGCCCTCCGGGACTAGGAGGGGACACTCCTTTCTGGGCTCCTGGGAGATAGCCAGTACAAGTTCCTCCGATACCACTGCTGAAACCCGAGTGGAAGAGATGTTCTGTAGTAGATATTGTATATTGTAGTAGGTTAACACCTGCTATAACACTAGTTTAAAACCTAAGGACGACCCCGATTAACCGGGACGATGTCTAAGCAATGTGCCATGATAAGTAAACACCGCGAAAACTACGGCCATATCTTACTCAGTCCCCGGTCTTGATACACTGGGGAGAACTAAGCATCTATGTGGTTTACTCGGAGAAGGGGTGGTTCAAATTATTTACGGGTTCGGCACTCTTCACAGGGGTAAGATTTGAGGAGTATCACCGAGATAAGTACTCATGGGCTGTCGCGGTCCCAGTCGCTCCACCTACATCACTGGGTCAGTGAGTGTCGTCAGGTCATCCCATGAAGAATCCTATTCAGGGTTTATAACCTTGAGTGTGTGCGAGGTCTGCTGGTCTAGTGAGGCTAGGTATGAGTGCGGTATCTGTAAGAGGAGGGTGTGCCCAGCTCACTATAACTCCGAGAAGGGGGTCTGCGCTATATGCTATGAAAACCTCTGCAACATATGTGGAACTAAGATCGCGGTAGATAGCTGCATTATCTGCGGTAGGTTAGTGTGCCGCGATTGCTCAGTGGAGTTACAGCCTGGGATCCGGGTATGCAGGGAGTGCTATGCTAATATAGATCGGATACTGCGGGAGGAGCCTAGGTTAAGCTACGTATCCAGGTTTCTGAGAGGGAATAAGAAGGTGGATCGTAACTAATATAGTTTGTATCTCTAAGATCTTGGGAATACCCGTGCGGTCGGTCCCGCTAATCGAACTACATAGGAGCTTTAGAGGAAACCTCGGAGAGTTCGGTGGGTGGTTAACCTCCCTCGACTTCGGAGACCCAGTCGGGGAACACGTATCTGTTAGGACATCGGTAGCGTTCTTCGATGTCAGCCACATGGGGCGCTTCATAATCAGAGGGAGTAGGGTAGTTGAGTTCCTCCAGAGGGTTGTGAGTAGAGATATTAGTAAGGTTCCTGAGGGATCTATGAGCGGGCCTGTTCTCCTGCTAAATGAGGGTGGGGGTATGATAGATGACGTAATGCTCTACCATGTAAAGAAGGACCTGTGGTACGCTGTCGTAAATGCTCCAAACATAGATAAGGACCTCTCATGGCTTAATAAGTGGAGGAACGAGCTCGGATATACAGATATCGAGATAGAGAACGTTACTGAGAAGAGTGTCCTGATAGCTATCCAGGGACCTAAAGCCCTCGAAGTCATGGAGTCCCTCGGAGTTGGTTCTGTCGGTAAGCTGAAGATACTCCAGTTCCTAACGGACGTTGAGTTACTTGGGGATAGAGCCGTCCTTATTAGTAGGTCCGGCTGGACCGGGGAGGAGGTGAGATCGCATGGATATGAGGTATGGTGTTCAGTCGAGCTCGGTGCTAAACTCTTTAAGAAGTTGGTGGAGTTAGGTATAAGACCTGCGGGTCTAATAGCTAGGGATAGTCTGAGGCTGGAAGCAGGCTACTTACTCTCAGGTGTAGACTTCGATGAGAACACTAGCCCTGTGGAGGCTAGGTACTGGATGGCCTTCGATGCCGAGAAGACAGGGTATGTAGGGTCGGAAGCAGTCAGGAAGAAATATGTTGAGGGGGTAGATAGGATACGGGTAGGTCTCAGGTTTAAGAAGGACCAAAGATTTGTACCTAGACACGGGGATCCTGTATTAATAGGGGAGAAGGAAGTTGGTTACGTAACTAGCGGGACGTTCTCAAACTACCTAGGGCGAGCTATAGCTATGGCCTACGTTAACACACGTCATGCCTACCTCGGTGGGACTGTACACGTGAAGAGCAGGAACAGGCTCTTCGAAGCTAAAATAGTTGAACCACCATTTATAGCTGGGTGAAGCCCGTGGTAGTGGTTAAGACTAAGATAGGGGAGTACTTAGTTAAGGAAGACCTTCTCTACACCGACACGGACGAGTGGGTTAAAGTAGTCGGAGACTCGGTTATCGTAGGCATAACCGACTACGCCCAGAAGAAGTTGAAGCACGTTGTGAGTGTAGAGCTCCCCGAAACTGGT
Organism: Desulfurococcales archaeon; assembly: GCA_023255955.1. Classification (GTDB taxonomy): domain Archaea; phylum Thermoproteota; class Thermoprotei_A; order Sulfolobales; family NBVN01; genus DRZP01. Next base: position 31,062 of record JAGDWD010000009.1, on the reverse strand, counting down.
AGGGAGGTAAGGAAGGGTGAGGTCATAGCCACACTTGAATCCGTTAAGGCTATAGCGGACATATACACCCCCGTCGACGGCACTATAGTAGAGGTAAACGAAGAACTACCATCATCTCCCGACCTAATAAATAAGGACCCGTACGGTAGTGGGTGGATAGCTAAGATTAAGCTCTCAGGGACTTTCCCCAAGTTACTGACCCCGGATGAGTACGTTAAGTTCATAGAGAAGAGAGAGGGAGTCAGTTAATCCATGTACTCAACCAGACTCTCACTACCCCCCAGGATCAAGGTCTTGGAGGCTTTAGGTGCTCTAGCTGATGGGAGGGTTAGGAAGGAGAGCGAGAACTTTTTTAGCGTGGTATCATCCGATGGTTCTAGGACGTATAGGGTCTACGTAGAGAGGGTGGGGCAGAGAGAGTTCCGGGCATGTAGTACAGATAACGGGACGGTTTTCAGGAGGTATGTCGGGTACCCTATCATATCTGTGATGATGTTGTTGGGCTACCTGCGGAGAGATCTGGAAGTAGAGAAAGCACTCTCCAGTATTCCTTGGAGGAGGCTTAACGAGACCTTAAAGAAGTACGCACTTGTTGAGAACGAGGTCATGAAGGTAGTGTCCTCGAGGGGTGTTAACCCTAGAGTTGTCTACGCTACCGTATCTAGGGTCATGACCGAGCTTGGAGAGCTTATTATAACCCTAGATGAGAAGATCTGCGGTGCCGGTATTGCCGAGGAGGAAAGTACTGATTAAGGGAGGTCTGAGCCACATACTGGACCTCTACTCCCAGTTCAAGCTCGAGATACTTTCCTACAACGAGAGAATAAAGGACACCGGATACTATGTGAAGCCTATGCATGTAGCCTACAAGAACAACGATGCGGGGAGGGTGAAGTACATATACTTCGGTCGCTACTGGTATAGAGTAGTTAGGCGGGACAATAGGTTAGTGTGGGTGTACGTGGGGAAGGATAAGCCCGAGCCTTCACTACCTGACTCACCCCCCAACCCATTTGAAAACGTGTCGATAGCTGTAATAAACGACAACGATATAGAGATAGACCTGAACAGCCTAGAGCTACTAGCAAGCATAGAGAAACATATAGGTAAGCCCAGTGTGTTCACTAAGGCCCTAGAGGAAGCTCTAAAGAGTAGGTAGTCCCGAATATTAGTTGAGGCAGTCTCAGCTAACGTCACTCCGTAGTTATGTTGTCCACCGAGTCTAGTGGGATATATGTTAAGCCGTAGCTTCTGATCCTAGCAACAAGCTTCTTCACGGTCTTAGAGACATCGTCACGCTCCATCACCTCATCCAGAGTGAACCACCTCACATCTAGAGCATCCCCACTCGCAGAGAGGTTCCCACGCACTGAGTTACCGTCGAAGAGTATGTCCAGTATAAGATAGTGGTACTTAACCCTAGCAGCACGATCTAGCACAACATTATTCAACACCCAGAGCACCCCGACAGGCTCAGCATCAAGCCCTGTCTCCTCCTTAAGCTCCCTCCGAGCAGCATCACATAATTTCTCACCAGGTTCTATGACACCACCCGGTAACGACCACTTACCAATTGCGGGAGGGTAGCCCCTCCTTATTAAAAGTATCGAGTCGCCCCTCATTAGAACCGCAGCCACTGCGGCTATAGCGTGCTGAGGATACTCCCTCATGCAGACCCCAGAAAATAGCTTAGCATAAGAAAATCTTATTCAGCTAGGTTCAACTCCCAGGTAGTTGTCGAGTGTTACCTGAAGATGCTTACAGCATGTGTTTAATATCCACAGCAGTTCCGGGATAATATTCAAGTTCTCACGAACACTACGAAATATACCCAGTAACGTAGCCACTCTGGGCGGCCTCAGCTGTGGATGTTTCTTAATTAGCTCTTTAAATTACCTAGTTTATAATTTCCTACAACTCTCTAGGTAGTTCATGTTTAGTAGCTCAGTAAATGTCTTCAGAATCTCACTAAGGGAATCTATAAAAGAATATTTTTTATTGCGAGTTTTTAGATTATTTTTGGGTACGTGTATGCTATCAGATATTTTCGATAAGTACGAGTTAATAGATAGAGCCGATATCATCGAGTGGGCGCTTAATGAGAGTAGAAAATGTATTGAGAGCTTGAGATCTACGAGTGACCTAGTATATGAGAGAGCACTTAAGTACTATACCCTACCCGTAATCTACAACGTAAAGAGAAGTAAGGCCGGCATGTTCTTTATTAGGAAAGATAAGAGCTTCACCATAAATCTGAGAAAAGATAGTGAGTCAATTGTACTAGTAGACAGCAGGGACCTCGGTGAGGATGCTGTCATACATAACTATTACCTAGATAGAGACGGGAAGCTGTTAGCCTACTTCTACACTCTGAAGGGTGCTGACGTGGGGGAGCTAGTCGTTCTAGATGTTAGGAGCATGGATGTAGTCGACAGGATAAAGGGGAGCATATCGGATGTCGTGATACTTGAGGACGGATCGTTCTACTATTCCAAGTTCTTCAGGAGCGGTTCGTGTCCAGATGGGGTTGAAGCACCGTGTGATAGAGTTTTTCTGAGAAGAGACGGAGAAGATGAGTTAGTGTTCGGTGAAGGTATACCAAGGAACTTCTTCATATCCCTAACTACTTCAACTGATGGCCGGAGAGCTCTGGTAAACGTGAGCTATGGATGGGCTAGCAACACCCTGTACGCAGGACCGGTAGATGACCCAACTAGGTGGGTTAAGATACTGGACGGCACGTCCAGGGCTTGGTTCATAGATGCTGTGGGGGATAGCTACATCATCACCACATACGATCGCGGAGGTTTCGGGAGGATCCTGCTCCTACCACATGAAGGCAATGTCCAGGAGCTAGTACCTGAGCAGGGAACAGCTCTCCAGGATGCTATGCTCGTCGGGAACTACATAATAGCTTCGTACCTGGTAGATGCCTCCTCACACATTAAGGTGTTCGATCTCGACGGTAGGTTCGTCCAGGAGGTGAGGTTCCCGGAGCCTGCTAGTGTTATTAGAATGTGGTCTGATGGTGGTGGTGGACTTATTGAGGTAAGGTACTTCACTAAGCCTTACGAGGTCGTAGAGGTAGGCTCCTCTAACGGTGTCCTCACGTTTAGGAAGGTCCTGGAGCACCCTAAGGTCGTGGATGCTGAGGTGAGGGAGGGATTCGCAGTATCGCATGACGGAACTAAGATCCACTACTTCTGGGTGGGAAGCCGTAGTGGGTCTAAGCGTGTTGTTATCTATGGATACAGAGGGTTCAACATAGCTCTCACACCCAACTTCATGCCTTGGATCCCCACACTACTAGATTTCGGGGTTGACGTGGTTGTAGCGAATCTGAGGGGTGGTTCCGAGTACGGTGAGGAATGGCATAGAGCAGGTATGCGAGATAGGAAGATGAACGTGTTCTACGACTACATAGCTGTTGCTGAGGCCTTCAAGTCTATGGGCTATAGAGTTGCCGGTATAGGTAGGAGTAACGGAGGCCTGCTTATGGGTGCCGTGATCACTATGAGGCCTGACCTACTCTGTGCTGCTGCGATCGGCTACCCTGTTCTAGACATGCTTAAGTACCACAAGCTCTACATAGGAGCTGCTTGGATCCCGGAATACGGAGACCCTGAAAACCCTGTTGATAGAGAGTACCTCCTCAAATACTCACCATACCACAACCTCAGAGAAGGTGTGAGATACCCGCCCACAATAATCTATACAGGTCTCTACGACGATAGGGTCCACCCAGCACACGCCCTGAAGTTCTATGCGAAGCTCGTTAGCTACGGAAACAACACGTGCCTGAGACTGGAAACTGCGTCAGGTCATGCCGGATCATCACCTGAGGTACTAGCCAGGGAGATGGCTGACGTGATAGCCTTCCTGCTCGAGCATATGAGCAAGGAGAGCTCTTGAGTCAGGCTGAGGTCCCGGGATGGCTTCGAATAACTAACCCTATCCTACACCTCATACTGTGCGTGAAGCCCTAACATCTTAGCAATTCTTTATGTAGCCTCAACTATTTATTGCCATGCCCTAACACTATTTGGCGGTGGTCTTAGTTGAGTACCGTCACCCCGCCCGAGAAGTTCTTCGGCTTTAAGATAGGAGAGGATAGGAAGCTCGCACGTTGGGATAAGATCGTCGAGTACTTCAAGCTCGTAGCATCAGAGTCAAATAGGGTTATCGTTGAGGAGTTAGGTAAGACTACTGAGGGTAACCCGTTTATAGTGGCCTACATATCGTCCCCTGAGAACCTTGCTAGACTCGATGAGATTAGGAGGATTTCATGTACCTTAGCTAACCCGGACAGCCTCCCCAACCCGAAAGAAGTTGAGAGGCTGGTTGAGGAGGGTAGGGCCGTAGTAATCGTTACGAACAGCATGCACTCCACTGAGGTCGGAGGTACTCAGATGTCTATAGAGCTTCTATACAAGCTAGCATCATCAGACGACCCTGAGGTTACTGAGATACTTAAGGAGGTTGTCGTGATTCTAATACCTTCTCAGAACCCGGACGGTCAGATAGCTGTCGTGGACTGGTACTACAAGACTCTCGGCACAGAGTATGAGGGAACCTCCCTACCGTGGCTCTACCACAAGTACTGCGGCCACGACAACAACAGAGATGCTTACGCTCTCAACCTCGTTGAGAGCCAGTACATGGCTAAGATAGCGTACAAAGAGTGGTGTCCACAGGTCTACGTAGATAATCATCAGATGGGCTCGTACGGGGCTAGGATATTCGTGTCCCCGGAGATGGACCCGATATACCCTGAGGTAGATCCGCTAGTTTGGAGGGAGACCCAGTTACTCGGGTACTCAGCTGCTATGAGGCTTGAGAAGGAGGGTATTAAGGGTGTGGAGACCGGGGCCCCGTTCACACCGGACTTTATCTCAGCTTTCCAGACAATTGCCTACACTATGAACATAGTCGGGATACTGACTGAGTCAGCTTCCGTGAAGATTGCGACACCCATCTTTGTTGACCCCCACCAGCTTAGGGGGTATGGTAGGGGCAGGCTTGCCGATAGACCGTACATGAACTATCCGAACCCCTGGAGGGGAGGCTGGTGGAGGCTTTCAGACATAGTTAGGCAGCAACTAATAGCTACTATGGCTGTGCTCTCCACTGTAGCTAAATACAGGAGGGACTTCCTGAGGAACATGTATATCAAGGCCCTTAGAAACGTTGAGAGAGGTAGGTCTGAGCCTCCCTACGCCTTCCTAATACCTCGAGAGCAGCACGACTATCTAACAGCACTCAAACTTATTGACATCCTACTCAAGCTAGGTGTTAAGGTATATGAGTCAGTGGAGTCTGTAAAGGTCGGTATAGCTACCTACCCAGCTGGTACCTTCGTAATACCTTCTTCACAGCCGAGGAGGGCCCTAGTTAAGAAGCTTCTCGATAGATACCTATACCCAGACGATGAGACTACTAGGGACAGGGAAGGGAAGCCTTTGAGACCTTACGACATAGCTACAGACACCCTAGCAGAGTTTATGGGTGTCACAGTTGTCGGAGCTGATGAACCGGTCTCAGCAAGCTTGAGGTTCGTTAGGGAGGTTCCCAAGCCGAAGCCCGTTATCGGTGAGGGTGAATACTATGTTCTAGATCCCAGGCTTAACGATACGTACTACGTAGTCAATAAGGTGTTAGCGAGGGGAGGTGAGGTTTACAGGGCTTTCGAGCCCCTAACACTGGACAGCACGACACTACCTCCAGGTGCGTTCCTAGTACGTAGGGATCTTGAGGTGGTTAAGACCTTAGCTGAGGCTGCTGGGGAGAGGGGTGTTCCTGTGTATGGAGTGAAGGAGCTTCCCTCAGTTAAGATGTTCCGTACTGGGATAGCTAGGGTAGGTATCTACGAGAGGTACTATGGAGGAAACATGGAAGGAGGGTGGGTTAAGTACGTCCTCGACACGTTCGCGTTCCCGTATGTAGAGCTCAGGGACGAGCCGATAAAGGCAGGTAGGATCTCGGAGGTAGTGGATGTTGTGGTGTTCCCCTCTGACCCACTCCCATTCTTAACCGGTGAGAACATAGAGGATGAGCTAAGTAAGAGATTTGGGAGGCCTGTCAAGCTACCTCCATACCCACCTGAATATAAGAGCGGGTTCGGTAAGGAAGGTATTGAGAAGCTGAAGGCGTTCGTAGAGAGCGGAGGTACTGTCATAACTATGGGAGACTCCGTTGAACTTCTGACGAAGGGGTTTGCACTGCCGTTGAAGGACATCAGCGAGGACATTAAGGACCCGAGGCAGTTCTTCTGCCCAGGTTCCACACTGAAGATCATGGTGGACATAGAGCACCCACTGGGCTTCGGGATGCCCAGGAAAGCTCTGGCACTATTCCTAAACAAACCAGTACTTGAGGTAGTACCGTCCCACACAAACGAGAAGTTCAGGGTCGTAGCTAGGTTCCCTGAGAGAGAAATACTGCAGAGTGGCTGGCTCATAGGAGAGGAAATGCTCAGTAGGAAGCCTGCTATACTGGAGGCTGAGGTCGGGAAGGGTAAGGCTATAGCGTACGCAATTAGGCCGGTATTCAGAGCACAGACCCACGGAACGTATAAGACCTTCTTCAACGCGTTATACAGGTACTACTAAGAGATAAAAATAGTTTACTACCCACCCATCATAAGTTTCCCTAACCCCCACTACAACGTTTTCTGCTGTTAATACTTCATCAACACGTAGATCCAAAATGGAGATCTGGGTTCCAGGACTGTTTACAGCTCTCGCACAGCTCGTTAAGTACTGTGCTTAGAAGCTCTTGTAAATGCTTGTTAGTTTGTAGAGCTCGAACTTTCCGACCTGCTCATAGTCTACTAAGTCATCCTCTCTGAGACTCCTCAGGTGGTGTGAGATGAGGATCTGGTCTAGTTTTAATGTGTGTGAGATTACACATACCGGTAATGGGCTGTTTCTGTAGAGTTAGTAGGATCTTTAGTTTATTCGGTTCGAATAGGTGTCTGAACTTCCTAACATAATCACCTATTAATACAATATGAACCCCCCAGCTACTCGATAAGCTGGTACCTCCCGTAAGCCCCCACATTTCTTAAAGGGTTTGAATAGTCATACTAGGTAGATGCTGATAGTGCGCACTACACTGAAAAACATCGGTTTTGTGCTTACTTCGTGGACTATCTACGTACTATTCTACCTAAGCAGACTCAACTTCTCGGTAGCATTCCCCTACGCTATAGAGGAGCTGTCCCTAAGCTACACAGCTATGGGCATCATATCCGGCCTCTTCTCTCTGTCCTACTCCCTAGGTCAGATAGTTAGTGGTTACTTCGTTGTAGTGGGAGGTCCCTGGACCCTCCTACTTGTTGGGGCGGTACTGTCTGGTTTATCGAATGTCGTATTTGGGTGTTTAGGTAGTGTAGAGTGGTTCGCTGTTATGTGGGGTTTGAACAGGCTCTTTCAGTCAGTTGCCTGGGTCTCACTAGTTGAGATCTTGGCGACAGCTCTCGAGGGGGAGGGACTTGGGAGGTATATGGGTTTATTTAACACTAGCTGGGCACTCGGCATATCTATTACATGGATTGTTACAGGGTTCGTAGTTTCCGCACTAGGCTGGAGGTTTGGTTTCGTCTTGAACGGAGTGATGACAGCTACTCTATGTTGTCTATCTGTAGCTACGTTAAGGAGGTTAGTTGGGCTGCGTGTGGGGGGTTATCCTAGTAGGGGAGCTCAGAATCGGGGAGCCTGGAGGGGCTGTTCTGTTTTTGATTAGTGGTCGTTGTGTTTATGGTTTTTAGGGTTGCTGTGCTCTGGGGTTATGCGTTAAGCTTACTAACTTCATTTCTGTAGGTAGCTTTGATACCCTGCTGAGTGATGGGAGCAGTGCTCCGAGCTCTGCGGGGTTAGACGTAGATGGGAGCCCCGTGCCGTTGGGCTCGACAGCCACCCACGACCAGCAGGGATAAGTAGATCCCTACGGGCGAGGTGGAAGTCCCTAGATGCGATGAACAAACATAAACCCACGTCAACGAGCATCTAGGGACAAACGGTTTAAGTAGGTATTCGGTACTAATCGTACTTATAGCTACTGCCTACTTCCTCTCTACCGGCATAAGGAGGGTCTTTGAGCTCTACGTACCTTCCTACCTTTCTACAGTAATCAGTCCTTCCACACCATCTACACTAATAGCAGGAGCGGTTGGAATGGTTCTTCACGGCTATGTCCTGGACCGCTATCACGGGATGGAGAAGGTGAGGCCACTACTTCTCTCAACCCTACTTACAGCCCTCCTAACATACTCCCTAACTACCCCAGCTACCTACGGGCATATCCAGATAGTAGTGGAGCTACTTGCTGTAGGTGCAGTATCGTACGGTATTAACGCGCACCTGGCGACGACAATACCATCAATAGCAGTAAGCAGGGACTTCCTCCCCATCTCGGTAGGCATAATAAACGCGGTAGGGTATCTCGGCTCCTTCACGTTCGGTGTGTTAGGAGGGTACTTAGTGGACCGCTACGGCTTTAACGCAGCTTTCCTAGGTTGCTCAGTGGGGGCTGCCCTACTGATTCCTCTACTTATCATGCTACGCAATACGAAGGTAGGTCAGGTACAGATCAGGTAGTTAGTCCTACAGACTGCAGGGTAATCAGTTGATAGACCCTAACCCCTTAAAGTATTTTTGACTGATGCAGGAGTTTGGAGGTTTGATGCCGTGTCCTAGTAGGTCGGGGCTGGTCTCAGCTGTAGAGGAGCTTGTTAGGCTCATAATGCCTGAGGACCCGGTACACGGCTTCGGGCATGTAGCTAGGGTCCTGGAGCTGGCCTGCAGGTTTGCTGAGGGATTTAGCGGGGTTGACTACGAGGTACTTCAACTAGCTACACTATTACACGATGTGGGTAGAGTATCCGGGGCTGAGAACCATGCGGCTAGGTCAGCACAGATTGCTAGGGCTTTACTAGAGCTTGCTGGCTACCCGAAAGATAGGATTGAGAAGGTGGTTGAGGTAATACTCTCACACTCCTACTCCCACGGACAGAGAGCTGAAAGTCTCGAAGCTAAGATCCTGAGCGATGCGGATAAGGTCGACGCATTAGGAGCTATAGGGCTTGTCAGGGTTTTCATGTATTCCGGTACCCTAGGTAGGGAATTCGAGAGCTCTCTAGACCATGTCAAGAGTAAGATACTGAAGCTACCGCAACTACTCTACACTGAAGAAGCTAGGAGAGAAGCTGAGAAGAGGGTTAGACTAGTAGTTAAGTTCCTTGAGAGTTTGGAAGAAGAAGGTGTAGTTACCTCCACCCTTGGAGGTCGAGGACAGCTTAATTAGTGAGGTCATACAAGTAGTTAGAAACTAGCATTTCATGTTTATATGTGCACCTATAAGGTAATATAGGTGCTACTATGGTAAGTAGAGAGCTGATAGAGGTAGCTAGAAGTTTCCACGGCCACGTATGCCCATTCCTAGTACTGGGCTTGAGAGCTGCTGAGATAGCTCTAAGTAGGTTAGGTGTTAAGAGAGCTGGGGTAGTTGAGACCGTGCGGGAGGATATAGTAGCTATTATCGAGGTAAATAACTGCTTCGCTGACGGTATCCAAGTAGCTACTGGCTGCACCCTCGGGAACAACTCCCTACTCTACGTAGATACAGGAAAGAACGCTGTGACGCTGTTTAGGAGGGGCAGTAAGAGAGGTGTCAGGATATACGTAGACTCCGAGAAGCTTAGGGCTAAGTACTTCCCAAAGGAAGCTCTAGAACTATTCAGGAAGGTCGTAGCCGAGAGAAGGGGTACTGAAGAAGAGATAGAGAAGCTCCACAAAATGTGGGAGGAGATAGGTCTGAGGATGGCTGAGCTTCCCGAGGAGGACTTCACTATCCAGGAAGTCGAGATAGTTGAGGAACCTGAGAGAGCACCAATCTTTGAAAGCGTCCGCTGCTCCAAATGTAACGAGCTGGTAATGGCCCCGAAAGCAGTGTACATAGAGGGCAAGCCCTACTGCCCCACATGCGCAGGAAGGGAAGTACCGGCAGTTATCGGTAGAGGTATCAAAACAGCATTCCGCATACCATTCAAGGTCGTTGAGCTATAGATAGAGAAAGAAGCGTGTATACTGCGAGAGCTACTCTGCTACAGGGTTCACACCCGAATATTTTCTCTGGCACCTCCAAATGCTCCTAGACCCAAAACATGAGTCTCCCTACATCAATACTCGGGACACTAACATCGATCCCGGAAAACCAGACTCCACCCCATGTTATCACCAAGGAGTCCGCACAGTAGTTCATGGTCAACTAGTTTAATTATGGATCATCAGGGAGGCTCTCGAATCCCTTAAACAAGTATTTAGGGGGTGGCGGGCCCGCCGGGATTTGAACCCGGGACCTCCGGCTCCGGAGGCCGGCGCCCTGTCCTGGCTGGGCCACGGGCCCTACGATAGTTATGCCTTTTTACTTATTAGTATTCGCTCTCTTTCAGAACTGTGCTGGGAGTCCACTGCTTTCTGTTACTCTGCTTACTCCACCTATGTTCTCTACTGTGATTACCTTCTCCGATATGTTCATCACGGTCTCGTCGTGTGTGACTACTATTACCTGCTTGAGGGATCTTCCTAGTTCTCTGATTATGTCGAATACCTGCGACCTCCTGTTCTCGTCTAGGTATACTGTCGGTTCGTCTAGTATGAGTGTTGTGGGGGTCCTACCCATAACTATCTCTGCTAAAGCTAGTCGGAGTGCTATCGATATCCCGACCCTCTCACCCCCACTAGCATTTCTCACTGGTAGCTCTCCTGTGGGTAGCACTACACTTATCTCGAAGCCCTCCCCTACCCTAATTCGGGGTAGCCCGAGCCTGCTCAGTATGTTGTTAGCCCTCCTCTCAAGCTCGGACCTCACAACCCTTGTTAAGCCCTTAGCTACCTGCCCGTCCTTACCCAGATACTTCTCACCGAAGCTCTCGATAATGTCTACAGCTACTAACTTCCTCTCCAGGTTCCTCACCTCACTCTCCAGAGACGAAATCTCCCTACCCAACTCCTCAACCTCCCTCCTCCTATCATCCAGCAACTCCCACTTCTTAGCACGCTCAACACTCAACCTACTAAACTCGTCTCTAGCAGCTCTCAGCTCCTGCTCTAACCTCCTCCTCGCAGGGTTCAGCTCCTCGTTAATTAACCTATCTAGAGACTCCAGTGTGAGCTCAGCTGGTGGTGAGATCCCCAACTGTGATAGCGTCTTAACCAACCTGTCCCCCAAGACCTCGACAGGTTCTGAAGGCTGTGAAACGCTACCTGTGAACATCCTTCTATAAACCTCTAACTCCGCCTTAATGTTCCTTAACTCATCCCTCATAGATTTGAGAGCTCTGAGACACTCATCAATAACTGAGAACCCTACCCTCATCTGGTCGCAGAGCTCTCTAGCCTTACTAACCAACTGCTCCAACTCCTCCCTACCCGTCTGGACATCCCTCATCAAGCTATCCCTACTAGCAACAAGCCCGGACAACCTCTGATACATTCTCTCAAGCAAGTGATACCTCTCCTCAAGCTCCCTACGCTCACTATCATACAGGAAGAGAGCCTTCTCAATCTCACTGAGAGTGTTGTTAAGCCTCTTCCTAACCTCCTCTGGATTACCGATCCTAGAGCCACAAACTGGGCATGACTCACCTAACTCAAGCTTGGACAGCATCTGCTTGTAGAGGTCTGCCAGACCTCTATATCTACCCACCCTTTCTCTAAGCTCCCGAACACGCTCACCTAACTCCCCGTAAAACCTATCGACGTCCTCAGAACCCCTCAACTGAGTCCCCAACTTCCTGGACAGCTCCTCCAAGACCTTCCCCAACTCCCTCTCCACTCTCTCCAGCTCCCTACTCCTATCCCTGAGACTCCTCTCACGGTGAGCGTAGACCTCAGGATCCCAGCTCTCGAGAGGGGCAAGGGACCTAACCCTCTCCTCCAGCTCCGAGATCCTCCTCAGGGCTAGCCCGCTCCTCAGCTGGTAGCAGAGATCTATCGCGGAGTTTAGAGTGCTTAACTTACCCTCATACTCCCTCACCCTCCTCTCAGCCTCAGCCAACCTCCCCTCGTACACCCTCAACTCCTCCTCAAGCTCTCTAATCCTAGCTCTACTCTCGTCAACCCTCCTCCTCAACACGTTCAACTTCCCAAGCTTCTCACTCCTCTCCTTCTCCAGCTCCTTCCTCAGCTCCCTCGTGTAGTTCCTCAACTCCTCCAAAGCCTTCTCCAGGTAGCTAAGCCCTAGAAGAGACAGTATCCATTCCTTTCTCTCAGAGTCTCTAACATCTATTATCTCAGTTAACTCGTCCTGAAGAGCCAGTATAGTCGCTTTCACAAGCTTCCTAATCTCCTCACCGGTAGAGTAGGTTGAGAGCCCTAGAACCCTCCCAACTTCCCTAACTACGTTAGACGCTCCCTCAGCTACCAACCTCCTCGAGCCTCGCTCCAGCTCGTAGAGGAAGGCTTCACTCGGTCCGGACAGGTTTATTTTCCTCACTACTAGGTAGCTCCTACCTCCCACCTCGAACTCAACAGAGATCTCGCCCCTCTCCTTCCCGCGCATAACTATGAACTCCTTCTTCCCACCTCTAATGTTGGGTACGGCCTCAGAGAAGAGTGCTAGGTATATCGAGTCGATCAGTGATGACTTACCCGCACCGTTCGGTCCAACTATAGATAGCACACCGTCCGGGAACCTAACCTCGGTGTTTTCATGTGACAATATGTTTACGAGCTTCAATCCCCTCACAATCATCTCTTAGACACCACCTTCCTAAGCTTCTCCACCAGCCTCTCGTTAGCGAGGACATCATCGATAACCTTCCTGATACCCTCCCCACCCTCACTACCCCTAATAATCTTCAGTAAGAGCTCGGAGAGCTCAGGATCCTTAACAACCTCATAAACAACGTAATCTAGTGTCGGTGGTGGAGCCTCCTCAGAGACCCCACTACCCTCAACCTCCTCAACCCCAGGAAGTACGAGCCTGTAATTGAGGATCTTACCCTGTCGTACGAGATCCCTCAATAGTTGCTCGATCCTAACCCGCTCGGAGCTCGATGTGTAGCCCCCCTTAGGGGATAGCTTCACGTACAGCATCGGCTTCTTTCCGAGCTCCTCCAAGCGGTACCTCAATATCGCTCTCTGAAGATCTGCGAAGCTCGAGACGTTATCAACTACCAGTATCTTCCTAAACCTGGATAGCTTAACCCAGCTAACAGATGCTGATTCCCCGCTTAGGTCGACCATAGCTACGTACCTCTCATCACTACTCTCCAACACGTCCAGAGCCTCAGTAGAGCCTGGATATACTACCGGAACACCTGAGTAGTTTGTCGACCACCTAAGATGGTAGTCTCCGAGGGCTACGTAACTGAAGCCACTGACCCCGAGCTCCGCTAGGGAGACGTGCGATGTAGGGAGATTTAACTCCTTGAGTAGTAGGTGAGCCATTAAGACACTTCTCCTGGTATCCGGCTTCCTCAGCTCCCTCAGAACCCCGTGCATAGCCCCCGGGGGAGTGTATGGGATGGCTGTGAAACCTAGCTCACCACTACGTAGGTTGACCACACCCGTGCTAGGCTTCCCCAACGCCAGTAACCTAGCCACACCGACCTCCTCAAGGACTTTGAGGGGTGACACCTCAGCCCTCTTAGGCTGGTCATGCTGGCCAGCGATAACCAGGAACGGTATTCCAGCACCCGAGAGTTTCTTCAGGGACTTAACAGCGTTGTAAAATGCCCTAGGGCTAGGTTCCGGGTCGTCGAAGAGGTCACCGCAGTGTATCACACCATCAACACGCTCTCTAATAGCTACCTCGACAACCTCATCAAACACCTCGTAGAAGTCCTCCTCGCGTGGCTTAGAGTGACTGAAAGGTTTCGATGCTCCGAGGTGTGTATCGGAGACGTGTAGTAGTAGCGTTGCTTACCCACCCTCCCACTCCTTAGTTAGGGACTCCCTATCACGTAACCTAGCCTCCTCAACCTCCAAGGCCTTCCTCCAGGTACTGACTACGTCGGGGGTGGCACCAACCCTCTTACCTCTATGTAGGTCCACCTTAACGTACGCCGGGTACCACCCTACCCACTCACCAACCAACACTCCGTATCCTGGTGGTAGTGTCGGCAGGATATTCGCGTACTCCTCGCCGAGAACGTCCGTGATGTCCGTAACGGCAGTCCTATCAGCTTTCTGGACTAGCCTCAGGAAGGCGAAGTTCTGCACCTGCGAAACTACCTCAGTGTCCAGAGCTCTCGGTCTCTGACTAACTATAGCTAACATACCGCCGAACTTCCTGCCCTCCCTAATGAACCTCTGAAGAGCTTCCTTAGACCACGTACTCTTATCAGCTCTGAGGAAGAGGTGGGCCTCCTCTACAACCAGGAGGGTTGGAGGTATCCTACCCTCCTTCAGGAACCATAGGAGGTTCTCCGCAACTACCTTAAGCATGTAGTCCTTCTCGTCATCCCTAAACGTAGACACGTCCACAACAACCACCTTCCTGTTACCAACTACCTCACCAACATCAGGAGTCTCGAGGTCAACCCTATGCCACTCAAAGAAGTCATCAATCTTATCCTTCACGTCCTCAACAACCTTATCTGTACCGAGGCGGGTCTTGAGGAGTTCTTTATACATCTCAACAGGTTCTGAATCCCCCCATAGATTCTTAGAGGTGACGAATCTACGGACAGCTTCCTTAATGGATATCCTATTAGCTCTAGCAAAGCTTACTAACTCGTTGTTCAGGTTCTTAAGAGCGTTCCTAAGTATCCTCCTCTGTCTCGTGGCCGATCTTTCGGGAATGATGAAGCTTGTTAGGAGACTTATAGGTGTTTTCACTACGTTGATGGAGGCTTCATATGTTGTTACAATTACATCACTGGACTCAGGGGACATGTTACGGTACTCTCCGTGAACATCGAATATCACTACAGACCCACCCATCTGGGCGACCCTATCGGCAAGTACTGCTACTAAGTTACTCTTACCGGAGCCTGTAGTACCGGCTATTAGGATGTGCTTAGGTAGAGCATTGACGTTCACCCCCACCTCCAACTCCTCGAAGCCTGCTAGAGTCCCTATTCTCACGCTCTTGCTGGTGTCGTAGCTATACACAACCCTCAGATGTTCCGGGCTTGCTAGGTAGACTGGGGTCTCGGGTGGGGGAGGGTATCTCGGAGCTTCAGGTTTCCTACTAGTTATGTCAGCTACTATAAGTGCCTTCATGTAGCTCTCCTTCTTGAGATCGCTTAAGTAGCTCTCGAAGACCTCCGTCGTAGGGGTCATGGTTACTGGGATGACTGCTTTATACATGCTGGAGCCCACTATCCCGACAACCTCCCTAATACTCTCAGACTCTCTGACTATATCCTTAGTCTTGAACCTCACGTAGATGTATGTTCCTGAAGGTAGCGGGTGGTTGGCCTTGATGTCTATCTCGACCGGGGTGGACTGATCCCCAACGACTCCCACGACCTTCAAGCTCATAATATCTCACCTAGTAGTTCCCGCCCTGTAGGTATGGATGAAAGCCCGAGCTTGCTGAGGGCCTGCCTGAGTTCGCGGGTGGTTACCCTGCTCATCCAGTGAGCTACTTTGAGTGGTTCCGGGTATCCGGAGTAGGAGTATGGGTAGATGCTTGATACGAGCTCTGCCAGCTCCTCACCCCTCCACTTCCCCGGTACTGTGAGCTGGTAGGGCTGGGTAGCTGGGTTGAAGAATACGTAGGTCACCGTAATGGGAACTATGGGCTCCACCAGCCTGCGGTCCTCCGGCTCCAGAGTGTTGAGAGGTCTCGGCATCTCATCAACACTTGAGATCCATACTGGCTCCAGGATGCACGGCCTTCTCGGAATGCGCCCGCTAGCTCTTAGGAGGCTTACCAGTATCAGGTCGTTAATCCTACCCTCGAGGCTTGGCGTGGAATCACTACCTAACAGCTTTTCGATGTAGTAGCTCCTCCTTATCGTTTTAGCTACGAACATAGGTACCGTGTCGGACTTATGTATCTCCAGTATCCGACTAACTACCGAGCTCCACATATCTCTGAATTTCCTGGGCATTTTCCTGTACGAGACGAGGGACCTAGGTATCTCAGGGAGCTTACCATACCATAAGAACGTGAATATAGAGCCATCGAAGAGGGCTATTCCCCTTCCCTCAGAAGCCACTCTCACCGACTCAGCTTCAAGCTCTCGAGATATGAACTGGACAGCCCTCCTCACAAGCTCGTCTGCTAACGTATCCCTCGAGGTCGGGCTGGGGATGTAGTATCCCGCGTCAACCTCTACATGCCCCAACTTACTGGATCCCCGAGCTACTCGGACCGCGACGGCCTGTACTGCGTACAGTAAGGCCATGGAGTAGTCCCTCACAGCACTACTAGAATCTCCGGCAACTATGTCAGGAGGAGCCCCAGCCGGGGTCTTAATGTCGTAGACCCGGACGTCCTTTACGACACTGAGAAACTCCCGCGACTTCACTAGCTCGGATAGAAGAAGCCTGGATACCTCGTTCAAAACCTTCAATAGCTGATTGTGGATCGGCACTACGGTATCACCGAAATCAATGAGCTAGTTAATCCGGTCACTACCACACCCAGCAACCCTCTCACATCGGAAGTAATATAAACAATACCAGCAACCCTCATCACTCAGGTCTCTACCTAACTCGACTAGGGTAGTAGGTCTTCAGCTATGATTAACTCTGTATCTACTTGCTTTGTGGGGTGTGCTCTGGAGGTCTATGTGGGTACATCAGGCTGGGTCTACGACTGGAACATCGATGGGTCGTTTGAGTGGTACCTAAGGAACTCCGGGCTCAATGCTGTGGAGCTGAATGCCTCCTTCTACAGGTTCCCGTTCCCGGTTCAGGTAGCTAAGTGGAGTAGGATGATGAGGTATAGGAGTATCCGCTGGTCTATTAAGGTACATAGAAGCATAACACATCTGAGGAAGCTGAGCGTTGAGTCCCTACCTACGTGGGCTAAGTTCAGGAAGCTCTTTGAGCCTCTAGAGGAGTACGTAGACTTCTACCTGATCCAGCTACCACCAACATTTAAGGCTAGTGAGAGTAATGTGGTGAAGCTGAGGGAGTTCGCTAAGTCGACTCAGCTAGGTAGTAAGCTAGCTATTGAGTTCAGGGACGGAAGCTGGTTTAAGCAGAGTACCGTAGAGCTTTGTAGAGACCTCGGTGTAACGGCTGTATCCATAGACTCACCGATAGGGTCGTGGATCGTGTCGAGCAATGACATCATCTACCTAAGGCTCCACGGTAGGCTCGAGTGGTATGCTTACGAGTATTCCGAGGATGAGTTGGAGAGTATTGCTAGGTCGGTAACAGGCCTCAACCCCAGGAAGGTATACGTATTCTTCAACAACAATCACTGGATGTTAGAGAATGCTAGAGCTATGTTGAGGATACTTACCTCACTAACCTCCTCCCAGCCTTGAAGGGTGAAGCTCTCAACTGTAGTTTCTAGGTAGGACCGGTATAGAACTAAGTAAAAAAGCTTACTTAGCTCTCACTCCTTAACCTAAGGCCCACTAGCTTAGTTATCAGGACAGTACATGCGTTATCTCCGGACGCGTTCACAGCAGTCCTTAAAGCATCAGCTATCGGGTCAATAACCATCATTATACCTACACCCTCTAGAGGAAGGCCAAGAACTCCTAGAACGAAAGCCAGCATTATCGTTCCACCACCTGGTATGGCCGCAGTAGCTACTGAACCTATTACGGATGCTACCACAGCAAGACCTATATGTGCTGGTGTGAGGGGGATGCCAAATAGCTGTGCGATGAAGAGTGCTGAGAGTGCCTGGTAAAGAGCTGTACCATCCATGTTCACTGTAGCTCCTACAGGCAGAGTTAACTGGAATACCTCCTCCGGAACCCCCATCCTCCTAGCGGCTTCCATGTTGTACGGTAGTGTTACAGCAGATGACCTAGTAGTGAAGGCTATTAGAAACGGTGTGGACTGGTACTTAAAGTACTTCAGCGGGTTCAGTCCTCCAGCAGCTACTATAATGCTGTAGATTACGAAGAAGTGCATGAAGGTGAATGAGTACTGAGCTAGTAGGAACTTACCGTAGGCACCCAACATCTGAGGACCGTAGGTCGCTATGAGCCACGCAGCGTAGCCGAAGATAGCTACTGGTGCGTAGTACATTATTATTCTGACCATGGTTATCATGGTGTCCGAGCCGAGCCTCAAGAACGAATACAGCTTCCTACCCTCATCTCCAAGTAGTACAACGGCTATACCGAGGATTATGGCGAAGATTATCATGGTCATGGACCCACCTACTGCTAGGAGGGCGTTGAAGTCTGTTTGGAAGAAGCTGAGTAGTATGTCAATAGCGGATGGTGGTTTCGGGGGCTGGTAGCCAGCTGGTGGTGTTAGACCGATGCCGACACCGGGCTGGAATATGCTACCTGCTAGAATACCCCAAAAGCCTGCTAGGGCTGAGGTACCTATGTAGAGTACGAACATCCACAGAAGGATCATCCCAAGTCTACGTAGATCAGCTACAGAAGCTACGGCAGCAGCTATGGTGAAGAATATCAGTGGAGGTATTATTATACGTATTAACCTCACAAAGACGTCACCAATAGCCTTAAACCACGAAGCAGCATCAGCCCGCGTAGCGCTCGGTGCGTATAGAAGCGCGAAGCCTACTAGAAGACCTAGCAGGAAGCCTACAGCTATTGCTATAAGTAATTTAGTTCCCGAGCCCCTCAGAGACATAAAACTCGCCTCGAAATATTAGTATAGTAAAGCTTTTTAAAGTTTTCTGATTTTCTCCTTACATGTACTTTTACTTTAAATTAAGCTCTCACCGCCATGAACGGCATTCTACCTTAGCACCCTCCAGAGCTATGAGAGCGCTCTCCAGTCCCTGGAGGGCTACCCTAGAGCTGAAGCCCTGCTCTTCTAAAGCTTGGGAGGAGGTTTAACTCCACGTCCTTAAAGCTATTAACCCAGCCTTTAAGTAAGGAATTCGGTAGTGATTAAACATGCTCATCTTCATAATGAGGCATGGTAAGGCTATTGAAGCTAAACCCGGCATGATAGATGATGAGAGGCCTCTCTCCAGTGAAGGTATCGAGGAAGTTGTTGTAGTCTCTAGGCTACTACCTAGAGTGAAGATAGTCTACTCCAGCCCACTCAAGAGAGCTATTGAGACAGCCGAGATCGTTGCTAGATCTCATAGAGTTGAATACAGGGTTATTGATGAGCTACTACCGGGTAGGTACCTCAAGGACATAGAGCCCTACTTCTCCGATAGAGCTCTGTTTGTGGGTCACGCTCCCTACGTTGATGATTACGTAGTTGAACTTACTGGTTACAGACCGAGGCTCCCGACTGCCGGTGTCGTTGGGTTGAGGAGGGTTGAGAATATGTGGTTCATAGAGTTCTTCCTAACACCGCAGTATGCTAGAGAAGTAGTTGAGAGACTTAAAACAGGTAGACCCTAGTAATCCAACCCCTCGAGATTAACAAACCCTTTCCTAAAGTAATGCTTTACCTCCCTAACTTCACTCACTAGGTCAGCCAAACTCTTTATTGTGCTAGGAACATACCTACCGGTAACTATGGCGTGGACCTCCCTACTCCCAGAGAACCTCCTCAACGCTCTAACTACCACCCTCTCGTCAACTATACCCATATGGGTAGCAAGACCCAGCTCATCAAAAACCACCAATTTAGGTTTGAAGCTTCTGAGAGTTCTAGGTAGTACGTATGTGAGGAACGCGTACGCTCTAGCCATGTTCTCCGACGCAACAATGCTGTCGTAAGCTCCCGGCTGGACGAACTCCTCCGTCCCTAACACGAATATCCTCACTGGTAGTTTAGATCTTCGAAAGAAGAGGACTTCACCGCTATCCCAGCTCTTCATGAACAGAGCTATCACTACCTTCCATCCGCGACCTAACGCCCGGACAGCAGTCCCGTACGCAGCAGTACTCTTACCCTTCCCCTTACCGTAGAATACGAGGAGCAACTAGCTACCCGCCTCGGACCACGTACCCAGCACTCTCTGCGACGTCGAGGAGGGTGTCGAACACGTCCTTCGGAACCTCCACACCGAGCTCTCCTGAGACCTCGAACCTCAGTTTCTCAACGTCCTTAGCACCTTCTAGCAGGTACACCCCCGCGATAGCTAGTGCTAGCATCGAGTATCTGAACTTATCCTGTAGCTCCTCACGTAGCTTCCTAATGAAGTCTACACCGAGTTTGTACCTAATGTAGAGAGATGTTAGGTAGCCCTCCCTAACGAGCCTAACGTTCTCACCACTTGTCGGTGGCTGGATCTCGGGGACCTTAAGGTCCACACCTAGCTCCCTACTTACCTTCCCGTAAAGGTAGTACCTAGCTTCTAGAGGTAGCCCGGATACCCTCATGGTGTCCAGTCCATACACCATGTGCAGGTATGGTTCGACCCTAACCCCCTCGAGCTCTAGGACTGCGGCTAGGGATGCTACACCTATGCTGTAGACTAGTCTAGGATTCATCATCTCCAGAGTGTCCTCACTAGTGTGGTAGTACCTGTCTGGCCACTGATTAAGCATTACAGCTGGAATACCTAGCGATACGTAGTTATCGTGATCACTCCCGGTCTCGTAGTTTATGATGGAGAACCTCAGTAGCGGGAACTCAGCCGGGCTCGAGAAGCTGGAGCCCCTAGGTAGGCCGGACATTAAGCTACTGTATACTGAGGCCTCCAGCTTACTCAGGAGCCTGATCGGTGCTCTAACTAGGTTCAGAACCGAGCCAGTCTCACACTGCTTCTCTCCTATCATATCGAGGTTAACAGCACCAGCAACCCTCCTCCCCTCCCTAAACACCTCCGCAAGGTACCTTGCCGTACCGTGGTGCTCGGGAACCCACACGAACTTGACTGACCTATCCTTAATGTCCAGCCTACCCTCCCTCATAGCTAGGGAGGCAGCCCTCGCAGCACTTAACACACCTACAGAACCACTAACATTATCGTTTACTGTAGCCCCAGGGTGGCAGTAGTGAGCAACTAGGTGGTACTCACCTTCGCTTGATCTACCTATAGAGGCCTCAACCACTCTAGCATAAGCTACCTCCCTATAGCCAGACCTCACATACCCCTTCACAACCACTTCCTCACCTCTCTCGAGTTGTGCGATGATTTCCTCAGCTACCTCACGCGTAGTGGTTAGAGCCGGGATCTTCAGGTAGCCAGCATCACGTATCGTGGGGAACAGCCCGTAGTACGGGTAGGCAGTGGGCGGGGCACCCCTCCTAAAAGCTATCACAGCTATAGCCCCTGCTTCAACCGCCCCGACATATGTGTCGAAGCCCCAATCAGGTGTCAGGACAACCTTGTCTCTGCACTGAGCTACGTGCCTGTAGGTAGGTGCGTAACACACACTACCCTCAAACTCCCCCGGAGGGGAGTGAGCGATGACAGCTGTCCAGGCATGCCTCAAGGATGATATGACCCTCCTCCTAGGTTTAACTACCTCCGCGTAACCATCTGCTACGAACCACCCGATAACCGGGGCGGATGTGGGGAAGGCTTCAGATGAGTATGGAAGATCGTAGACCCTTACTTCCAGACCCCAGTCTGTGAGGACATCCCTTAAGAACTTACCGGCCTCCTCAAGGCCTGGACTACCCTGGATCCTGTGGTACCTGGATAGCTCCTCAGCTAGGTACTCAACCTCAGCCCTCGAGAAGTATTCTGAGAGTACCTGAAGAGAACCCAAGAGCTACACCTCTATGCCCAACCTCCTAAGGAGTCCATATATGGTCACACCTATAATCCTACCTCCCTTGATTCTGTACCCCACATCGTTCTCAGTGAGGATGGCTTCGTCAGCCTCCTCAGTACCCTCCCCAAAAACTATGTGGAGGGTGTCGGTACTCCGGTCGTAGTCGACCTGCACCTTATCCAGGTCCTCAATAATGTATGTCTTCCTAGCTTCCGACACCTTAAGCACCATCTTAGAACTGCATACCAGAACAAATATTCCTAAAAGGAAGATAGCCTGTTTTCTAAGCCAGTGAAACATGTATACTAAATCCAGTAGACCCCGCAAAACAATCCTCGGCAGTAGATCAAGCTACTTCCTGAGGGAGAGTAGTGTAGCCATGTCGAAATGCCCTAGGAGTGGTTCAGCAGTCTTAAACAAGGTATGGCCGGACCTAATTACATGTGACTTCATTAGAGCTACCCTATCTGGAGCTAGCTCAAGTATCCTAGTGTACTCCTGTGGTATGTCGAGCATCTCAAGGTACTCCCTCTCACTCCTGAAGACTATCTTAGTGTTCGATAACTGGATAACTATCCGGTGAACATCCTTAGGTGAGTGCGTACTGAACAGTATTCCAAGCCCTCTAGATCTACCCAATCTCGCTATCCTCGCTATGAAGTCTGCGAGGAGCTCTACCTCCTCCGCAGAGGTTCCCTCGGATGGGAAGAACCTGTGGGCCTCGTCGAGGACCACTACAGTAGGCTTCGTTGAAGGCCCCCCAGACCTCTTCCACTCATGCAGGCTCCTCAGAACCTCATAGGCTACGAGGTTAGCAATGAGGAAGTGCGTCCCCTGGGAGACGGCGTAATCTAGGTCCAGTACTATAGGGCTTGGAAAAGCCTCACTGAGTACCCTAGGCTCCGGTATCCCAACGTTACCGCCCTCAATGTAGACGTCAACACAGTCTGAGCTAGCTATGAAGTTGAGGGCTCTCTCTATATTATCCAATGTACTCCTATGTATCTTCAGTATCTTCTCCACCTCCCTCCTCCTACGTGTGAAAGCCGCTGAGAGCATAGTGAAGTTCGTTATCTCCCCCTCCTCCTGCTCTATGTAGTCAACTACATGGCGTAGGTAGATCTTAGCTTGACGGGAAAATATCGGTAGAGCATCTAGGTGGTCTGCTACCTGAGGATAGCTAAGTGCTGTAGGAACTACGTAAACCTCTACACTACCATACCTACCGAGATCGATGAAAGCCCTAACCACCCTAAGACCTGCCAACTCCTTAACCTCGGTTGAGATACCGGCATCAACTTTATGGTACTCTCTAGCTACAGACACTAACCTATCCTCGACGTAGGTTCTAACCACTCTAACAAGGTCTCTAAAAGTGTTCACCGTACGTAGTACTGGTAGGAGTACTGTTATCTTGCGAAGCCCACCCACACCCCCGGAAGACCCTAGGTAGACAAGTGAGTCTGCCGGTTCCTTAACTGGGGGTAGGACCACCTGAGTATAGTCCCCAGCCGCGTCGACCACGAGGACTAGTACCTCCGGGTAGTGGGTTGTTAGGTACCATATCGTGTTCTTAATGAAGGTAGTCTTACCCGACCCTGTGGTGCCTATGACTATTAGATGCTTAAAGAACTCCTTAAGAGGTAATCTCACAGCTATACCTCCCCCAGCTACGGGTGCTGAGCCTGTGTGGAGATGGCCCATGACAACCCCCTCCTCCGGTAGTCCAGTAATCCTCGTTACGAGGACAGGATCTCCAGGAACTACCACCGGAGACTGTGGCTCGATAGGGGCCATGTAGGGCAGGCCTTCCTCATCTAGTAGTGTTATTGCCTCTACTACTACAGGAGCTAGTAAGCCCTCCGGTGAGACACCTAAGCTGATTGATAGAGGTGCTTGTATGTCTGACGCTATGTCGGACCTTCTTATCGAGGTTATCCTCAGGCCAACGGCCTTCAGCGTTCTTATGTCAACTGCTACCAGGTAGTTACCCACGTCGAACGCGTGCGTGTACTCGTAGTACACCTTCGGATCGATCTCTATGTAGGTTTTACTAGCACTATCAGACGATGAGGAGAAGGTTCTCCTACTTACGTAACCAACCACCGTCCCCAGCTTTGAGGCCTTTGAGAAGGCCTCGGAGATGAGGCTAGATATTTTACTACCTATGTCCTCACCCATAGAGTAACTCACCTGGGTGGACCGCTAGCAACCCCCGAGTCTTAGCGGTAAGCTCTACGAGCTCGACGATCTTCCTAGTAATGTTCTTAGATAACCTATCAGCTACGTATATCCCGTAAGGGACGGGTAGTGCTAGGTTCTGATACGAGGAGAACACCGCAGATAAGAACTCCCTGAGCTTGCGGGGACCTAAGGCCTCAACAGTACCGCACGGTATCTCTACCCTAGCAACTACGTGTGAGTACCCGGATCTCCTACCTACGAGGAGGTAGGAGCAGACCTTAACGTCTCCAGCTATCGTTACCGGCCCTACCGCGACGGGTTTACTACCGTCCGGGATCTCTGGGAGGCGGTCCGTAAATGCCACTCTCTTAGCTATCCCAGCCACTATCTTACCCCTATCTACAGCTTCCTTGATAAGGCGGGCCCTCTTACTGGAGTAGAGAGCTAGCTCATCTAGCCAGTAGCCCTGCCTAGGGTAGAGCTTGTAGAACTGAGCTAGCGGCCCATCTATAAGGACGTAGGTGGAGCGTGAATCAACTGCTAGGTTAAGCCCGTAGACCTCCAGAGCCAGCCTCACATCTGACTCGAGTACCGCGGGATCTACGTACGGGTCGTCCCTGTAGGGGATTCCGAGCTCTACGTACCTATCGGTTACACCTGCAGGTAGCTCGTCCGGACCTACTAACGTGGAGATGAATGGGGGTCCTGAGAACCTACTAGAAGAAAGTAGCGGGTAGAGTACTAAACTATCTAGGGACACTACAGAGAGAGCTGCTACACCAACAATGTTACCACCTAGGTAGAGGCTAGCAGACGCAGCATCTACAGCTACATAGTTCGTGGTCAGCCCGGTGTGGGCCTCAATATCCAGCTCTACTACCTCGACATTACCGAGCTCTGCTCTAGGTACCCCGCTACGTGGCTCTAGACGCCTCCTGCAGGCGTCAACTACTTTCTCGACTATCTGGGTTAGCGTCCTCCTCCCTAGAACCTACGTGCTATGTAGACTAATAATATAGGGTTCGCTACTCTCCCTACAATTCAGGGTAGACCTAGACAGGTTCTTTATGGGAGGTGTCCGAGCATCTCTTATGGATGTAGTAATCTTCGACCTTAACGAAGTCGCCCGGTTCTCCGGGGGGTTCCAGGTACTTTGTACAGTCCGGTATTCCAGACTCTAGGAATGCTCTATGCCTGTTACGGCAGCTCTCGCATTTTCCGCAGTGGTACTTCTCAGATAGGTAGCAGCTCCACGTCCTGTAGACTAATCCACCTACTAGCTGGTAACATAACCTCAGGTTCTCATGTTTCCTCAACCCCTCCCTACTCGGACTCCACACCTCGATCCTCCTACTGTCTCTGAAGTGGCATAGCCTTACCGATGTCTCGAAGGACTCTATGCACTCAGGGCTGCAGTCGGGGTATTTAGGCTCCCAGCTATCCTCTCTCGGAGCGACGTCATCGTACTGAGCGCCGAACACTACGTAGACCTCCCCAGGTTTATGCTCCTCCAGTACGGTGTAGGCGTAGGCAGAAGCTATTGAGAGCATCACTATGTTCCTTATCGGGACTACTACGGTCGGTCTATAACCTGAGGATACCTCAACACTCTCATCTGTCAGTTGCGTACCTCTCCACAACTCCCTCATAAAAGATAAGTCTACCACCTTATGCTCCACTATAGATCCCCAACCCCTGGACTTACCCACCTTCTCAAGCTCCTTTAACACCTCCCTCAGGGCGTCTACCTCAGCCCACCCCTTCTGACCGTAGATGAATGTGAGTACGTGAGCATCACATCCATTCGATAGCCACCTAGCTAGGTAGCACGTGCTATCTAACCCCCCTGAAACTACCGCAACGACTCTACATGTCATGCTCCCACCGTTCACTCCTAGATGTTCATCTTCATTAACTTATATTCACTCGCCGCATTTAGGGATCTCCCTCGTCTGCAGGCTCTGTAACTCCGCGGCGTCATGAGTAGCTGTCGAGCCCGGCGATGCGGGCCTCATCACCTAGGTAGATTTCAATCTATACATAGAACAGGACTCGCAAACCTAGCTAATAATAGCCAACTATGTAACAGCCCTGGACATCCATGGACTGGAAAAGGATTTTTGTGTCATCTCGATAAAGTGGTGGGCGAGCCCATGCCTCTAGTAGTTAAGGGTGGGTACGTATACACCTTCTATAGAGGGATAATCGAGGACGGGGTTGTTGTTATAGGAGATGACGGTAAGATAGTTGCTGTAGGGAGAGTCGACGAGGTGGAGATACCACCAGGCTCCGACGTAATTGGTGCTAGAGGAGCCCACATAATACCCGGCCTCGTAGATGCTCACACCCACATAGGTGTCGACGAGGAGGCAGTCGGCTGGGAAGGTAGGGACACTAACGAGTCTACCGAGCCGGTAACCCCGCACCTCAGGGCGTTCGATGGGATAAAGTCTGATGACATAGCATTTAGAGAGGCTTTAGAAGCTGGGATAACCTCCGTCGGCGTCCTACCTGGAAGTGCTAACCCGATAGGAGGTCTGGGGGTGGCTATAAAGTGCTTCGGTAAGAACAAGTTGGAGATGTTGATTAGGGAGCCTATAGGACTTAAGATGGCTTTCGGTGAGAACCCTAAGAGGACTCACGGAGTCGAGAACAAGAGGTCCCCATCTACGAGGATGGGGATAGCTGGGATCATAAGGGAGTGGTTTGTGAAGGCTAGGAACTACTCCCGGAAGAAGGAGCTCTTCAAGGACCAGCCCGAGAAGTTCCCTGACGTGGACCTCAGGCTCGAAGCACTCGAGCTAGCGTTGAAGGGTGTCATACCTGTCAGGGCTCACGCCCACATGGCTGACGACATGCTCACAGCGATATCAATCGCTAAGGAATTCAACCTCAGGATAGTCCTAGACCACGGTACTGAGGCACATAGGATACCGGAGATAATAGCTAGTGAGAAGATACCGGTAGCTGTCGGACCGCTAATGACTGCTAAAGGGAAAGTCGAGCTCAGAAACAGGACTATCGAGACACCTAAGGTACTTGCTAGCTACGGCATTGAAATAGCGATAATTACTGACCACCCGGTGATACCACTGAAGCTACTCCCAGTTCAGGTAGCTCTCGCTATGCGTGAAGGCCTCCCATTCGAGGACGCACTCAAGGCGGTGACCGTGAATGCTGCTAGGATACTCGGGATATCGGATAGGGTTGGTAGTATTGAGGTAGGGAAGGACGGGGACATAGTCGTGTTGAGTAGGAGGCCCTTCGATATAGAGGCTAAGGTACTCTACACCGTAGTAAATGGTAAGGTAGTCTACAGCTCCGAGGAGGCTAGAAAGTAGCTCTTTTTCCTTCCTACTTAAAAAAGCCTTAATTCAGATTCAAATACTTTTAAGTAAGCCCGGGAAGAGTTATGGGCTGACATCAAGGTGGACCTACTCACCGTCGCGATAGTATTCGCGACGATAGTGGCTGTGATAGTAGCACCCATAACCAAGAGCGTCATAGCGTTTACCGGGCTGCTTGTGATAGCGTTCCTCTCCCCCACCTTCTCCCTTACCCAGATAGCTAGTGCTGTGGACTGGAACGTCCTAGCGGTTCTCCTAGGTACGTGGATAATTGTGAACTACATGATAAAGTCGAATCTCCCTAGATACATAGCTTACAGGATATCGGTGAGGGTTGGGAACGCTTACCTATCTATTCTTGATAATAGTTATCGTAGCCGGGCTCATATCTACCTTCCTAGCTAATGTACAGGTAGTACTGTTATTCGCTCCGGTAGCTATGACCCTGGGGAGGATGGTCGGGTTAGACCCCCTCGTAACATCCATGATCGTAGCAGTGGCAGCTAACCATATGGGGACTGCCCTAATGCTTGGGGACCTACCACCACTTCTCCTCCACTCAGTAGCTGGGGCAGAGTTTTTCGATTTCCTGTGGTTTAGGGGGAAGCCCAGCAGCTTCTTCCTCCTCCTAGCTTCGTTCTTAGCTACTCTCGCAGTTTTCTACAGGGTCTGGCTCCGCCCTAAGGACAGGAGGTACAGCGGGGATGGTTTGAGCTATGAGAAGCCTATAGTACTGAAAGCCCCGGCTGTGACGTCGGTGGTAGCACTTGCTACACTGATGATCTTAGCTGCGGTGAGGTCATCACTAGGTCTCCCACTCGGAGCACTAGCTATAATCGTAGCCATACTGACCGCGGCCGTATTGGAGGTTACCCGAGTTTTCGGTAAGGCTGTGCCAGGATTTGACGAGGTACTCAAGGATGTTGAGTGGGAAGCTCTAGCATTCTACGTAGCTCTCTTCGGGCTGACCGGCGCTCTCGAGGCTTCCGGGTTCTTCGAGGAGGTCTCGCAGCACATAGCTCAGATAGTTGCTTCAAGTACTTTCCTAGCTTACGGCTTCATCTACTGGGTTACGGCTGGGCTGAGCATGCTGGTAGAGCACGATGCTCTGATACTGGTCCTACTCTACATGGTTAAAGACATAGCTAGAGCTGTGGCTATCGACCCGTGGCCATACTACTGGGGGATAGTCTGGTCATCAACTCTAGGGAGTAACGCAACCATAGCAGCAGCACCAACACTCTATCTAGCCCTCATAATGGCAGAGAAGGAGGACCATGTAAGGAGGAGCTGGAAGGACTGGCTGAGGATAACCCTACCGTTCTCGCTTGTCTCATCAGCTATTCACTTCATACTATCCATACCATTCGTCTTCTAGAGGAGGGTGTGAAGCCTCAGCTAAATAATGAAGGCATGCCCTTTACTGTAACGGTCCTCATCGACGTTTTTAATTTTCTATGCCTCAAATTCTCGGTGAAAATACTTGGCTAAGGTATCTGTGAGGGTTAAAAGTGTGTCAGATAAGGTTGTAGGTATAGAGATTGACCTACCAAACTCCCCACCCCTAGTATTATTAGCTGGAGAGAAAGCTTTCGTTATGTGCGGTCTCCTCAACATAGAGGCAGCCGAGAAGTTCGGTATTCCTTGTGCTAGGGTAGTAGGAGTTAGGACAGTTGAGGATCTACTAAACAAGGAGATACAGCAGTCCACGACTAAGGCTAGGGAGATGGGGATAACCGAGAACGTGAAGGTATCTGACGTACTAGACAAGCTCTGAGAGTGTGGAGACTTCTCTACTAGTCTATCTACCTTTACCCACAATACCCTCTTTCTTTTTCTGTTAGTAGGTTCTACCATAGCGACCTCATGTGGTCATGAGCGAGTCCGAGGTCAAATAAAGCTGTAAAATATGGTTACGGTCGCTATTACGGCTAGTGCTGACGGGATTAGATATCTGTAGATGCTCGTTAGGTTCGCTTTGAAGTACTCAGCTGTGTAGAGAAGACATAGATGTGTTGGTGAAACTATATATCCGAGGAATGTGTAGTTGTGGACTAGTATCACGGTCTTGAGGTTGTTAAGGCCTAGAGATGAGAGTAGTGGGACCACTATGAAGAGGCCGGTCATGGGTGAGCCGGTAGCTATGGAAATTAGGGACGACATTAACGCGAACATTATTTCCGAATTCCCGGAGCTACTGATCACATTACTTAACTCAGCAGGTAGTTGACTGTTATTGATTACCTCCCGCAAGAGGATTACAGCTACTACAGAAAGCAGTACGTCCGCCACCCTCCTCGAGAAAAGGGACTGCGCCAGGTGTTTCTTACTACCTCTGAGCTTCATTAGGGTGATGATAGCTAGGGAGGTACCTACAGGTATGGCCCAGCTCCCCATAAGCTGAGATAGGAACATTAGGAGCAGTATAGCTATAGCTAGAGGTACTAACGCGACCAAGTCTTTGCTAGATCTTTCCCGGGGTTCCTGCCTCCCTGTTTTTCCTAATCTGAGGAGGGTGGGTAAGCCTATGAAGGTCATCAGTAGTGAGATAGGTGCTGTAGCTGCGGCTAAACCAAGTATCTGTATCTTAGTTAGTTGTGAGAGTATTATCAGTATCTGCGAGAACGGGTAGGAGTATAGTAGGGTATGTCTATACCATAGATTTATGTACGCTAAGACCTCGTTTGAGAGACCTATCGGCCTACCCAAGGCCTCGACGAGTGGGGCGGATAGGAGGGCCCCACCAGCAACAGGCATTAACCCTACGACGGCCGGTATCAGTATGAGACCTATCCTCGGGTCACCCACAGAGGAAAGTCCCCGCCCTAACTCACCTATCGCACCGGTGACCCTGTAGAGCTCTGATAGAACTGCGATAGTGTAGGTAGCTAGTATCAGTACCCAGGCGTCCTCACTCGTGATCGCGGCAATAAAGGATGTTGGGAGATTTCCTAGGTAGAGGCCGAGACCTACGGACGTGAGGAGTATTGAGATACCTAAACTTAGCCCGATCTTTATGCCTACCACTATAGCAACTACGACCAATACCAGTACTGCTACTCCTAGCACGGTGTGTTTCCCCTATAATTCTAGGGCCTCGATTAAATTGGTCTTACTTAGCCTCCACTTCCTGATCGGGGAACTCGGTCTTATTGACTAGGTCCAGTAATGTATCAACCACCAACCTAAGCTCTGTAAGAACTTCAACTATTTTCTCCTTACTCAACCCGGAGGCTTCCAACATACCTATCGCCTGCTTCCGTATTCTCTCCTCTACCTCATCCGGGTCTACACCCCTAGAGAGTAAGTACCTCCTCAGTCTAAGCATGGAGAGAACAGCTCCTTCTACATATCTAATACTTCTATCAGCCTCGACCTTAGGCATCTAACCACCGCTAACCCTCAAGTAAGGCGTTTATTGCTAGTTTAAATAGTGATGTCAGTAAGGAGGCTGTAACGACTGAACGTAGGTTTATTGGATACCGTGGTGGAACCAGTATTTCCGTGTAGCTATGAAGATGTATAACATAGGCTAGGGCTCGTAAAGTCAGCTACCTGAATTAACTGGTAACAGCTTAGAAAAAGTTTTATTGCTGTTAACATAATTTACGTTCCTGGTGTAGTTAGTGGAGAGAAGTACGTGTTTTACTGTAGCTACTGCGGGCTGTTTTATTTTTGGTTGGTGTTTGTTGGATTTATAGGGTTCTGTTTTATGTTTTGTAGTTGGTGTTTTTGGGGAGGTTTGTGTGGGGCTTGGTGTTAGCTATGTTTTCTCTC
>JAGDWD010000008.1 GCA_023255955.1 Desulfurococcales archaeon | reverse complement strand
TAACCCGTAGGTCCCGGGTTCAAATCCCGGCGGGCCCGCCACACCGCTCCTTGTAAGCTGCCATGCTCAGTAGTTCAAAGAATCTCCGGGTTGTAGGGTTAGGCAAGATGTGGGATAGTTAGATTTTAAGTAACGACCTAGAAGCGGACTCCACGACGTAAGGTATTCAAGAACATTAACTGGCTGAAGACTCGGCGCGGGAGGTGAGTCATATCACAACTTTTTATGTCTACACACTAAAATCCCTATGGCGGCGGTCGTCCAGCCTGGTCTAGGACGCCGGCCTTCCACGCCGGAGATCCCGGGTTCAAATCCCGGCCGCCGCACTTTTCCCCTAGGTACTCTGCTACTAACCTTGGGGCTCTCTATCAGTCATATCCTAGCAAATAGACTTTGGTTACTCTACAAACACGCAGTGAAGCTGAAGCAATAAAGTTTAATGTGCTTGGATAAGCATCAAGGTCCTCAGCAATGGTGCGGGGAGAACTACCTCCTAGAGAATTAGTGAGATCGACTTATAACAGGAGCTTTGTCTTCCGGGGAAAGGAGATCAGCTAATTTATGATTATATTATCAGTTAATTAGTTAATTGGCTTAACCAAGATATTCAGAAAGACATTAACTAGCTAGTAGCTTTGCATACACGTATCCTACATCTATTACTTGACTAGTTCACTTTTCTATAGGTTTCGGACATGAATTTACCGTCCATTAGGGATGTGTTAGGGGTTTTGCTATGTTCAATAGCGTTAGCGTTACTGGCTTTAGTTGTAGGCTACTTAGTTGAGGAGAGGTTGATTGTAGCGATAGTTTCTAGCTTAGGTATGGTCGTAGTACTTTACCACGTCACAATAAAACGATATGGAGGTACATCCATAGTATTTACTCAAATGGTGTTTGTGATAGTCTTAGGTACGTTCATATACTTAACAATGTATTATCTTGTTGCCGGGCTCTTTCTAGGTTATAAAGTAGATCTAACATCTCTAGAGTTCCTGTTGGTGTTCTTAAAGTCTGGCATCTTCTTCGTTCAGTACTTAATATATGTGATCCTGTTTCTATTAACATCTCTACCACTAGTAGTGGCCGCTATAGTGATCGATGAGGTAATCAGTACACGGCCTCAGAGGAAGTAGTTAGTATTTAAGGGCCGCTTCGAGTTTCTAAACAGAGAAACTAGGGACATCCTAGAAGATGGCAGTCCTTCAGGTTAATATGGTGGGGGGTTGGTAGCGGGGGGTGGATTTGAACCACCGACCTCGGGGTCTCACAGGGCGTGACCCATATGAGCCCCGCGGGCTACCAGGCTACCCCACCCCGCTGTCTTGACCCCCCAGTACCTTTACTAAGTATTTGTAGCTTATAAGCTCATGTCTTAAGGAGCTAAATAATAACTAAGGAAGTTGAGGAAATCTACTCTTCGCTAATCTTAAGTATTCGTCAGGTGTTTCACCGCCTTGTAGTACACATTAGGCAGTTTGACTAGGGATTCTAACTCAACGTACTCGTTATCGCCGTGCATATTCCCTCCCCTCGGACCTATATCTACGACCTCCACATTGAACGGTGTAAAGTACCTGGAGTCGCTGGCACCAGCACCTTCAATTAACCTGACCTCCACACCCTCATCTTTCAAGGCTTCAGCTAATGATGTAACTACTCTAGAAGTAGGTGATGTGTTCTGGTAGTCACCAGGGTCTGTTCTAATTCTAAGATCAGCTCCGGGAAGGATGTTCTCAAGTACCTCTCTGAACCCGGATTCTACGTCCTCGTGTCTAGCCATGGCACGTACATCTATGACTACTTTATGTTTCCCCTCAGCAAAGCTATAGAAGTTCGGTGTTATTGAGACCCCGTACTCGCTGAATGCTCTAGTTCTTATGGGTGCTCGAGTGAGAGGAACTAGAGCCTTAACCAGGTCAGTAAGCCCCTCATCTACCTCCATCTCGATGCCGTTAGGGTCCGGAACAATGTACTCTAACTCCACCTCTGGCGGTACCACATTAGACTTCAAGAAGGTTCCGCGGAGACTTCTAATCAGCCCCCCGGTTTCCCGGATTAATGTAGATACTGCTATTAAGGGGTGTGAGTCGACACCACCTAGAAAATAGGCTGCGTGAGCATGCTGAGAAACCGGGTAGTACGAGGTGAACCTAGCTGTCTTAATTAAGCCTCTCACTATGTA
This sequence comes from Desulfurococcales archaeon, assembly GCA_023255955.1. Lineage (GTDB taxonomy): Archaea > Thermoproteota > Thermoprotei_A > Sulfolobales > NBVN01 > DRZP01. The sequence continues at coordinate 422,600 of JAGDWD010000008.1, read as the reverse complement.
CCTCCTCGAAGGTAAGCTTATCTCGACACTGAAAGCTTTCCTCCGCCTAATAATGGGGGCCATACCAACCCCATCACCGTTTATCAAATACCTGGGGAGGGAACCAGCCTCCCTCAATTTTTGAGATATTATGTGGGCCCCGTTCCTTCCACCTACCTCCTCATCACCAGTGAATGCAAATACTACTCCACACCTTAAGCTAACCCTGCTAAGCCTCTCTAGGGCAACCATGATAGCCGCAACATTTGATTTATCGTCTAGAGCTCCTCTACCGTAGGCCTTACCATCAACCACCGTCAACTCAAAGGGGTTGTACGTCCACCTCTCTCTTACTACCGGGACGGTATCGTAGTGAGCAAGGAGACCCACACAGGGAGGTTCCTTCCCGAGAAAACCTAGTATACTGTAGTACCCGTTAGACTCTATTATCTCTGTTGAGAGTCCTAGAGGTGTCAGCCACTCGTTAATGAAGTCAACAACCTCTCGGCTTGGTTTAATACCTTTGTCTGGATCATTGATACTGATATATGATACGAGATCTTTAAGTAGCTTGACCACGTCGATCCCGGTCAAATTATTAGCACCATACGAAGATATCGTGGTAGAGGTAATAACTATAACTTTAGCTGGTGCCAGCGTCTCCTCTACAGTCGAGAACGTTTGTCCACTCGTTTTTAATAGGTTTGTATGGAATAAGGTAGTGTTAGGGATGGCTCTACCTAAATCTACTAGAAACAATAAGGCTCCCGGCTTAAGCCTGGAGTCATATGCAGTGAAATATGTAGTGAAGGACCTGGGCCCATCCGTAATTAGGGTTAAGATCAGTAAGAAAGCTTCTAGTAATAGTACCGAGAATACTCAAGCACGTGAGGTAGTAAATGAAGTAAAAGATGCGTACTTATTGGGGGTTTACTACTCGGGAGAGCTCGGTAAGGCCTACATGAAGTTCTACTCCGAAGATAAGAATAAGACGTACATAGTTCTGGATCCTGTCGGGCATAAACCTTACTTCCTTACTGATGCTCCTCCTGAGGAGCTTACCTCAAATAGGAAGCTAGTGGAACACCCATCATTCGAAGGCTTCGAGACTGTGGAGAAATTTAACCTATTAAATATGAAGCGTGTAGTGCTAACTAAGGTCATAGTTAAGGACCCCTTAGCCGTCAGAGAGATTAGAAATTATGTGGGTAACGCATATGAAGCAAAAATAAAGTACCACCACAACTACATCTACGATAATCTACTCATACCAGGCATGAAGTACACTATCTCAAATGGGAAAATAATGAAGAGTAAAACCAAGATAAGTGAGGGAACCGCTGCTCTACTATCAAAACTTACTGAAGGTTACTCACCCGAGAAGAAATCCTATTTCACGGAGTTTGCTGAGCTATTCGAAGAAAAGCCTCCTGACCCTAAGATCTTAGCTATAGATATCGAGGTGTTCACACCGATTGAGACCAGGATCCCAGATCCTGAAGAATCTAACTACCCCATAATAAGCATAGCTCTAGCCGGATCTGACGGATTAAAGAAGGTGCTTGTATTAGCTAGGCAGTCAACTGAGCTCGGGGATCTTAATTCATTACCGAAGGACTGCGTAGTAGAGGTATTTGAAGATGAGAGGTCAATGCTCCTAGAGTTATTTAGAGTAATTGAGATGTATCAGATAGTCCTCACGTTTAACGGGGACGCATTCGATCTACCGTACATCGTAAATAGGTCTCTAACTCTAGGAATAGAAAGATCGCTCATCCCGTTCGAAGTCGTTGAGGACTACGTATCTCTAAGACATGGAGCTCACATAGATCTGTACAGATTCTTCGATATTGAGGCTATACAAAACTATGCTTTCGGATCTGCCTACAAAGAGAAAACATTGGACGCTATAGCCAGAGCGTTACTAGGCGAATCAAAAGTAGAGATCGAGGTAAGCGTCTCCTCTCTATCTCTCGCTGATCTAATTAAATACAACCTAAGGGATGCTGAGCTAACCCTGAAGCTCGTAACCTTCAACAATAAGCTAGTCTGGAAGCTCGTAGTCCTCATAATGCGTATATCTAAGATGGGAATAGAGGACGTTACTAGGAGGAAAGTCTCAGCTTGGATTAAGAGCTTACTATTCTGGGAGCACAGAAGGAGGGGTTGTCTAATACCTAATCAGTCCGACATATTGTCCCTTAAAAGTGAGGTGAAGACCGCTTCTAAGCTTGGTAAGAGATTTGCTGGGGCGATAGTTATAGAGCCCATACCAGGTGTGTACTTTAATGTAACAGTTCTCGACTTTGCTTCACTGTATCCGTCGATAATGGTAGTGTGGAATCTCAGCTATGAAACTATTGATCCACCACCCGGCCTGTGCCAGAAGGTCATCGACGTTAAGGACGAGTCCGGTAGGAACCTTCATAAGGTATGCCTAGATTTCGAGGGGATAACCTCTCACACTATCTCCATATTGAGAGAGTTCAGAGTAAAGGTATATAAGAAGCTATCGAAGGATAAGAGCCTTCCAGAGGAGCTTAGGAGCTGGTACGACGTAGTTCAGTCAGCAATGAAGGTATTCATTAATGCCAGTTACGGGGTCTTCGGACATCCCAGCTTCCCATTTTACACTCCCGCACTAGCAGAGTCAGTTACAGCTATAGGTAGACATGTCATAACATCAACACTCGAGATAGCAAGCAAATACGGTCTGAAAGTACTCTACGGTGATACGGATTCTCTGTTTATATGGAATCCCAGCCGGGAAGCTCTAGAGAGCTTGATCAGAGAAGTATCTGAGAAGTTTAAGCTTGAAATAGAGGTAGACAAGACGTATAAGCTAGTAGCATTCGCACTCAAGAAGAACTACGTGGGTGTTAAGAGTGATGGTGGAATAGACGTTAAGGGTTTGATGGGAAAGAAAAGGAATGTACCTGAAGTAGTTAAGAACACGTTTAGCCAGGTTGTGGATGCTATTAAAACTATAGAGCCTAACATAGGCTCTATAGAGTTCGTTAAAGAGAAAGTTAAGGAATCGGTGAGGGATCTATATATGAGGCTAAAGAACAGGGATCTCTCCCTGGAGGAGGTAGCTTACAGTAATGAACTAAATAAAGAACTAGACGAATACAAATCTGAAGGTCCCCACGTTAAAGCAGCTAAAATGTTGCTTGCCTTTAACAGGCAGGTTAAGCCGGGTGATGTCATATACTATGTAAAGGTTAAGAGCCGGGAGAAGGTTAAACCTATACAGCTAGCGCGGATCGATGAGATAGATGTAGATGAGTACATAAAGGTTGCTAGATCCACCCTCGAACAGCTTCTAACACCATTAAGTGTATCGTGGGATGAAGTGGCGGGAGCACTTCCTCTAGATCTTTACATGAGGAACATTCGATGAATATTAGATGGGCTTTTTCGCTGTATAGTACCAGGATAATAATATACCTCCTCATTTTCTTGCTCTACATGCTCACCATCAACACCGGGTTAACTAGTAGCTACCATATCTCAGTCTTAGCCTACTCAGATACTCTTCTTAATGGTAGTATCCGGCTACATCAAGATATCGTAGCGAAGCATTTCCCAGCTATAACAGACATAGTACCGCTTGAATCGGGGTTCATAGCGGCTCACTCAGCTGGTTTTGTCTTCTGGTCTCTTGCTTCGTCACTCACTTCAAGGTTTCTAGGTCTAGAATACCTGCCTTTCTACTTTGAAAGTTTTCTTGTTTTAAATATAGTGTCAACTCTTATGGGAGTCATCTCCATTATCTACGTGGAGAAGATTGCTAGACTATACCTCAAGCCTCGGGATGCTCTAATAGTAACCTTTTCGTATGCTGTAGGATCTCTTACCTGGGTTTACTCGTCCACAGCATATTCCCAAAGTTTTGCCGCTCCTTTTGTCGCTATAGGACTCTACTATTTACTGGTCTACTTAAGATCTAGTAAACTACGTTACTTACTGTTAACAGCTATCTTCTACTCTATCGCGTCATACTCAGACCATACTTTAATTTTGCTGGGGCTGAGTGTTCTGGCTGTTCTCATCATGAGAAAGAGGACTGTTCCTCTTCACGAGATGCTTAGCTACATATCTTGCTACATGTTTTTACTTATCCCGGTGGCGACATACTATACTCTGGTAACAGGATCTCTTACACCTACACAGACACTCTACTCTACTTATCTGGGTCTGAAACCGCTTGATGTGTCAAGGATAGTGACACAATTCTCTCTTCTTGAGTTACTGTTCGGACTTAGAAAAAGTCTCTTGGTTACAGCTCCCGCTTTACTTGTATTCTCTTTATGTTCTTTTCTCTATATTGGAAGAGCTGAAGACCTGGAGAAGTCCGAGCTTATCTACACACTAATTCTCCTCTTCTTAGAGGTAACACTATATTCTTCTTGGTATGATTGGCACGGCGGTCTCAGTTACGGTCCTCGACTACTGTACAGTATACTCCCATTACTTAACGTAGCATCATCTATATCGTTGAAGTATGGGGGGCGTGTTCCAACATTTCTCTTCCTAAGTAATATCGGGGCTTTACTCAACGTATTAACAATATCAACAAATCCTTTCTCATGTGCTTATCAAGACCTAGTCCACAACCACATCCCACAAGCTATTGCCTGTAACCTACAGTCATTGTCGTTGAAGTGTCGTAGCCCTACTCTACTGGGTTCGCTCGGTCTTTCATGTATCACCTCGTTTCTACTACTTTTTAGCATAGTAGTCGCAATAAATTTCCTACTTTACACTAAGCCTATAATCGGGGAAACACGTGAGTAGCCCTAGGTTCCACCTACAAGTAGCAAAGGACTTCCTCGAATCATCACGCAGAGCTATCAAGGCCGAGCTTCTTTCACTTGCTGCGGTAGGTCTTATACTCGCGGCTGAGAACTCTGTTTACTCTGTGATATCATGCTTTAAACCTCCCTCGAAGATTGAGGACCCAATCGTGGAGCTAAAGTTACTGGTAGATGAGGGCGGTGAAGACGTTAGCTACGTGAGTACCTTACTCAAGGATTTCATAGAGATTTCGCAGTATGTGCTATACACATACAGAGAGCTTGTAATGAGGGGGGACGTTATCGAGGAGAGAACACCGTCTCAAGTTGTAACCAAGGATGAAGTGCTCGAAGTATTAAACAAGGTCGAGGAGGTTGTTGAGGTAGCCGAAAAAATCCTTGAGAAGTGCTCGTAAACAGATCCCATTGTTTCTTCAGGTTCGCGGAGTACAGGTAATAGCTATATAAGTCCAAGATAACCTCTACTTTCTTGGGTGTAGAGGATAGATACAAATAAGGTCTCACTTCTCCTGAGTAAACTAGTAGAGCCGTTCACAGGGAGGGAGGAGGAGGGTAAGGTAATAGTACTCACCCTCCTTGCGAGGGAGCATGCGGTACTTATAGGAGAGCCAGGTACAGCTAAGTCAGCTATGATTAGGAGGGTAAGTGAGCTACTTAATGCGAAGTTCTTTTCCTATCTTCTAACTAGGTTCACAGAACCCTCAGAGCTATTTGGGCCGATAGACATAAAGGCCTTGGAGGATGGGAGGTACGTTAGGATAACTTCAGGGAAACTTCCGTCAGCTGAAATAGCGTTCCTCGATGAGATCTTCAAAGCTAACTCAGCTATCCTGAATGCTCTCAATACGTTACTACAGGAAAGGGTGCTCTATGATGGTTACAGTGAGATAGCTGTCCCGCTCTGGTCTCTTTTTGGTGCAAGTAATGAAGTTCCGGAAGAACCGGAGCTTGTAGCTTTCTATGATAGGTTCTTACTTAGACACTTCGTTAAACCGGTCCCTGAGAACCTGTGGAAGGATCTTCTAGATAAGTCTTGGGCTCTTGAGAGGAGTATGTACTTTACTGAAAAGAGAAGGATAGAGCCAGTCATGGATTTGAGGGAGTTGAAGAAATTCCATGAGGCCGTTCTCAATATCGATCTAGAACCCGTGAAACATAAACTCACAAAACTTTTCGCGGCCTTCGAAAGCCGCGGGATACATATAAGCGATAGGAGGAAGGGTAAGGCCTTGAAGGTCATAGCCTCTAATGCTGTCTTAGAGGGTAGGAGTAAGGCCTCGGAGCAGGACCTGATGGTCTTAAAATACCTGGTGCCAGGGGATTGGGATGAGCTAGAAAAAGTAAATACTATACTCTCTGAGGAGTTGAAGACCCCCTACAGGTACTTGAGGGAGCTAGGTGAGATAAAAACGAACCTGCAGGAATTACTTAACTATGTAGTCAGCCTCCAGCCTGTAGAATCTAAATATGTTGACTACAGGTTTAAGCAGATTATGAGGGATCTGGAGCTGACGCGTGAGCGGGTAGCAGCTATAGCCATAGAGTCTCAAGATAGGACAGTCCAGAAAGCTGTTGAAGAAGTGCTCGACTTAGTGGAGCAGATAGCTTCAATCATCAAGAAGAGGCTTCCGTAATTATGCCTAGCATTCTTAGAGGTGTCGATCATAAAGATCCTGTAGCTCTCTATAGAGGAGAGAAGATAATCCAGTTAGTAAAGAAGGTGCACGGTAAGGCTAGGTTCGTGGATCAGGCATTCGCTATAGACAGTTACTACTCTCTCTACCTGCCATATCCAATACTTAAGAACCTCAACGAGATATCGAGAGACCTATTTAGGAACTACGTGTTCTTTAAACACCTCCTAGAGTCAGAGGACTTCTCTAGGATAAGGTACAGCACTATCGGAGATTCTGCATTAAGTGTTTTAGCAGCATCATTGATTGCTGCGGAGTATGAGAAGGCTATGGACCAGCTACAGCAGGCACCCGGTGGTTCTTCTCAGAACGGGGAACCGAGTGAGGAGGAGGTTAAGAGTATAGCAGAATCTATTAGCAGGAACGTCTCGGAGGCTGTAGACACGGTTAAGTCTATTAAGAGATTGATGAGTTTCGGAAGTGAGCCGGGGACCGGCACAACCTTCGACTTAGAGGAAGAAGGTGAGGAGGTTATAAAGTTAGCGGAGACCGCGGACATAAAGGCCATACTTGAGTTACTAAGTAAAATACCTAACATCTCCGGCAGGCTACTAAGACCTTACGAGAGGTACAGTAAAGGGGAGATCAGAGGTTTCGAGATCGGTGGTGACTTAGAGAGAATCCATCCCTCAGAGATAGCTATGCCCAGAATACTCTTCAGAGTCAAACTAGCTGAGGATAAGCTACTACTCTATGATAAAGTACTACCTAAAATGTTAGGCCCCATCTACGTCCTCGTAGATAAATCAGGTAGCATGGAGGGAGAGAAAATGCTGTGGGCTAAGGCAACCCTCCTAGCATTACTTATAAGGAGTAGGAAGGAGAGTAGAAACTTCTATCTAAGGTTCTTCGACGGGGTTCCCCACCAGCTAACGAAAATAGGGAAGCGTATGAAGTCTCGAGATTTCATAGAGCTCCTAAAGTACCTAGCTAGAGTGAAGAGTGGGGGAGGAACTGACATCACTAAAGCCATCATCACAGCATGTGACGATATATCTTCCGGGGTAAGTAGGGAAGTCTCAGATATAGTCCTAGTAACCGACGGAGAGGATAGGGTTGCTTCATCAGCTCTAAGTAAGAGACTAAAAGATACTAACTGCCGTCTTCATACTGTGATGATTATGGGTGATAATAGAGACCTCAGAAAGATAAGTTATAGATACTTGAGAGCTATAAAGTTATCTCATAAAGAGATAATACAGATTGTGAGCTTCTGAGAGGTTATCCGTTACTCCATGCTCAGCTTTTAAACCGACATAAAAACAGCCATAGCCGAGAATATTTGAATACAATATTGCGCAAGCGTGGAAGCATCTTCAGAAAATAAACACATTTCAAGTTTAACAGACTTAAATACCTCATTAAATTCAGTATTGGGAGGTAAGCGTGGGATATTCGAATACTAGCGCCAGCCTTGCTGAGTCTAACATAGTTGAGCAGCTGATGGGAATTTACAGGTTAGTCTCCGATGAGATGCGTGAGTTAAACAGTATGATACGGGAAACAGACCTATCTCAAAGTGTTTTAGTCGAGAAGAGATACGAGAAAATCAGGAAGTTGAAGAACGATGTTGAGAGCTCTGTCTTAAACTTGATGGAGTACTTCGTGAAGGTGTCCGAGTATATCTCGTCAAGGGAGCTTTATGCCATGGTTATAGATGAGACCCTAAGGATATCGGAGGATCTTGAAGCAGCTGGTTACAGGCTATATCTAGTAAGTAAGCTAGGGGATAAATTACCTGACAAGGTTTATGTGATAATTAGTGAGATCTCCAAGAAGATTACGGCCATGATCGGTATGCTTGGTGATATGGTCAGGAATTTGGGGAGCGGTGGAATCGTCAAGGACATATTCTCTGAAATAGTGAAAACTGAGGACAGTATTGACGAGCTGTATAGAGAAGGAGGTCTCGAATGCGTAAAAATCGTGCGGGAGTCTGCTAGCGCCTCGATACTTAAGGAGGCCCTCGACAAGCTTGAAGACTGTGCTGACATAGTTAAAAGGGTGGCTACATATATCTGGTTCCTATCATCATTCAGATAGCGTCGAATCTTGCGGGATTGTATACGGCCATTTAATAGGTTCTAAGGTCGTTGTGTTCGATATTGAGAAAGCTAGGTGCCTCTTCTCACATGGGTTTTATGGGAAGCCGGTAGGCCTGCGGAAACCTAAAGACATGAACATAAACGTACCGCTCGAGCTTTCCCTCATTGAGGCCATGTACCTAGCAAGAGAAGGACTGTTGAAAGTATTCTTGGGTAGTCAGGAGATATCGGTTGAAGAATTGAGGGAGATAGTAGGCAAAACCTTCAATAACTTCGAGGAGCTTTATAGAGTCTATGAGGATATCAGGTCTCAGGGATTTACAGTAAGATCAGCACTTAAGTACGGAGCAGACTTCGCAGTCTATAGGCTGAGACCGGGACTAGAACACGCACCTTTCTTAGTGAAGGTAGTTCCTAAAAATCAGGTATTAGATCCTGGAGATCTTATTGGGTGGGGTAGAATATCTCACAGTGTTAGGAAGACGTTGCTGCTAGCTATACCTAACTCAAAAGGTGTTATTTACGTAGTACTAAAGTGGTTTAAGCCTTAGACTAGCGGTGTGTTGATGGTTAGGTTAGTTGTTCTGAGACTAGGTCATAGGCCTGAACGTGATAAGAGAGTTACTACACACGTCGGTCTTGTAGCAAGGGCTTTCGGAGCTTCAGGGATTGTGTTGGGTGATGTGAAGGACGAGAAAGTAGTTGAGAAGTTGAGGAAAACGTGTGAGATGTGGGGGCGTAGGGACTTTCTAGTTCTTGATGGCGTGAACTCGATAGAGTATGTGAGGAAGTGGAAGGAGCTTGGAGGTGTAGTAGTGCACCTCACTATGTACGGGCTCCACATAGATGACGTCATAGATGAGATCAGGTCTCTAAATAGAGACATACTTATAATCGTGGGGGCCACTAAGGTACCTAGGGTTTACTACGAGCTAGCTGATTACAACGTAGCAGTAGGTCACCAACCACATTCGGAGGTAGCGGCCCTAGCGGTATTCTTGGATCGTTTCTATGAAGGGAAAGAACTTAGATTTATCTACTCCGATGCTAAAATAATAGTGGAGCCGTGTACTCGAGGTAAGAGGGTGGTAATACGTGAATAACAGGATTAGTGCCCTGATGAAGTTCATTGAGAACTACGTCGGTGTTGACGGTGCTAAGGTCTTCCGAGCACTATTTGAGAGTGATAAAGAGCTTAGCTACAACGACATAATAACTAAGACAGGTCTAGATGAGCAGACAGTTAGGAGGGTGCTCTACGAACTCAATGAGTTGGGTTTAGTGATGTATCGTAGGATTCAGTCCGCTGAGGACGGTAGGTTCATCTACTACTGGACTGTGAACTCCTACGGGATAAACCAGGTGCTCCTAAACCGTAAGAGGCTGGTTTTCGAGAAGCTGAAGATAAGGCTTGATCATGAGGAGAGGACAACGTTCTTCCTATGTATTAATGACGGAATCAGACTGACCTTCGATGAAGCTCTAGAGCTCGATTTTAGATGTCCTAAGTGTTCCTCTATCTTAGTCCAGGAAGATAGGAATCCATATGCTGAGGTTCTGAGGGAGGTCGTCAGTAAGCTAGCTAAAGAGATAGAAGATGAGCGGAAGCTTGTCTCTTCTTGATCTCTTCTCTGGTGCCGGGGGCTTTTCCCGCGGATTTATGGAGGAGAGCTTCCAGATTCTCCTCGCTATAGATAACGACAAATCTGCTGCCCGGACTTTCACAGCTAACTTTCCGGGTTCTCTAGTTCTTAACGAGGACATAAGGGATGTTACGTGTGACGATATTAGGTATCTTATTAACGGCCGGCAACCTGAGATCATCATAGGTTCCCCTCCATGCGAACCATTTACCGCAGCGAACCCGAGGAGGCTTAGAGAGCCTCTAGACAGACTCTACTCAGATCCGACCGGCTCCTTAGTCCTCGAATTCGTGAGGATAGTTGGCTGTATGAAGCCGAGAATATTCGTAATGGAGAACGTACCGGCCATCCTAGATGGAGAACTAAAGAACGCTATCAGACGTGAGTTTGCTAGTGCAGGCTACACAAGTATATACTACAATATATTGAGAGCTGAAGACTTCGGGGTTCCATCAAGAAGAGTGAGAGTCTTTATATCAAACATCAGGTTAGACCCACCCAAACAGAAAGTCCGAAAGACCGTGTGGGAAGCTATAGGGGATCTCCCACCTCCCTCACAGGACCCTCCAATACCTAACCACGATATACCCCCGTCCCTGAGCCCTAGGAAGCTTAAGAGAGCTTCTAAAGCGGGGTTTGGAGTAGCTTTAGTTAGGTACAGAGGTTACGGAGGGAGGCTCTATCCGAATCTAGTGAAGCTAGATCCCTTCGACATAGCACCGACAGTCCTAGGGTCATCTCGCTTCATACACCCTTACGAACCTAGGTTACTCACAGTGAGGGAGCAGGCTAGGTTGATGAGCTTTCCAGATGATCACATCTTCTTAGGTGGTAAGGAGGAGCAGTACAACCAGGTGGGTGAGGCTGTTCCACCAGCTATATCGAGGGTTATAGCTAGGTACGTACTTAGGTGCCTAACTTAGCTACCTTAAAGTACACCTTGTCCATGACGTTGAATCCCGAGAGAAGCTCACGCTTACTTGACTCAACTATTACGATGAATCCCCACAGTGATAGTACTATCTTAGAGAGCTGCTCATCAACGTTCTTAACGCTAATGACGTAACCCCACATGACTAGGTCCACTCCCTTGTTGTAGGGTGGTAGTTCCTTACTTATCGATATGGTTACCGAGTCGCCCTGTTTAAGCCTCAGTAATTTACTGTGAGCATCAAACCTCACCTTAACATCTCCGCAGTCAACAGTATAGATCATCACGTTAGGTATGTAAGACTTAGTAACCTCAGATACTTTACCTACAATCTCCAGCTGACTGGATGTCTCTGAGCGGTCACTACTGACATGTTGCTGACCGTATTCCTGGGAACTCATACTTCCTCAACTATAAGGGAATTTCAGGTGAAAAATATAAGGATTTTGGAGGCTGAGGTCCTAGACATTTTTTATGTGTAGCTATCTGTGGGGCAACTTGATCTGTGAGAGTCTCTGGGTCTTCGCTAGGAGGTCGATTGAGGTCAAGGCTATCGAGCTCATAAGAGCTGCTGTGGTTTCATGTAGTCCCAGCAGGGTCAGGGTTATTGAGGAGTATTCAGATGGTAGTTTAAGAGTTTTAGTGGAGGTAGTTTCTAAGGAGAGTTGCGTAGAGTACCTTTCACCCGTCCTTAAGTACGTCCTCGGAGATGATGTGAGGATACTGTCCTCGAGTTGCGGGTCAGTCCCTTTACCACATATTTCCATAGGCAAAGCAGGGTAGAAGCTGTACTCTCTATCTACGGAGGTAGTAATGAGCTAGGTAATAGGGGTGTGTTGATAGGGTATACTAGTGAGGCGCCTAGGTTACCCGTATATGTTACATCGGAAGACGTGTTGAGGCACTGCCTCATCGTTGGGACTACAGGCTCCGGGAAGACGAGGCTAGCTATGAAGCTCTCCAGGAAGTTGAGGCAGTATGGTACTGTCCTGGTACTAGACTGGTATGGTGAGTACCTAGATGTGGGGGATCGTGTCGTATCTGTAGGTACAGAGGAACCTGTGCTCGTACCCATTGAGGACGCCCTAGATGCTGTTTCACTTCTCGAGGAGGTGCTTGACCTTACATCTCCTCAGTCCTACTTACTGACTAAGATTCTGAGGAGGCCTAAAGATCTGGAGATCGTGACTGACTTACTGGATGCTTACGAACCGGAGGCTAGGTGGGAGATCGAGACGCGTGCTTCTCTAGCTAGGAAGGTATCCCTCCTACTTAAGTACGGGAAGATATTCCGGGTGGTACATCCTGACGAAATACATAGGGTTGGCGAAATGTTTAAAGATAAATTGACAGTGTTTAATCTGAGTCCACTGAAGACCGTCGAGCTCAAGCGTTTAGCGGCTTTGGGGGTACTTAAGGCTGTTAAATACCTAAAAGAGAAGAAGGTCGTAGATGGAAACGAGTATGTAGTAGTAGAGGAGGCACATAACGTCATGGCTAGGAGCAAGCTCCTCCAGAGGTACCTTGCGGAGGTTAGGAAGCTCGGTATAGGACTAATAGTTGTTACACAGTCTCCAGCTGGGCTAAGTTACGAGGTCATGAACAACACGAACGTTAAGATAGTGAAGACATTGAAATCAGCTGAAGACATAGCATCGATATCGAAATCGATGAACCTTGACGGTAAGCTAGCCTCACTACTCAATAAGCTCAGATACGATGAGGCGATAGTTGAAGCCCCATCCATCCCAGAGCCAGTCCTAGTAGAGCTAGAGTCCGAATAAATAGCATTACAGCTAAGACCTACTCCTTAAGGCCGGGGAAGGGAATCGGAGATGTAGCCACGTAAATCATAGAAAGTTGCGTCAGCTATTTTAACTACCTGCTCTGTCCCCAAGTAACCTCTTTCGATGTTACCTGATACCACAACTGGTTTATAGTTTACCGTCCTACCAACAGCATCCCCCCGAAAACTCCTCCCAGTGATAACTACACTAGCTAGGGAGCCTATGTACTCCCGGTTTATACTGAGCCCAACCCTCTCAACTAGCTTACTGAGAATAGTTGACCTAAGTTTTTTGATGTTTTCAGGTATCTGAGGCATTGAAGCAGCTTCCGTCCGAGGTCTGATAGTGTATTGAGCTATATGTACCTTATCGAACTGTAGCTCCGCTACAGCTCTAACAGTGTTTTTAAATGCTTCTTCGTCCTCCCCTGGATGTCCAACAATTATGTCGGTAGCTACTGTAACAGACGGTACCTTCCGTCTGACTTCCTTAATTATCTCTCTGAACTCGTCGTAGGTGTACCTTCGTTTCATGATCCTCAGTACTCTGTCATCAGCTGACTGTAGAGGTATGTGGAGGTACTTGAAGACCTTAGGCTCCCTGAGGACTTCAATAACCCCATCCAATATCCTGACCAGTGTATCTGGATTAGCCATTCCTATCCTAATCATGTAGTTTCCTGGAACTTTCTCAACTATATCCCTAACTAAGTTATGTAACCCGTAGTCCCCTATATCAAGTCCGTAGGACCCAGTATCTTGAGCTGTTAATTCCACCTCGACCGCCCCTCTCTTAACGGCCTCATGGACGGCGCTAACTATGTGGTTAGGTTTGTAGGAACGCAGTCTCCTTCTTGCTAGCTTCGTGATGCAGAATGAGCAATTACCTATACAGCCCTCAGCTATGGGGACCGTTGCTATAGCACCCTCCAGGTACGGCTTTAAGTATGTTGTGTCCCTCTCACCTAGGATGTAGTCGGTACTGCTCTCAATAGCTTCAAGTAGCTTAGTGATGTTCTGTGGTGATAGAAGGACAGCTTTCGGGGCTATCTTCTTAACAGTGTATGGTTGTGCTGAGGCCATACACCCAGCTACAACAATTCTCTTACTACTCCCATACCGTCTATAAAGGTAGCTCAGCCTCCTAATCATCTTAAGCTCGGTATCGAGGCGGACTGTACATGTATTAATAACCACAACATCAGCCTCATCTATATCCTCAACTACTCTATGCCCTCCATCGATCACCAGCGACTTCATCAACGAGGTATCTGCCTTATTGAGGGCGCAGCCATACGTCTCGAAGTATATGTTCACCTCCAGGTCTCCAGCTCTACTGAGATTTAAGTCGCTTATTTCCTTTCATCACATCCAACCTTCCCCCAGCCCTATAGGATAAGAGTTCCTACTAGGGTAGGGGTTCGGAGTTATATCCACTCCGAGGCTCAGCTCCAGGCCAGGTCTCCAGCCTGTAGATCCTCACTACGTCTTAGAGACGATGCCCTCACTCATAGCTAGCTACGTGTCTCAGAGTTCGATGAGAGGTAGGGATGGGAAGCTCTGTGTGAACTAACATAAACCCTATGATGTCTGATTAAGCATGCAAAAGCTTAAAATGCTGTGTAGTAAAACTCAGAATGCGACGAAGAGGGGGATGAGGATGAGCAAGAAACCTCCATATGTAAGGTTCGACGTACCTCCAGATATTGCCGAGAAGGCATATGAGGCAGTAAAGAAAGCTAGGGAAACTGGAGGTAAGATAAGGAAAGGAACTAACGAAACTACTAAGGCTGTTGAGAGAGGGCAGGCTAAGCTAGTCGTAATAGCAACCGATGTGGACCCACCCGAAGTTGTGATGCACCTACCATTCCTATGTGAGGAGAAGAAGGTACCGTACCTCTACGTACCCAGCAAGAAGAGATTGGGTGAAGTAGCAGGGATTCAAGTAGCTGCGGCATCGGTAGCGATAGTAGAGCCTGGAGGAGCGAAAGATCTAGTAGAGGATCTTAGTAGGGCTTACCAGGAACTAAAAGCAAAGGCTAGTTAAGTAGTATATAGCAATTCACAGCGATTAGAAAGCTACGTTGTTTTTACGTCAATCTCTCAGGCTTCATGAAGCGATTTAGCACCTACACCTCCAGTCCATATAAAGCACATCACCTCCATACCCAGAGGTGCTGGTCTAAACTACTGAGGAACATATTCCCAGAACTTTCGTACTCTGAGGTATTCATAGAGGTTAATTAGGGTAGATAACAGGATGTTCTAGGTATGTCCGGACCTATCGTGGTGTCAGTAATGAGTATAGACTTTAAACACGGTGCTAGGCAGAACCTAGATATCTATGTGAGGAATTTCTTGTTGGTAGTAGTCGGTATAGCTGCTGAAGTATTGTGTTCAGTGCGGTGTTAGCTTATGGTTAAGATATTAATAGATAACGTAACCGTACTTCAGGTTAGTAAGGACGAAGTTAAATATATAAAGGATGGCTACGTATACGTAGAGAACGGTGTTATTAGGTCTGTAGGGCAGGGACCCACACCTGAGGAATATCTCTACCCGGAACTCTTAGTTAGTGGTCGTGGGAGGCTAGCTACGAAAGGGTTTGCCTCAGGGTTCACGGTTCTGAGTCTCTACCCTGTGAGGTATGAGGTTGACGATGTTGACTGGTTCGTAGTACAGGAAGTACTCAGGAGTATCAAGAGAACCGACATGTACTATCTAGCTATACTATCACTTGCTGAGCTAGTAAGTAAGGGAGTTACCGAGGCCCTAGTTGTGGATTCCTACTTAGATGAAGTAGCGAGAGCCTCAAGGGATGTAGGTATAGACGTGACTCTAGCTCCTCCCCTAAACTGCGGATTAGATGACCAGCAACAACTAAATGAGCTGAAGCTACTTCTTGGGAGATGGCACGGTAAGGTAGAAGGTGTTAAAGCTGGTTTAGCTGTATGTAGGGAGCTTGAGGAGAGGTACCTGAACATAGCTAGAGAGCTAGGATTACCTGTCTACGCCATCGAGATCGAAAGAGAGCTTCCGGCAGTACCTAAAGATATTAAGGCAGTGGCCATAAACCCCCTCGTAGATGTTAACTTTCCGAGGATTTACTACGGTAAAATGTTGAGGGAGTGGAAGAACGGTGTAGGTTTAGGTATAGGTACCAGACCATCTTACAGTATGCGTGACGTATTAAAGGAGGTAGCGTGGTCCCTCAGCCCGGATCCTGTCGATGTCTTGCTAGCCGGTACCACCGTGACGTCCAACCTCATAGGTCACTCGGAGAGCTCTACTTTGAAGGAAGGAAGTAGAAGTAACTTGATTGTGTACAACCTATCAGAACCTCCGGGCTGGCCAGTACCGAGGGAATATAGGTCGGCAGCTAAGGCCGTCATAGGTGGGGATCTGCCGATAGAGACAGTTCTAGTTGGGAACGAAGTAGTACTGGATAGAGAAGGGCTGTTAACAGTAGGTTATGAAGTATTTAGAAAAGCCACTAAAAAATTTGAGGATCTATATGCTACTCTTCCTCCCCTATCTTCTCAATGACTGCTGTGGGTATCACTCTCCTCTTTATAAATTCATACGTCCTCCTAGCTTCTTCGGTTGGAACATACCTAGCAGCTGTTGTTAGAATACTTACACTAGCCTTCACAGCCTCCTCAATGGTCTTCCCATCTAAAGGTATTCGCTGTCTCTCTACTATGGACGGACTAGGCTCCAGCATAGCGGCTTTCTTTATGTAGATAAATTCGTTGTCTATAGGTGTAAGTACTAAAGCCCCGACCTCTCTGTCCCCGAGTTTAACAGCTATAACGACATCCCCGTCCTCAGTCTCACCTAGCTTCTCGAATGAGTACTCAACTATACCGGTCATTATAGCCTCAGCCCTAGAAAGACGTGACTCCAGTACCTTCCGTACCTCCTCATCCGGAACCCTCCTAAAGACCTCAACCTTCAGAGTATCTAATTTCCACTCAATCTTCCCGGATACGATCTCATACTCTACGATTATTCTAACTACATCCCCCTTATCTACCTTAACACCCTCAACAAGGATACTGTAGAGAAGCTTATTCAACTGTGCTATCCCAAAAGCAACCTCATTGCTTTTCAGGGTCCCCTCCTTAATCGCGTCTCGCAGTTGCGCGAAGACTGTTCTCCTTATTTTATCTGCGTAAGCTCCCGCTATAACGAACCCAGAACTGAGTCTCGGCATTTATTCCACCAAAAAGAATTAGATTAGAGGTTATTAAAGGTTTTTATACGGTGAAAACGAAGAGGTAGAGAAAAGTTGCTGGGTTTACTGTAAGTTGTGGCAGAGAATTCAGGGTTTTTAGATGTGATTTGCTAGGAACTTAGTGGTGGAGGTTCAACTGCTGAGGGAGATTGCGAGGGACGTCCTGGGTGAGGAAGTAGCTCGCAAGATATGGAAGAGGCTCGAGATAGTCGGGGACATAGCCATCATCAGGAAGCCGTTAGACCTAGATATAGATATCGATCTGTATAGGAAGCTAGGTCATGAGATAATGAGGAGAGCACCGTACGTTAAGTCTGTCTGGCTAGCAGTGAGTCCCGTGGTCGGTACCTACAGGGTCAGAGAATTTGTTCACCTAGCTGGTGAACCTAGGAGTGAGACTGTGTATAAGGAACATGGATGTCACTTCAAACTAGACTTTAGGAAAGTATATGTTTCACCGGCCCTAAACTACGAACACATTAGGGTAGCGAAAGCTGTGAGGCCTGGGGAGGAGGTTCTGAACATGTTTGCCGGTGTCGGCCTGTTTTCCATTATAATAGCGAGGCACTCTAAACCTAAGAGGGTCATCTCCGTAGACATAAACCCCGATGCCTACAAATACATGGTGGAGAACGTTAAGTTGAATAAGGTAGAAGACATCGTTGTCCCCGTCCTGGGGGATGCTAGGCAGGTTGCTAGATCCTATACCAATAATTTCGATAGGATTCTAATGCCTCTCCCGGAACTAGCTTACGAGTACTTTGAGGATGCTATAGCATCTCTCAAAAAGAGTGGGGTGATACATGTCTACGACTTCACCTCGTCTAGGTCGAGGGAGGAGGCTTTAGATCATGTTAAAGCTAAGTACTTAAGTAAGTGTGACTCTATTGGAGTTAGAGCTGAGGTTCTTACCTCACGTGTAGTTAGGTCTGTCGGTCCTCGCTACTACCAGGTTGTTCTTGATTTGCTTGTCGAGAAGTCCTCCTAGCTCTCTTCCTTCTCTCCTTCTCAGCTCCCTGCTCCCTCTCAGTTATGGGTATAACCTTAACGTTGAGGCCCATAAGCCTCGAGGTGACCTCATCTAGAAACCTTATGTAGGACCCTCTCTGACCCATTAAAGGCCCTAGATGATCGCTCTCAACCTTGATGGCTAGGTAAGGCCCTAGGAAATCAACTTTAACTCTCTTCCATATCCATGAAACCGGATGTATAGCTCTTATGTAATTAGTTAAATCTAGGTCGAGCTCTATACCTCTCACCCTACCCCCGAGTTCTTTCTCTATGGCTGTAATCCGCTCACCACCCTTACCGACTAAGCGGCCTAGATGGCCTGGCTTAACTACTATTAAGTACTTCGGCACCTGTTCCGATGATATTCCATACTTCTTAGTGATGTCCTCTAAATCTAACACAGTAATGACGTCAGCATCCGGTGAGTGGAGCTTAACTACCTGCAATGCCTTCACCTCCGACTCCTGGAGCTTCCTAGAGCGGAGTATGTACTCTAAGAGGAATCTAACACCGGTCTTCGCACCGGCCCTTACTATGTCCTCAATACCTAGATCCACGACGTACGCGTTAGCCTCACTGAGAAGTATATCACGTATCGTTGTTATGTGGTCTTGCTGGACCCCCCTTAAAGTCTGGAATATCGGGTCCGCAGCGATAATGAGCCTACTCCTAGCGCCAACCCTGACTACAAGCTCCAGCAACGTCTCTAGCTTTACGTGCTGGGCGTCGTCTAGGAATATTAGGGTATCGTCGAAGGTCCTACCCTTGAGGTAGTGGCCATCCGAGATGACTAGTTTCCCCGTGTTCACTAATTCACTTATTTTAGATGGCTCTACGAAGGTTCCCAGTACATCGAAGAGGTACTCCTCAACGAGCCTAATGTACTCGTTACCTGCCTCAGCTAGGGTTATCTCCCTACCTGTAACAACATCGACTACAGGTTTAACTACTAGGAATCTCTTGAACTTACCACTTACTACAGCATCTATTCCGTAAGCTAGGGAGAGGAGGGACTTCCCACTCCCAGTAGGCCCGAACACACCTACTATAGTATAGGCTTCTTCCTGTAATACCTCCAGCAGCTTTCTCTGCCCCTCACTCTGAGGCTTTATTGTTGCTAGTATGCTCACACTCTAGCACCTAGAACTCATGATAGGTAGAACCTTAAAAACTACTCCGCTAATACCTAAAACACTATTAAACGGATACCGAGTTTATGCCTCGGAGTAGCCGTGGGTATAGTAGATAGGGAACTCTGGGCCAGGACGAGGGAGCGGATGTTTAGGAGGATGGTTGAGGATCTGGACATAGGTTACCTAGACCCAGACATCTACCACGTTCTCCAAGCACTCTTTAGGCGAGCCAACTCCTTCCCGGTTAGCTCTTGTAGCGGCCGGATCACCGTAGTCGACTCGAAACTACCCTGGCATAGGAAGGGCTCCACCGTACTTTTTAAGAAGCACAGTCCTGTCACTGAAGGTGAGCTCCTACCTATAGTTACTGAGAGTGTCCCTGTAGCTAGGCTCTGGCTAGTGGTGACGGGACCTATATTCCACATATCCTCAGCAGACTTAAAGGAAGCTCTAGTACTACTCAGGATAGCTAGAGCAGCTGGGATGAAGCACAGCGGGGTACTCTCCCTTAGTCGTAGGGGGGTCTACGTGGAGCTTAAGACCGGGGTTAGACTCACAGTGCTACTGAAGTCTAGAGGGTATGTTGTGGAGAATATGAGGGAGGTAGTGGAGGCCGCGAACGAAGCCCTACTTGAAGGTAAGAACAGGTTGGAGAGGTTCTATAGATTACTCGTCGAGTCCGAGAAGCTCGGTACTGGAGCTACATGAGTGGCTCTAAGGGGCCTTTACAGTACGGGCACTTATAGTGGAGGGTCCTAGCATCACTAGAGCAGAAGTAAGTGTCGTATTTTGGTGAGCAGTTGCTACAGTAGTAAATAGCTGTTTCCCCGACGACCAGATTCTTCGAGCATACCTTACATCTCTTGGTTGTCCAGCCTAGGTGGCCACCGGCATTAGTGCCCATGAGTTTGACCAGCTACGGCACCCCTAACCAATCTACACGATATTTTTAAGCTTTGCTCTGTTTAGGTGGGGGAGAATGACCTCGAACATAAGGTTGCTAGCTTTTGGTGATGTACATGGGGCGCAGTATCTCGGCCTCTTGAGAGCGTCTCTGAAGTCCTCCATCTCCGAGGAGCCTCACGCGATCTTGATGGCTGGAGATATAATAGATAGGGGTGATGTAAGCGGGATGGATCTAGTACTGAGGGAGCTGAGTGCTAGATTTAAGGAGGTACCGCTAGTAGCTGTCTTCGGTAACGACGAGTACCATGAGGTAGAAGACCTACTAGTCAAGAACTACAACCACGTAATATGGCTGGACGACACCGTAACTGTCCTGGAGATTGGGGGCGTCAGCGTCGGCATAGTAGGTAGTAGGGGGTCCCTCGATAGGCTGACCTACTGGCAGAGTAAGAATATGCCGCAACTTGAGACGATCTATAGGAGGAGGGTCGCGGTCCTACGTAAGCTCCTCGAGGATGTGTCTAAGCTAGCTGATATCACCATCCTACTAACCCACTACGCCCCTACTTACCAGACCATTAGAGGAGAGCCGGAGAAGATCTACCCGTTCATGGCGTGCCGGCGCCTAGAGGACGTAATCAGGGAGGTCAGGCCGGACCTAGCAATACATGCCCACGCACATAACGCTACCGTAACTGAGGCTGTGATCGGCTTAACGAAGGTGTACAACGTCTCGCTCCCGGCTAGGAGGGGGGTCACCTACATAACCGCATCCCCCAGGTACAGGCTAGTACACTCAAGTGGGAGTACGCGGAGATGAGTTCCCTAGCTGAGCTAAAGAAGTTGTGTGAGCCTGTAGGAGGGGTTAAGCCCTCGTTCGACGCTTACCACGTATACCTAGCCCTCGCAAGTCTTTACCGTGAGGCACCGATAGGTAGGGTAGCTCTAGCTAGGAAACTCTCTCTGGGCGGGTCATCTATTAAGACCATGATAAGGAGGATGAAGAGGGGTGGCTTAGTTGAAGTAGATAAGGTAGCGGGAGCATTCCTAACCCAGAAAGGTAGGGAGATAGTTGAGAGCTTAGAGAACACCTTGAGGTTGTTAGGTCCCCTAGACCTGAGATCCATCTGCGGTGACTGCGCGACTTACGGTGTCGTCATTAGGGGGTTCAAGGACTTCTTAAGCCTTAAAGTCGGGTACCTAAGGTTTAGAGATCAGATAGTACGTGAAGGTGCTGAGGGAGCTATAGTGATCTACTGTGGTGAGACCCCTTCAATGCCGGTCAGTGGAGGTCTAGAAGAAGTTACAGGGGTACTAAAAGATATAACCTTGAGAAGCTGTGGTGAAGGCGATGTACTGGCTGTCTCAATATGCTACGGAGATAGGAGGGATCCTAACATATGTGAGAGAGCCCTAGTAAACGCAGTACTTAACTTGTTAGACCCCTAACCTAGGTCGGTGTCTAAGCTAGTAAATCCCGGGTTCGAATCTCGGGGATGTTTCCCTGGTAGTTTAAGGGACTTAAGTGCTGTTGGTTAGATTTGGGAGGGGGTAGGACTTGGTGGTGAGGTTAGATCACGGTGCTGGAGGTATCGAGATGGTGGAGTTCATAGCTAAGCACATAGTCTCTAAGATCCCGCGACACGTACGTAACACTCCTGGAGGCTACGGACTTGACTACATGGATGACGGGGCTCTAATTAAGGTTGGGGACGGTGAGTATCTAGCACTCACCACAGATTCCTTCACAGTTAAGCCGGTGAAGTTCCCGGGAGGGGATATAGGTAGGCTCGCAGCCTCAGGGACGATAAACGATCTGCTGATGATGGGTGCTAAACCACTAGCACTAGTTGATGCTGTAGTAGTTGAGGAGGGGGTCGACGAGCTCCTCGTTGAGGAGGTGATGGAGTCCTTCGCCAGGACCGTAGCTGAGGTCGGTGCGTACGTCGTGGGAGGGGACTTTAAGGTCATGCCTAAGGGCTCCGTGGACGGCATAATAATCACATCCTCGGGTATAGGCCTCACTAGGAATCCGATCGTAGATAGAAGTATCAGAGCCGGGGACTCCATAATCGTTTCAGGACCTGTCGGCGACCACGGGGCTGTAATAACAGCTGCGCAGCTAGGACTCATAGATAAGCTCTCCGGGTTGACTAGCGATGTAAGGCCTCTACATGACCTGATGCTGCCCCTCATCGATAGGTATGGTAGCTACATCCACGCAGCTAGGGATCCTACTAGAGGAGGTCTCGCGTCAGTACTGTACGAGTGGGTTCGGGATACGGAGCTCACTATAGTGATACATAGGGATGCCGTACCTGTCCGTGAGAGCACTAGGAACTTCCTGGAGATGTTAGGTGTGGATATACTGAGCTCGGCCTCTGAGGGTGTGGCGGTATTAGCCTTACCGAGGGAGGTGGCATCAGAGGTGCTTGAGTTCGTCAAGAAGCTTGGGTATGTAGATGCGGCTATAGTGGGTGAGGTGATTAAGGCACCAGACGAGTTCCTACGTGGACGTGTTATAGCTAGGACTGAGGTAGGGGGCTATACTCTCGTAGAGGCAGGGTCGATGCTGACTCCAAGGATCTGCTGAAACAGGTTCCCCTCCTACTCACATTCTGTATATGGAGATCATGGATAGCGGTATGCCCTTATAATCACTAAGTCACCGGAGGTTGAGATATTTAGAGAGCTACCTCTAGCTAGGCCTACTAGGAACCTCCTAACAGTCTCCTTAGGTCCTGAGGACGGGATGAGGATTAAGCTGTCTTCTTTCACTATACCTAAGCCGTTACCTAGGGTGATCCTCTCAATCACTTCGTAGCTATCTATCCCCAGCTCCCTGAGGGTGGAGCCGACCCTCTCCCCTAGGGCCTCAACTGCCTCAGGAGTTTGGGGGTTGTTGAGTAGGTCTAGGGGTAGGTAGATAAACCCTAGCTTCGAGAGTACAAGCTCGATCCTCTTATCCCTCAAGACGCTTGGGGCGAAGTAGCCGAGTCTCTCGACCTCGATAACCTCCTCGAAGAGCTTCCTGAGGTAGCTAACTAGGCTCATCCCCCTAGATCTAGCTATCTCTTTGAGGGCCTCCGCTAGCTCTAGGTCTACCCCGAGGGTTCTCCTACTCCTCACGGAGACCACCCGCTCTGAGGACTATGACTGAGGAGCCTACCGAGATATCATAGGGGTCCAGACCGTACCCTCTTGCCAACCCCTCCACAGCGCACTTAGAAACCTCTAGGAGCTCCCTGGAGTAGTTAACGAAGCTAACTATGAACTTATAGTCGCTATCCCCCTCCCTAACTACATCTACTCTGGCACTGGGAAGCCATAGCTCCAGAGAGTTCCTGACCTCCACGGGGGTTACAGACCTCTTCACCTTAGCTAACTCAGCGAACCACGCAGCCATCCTACCGACCTCGGAGCAGACCTCACCAAGCTTAGCCGGCCCGGCAAGTGAGAGTAGCTCCCTCACAATCTTCTCTGGTAGGACGATCCCTCCCAGCCTCCTCACGTCGTCGTATGAGTCCACCATAGCTAGAGACTCTAGGAGGTCCCTCTTATACCTAAGCACTTTGAGAACCTCCGAGAGTATCCTCTCTATGAGGACAGTGTAGGGGATCCCCATACTCTCAGCAACCTTTATCGCATCAATAAGCAACCTCTCCGGTAGGGCTACGAACCTCCTAGTAGACACTTAGCCACCTATTTGTTTAGGGTACGTAAGCATATAAATGTACACATAGTAACACTTTAATAGCCCCAGAGACTAGGGGTGGTAAGTGAAGGGCGTAACACAGCTCTACGCAGAACTCATGCTACTAGCCGTGGTAGTAAGTTTCGGGGGGACACTAATCTACGTAGCGGCAGGAATAGAGAGCACCCTGAAGAGTGCTAAGCTACCCCCCAAGATATCAGCATATAGGGTAGGTGATACAGTGATAATAGCTAACTGGGGAGGCAACACCTACAGAGTTAGAGTAGTCTGCCTAGACAGCGAGACATACGAGGAAGTTAGTGTGGGGCCGGGAACCTACTTATATAACACAACATGCAGTGAGATAGCAATAACCTACGGAAACTACGTCATAACCCCTACAAAACTGTCTCGAGCCTCGTAGCAGGGGCGATGTGTAGCTTCCTGACTTACCTGCGTTCACCGAGATAACTCTCAGTAAAACAGGTAGCTAATAGTAGCAGGCAGGGCCAGCTCCACGGTGCGGACATCAACATTTTTAAGCAAGCCCTAGAACTAGTTCTTCTGGGGCCCGTCGTCTAGCGGTTAGGACGCCGCCCTTACGAGCTTAGGGGACCTGCGAGAGGCGGAGGTCCGGGGTTCGAATCCCCGCGGGCCCACCTGCGGCGGGGTTTTCCCCCATGTTCATCTACGTGTGAAGGTCGTGGGGGACCTAGAGCCAGCATCAAGTAGCTCGAGCTGTGTAGGCATATGTGTACATAGGTGTGTACATGTTTACACTACTGCTTTATATGGTTAGCAAGGTAGTGAATAGGTGAGGGTGTAAAGTATGGATCTCAAGTACCTAAGCTCAGTAGTAATCCTAGGGCTACTAGTAGCAGGGCTAGTCCTACCAGTTAGTCTAGTCCTACCAGTTAGTACAGTAATAGCTCAGGTCTCTCCGGGTAGGATAGTAGAGATCAAGACAGCTAAGATATACCCAGGAGAACCTGTAGTAGTGAGCGTAGAGATATACACGACAACGATCTTTACGGTCAAGCTATGTAATGATGTTAGCTGCACTAGGGAGTGGGCTTCAGCTACTAGGTACGCCTCTGTTGCTGGCACCTACGACGTAATCCTAACACTACCCACTAAACTACCTGATGCTAAAGACATTAGTCCCCAGCCCAATGGACTCATAGACCTCTATATAGTCCTCGAGGTTTGGGGGACACTTGCTGATTATAAGTCGGCAGACGTCTATCCCAAGGTCGTAGTAACACCCCCATCAACAACAATAGTCGACGCCTTTGGCAATGCTCAGACTGTGAAAGTAGAGTTCTTAGGTTACCTACCCGGAGACTCGGTGGATAGCATAAGGTTTGAGGGACCGATAACAGGTACCTACTCAATTACAGCAGTAACCATTGGATCAGACGGATATGGCAGTACCACGGTCAACCTACTCACCTTAACAGGGAGCGGTCTCCCGAGAGGTACGTACAAGGTTACCGGTATTGCCGGTACAACTGACCTAACTAACGTTAAGCCAGGTAGCTTAGAGATAAGACCTCAGGTAGTGATATCTCCAAGAGAGGGTAACGGTAGGTGTGATGGTACTGATTGTGAGCTAACCGGCATCACCATAAAAGGCTACGGCTTCAGCGCGAATGTGAGGATATTGAGGATAGAGCTCCTCAACATAAACTTCACCTACGTTAAGTACACATTCACACCACCAACAACCACACCACCAACAACCTTCACAACCAGCGGGCTCGGTTACTTCGAATTATCGAACCTCAAGCAGTACATAGCAGGTGGTAAAGGAACTAACATGACTGCCGGGTTATACATACCGATAGTCTACGAAGCTCCACTACCGACAACCCTCACTAACACCTCAACAATAGCTCTAAAGACCGTGGGTACCGTGACGATAACCGAGAGCGCTGTAGTCCCGGCCCTAGGGACTAGGGCCTCCGTTAGTGCTAAATCGTACGTAGATGCTAAGTTAGACTACGTCCTTAAGCAGTCCAGGATGTCTTACGTCCTCACCGAGGTTCTGAGAGTGAACATATCTTACGGAGGTAAGCTGTACCAGCTAGCAGCTAACTTAGAGGGAAGCAGTATAAGGTTCGCTCTATACAACATAACTACAGTCCCATATGTCACCTTATTCAGTGACTTAGCAACCCCATCATACGATGCGACCCTGGGTGCTTACGTAGCTCACGCATCGTTCAATATCTCACCAGTAGCGTACACACTAACACCACCCACTCCAGGGCAGTACAGGTTCTGGGCTACATTCTACAACTACTCAAACCAGATACTGCTCCTACTAAGGGAGTGGAGCTTAGTCATATCGAAGGCTAACGTGACGGTGACCTACACCAACAGAGATACAGGTACAACTGTCAGTAAGTACTATGAGTACCCAACAAATATGAGTGTCACCGACTACATGGTCAGAATACCAACACTAACCTTCACCGATGCCAGCATACAGTGGTCGGTTGACTGGTGCTACGATGTACCGACTACTACAGCTAGGATTACAGTAGTTGCTCAGCCTGTGATAGGTCCGTCGTTCGAGTTTAGGAACGTCTACTACATAGTTAGGCCTCTACTAGTTCCGATAACGACTGGTGTGATAATGCCTGGAGCTACAGTCACTATAGCTGCCTACGGCTACGGACCTGGAGCTGACTGGGGCTACCCAGGCTACAACACCCTGTACGTGTATTGGGAGAAGATAGTGAAGCTCGGAGAGTTCACGCTAGGTAAGGACGGTAACCTAACCTTCAAGGTTAAGATACCTGATGATGCCTCCTTCGGAGTACACTACATATGGGGCGTAGATAAGTGGGGCTATGAGTACACACTAGCTGTGATAATAGGTGCTAGGGCATACTGGTACACAGGTAAGGTAAAACCTGAGGTCTTCGCCGGCCTAGACGGTAAGAGGGTTGAGGTATGTCCATGCCCGGAGAGTGCAGGTGTAACCGGCCTCAAGTACTGTGCTCAGTGTGCTGAATACACAGGCGTCTGCGACTACCTAGGTGACGTAATCAAGGTCGTAATGGCAGGTCTCTCACCTGGAGAAACTGTGAGGGTTTACTTCGGAGGAATGTTAGTGAAGACGGTGAAGGTGAATAAGAGCACTGAGGAGATATCCTTCGTAGTACCTACAGTACCAGAAGGAGAATACACAATAATAGTCGTAGGGACAGCATCAGGATCAATAACCGTGGACCAGTTCTTCAACACCACTAAGTTGGTCACAGCATCACCGAAGGTAGTCCCGAAGCTCCTGATACTAGACCTCAACAAGGACGTAATGCCAGTCCTAGTAGGTCCAGGATTAGTTAGGGTGGTAGGTACTGGCTTCCCAGTAGGCGTATCCATGTATGCAGTACTATTCAACGGGACTGACGCAGCTTACACACTCAACGCCCACGTAACTAGGTGGATAGTGGACCCAAGCGGGAAGCTAACATCACCATTCACTAAGACCCTAGGGATCTACGTACCAGTATTAGAGCCTGGTGCCTACGCAGTCAGCCTAGTATACAGCCTACCAGACGGTACAACTAAGGAGGCTGTAGCAGGCTACGTATACGTAATAAACAACATATCCATCCTCGCAACATCGAAGGACATCGCCAGCGCTGTAAGCACCTTAAGCAGTAAGGTAGACAGCATCTCAGCAGCTGTAAGCGGGGCTGTAGCTACACTGTCCTCCAAGATCGACGGTGTGAGTGCTGCCATAGCCGCACTATCTTCGAAGGTAGACTCCGCTGTAGCTACACTATCCTCCAAGATCGATGCGGTCAGCGGTAAGGTAGATGCCCTCAGTGGTAAGGTGGACTCCGCCGTAGCAGACCTTAAGTCCAAGATCGATGCGTCAACTGCTGATATCAAGACCGCCATAGACTCCGTATCTAAGTCCTTGAGTGATGCAGTGACGACCCTAACATCCAAGATAGATGCTGTTAGCGGTAAGGTAGACACGGTTAGCAGTAAGGTTGACACATTGAGAAGCTCTGTAGACGCTGTATCAGGCACACTCAAGACCGTATCCGAGAAGCTGAGCACTATAGACACCACAGTAACCGACCTGAAGACCGATCTGACCTCGATAAAGACTGATGTAGCTTCAGTTAAGTCCGACGTAGCCTCCGTGAAGTCCGACGTATCTGGCGTGAAGTCTGATGTAGCCAGCCTGAAGTCCGACGTAGCTTCAGTTAAGTCCGACGTAGCTTCAGTGAAGTCTGACGTATCATCCGTTAAGTCTGACGTGTCGGGCATACCTGGTAAGATTGATGGAGCTACGATAGCTGCTTACATAGCCGTAATATTCGCGCTACTAGCATTCATAATGGCAACACTAGGATTCATAACGATAAGAAAGGTTACCGGAGCTCCGAAGGGTGCGTAACAGATAACTCGTTTTTAGTTTAAACTAAATTTTAATTCTATTTCTCCACATCTCTTGAAGAGTACCTATTATTGCCGGAACTCTCCGAGTTAAGCTCTTTTCTGTAGAACTGCTTCTACCTCTAGGTGCTGAGTACGGTCAGGGTGTACGTCTTCAGGGGCTTCACCACGGAGTCTACCGTAACCTTAGACAGCTTAGCTAAGTCCTTGGAGTTCGGTGTGGAGGGAATCGTACTCGACATATGTTCTACCCGGGACAGGGTCCCCGTGGTCTGCCCTGACGTTACCAGCCCGGGAATGCCGGTCCCCACTACCTCAGAACATGAGCTAGGAGGTGGCCTAATTAGTTTAGAGAGGGTTTTAAGCAGTATAGCTACGGAGGTACTCCTATGGGTTAGGGAGCCTCAGATACTTGATGTAGTAGCGAAAACTGTTAGGGGGTTACATGCTGAGGAGAGAGCATATATAGTAGTAGATGACCTCCTACAAGCAAGAGTTGTGAGGAACACCCTCGGATCTGTGAAGACCGTAGTCAGAATATCGAACCCGTTCCCGAATGTAGCAGTAATATCCCGTGAAGGAGTCTACGGAATAGCCCTACCTGCGACTGTGATTCGCCCGAGGCTTGTGAAGGAGTGTGTGAGTAGGGGGATTCAAGTCTACGCGTGGTTAGTGAACGATGTCTCGCAAGCATTGAGGGTACTCAGGTACGGTGTGCAACTATTTGTTACCTCTAGACCTACACTCAAAAAAGAGCTTGAGAATTACGTTGGTGAGCTAACCTATTGAAACGCTAGTCTTTAGTGGTGATCCCTAGCTGTCTCTGAACTTCCTGTGAGGCCTCCTCAACATCCTTAACTGTGTCTATGGATCTCCAGTAGTACCCTCTAAACACCTTACCTACCAACCTACCCTCAGCTGCTAGTTTAGGGAAAGTATCTCTTTCTATGTCTCCCTTGGTGGGTAGGTAGTTAAATATTTCAGGCCTCATTACGTACACCCCCGCATTTATTAAATACTCCTCCAGTGTAGGCTTCTCCCTGAAGGACACTACCCTACTGTTGCCCCCGAGCTCCACTATCCCGTAGGGAGACTTCAACGGTACGAGACCTATAGCTGCTACAGCATCCGGATACGCCTCCAAATACGAAACCAACTCACTAACAGGTATGTTGGTCACTATATCCCCATTTACGGCCACGAAGGTTTCGTTCCCGATGACCTTCTCAGCATTCTTTATCGCACCACCAGTACCGAGCGGCTCCTCCTCAACTACGTAGGCTACTGAAACCCCGAATCTCGATCCAGAACCGAGGAACTCTATGAGCTTCTCCCTGTAGTACCCAGCGAGAATTATGAATGTCCTCACCCCGTTCCTCTTCAACCACTCTATCTGCCACTCAATTATAGGTTTCCCAGCGATCTCGACCAGGGGCTTAGGCCTGTTCTCAGTGAGGGGTCTGAGCCTCTTACCTAATCCACCAGCTATTATCACAGCCTTCACGGTAACCACCAAGGAAGCTCCTGCTTAAGCTACCGCCTCACTTATACGTAACGCTTTATTTACTTACTACAGGTAAGCTACTGGGGACTGTGAAGACATTCGAGCTAGTAGCTCTCTCAGTGGTGCTGGCAGTATTTCTAGTATCGTTAGTTACCGGACTAACCCACCCAGCTCCTCTCGAGGAAGTGGAGGAGCAGGTCTCCGTGCTGACAGAGCCTGTCCTGAGGTCCGAGGACGTAGTTAGTAGGGTTCTCGGGTTGCTGAGCGTTATTCTTTACAACAATATCGGTGTGTCAGTTAGATGTGTTGCCCTAGGATTTACACTGGTTTACCCGACCTACGTGGTTTACGTAAACGGATATATCCTCGGGTCAATAGTTAATATAGTGGGACGCACCTCCATAGCTCTAGTACCACATGGAACCATAGAGCTCCCAGTAATAGTTTACTCAGGCTACCTCGGTACTAGGCTTGGGATAGTAGCTCTAGTAGCAATATACTCCAAGCTGCTAGGAAAGAAGGGTGCCGACCTCTCCCGAGAGTTCTGGGTAACTCTAGTTAAGCTCAGACCCGTACCTCTACTCCTCTCCATCGCCGCAGTTCTGGAGGTCTTCGTCTCACTACCGATAAGCTACATGCTGAGGTAAGGAATATGAGTTGCTACTCAGCCATTGAGAGGATAGCGAAAGCCCTCAGCAACTACTTCACGATGAAGGGGCCCACAGTCCTGGACTACATAGAGATAACTGGACAGGGCTCAGTCAAGGTAGCACTAAGAGCTATAGCCCGCCACTATGAAGGAACTGAGGAGCTGCCTCTAATGTCAGATGCTATCGAAGTCCTCGGCGACACATTCTTCCAGTACCTAAGGGAAAGATTCGGCTGGGATCTAATGATCCTTGAAGACGAGGAGTACCTCGTAATGCCCTCCAATAGCTATAGAGACTGTGTAGGTAAGTCCTACGAGTTCTTCAGGGACCTCCTCACCCAGTACTGCTCGTCCCTTAAAGACTTGAGATAGCTTATCCGATCCCTCCCAGCATGAAGGGCGGGGAGGTTCGAGGATTATGTCCCTCTCCGTGAACGGTTCAGAATCGAGCAGGAGGTGTAGAGTTTATAAATCCCCACCCCCACCTTTAAAATGAGGCTCTCAGCTGTAAGGTTCGGTACGAGGAGATGGGGAAAGTCATGCCCACTGAACACGTGATGTGGTTTGGGGTATCCGACACGGAGGCTAGACTGTTATGGCCATGTACTTGGATGCTGCGTAAGCATGTAGGTGGGCTCTCCTAGCCTCCCTCTCTAGGAAGCCCCTATCCCCATACCTAGAGGATATGTGGTAGAGAAACAGCACCTTGGCCTTCGCTGAGCTAGCGAAGGAAGCTGCCTCTAAGGCAGTTGAGTGCTTGAATTCGAGTGCTCTTCCCAGTTCCATCCACGAGAACGTGGAGTCATGTATGATAACATCACAACCTTCAGCGTGAGCTGGGTCGCTGAGGGGCCGTGTATCCGTGATGTAACATACTCCCGGACCTTCAGGGACGGTGATGAAGTAACCGACTGTAGGTACGGTATGGTCTAGAGGCTCTACTCTAGCTGTTATGTCCCCCATCCTCACCTCCTCATTTCCTCTCACTTCTTGGACCTCCAGGCTACTACCTGGATCAAAGTATAGGGAGCTAAAGCTTGAGTCGAGGAACTTCCTTAGGCCTGGAGGCCCGAACAGACATATCTGCGATGCGGGCCTAGACGTAAGTGCCCTACTCTGGATAAGGGGTATCAGCCCCAGTACATGGTCCCCGTGGAGGTGAGTTACCATGACGTAACCTATCTTGCCGAGGCCCACCCCCACCCTAGCTAGTTTGTGCTGAACCCCCTCACCAGCATCTAATAAAAGAAACGTAGAGCCAGCTCTAACTAGCACAGCCGGCATATCGTCAGACCCAGCATCAGGGGCACCAGTACCTAGGAAGAGTAGAGACACTCTCACAGCGAGCCTACCTAAGCTTAGATAGCATCACCTCTTTTAACTTCCCGGAGGTCTCCGAGGCCAGCATCCCTAAGCTAGAGAAACATGGAGTGTTTATGGGCTGTTCTGTTTTTGATTGGTGGTGTTGTGTTTATGGTTTTTGTTTTTAGGGTTGCTGTGTTCTGGGGTTATGTGTTGAGCTCATTAACTTCATTCCTATAAGTAGCTTGGATACCCGCTGAGTGATGGGGGCAATGCTCCGAGCTCTGCGGGGTTAGACGTAGATGGGGGCCCCATGCCGTTCGGGACGAACGCCACCCATGACCCCACAGAGGTACCGAAAACCCTGTGGACGAGGTGGAAGTCCCTAGATGTGATGAACAAACATGAACTCACATCAATGAGCATCTAGGGACAAACGGAGTAGAGTTATATTGTTTTTAGATACTTACAGCGGGTGTGTAAGGATGATAAAGCTAGACTACGAGGAGCTGCTTGAGAGGCTCTATTCCAGGTTACCGTCGAAGAGAGCTGAGGCACCGATCGAGATACCACCTCTTGAGACGGAGGTCGTAGGTATCCACACCAAGATAAAGAACTTCAAGTTAGTGTGCGAGATAATTAATAGAGACCCTAGGTTAGTATTAAGGTACCTACTTAAAAGTATGGGAGCTAAAGGTAGCTTAGAAGCTGACGGGAACGCGGTTATACACCAAAACATCAGTAAGGCATCCATCAACAAGCTATTCGAGAAGTTCCTTGAGAACTATGTGAGGTGCCCGACCTGCCGCTCCTACCAGACCGAACTGAGGAGAGAGGGGAGGATATGGATACTGAAGTGCTTAGCGTGTGGAGCTGAAACCACCATAAAACCTGCGTGGTAGTTTGAGAGTGTACGTGAAGATCTCGGAGGTGGATGATGAGGGCGTTGTTAAGAGAGTAGTTGGAGCCTGCGACGAGGAGCTACTTGGGAAGACCTTCCGTGAGGAGGACCTTATCTTAGAGGTTAATGAGGAGTTCTTCGGGGGTGAGCTAATGGAGCTGGATGAGGCAGTAGCTATTATAGAGATGGCTAATAACGTAATGGCTGTAGGTGAGAGACTAGTTAATAAGCTAGTAGAAGCCGGGCTAGTACACCCTCTAGCTATCAGGAGGATCGGAGGTGTTCCCTACACGCTAATACTCAGGTATGAACCTTGAGGAGATTCTGCGTTAGTTGCGGACGTGAGGAATCCCCCGATAACCCTCTAGTAGAAGGCCTCTGCCCGCAGTGCTTCATCTTACATAGAAAGCTAGCTCAGCTACCTAGTCAGATAGAGGTAGTTAGATGTAGCATATGTGGAGCAGTAAGAACCTCTGGGGGGAGGTTCTCCTCCATAGAGCTTGACGAGTATGTTGAGAGTTTAGTAGAGAGATACGTAGCTAGAAGAGGGGCAGCCGAAGATAATGTCCAGGTAGTAGTGGAGGGTGTTGAAATACAGGAGGATACGGCTCTAGTAAGACTTAGGGGCTGGATCAGCGGGATATCCGTCGAGCAAGTACTACCTATCAGGTTAAACGTGAAGGATGTTGTCTGCCCCTCATGCCTCAGGTACAGAACTAAGAGTTACGATGCGGTTATACAGCTAAGACCTGGGAACACTAAGGCGGAGCAGTCCATTCGGGCAATAGCTAGGAGACTTCAGGGGTATCCTGGGGTAGTAGAAGCTAAAGAGCATAGAGACGGAGTTGATCTCTATGTAATCGACAGACATACAGCTACTCAAATAGTTAAGGAGGTGGAGATGAGGTACTTATCGAGGGTTCTGACCTCATGGGAAGGGTATAAGTACTCAAAGAGAAAACCGAGGATAGTCTACTCAGTTAAAATATATGAGATTAGTGAGGGGGATCTCATCGAGTTTCGCGGTAGCACCTACAAGGTGGTGGAAGTAAAACAGAGCTACATAACACTCAAAAACATAGAAACCGGCGATACCATCAACATGAACTTCAACGATCTTTGGCGGCACAATCCTAGCTTCTCAGAGGAAGGTTCCAGGACCTGACGCCCGGACCTAAGTCCTGTGTGTTGTGTGGCTCCTATAGTTGGCTATAACTGAAAACCACACTCAGGAGAGATCAACGTGTGTGAAATAGCCCAAGAGATTCGGCTAGTTCATGTGGAGTAGGTACTTTAAGACCTCTCCTACTGAAGAACCTGACTATGTTGTTTAGATCTCTATATAGGTACTCAACAGCATTCGGGTGGTCGAGGGTCACTGCCTGGCTAACATCAATTATGTAGTGTCTATCCTCCCATATCATGATGTTGTACTCACTCAGATCACCGTGGACTAGCCCAGCCTTAAGAACCATCTTCTTCAAGTCATCAACTACTCCATCGAAAACTTCTCTAAGCCTCTTCAAGTCGAGCTCAACGTCCTTTAGGAGTGGTGCGGGAACTCCCTCGGACCCTATGAAGTCCATCACGAGAATGTTCTCGTAGACTGCTATAGGTTTCGGGACGGAAACCCCTACCTCATACATTCTCATATAGTTGCTGTACTCTTTCTTCGCCCATATAGAATACAACTTCCTCGTCGTGCTCGGTATCTTACCGGAGAACCTGGGGTCGGCACTTAAGTACTTAATTATTCCCTTCCTAAACTCGGCTGAGGTAGTTAGATATATCTTTATGGCTATGTCCCTACCCTCAAAGTCCTTACCCCAGTAGACCCTGGCCTCCTTCCCAGCACTGACCACCCCCTTAATCTCGTAGATAACGCGTCTGCGGACGAGCTCCAGGACAGCCTTCACTGTCGCGGTATCGAAAACCTCCTCAACGACCTCGAATATGTCCTTATCTACCTTCCTAGGCTCCTTCGATGTGAGCCGGAAGTATTCATCAACTAACCTGTCCAAGCTGTTACTACTTATAGGGTACCACCAGCATGCTCTATCAACTTAGGGTCTAGATACCCATACTCTATCAGCTTCTTTCTCTCGTCCCTGGAGTACTTGTATATTATGTCCCCCTTATCACTGACCTCAGCCCAAAGCTCCACTAGGACTACGTCTAGGGGGGAGATCCAGACCTTCTTCCTTAGCTTCCCAGGTATTCTAGCTGTGCGAACCTGCTCATCAGCGCAGAGCACCTTTACGTAGTTAGCACCTACTAGCTGACTAACTACACATATTACTTGAGTCTTGCTCTCCGGGACCGGGACATCCTTAGGCTTCTGACTCAGATTCTCACCACCAACACACTATGTACCTAAGCCTATATCTATACCACTCAAACAATTACCGATCATCCTCCACCCTAAAGAGTGGGCTCACTGTAGCTAGGTGTAGAACGGTTAGGATATCAATTACGGGAGCCCACTCTTTAGTTCTTAAAGCTAGGACTAGAAATTATTTCGGTCGATCGGAGTGTTGAGGAAGCAGGTAATAGTGGTAGTAGCTGATGGTCTAGCTGATAGGCCCGTACCGAAACTCGGTTATAGAACCCCTCTAGAAGTAGTAGATTTTAGTCCGATCTCAGACCTCCTAAGTAGATCAGCAATAGGGTTGTGGGATCCTATCCAGCCAGGGATTAGGCCGGGTAGCGATACAGCACACCTAGCTCTCTTCGGGGTAAACCCTCTAAATAACTACCCGGGGAGAGGCCCCTTCGAGGCTATAGGAGCTGGGGCCGTCCTAATGCCTGGAGACATAGCGTTCAGAGGGAACTTCGCGACCGTGGACAATAATCTAGTGGTAGTCGATAGAAGAGCCGGTCGCCGGGTTCAGGAAGCTGAGCAACTCGTCAGATACATCAACGAGAACATTGGTGAGATAGATGGAGTTAGAGTAGAGGTCTACCACGCTACTGAGCACAGGGTAGCAGTCGTATTTAGAGGGGAGGGACTATCCGATGCTGTGAGTGATACCGACCCACACGCTGAGGGCGTGAAAGTACTTGAATCTAGACCCCTGAAGCCCGATCCGAATGCAGAGAAAACAGCTAGGATCGTTAACACGTTCACTAGGAAGGTTCATGAATTGTTGAGTAACTGCCCTCTTAACGCTGAGAGAGTTAGGAGGGGTATGCCCCCAGCTAACATAGTGCTTCTGAGAGGTGCCGGGAAAATGATAAGCTACCCTAAACTAACAGAGAGGAAGGATGTGAGTATAGGTAAGGCAGTAGCTATATCAGCAACAGCCTTAGTCAAGGGTGTTTGCGCCCTCCTAGGCTTCGAAGTAGTGACCCCTGAAGGAGCTACCGGCGGTGTCGATAGTGACCTCATGTCTAAGGCTAGGGTAGCCGTCGATTTCTATAGGAAGGGCTACGACCTCATCTATATCCACATAAAAGGAACTGACTCAGCTTCTCATGATGGGAACGTAGAGGCGAAGATAGAGCTAATCGAGAAATCGCTGAAGGTTTTATCGTACATAGCCGATAGGGTTAACCTAGAGCAGGTAGTGCTAACATTTCTAGGTGATCACGCAACCCCTCTGACGATTAGAGACCATACCTCAGACCCGGTACCGGTCATGGTTTACGCATCGGATGTTATGGCAGATAATATGGTTAAGCTCACCGAGAGGGAGGCTAGGAGGGGGACCCTAGGGAGGCTTAGAAACGTAGAGCTCTTCGGGGTTCTAATGGACTACTCTGGGAGGTTAGAGAAGTTCGGTGCTTGAGGTTGAGGAAGCCACCTTTCCGCGAGCTACGTGATAAGCTGAGGGAGTTAGCTAAGGGGGATTACCGAAAGTTTCTCCAGGTATTTAGGGGTAGCATCAGGGAGGCTCAGAAATTAAACCAGAGAAGGATGGTGGTCCTCTGCGGAGATGACGATCTAAAGCTCTCCGGACTCTCTGCTGAGCTGGTCATTAGGTACCTCAAGCTGGTAGCTAGGAAGCGCCGGAAGGAGGATAAGAAAGTTAAGATCCTCTACTTCTTCCACGACGAGTTCCCTGAGGCACTCCTCAGGGCAAAAATAGTTCGGAAGGTACTTAAACACTTCATTAAGTCTGCGGACCTGGACAACGTGGAGCTGGAGCTAGCTGTCTACGAGAAGAGCATCAAGTACTTAGGGACAACTGTCCAGGTACTAGTTCTAGATCTACTCAATGATTTACGGCCTAACGACATAGGTAGGTTGCTCGGCATCGTTGAGGGAGGAGGTATAATCATACTCCTAACACCACCACACGATAGGTGGCCGAGATACTTGACACTGTTTAAGCAAAGCCTAGCAGTCCCGAACCACCCGGAACCTAGACACATATTCATCTCCTGGTTCCTACGGCATCTGTATAGTCATGGAGGGATCGTGATCTACGACGTAGGGAGCTGCAGAATCATAAAGGAGGGTAGTAGCTCAGAGAAAGAGGTGGTGACATCCCCCGTAAGGAAGGAGCTTAAGCTACCCCAGAAGAAGCTGTTCCCTGAGGAGCTTTACAGGCTGGCTATGACACAGGATCAGGTAAACGTTATTGAGGCCATAGAGGATAACATGGTTGAGAGGTTTAAGGACGTCTCACGGCAGGTCGTGGTAATCGTAGCTGATAGGGGGCGCGGTAAGTCATCCGCTGTTGGGATAGGTATAGTGGGCCTCATTGAGGAGCTCCTCAAGTTCAAGAACAGGGTTAGAATAGCTGTGACAGCTAACGAGCCGAGCTCTGTTCAGTCGCTGATGACTCTCGCAATTAAGGCCCTAGAAACGCTGGGCAAGAACTTCAGAGTAATAAAGAGAGAGGGCTTCATCATCGAGGTGAAGGGGGATAGGTTCAGCATAGAGTATTGGCCTCCACTCGAAGTCCTGAAACTTAACGTCGACGTAGTCGTAGTGGATGAAGCTGCTGGCATACCGGTACCTCTCCTACATAAAATCTGGTGGAAGTTCAGGCGCACTATTTTCTCAACTACAATTCACGGGTATGAGGGTGCTGGTAGGGGGTTCTCTGTTAGGTTCCTCAAGAGGATTAGAGGGGATAAGAAGACGAGGCTAGCAATAATTGAGATGAGTGAGCCTATTAGATACTCAGCTGACGACCCCATAGAGAAGTTCCAGTTTGATGTACTGCTACTAAACGCAGAGCCGGCAGAGCTAACTAGCGATGACTTGGAGGCAATAAAGAGGGGTGAGTATACCTACGTAGCATTCGACCCGGAAGAACTGTTTAAAGCAGAAAACGAGGAAATTCTGAGGCAGATCTTCGGGATCTACGTTCTAGCTCACTACAGAAACGAGCCGGACGACCTGGGCATGCTGGCTGACGCCCCCCACCACAGCATCAGGGCAATGGTTCTGAAGAGCGGGAAGGTAGTGGCAGCAGCTCAGCTAGCTGAGGAGGGAGGTCTCTCAGACGAGTACATAGATGAGCTACTCAGAGGAGGTAAGATAGCTGGTAATATAATACCGGATCGCCTACTGAAGCATCTTAGGAGGAGGGTCTTCGGCCGAGGAGTTGGTTGGAGGATTGTTAGGATAGCTGTCCACATAGACTCTCAGGGTATGGGGATAGGCTCAGCTTTCATGAGGAAGATAGTTGAGGAGGCCATCAATAGAGGGTATGACTGGGTAGGAGCGGGTTTCGGGGTAACATACGAGCTCCTGAACTTCTGGCTTAAGAACGGGTTCAAGGTAATGCACATCTCCCCAGATCGGAACCCGGTGAGTGGGGAGTATACAGCACTCGTTATATACCCCCTCTCAGATGAGTGGAAGAAAGCTGTGTACGAGGCTTTTGAGGACTTCATAGTGAAGTTCGTTGAGTGTTTACCGGTGGTGTACAGGGACTTCGAGTCAGATGCTGCTTACCTCATATTAAGCTCTGTTGATAGGCCCTTAACAGCTTCGGAGGACATAAATATAAAGGAGACTCAGATCGATAGGCTATCCCTCTACATATCCGGAGTTTTCACCCTAGAAGTAGTTTTTGATGTAGCTCTCCTACTCCTAAAGAAGCTGGTGTTCCTGGGCAGGCTCAGCTCCCTCGAGCAGAAGGACGGTCAGCTACTGATAGCTAGGATTCTCCAGGGGAAGCCCTGGGAAAACATGAGTGAGGAGTTTAGTATGGGTAGAGTAACTGTGGCAAATGCTGTTAGGAGCGCGCTAGCTAAGGCGTTTAAGATTCTAGAGAGTTCAATCTCGCCTCACTAGTAGGTAGGGCTACATCAAAGCATCGTTTTAAGCAGTACTCACCGGTAAACTAATTGAGATAAAAAGGTTAATACCTCGGGGCAGAGCAGATCATTGGGTGGTAACGTGAAGGTTAGGTGGCTCGGCCACGCATCCTTCCAGGTAGTGTTAGGTGGGGTAAAGTTCTTAATAGATCCGTGGCTCAGTAACCCGCTATATACAACTAAACCAGAGGAATTCTCAGATGTAGACTTCATTGCGGTGACACATGATCATGGAGACCATCTAGGTAACGCCATAGAGGTCCTGAAAGTAGCACATAGAGCTAAGCTGGTTTCCATATATGAGATAGCAGAGCATGTTGGGAGAGAGGTAGGTGCTGGGAGGGTTATTGGAGCAAACATTGGGGGGCCGGTAAGGCTTCCGGGAGGGATAGACCTAATACTAACACCAGCACAACACTCATCGACTAGAGGTGCTCCGACAGGCGTAGTGATTAAGGCCGGTGATGAATGTTTATATCATGCTGGTGATACCGGAGTATTCTACGATATGAAGCTGATAGGGGAGCTTTATAAGCCTAAAGTAGCTCTGCTCCCAATAGGGGGACACTTCACGATGGGGCCTAGGGAGGCCGCATTAGCGGTAGATCTCCTGAGACCTAAGTATGTGATCCCAATGCATTACGGTACTTTCCCCGTCCTCTGGGGTACACCGCAGGAGTTCGAGGAGGAGGTAAGAAGGAGGGGGCTCGAGGTCAAGGTACTGGTCCTCAAGCCTGGAGAGGAGGTATCGATCTAGCAGTCTCTTATGTAGTGGAGATCTAAAGACTTTTTAGCTTTTTAAGCTCTTACCTGAAGCATTTAGGGAGCTGAGCTAGTATGAATAAGAGGAAAAAGAGGGGGCAGTCGCACTCCACGAGGCCGTCGACCGGTATATCTCCTAGGTGGGTCCAGTTTACTCCGGAGGAGGTAGAAGCTATAATAGTTGAGTTAGCTAGGAAAGGCTATCCACCGTCCATGATAGGCATCCTACTGAGAGATCAGTACGGAATCCCCCTAGCGAAGTCTGTAATCGGTCAGAAAGTCCTGGATGTTTTGGAGAGACATGGTGTGAAGCAGGTCGTCCCCGAGGATCTCTACAACCTTATGAGAAGGGCTGTGAACCTCCGGAAACATTTAGCTGTCCATCCGAAGGACACGCATAGCCTGAGAGGCTTAATCGAGATAGAATCTAAGATACGTAGACTCATCAAGTACTACAAGAGGATTGGTAGACTCCCAGGAGACTGGTCATACGACCCGGAAAAAGCTTCCGTCATAGTTTCCCAGCCGTTGTATAGAATTGAAGGTGGCGGGTAGGGAGATTTTTGGGTTTAATACCTCAACAGAAAAGAGAGCAGCCGAAAACCAGGAGCTTATCCGAGCTAGTTCGAAAAGGAGAGTACCTGGTAGTTGTGGGGGATGTAACAGCTGAGTCCCTCATATCTAGTGGGGTACTGCTCCGAACTCTCCGAACTCTCGGAATGGATTTCGAGTTCTATCTTACGGTAGATCCCGTAGACTTCGGACAATTAACTAATAGAGTTATAGGTGTCGAGGCATACATCCGTAACTGCCTAAACTGTGTGGAGATAGCTGAGCTTAAAGCTAGGAAAGATTCACCGCACGTGTTTGGAGTAGTTCTAGAAATGATCCGGGATCTTGTTACCCTAACTAAGGAGGAGTACGTCCTCCTACTCTCATCAGCCCTCACTAGATACACCCCTAGATCTCTAGTCGGTAGTCTAAGTGATGAGCTAATAGAGTTTGCTGGTGAGCTAGTAAGCAGTGGGGTAATCAAAGAGGCGGTAACACCCAGGTTAATTGGTTGGGGGATGCTACCACTCGAAGAAATAGTTAGTTACAGCGTCGATACATGTGTTCTGAGATTTTTCGGTAAGCAACCAGCTGATAAGATTACTGAGGTAGACATAGCTAGAGAGCTGAAGGTTGAGTCCCTCAGGACTCTGGAGGATAGGACCTACATACCGACATTCTATGCCGGTATATTAGATGTATATGAGGCAGCATACATTATAGAGTATCTAATAGATGTTGAGGGACCTGAGTACGCGGTCTTTACCCCACTTAACTATAGCTACTTCCTTTGGGCTGTCAGGTCTTTCAGATCCTCAATTAAGGACATACGTAAATGCCTAGACATGTTCCTGGAGAAGAGCTTCGACCGTAGAGGGCAGTTCTACGTAGTGGAGTGTGGTGTTGAGAGCTCAGGGACCGTCGTAACAAAAATCCTAAAGGGGTTAAGGCTGGTAGAGGAGAACTCGATCGTAGTTTTCAGAATATCCGATAACTACTACGTACCTCTACAACTACTTACGCGATCACAGAGGACTAAGCTCAGCGGAACGAGGACTGTAGGAGGCTATGCAGTACTAGACAGCAATAGCTTCCTTAAATTACAAAAGTCTTAACTTACCTTCTATAGCTATCTAGTAGTATCATGAATATCTCTTAATCCCGTAGCTAGAAATTCCTATAATCAGAATCCCAGCTCCAATCACAGATCATCGCTTTTAACCTTCATCACGGCATGTAGTGCTCGAATCTCCTGCTATTCCCGGGTGTTATATAGCTCAGTAAGCTATTAAGGTAGTAAGAGAGGACTCTCACATCATTCTCAGACTCGTCCTCAAGATACAACCTAATAACTACACGAGCTAACCCAGTCACTCCCAAATAGTAGTATATGATGCCCACATAGACCTTCGTGAAAGTACAACGTACTAAGTTCCAAAAACATAGGGTAGTCCTCGATATACAGGCTGAAGGTTCTCCGAAGATAACTATGATGCTTTCTCGGCTATTTAGCTATTTCCTATGCTGTTCGTATTATACGTAGAGATATCTCAGATTTACTGAAGGAGTTTTCTCACATTACGCTTAGGTAGCTCGAATTTCGTCCTCAGAAGGTATAGCTCTACCTTATCACGTGCAGCCTCCCGCTTTCTCTGGAAGTCTGCTAGGAATCTGCGAACTCTTGAAGCAAGCTCGGCCTTGCAGTCACCACATAGGAGTGCCCCGGTTCTACAATTCTGGTACCTCTCTAAGAGCTTAGCGTCGTCCTCTTCGAATAACATCTCATACATTTTATAGACTGAGCACCGGTCTGGGTTACCTCCGAGTTTCCTCTGAAGCTCTACTGTGGGTTGACCCCCGGTGTAGGCTCTTATGATTTTCTGGGCCCCGACTTCCGGGGGATCTGTTGTGTATATAGCGGTCTCAGGTTTGGACGAGGACATCTTCCCCTCGGGGCCGAGACCTGGGAGTAGCTTGTTATGTATCTGCGATGGTTTCGGGTAGCCTAGGCTAGGTGCTATATCTCTAGCTATCCTCCAGTAGGGGTCTTGGTCTATACCTGCTGGTATAAGTACGTAGGTTTCCTCTTTATAGAGCTCTGAAGGTAGGAACGACATGGATATCTGAAGTACTGGGTAGAATATCAAGCCTATATTTGTTGAGTCTGTAAATCCGAAGGTAGCTCTCTGTGTCGAGAACGTTATCTTCTTAGCTACTCTCACAGCTATAGGGTAGAGATAGGCTATGTCCTCACTATCTATGATTATATGTGTCTTTCTGTAGTCTAAACCTATCGCAGCTAGATCCAAAATATTCTCGTACGCGTATCTATTACTCTCAGATATATCCAATCTCTCATCATGCCAGAATTTCTCGTCGTCAGTCATCTGAAAGAACAGCTCGAGGCCGAGCCTATCCTGCAACCACTTAGTGAAGAACCATGGTAGTATATGACCGAGGTGTGTAGATCCTGACGGACCTCTCCCAGTATATAGAGAGCATCTAACCCCCTTCTCATACATGTTTAAGTAGACGTCTAGGTCTCTGTGGGAGTAGAATACCCTCCTTCTCAGCATTATGTGAGAACCGCCCGCAACCTTCTCCAGACTTTTTACCTCACTCTCAGTTAAAGGCCTCGCACCGAAAATCTTAACTAACCTATCGTAGTCCACAAACGCCTCAGCTTCCCAAGGACCTACAGGAGCAGTCTCTTCCACAATACTAGGACACCAGAAAGAGGAATATAGGCCTAACCTATTAAGTTTTAAGTTTTACAGAAAGGTGGTCGCTACCCATTCCTTCTTAGGTTATCTGAGGCTGTTTAGTAACTAAATCAGCTGCGGTAACTAGCACCAGACTTCTACTATTCGTAGTTGCATCTAAAACAATGTTTCAGTGTTATTAGGTTATAAGCTTCTAGGTTATAGAAGGAATTCTTGGTGGTGAGTTTGGAGCGACCAGAGAGGGAGACCTCAGATATTGAAGTCCGGATATGGTTACCTAGATTGACTAGGTTTGAGAGAGCGAGGATCATAGGTGCGAGAGCTCTACAATTATCTCTCGGGGCTAGACCCCTAATAGACGTCAGTAAGCTCCCAAGTAGAGACTTTGTTGAAATAGCTCGCGAAGAGTTACGTAGAGGGGTCCTCCCATTCACAATAGTTAGGAGG
Source organism: Desulfurococcales archaeon (assembly GCA_023255955.1). Taxonomy (GTDB): domain Archaea; phylum Thermoproteota; class Thermoprotei_A; order Sulfolobales; family NBVN01; genus DRZP01. Next base: position 379,180 of record JAGDWD010000008.1, on the reverse strand, counting down.
CTTCCCAACGGGGCAAGAGAGTTAATACCTGTACCACACCTAATCGAAACTGAGAGGAAGATTTTCGGTGAAGTAGAGCTGTGAGAGAAGAAGTTGAGAGAGTTCTTTCTAGGTATGCTGGAGTAGAGCTAACATATGAGTCTCCGGCATTCCTCGAGTACGTAGTTGTGAGTGGTAGTATCGAGAGGTTCTTCAACGAGGTCTTCAAGGAGTTAGTTAGCCTAGGTTACCAACCACTACTTACGGTAAGTGCTGGCCACGAAGTTGTCCGGGTGTTTAGGGTAGGTCTTAAAGGTTTTAATAGAGTTATCTACTACTCCCTAGCAGTAGCTACACTAGTAGCTGTAGCGATAACAGGCTACCTCAGCTCACTATCCTTCTATGAATGCCTCGGAGGGGTAGGTAACGTCCCCCTATCAACAGTTATCTTCGTTCTGTCTGTCTTAGTACCTCTAGGTCTCCACGAGCTCGGGCATTTCATAGCATCACGTAGGGCAGATGTTCCCACACCTCTCCCGATGTTCATACCGGCCCCGGTAATATCTCCTCTAGGTACGTTCGGAGCAGTTATTGCTGTGAGGTTCCTACCTCGGGACAGGAAATCCCTCGCAATGCTGGGTATTTCAGGTCCTCTAGTAGGTGTCATAGTTTCTTCATTAGCACTCATGATTACCTTGAACATGTCACCAGCGGTCAGGGTTGAGGAGCTGGCATGTCCAGACGTTACCCCGATAGGGTTCGCACCGATGTTGATGTACCTAATGCTGTCAACAGGGTTCATGCGATATCCGGAGGGCACTATCGTGATACTTCACCCAGCCGCGCTTGCCTCAATGCTACTCCTGCTAATCCACTTCGCTAACCTCCTACCGGTAGGGCAACTAGACGGGGGCCACGTTCTGAGGTCTATAACCAGTATAGAGCTTCATAGAGCAGTCAGCCTATCCATACCTCTACTCCTCATAGCATTATCCATACTCTCACCTACCTACAGATGGCTAGGGTTCTTCGCGGTGCTAGCCATCCTTATTAGTGGTTTTAGACCCCACATAGGGTACTCTAACCAACTTTCAAAACTTTCTCAGCGGGAAAGGCTCTACTTACTACTGATATACCTTCTACTTCTATTTGTAACAGCACCAATACCTCTTTGAGGTAGGCAGAGCTGCCTCTGCCCAGTAGCTACGTCCTAGTCATCGCTGAGAAACCGAGAGCAGCTGCTAAGATAGCTGAGGCTCTAGGAGCTAAGACTAGGCTAGTAATCGACGGTGTTAAGGTGTGGGTAGGGAGTTTTCTCGGTAAGGACCTAGTCATCACATCTACAGCAGGCCATCTCTACACCCTATACACAAATGAGAGAGGGTTCCCCGTCTTCAACTGTGATTGGGGTCCTCGATGGCTGTATGAACCTGGATCGGAGCATTTAAGGAGGTACTATAATGTACTTAAAAAGCTGTCAGCACGTGCTGAAGAATACGTCAATGCCTGTGATTTCGATATTGAGGGCTCGGTAATAGGGTTCAACATAATAAATTTCCTGGGGGACGTTAAGAGAGCTAGTAGAGCTAAGTTCTCGACGTTAACTAAGGAAGACATAGTAAGGGCTTTCAAGAATCTCCAGCCACTCGACTGGAACTATATAGAGTCAGGTCTAGCTAGACACGTACTTGACTGGATGTGGGGCATAAATGTTAGTAGGGCGTTAATGGAGATTTACAGCAGGGTCTATAAGAACAGGACAGTTCTAAGTGCCGGCAGGGTTCAGTCCCCTACTTTACTGGAGCTAGTGAGGAGACATATTGAGAGGGAGACTTTCGTACCTTTAGCGATGTTCACGGTTACTGTTAAGATCTCTCATGGGGGGAGGGAGTACACACTCAACAGGAACTTCGAACCATTCAGAAGCTTAGATGAGGCTAAGAAAGTAGTAGAAGCCTTGAAGTCTAGTGGAAAGCTTACCGTAACTCAGGCTGAGAAGAGAATAATACACCTAGAACCCCCTCCCCCATTTAATTTAACTGAGCTCCAGGTAGAAGCTGCTAAGGTGTTCGGTTATTCTCCAGCGAGAACTCTGAAGATTGCGGAGGACCTATATCTTGAGTCTCTAATTAGCTATCCTAGGACTAACTCCGAGAAGATACCTCCAACAATAGATAACACCCAGATACTACGGAAATTGACTCACCTACCTGACCTAGGTAATTACGCGTTAGAGCTCCTCAGAAGAAATCTAACGAAGCCGCGGGAAGGTTTGGGGGAGGATCCAGCACACCCAGCTATACACCCCACAGGTTACCTACCGTCAAGGAGTCTCAGCAGGGAAGAACGGAACTTGTACGACATGATAGTGAGGCGGTACTTGGCATCCTTCTACCCCAGCTCGAGAGTTGAGGAGGTAGTTTACGTAATGAAGGAACCTTCTACTGGGCTGTCCTTCACGTTAACGGGCAGGAGGGTAGTCTCATATGAATGGCTCCGGGTTTACCGCTTTAGGAAGGTTAGTAACGTAGAGGTGCCTCCGTTACGTACTGGTGAGGAGGTTAAGATATCGTCGGTTAAGCTCGTTAAGACGTATACCCGGAGGCCTCCTCCATATACTAAGGCCTCAATACTTAAGTGGATGGAGTCTGTAGGTATAGGTACTGAAGCTACTAGAGCAGAGATTATCGAGACGCTGATTAAAAGGGGGTACGTCCGGGGAAAGAACATGGAGGTGACTGAGTTAGGGTTGAGGGTGGCGCAAATTCTAGAAACATTATTTAGAGAGATAACGGAGGTGGAGCTGACTAGGGAGTTCGAGAGAAAACTCCAGGCAATTCTACATGGTAAGCTGAGTAGAGAGGAGGTAGTGGGTGAGGCTATCTCTAAGTTAAATAGTAAGCTGAGTGAGATTAAGAAAGTGATTGCTGAACATGAGGACAGAACTCTGAAAGAGAAACTCAAGTTAGCTAGGAATGTAGGCCGCTGTGCTGTTTGCGGGGAGGACTCTATAGACTTCTTAGAGGGTGTGAGTCTATGTCTGGCTCATCTAAGAGCGTACAAAAGTCTCATCGAGAACTACAGAGCTTGGAAGGAGAGTCTGAATATGGGTTTTGAGGAATATGTTGATACTATCTATAAGCTAAGGTCTACCGGCCGCTATGTGAGGGAGCTGATCGAGTACCTTAACAGAAGAGTTAAGTAACCCACTAGAGGAATCTTAAACAACCTATCCCCGACCTCAAGGACTTTCCCTACTATAGCATCAGAACTAACTGGAGGGTCGACCACCCAGTTATTATCCCCCTTAGTGATGACGGTGTTTCCCTCAATCATCACAATTCTATGTATTATTAGTGTTGACCCACGACGATAAACTACTACATCACCTATCGACATGTCGTTAACGGATATCTTCCTGAGTACTATGACTAGGTCCCCTGTCTGCAGGGTAGGCTCCATAGAACTTCCTTCCACGACAGCTATGGTGATATAGCCAAATAATGTGAGAAGCACTAGAACGAGTAGTGAGAGCCCTACCAGAGACTCAAGAACCATCAAGGCGGTCCTTAAGACCCGGATCTTCAGCACCCGCTACTCCTCCTCCAAGACCTCTCTAATATCGATCTCGATTACTTTTCCTCCCCCGCTCTCACTGTGCTTACCTTCCTCCTGCTTCTTACGGCTCTTCCTAGATTCACCTAGCTCCACGTCGTGCTCACCACCGACCTTGAGAACGTTGACCCTACCTCTCCAGCTATAGCCACACTTCGGGCACTTGAACGAGCCCATTATGGTTATAGTGATCCTCCCCTCCGAGTCAGGCAGAGGAGACGTTAAGTGCCAAGTCTTAGACGGCTGTGTATCCCATCCACATCTTGGGCACTTCACTTGTTTTCCCACATTCTTAAGTGTAGGTCGGAGCTAAAAATCTACTTGCTCCCTAATCCGTATTAAACTTCAAGTTTCCTGTTCCTTGGATTAGGAGGAACTGGTTTGATATAAGTTCTCCTCAATTAAACTATCATTGGGATTACGTAGTGAGCTTAGCTATGGATGTTACCGTAGTGGGCTATGTGTGGAGGGTTCGATCGTGCGTAGGGCTATAGCTCTATATAGTGGTGGTAAGGACTCACACTACTCTCTACTACTCTCATTATATCATGGACTAGTACCTGAGGCATTAGTGGTTGTCGAACCCGGCAGGGAGGATTCGTGGCTGTTCCACGCAGTAAACATTCGATGGGCTAAGTTACACGGGGAAATCATGGGGCTCCCAGTTTACACTGTCTCTGTAAGCGGCCTCAAAGACTTAGAGTACATAGAGTTTAAGGATGGTTTGAAGGAGATTCTAAGTAAGCACCCAGATGTAGAATATATTGTTGTGGGAGCTGTCAGATCTAGGTTCCAGCTCGAGAGGTTTAGGGCTCTAGCTGATGAATTGGGAGTATCTCTCTACGCACCTATCTGGGGCCGTAATGAGGTGGACTTACTGAGGGAGGAGATAGGTGAGCTAGGGTTTATAATTACCGCTATCCAGGCTTACTGCCTAGATTTGAGAGTGCTCGGAAATCCCGACAACTCCGAGGTCCTGCAGTCCCTACTTAAAGCCTATAATGAGTGTGGTGTCAGTCCCATAGGTGAGGGAGGGGAATTCGAGACATTCGTAATTAGGTCACCATTGTTTAGGGGGAGGGGAGTAGCAATACACAGAGCTAGAAAAATTCTTTATCCTTTAATGAACGTAGGTTATTATGTAATAGAAGACGCGTCGATACTGTGAGGAAGGCTCATTCTCCAGATCTAGGTTGCTGGAATATTATGTGAGATATGCTGGCCTTAGGTACTATGAGGGCCTTATCTCCCACTCTTAAACCGATCTCGTATTTAGAGACCTTAGCGAGCTTACCAGATAACTTAACATTACCGCGGAGAACTATCACGACATCACTACCACTCATCTCGGGCGTTATTATTACGTCCTCTAGTTCCTCACTAGAAAATCCGTGAAGATCTGTCTGAGAGACCTCAACATAAGCTATAGCATGTCTGAACACTACTATCGGGCCTTCTTTGGGGGTTCTTATCCCTATCTCATACTTAGATACCTCGTCTACTACACCCTCTAAAGGCTCCTCCATGCCTGATATATAGATCCTCACTGCCTTACCTTCAAATCTCCTATCTAGGATATTATCACGCATCTAGATCTCCGCATACCCTACCCTTAAAATGTTAATAAGTAGGTTTCTTCTAGAACAGAATTACAGGAACCTCTAGCGATGTAGTGACGGGCTTGTTTTATCTTCAGAAGAGGATAGGAGTATGACTACATACTCCTGTATCTCATTTATCTTCTTCGAGCAACTGTATTCTCCTCCATCAAGCTCCACACACTTAAACCCCCTCTGAGACATGAGACTCATGTGCGTGGGTAACTCATCCCTAGATACCTTAAGTATCTTAATGGGCGTTTCTACCACCTAGACACAGAATCACTAACAGTGCTTAACTATACGCGGTAAAATCAGCTAAGTAGTCGGTTTTAAAACATGGTAATACCGTGAACCTAGCATATACCTTGAAGAAAGAGCTTCCCTGTAGGTCGAAACACTGCGATCCCACATCTATAGCACTGAGGTATCCGACACTCTATTCTTTAACGGTCAGCTACGACATTATTTTATTTCTCATGAGTGGAGCTCTATCCTGAGAGGAGTAGAAGGAGCTCAGAGCTTTGGCCCCTCATCACAATTCAGAGTTACACACACATCACAGCTTACTCCACAGGTCTGTAAGCTCCTTTCTTTTTAGTTCCCTGATAGCTTTATCAAGGAACTTGTAGACGGTTGAGTGTTGGCGTCCCTGGACTAACATCTCAATAGCCTGCCGAGCTAGTTCCGCCCTAGTGTACTCACCTATAATTGCGACAGTATCGCGGCACACGCTGATGTAGGTTCCTGTAATCTCCTCTAAGTTCTTTCTTGCTTTTCCCTCCTCACCTATGATCCTCCCCTTAATCCTCTGGAGATGGCTCTCGTTAGAGGATACCTGATCCTTTAGATCTACTATTATGAGTACAGCATCGTCATCATAGAGCCTCGAAGCTCTTTCGTAGGAGAAGCAGTGATCTATAGCTTTTATGATCTCCTGACACTTCAGTATGTTTGTAGCTGGGGTGGAGGGGCTGGCAGGCTCTACTATGACTGAGCTATCCACAGTGTTAACAGTAATCTTAACACCTAAGCGGGCCTCTAAGTCCTTAACCACCCTACCGCCTTCACCGATGAGCACCCCCAACCTATCCTCATGGATTCTCAAATACACTTTAGTGACTCCAGGCACGGTTCTATGGTCTACCATTCTTGATCTCTCTCCTAAAGTTTCTTGCAGTCCGGACTAATTAGTCTTAGAGCACGGTCCTTCAGCCATATTAGATAGTACCTGACCCCTCCCTACACAACCCTAATAAACTTTTCAGCCCAACCTTCTCTCACTCTTAAGAGTGAGGCCTTCAGTTGTAAATCGAAACACGATCTTCAGCAGGTTAAGAAGTGTTTCAGTATTTTTCATTATTTCGTAGGGTCAAACTGGTGGTGCAGAGATAAACCGGTTGATGGAGCCACCGAAAAGTATCTTAAAGTTCCCTAGCCATGAGATAAGCATCCTCACCGTCGAGGTAGTACTTCTTCAGAATCTTCACTTTCCTAAATCCGAGCTTTTCGTAGAGCCTTATTGCTGGCTCATTACTTACTCTAACCTCGAGGTACACTTCTCCAGCTCCATGCTTATCTTTCATAGCGTTCATAGCGTTAACCATTAGTGCTGTAGCTATCCCCCTACGCCTAAACTCAGGTAGAACAGCTATGCTAACCACATGTCCCTGCTTAACGATCCCTCTCCTTACATGACCTAAGCCGTACTCTATCCTACACATGTTGTAGCCCACTATGTTCTCTCCGACGAGGGCTACGAGGAAAATATCCTTCCAGAGCTCGAAGTGCTCGTACCAGAAGAAGTAAGGATAGTGCTCCGGGAGAGTAACCATGTTTATCTCTATTACCTTCTTCAGCTCTGCCTCAGAAGCTATAGGCCTGACCACGTACCCCACTGTTTCCATGTTCGCGACCATAAGTGTTGAGCGCTAGCTAAAAATAATTCTATATCTACAATCCCAGGACACCATAATGAGGTACCAAACAACGTAGGGTTGGCTGACCTCTGACCTAGAGGAGCTTTCAGCTATAAATTAGGGCACTGCCTCGGTATTCTTAGCACGATATCTATAGACCCAGCTTTATTTTCGTGGTGAGGCCCCTATACAGGGTAGGTAGTTGAAGAAACTTAGGTGGCATCCCGCACATGAAATTAGAGCTAAGCTAAGTGAGGTTCTCTCAGGTAAATGTGTAGCTTTGGGTGTGACCTCATCAGTTTCTCTTTATAGGAGTGTGGACCTAGCCCGAGAGCTAATCAGACTAGGAGCAGAAGTCTACGTAGTTATGAGTCGTGAGGCTACGAAATATGTTAGTCCCAGACTCTTCGAGTGGGCTACAGGCAACGAAGTCTTCGTCGACTTCTCTGGTGAGGTAGGTCATATCACCCTAGCCGAGATCTGCGACTCCTACGTAATAGCACCGGCAACTGCTAACACCATAGCTAAGATAGCCGGAGGGATTGCCGACACATCAGTGACTGTCCTAGCACACTCATTTCTAGGAATGAGGAAGCCTCTCGTAGTTGTCCCAGCAGCACACTTCAGTCTCCTCACATCCCCACCGGTTCTCGAGGCAGCAAAGAAGCTTGAGGAGATAGGTGTGACTATAGTACCTCCAATCATCCAGGAGAACCGAGCTAAGTACCCTCCACTAGAAGACATAGTTGCCGCAGTAGAGGCATCAACGATGAGGGGTAAGGACCTGAGGGGGATGAAGATCCTAGTTACAGCCGGTCCTACAAGGGAGTATCTAGATAATGTGAGATTCCTAACTAATTCCAGCTCCGGGAAAATGGGTGTTGCGATAGCTAGAGAAGCCTATTTTAGAGGAGCTGAAGTAACCCTCGTCCACGGACCGATGAGCGTGGAAGCCCCGCATTACGTGAAATCTATACCGGTGAGGACCACACAGGAAATGTTAGATGCTGTCGTAGCGGAGCTGAAATCAGGTAACTACAGCGCGGTAATTCTTGCGGCAGCCCCCGTAGATTTCAAGTTTAGTAAAGTTGAGGGTGGGAAGATTAGTAGTGATTTAGAGAGTCTAGAAGTGCGGATGGTTCCGACACCTAAGATCTCGGTGGAGATAAGGAAGTTCTTTAAGGGCGTAGTCGTAGGTTTCGCAGCGGAGTTTGCTGAGGGTGATGCGGCTAAGCTAGCTTCTAAAGCAAAAGAAAAATTAGTCAAGAGAGGGTTCAATATTGTAGTAGCTAACGACATAAGTCGGTCAGACATAGCCTTCGCATCAGAGTTCAATGAGGTCACAATAATCACTGACACAGGGGAAAGTACTTCTATTAGTAAGACTAGAAAAGTAGAGGTTGCTAGGGCCATACTAGACCTGCTACTGAAGTACATGAACTTAAAGAAATAGTAGGGATCCTCAACATTGGTCATCATTAAAGTACCTTTAAACATTAGTGGTTTTTGGGTACCCCATATAGGTGACACACCGGAGACTACGGGCTCTCTCGGGGCTAGCTTAACTATAGATCCCCCAGCTGTTTTCAGGATCACTAGAGGGAGCTGTCCCCTCGTTATTAACGGTATCTGCCTTGAAGGTTACCACCCAGTAACACGGAGGCTTCAGCAAGTGGGGGTATCCGTGGAGGGTTTCTCACCTGTCCCGCTAGGTGTTGGAGCAGCTGTCAGTGGGTCAATAGCACTCGCGCTAGCCTACACACTTCTTTACCTAGACGGTGCTCAGCTCACTGTTAAGGATGTTGGGATGTTAGCACATAGAATAGAGGTTGAGGTCGGTGGGGGTTTGGGGGACGTAATTTCTCAGGTAACTGGTGGGGGTCTAGTAGTGAGGAGGAAGCCGGGTCCTCCAGGGATGGGGGAGGCTTTCGCAGTACCAGTAGAGGATGTGGAGGTTACTTTAGGAGTGCTTGCCCGGAGGTTAACAACTAGGGAGATGCTCAGTAGGTACATGGGTAAATTTATTGATGTTGGGACAAGGATCTACGAAGAGTTTATTTCTAGACCGTCCCTAAGTAACTTCCTCAGACTCTCCAGGGAGTTCTCACTATCAGTAGGTTTCGCAACTGAGGAAGATATTAACATGCTTAACAAAGCTCTTGGAGAACTAGGGGACTCCGTCCTGGGCTACTTCCTGAAGAAGTCACTCCTAGTTGTAGTCCACAGACCCGGTATATCCCACAGGATTCGCCAAGTAGTGGAGAGGTTTTGTGTGTATACTTTATCACCATTTAAGCTAGCTAAGTATGGTTTTACGGTGTCTAAGTGCGGGTAGAAATACCGAGGTCGCATCCGAGATATGAGTCCCTGTTAATTAGGGAGAAGCTAGTTGAGGGCTTCAATGAGGGTTACGTAGTTCCGCAGGGTCTGATAGCTCACGGGAGGGGTGAGTGTTTTGACTATTTAATAGGTGAGAAAACCATAGAGCCGGCCTTTAAGGCTATCCAAGCAGCAGCAGCTACGCTTCTACTAGCTAAACACCCGGTAATCTCAGTTAACGGCAATGTTGCGGCATTAGTACCTGGAGATGTGGTGAGACTAGCTAAGGTAGTAAACGCTAAGATCGAGGTGAACCTGTTCTACAGAACTGAGGAGAGGATAAGAAAAATAGCTGATGTGCTCAGGTCTCACGGAGCTGATGAAGTTCTAGGTGTTGATGATGCTACAGCAACAATACCGGAGCTCTTCAGTGAGAGACGTAGGGTGAGCCCCCGCGGGATATACATAGCTGATGTAGTCCTAGTCGCTCTAGAGGATGGGGATCGAACCGAGGCGTTAAGGAGGATGGGTAAGACCGTTATAGCTATAGACTTAAACCCTCTGTCAAGAACTTCCTTAGCTGCTTCGATAACCATAGTAGACAACGTAGTTAGAGCAGTCCCTAAGCTAGTTGAGGTAGCCTCCACTATGAGGTCGCAACCCAAGGAGTTTCTCGAAGAGATAGTGAGAAACTACGATAACTCCAAGACCATAGCTGAGGTCTTAGAACATATATGCCAGAGACTCAGGGAGCTCTCAGAGAAGGTAATTAAAAGGTGATGTTGCCTGGGGAACCCTGGATCATTCTGCCGCACTAGCGGCTGTCCTCAGGGCCTGACCAAATATGATATCTTTGAGGAGTTTAAAAGGATGTTGTAGATATGGCTGAAAGCAAGCTACGTAAGAGTATTGTTCATCTCGGCCTCGACCTGAATAAGATAGATGTAAGTTCTCTGGAGGAGTTGTCAATGGTTTTAGAGGATTACATCACGAAAAGTTTGCGGAGTCTACTTGGATCGAAGATAGATATAGATCTGTCTGTAGAACTGGAGTTAGGGGATACCCTAGATCTTACTATAGACTTAACCATACAGAGTCCTAACCAGTTACCACCGGATGTGATGGCAGCGATAGACGAGAAGATAGATAGAGCCATAAGGAAGTTTGAGGAGCTCATTGCCCTCAGGTACGGATTAAGAGAAAGCTAGAGCATGTCACAACTTAAAAAAGTCTCCTCTAGCAGGAATTACCGGAATTAAATCTTCTTGAGTTGGTGTTTAATTGGGGTCTGATTCGCTATGTTGTCCTCAATAGGGCATCTCTCACTAACCCTCCGGAGCCACTCTTCAAGGGTCTTCTCATCAGCATCACTCTTAACGTATACGTTAGCGGAAATCTCCTTATACCCAGCTCTCTCACCTGTACCAGTCATCAGCTTTGCTGCGTTAAACACACCTGAAACCTCCACCTTAATGTCATGAATCTTGATGTTCATTTCCCTAGCTACTATCTCCCCAACTACATTGATGCACCCAGCATACGATGCCAGTAAATACTCTATAGGGGATGGGGCCTCCCCTCCAAGCTTATCAGTAACTATCTCAAAGTTACCAGACTTCACAACCATTTTCATGGGCTTATCTGGAGAAACCCTCTCACCTACAACTGTTATAACCTGGTCTTTGTAGGTAATCTTACTCATCGTTTATTCACCAAATAATATAGTGCTTAGACAGTTAAAAATGAAAGGTTTAAACTTATAAAGCACCTGAGCCCACAATAAAGGGCGAGTATTTCTGTTGGAGTGAAGAGAGTAGTTTCGCAGTTAATTGTTATGTTAGGTTAGCAGGACCGTTTGTCCCTAGATGCTCGTTGATATGGGTTTATGTTTTGTTCATCGCATCTAGGGACTTCCACCTCGCTCGCAGGGTCTTGGGTATCCCTGCGGGTCGTGGGTGGCTGTCGAGCCTAATGGCATGGGGCTCCCATCTACACTTAACCCCGCAGAGCTCGGAGTGTTGCTCCCATCACTCAGCAGGGTGTCCAAGCTACTTATAGGAATGAAGTTAATGAGTTTAACACATAACCCCAGAACACAGCAACCCTACAATCACAAAACCATAAACCCAACATTCACCAATCAAAAATAGAACAGCCCATGACCTGAAGGACCTACTACGTAATCCGGCTCCAATTTCTCGACAGCTTCAGGTAGGGTGATGGGTTCCTAGTTACCACCAGTACCTCTTTCCCTCTACGTACCTACCTCTTATCGGCATTTCCTTACCGCACTTTGGGCACCTATACCTGCCCCCTACGTGGTCCAGGTTGAAGTAGGTTACTCTGTAGTTGCTTCTAGCTATCAGTAGCTTACCGCAGTTCGGGCAGTAGGTTGATTCGTACTTACTGGACCCTACGTTACCTACGTAGATGTACTCTACTCCAAGCTCTCTAGCTCTATCCCTAATCCTCAGCAGCTTCTCCAACGGTGTCGGTGGCTCCCTCCACCTATGGGCTGGATAGTACCTATTTACGTGGAGGGGTACCTCCGGCCCTAACATGTCTACGTGGTTCTTCAGAATCCACTCGTAGCACTCCTCACTGTCGTTGGTGTTCGTGATTACTAGGTAGACCATCTCCACGTGGGCCCCAAGGTCTAGAGCTAGCTTAGCGCTCCTGAAGATCCTGCTATGGTCTACACCTACTAGAGCCCCACGCATCCCGGGACAGCCCTTGATGTCTGCTGAGAAGCCGTCGACCCCTGCTTCAACTAGGGCTTTGAGAGCCTTCTCCGTTAGGTACATGTTCGTAACCACCATCGAGTAAAGCCCTCTTCTCTTAGCTTCCTCAGATGCATCGAGGAGGTAGTCGAAGTTCACAGTAGGTTCGTTAAAGCTGGCTGAAAGCCCCTCATCACCCCTACTAACAGCCATGTCCACCAGCCTAGCTGGCTCGATCACCGGCTCCGAGCCCGTGGGGTGGGTAAAGCTTAGGTGGTGATTCTGACACCAGGGGCAGTAGAAGTTACAGCCCCAGCTTGAGTATGTTAGGGCAGTGCTATTAGGCCAGTAATGGAAGAGTGGTTTAATCTCTATCGGCCTACTCTCAATAGCGCTGAGCCTACCGTAACCTAGGTGGTACAGCCTACCACCTAGGTTTATGTAGTTCCCGCAGGCTCCCCTCCTACCCTCCGATATACGGCAGAGTCTCTCGCAGGTTAAGCACCTAACCCAACCACTCTCCAGAACCCCGTAGAGTCTAGCCTCCCTCACATAGTTCCCTGAGGTTACTGGGCTTATATCTCTTAATCACTAATTTACTTGATGGTGGGTACCTCCATCGATGTCACCGGTTTAGAGGAACTCGTCAGGATCTCGGAGAGCTGGGGAGTGTAGACCTTTAGGTTATCTAAGGAGAGTATGGCTAAGGTTAAGGCTAGGACCGGGAGATACCTCCACATAATTAAGGTACCCCTGGATAGGGTGGGCGAGATCCTTAAGAGGTTTAACTACACTAAAGTAGTTGAGGTAAGCGGGGGTGGGAAGGGTGGCTAGGGTGAGGGTGAGACCCTTCGACGCTCTAGTAGTTGTTGATATGCAGGTAGATTTCATGCCAGGCGGTGCCCTACCGGTACCCGGCGGTGATGAGATAGTGGGTAGGATTAACGAGTACGTAGAGCTCTTCAGTAGAGCTGGGGCTACCCTAGTCTTCACTAGAGACTGGCACCCACCTAACCACATCTCGTTCAAGACCCGTGGAGGGCCCTGGCCACCCCACTGTGTACAGGGGAGCCCCGGAGCCTCCTTCCACCCAGGTCTCAGAGTACCTAGAGAGGCTATAGTGATATCTAAGGCAACAGACCCGGATAGGGAGGCCTACAGCGGGTTCGAAGGTACCGAACTAGACACAGAGCTGAGGAAGAGAGGTATTAGGAGGGTGTTCGTATGTGGAGTAGCAACAGATTACTGCGTTAAAGCAACAGCCTTAGATGGAGTTAGACTAGGGTACCAAGTATTCCTACTAGCAGATGCGGTGAGGGGCGTGAACATACCACCAGGCTCAGTACAGAAAGCAGTAGATGAAATGCTAGATGCTGGTGTGGTAATAGTAGAAATACCTTCAATTCTATCCTTTTAGATCCTGCGTCATGAGCCCGCATCTCTATCGATTAGGTTCAGGTATGAATGTTTTCAGTGTTCATGTATTTAAGTTTTTCCTCTGAGTCTGGCAGTGAACTCCCTAGGGTACTTTAAAGCGGGGTCCACATAGCCTCTCGACCCGGTCTACACGCGGAGATCCTATTGTAAGCACTAGGGGAAAAGTACTCAGCAAATAAAAGCTTTTCTGTTCCTAAGCCTATGTTACCTCGAGACCTTTCTTCGTATCTAGAATCTATAAGATAAAATTGAAAGATACTTATTAACTCCATAGAGGTTTACTCTCGGAGACCGCATGGCTTCGGAGGCGGACCTTAAGAGGAAGATCCTGAGGCTACTTAAAGAGGATGAGGAGTTTAGGTTAGCAGTTGCGGGCCTCATAGGCCTTGACACACTGCTCACCGAACTTAGGAAGCTTAGGGAGGATCACAACAAGCTTAGAGAGGACTTCAATAAGTTCGTAAAGATTGAGGAGAGGAGGTGGGAGGAGGCCTATAGGAGGTTTGAAGCTATTGAGGAGGAGATTAGGAAGCTTAGGGAGGACCTCAACAAGCTTAGAGAGGACCATAATAAGCTTAGGGAGGACTTCAATAAAGCCTACGTAGACCTAAGCAAGAGGGCGGAGGCTCTTGAGAGAGCTTACCTCGACCTAAGCAGGAGATTAGACGCTCTTGGAGCTAGGTGGGGAGTGATATCGGAGGAAGCCTTTAGGGAAGGTATGAGGGGTGTCCTAGAGAAGGTACTGGGGGTGGCTAAGGTCGGGAGGTGGGTATACTACGACTCCTCCGGAGCTATCTACGGTAAGCCAAGCGTTATCGAGGTGGATGTTGTGGTTAAGGATGGTGAGCACGTACTGGTTGAGGTTAAGTCTAGTATATCTAGAGGTGATATCTACGAGTTCTGGAGGATTGCGGAGCTCTACAGGAAGGTTACAGGAGCTGCTCCAAGGTTAGTGGTAGTATCACCTTACGTAGATAGTAAAGCCAGGGAGCTAGCTGAGAGCTTAGGTATAGAGGTCTACACCCAGACCTCCTAGCTACAACCTACGTAGATAGCAGAATCCCTTCATGACATAACCTTCTCTGGTCAGGATATGTTGCTAAAGCTATAACTAGCTCCGAGAGATCTTAGATAGCTGAGATTATGGAGCTATACCTTCCCTCTCAATAGCTGTAAAGGGTGGCTACAACAAGACTTTCCGGGATATTCCGATCCTATAGCTAGGGTTACCCTACAAGAATAGTTGGTCGGGTAGCAGTACCTACTAGTTAAGGTCCCTAATAGCTTCTAGAGATAAACAATGAGGTGGTCACTGACAGCTTTTTTGTTGTTCAGTAAAGTAGTTATGGCAGATCGGTATGTCGAGTGCTTACGACGTAGTTATCGTGGGACTGGGAGTTGCTGGAGCGTACGCGGCCTACAGATTATCTCGCTCAGGTCTGAGGGTTCTTGCTGTAGATGTGAAGCCCTATGAGAGGCTTGGTGATAAGCCTTGCGGTGATGCGATAGGGAAGCACCACCTAGATACGCTCGGGCTAGTAGATCTCCCTCATGAAGTTATAGAAGGGCATGTGAGAGGCATAGATATATTTTCCCCTAACGAAATGATTAGGTTCCGCGTCTTAGGTGAGGGCTATGAGGTGGATAGGATAGGTCTGGTCAGGTACCTCCTTAAACGTGCGGTAGACTCCGGTTTGGAGATCATGACAGGAACAGCAGCTGTATCACCTGTAATTAGAGAGAACCATGTACGTGGAGTCGTCCTGTTGAAGGAGGGTAAATCAGTGGAGGTAAACGCTAAGGTAGTCATAGATGCGTCTGGTAATGCTAGGGTAATAGCGAGGAGACTACCTCGGGAATGGCCAGTAAGTGAGGAGCTATACCCGAGAGATACTAACATAGCATATAGGGAAGTCAGAAAACTTCCTAGAGGTGTAGACGAGCCTGAGATTCTCAGGATATACGTAAGTAAGCGGGTAGCTCCAGGCGGGTACTGGTGGTTATTCCCGTACTCACTGAGGGAGGGTTACGTTAATGTGGGGTTAGGTGTGCAGGGCGGGCGAGGCTATCCACATCCAAAAGATCTTCTCTACACGTACGTACTGAAGAGGGACATATTTAAGGACAGTAAGCTAGTGGAGGCTGGAGGGGCTGTAGTACCTACTAGAGGCCCCCTCAATAGCTTGGTCTGGAATGGAGTGGCGGTAGTAGGTGATGCTGCGTATACTGTGAATCCAGTGCATGGTGGTGGTAAGGGCTCCGCCATGGTCTCCTCTAACTGTGTGTCAGACGCTATATTGGAAGCCGTTGAGACCGGGAGATTCGATGCTGAGGGGTTATGGAAGGCTAATATCTGCTACATGAATAGCTACGGAGTTAAGCAAGCAGTTCTGGACGTCTTCAGGCTCTTCCTGCAGGAGCTTCCGGACGAAGACATAGACTTCGGTATGAGCCGAAAAATAATTAGGGAGGAGGACCTGAACATACTCTCATTGAGGGGCGATCTAGAACTTTCTGTGGTAGATAAAGCGATGAGGTTTCTAGCTGGTCTCAGTAGACCATCACTCCTCTTTAAGCTGAAGAACGTGTCTGAGTATATGAACCGTGTTAGAAACCTCTATGAGGACTACCCGCAGACACCAGCAGACTTACCTAGATGGGCCTCGAGAGTTAGGAGTGTCCTATCAGAGTATAAGTCTAAGGTATTGGGCTTAGAGTAGAAGCTAGGTGGGAGGAATTAGGTGGAGTCTACCCCTCACGTTTCTTCTTCTCGAGTTGGCGATAAGTAAGTACTATGTTCTTGGGTAGGTTACCGTAGACGGTGTCTAACCTCTTAACAGAGGTGTTCTGTGGTGCTCTCTTAACTTCATCGGGAGATTTGTAGGCGGTGGAGGCTATCTCCTTATAAGCTTCAGCAATCTTATCTAGGTTCTCCTTAGTCTCAGTCTCCGTTACCTCAATCATGTGTGCTTCCGGAACTATCAATGGGAACAATATTGTAGGAGCATGTATTCCTCTATCTAGTAGGGCCTTAGCAACGTCTTCAGCACCTACTCCAGTCTCCTTATACAGCTTCTCAAAGCTTACGACGAACTCATGTTTTCTCCACCTACCGTACCCGTAAACTAGGTCTACCCCAGGAACTGCCTCAAGCTTCTTCAGCAGGTAGTTCGTATTTAGTGTAGCTATCTCAGCTACCTCCCTTATTGCTGGGCCTAGAGCAGCTATGTAGAGGAAGGACTTAACTGCTGGGATTATGTTACCGTAGAACCAGCTGATTCTCCCAATAGTCTTAGGGACGTCAAACCTCAAGTAGTATTTCCTACCATCGTAATCAACTATAGGGACCGGTATGTAGTCCTTCAGGACCCCCTTACAGCATATAGCTCCAGCTCCGGGACCTCCCCCTCCGTGAGGTGCCGCAAAAGTCTTGTGTAAGTTCAGATGAGCTACATCGAAACCCATATCACCGGGTCTCACATATCCGAGAATACCGTTGAGGTTAGCTCCATCGTAGTAGAGTAACCCTCCAACTCCGTGAACTTCCCTAGCTATCTCCGTAATATACTCCTCAAAGAGTCCGAGTGTGTTGGGGTTGGTCAGCATTATCCCAGCAGTTCTGCTACTTAGAGCAGCTTTGAGGGCTTCTAGATCTGTATTACCTCTCGAATCGGTAGGTATTCTAACTACCTTAAACCCAGCCATGGCAGCACTTGCTGGATTACTCCCATGGGCACTATCTGGGACTATCATCTCATCTCTATGACCCTCTCCTCTATCAACATGGTACTTCCTTATCATTAACGCTCCAGCAAACTCTCCAGCTGCTCCAGCAGGAGTCTGTATGGAGCATACATCCATCCCAGATATCTCTGCTAACCACTTCTGAAGAGTGTAAACTATCTCCAGCAACCCCTGCACGTCCTCCTCATCAAGATATGGGTGGGCCTCACTAATCCTCCTATCGTTTGCCAGCTCCTCACAGATCTTCGGGTTGTACTTCATAGTGCAGGAACCTAATGGTACTGGACCCAGGTCTACACCGTAAGCCATCTGTGAAAGCCGGAGATAGTGTCTTACAACCTCAATCTCACTCAGGGATGGAAGAGGTGGGACACCCTCCCTAGCCACCCTCCGCATCCTGCTGAGTAACTTCCTACTATATTCTTCGAACTCGCTATCTACTAGAGCCCCGCTCTTTCTGTATATGCTTACTTCATATATTAGGGGTTCTCCCCACTTAGCCTGTCTAAAGACGTTCACGGCCTAGCCACCCCCAGAAACTGTTTTAGTAGTTCCAGCAGAGTGTCTATGTCCTCTCGGGAATGCATCTCCGTAACGCAGACCAGGCCGCAGTCGCTCAGATCCGGGTAGAACCTGCCGATGAGGGGGCCTATATAAACTCCCTGACTCTTCAGGTAGTTACGTATCTTAACTATATCAGGATGCTTGATCAGCACCTCCCTAAGATAGACACCCCCTTCAAACGCTGGCTCAACCCCTACCTCACTCAATCTATCCACCAAGTACTGAGTCCTACCTGCTATAGCCTCACCAAGTCTCCTCAACCCTTCAGATCCGAGGAGAGCTAAGTACACAGCAGCCTTAATCGCCTCGAGTGAGGAGTTAGTGGTTATGTTCGATGTTGCTCTCTCCCTTCTGATGTGCTGCTCCCTAGTCTGCAGAACCATGATGTAACCTCCCTCGGAGTTGTCCAAGGTTTTTGTGTACCCTATTAACCTCCCTGGAAGTTGTTTAAGAAGCCTCCCCTCAGGATCCTTTATCCCGAGTACCCCAGCTGTCGGACCCCCAAAGTTGAGGCCGCTACCCACAGACGCTGTATCCCCGACAACTATGTCTGCTCCGAGCTTCCCCGGAGCTTCTAGGACACCTAAGAGTATCGGATCCTGGTATACTATCAGTAGGGAACCGCTCTCATGAGCTACCTCAGAGATCTTGCTCAGTTCCTGCTCAACTACTCCGAAGAAGTTCGGTGTTTGAACTACTACAGCAGCTGGTTTAAGCTTCCTTAAGCTGTCCTCTACTTCAGCTAGATCTACCTGCCCAGTCTCCCTCTCGTAGCTCACACCATGAATAGATATTCCAACAGGTTCGGACCACGTTCTGACAACCTCCGCAAATTCTGGGTGAATATTCTTTGCCACCACAATACTCCTCCTACCGGTAACCCTAACAGCTAACCTAACAGCCTCAGCTAGAGTTGTGGAGCCATTATACATTGACGCGTTAACTACGTCAACACCGTAAAGATCGGCCATCATACTCTGATACTCGAAGAGTGCCTGAGTAATTCCCTGCGATATCTCCGGCTGGTAAGGTGTGTAAGCCGTATAGAACTCAGACCTACCTGCGATATGCCTTACTACCGCGGGGACGTAGTGGTAGCACATGCCTCCACCGAGGAATGGAGGTATCTTAAATGAGTAGCTATTCCTACTCATTATCTCGTTAAAACGTCGCACTAGCTGATATTCCGTTAGTGGCAAGCCATAACCTACGTTCAACTCCCTCTTTAGGAGGAGCTCCCTCGGTATATCATTGAATAGATCCAGGATTGAAGATACACCAAGTTCTCTCATTAATATTTCCTTAATGTAGGAGTTAGGTATCCACGGATGAGGCACGCGGTCACCAATAATCGCTATTCCAATGCAAAAATAAGCTGGCAATATAAGCACTGAGTAGTCTAGTCTTAAGGTACTAATTACGGCTAACTCACGCGAAGGAAGGGTTCAGTAACTGATCACACCTACTAATGTAGGCATATTATACTGGTCAATAGAAATTATGAGTGGGGAGGCTATGGTGAGAATTCCGACGATGAGAATGTCAAGCAAGAAGCTTAGCACATTAAAGAAAAAGAATAAGTCCGAGATACTTTCAGTTAAAAAGACTTTATTCGAGAATAAAGAGAATCATAAAGTAGGACTTTCCTGGCTAGGGATAGTTAATCCTGAGGTGATGGGCTTTGAGTGAGGCTATAGTAGCTAGAGACTTAACTAAAAGATTTGTGACCAAGAAACGCGTAGGCCTGTTTCGAAACTACTCGGAATACGTTGATGCGGTACGCGGGGTATCTCTTAAAGTAAGGTACGGAGAAGTAGTCGGTCTCCTAGGACCTAACGGTGCCGGGAAAACTACCACGATTAAGATACTCTCAACACTTCTCCTTCCAGACTCCGGTAGTGCTAGTGTTTGCGGCTTCGACGTCGTTAAGGAACCACAGAAAGTCCGCAGGAACATCGGGATAATGTTGAGTGTTGAGAAGGGATTCTACGGCAGGTTAACCGGGAGAGAAAACCTCCTATATTTCGGTGCCCTCTACGGTATTGGAAAAAACGAGCTCGAACAAAGGATAAAGTACCTACTAGATCTGGTCGGTCTGAACGAGCTTGGTGGGAGTGACCGGCTATATGAGGAGTTCAGTCTAGGTATGAGAGCGAGGCTGGCTTTAGCGCGAGCACTCCTTAAGGACCCCCCAGTGTTGCTACTCGACGAGCCGACTCTAGGTCTAGACCCACCCTCTGCTAGAAAAATTAGGGGGTTAGTCCGTGAGCTAGCTACTAAGGAGGGGAAAGCCATCCTATATACTTCACACAACATGTTTGAGGTGGAGCTAGTGTGTGATAAGGTCATTCTAATAAATAAGGGTGTGGTAGTTGCTGAAGGAACTCCGGAGGAGCTTAAGAGCAGGATACCGAAGGTACGGACCTTAGAGCTACACCTCAACTCTTTCCCGGAGGATCTACTAAGTGAGATAAGGAGTTACGGTTTAGATGTGCGGGAACCTACACAGAGTTCTGACGGGCTCTATGTGCTTAGAATACTAGCAAAAAGACCTGAGGAAATAGTGGACGACGTGCTGAGGTTAACTGCGTCTAGAGGTATCGATGTAGTTAAGTTAAAGATAGAGGAACCTACCCTAGAGGATGTGTTCGTATACTTTACTACTGCTGAGGGTGTTGAAAAATCAGGGACTCAGTAAAAGCTTTCCTCGGCTTGGTCCGTGCCGAGATGCTCTTAGTCTACTCAGACCTATTTAGAAGGAAGAGCCTTCTAGTAATGTTCGTAGCATGGCCTTACCTTACGACAGCCTTCATGCTTATTTTCGGTTATGCTGTAGGTTCCCCACGAGTTTTCATTGAGAGAGTGGGGGTGGACCCTATTCAGTTCATGATTGTCGGTAGCTACCTACTCTTCTCTATAATGACTGTTGTGGATGATATAATGTGGAGACCTATATACGACGAGCAGCTGGGTACCCTACCCTATATAGTCTCAAGTCCCACCAAACTAGTCATTCACTATCTATCAATGCCTATACCTAGGTTTATTGCCTCAGTCGTTCTCGGAGCTACGGCAGTGTTCCCGGTAATGATTATCTTCAGGGGCTTGGAGGGACTCCTAATTGGTGCGATAGTGGTCTTACTCTCACTAATCTCAGCAGCGGTCTTCACACCCCTAGCTACAGCTGTAGGTCTAAGTCTCTACACCTTCGGAGGCGAGAACTGGAGGGCTATAAACGTCATAAGGCCCTTACTCCTCATAATTATGGGTGTTTACTACCCTAGGTGGTTGATGCAGTGGCCCCTATACATCGTGTCGTCTCTAATGCCTCCAGCACACTGTATCGAGGTTATCCAGAGAATAATTGCGGGCCTCGCTGAGACCTACACCGTACTGATATCTCTTGTTTTAGCTATATCACTTGGAGTGCTGTACGGGTCTCCCATGGCCCGCTCTGCTACCGCTTGGGAGAGAAAGAAACTCGAGGTGGGTGTTAAGACTTGAAGGACCTCCTGAGGTCAGCGAAAGCTGTACTAGTAGCTTACTTCATATCCGAGCTAGTAAGAAGTAAAGGACTTGTGTACGGGCTCCTATCTCTCGGGGTTTGGCTATCTATTTTCGTGGTCCCCGCATCGTTATTCGTTGGAGGTGGGGATACAGGGTTATTAGCTACGGGGATCTTAGTCGGTACCGCGATCTTCCTCGCATACAGTACAGCAACATGGGATTGGGCGATGCTATTGAGGTGGTTGCTACAGCTAGGTATATTTGAGTATGTGATAACGTCTGGAAGCCCCATACTCTCCCACTATATAGGAACCGTACCTGTCTCCATTACTTGGTACTCTATAGCGTTAGGTATAGCTTACATGATCATCAGAACGTTTATAGGGCCGCCACACATTAGCGTAGTCGATCCAGTAGCTCTTATCGCTGGAGTCAGCTTCTTACTACTTGTTCTACTAGCGTATTCCTTCATACTTGGTGGGAGTGTAATAGCAGCTGGAACAGCAGGTCCTGTAGTCGAGTTCATTAGCTGGATACTCCCGATAGCAACCGGGGGGTTAGTCCCGGTCTCAGCTATGCCTCGGTCCCTACAGATCGTTGCCTACTTAACACCGTTTAGCTACCCAGCAGAGCTTCTTAGGTATTCACTAGGCGTATCAAGAACGATCCTGGACCCAGGAACTACTTTACTTGTCGGGGCAACCTACTCAGTTCTCTTCCTAGTATTATCGGCGATGTACCTAAGGTACCAAATAAATAAGGTGCTCAAAGAAGGGATCAAAACAGCCGCACTCATATAGGTCAGCCAGGAGATGCTATCAGAGGTAGGATTATCGGTACTAGTAAGGTGAGTATAAGACCGTGTACGAAGGACAGTAGGGACGCTTTAGGACCTCCGAACCTGTGTATTACGGGCAAGGTAGTATCCATGGTGGTAGCGCCTCCCATGGAGATCCCGCTAATTCTAAGCTTCCTAGGGAGTAGTGGGTAGAGGAGAAAAGTTATGAGCTCTCTAGATAGGTTGGATGTGAACCCTAAAAACCCTAGAAAAGCTCCGCGCATACTGAGGATAGCACCCGTAAAAGTGTACCACCCCATCCCAATGGAGACAGCTATTCCGTATCTCACGACGAGAGCAGGATCTGAGAAACCTAGCTCAGCCGGATAACCACTTAGTAATATTATAGCACCTGCTAGAGTACCTCCCAGTGCTGAGCCTAGCAGGGTCGACGAAACGAGTTTCAGTAACTCACCAAGAAACTCCGAGACATTCCTCAGCTTGAGTACCTCATCTGATATGGAGATACCGATGAAGAACAGTAGTAGGTATAGGAGGTATTCTAGCCATACCTTAAGTACTGAGGGATCTATGTTTAGGTACCTCCCCACAGCAAAACCTAGAGAGAACACTACTATCAGTGTGATAGCCTGCTTACTCATGCTTCATCCCTAGGAACGCGATAGCTAACGCCATAGAGAAGAATGTGGGGAGAATAGCTAGAGTTCCAACCAAGAAAGCTACTCTGATTACAGTAGGAGTACTGTAGGAGCTCGAAGTTAGGGGGAGTTCCATACTTCCGGAGCTAGCACCAACTAGAAAGACTAGGGAGTATATTAATATGGATAAACACCTCTCAGAGTACTTCCTAAGTCTTCGTACCTTGATTAGCCAGCCCAGGACAAGTCCGGTAGCGATTGAGAGATATATCCCGATACTCATTCTAGGTTCGCCCTAGGGATCTCAAGTATATTTTCTCTATCAGATCCTTCCCAACATCTATAGGTGCTAAATCCAGGAGGTACCTTGTAGATGTTAGAGCCATTTCAGATACCCTAGAAGCCATATCCGGCGTAAAGCCGTAGTCCAGTAAAGTTTCCGTGAAGCCTACCTCTTCCTGGAACTTCTTGACAGTTGTAGCAGCCTTTGCGGAGTGTTCCTGGGTAGGCTCTAAATCCGGATCCAAGTACTTAAGCAATCCGTGAAGTCTTTCCGGGACGATAGAGTAGAGTAGCTCTATTGCGGAGGGCCCTATGGCTCCAAGACCTGCTCCATGCGCTAGGCGAGGCTCTAAGCCACTTAGTACGTGCTCTACCGCATGTATTAGATGAGTCCTCGAGTTATCAACAGCCATTCCGGCTATAGCTGAGGCATAGAGTAGCCAGTACCTAGCTTCGAGGTTTCCAGGCATTCTCACAGCTATAGGTAACCACTTAACTATGAGCTTGATTGCGGTTTCTCCTAATGTCCAAGCGAAAGGTGTGGTGAATCTCCCCGTTGAGGCCTCTAATGCGTGGTAGAAAGCATCTAGTGCTGTGTAGATGGTCTGGTTCTTAGGTAAGGTAGTAGTGTATCTAGGATCGTCTACCCCTATTGAGGGATAGATATACTCACTAGCTATGCTTAACTTCTCCTTAGTCTCCTCTATTGTGGCTACAGCATACCTATTAACCTCACTTCCCGTGCCGTGAGTTAAGTTCACTGCCGCTATCTTTAGGGCGCCGCACACGTCGCGATACCTTTTAAGGTACTCAGAAGCTTTCCCACCACATTCAACAATTACTGAAGCTATTTTAGCTGTATCTATCACACTACCACCCCCTATAGCTACCATAGCCTCCGCACCGAACCTCCACGCATTCTCAGCAACCCTATCTACGATGGATGCTGTAGGGTTCGCGAGCACACCATCGAATATCTCGTATTTAATGCCCCCATGGTTCAGCAGTTCGAGTACATCACCTAGAGCACCACTAACCTTAGCAGCGTTCCTGCTGGTCACTACATAAACCCTCTTGAAGCTGGAGAGCCACGACCTTAAAGAATCCGCTGTGCCCGGACCGAAGTGAAGAGTCGTTCTACCATACCGGACGAGAAACTTACTCAGACTCATTTTCTTAACCTATATGTCGGTACTGTTTAGCTATTAACTCTTACAATTGAAAGCCTCGTTCTTCAGGGCTGGGATGAAAAGTTTATAAGCTTTGAATACTCTAGTATATTCTTGGGGTGTCTTGGAGGGTGAATCTCTAGGGTGGGTTAGGCTTAGGAGTACTAGGTATGCTAGGTACTGGTGTGCCTACCACTTTGTGTGGATTCCGAAGTATCGTAGGGATGTTCTTGTTGGTGAGGTTGCTGAGTACACTAGAGTGGTCTTGCGGGAGATACTCAGTGAGTTGGGGTGTGAGGAGCTAGCTTTGGAGGTTATGCCTGATCACGTTCATGTCCTCGCTCTATGCCCTCCAAGACACTCCCCAGCCTACGTAGTAAACTACCTTAAGGGTAAGAGTGCTAGGCGGATACTACAGAGGTTTCCTGAGTTGAGGTCTAGGGCTGTCCACGGGAAACTATGGAGTAGAAGCTACTTCGTAGCAACTGTTGGAAATGTAACAGCCGAGGTCGTTAAGAAGTACGTTGAGGAGCAGTGGGCGAGAGAGAAATGAAGAGGGCAAGCATAGTAGAACTAATAGCCGACAAGGAGACGGAGAACAAGCTCAAACTACTCTGCAGTCTGTCAGCTAAGCTCTGGAATGAAGTCAACTACGCTAGACGTAGGATGTTCTTCGAGAAGAAGGGCGTTGATTTGAGGAATACGTACAGGGAGTTCTACGAGAAGTACAAGGCACTGATAGGCTCGGCAACAGCACAGCAAATACTGAACAAGAACAATGAAGCGTGGAACAGCTTCTTCAAATCGTTAAAGCTGAGGAAGGAGGGTAAACTACCACCATTCATAGCTAAGGTCAACCCACCAGGCTACAAGAAGCAAGCGGGTAGGAGGACTTTTTGGACGGCTCTCAGAAACGACCAGTACAGAATAGAGGATGGCAAACTAGTCCTAAAGGGCCTCGGAGCCATTGGGCAGATAGTAGTGGAGTACAAGGGGCTGATTCACTTAAAGGGGAAACAGGGGCGGTTGGAAATACATTACGACCTAGATAGGAAGAAGTGGTATGCATACATCCCATTCGAGGTGGAGGAGAAAGCCATTAGAGGAATCTTTGTCAAGGTTCCAGGGCGGCCCAAGGGAAGCCTAGTAGCCGGGGTAGACATTGGCATTAACAACCTCATGGCTATATACGTGGAGGACGGCTCCACTCTCCTGGTGAACGGCAGACTCCTCAAGTCCATCTCCCACTACTGGAGAGGGAGGATAGCGGAATACCAGTCTATGCTGAACCGGTGTGGGTATAGAACGTCTCGGAGATTGAGGTTAATGTATGTTAAGTGGAGGAGGCAGGTTAGAGACTACATTAACAAGTGTGTTAGAAGGGTGTTGGAGTGGCTCTACGAGAAGGGTGTATCGGTAATTAAGGTAGGCTACCCAAAGTACATAGCCCAGGAGAACGGAGACTTCAACAACGTCCACGTCTGGACATACAGCTACCTCCTCAGGAGGATCGGTGAGGTAGCAGAGGAGTATGGAATAACAGTCACATACGTCAACGAAGCACACACCTCCCAAACCTGTCCAATCCACGGGAAGGAATGCGGAGTCAGAGTCAGGAGAGGGCTCTTCAAGTGCACCACTCTAAACAAGGTATTCAACACCGACCTAGTAGGAGCATACAACATCCTCATAACCCCGAGTCCCGCACGGGATAGAGGTAACGAGCCGGAGACCCAGCCCGGGGCTAAACCCGGGAATGTAGCCCCAAACCTCCCCGCACTAGCAGGAACCATCACCCTTTAGGGCGGGGAGGAGGTCAGCTCAGTCCTCACACGGTTCGTCACTACTCAGCTCCGAAGAACCACATCATTCCGATCTTAAATTGTGTCTAGACTTATATAGTTCGGAATGCTGCATGAGTGAGGAAGCTATAGCTAGTTTCGAGTACCCATCTGCTAAGGTATTCGTTTCCCTACTTGAGGCCGTGGGGGAGGTAGCAGATGAAGTTCTCATGAGGTTGACGTCGGATGGGTTGAAGATCAGGGCTTTAGACCCTGCTAGGATTGCTTTAATCGAGTTAGAGATACCGCCCACAGCTTTCACATCGTACTCTCTGAAGTCTGAGGAGCTCGATATAGGGTTGAACCTAAGTTCCCTCCTGAAGGTACTCCCAAAACCTAAGAAAAGTGATGTAGTTAAGCTATCAGCAGATGAAATGTTTTACCACATAACTATTGAGGGGGCTGTACCGAAATCATTCAAGTTCAGGTCTATCGAAGTATCTGCCGAGGAAATCCCAGAACTTAACATTGATTACTCAGTTAAAGCAGTTCTACTAACAAAGGGGTTGAAACAAGCTCTATCAACTCTTAAGGGATCAGGGATCATAGAAATAGAGGCACCAGATGCTGACCACATTATTCTAAGAGGTGGGGGTACCTTGGTAAAGCTTTCTAGGGTGTCGGGATCGATAATTGACGTAGAGTTTAAGGAGAGTGCTCAGTCAGCATACGAAGAAAGTTACTTAATGAAGGTAGATCCTCTACTCAGTCTTACAGATAGTCTAGAATTCTTCTTTAAATCTTCTAGTCCTCTTAGTATGGTTTTCAGAATACCTGGAGATGTAGTGGTAAGATACATACTAGCTCCTCAAGCATAGCTGAAATATTTTTTAACCGAGCATAGAATATCAGTAGGGAACCTCTATGAGCAATAAGAATAGGTTCCTAGACGATGTAGATATAGGGATATTAAATGTTCTCCAGGAAGATGCGGATCTAACTTACGCGGAGATAGCTAAGAGAGTTGGTGTAAGCCCCTCCACCGTCTACATGAGAATAAAGAAACTTAAAGAACAGGGATTCATCAAGAAGGTAGTTGCTGTGGTCGACCCCGAGCTACTTGGATATAAACTGAAGGCATTATTGTTTATGTCGATAGACGTTAAGAAGTTCAATAAAGTTGTTGAGCATCTAAGCTCGATACCCCAGGTAAAGAGCATATATGATGTTACTGGAGAGTGGGCTCTCGTCTGTACCCTGCTGGTTAAGGATCATACGGAACTATCGAAGCTGCTAGATCAGATAGGATCCATAGATGGAGTATTAAATACCTCAACTCTAGTAGTGTTGAGAGTACTGAAGGAAGATAATAAGGTGCTTCCTTGAGGCCGAGATACGGATATGGATTTTTTAGTGTAGACTCCTCTGGGGAATTTAGGCAAAAAATTCTGTTCTTTTATTGGGATCCAGATAAAGAGCTCTACCAATCTATTTCTGATCCGTCTAGGAAGCAGCGAGAACTTGAAGATATGAGGAGTAACATGCAGTTCTTTGTGGATTCGGAGAAGATACTAATAAATAGAAAAGAGGTTAGAGCTAGGGTAGTCCATGTCGATGTAGGGTTCTTAGCGTCGGCAAGGAGGCCTTACGTAGAGTTCTTAATAATCTTCAAGGGAGCCCTATCCAGAGGTGTTAACGTATACGAGAACTACTACGAGAAGGAAGTTGCGGAGTACAGCTATAAGGTTATGTGGGTATTCCCGGAAGGTGCTAAGATTACGAGAGCAGTACTTGGAGTACCCTTCCAGGTTTCTAATGACAGGACCCTAATCTTCACTGTAAAGAAGGGTATGGAAACCCCCGGATACGAACTTATAGAGTTTCTAATCCCCTAGCGATCCTCCTATAGTACTGAAGTGGGGTTTTAGTTCCACAATTAGCTATGCAGATACCTAAGGACTTCATCTTCTCACAGCTATATACGAGGTACTTCTTCCTACTCCCGCGTAGACCGGCTAGGTGCTCTATTTGATATCTAGCAATTTTCTCGTCGAAGTCAGGTGAGGTTCTAAATGTGTCTACCACCTCGTCGACGCTGTAACCTATAGACAGCATGAAAGTAGCTAACGCAAATCTCTGGTGGTGGCTTAGATGTTCACCTCTTCTTAAGGCTTCTCTCAGGCTGGCTATGCATGGCGGGAAAGCACTCTCCACTTTTCCAGGCACAGCTTTCTTTTCTCTTTCAATAACTTGCTTGGGGACTAAGCTCCTAGCCCTCTCAATGTAGTCTCCGAGAACATCCCTAACGAACTGCTCGGAGAATATATTCGCATACTCCATTATCCTCCTCTTTACTGATTCCTCAGCTAATCTAGCTAGATCTTTCTTACTCAAGTAAACATAGCCCTTAAGGACATATCTATTTACAAGTTTCCAGCTAGGTTCTGTGAGAAGTTTCTCAGCATACTTAATGTACCTTGGGATGGCTACCCTATATGGGTAACACGCTACTACTTCACCACTACTAGACCTACCTAAGACAACCCTATGTCCGCAACCACCCTCCCCACCTATGTACTCCACATCCACCCCCAACAACTTCAGGATGCTGACTACATCATCATCCCTCTCCCTCATAATCTCAGAGTTGACCCTCTTACCCTCATGGTCTGCAAGCCTTCTCAAGAGCCATCCATGCGCTTGCTGGGCTAACGCTATAGCAAGGTAGAAGGTGGAAACCTCATCTAGGGCGTTTTCGTATGGCTTATAAACAGCTCCTCTTACAGCACACTCCAACCTATTTAAGGCCTTATCACCGTAGTTCTTAAGTTGCTCTATGAGCTCACCTAAGCTTATGGATCTACCAGCTACGAGCTTAGATAGATCCTCCAAGCTTAACGCTACGGGATATCTAGAGTATAGAGACGCCTTCAACTACCTCTACTCCAACTTGAGAGGAATTCGGATCTTATATGAGTTCACAGCCTTATTTCTCCCAATGCTTTCGAGTATTCGGTGCTAGTAACTCCAGTGAAATCTAAAAAGATTCTGGAGGTTTAAGCTACGATATAAGCACATTAAACCCACCGTAAATGTGTAATAAGGTGTGGATTACGAAGAACTGGATAGTTACATCTGCTTGGCCATACGTAAATGGGGTTCCACACCTCGGTACTCTAGTAGGTAGCGTACTATCTGCTGACGTGTTTGCTAGGTATCTGAGGATGCGGGGGTATGGTGTGGTATTTGTAAGTGGAAGTGACGAGCATGGTACGGTAATCGAGATAGAAGCCCGTAGGAAGGGCCTGGAGCCAAGGGTTTTCACAGATCAGGCACACAAATATGTGTTGAGTATATGGGATATGTGGAACATTTCCTTCGATAACTATACGAGGACTGAGTCAGAAATTCATAAGGACTTCGTTAAGGATATCTTTAAGGATATTGAGCAGAGGGGGTACATAGAGATTCGTGAACAGCTTATAGCGTGGTGTCCCCAGGACAAGCAGTACCTACCCGATAGGTTTATTGCTGGTACCTGCCCCTACTGCGGATACGAAGATGCTCGGGGTGATCAGTGTGATCGATGTGGTAGAGTCCTCGACCCCGATCTCCTAGTAAACCCGAAATGCGCTTTCTGCGGTACTAGACCGGTGTTTCTAGCTAGAAAACACTGGTTCTTCAGACTCGATAAGCTGAGTAAAGAATTGTTGGAGTGGCTAGAGAGTAACAGAAGTCTTCAGGAGAATGTTAAGAGCTATGCGGTATCCTGGATACGTTCAGGTTTGAAGTCAAGATCCATCACTAGAGACACCTCCTGGGGCATTCCAGCACCGTTTAAGGGAGCTGAGGATAAGACCATATACGTGTGGTTTGATGCTCTCCTGGGCTACATATCCGCAACTAAAGAGTTCTTCGTATCGTTGGGAAAACCTAATGAGTGGGAAAGGCTGTGGTCGGATCCTAAAACGATGACTGCTTACTTCATAGGTAAGGACAACATACCGTTCCACGCGATAATATTCCCAGCACTAATACTTGCCTCAGGTAGAAACTATAAGCTCCCTGATTTGATATCCGCTACAGAGTACCTTCTTTACGAAGGCGATAAATTCAGTAAAAGCAGGAGAATAGGTATCTGGGCCGACGAGGTTTTGGAGATATTCAACGACGTAGACTCCTGGAGGTTCGTGCTGATGAGGATGAGGCCTGAGGATAAGGACACGAGCTTTAAGTGGAGCGAGTTCATTAGGGTAGTTAATAGCGAGCTTAATGATGATATAGGGAACTTCATTCACAGAACGTTAACATTGATATGGAGGTACTTCAACGGTACTGTACCGAAGCTGGACAAGCTGGATGAGTCCGATGTAGAGGTTCTAAAGGAAGTTGAGAAGTATTGGGATATCTATGTCGAGCACATGGAGAAAGCTGAAATAAGGCCCGCCACAGACGTAATCGTCGAGCTAGCTCGAGTAGGGAACCAGTATATTACTAAAAAAGCACCGTGGTTCAGAGTGAAGGAGAATCTAGCTGAAGTAGGGACTACCCTAAACATATGCTTCAGAATATGTGTCTACCTCGCGACAATGCTTCTCCCGATAACACCTAGAAAAGCCTTAGATCTCCTGAACATGATGGGTGTGGAAGTTGGGGGCGGTATAGTAATTCAGGGTAGACCTAGCGAGCTAATTAAGGAGGACCACAGGATTGAGGAGCCTAGGGTAGTCTTCACTAAGATCCCCAGAGACCTAGTCACTACTTTACTGGATTCGGAGAAGAGAGAAGAGTTAATTAAGATGGTTAGGGATAGAGTCAACACAAAAAGACCTGAAGCACTTAAGTTCTAGTTCTTGATTAATCCGTTTTAGATTATGTAGCTGTGTTACCTAGATAATTCCAAGAGCTTCCCTCAACATGTTTTTCAGCTCCCTAGTGTGAACCCTAATCTGCTGCTTCGTGTCGCGATCTCTTATTGTGACAGTACCATCGGCAAGTGTCTGGAAGTCTACTGTTACGGCTAGTGGTACACCTATCTCATCAGCTCTGGCATACCTCCTCCCTATACTACCACTCTCATCGTAGAGGACGGTGAAGCCTGCCATCATTAGTTCGGTATAAATCTTCCTAGCTACCTCTACTAACTCATCTTTTTCAAGTAGAGGAAATACTGCTACCTTTATCGGTGCTATCTTCCTAGGAAACCTGAGGACGACTCGCCCATCTTCCTCAGAATATGCTTTATCGAGAGCCACTAAGACCAATCTTTCAGCTCCGAAAGATGGTTCAGCAACATGTGGAATCATCCTGGTACCGGTTACCTTCTGAGTTTCCTTCACGATTTTAATAGCCTCTCGCGGTATTTCATACCCAGCGATGTTGATGATATTCCCGGGGTTTGCCAAGATCTTTTTTACCTCAGTTATATCTAACCTATTTATAGCTTCCTGGAACGACGTCATGGCTGAGCCTAAGATCTTTCCTAGTAGCGCTTTATCGATAACTATCTTCTCTACTTCCACTAGCTTAGGCTCTTTGAAGGACTTGAAGACAGTCATATCCTGTCCAGAGAATTCCATGTGTTTCCTCAGGTCGTAGTCTGTTCTATAGGCGTGTCCTGAAACCTCTATCCACCCCCAGCGACTTACCCTAACAAGCTGGTCGAAAGTCTGGGCGGAGTAGTGGGCTCTCTCGTGGGGTAATTTCTCCTCGAAGAACATTTCGTTGTAATCTATACCTATCTCCTTCACGAAGTCCCTCGCAACACACATCCAATACCCAAGCCATTTATTCTTTATGATCCCCTCCTTAATGGCCTCAATTACGTCTATCTCTATGGGTTTATCCTCGCCTTTCTTTCTCTGCTCAGCTGTTAGAAGCCTTAGTTTCCCGGAGAATCTTTCCCAAGGAGGTTCCTCCCCCTCAGGATCGTGGAAGAACTCTACCTCCATTATCGTGAATTCCCTGAGTCTCACCATACCTTGCCTCGGAGATATCTCGTTCCTACCTACTTTCCCAGCCTGGGCTATACCTATAGGGAACCTCTCTCTCACAGCTACGAGGACCCTCTTAAAGGCTACGAAAATACCTTGAGCAGCTTCAGGCCTTAAGTACCCGACATCAGAAGAGTAAGGACCTATAGTAGTTTTAAACAGTAAATTAAATTCTCTTACATCACTTAGTTCCCCGTTACATACTGGGCACCTCAGGCCCTTCTCCTTTATTATGTTGTTTAGTTCCTTGATACTGAGACCTTCAACCTTTATCTTAGCAAACTCCTCAATCAGGTGATCTGCTCTATACTTCCTCCCACACTTAACACACTCAGTTATCGGATCAGTGAAATGGTCTAAGTGACCGCTAGCTTTAAGCACTATCTCCGGGGTTATAATCGGGGTCTCAATTTCAACTACAAGATCCTGATGCCTTAGAACGAAGTACTCCCTCCAAAGGTTCACAATATTTGCTTTGAGCAATGCCCCCAGCGGACCTAAATCGTAGAGCCCAGCAACACCTCCATAAATCTCGTAAGAAGACCAAAAGAAGCCTCTTCTCTTAGCTAGATCAACTATCTTCTCATACTTATCTGCTAACTCTCTCTCACTCATCTGATGCTTCCCCTACCACCGCAAACTCTATGCTGTAGCGGTTTAATTACTGCTAGCATTATCTCCATGTTCGGATCCACCGTTCTTTATGTCCGGGCTTACTAGGTAAGCTGAGGATATTGAAGATATTACTGAAGTTATAAGTTACATAATAATATGAGTTGGAGTGGGTAGTGAGTAGGCTGGAATCGTACGACGTGCTCAAGAAGCTGTTTTGGCTGTCTAAGCTAGGCCACTTAAACATAAAGGATGTAGAGCTAGTTGTTACTGATAGATCTACGATATGTGGGACGAAGACAATAAAGTTAGACTACGATTCCGTCCTTATGAAGGATCGGATAGTGCTTTCAGATACTCACATACCTTTACATAGGATTGAAGAGATAAGGTTAGAGGGTAAGTGTTTATGGAGAAAAAGTGGAGGTGCCCAGAAGAGACTTTAAGGAAGGTACCTACCTACGGGGAAATCAGGGAGTATGTACTTAAGGTAGGAATAGAGTCCATATCTTTATCTAAGTCTGTTAGTAGGAAAGCGTTAGTTAGATATGCTACGAGAATAGATAGGGTCTTCAGCTACCTTACGAGGAACGTTATAGGACCTCTTAAAGGCTTTAAGGGCATACTTCAAATAGGTTTCTATAAGGACATAGCTTCTAATGCCCTACCTGAGGGGTACTCTATCGATGACGTGGTGGGGAAACTCCTTGGGAAGTTAAGGAAGGTTAGTGTCCTCTCAAGAGAGTATAAAGCCAGAGTATCCGCAAGTTTTGACTCTGCTGAAGCTAAGGAAATATATAGAGAATATATTGGGAGAGTTCTATCCATAGTAAGAAAGCTATCGAAGGATATCGAGCTAGTAAATAGAGCTATAGCTGAGCTTAGAAGAACCCCATGTATCGACCCCTCTCTACCGGTTATTGCTGTCGCGGGATTACCGCAAGTAGGTAAGTCAACCCTAGTCTCAGTAATATCCTCAGCTAA
This sequence comes from Desulfurococcales archaeon, assembly GCA_023255955.1. Taxonomy (GTDB): domain Archaea; phylum Thermoproteota; class Thermoprotei_A; order Sulfolobales; family NBVN01; genus DRZP01. The sequence goes on along the minus strand of JAGDWD010000008.1, from coordinate 345,520 downwards.
GCCCAAATCATCGCCCTTTCCGTTCACTACTAAGGAGATAGTAATGGGTCATATAGATTACGGTTTCAGCCGCTTTCAAATCCTCGATTTACCGGGGATTCTAGACAGACCCCCGGAAAGAATGAATGAGATTGAGAGGAAAGCTTTCATAGCCATAACAAACTTAGCTAACCTTATACTCTATCTTATAGATCCATCAGAAGATTTTTACTACGGCCTTGAAAGCCAGCTTAATCTTCTAAGATACTTTAAAGAGAACGTTAAGGTGGACATCATAGTCGTGGTAAACAAAATCGATAAGGTAAGTCCAGAACGGCTTGAGAAGGTAGTTACCGCCGCATCTGAGGTTGTTCCCGGTACCGAGATAATCAAGGTAAGTGCTTTAGGTAGGATAGGCCTAGAAGAGCTACTAAGAACCTTAGCTAAGCATATAGGGAGATCTTCTGAGCTCTAAGAGCCAGTAAAACACTAATGCTAGAACTAGCGAGCATAGTTGGAATACCTTCAAGACATCGCTTTCAGGTAAGTTAAGAGTGAATCCCACAATCATGAGTGCTGATAGTATTAGCTGACGCAAGTACCTCCTTAAAAGAACCTTAATCTGAGACCACCCCCCAGGAATTTAGATAAGATATACGATGATGTTGATAGAAGTACCAGATAAGCGGATGGTAGCAGTAGATAGGAGTAGAGATATGATGCTGCGGTGGTTTGGAGAGCATTTAGGTAGTCCATTACGTCACCGTAGTCAATATAGTGTCTTTCTTCAACTTCGGGTTCCGGGTACCCTATACCGGAGTAGTGACCTACCGTCACTGTATGGGTTCCTGGACCTAGCTGGATAAAGCATTCATCAAGTAACATACCTCTCCAACTAAAGGAAGTCCACGTACATGTCAGCTCCTTACCGTCTACTAACAACTGATTCACATTAGTGGAGTTCACCTTGAGGAATCCTAAATCAGCTACGTAATCTATTACTGAGAGCTTTATTGTAGCACTTGTAGGTGATGGGTGCTCAACTCCCTCAATAACTAAGATCCCGGAGAAAATTATTGAGAGGCCATTCCCTAGGTACATGATGTTACTTACTCTCAACGTACCTGTCCAGGGGATCACTAAGACTGCTGGATCGGGAGAGAGTTTGTAGCCCATGAATAGTATATCTACCTCAAGCTCCTTTCCCAACTTTATGAGATCCTGTGGAGGTCCCACATAAAAACCGCCATCTACATCCCCAACCACTACAACAGCAGGTTCAATACCATTAGTGGTGTATAGCCTTACTACAGGGTATGGGATAGGTCTACCAGCTACATCTACGACAACACCCTTAATAGAGCCGTAGCCGTCGCTATGCACTACAGCGGAAGGGGATTCGAAGATTGCGGCGAATGCCGGCATTAGGGGAAGACCTACGTAGTAAACTAACGATAGAGCTATCATGGCTGCTCCAGCTGTTTTTCCCACCCTCATGGGTATAGAATAAAGTAGTATCCCCACTGCCAGAATTTTATCTCTTATACTGTAAACCACGGTGGCTATTAGATATATTACCTTAATTGCTGTAAGAGATGTTGCTACTAAGCTCCCCACGTGTTTGAGTAGCTCAGCTAGTAGGTCGGTCCCGGAGAGCTTAAGAGCTGTAGCCATGGATTGCAGACTAATATAGAAAGTCACTAAAATACCTGTTCTACCTGTAAGCCACAGCATGAATTGCGGCCAGCTAGCATCTAAAACGGTGAGTAGGTAATCGGTAAGTCTCACCAGGAGACTATATAAAGACACTAGCAAGGCAGACGCCATACCGTCATACATCATTAACACTCCCCACTTCTTCACTGACTTGATCGGTATCGGAGAACCGTACAGTACCGTGCCTAAGCTAAATGTAAGTAACGATAGGGAATATGCTAGGGAAAGTAGCTCCATAACTAGCTCACTACTAAGGATATGGATTTGGAGGAGAAGGCATGGGTACAGATATGGATGACGCTATGTATGATATGAGAGCAAATATGCTCGTCCCGAGAGCGAGCCAGAACGCAGCAATTACAGAGTCCTCTATCAGGCTCTGCCCAGTCCTCTTTAGGTTTCTGAAAGGTATTGGAGATCCTCTAAGGGCCCAACCCACTGCCCAGGATACAAGAAACACTAACCAAGCCACACTCATAACAACCACTGTTACCTGTCTAACAAAGTCCAGTAGATCCAGCTCTACTCCCCAGACTCCAGCAGGGCTTATATAGAGTTACGAAAACGCTAAGTTGTGGTTCCAGGTGTTGGAGGGGTCCCAACACTACGTCTCCGGAAGAGCTCACCTGTGTTCAGCAGCGTACATAGTCTACCCTGCTATAGTTTTAGGACCTACGTACGTAGGTTCCCACACCATAGTTTCTAGCTTCACTGTAGTAGGGTTCCCTACCAGAGCAAAGCTACTGGATGTACGTATTTTAAGTAAGGTATCTCTAGAGGAACTAGACAACGTTAGTTCAGGTAGTAGGTTAGGGGATAGATCCATAATCAGGTCTCACAACGTTATCTATGAAGGTGTTGAGTTAGGGGACAACGTTGAGCTAGGACACCATGTCCTCATTAGAGAAAATACTAGGATAGGAAAAGGGAGCAAAATAGGGAGCGGTGTCGTTATCGACGGGTATACGAGTATCGGGGAGAACACAAATATACAGTCAGGTGTTTACATACCTATAAAGACCCTCATAGGAAATAACGTCTTTATAGGCCCTAGAGCCGTAATAACTAACGATAAGTACCCACCAAGTAAGAGAATAGTTGAGACAGTAATAGAGGACGAGGCCGTAATCGGAGCAAACTCAACGATAATTGCGGGAGTTAAGATAGGTAGGGGAGCCGTGGTAGCAGCGGGAGCTGTTGTCACCAGGGACGTGGAGCCCTATACCGTGGTGGCAGGGGTACCTGCTAGACCTGTAATGAGTCGGGATAAATATGAGGAGAAGAAGAGGCTTTATGAAGAGGTTACCGATAGATAGTAGCTAGCTGAGTTAGCCAGCGTATTACTGTGTCGGGATTAGTCGAAGGAAATGGTTTAAACACGGACAGTGGAACAGTTTTTAAGCGATTTTATTAGTTGGGGAGGTGTAAGTATTCGGGTAGTAAGTGAAAGTATGTATAACCTCAAGGAATTAGCTGAAAGTGTTATAAAGAAGCCTGGAGTGTTTCTTGATGAGACGAAGCTCTACCCTGAGTACGTACCGGAAAACCTCCCACATAGGGAGGAACAGTTTAAGCAGCTAGTTAAAATCTTCAAGCATGTTGTGGTTTCTCCTGGTTCCTCTTCTGCTAGGGTAGTTCTCTACGGATCTCTCGGCACAGGTAAAACAGCTACAGCTATATCCTTCGGGAAGGTCATAACAAGATTAGCTAGCGAGAAGGGTATCAAGCTAAGATATGCTCATGTGAACTGCGCTAGCACGAGATCTGCTCTCTCAGTTCTTAGAGAGGTTAAGAACCAGCTTAGTTTGAGTATACCTGATAGGGGGCTAGGTCTCTCAGAGTTTGCGCAGGCTCTACTTAAGGAGATGGATAGGGAGGACCTCTACGCTATAGTGACTTTAGATGAGTTTGATTCCGTACTTACTAGCTTCAAAGGTGAGGATAAGTACGCGCTTATCAGGTTCTACGACATGTTTCACTCAGATATTCTACGACTTAATTTTATCTACATCAGCAGAATGAAGTTAAACGATGTTCTCAGAATCTTAGATGAGATCTCAGGTAGCTACATGATGAGAAACACAATACTCTTCAACCCATATAAATCGCGGGAACTCTTCGACATACTTAAATATAGAGCTGATGAGGCTTTCTACCCAGGTGTCGTAGATGACTATGTTTTCGAGTACATAGCTAATCTAATCGGCTACGACACTGGTGGGGATGGTAATGCCAGGAAAGCTCTAGCCATACTGTATGCCGCCGGGAAACTAGCTGAGAAGGAGATTGAGGAAGGGAAAGTTGTGAGGGTCCTCGTAGATCACGTTAGAGCTGTATCGGCTAGTGAGGACCTAGGTCTAATACATGTCTTAGATTCCCTCAACTACCTAAGCACACACCAACTCCTCTTGCTTAAAGCCATAGCTCTAGGACTTAAAGAGACAGGGGAAAGCTATGTAAATATAGGCTACGTCGAAGAGATATATCGGAGGTTATGCTTCAACTTGGGGATAGAACCTAGGAGACATACACAGATTTACTATTATGTTACCGAACTAGCAAATCGCGGTATTGTGATGGTTAAGAAAGCTTTAAAGGGTAGGAGAGGTAGGAGTAGCTATGTTAGTTTTGGTGCCGCACCTATAGATAGCTTGTTGAAAGTTATAGAGAGAACTATAGCCATGAGGCGAGAAATCGGTGAGTAGTATAGGTGATTTAGTAGCTGAAGTTATCTCCAGTAAGGTTAGGGTTAAGATACTGAAGCTCCTTGTAGATAGGGAGTCTTTAAACATAACGGCTATAGTTAAACTCACGAGACTGAATCATAAGATAGTAAAGGAGAACCTTGACTATCTAGTTGAGCAAGGCATAGTACATGAAGTCTGCCTAGGGAGAATTAAAGCATATAGATTAAACTACGCTAATCCTGTTGCTAGGATAATAAGGGACATATTCACTTCTTAAAGAAGCCTTCTAAACCCTTAGAGCTTTTTTCATTCCTCTTCTTTTCCTCGCCAGTAGTTTTCTTCTGTTGCTTCTCTTCTTGCGGACCCCCTCTCTGCACTGGTACAGGTTTTCTTGATTCCTGTCTCAGTTTCTCTACTAGAGCCACTATCTTATCACCGTTCTTATCGGAGAGATACTTTATCATTGAATCACTGAGGTTAAGACCGAGAGCTAATCTAGCAGCGTACTCCGGGTTATTATCAAAAATTATTTTTAGGAACGGTATAACATCGTATTTAATTAAGGATGTTGAGCACTTAAGGTGGGATACTAATAGCTTGGCTAGATCTTCCCTGATTTGCCTTACTTCCCTAGTTTTAGATAGAAGTTTAATTCTCTCAGGGAAAGAGTATTTAACCCATTTGAACTTGTACTGGGGGTTTCTTATAGACAGTGCTACACCTGCGGTCATCATATCAGCTGCGTAGACTAGGAGATCCCAGCTTCCGGTCTTTATTATCCTGGAGAGATATATGTCCGCTTTCGATAGAGACTCGTAAGCTCTCCAAAGATCTTCAGGATCTTGCGCTTGGTTGGGGATATTCTCATGTATCCAGAGAATCAGTTCATCCGGTGCTAGATCCGTCTGGTTAGAGACTTCCCTAGCTTGCCAAGCATATTTAGCTATAAGAATTCTCCTAACCACGTCAAACGCGTTGAGTTCCCGATCCCGAGCTCTGAGAAGTGATTTAGCTAGTGCTGACGTCACTTTACCGAAGCCTTCACCCACAGCTTCAAGGTCGTTTATGGCGGATCTGAGATCTCCTTCAGCTCTCTCAGCAATGAAGTCGACGGCTTCCTCCTCACACGTAAGCTTCTCTTTAGCACATATATCTCGAAGAACCTTCTTTACCTCTGTTTTCGTCAGCCTCTTGAACTCTATCATGAGGCAGACTTCTCGTAGATCTCTGAGCTTAGGGTCCCAGGGATCGTTAGCTACTAGCACTACTGGATGCTGTGTCTTCTCGATTAGATCTAATATGGAGTCAAGAGCTCCTTTATCTGCTGTTGCGGAGATCCCGTCAACCTCATCTAGGAGGATGATCTTCTTTTTTACGTTGAGGAGGCTCCCGACGCGAGAAGTGGTTTTAGCTATTCTCTCTATGTCTGTCGATCTTCTATAGTCACTAGCATTCATCTCCACTAGCTCTAACCCCTTCTCCAGGGCTACTGCCTCCACTAGTGATGTCTTACCTGAGCCGGGAGGGCCGTAGATGAGAGCTGCCTTCTTCTCTGGCCTACCGCGGAGCCAAGAATCTATCCATGCCATGAAAAGCTTCTTTGCTTCCTCTTGATTCACTACGTCATCGATTTTCCTCGGCCTATATTTGACCACCCAGGGAAGCTTTCTCTCAACTGACATCTCTTCACCGCTTTGAAGGCTTGGATGGCTGGGTTGTGGTCTGTCTCAGGTTCCTACCTAGGAGGACTAGCTTAGCTAGCAAGGCACTTAGTTGTATCTCGTCATCAGCCCCCTCTACGAGCCTGAACTGTATCTCACCTAGGTAATCAGCTATCTCAACCCTCACCTCTTCCGGTACCGTAAACTCGGAGCTGAATATCTCCCTGTGGAGCTGTTTAACTACGTCGACTCCCGATAAACCGTAAGTAATCATTAACTTCCTCAATATGTCCCTAGCCTTAGTGAAGTCTCCCTCGAACAACGCAGTCTTAAGTAGAGCCCTAATCTCGGTCGGTGTTGCTAGTCCGACAACCTTATAGACATTTGATGTATTAACTTCTCCAAGGGCCGCAGCTGCTTGTAGTATGTTGATAGCTCTTCTCATATCCCCACCCGATACGTCGAAAATAGCCTCCAAACCCTTATCATCACAGGACACCTTCTCACGGCTGCATATCCACTTAAGCCTAGACACGACATCCTCTTTTTTAAGAGTTGTGAATCTGAACACAGCACATCTGGACTGTATAGGCTCTATTATCTTGCTTGGATAGTTAGCTATCAGTATGAATCTCGTAACGTCGACGTACATCTCCATAAGTCTCCTGAGAGCCTGCTGAGCATCAGCGGTCATGTTGTCTGCTTCATCTAGGAGAACTATCTTAAAAGGTACACCGACAGGTAGCTTACTCCTAGCAAATTCCTTGACCTTAGTCCTTATAACGTCGATTCCACGCTCGTCCGAGGCGTTTAGCTCGAGCATATACATCCTGTAGTCCTCCCCGTAGAGGTCGTGAGCTAAAGCATGTGCAGCTGTAGTCTTACCTGTACCTGGGGGGCCGGCAAAGAGGAGGTGGGGCATGTTCTTCTCCTTAACGAATACCTGAAGCCTCCTCACTACATCTTCCTGATTAACCATCTCTTGTAGAGATCTAGGCCTATACTTCTCAGCCCACAAAAGCTCTGCTAACACACTCTGAGCTCCCATTAACACACCGCTATATTCTCAATTCTTCAAAACTTAAATACCGTAACCCAAGGTAAAGTAATTCGATGAATAACACACTTAAGGCCAACTAATACTCTAAGCAGATTTCTGGGCTACGGTAATGAGTGTTAAGGTTCCATGCTTTGCAGTATAAAGCTTTATTGTGTAGAAGTCTCCATCAACTATCACTGGATTCCCATCTATCTCCCAATCACAGCGGACGTAAGTTCCTGACTCAGAGCTTCGCGATCTTGCTATTAGTAGATAACCTTTGAATCCAGCATTAATATCGTAATTCAAGTCACATCTGTAGATCCCGCTTCCTGTTATTATCTCAACCCTTAATAGAGTCTCCGAGCGTGCTCCAGCATTAAGTACATAGAGGGTGAGTACTGGTTCTGGGCTCAGCCCTGTATAGGTAATATATAGGAGGGGCTTGATCTCGAACTGTTCTTTAGTTGTTGTCACTAAGCTGAAAATGTAGCTTACTAAAATTAAGGCTGTAATTAGGGTTATCACTACAAGGACTACCTTAACTATGAGTGGATATATTCCACGTCTAAGCGTTCTTATGTGAGTCATTCTATATCAACCCAATATAGAAGAGTGTTACTGCGGATGCTGCTATAGTGATTAAGGTCATTGCGATTATATGCTTAAAGCCCGCAGAGATGCTTTGCTCTGAAGTGATCCCGGCTATTATTCCCATGATGGCTGAGTTTATGTACGAGCCTATAGAGAGGGAAGTTATCATGGGAATCAGCCTGCTAGGTTCGACCGTGCCTGCGAACGAAGTTAGCATCCACAGTATCAGTATCGGGGCTGAAGCAAGCATGATTGCCCCGAAGTAGGGTAAGGCCACATATGTTCTCAATCCTCTTCTGAGTTCTATCTCCGACTCAGCAAGTACGGTAGTAAATCTAGCCAGGGCATCAATTATCTCAGGAGATCCTCCTCCTACAGCGATTGAGTCAACTAAGAACCTGAATGTCATGAGTGTGAACCATTCTTTAAGGCCCCTCAAAGCTCTTCCTACAGCAGTCTCCACAGGGAGCCCTGAGTAGAGAGCTGCCGCAATCTTCTTAACTACAGGTGTTAGAGTACCGTAAGGTCTTGAAGAGAGATTAATTATACATCTCTCCGGGCTTAGTCCGGTCTTCCTAATCTCGCTAAGATCCCTTAGAAACGATGCGGTATTCCTTACTAAACCCTTTAATTTCCTAGAAATTCTGTAGTAGTCGATTGCTGGTGGAGTGAAAGCAACTATTGTGAGCGATGCTAGCCCTAGTAGAAGAGCCAGTAGATCCCTCCCGGTTGAGATCCCGGTAAGTAACTTAGGCGATACCGTTAGTGCTACCGCTATTCCAACTATTGCTCCTATAGGTAAAGTTAGTGATAGTAAAATTAACGGCTCTCTTACGGTAATAGGAGTCTTAGGTAGAGCAGAGTTTATGGCAACCAGGACAAGGATACCTATGAGTGGAACTACTAAGAAGTTATATAACATAACGAAAGTATTGTCTGATGCGAAGCTCACCGGAATAATAGCAGACGAACCCGAAGCAGCTAAACCAACAGCACCCATCGAGGCAAACAATACGAATACGGTTAATGAGACTATGACGCCGAAGACTATATAGGCTTCTAAGTACGAAGCTAGTCTTCTGGTTAAGGCCTTTATGTCGTTAATTCGGTTGCTAAGAACCTCCTCAGTTCTTATCTGAAGGTAGTGAAGAACGTCTCCACCGGTCTTCAACGTGGTGGTGTAACCAAGTATTACATCTCTAAATCTGCTGTTGGGGTGGTCCATGGCTATTTTATCTAGGGCTGTTACAGGATCCTCACCGAAGAACTTTATCCTAGCTAAGACTCGCTGGGCCTCAGCCCTCATTCCTACGAATAACTTAAGTTTCGATATTCTATCCATCAATGTTTCTAAACTTAGCCCTCCCCTAGCCATAGTAGCAGCGTAAACAAGGAAGAAAGGAAACTCATTCAAAGTTGCGGAGTTTCTTGCTGAAACCTTTATGTAGGGATAGGCAAACCCTATAGCTAGAACAATAATAGGGACTATAATTCCTGTTAAAGCCAGCACTACCTTGTAAGTAAATGGTATGGCTACAGTCATAGCAGCTATCACTAGTGGGAGACTAACGACAACAACCGATATTAAAGTGTTTAACAGTATTTTAGCTGAGTATACAACCGGGTGCGATGTTAGAGCTCCCCGCCTGAACACATCTTCAAATTGGAAGACGTTAGCTAACCGCCTTGCTAGACCCTCAAACATTATTAAGGCTAGCGCAGTGTAAGTCTCTGAAAGGGTGTAGCTAGGTCTAGGCCTCTTTGAAGCCAATTTCCTTAAGCACCTCGCTAGGCTTGTAATAATAGTTGTAAACGTATGTAGCTATCTCTCTATAAGATCTCTTACCCGTAGCAGTCAAGTACTCCAAGATAGCTCTTCTCTTTATTATATCACTTACTATCTCATCAACGCTAAGACCTCTCATTTCAGCTATTCGTTCTACTATTAGGGACTCCCTCAAGTTCGCTCTGAACCTATCCCTCGCAGGATCCCACGTAGCTATTTCCCTGTATTTACCGTAGTCCTCGATCTCCCAGACGTTGGTTATCCTTCTAACGGGTCTGGGCCTCCCTAACTCATCTAGTTTCGTAACCCTCTTTATGACTAACGCCATGTTTACTAGCGGTATATATGACTCAGGTATCTTCATAGGCTCTGAAGTAAGTCTCTTGACCGCGGCATTTATATCTTCAGCATGTAGTGTCGTGTTATGGGTCACTATAAACCCTCCTGAGATAGCGTATATGTGGCTACCCGGTACCTCAATATCGTAGAGTAAACTGTCCTTCACAACTACCTCAACTTTCCTCACCTTATGGATTACCAGTCCATTAGCAGACCTAACCATTCTATCTGTTGCTACAGGTACCTGACCATCAAATATCTCAGTAAACTTCCGCTTATCAAGACAACCGGTAATTTTAATGACGTACCTAGCTAACTCCTTCTTACCATGACCCCCTCCATTAACACGTAAGGTAACGGTAGCCAGAACACCTAGAGATCTTAACAAGCACGATAACGACTCTGCTAGCTTCCTGTCTACTATGCTAACCTGAACCTTAAACTGCCTATTCTCGCCATTACCTATCCACCCCTTTACGTGCCAGAACCCTACCACAATACCTCTCCTGAACTCCTCGGGAGACTGTAACGCTAGGTTTAATGGTACAGAGAGATGGTGATCTGATGCTCTCCAGTTAAGGAGGCTTGACATGAGTAATGCGAAGATCTTCGACCTAACATCGACGATGTATCTACCCCTACTTACCCTCACCTTAACCAACCTTGGCGAAACTATGGTTGACAGCTTCTCTGTCAGCTTCCTCACAAGCTCTGAGTTCTTACCTACGTAGAATAGAACATCACTAGGAACACCATGATTGTCTACTCTAATACTGCCACCTGCTAAGAAGGAACCCAATACATAGCCTAAGTCAAAGTTAAGAGGTATAGCTACCCTAACACCGTCTCTTTCATACCTCCCATATTTTATGAAAGCCTCGTGAAGAGCCTCTTCTTGAATAAGCTTCTGCTCTATAAGCCTCTCAACGTGCTTTACCGGTATACTGGATTTCCCGTATATCCACTTCTTAGTAGATGATATGCTTACACCAAGTAATGAGGCTAGCTGAGCCGAGGTTAACGATATATGGTTTTTCAATGGTGGTAATCTAACATATAGGTTCTCTCGATGCTCCTTGAGCATATCTAGCACGTTTATCGCTGTAATAAGCTTCCTACTTGATGGTGGAGATACCTCAGCTATCGAAACAAGAGAGTCACCCTCCTTAAGCTCCTTCGCCTTCTTAGTTTTCAGCTCACCATCCACATAAACAACTATTGGATGTTCCTCATGCACTTCGTGAACCACACCATCAGCGACATATATTCTGATGAAACGGTTACTACCGTTCTTGATTACTACCCTCGATATGTTCACCCATTCCGGTCTTCCATCTACGTATGCTAGAACTCTCACATCTCTATACCTGTTTAATATGACTCCCCTAACTATGTCCTCCATCTCATAGAGGTCGAGACGGCCGTCAATTATCGCTGGTACGAGCTGGTCACCCGGTAAGCATAGACCGCTATGACCTGTTGCTATGGCTTGGAATAAGACGTAAGCTTCCTCACCTCTGACCTCACCAACGACTATAACGTCAGGTCTATACCTCAAGGACACCTTAACTAAGTCAAACAGCTTTATTTCACTAGCACCTGAAAACAGGTAAGTAGGTCTCGCTGTGAGCTGTACCCAGTTCTCTTGAGGTAGCCTAAGCTCAGGCGTGTCCTCTATCGTAACGATCTTGTAGGTCGGTCTCAACAAGTTAGCTAAAGCGTTTAGGGTACTTGTCTTCCCAGCACCGGTAACTCCCAGGATTAGAGTAGTCATCTTATAGTCCATCGCTAGCCAGAAGTACGCAGCTATCTCCGGCGATATAGTTCCGTAATTTATTAAATCAACTATCGTGATGGGGTCCTCCCTGAACTTTCTTATAGTGAATGTCGAACCCTTAGTACTGATTTCTTTCTGAAAAGTTGCTGCTATCCTATGGCCTCCAGGTAGGATAGCGTCAAGTATTGGATATGCTACTGAGATATGCTTACCGGCTAGATGGGCCAGCTTAACCACGAACTCGTCCAGCTCTTGTGACGTCTTAAAAACTACCGTGGTCGGTATATACTCGTACTTTCTGTGCCAGACATAGACCGGGATTCCAGGACCTACACACGAAATATCCTCGATGTTAGGATCCCTCATTAATGGATCTATAGGACCGTATCCAACGATATTTCTCTCAATGTAGTAACCTATTTTACTCCAAGAAAGACCGGGTGTTCTCCCAAGTCTTATCTGGAAGAGTCTTATAGCTCTCTTAGCAAACCTGGATATGTACTCCCTAACATCCTCTATGGGAACCTTCGGGGGTTCCAGCTCCCACATTATATAGTCAACTATATTCCTGTATATTTCCTCTTCCTGAGGTGTAAGCCCTACCTCATAGACTATGTAGTTTATTATGCCCGTAGCTCTATCCTCAGCTATGTATGCGTAGGCCCAAGGCTCGTAGAGTGGGTATGTTTCAAGTAGCTTAGTATCTCCTCTAACAACCGTTAGTTTAAGTTTTTCAGGGCTTATAGCTGGCTTAATAAGAGCTGATTCCGTTTCTGTAATCTCATCTATTGATTCTATCGAACCCTCACTCTCTCTATGTTTCTTCTCAGACTTTCTCCTAAATATACTGGCTAAAATACTAGCCAGGTTTCTGGAAGACCTCAACTTCACCCCATACAAGTTTTAATTCTCAAATCTCAAATATATTATTATTTGAGGAGATCCAAACTATCTTGGAGTATGGTATGCGTATAGCACTCCTAGTGGTATTAACACTGATGTCGCAGCTCCTACTGACAATACCCTCTGTGAGTTCTGCTCAGATCTACGGTTTTCCCCACCCAATAATCTTCAAATACGATTTTAATTTCACTATAGTTGATGTTTTAACTTTAAATTCTACCCATATAGCTCTAGCAGTCAACTACAAACAACACTCAGCTGTTGTTGTTGTAGATTTAAGTGACCCTGTTAGTGGAGCGAAAATAGTACAAACATACCCACTTTCAGGGAAGATAACAGTATTTACAACCGACGGATTCCCACCGACTAGGCTGGCAGTTGGTAGTGATAGGGGGGAGATATATCTCTTCAAAATCGATGGTGGTCGACTCTACCAGCTACTTCACCTAATCCAGGGCGCTGACTTCAGGGTCATCAGTCTCTTCGTTGCTAGGGCAGCTGGGAGCTACAAGCTCATCGCTACCGTAAGTGAAGGCCAGCCCCTGGGGCTGTGCGTAAACTGCTATGTATATGTTTTTGATGAAGCCCAGTTAGGAGCTCTTACAATATCTCCGCACAGAACATCAACCACATATACCTGCGATAAGTACATAACAAGCCGAATATACCCTCAGGTTGCTGTCCCAGCTAAGGTCTACACAGCTAATGGTTATTACTATAGAGCTGACAGTGTAGCCCTTTTCTGGGCTCCCTACATAGAAAGCATAATCGTAAATCTATCAGTGTCTCGTTTAGTCAATGCTACACATAAAGAGCCCGTGGGTGATGCCCTAATCGAGATAAGCCTGCTAGATCCGGTAACTAGAGCTAGGAGAATCTATGGGTGGAATGCTGGTAGTAATGGAGTAGCACTCATCCCCGTACCTAGAGGTTATCTCGCTAACATATCTGTTGTCGGTATCTACCAGAAGTACCTCATCTTGATGAACGTTAACACATCAGCTATAGTCAAATCACTTAAGGTAGAGGCCATAATCCCTGAGAGAGCCTCCACGGATCCAGCTGAAGATGTCTATGGTCCTCCCTTCTTCGTTAGGTATTACATAGACTTCCTGGACTTGAGCAACGCCCCACCTAGCTGTAGAGTAGTGGGATCATTCGGGAAGAGTCTCTACCCAACTGTAAGCACACCGCATTTCATAGACTACGGGGGAGGCTACCTCATTACTTTAACTAACCTGACGTTCTTAGAGCTCTATAACCTGGATTACACGTACAGACTTAATCCTGACCACAGTGTCGGTTTTGAGTATGTGGGAGCCGCGAAAGTATCCATAGTAGATGTGATAACGTATTCTAAGAGCGATGTAGTTATAGGTTTATCTGACGGTAGAATAAAACACTATAGGTTTGACGGGCTTAAGAACTCCTACAAGTTTGCTCAGGCTTTAGTAACTCTAGGATCCTTAGTTAGAATCCAACCATTTACAACCATGTCGTACTTCACCTTCTCCACTGGCGGGATACAGGTAGTTTCACTAGCACCCTTCCAGCTACCGCTACTTCGAGTGGGTTTCGAGGCTGAGTTCGCTGTTGAAAACTTGGTGTCAGCGTATTCTCTACCTACAGCTGAGTTAGTAGCACTAGCAACGAGTAGCTCTGTGTACGCTATCTTTAACTTAGGTCCAACGATGGCTAAGCCCATACCAATAAACCTAGCTAACTACTTAGCACCATCAATAACAATAAGGTTAGTCCCGCCAGCACCTCATGAACAGATCAACGGCTCAAAGGTAATTCTACGATACAATATTGGCAATATGAAGAAGAAAATAACCAAAACCTACATAGGGAACAACATCACCTTCACAAACATAATCCCAGGTCTCAATTACTCTATTGACGTGATCCCATCCAAAGATTATATGCTTAGATACGTTACCTCGGTGACAGTACCGTATTGCGAAGAAGGATGTGAGGATATCAAGTTATCGATACGGATTGAATATAGGGACTTCAATTTCGGTTTGATACTTAGAGACGAGTATGGTGAGCCGTTGCTTGGTAGATTAGTAGTAGATATAGATGGTAAAACATATGAATATAAGGATCGTGAAGGTCTTAAGCTCAGATTACTCTATGGCGCCCATGAAATCTGCGTCACATCCATAGATAGATACTACAGAAACTTCTGTACGCAGATAACCTTAGAGAACGATACCCTGCTTCAGGTTCCTCTCACTAGATCGCAGTATAATATGACTATAGTCTTCATTGACGGCATGACCAGGAGAGTCGTAGAACCTAAGCTTGTTGTATACATTAATGGCATTGCCTACACACCCTCTCAGGATTCGAGGCTCGATATTACCGTTAAAGCTGGTTGGGTTAATATTACGGTAGTACCTATTCAGGAACTTGCCAAGGTCTTCACTAGGTATTCGAGTAGGGTTATAGTAAACAAAAGTATGGCATTAGAGGTTACTCTAAATAGAGCCATCTACGAGGCTAATATCAGAGCGTTAGATGAGGTCACCCGGCGAGATATATCTATTCTAGCATCTGTACGTATCAATGGTAGTGAAGCTTATAAAGGTCTTCTACCAGCAACTCTGAGGTTACCCTACGCTTATTACATAGTGGAGGTAATGCCGGTAGAGGAGCATGAGAAGGTATATACCTCATCTATAGCTGAACTACTTCTCGATCAAGATAAGACATTATCGGTACTAATTCTTCGTAAGGTTTACCTCTTGGAGATTTCCCTGGAAGATAAATACTCAGAGAGGCCTGTAGTCCCTCTAAGAATTCTAATTAACGGTACTCAGTACTCAGTAACTAGATCCCCCACGCTAGCACTACCCCTAAGGGCAGCAAACTATGTGGTCAGGATTGAGCCTGTAGAAGGCTATGCTGCATCCTATGAACCCGTAGAGAAGTCTCTGGGGCTTTTTTCCAACGTAAAGCTAAGCTTAGGCTTGAAGAGATATAACTACACACTAATACTAGTACTGCGAGACACAAGTGCTAGAGGATACCTAGAGGGAAGGTTTAGAATCAGTCTGAATACGACTGTGATAACAGTAGTAGATGCTGTTACAGCCTCCAGAGGCACCAACATAACAGTACCGTACGGTAGGTATGTACTAACCATAATGCCCGTAGACGCAGCTGAGAAAATCTACTCCACACCTCAACCAACAACAGTAGAGGTGTTCTCAAATGTTAGCTACACTGCTAGGCTTAGCAGAAAGATGTACAG
Organism: Desulfurococcales archaeon; assembly: GCA_023255955.1. Classification (GTDB taxonomy): domain Archaea; phylum Thermoproteota; class Thermoprotei_A; order Sulfolobales; family NBVN01; genus DRZP01. The sequence goes on along the minus strand of JAGDWD010000008.1, from coordinate 329,777 downwards.
TATTGCCTTAACTGTTGTGAACGATCTTGATGAAAGGTTGGGAAACGCCTACGTTGAAGTTACCGATCCGGCCATAGGGACCAGTATAGCATCCCTATACACAGATGAAAAGGGGGAGGTAAGGCTTTCTATACCGGCTGGAACAGTGCTTATTCGTGTAACGAAAGGAGGGTACCAGGAATATACGGAGGTAATTTACCTAGATAAAGATATCACCCTAACAGCACGACTTAACCCAACTCTAGTAACGCTAATTGGAAGGTTTACCCATGTCATAGCTCTATCTATCGTAGCTGTAGCAGCAGTAATAATAGCACTTAAGCTGAGAGCAAAGCTAGCTGAGAGGTTGAGAGGCCCTGAAGAGGTTTTCTAGGTCAGATAGCTATGAAATACGATTATTCTCCATAGTCCACCTTTAGATTAAGTATCAGGGGGCTCCTAAGTCTTCATCCATCTGAGACCGCCACACTCATCATCAAATACTTCACTGAGAACTCGTAGTGAGAACCTAAATAAGTTTTAATTTAAGTTGCTTTTATTGACGTCTGCTTAGCTGATTAGCTGACTCCTTAACGCTTCCAACCTCCTCCTAACCCTAAAAGAGTTGGGTTTAAGCTACCCCTTCACTCTGGATTCATCCCTCATTGAGAGAACGACCAGGTCAATCGAAGACCTCATCCTAGTTTGGACTTACTTAGCGTAGATTTTCATTACCATCACCATACTTCTTTTATCTCTCTTGAGGTTACCGGTGATTAACACTACTATCAACTCCCTATAATCAACTATAAAACTGTAAAAAATATGGTGTCACTAGTTTTTGGGGGTTACCATATCAGTAAAGAATTTCAGAACACAGGATTTGAAGGGTGTTGTCTTACTTTTAGGTCTTTACAGAGGTCCTAGATTCAGCTACGCCCGGGCTATAGTAACAGACCTACTAAACATGTCGATAATAGATGACGCCGTAGCTAGAGATTTAAAATGCTATGAAAATGTGAGTCCAGAGATAGAGGCTGAGGTAACAATTCCTGGACTAGGTAAGTACCGTATACACTCCCTGTGCGTGGTTGATAGGGTCGTGTTCAACGGCTATGAAATTCCTTACTCATCAGTTCTTCATGTAGCTTCGATATTGGGAGAATCACGTCTCTATGAAGCTTTCATAGGAAGAGACTTGATAAGTCACTGGCAACTATACGTAGATCCAAGCTCAGATACTGTTAGGAGTAGAATAGCTAGGCGAGTCAAGTTTTTCTGAAATCAATAGTGAGATCCTCGGTGTTTCCCTATGATCATAAAAATTAAAACCAAAATCTCTCTTTGCTATGACCGAGAACTCGCCACAGCTTTATTGAGGTCTTTAAAGCCAGACGACATCCCGCCACCAAGATTTGATCTTAGAGGGCTAGTTGAGAATGGTTGTCTCACCTATGATGTGGAGTGTTCCAGCTGTCTGAAGGAGGATCTCCTGACTTTAAGATCCATTCTAAGTGAGCTAATACAGATGTCCTTTCTCGTGAAGAGGATTTTAACTTCTGATGGTTAGAGAAGACTAAAAGCTTTTAAGTCTAAGCACATTCTTAAAGCTAAGGAGGGAGCGTGTCGTCAGCTACAAGAGGTAAGTGGAGAACGAAGAAGTGGTATACCGTTATAGCTCCTGAAGTATTTGGTAGTGTACCTATCGGTTCGATCCCAGCTGATGAAGGGTGGAAACTCCTCGGTAGGGTTATAGAAACAACTCTATTTGATCTCACCGGGGACTTCACCAAACACTACATACACCTATATCTCCAGATATATAGCTACGACAACGAAAACGCTTACACCAGGTTCAAAGGACACGAACTCTCAAGGGACTATGTTAAGTCGATAGTTAGGAGAAGGTCATCTAAAGTAGCCGGGATCATAGACGTGACGACCAGCGATGGATATATGCTGAGAGTGATCGGCCTCGTACTGACAGCATACAACTGCAATGCTAGTCATAAGAGAGCTATCAGGAAGGTAATCTTCCAGACGGTGAGTGAGTGGGCACAGAAGAACACATTCGATGACTTCGTTAAAGCTATGATCTTCGGGGACATGGCAGTAGACCTAATGACTAGAGCTAAGAAGATTTACCCTGTTAGGAAGGCTGAGATCTATAAGTCGAAGTTGCTACTAATATCTACACCTGAGGGACCGAAACCAGCAACAATAGTAGCTCAAAAGCAGACAGCGTAGCTTGTTTTAGAAAACTATGTGAGTGCCGACGTGTTGCTACCCAAAGGTGAAAGATAATAGCTAAATCCAGAATTTAAAAGCTAGAGGTTGAGGTAAAGAGTTATCAGGAGAGCTATTGGGTAAGACAGGGCGATGAAAACTACGTGGGGTAAGGCAGGAGAGTATATTACGTAGTCCTCCGGTTTCATTAGTCCTCTTCTTAGAGCCTCCTCGATCATCTCCCTCTGCTTCTCGAAGTCTATATCGACATCAATCGAGCTACTACAAATATAGCCTCCCTCTATAGGGTAAGTATGGAGAAATACGTATCTCTTCTTGAGAAATTGTATTACGGTAGTAGGTCTACCTATGAAGTATAGAAACTTCTTAGAGCCTTGTACGCACACTATGCTGTCAATAACCTTCCTGCTTATGACAGTATTTTCTATCAAGTTCAGGAGGACTAGGGGTACGGGGATCAAAGACGATATTACGAACGTGAGTAGGGGAACTAAAGGCTCGTGGAGGTGCGCTATTGACACTAGGAGTAATGCTAGGAAGTCTGCCCCACCTATAAGCCCAGTGAGAAAGAGAACTAGATACGTCAGAGCAGGCATTATTGATAGGAGAGCTCCGAGAGGTAATATGTGACCACCTAGAAACTTCATAACAGCACTAACTACGGTAATAAGATATGCTGGTAACCAAGTTACTTCAGGTATTTCCCGGCTCAGTAAATCACGGTACGATGCATATATGAATGTAGCTATGATTGCAGACACTACGAAGACGTTCAGATCGTAAAGTATTGCGATCACCAAATATACCTAATTTTCTTCTCTACTTTAAAGAGCGAGGGTTTCACTTATAAAATAGTTGTTCTAGTATTTGCTTACTATGCCTTCATAATTATTCCTCAACGTCTTTGATACCTTCCTCTGTAATTGCAAAGATAGCCTCACCCTCCGGTAGGTGCGGAGCATCAACTACTCTAGCTATTCTTCTATTCCCCCGCGACTTCCTTAGTTGAACTCTAACTCCCGGTGCGTGAGCTAGAACATGTCCACCTACAGCTTGTGTAGGATCTCCGTAGAAGACGTCAGGTCTTGCCATTACCTGGTTCGTCACTACGACAGCTATTTCGTAGATATCTGCTATCCTTGCTAACTGGTGCAGGTGCCTATTCAGTTTCTGCTGCCTAACTGCTAGGTTCTCTCTTCCAGGATATTCAGCTCTGAAGTGCCCGGTAACGGAGTCCACCACCAGTAAACCTATGTTTTCCTTAGGTATGAGATCCATTATCTCCTCAACTATAGCCATCTGATGATCGCTTGATATAGCTCTAATCCAGTATATGTTTGCCATGGCTTTCTCGGGATCAAGCCCTACAGATTTAGCCATAGCCTCAATCCTCTCCCACCTGAAGGTCCCCTCAGAATCTACGTAGACGGCTTTAGCGTTAAGGCCTCCCCTATCTCTAGGTAGCTGCACGTTAACTGAGAGCTGCATGCAGAGCTGGGTCTTACCTGTCCCATACTCTCCAAAGAACTCGGTGACGGTACCTGTCTCCACTCCCCCGCCTAGAAGCTCGTCCAATCTCCTGGAGCCTGTAATTATTTTCGGTAGAGAACCCTTCTCCTTTTTCAAATCCAGCGCAGTCTTTAAGGTTAGACCAAGCAACTCACGCGCTTTAGAAACTATCCTGTGAGCTGTGGGTAGCGGAATACCAGCTATGCTAGCTAGCTCACTAACGTTGGCTACAGCTACAGACTCCAGGGTTTTATAGCCGGCCTCACGGAGTTTAGCTAAAATAGTTGTTGAGATCCCTAAATCCTCCAAGGACTTCCTACTACTCACACCCTCTCCCCGCTCATAGAGTTTGAGAAGCTATTAAACACTTCAGCTAATCCTGTAATACCGTGTCGAACCTATAGCGATGGGCAAGCCGATCTAATCAGGTTAGGTAATTCGGGAACTACCCTAGAAGCTTCCTCCACCATCTTACTGACAAGTTCTCTTATCTCCCACTGAGCTTTATCGGATAATCTGAGGCATGCTATATGTATAAGCTCCCTCAAATTCACGGTCATTAAGATTCTGGTAGTCACTGCCTGTGGCAGTATATAGCGAGCGTCTTCGTAAGGTACGCCGGAATCGACCATCTCTTTATAGAATCTGAAGAGCTCCTCAACTAAGTTTTTAAATCTCTCCTCGAAGCCCTTAACCCTAACTGTCTCGGGGATTACGTACTCAGGTTTCGTCTCAGAATACCTTTGAGACTCCTGTGTATAGGACGCTATCCTATGTCTAACTAGCTGATGACTTGTGACCCTAGAAATACCCTCAATAAGGAACGTGAACACTACGTGCTCGAGAACTGACGGGAACTTCACGGCTTCGATCAACCAGCTACGAACATCTTCTTCGGGGTAATTTCTCAGATAGTGATCTAAGCCCTTAGAAGCGAGCTTCCCTTGAGAAGTCTTCACAGCTAGTAAGACCAGCCTCCTCAGGTCAGCACCTTCAGGTGCGTTCCAAGCTACTAAGGTAACTCTCATATCAGCCCCTTACTACTCTCAAGAAACACCTAAATTTAAAATAGTACAGTCTCAGAATAACACAGCATAGTAATCTTCCATCCGAAGAAGAGAACCTCCACGACCTGTTACTCTAAGAGCCTCTAAGGGTTCGAATATCTTCGACCACTTTCCTCAATCTTAATGAGGGTGAAATGATTTAAACTTCGTATATATGTGTTTAGTAAATCCAATGAGGACGTTTATCATCCCTGTAAAAGGGGTAATACCTGGGGAGCTAGTCAGCAACAACAAGTATGTGAAAGTGTTGATCGTCCCTGAAGGGGGTGAGGTATATGGTGGAGTGATGGGGAAGAGTGCTTATAGAGAACATATAGGCCCGAACCCATATTCCCTAACTAACTAGCTCTCAGAAAATTCTTTCACAGTATAGAGAGCTCCACTAAAGGCTATCGCCATACCAACAACAACATTTACTTCAATCTTCTGTGACAGTATTAATGATGCTAGTATGGTGGCACCAGGAGCCTCGGCAAACCCTATGATTGTCGCTACATACGATTTCATGTACTTCATTAAGTAATTGATGACTGTGTGGCCACCAAGCATTGGTACAAGACCTAAAAGTATCAGGTAAATCCACGAGCTCTGTTCGGCTGGTAGTATTTGCTGTCTGCTTATGAGTGAATACGTTAGGAGTACAACTGATGAGGTTCCATAGCACACTACGGTATAGCTAGCCAAGCTAACACCGTTCTTCCTCATTATCCTACCTAAAGTAAAGTAAGCTGCTCCAGTAAGAGCTCCTAGTAGAGCAAGTAGGGAACCGTAGAAAGCTCTTTCTACTAGGTATGGTCGGACCGCAATAATCACTCCAGAAAACGCTATGAAAGCTCCTACTATCTCTTTCTTTGTAGGTCTAGAAAGTCCTAGTATGACTTCGTATAACATCGATAATAGTGGATACATGACAATAATGGTTGTGGATAATGATACCGGGATATAAAATAGTGACTCCATCCACGTCAAGAAGTGAATAGCTAGGAAAAAACCTGAGACTATAGAGAAGTGAAGTTTTTGAAACATGTTGGGTGTAGGCTTCGTAGTCCTACTGGTGATTAGGATGTATGTGCCAATTATCAAGGTCGCAAAAACAAGTCTCCAGAAAGCACATATCAGTGCGCTCGACTTTGAAAGTAATACTAGAACCGATGCGGAAGATATACTTAGCCACGCCACAGGTAGGAGAATTAATAACAGTATAGTATTAGTCTGCTTAGTCTCTACTGTTTATCCCTAGATGCTCACCCTCATCGGTTTATATATGTTCACTGCGTCCGAAGATGGGTGAGTCTCTAACCGCATCTCAATAGAGAGTACGCCTCCGAATGAAGGTGTCACCATTTAAGACGGAGAAGATCAAAGTAATTGTAGTTCCTGATGTTACTTAGGCTATCAATAGCGTGAACTACTGTAGTTAGGAAACATAAATATAGTTAATCACTAAATCTTTAGCTTTTTGTAGATTCCCTGTGAGGTATCATGAGTTAGATCCCGAAAATTTAATAGGTAGTTAATTTAAATAATATGGGTAGTACCTCAGTGTCGAAGGGACCTGATAGACATGAGTTCCATCCAAGAAGGGAGTTTAGAGGAAGGGAGTACACCGAGCCTGAGCCTAAGCCTATAGGTAATTCATGCAACAACCTCTGCCCTCTCTTTAAATGTGTTAAGGCAGCACTAGTCTACTCGACAAAAGTGGTTAAAGGCTTCACTCAGAAAGTAGCTATGTGCAGGTTAACGGGAGATCAATGTATAGGATACCGATGTCAGTTCGCGTTCTGTGATAGGAAAGCTCTACTACCAAACGGAAACTGTGCTTTCACTGTCAAGTTTAAGGATGGTGAAGACTTCTTTAACGAGCTAGAGAAAGAAGAGCTTAAGCTACTCTCTCAGGGCAGGCTACTGAGAAAGACCACTAAAAAAGACGTCTTCGTAGAGTAGGTATTATATCGCAACTTCACCAGATTCGATCTAAAATTATCTGCATAGAGGAATAGTTAGGACTTAACGTCATCGAACGTCATTATTACAAGGTTTGTAGGTTTCTTACTGAGAGCTCCTAATCTAGACCCTACTAGAATGTTTACTCCCTTAGCTGATGCTATATCTACAAGTCTCTGAGTTATGACCCCGTCCATGAGAATAGCGTGAGCATCCTTTATCTCGTCACTAACTAACTTATCTACTAAGTCCTTAACCGGAATTCTCAGAATCTCTTTCCACTCCTTATCGTATATTATACTCTCTAAGCTACCCCTCAAAGACTCTATGTTTTTTACAGCATGTTCTGGGATGACGAACTCACTTACTGCCTCAGCCTCCGGAACTGGGGTAGCTGGCTGTGGTCTTACTTCCTCTACCTTCTCTTCGGCTTCCTTAGGTATCTGCTGTAGATATGTTTCTAGGGGAACAGCATTCTTTAGTGCCTTAGCGATCTCCTTCCCGGTCAGCTCCTCTACCTCACGTCCTGGGGGTGCCCTAGCAACGTAGTCTATTTTAGCTACTCGTATCAACTCCTTAAGGATCATGTCTCCAGCTCTATCACCGTCAAGAAATGCTATGGTCTTCTTAGATTTTGAGAGCTTTATTATTGTTTCAGGTATCTCACCTTTAGCACCTTCAAGAGCTATGACGTTTCTGTATCCGTACCTAAGAAGATTCAGAACATCTGCTCTACCCTCCACTATAATGACGGTATCTGACGTATCGATATCAGGCCCGGCAGGAAGCCTTTCAGGGCCGTAGGCAGTTATCTCAGCTGTCCTCACAGATGATTCTATTTCCTGTAGCACTTCCTTGATGTCTATCTCCTTCTCTTTAATAAAGGTCTGCATTATCTCTTTAGCACGTTCAACTATCTTCTTTATCTTCTCTCTCCTTACATCAACTATATCGACGACCTTGACCCTAGCATTAAAGGGACCCACCTTATCAACAAACTCAAGCATGGCAGCTATCAGTGCTGTCTCAACACGGTCTAGGTTAGAAGGTAGGAGTATCTCACCAACAGTCTTAGATCCCTGCTGTTTTACTTCAACTGAAATACGCCCTATCCTACCCTTATCCTGCAGGTCCCTGAGGTCTAGCTCAGATCCAAAGAGCCCCTCAGTCTGGCCAAAGATAGCCCCCACTATATCGTGCTTATCCACTACACCATCTACTTCGACTCTAGCTCTCACCATGTACTTTACCATGAACTTGACACCTTAATTTCGTATTCTATCAGCATGTCGAATTTAAATTCTCAACTCCAGTTATAAGCCTAAGGTAAGTTCTTAGTCAAGGAGAGCGTCCTGGAGAGCTATCCCCTTAAGGAGTCGATAATAATAACACCGAGAGCTCTACAGCTCATATGTGTGAAGCTTACCTTCTCGGTCGACACACCATAGAAGGTTTCCCGGTAATGATGCTAGTCTTCCTACTAGTTTCTTTATGTCCTCAAGAGCCACATGGTTTCCTATCTTTTCACGCCCCCTTGAAGTGCAGATGCTTTTTTGTAGAGAAAAACGACATGAAATATCACCATTACAGTAGAAGCACTGACAATCTATGAAACCGGGCTGAAGTACGTAGAATCCTTGAGACACCTCCACGTAAGTACAGCCCTTAGGTACGTAATGGTGAACACCCCCCACTACCTTAACCCCGCTGAACACACACTCAGCTGGTAACTCATGTAGCTCTACCCGGCAGAAACGGTTAAGTAACTCCAGTACTACCTCGCTGACGCAGGTCCTCACATAGATTGAAGCTATCACTCTTTCACCGCACTTAGCTATCATTACGGCGGACATACCTAACCAAGTAGTTGGCAGGGAAAACATAAATTGGTTAGTTACAGTTATCTATGAACGGTGCAGGCACTGCCGGAGGTCGTAGTTGCCTACAGTAAGCAAGATCCTGCTGGGAGCGGGATATCGTTAGAGCTTTCTAAGCTTCTAAAATGCGAGGAACACGTAGATCGTGGTGTTAATATCTGCTTAGCTAGGGTCGTAGGTAAGGAAGTTGCTGTAGCTGGGTTCGAAGAAGACGTTCTCTACTTTGATTTCCTCGACAAATATTTCGAAGACGCTAACTACTTTATTGTAGTTTCTAGGCATAGTGCTGCCTCCGGAATAAGTTCTCTTACAGTCCATCACACCGGGAATCCAACAACTAAAGCTGAGTATGGAGGGAAAGCAATGAGGCTAGCCGTAGCTAACCCACCGATAGCTCTGTCGATACTTCGAGCCCTAACCGAAATTTCAAGACAGTACATTACGTCAGGCATCGAAATAACCTACGAGGTTACTCATCACGGACCTACAGAACTCAATAAGCCGATAACCTTCGCTGAGATAGGTTCCTCCCCAGCAGAATGGTCACATAAACCATACCAGGAAATAGTAGCTAAGGCTGTGTACATAGCTCTCTCAGAGAACCCACCTGAGTGTATTTCCTCAGTTGGTATAGGGGGAGGTCACTACGCTCATCAGTTTACTGAGAGAGTGTTTACAGCCGGGGAATGTTACGGCCACATACTCTCCAGGCATGTAGTTAAGGAGTTTCGCGACGCACCTGAGCGCTTCGAATATATTCTAAGGCAAGCAGTAATGAGGTCTGCCGTAACTACGAAGAGAATAGTTCTAGAAGGTAAGACTCCGTCATATATTAAGCAAATAGCTAGGTCGGTAGCTAACAATTACGGACTAGAACTTTTAGAGTAGCAAACCAAATCCTCTGGGTAGTACTCTGCAGAGGGTAGTAGCTTCAATGAGTAAGGAACAGGAGTGGGAGGGACTGAAAGCTGAGATATCAACTTGCTCTAAATGCTCTCTATATAAGTCGAGAAGTAGACCTGTTCCAGGAGAGGGAAACCTCTATTCGTCCGTGCTCTTTCTAGGTGAGGCTCCAGGGAGAGTTGAAGACGAGGAGGGCAGACCATTCGTAGGTGCCGCAGGTAAGTTGCTTACAAAGCTCATAGAAGAGATAGGTTTGAGAAGGGAGAATGTCTTCATAACTAACGTAGTAAAGTGTCGTCCACCTAACAACAGGGAGCCTAAGCCTGAAGAAATCGAGGCGTGCTCGTATTTTACAGACAGAATAATCTCCTTAGTGAACCCTCAGCTAATCATGTCCCTCGGAAACTACGCAGGGTACTACCTCTTCGAGCTCAAAGGAGGAGTTAGATGGCTCGGAATCTCGAGAATGCGAGGGAAAGTATATAAACTAGTTGTGTTAGGCTCTCCTAGAGCTGTCATAGCTACATACCATCCTGCGGCAGCCTTATACAATCCTCAACTCTATAACGTACTGTACGAAGATTTTAACCTACTGAGGAAGCTACTAGACGATACTGTAAGCGGTAAGGGTTTAATGAAGTATGTTAAGCAGGGTGGGGATTGTTGAGTCAGGATAGGGTAGTGAAGTACCTAGAGAACAGGATAAAGGAGCTTGAGAAGAAGATAAGAGAACTTAATGAAGAGCTGGAAATACTGAGAGAACTCATGGCCGAGTACTCAAAGTCTAAGCAGATAAGTGTGTCTGTCGGGACCAACGAGGTTAGAACCTCATCGCAGGAGAAGGAAAAGGTGAAGGTATTGTATGTTGAGGATGAGATAATAGCTAGTGAGGTAATCTCTGACGACCTAGTTAAAATAGTGCTTAGGAGTGGGCTTAGGTCAGATGATGAGGTAGTCGCTAACTTTCTGCTTAAGGTCCTAGAGGAGCTACGGGAGAGAAAGGACTTAGTGGACTATAAAGTACAGGAGAGTGGTGGTTATATAATTCAAATAGACCTCGTGGGACCGAGTCCTCTAGCATTACGTCAAGTGGAGCTAGCACTAAAATATGTGTGGAGTAGGGTTAGAGCTGAATAGTTTAGCTCCAGCCTACACTACGGTCGAAAGCCCATCATATTGAGTAGGTAGCTGGCCACACTGTTATCATAACCTACGACGACGCATTCTAGGCGGTGCACCTTATCTATTCTCATGGAGGTTAGATCAGTTCCATTGCAGAGGTAAGCATACGACCCCAGATGGTTTGCTATAGCTACAGAGGCGGCGATGTCGACATTCCTGAGTTTAGCTCTAGCATCTACGAAACCTAACGCAGCTCCGAGAGCTACATAGATTATGTCGAGGGCGGCGCTACCTAGGGATCTCAACCGGATGTCAGAGCCGTAGTTCTTCATTATATTTACTAATGGCTCGAAGGATTTCGCGCTGTCAGCGTAGCCTAGTAATATCCTGCCAGGTTGGGACCTTCTCTTGATATCCAGTCCTATGGTTCTAAACCCACTCTGCTTATCGAAGTAATATATCACGTCTCTGAAGACCTCAGCAACAACTGCTGCTTCAATATCTCGGATAGATACCTCGCGAGAATTTCTAGCTAAGCCAATACTAACTGCTGCTATCGGTATCCCAGCCTCGAAGTTAACGCTACCATCAACTGGATCTACTATAGCTATCCAAGAACCCTCACCGCTGACACCACTTTCCTCTGAGACGAGAACTACGTCGTTGAGGTACTCCTTAAGTGTTCTCAAGATTATTCTCTCCGAGACTAAATCAAATTCTCTGGATTCATCACCGCTATAGCCATACCCCACAGGCTTCTTACTGACGTATGAGGAGCGTAGGTAGGTAATAGCTCTCGTAGATGCCGCAATCAAAGCTTCTTCTAACTGTCTCATAAACACTACACACCCCTATCACAGGAAGCTAATAGCTCTAACAACGATTAAGCACACCTCCGGCCTCTTCCTATCCCTATGTACCTAACCCCGCAACATTCAGACACGTCTATTATGTCTCTCGCATCTATTATCACGAGGTCTGGCTTTCGAGACAACTCAGCAAGCCTGCAGGGGGTCACCTCTTTGTAGTGGCTATGATCTGTTGCTACTATTATAGCGTCACTACCTTCTACTGCTTCTGACAGGTTCTTCACCAGTCTAACACCCAGGGAACTTAGTAGGGGGTCGACGTCTATCAGTGGATCATGAACTATTACATCATAGCCCAACCTAACTAACTCCCTAACTATGTGATATGTTGGTGAACCTGTTGATATGGGTACGTTACCCCTGTACGCTAAACCTAGGACGGCTACCCTAATCTTCTTTCTCCCAGCATCCCCGATCTCATTTAAGAGTAATCGAACTACTTGAAGAGGTTGTGTATCGTTGATTCGCCTAGCAAGCTCCACTAATTTTAAGTCCACACCGTGAAGATACCCTAACCAGCTAAGGAACCTAGGGTAAATCGGTATGCAGTGTCCCCCAACACCAGCACCTGGTTTATGTAGATGTGAGTACGGTTGAGTATTCGCTATCTCAATAACTTCTATGAAATCCACATTCAGAACCAGCGAAAGCCTGGAAAGCTCGTTAGCTAGTGCTATATTTACGTCTCTATAGACACCCTCAGCAAGCTTAGCGAACTCTGCTACTCTAGGACTGGAGGCTCTCACTACGCCAGCCCTAGCTATGATGCTGTAGAGAGCTTCTGCTAGTGCTAGAGATTTCGGACCTATACCCGACACTATCTTAGGGTAGCGGATCTCTATGTCTTCTACAGCTCTCCCAACGAGGACCCTCTCAGGACTATAGATAAGTGCGAAATCTTCATCAGCTTTAAGACCTGAGAGCTCCTCAAGGACCGGTTTAATCCTGTACTCCGTTGTAAGTGGTGGTACAGACGTCTCTAATATGACTGCCTGCCCTCTCACCATGTTTCTACCGATGACAGCTACAACACTATCTAGTGATGTGAAGTCTGGGCCGTTAGAGTCATAAAGTACTGGGACAATTATATCAAGTAAGTGAGATTTCTTAGTAGCTTCCTCACCTGATAGTGTAGCATAGAACCTACCGGTCCTTAAGGCGTCTTTGATGGTCTCTACAACTACTTTCTCACTGTGCTGTACTAAACCAGCATTTAAATCTCTAACTTTCCTACTATCTATGTCGACACCGATGACCCTAGCACCAGCTCTTAACCATACAGTCGCTATAGCTAGCCCCACACTCCCTAAACCGAAGACAGCTACGGTTATTTCCCCGCCTTTAACGAGACGCTTAATCTCCTCAGCACTTAGCTCTAGAAGATTAATTGATGCTCGCATTAACTGCGACACCTAACCCTCCCAGCTACGGCTCGACGGTATAGTACACCCTCTTCTTTTTCTTACCTCTATTCTCGACCTTGAGTAGCTTTACTAGGCCTATCTCAGCTGTGTTCTTCACGTGAGGACCTCCATCTGCCTGTATATCAATACCTGGAATCTCAACTATCCTCATGATAGGTGTTGAGGGGAGTAGGGACCTCTCAGCTAGCTTCGTTATTCCTGGAATTTTAAGGGCCTCCTCCCTGGGTAGCCAGTACACTTTCACCTCAATCCCTCTCTTAACTATATTATTTACCTCCGCAATAGCTTCCTCAAATATATTCCTCTCAAATACTTCTAGACTGAAGTCGTCCCTAGCGTAATCCGGGTATACATGACCTCCGGTAATTAGGGCACCGAATTTTCGGTACATTACAGCGGAGAGTATGTGTGCTGTTGTGTGGAGCCTCATTAACCTGTAACGCCTGTTCCAGTCTATAACCCCGCGGACTGTTACTCCTGGCTCCAGTCCAGAGGTAGTGTTAAGTACGTGTTTAACGATATCTCCCTCCTCAATTACGTCTATAACGTCATATGTCCTGTCTCCACGTATGAGAACACCAACATCCTTATCGACTCCCCCACTTGTTGGGTGAAAAGCTGTTCTATCTAAGACTACGTAGTTGTTGGAAATATCAATGATAACGGCTTCGAACTCCTTTATATAGCTATCTCCCTGATACAAGAGCTCTGTAGGCACCAGCTCACCACCTAAAATAACCGCTAACTATATTTATTGATTTCCTCATAACGCTTTATTCAGGACTACATTAATGCGGGACTCTATGATTAAAGTCTCTACCTCAGAAGGTGGAGAAGCTTGAAATGCTGATATGGTGTTTGAAGAATTATCAGCCGAATAGTGATGCTATTCCCTCCGCAACTTCCTCCTCAGATACTTCCTTCTTCTCCTCTTCTTCCTCAGGCTCCTCCTTCTTTTCCTCTCTAGGTGTAGTGGTCGGAGCTGTAGGGACAGATATCCCTAAATCAACCTTCCCTGAGATAGCTTGAGCTAGTGCGTAAGCACTTGTCAGAGCTTTCGAGATGGCAGCATTTACTGTCTCAGGTGTTATGTACCCTACAGACGTTGCTAGCTCAACTGCTATTCTCTGTGCTCGAGCTACTAGCTCCGGCATTAGTTCAGGTACTGGGAACGCTAACTCGAGTGCTAGAGTCTTAGATATACCTATAGCCGCCATAAGATCGCTCTTAAACTTCTCGTAGTCTATCTTTAGATGCTCCGGTAGGTATAGGTATCCACCTTCATAGACTGCTTTAAGCCTCACTTTAACTGGTACTACCCGAATTCCAAGCTTCCTTAAGAGAGAGCCCAGCTCCGGAGTAACTTTATCACCTCGTTTAAGCACCTTAGTATCCTTAGCTATCCATATAACACCCTCCCTTACCTGCGTCGGGATCTTAAGCTTCCCGAAGAGGCTCATCGACGGGCCGGGCTTTATGTCTGTAGGACCGGGAGCAAGCTCTAAGTCGAAGTCAACTACCTCATTAGGCTTCGCGAACCGGTATTCAACTACTGTCTCCAGTAGCTTAGCTAGCTCGAACGGGTTCATATTAGTAAATAGGAAGACGTTGGATCCCGAACAATACCTAGCTAGTTCATCAAGATTCTCCGCACCTAGCTCGCGAAGGGCTCTCAGCATCAGGTTATTCTTATAAAGCTTTACTAGTACACCGTACTCCGCTAGTTTACGGTAGATTCTTTTTGATTCAAATGATGATACACCCTCAATACTTGCTATAGCGAGGACTTTATATTGGCTTAGAAGGTTCTTTATCTCCTCTACGATCTGTGACTTAAGACTTATACTCTTCCTAACCTTAGTTGTAGGTCTAAATTCTGAGAGCTCAGCAACTAACCTCTCTAACTGGGCACGGGTCTTTGCCTTCATGCGTATAACACCTCTAACGCCGGACCCATCGTAGTCTTAACATAAATCCTCACAGAACCCTCTAGAGGCCTTTTAATCTTGTTTCTGACGAACTCGATGACGGTCATAGCATTTTCAGCTAGGTCCTCTGCGGGCATATCCTCCGTACCTATTCTACAACCAACCCAGTTCTGCTCACGGTTTCTGAGCCACGTGCTGTTACTGTATTGTTTAATGAGAGCCTCGATATTAGCCTGGGGAGGAACAGGTATCGGTGCTTTCCCCCTAGGGCCTAGTGATGGTCCTAAGACCCTACCTACGAGGGACATTACGTCCGTGGATACAAGGAACCAGTCATATTTCCTAGCTATCTTCTTAACCTCACGTTTCGACATGTTCCTCAGCTGATCCGTACCTATAGCATCCACTCCTAGCCTCTGAGCTGCTAACCTCATACCGCCGTCAGCTATTATCAATATCTTCACCGGCTTGCCCAGACCTTTCGGTAAAACTACGGCGTCTCTAAACCTTATTTCCTGAGCCTTCTTGTCGAAGCCTGAGAACGTAAATATTAACTCCACGGACTGCCTAAACCTTCTTCCAGTACCTAAACTTATAGCCTTCCTCAGAGTATCTGAGAGCAGCTCTTTAGTTAGAGGCATACTCACCCACCTCTCCACTCACTCTCATACTTAGCTAATAACTCATCGTGAACGCCCTTATTTATCTCACTCAAAACCTCCTTAGGGTCTTTACCGTTAACTGTAAGCCCTATAGTGCGAGCAGTAGACACTATCGATTTGACAGCAGCTTTCAAGGTCTTAGCGTTGAGTTCCCTCTTTTTAGTTATGGCAATCCTTATTACATCCTCTAGAGATATATTACCGACTTTCTTATGGGCTGGATCCCCTGAAGGCTCCTGCGCACCAGCAAATTTGAGGAGTAGGGAAGTAGTTGTTGGAGATATCGTATCTATGCTGTAGCTACCTGTGGACTCATCTACCTTGATTACTACAGTGACCTCCATACCTTCATAACCCTCCGTTAACTTGTTTATCTCAGCAACTACCTTGTCTGCTGGTAGCCCATACTGACTTAGTGTTGGTCCGAGCGGGGGTGCCACACTTGCTTTACCTCCCTGCACACGCATTCTGAGTACCTTCACCTAGCTCACCCCTTACCGACAGGTTTAACATTATCTCCTGGAAGAAAAACTTTGAGTGGGTATGCTGCCTCCAGGATCTCCACCTCTACTTCGTTCTTAGCTAAGTTTACGGATCTCACGGTAGCTTTAAGACCTTTGAAAGGTCCTGCCACCACCTCCACAACATCGCCGGGCTGGAGCTCCTCCAGAGGTGATTTAACTTTTAATAACCTCTCTACCTCCTCATATGTGATGGAGCCAGCAATCCTTCCCCTCACATGTTTTACACCTTTAACTATTTTCTGTACGGAATGTATGCCGTCAGACTCGACGATTATGTACCCCTTAAGATCTGAAGGCACTAAGATTCCGTATATACCTGGCTCGGAGGAAGCCCTTAACTCCAGCACTAAAGCTACGTTCAGCTCCTTACCTGATATTGTTCTGAGAACAGCAAACTGGGATGTCAGGTTTCTCTTACTTTCAGTACTAGCCAACTCCTACACCTTGCAGAAATGCTAGGGCTATGTGGAGGGTTATGCCGATACCTCCAACAAGGAATATCCCGGCTAGGGTCACCTTCACTAATAGCTTGAACTCATCGGGTTCCGGCCTCTCGGAGAGCGCTAAAATCCTTTGCCACATCTCCACCATTTGAGACAGCTCTATCCTCCGTCACCTCTAACTAGTTCTCTACCGATTTTTTAAGCATTAAATACTGTAATAACTCAGCCAAGTATCTTCTCCACGATCATCTTAGCCCTAAACAACTCCAGGTCGTCATAGCCTTGGCCGGTACCGACGTAAATTATGGGCTTTCTAAGTAAAACAGAAAGAGTTAGAGCACACCCACCACGAGCATCAGCATCCATCTTAGTTAAGATAACGGCATCGAACCCCACATTACTATCGAAATACCTTAGTTGCTCTAGCGAGTCGTTACCGGTTAAGGCATCAAGCACCAGTATCCTCATATGAGGTTTAACTACCCTAACTACCTTTCTCAACTCCTCAACTAAGTCGACATCTACGTGCATCCTGCCTGCGGTATCCACAAGAACTACGTCCAGCCCTTTCTTCGTAGCATAGATTACAGCGTCCTTAGCTACAGCAGCTGGGTCAGCACCATACTTCCCCTTAAAGAACGGGACACCTAGTCTCTCAGCATGAAGTGCGAGTTGCTCTTGAGCTCCAGCTCTAAAGGTGTCAGCCGCTACGATGATAGGTTTCATCCCGGCCTTCAGTAACTTATTTGCTACCTTAGCTATCGTAGTGGTCTTACCTACGCCATTAACACCCAGGAAAACAATTATGAACGGTCTTACCCCAGAAGATCTTATCAGATCAACTAGATCCTCCTTCGGCTCCACTCTCGCGATAATATCTACCAAAGCCTCCTTTATGAGCTCCATGACTTCACTACTATCAAACCTGCTGACTTTAGCCCCAACAAGCTTTTTCTTCAGCTCATCGAATAATGCTGGAAGAGCTTCGTAAGCAACATCACTCTCAACAAGAGATAGCTCCATCTCATCGAATACCTTCTTCAACTCCTCCTCGGTCAGCTCTTTCTTACTTACTACATCAGCTATCTTGTTAGCTATATTCTGAAAAACTCCTCTGATTTTCTTAAACACTATCCTGCTCTCCCTCCGCTCCTTTGAGGCTGGGACCTCGTAGCTATTAGTAGCCCTTGAAGACTTCTAAAGTATTTAGAGGCCTCTTCAAGCTCCTTCTCAAGCTCCTTAATAAGCTCCTTAAGTTCTTTCTCCTCATTTACGATGAGCTCCATAGCTTTCTCAGGAGTTAACTCCACGAAGTACTCACCACCTATGTGCGTGACTACCTTATCAGTTTTATCTAGCCTAGCATATACGTAGGTAGTACCGCTCTTATCTGTCGGTACGAGGATCTCCTCAATCTTAGAGAGCTTCATCGTTGATATGAGCTCCCTAGAGACAGCTAGGTCGTTAAGTCTCTCTAAAACTCTCCTTATATTCTCCTGTAAGCCCTCAATATGTTTTCTAGTACGATCTAGTTCTGAAACTACGGCCTCTAAAGGTACAACTACTCTTACCTCTCCACTACCTTCACTACCGCTCAATATACCACCTTTCCAGATCTTCAATCTCTCTCACAAGCTTATTCCTAGCCTCACTAACTTCGATTTCCTTCACTGAAAGCACCTTTATGTGTGACCTCTTCAGCTTGTGTCTACTTCCCAGCTCTGAGAATATCTTCTCTACCGCATCTTTCTCTTTAACAGCTCTTACCTCAATAACAAACTTCTGCCATCTCCTGAGCTTATCTGGGCTGAAGAGTGCTAACCCAGTTACCCTATACACCTTCACATCCCGACCCATCTACTCACCCACCTTTAGAGCTTTCATTATTCTAATTATTTCGGGCCCCGTAGTCAGGTCACCTACTATTGCTCCATAGTTATTAGCTACGAGGCCCGACCTAATAAATCCTATACCGAAATTTACCGTACCTAAACTAAACTCAACACCAAAAAACTCTGAGAGCTTTCTCAGTTCCTCGTCTGATATGCTTGGGTGAACTAGACCACCCCTATCTGTTACTACAGCCGCGGACCCTACGGTAGGTATGTTAGCTATAGTTCCTGGAGAGTGTCTGTCCACCCCCAGTATGTGCGCTATCTTCGCTTCCGCTTCCTTATCTAGCTCCGGGTGAGCTAGCATGGCTCTTGAATTATGTAACACTACATTACCTAAAGCATTGAAGTTCGATACCTCGATAACTTCTACTCTAATACCCAAACTCCTTAACCAATCAACCTCCTCTTCTTTAATTATATCGGGGACAACAACGAGCTTTCCTCTCGCGATAGTGAAGATACCTATAAGTGATGTCCCAGCTATAGTTGTTTCAATCACATCATTTACTGATAAAACCTCCCTCGATTTTTTCTTAAACTCCTCCTCAACTCCTTTAGGGACTAGAACCAGCTCATCTGTAGCTACGACATATGTACCTATATGTGGACTCCCGAGAACTCTCGCTTTATCTATAGTACCTCTCATTGACTTGACCCTTCCACCGCCTTAGCAGACTCGATAGGTATCGCTAGTGATACTTTCACTACCTTACCCTCCTGATCCAACTTCATCACTGCCACCGCCACTCTCCTAGGGGGTTTATCGTATCTTCGTGTGAAGATGTAGCGATTCACGGATTCATCTATAAGTATCTTCTCTGCTTTGGTATGCCTCTTAATGAAGTTCCTAATATACTTCAACGCTCTAGCAGCTCTTCTATATCTCCGTGTCCAGTAAAGCCTTGATAGGCTTACTATGTATATAGACTCAGACAACTCGCTCACCCTATATGTTCCCTAGTTTAGTCCTCCTCCAGTTCCTGAGCTTAGGTCTGAAAGGAACCTTCCTCAAAGTCTTAACTACTACCCAGACCGGGATAGCTGAGTTTGATTTAGCTGCTCTGGCCAGTCTGAGCTTCCTTGCTAGGTGTTTGTTTCTAGCCACCTTACTCACCCTTCCTTCTAACTCTTATTCTAACTTCACGCCTCATTCTAGAATCAACCTCAGCTAAAATATCTCGAAGGGTCTCGTCGTCCACGACGTTCTTTAGCTGACCCGAAGTGTATAAACCTATTAAGTAGTCCTCGACAGCCCTAGCTAGCTCCGGCTTTACAAGCTTCACGTTGGCTAACCTCTCCCTAGCCTCAGGAGTTAGTATAATCCGTAGGATTGACTGTCTCTGCGCTTCTCGAGCAGCTTCTTCCTCCGCTCTCCTTCGCCTCTCCTCAGCTTCAGCAAGCATCTGCTCCATCCGTTTTCTCTTCAGGATCTCGAGCTCTTCATCTGAGTACTCGTAGCTCACTCTCTAATCCCCTAGGATCCGTACTTAGCTAGCTCCACTCTCTCCTTCACTAGCTCGTTAAACACTTCACGGACTACCGAGCTGACTACAGACACTCCTCGAGGTGTTAATACCCTGCCTTTAGGTGTCCTCGCTACTAGTCCAGCTCTCTCAAGTTGCTGCAGTATCCGTCTGATATGGTTCGTGGTAGCTCTCCTAAAGTGGGGTGGTGCTGACCCCCTCCGCTTCAGACCACCGTATATGACACTGAAAGTACTCAACCCTATAGGCTCCGGAGAAATAGCTAGTTTCCTGATTATGCTCGCAGCTCGCACGTACCACCAATCCGGATCCTCTGGGTTGTTCTCCTTATGAACTCCCAACTTGGCTATCGGAGCCCACGACGGGGGTCTAAGCTCCTTAGCGTTTTCCTTTAAGTACTCTGCTAGCTTTCTTATCAACCTATCCGCCGGCACTTCCTTAACGGTCACCAACCCCTAAACCCAACACTAGGAGTTTAACTAGTTAAAAGGCTTTCTACGGTCTAGATCAAAGAGTTCAGACTCTCGGTGCTATCCAGACAGTTACTCTAGTACCGTCCTCTAGGGCTGTATGTATCTTGAGGGGGAGGCTCGAACCGAACTCTACTGTTAGCAGGTCTGCTGCGGATAGGGTGGCTAGCACTGTTCTTAGGTAGTCCACATCGTACTTGCTACTTACCATGGACTCCTTAGACTCGAGTTGATATAGAGGTCTATCTAGAGCGAGTGTAGTCCTATACGTCTTACTCTCCGATGTGCCTAACACCTCTATTAAACCATCCTTAAACACCAGCTCCATCTCATCCCCCACGATCTTCACGTCCCTCACGAGCTTCTTTAAGTCATCGAAGGCTATCTGAAACCTTACCGGTAATTCCACCTGTATGGGTTCGATAAGACTGGTAACAGCCTCACTTACCTCAACCAGGATTTCCCTCTCAACACCGGTCTTGATGTTAGTCAGAGTCAGCTTCACGTACCTAGAGGCCTTCTCGTACTCCATCCTCACAGAGTCTCTCTTACTAGCTTTCCGTATACCCTTCAGGAAAGATTCCCTTGATAGGGCTAGGGTCGTCTCAGACTCCACTTCAACAACCTCAAATGAGGTGCTCGGAATAATTACCTCAATCATCATGTTTTTATCCGGGGTTAGAGCTCTAAGCTCGAGAGACTCTGAGCTAACCCTTAAGGGTACAGTATCGAGAGGTTTAACTGCGCCGGCAAATATCTTCTTAAACTTACCTCCATCGCCGTAGACTAACCTGAACATCGGAACACCGAAGTTGCTTATACTAGGAAAGTAATAAAAACAGAGCAGAATGAGGATGTAGAACCCTACACTGCCTCAATCTTGGTAGGACCACTTCTCCTGGACTTCACTACGAGCTTCGAGCCGCAGATGGGGCATCGTATGAAAGCATAGCCCTCCCTCAAAGCCTTCTCACTAAAAGGCTCAAGCTCCTGCTTCCCAAATACCTTATCACAAACCCAACACTTGTAGTAGACAGACACCATCCAGCTTCCTCTATCATTAGGTGAAAAAGCTTAAAAGTTTTATGGTAGGGCCCCCTCTTCAAGGCAGGATAGGCTTAGTCCTTCGCCACGACTGAGGATTCTACATCGAACACTAGATAGCTCGTTGCCTATGAGGCTCGCTGACTTGAGTATATCCCAGCCATGAACTCCAACACTACCCTCGCTGCCAGCATTGAGGTTATCATGGATGGATCGTACGGGGGTGTCACCTCCGTGACGTCCAAGGCTATGAACTTCTTGTTCATGACCTCATAGAGTACCTCAAAAAACTCATATGGGGACAACCCCTCAGGTTCCGGTGTTGCTACACCTGGAGCGAATGCTGGGTCAAAAACATCCATATCCACAGATAGGTACACTCTACTACAACTACCTAGAAATTCGTGGAGTGAGCTAGCTACTTGTTTAATACCTGCTCTCCTCATAGACCTAGCCGTAAGGTGCTTAATGCCCTCACTCCTCAATCTCTCGTACTCCGCCTTACTGACAGCCCTAACCCCGGCAAGAAATATAGAATCCTTACCCAGGAGCTCCATAACTCGGCTTACAGTGCAGGCATGGCTATACCTACTCCCACCATACTCAACCCTAAGATCAGCATGAGCATCAAACACCAGGACGCAGAGGTCCTTACCGTAAACATCTACCGCTGCTCGAACCGTGCCGACGGTTAATGTGTGTTCTCCCCCTAGGAATATCGGGATCCTCCCATTTGACAGAAATTTCCCGGAAACCTTTCGCACTACCTCAAGAGCTTTCATAATACTGTCCTGCGGTAGTATTACGTCTCCCTCATCCACATATAGAAAGTCCTCTACATCTACACCAAACCTCAGGGAGAAGTACTCGAGGTTCTGAGCAGCCAGCCTCACACTTAGAGGTGCTGTTCTATATCCAGATCTAAAGGACGACGTCATATCAAGGGGTATTCCTAGAATACTGAACGGACTCCTATCTCTGCTAACAGAGAATCCCCCAAAACTATATGGAGATGTAACTAGGTAGAGCTCGGCCTCATCCTCCACGTATCTTCCCATACACACAGCACGGAAACAAATAATATCCGTAGTTTACAGTTTCCAGTACTGGGAAACTTGGGCTAGCTTGGTATATGGCTTGCTATGTTCTCGACTAACTAACTTGTTTTTGACTCTCCGGTACCGATTTGCTGCGACTCCTTGGTCTCACTTTCGAGTTTCTTAAGCTCTTCCTCGATCTCCTTCTCGATTTCCTCTATAGGTTTCGGTGGGGGTGTTGTTGCTAGTGTGTAACCTATCCAAGCAAGTATTCCGAATACCCCGGCAACAGCTATGAAACCCGTAAGCTTCAGTATTAGTAAGTAGTAATCAGATGCGAAAACTAGCCAGCCATACACTACGATAATTGCTATTGAGACCACCAATAATAAGCCCCCCACTAACCGGTCACGACTCACTAGAGCCACCAGCATTATCTAGAGGGGTCAAAAATAAAAATACGGGTCTAGTTAACTATTTAATCCTACGAATGAAAAAATCACGGTGTATTCCGTGGTTGTTAGGGGTATAGCGGAAGCATCTAGGCTTATAGAGGCTATAACTAGAGTCCCGAGATACGTCGTCGAAGGGGTTGCTGGTAGGTTCCTAGTTTATAGTTCTACTGAGGGAGGTACGTACAGTACTTATGCCCTCGACCTGGTAACCCACACTAAGAAGCTCATAGCTACTGAGGTACATATGGCTGTCCGCGCTCATGAGTCTTCGACTAAGGTCGTGTATCTGAAGGATGTTAGTAGAGGGTTCGAGCTTTCGAGGGTGTTTGCTCGGGACGTCGAGACTGGTGATGAGTTAGTTGTTTCTGGGGACGTCGAGCCCCAGAGAATAGCTGGGTTAGCATTTGATGGTGCGAGGATCGCATGGTCCGGTGCTACTAAAACGCAGGCAGCTATCTACTTAGCGAACCTAGCTAGAGGAACGGTGGAGAAGGTAGCTGAGACAAGGGGGAGGGAGTTCGTAGCTGATGTGAATGAGAAGTACATTGTAGGTTATGGTCACCTAGCCGGGAACCCAATGTCCTCGGAGATACTGATCATCGATGTGGCGAAAGGTGCGCAGGAGGTTTACACACCTAAGGAGGGATCGAGCAATGTTGCTCCCAGACTCTTTGGAGGTAAGATGCTATTCGCTAGCGATTTCGAGGATGGAGATAGGATGAGGCTCTACGTGCTAGACCTTGAGACAAGAGAGCTCAGAAAACCAGAACTCGGATACAGCGACATGGATAAGTTCGAGCCTGTAGAATTCGTAGATCTAGGTTGGACCCGAGACGGTAAGATTTGGGCCATAGGTAAGAAACGCGGAAACTCGAGGCTGTTCCTTGACGGGAAGGATCTAGGACCGGGAACAGGCTTCGTATCATCTGCTACGCTACACGGGGGGAAAGCCTACGTATCGTTCTCGACGCTTAAAACACCCCCGAAAGTTCTATCTATAGATATTGAGAGCAAGAAATCTGAGGTGCTAATAGATAATGAACTCCCGCTCGAGGTAGTTGAGAGATTGGGTGAGGTAAGGTATGTTGAAATAACATCATTCGACGGGCTGAAGGTGCCGACCTACATATTAGAATCGAATGCCTCGGCCAAGCCAGGCCCTACGGTAGTCTACCCACATGGAGGTCCTTGGTCCGAGGTAGCAAATTCTTGGTCACCGATAGTAGTATCTCTAGCTGTACTAGGTTACCACGTAGTAGCCCCCAACTTCAGGGGTTCCACAGGTTACGGAGAGAAGTTTAGGAGATTAGATATAGGAGACCCGGGTGGTGCTGATATGGAGGATGTCGCAGCAGCTAGGAAGTGGGCAGTTGAGGGCGGTCTCAGCAAGGAAGGTGAGGTATCGATCGTAGGATATAGTTACGGAGGGTACACTACCCTAATGCAGCTAACTACTAAGCCGAAGTTATGGAAGTGTGGTGTTGCTGGAGCCCCGGTCGCGGACTGGGAGAAGATGTATGAGCTAGCTGACAGATACTTCAAGACATTCCAGGAGGTGTTGTTCGCAGGTAGGAAGGAGATCTTCAGGGAGAGATCTCCAATAACATACGTCGAAAACATTCAGGCACCAGTATGCATAGTACAACCACAGAATGACTCTAGAACACCTATACAGCCCGTACTAGACTTCGTAAACAAGCTGGTTTCAACCGGTAAGAGCTTCGAGCTACACGTACTACCCGACATAGGCCACACCGTCTCACTCAATAACGAAGCCCTAGCTAAGTTCCTGCTCTACGCAGCCCTGTTCCTATCACGTTGCTACAAAGAATAGCCAGATCCGGGTAAAGCCTCCCAATTTCTTTTAACTACTTATTCCTTCCGTACACACCATAGAAGGTCGGCATAGCGAACAAGCCTCACTTCTCAGGGCGGGAGGAGCTAGCTCAATAAGTTTTGGATGAATATTGTTAGGGTATGGCAGGTGGGTAAGTTAACTCCTGAGTTGCTAGCTAGGTATGTACTTAGTAGGATCGGGTTACGTGACCCATCAGTAATAGTAGGTCCAGCTCTAGGGGAGGATGCTGCCATAGTAGATATTGGTGGAGGTAAGATTCTGGTAGCTCATGTAGACCCGATCACCGAGGCTGTGGAGAATATCGGCTGGCTCGCGGTTCACATAGCTAGTAATGATATTGCTGTTAGAGGTGCTAGACCTAGGTGGTTACTGCCTGTACTCTACCTACCCGAGAACTCCGGGTTAGATCTGGTCGATAGGATAACAGCTCAGATAGATGAGGCAGCTAGGGAGGTTGGTGCTATGGTCATAGGAGGACACTCTGAGTTTACTCCCAGGCTTGAGAGACCTCTCATATCTATGACGGCTCTTGGAATTACAGAGGTCGGGAGGTATGTAACTACTTCTGGTGCTAGGGTAGGTGATGCCGTAGTAATGACTAAGACTGTGGCTGTGGAAGGTACAGCAGTGCTCTCAACTGATTTTAGGGAGGTGTTACTTGGGCTGGGACTCTCAGAGGATGTTCTTGTGAGGGCCGAGAAGTTCTTGAAGGAGATAAGTGTCGTGAAGGAAGCTATAGCGCTAGCAGAGGCTGGATTAGCTACGTCAATGCATGATCCGACCGAGGGCGGACTCTTAGGAGGATTAGTTGAGATAGCTTACGCATCAAACAAGACTATAGAGATATGGGAGGATAAGGTACCTATAGCAGAGGAGACAGCTGCGATAACTAGGGCTTTAGGTATCGATCCACTTAAACTAATAAGTTCCGGAGTTCTCGTAGCTACCGTACCCAACACTAAAGTAGGTAACGCCCTGAAAATACTTGAAGACCTCGGAGTGCGCGCAACAGTCATAGGTAGAGTCACAGAGTTCACTGGTCACTACGTATCAATCCATAGAAGGAGTGGCGTAGTCGAGATTCTTAAGGAGGCTTACGTCAAAGATGAAATCAGTGCCGTCTGGGAGAGATGGGCATCGAAGAAGCAGTGAGAAGCTAATCTTGGAGTCGCTGATTAGGCGTTATAATGTTGTTAATGTAGCTTTGTCTACCCGATAACTAAGATTATGTGGTCCGCACTTGTGATGCTCTTAGTAGATGGTTGTGGTCACATAGTTCTCTAGGTCTGCAAACTTGCGGTAGGTAATAAAGATATTTTAAGGTAGTTTCGTAGATGTGGTGGGGAGTTTATCCTGTCATATATTTCTAAGAGGATTTCGAAAGTTGAGGTAGTAGTTTTAGTAGATGATTATGCCGGTTTTACTAGGTTCTTTTCTGAGCATGGTTTTAGTGTCATGGTCTTCGTCAACTATGACGATGGCAGCTCATATAGTGTTCTAATGGATTTTGGTACTTCTGGTAGGATATTACTGTATAATTCGGCAGTAGCTGAAGTAAATCTTAGGTCGGTAGATGCGGTAGTTCTCTCCCATAGACACTATGATCACTCGGGAGGCCTCGCAAGACTATCTAGGACACTTAAAGATAAACCCATTCTAGCACACCCCGATATATTGAAACCATGTTACTCCGTTAGGAACGGGTCTGCGAGATTTAATGTGGGGCTTAGCCCGGAGATCCGGGAGTCTATGAGTAATTTCGAGCTAGTTCTTCTTAGAGATCATATAGAGGTTTCTCCGGGTGTGTGGTTTCTTGGTGAAATTGAGAGGTATTACGATAATAACTACGCGGTTAAGGGCTTTAAGACGTTACATGAAGGTTCCCTCATCGAAGATCGGATGCTAGATGATACAGGACTCGCTGTAAAAATAGGAGACAGAGCCCTAGTTATAGCAGGTTGCTCACATTCCGGAATCTCGAACATAGCTAGAAAAGCCAGGAAGCTTACGGGGGTTGCTGAGGTGATAGTACTTGGAGGTCTTCACCTAGCACAAGCCGAGTTACAGGACATTGAAAGAGTTGTAGGTGAGTTGGAAGCAGAGGGTGTTGTTGAAGTACATGTAGGTCACTGTACAGGACTTAAAGGAGAGGCAGCCCTCCTAAGGAAGTTCGGGGACAAGATGAGGAAGATACATAGCGGGTACCGATTGAAGTTAACTTACTGAGGTAGCAGACATCGTACCATACATGGTAAACTACCTGAACGTTTGCTGGATCTTCAAGAACTACGTAAGTAAAACACCGAAAGATCTACACCCCAGAACCCTAACACACCCTAACTACCTCCCAGTACTAGGATGAGGTAGGTCTAAGTCCACAGAAACCACAATTATGTAACACACTATTCTTACTTGCTATGGTAGCTCACAAATTAGATGGAGTGAGTAGAAGATAAGTAGCAGTACGGTATTAAGTAACGACCATAGTTGTTTTGTTGGGTACTGGTAGTGAATATAGTGGTGTTAATAAAGCCTACACCAGATATAACTAAGGTTAAATTCGATATAGAGAAAGGTACTGTCAACAGGGCCTCTACTAACCTGGAGATAAATCCCTTCGATCTCTATGCTATAGAGGTAGCTAAAAGAATTAAGAAGTTGTTTGGAGGTACTATAGTATCTATCTCGATGGCACCTCCGCAGGCAGAGGTAGCACTTAGGGACGCTTTAGCGCGGGGTGTTGACAGGGCGATCCTCTTGAGCGATAGGAGGTTTGCTGGTGCTGATACTTTAGCAACATCCTACACTCTCGCTTCGGCTATCAGGAAGTTAGGTTCGTTCGATATAATTCTATGCGGAGAGAAATCCGTTGACGGGGATACAGCACATGTAGGTCCCGAAGTAGCTGAACTACTTAGAGTTCCGCATGCTTCATTCGTCACTCAAGTGAGTAGATTCGATAAGGACAGAATAGTTGTTGAGTCTGACTACGGTGATGCCTACTACGAGATCGAGCTCAGGCTCCCCGCCCTAGTAGCACTTTCACGGCCGCTGATGTTTCTAGGTGAAACTGTGGAACCTTCCATACCGAAGGTAGGAGATGTTCTAAGAGCTAGAAGAGCGAAGATCGAGGTATGGAGTGCTGATGACCTGAAGGACGTGGCCGACCTCAATAGATTAGGTATCCTAGGTTCCCCCACACGTGTCGTAAAATCTTATTACGCCTTAGAGAGCGGGAGGGAAGCGAAGGTAGTAAGAGGTATTGAAGGAGTGAGCACAGTACTTCAGGCTTTGAAGGAATTAGGTGTACTTTAATGTCGTGGTCCGGAGTAGCTGTATATGTGGAAAACTACGGTAGAGGACCTTCAAAAGCGTCATTCGAACTGCTAGGGAAGGCTAGAGAGATCGCCGCTAAAATCGGGGGCTTTGTTCACGCTATTGTACTCTTAGATAAGGAGGTAGAGAAGTGTGCTGATGTCTTGGTAGCCTACGGGGCAGATGAGGTTATAGTATATCGTGTTGAAGATAGGGAGCTACCGAATCTCCTCATACATAAGTGCTCCCTCGTGGATGCTATTAAGCAGCTAATGCCGAAGCTAGTGCTGTTTCCTGCTACACCCTGGGGGAGGAGCCTGGCTCCGAGAGTTGCTGCGTCTATTGGTGCAGGTCTAACAGCAGACTGTCTTGATGTGTATGTTGACGATAGTGGTGATATAGTTCAGGTCCGGCCAGCGTTTACTGGAAACATAATCGCTCATATAAAGACCATTACCCACCCGGTAATGACTACAGTGAGACCGGGAGTTTTCCCAGTACCTAAGCCTGATTTTAGTAGGAAGGGTAGGGTAATTGAGAAGGTCTTGAATTCTAATATGTGTCCCTCTGCTAAGGAGGGGTATAGAGTTCTAGGGTTGTCGAGAGAAAAGAAGGTGAGAATACAGGAGGCGAGAGTCATCGTCTCCATCGGAAGAGGCGTCAAGAGCAGGGAGGATATAAAGTTGTTCGAAGAGCTTGCTAAGGAGCTTGGAGCACAACTAGCATGTAGTAAGCCTCTAGTTGATGCGGGGTGGATGGAGAAGGACTTTCAGGTAGGTTTCAGTGGTAATATCGTTAAGCCTAAGGTTTACATCGCGTTAGGGATCTCCGGAGCACCACAACACATAGCCGGGATGAAAGACTCAGACTTCGTTATCTCAGTCAACACAGATCCGAGCGCTCCAATAGCTAGGTACAGCAACATATTCGTGGTTGGGGACATGTACGAGTTCGCTAAGAAGCTTTTAGATGCTGTAAGAACATTAAAGGGTGTGGGGAATTAAGGTTGGTCAGGATCTTCGAGCAGGTCTTAGCAGATCTTCAGAGTGTTGTAGGGGAGGAATGGGTTATAACTGAGGAGAAAGCTATTGAGAGGTACCTCTATGACGAGACAGCATATGGTGTGAGACCTCCCCCAGCTAAGGACATCATCGTCGTTAAACCCGGAACAACTAAAGATGTTGCTGAGGTCATGAAGATCGCGAACAGGTTTAAGGTCCCAGTATACGTAAGGGGTGGTGGTACCGGGCTAGTCGGGGGAGCTGTACCGACAATGCCGGGAATAGTAATCTCTCTTGAGAGGATGGATAGGATAGCGATAGATGTCGATAATATGGTGGCTGATGTCGAGGCGGGTGTGACCCTCGGAAAACTAATTGAGGAGTCGGAGAGGCACGGCCTCATGTTCCCGCCCCACCCAGGCGATGAAGGTGCCACCATCGGTGGTTTAATAGCGTGCAATGCTGGTGGTTCAAGAGCTGTTAAGACTGGTGTTATGAGGAACTACGTACTAGGCTTAGAGGTGGTTCTCCCAAATGGTGAGGTTCTTAAGCTTGGAGGTAAGACCATCAAGAACAATATGGGCTATAACCTAGCCCACATGTTCATAGGGTCTGAAGGGATATTCGGCATTATTACGAAGGCCTATCTTAGGCTTTACCCGAAATGGTCTTACTCGGCAACTATGGTAATACCTTTTGAGAGTAGGGTGAGCGCGTTTAAAGCCTCTAAGAAGATCTTAGCTTCCGGCTTAACACCACTTGCTTTAGAGTACTTCGATAGGAGAGTTATAGAGACTTCAGCAAGGTATCTCGGGGTGGAATGGCCCGTTAAGGAGGGAGAGTACTTCTTGATGGCTATTTTAGCGGAGCCGTTGGAGGATGTTCTCTACATTGAAGTAGAACATCTAGATAAAGTTGTGAGGGAAGAAGGAGCTCTCGAAACGTTCCTGACACAACGTGGAGATGAACAGAAACAGTTGCTGAAGATTAGGAGCGAGATCTTCACATCAATAAAGAGTGAGACGTTCGACATACTAGATACTACAGTTCCTCTGGGTGTAGTAGACACATTCGTTGAGGAACTTGTAAGCATTGAGAGAAAGTACGGGATCTGGCTACCACTATACGGACATGTAGGTGATGGAAATATCCACGTTCATGTACTAAAATATGAAGGTTTCAGCAGGGAACTCCTCGAAAAGATATCCGAGGAAATATACAGTGTAGCAATATCTCTCGGAGGGACGATAACGGGAGAGCATGGGATAGGCTATGTTAGGAGGAAATATGTTAGGAACCTACTTGGTGATGTGTGGGTGGAGACTATGAGAATATTAAAGAGAGTTTTAGACCCTAACAACATCCTCAACCCAGATAAGGTATTGCCCGACTAATACCGAGGAGATGGGGCCCTGTCATTCAGGGCGGGGAGGCCAGCCTCAGACGAGGAGAAATCAGATTAGCTTAATTTCTAATACCTATACGTATGTTTGAGGGTGCGCACTAACTGACAGGTCTCACCGAGGCGGTGAGTGTTGCTGGGTTAGTATTCCTCGCTGAGTTAGGAGATAAAACTATGTTATCTACAGCAATACTAGCTGCTAGGACCCGAAGATTTATTACTGTGCTCTTCGTTTCGACGGGGGCTTTCTTCGTAGCTAACGTGGTTCCTGTTTTCGCGGCGTGGGTTATTAGTAGCTTTATAGGCTCCTTTATTAGGTGGATTACAGCTACCTTGTTTATAGCTATCGGTGCGTGGTTCCTGGTAAGTAGAGGCAGTGAGAAGATGGAGGTAGGTGTAGGCTTGCTCTCAGTGTTTTTAGCTGTTTTACTGGCTGAACTCGGGGATAAGACGCAACTAATGACAATATCCTGCGCCCTAATGACTGGGAACCCTGTCCTGACCATACTTTGCGGGACTCTTGGGTATGCTTTAGCAAACTCCGTAGGAGTTGCTTTAGCAAGGATTGCTAGTACCAAGATAAGCCAGAGGTACCTGAAACTAGCAAGCGGCTTGATATTCGTAGCTATAGGTGTCTGCTTACTCATATCGTTACTGATGAAAGCTTGAGCTTCACAGCATTCAATACCGCTACCACGTCATTAACGCTAACTATCCCGCGGACTTCTCTTCAGGGAATGTTGAAATTCTTCGGTGGTGTGTACCATCAGATTTCGGTATATACTCTATGAGTAACTACGGGAAAGGAGGAAACGTCTTCATCTGGAGAACCTCAGATGTCTTACTACTCCTCATAAAAGATAAACCTACGTGAAGCATTATTAGGAAAGTTTAAGAAGTCTTAAGTATTTTATCTTTACCTGCTAGTATGGGTTGGTGCCTACTCTGAGCATATATGTAGATGAGTATGACCCTCTCTGGCTTGAAGTTAGGAGGTTTCTAAGCATTAGGTCAGCTAAATTACCTAGAGCATCTAAAGAGGGACGCTTAGTAGTCTATTTATCTGATGTGACTGGGGTTGATCTACCGTGGACCTGGACGAACGAGAAAGCAGAGCCTCTGTTCCCGTTTGATGAGAGGGTTGGTGAGGTATCTCTTGGGAGTGGGGGTAAGGTAGCGTTTTTGTGGGATATTGGTGGTAACGAGAGGTGGGTTCTAGACGTCTACTACATGAATGAGGGCGTCATTAGGCATATACACGGTGATGGGAAGACCATTATAGCTAACCTAGGTGCTTGGGATAGGGAAGGTAGAAGACTCAGCTTCACATCTACATACAGGAACGGTATTGATTTCGATCTCTATGTGTATGAGGAAGGTGTCGGTGTTAGGAAGGTAGTTGATTTAGAAGGTATGAATAGAGTGTCAGCGTGGCTTGATGAGAGGAGGGTTTTAGTAGTTCACTCTAATACGAATCTTGATAGCGACATATATCTTGTAGATACTGTCAGTGGTGAAGTTAGGAATTTAACTAAGCATGAAGGTGAGGCTAGGAACACAAGCCCGACAGTCTTAGATGGATCGAAGTTCCTATATCTCACCAATGACGGCCAGGAATTTAGTGGTGTGGCTCTCTACGACCTAGAGAAAATGAGTTGGAAGTACGTATATAGAGTAGATCACGATATTGAGGACATAGATCTATCCCCAGATAGCAGGAAAGTAGTGTTTACTGTTAATGAAGATGGTTATTCTAAGGTGTATACATCAGATATTAGTTTCAGTAAGGTGGAGTTGTTAGACTCTCCTGAAGGTGTTGTTGGTGCTCTGTCCTGGGGTATTTCAGGTATATTTTACAGTGTGACTGGACCCAGAATAGGTCACGAGGTTGTTGCTGTACCTGAAGGTAACAATCCCAAGCTAATAACTAGCTCACCTAAGTTCGGGGTTAGAGTTGAGGAGTGTGTCGTACCTGAGATACTATTCTATGAAAGCTGGGATGGGATGAGGATACCAGCCCTTATATATAGACCGAGAACAGGGAAACCTCCGTACCCAGCAGTAGTCATAATACACGGAGGTCCGGAAGGGCAATCTAGGCCGGGTTTCGACCCGATAGTCCAAGCCCTAGTTAAGTTAGGGTACTTAGTTCTGGAACCAAACTTCAGAGGATCAGCAGGGTACGGTAAGACATTCATACACTTAGATGACCGAGAGAGGAGGCTGGACTCTCTGAGAGACATAGGGTCTCTAGTCGATTGGGCTGAGAAGGAGGGGCTGTTAGTCAAGGGGTGTGTAGCAGTGACAGGAGCTTCTTACGGTGGTTATGCTACCCTTATGAGTATGGCTCTCTTCCCAGACTACTGGAGTTGTGGAGTGGAGAGGGTTGGGATAGTAAACCTCGTGACATTCATAAAGAATACGGGTCCGTGGAGGAGGAAGTACAGGATCTACGAGTATGGAGATCCGAGCACCATGGCCGACATAATGCTTCAGTTGAGTCCCATATCTCATGTAGAGAAAATTAAGGCACCTCTGATGGTAATTCACGGAGAGAACGACCCTCGGGTACCTATTAGCGAAGCAGAACAACTAGTGGATGCTATGAGAAAACTTGGTAGAGACGTGGAGTTCATAAGGATTGGAGATGAAGGACATGGAGTGGCTAGAGTACGTAATAGAGTAACCATCTACACAAGGATGATAAAGTTCATAGCAAAACACACTAAATGCCCTCAATAAAGTAGGTAACCGCAGAAATTCCCAGCAACAAAATTTTATTTTCGGTTGAAAACCGTACTTAAACATTTCAATAGTGGATCTCTGGGTGTGATGGCTGAAGGTTGCGGTTGTTGACTGCTTAGCTACCGGAGGTTCGGGCAGGAGATTATCGAGTGTAGATGTTATTGGGGCAGGTCCCAGGCTCGTAGTAGGCATTATGAAAGGTCTAGGCGTAGATTGCGAGTTAATGGAGTGTGAGGAAGTACTCTTACACCCTACCGACCCGTTTAAAGGCTACGACGTGCTCATGGTTTCCGGGATGTCGTCTGATATTCGCTCTATGGCCATGGTTTTAAGGAGGTGGAGGAGTAGGGGGCCGTCCATTGCTGGTGGGCCGGTATGCGTTGAGAGTGAGGAGCTGTTGAGACTGGGTTTCACGGGTGTAGTATGGGGTGAGGCGGAGATATCACTGCCGGAGCTTGTAAGGAGGTTGAGTTCTGGTGACCTCCACAGAGTCCCGAACCTTATCTTCAGGGATGGGGATAGGATAATCTCAAATGTTACCGGGCTCTACGTACGTGAACCTCTTTTATGGTCTTTCGAGCCAGACGTAGAGTCCATCCGGAGGTACAGGTATTTCTGGGCTAGTAGAGTCTATGTAGAGGTTGTTAGGGGGTGTAGTAACTTCTATAGAACCTCCCTCCCAGTTCTATCACCTAGACCCGCACAGTGCGATGGTTGTGGGATATGTAGGGTCGGGTCCCTCAAGGATAGACTTACGTGTCACCTAGGTATCCCTCCCGGCTGCGGGTACTGTCTCGTACCTAGGCTCTACGGACCGGCTAGGTCTAGACCTGTTAGTAAGGTAGTTAACGAGATCGAGAAACTTATCGATATTGGTGTGATAAGAGTCGTTCTTAGTGCTCCGGACATATTAGACTACGGTCGTGACTGGCTGGTAAAGCCGCACCCACTCACAGACCCGAGAAATCCACCAGCTAACTTAGACGCCCTAGAGAACCTCCTAAGCCAGATCTACTCCATCCCTAAGGTGTCTCGCGGAGATGTTTACGTGATGATAGAGAATGTCAAGCCTAACCTAGTTACGGAGGAGGTCGCGAAGTTGTTGGGGAGGTATCTGAAGGGAACTACGGTGAATCTAGGTCTGGAGTCCGGGGATGAGAAACACCATGTCGAGCTCGGAAGACCTTCTAAGGTTGAGGAGGTTCTAAAAGCTGTTAAGCTACTGAGGGAAGCTGGTTTAAGACCTTATGTGTATGTTATACACGGCCTCCCAGGTGAGAGTTGGAGGACTGTTAGGAGGACTATCAGGACTTTGAGGAAGGCGTTTAAGTTAGGTGCTGAGAGGGTTATACTGTATAGGTTTAGACCCCTTAAGGGCTCTGCTTTTGAGGGTTATGAGCCGCCATCTAAAGACCCTAAAGCAGAAGCACTCAAAGGTTTTGTGAGGAAGCTTGAGAGATTCTCCAAGAGGGAGCTCCTAGGTAAAACCATTAAGGTAGCTGTTGTAGATAGCTATAGAGAGAAAGATACGTACATAGGGTATACCCTCCCACACGGCCCGGTAGCTGTGATTGAGAGTAAGTCAGATCTGCGGGGAAGGGTAATCGAAGCAGTAGTTAAGGAAGCTAGAGAGAGGTACGTCATATGCTTACCCCTATCACAAACCTGAAGAGTTAGTATCTATGTAACATCCTTCTACAGCCCTAGACGGTATCGCCAGCACTATGCTTCTTTGTGGGGTCGGGAGCCAGCAAAGCTTAAAAGTTCTTACTCGCGTTATTCATGAGGAGGATCAATGACTGGACAATCCTATAATTATGTAGTAAAAGTAGGAGATAAGACTTATAATGTAGTAGTAAGACCAACCGGATCTGGTAAGTTCAAAGTAGTTGTTGAGGATACCGAGCTTGATGTTTTCGTAGAAAGCAGTCAGCTAGCTACTGCTCCCCAGCCTACTATAGTTGTTAGACCTCCCGCCGAGGTAAAACCTAGCACTACACCTACTCAGGGGAGCCCCACCACGAGCGAACCTAGAAAACCTGAGGTTACAGCTCAACAACCCGCAACCCAGCCACCAGTAGCACCAGTAGCACCATCAGCACCGGCAGTTCCGGCCGCGGTGCCAGGTGGGGCTATAATACCAGCTCCAATACCGGGGAAGGTCCTTAAAGTTCTTGTATCTCCGGGAGATAGTGTTAGCCCTGGGAAGCTTGTAGCTACTCTGGAGTCCATGAAAATGGAGGTGGAGGTATTTAGTGATAAAAGCGGTAGAGTGAAGGAGATAAGGGTTAGACCCGGAGACTTCGTAAACGTTGGTGATGCTCTTATAGTGCTAGAGTAGAGAGCGATACTGACTCTACAAGCCTCAGAATTTAGGGTAGATCCGGGATCTTATGTCCACAGGTTTAGTTTATACTAGATCTTTAGGACGGTCGAATAGTGTTGTATGTATATTAGCTACGAGATATATTATAGTGTTGAGTGATGAAGCCGCTCCAAAAGCAGAGATATGACGAGCTCGCGACGATCTGACTCGTGAGAATCTGGTTCCTCGTTAAATTCGAAAACTATTTCCTAGGACGGATGGATGCAATTGTTTGTGGAGCCTTGTTAGCATCTAGATGCTACCATGAGTGGGAAACTTGAGATCTAACTCCTAAACAAAGCTAATTACAATTAGCGTGTCTATGAAGTAGGGAGAATTTAGAGAATGATGTCGCTTTCCTCCCATAAGTTCTCAGATATCTCTTTATATGGGAGTACACAGTTCCGCTTATTCACGAAGACTTCATCAGCTATGCTAACCTGATCCCCTATTACAACACCGCTCTCAATCCTCACCCAACTACCGATAGAACACTCCTCACCCACTATAGAGTCCCTTATGTAGGTCGAGGACCCGATCCTACTTCTCCTCATAATTAATGAGCCTTTAATTAGCGAGTACTCCCCCACTACAACATTATCGAGTAGGACTGTGTTGGGTCCTATGACGCTGTTCCTACCTATGTAGGTGTTTTTACCTACGTAGACTGGGCTCACTATCTCTCCACGGATATCGGAGGAGTCGTCTACGTATCCTTTTGGATAGAAAGCTCTTAATGCTACCAGGTTAGCTTTAAGATAGTCCTCAGGGACTCCTATATCAAACCATAGTCCCCTATGAACGTAAGCAAATACGCTCCCAGATGATAGCAACTTTGGTATGAGGTTAAGTGATATCTTCTGCTTCTTTCCGTCTTCAACATACTTTAGTACCTCAGGCTCAAACACGTAAACACCTGCGTTAGCTAGATTGGATTGAGGTCTATAGGACGGCTTCTCAATGAAGTTTACTACCCTACCCTCCTCGCTTAGGAATATTATACCATATCTCTCGGGGTTATCTACTGGGACAGCTGTTAACGTAGCCGTAGCTCCCTTTGATTTATGAAAGCTTACAACAGCATTTATATCGACGTCTGTAAAGACGTCACCGTAGATTACTAGGAAGGTCTCGTCTAATCCTATCTCCTTATCGATAAGTTTGAGAGGTCCGGCATCCCCCATCGGCTGACTCTCCTCTACATAAGCTATATGCATGCCGAGATTATCACCGTTCCCTATGACCTCCTTTATCTGGTGGGACATGTACTTAACGGAGAGAACCACCTCATGTACACCTGACTTAAGCAGGGAGTCTAGTATCCAGAATATGAGGGGTTTATCTAGTACCGGCAAGAGCGGTTTGGGGCGGGTAAGAGTTAGCGGTCTGAGCCTAGTAGCATAACCTCCGGCAAGTACGATAGCCTTCATCTCGCTTCACCAAATGAGTCTATGGAAAGAAATATTAGGACGTATTTAAACGCGCTTCAAGTACCCAAATAGTTCCACTCCCAGCGAACTGCGAACCTAGGTAAGTTACTTTACGACTGAAAGTCCCTTCGGTGTTTATAGCTCAGACTTAGAGCTCTGCCTCTCGTTAAAACCCCTATTCAACTCCCCTCAGATTCGGATAGGGAGAGAACTTTGTACTAGAACGGTGTTTTCAGTCCGAGAGATGACATAACGTCCCTTATACCCATCTTAAGGGCTACCACATCTAACTCAAGTTTCATGAAGTACGTTCTCTGCTCTAAAACTTCCCTACCATCGACGTATACTACCACAACAGTATCCTCGAGGTCTTCACCAACTTTATAGGATCCATATGCTATCGAACTTTTTGATATGTCCTCCAATTTCCTTAAAACCCTGATCACGTAATCGTTCAGCTTCTCGTTATTCCCTAGATAAGCTATTACAACGACTCTGTTGCTATATACTAGCTGTCTTATCTCCTTTAAGTCACTTAGTGATTTCATTGAGACACCTAGATCCGTAAGCTTCTTTAACTAGGTCCTTTTCGTATTTGCTTAAGTATACCTCTATATCAACGGGGGACCTATCATCTGCTGGGGATTTAATCCCTAGATCGTTGACTAGGACGTAATCATATTTTAGTAGTCTCATTAGTTCCTGGCAGTCCAGGCTACGCAAGAACTCCCCCAACTTCTCAGTAAACGAGATATGTTTCTTAAGCTCGCTTTCCGATATGGAGGAACCACATACAAGACATACTAGGTCAGGCATGAGGGCGTTAAACCCGCACCTAGGACATACTACAGGTAGGACAGCTGTTCTAGATTTAGACCAGGCTACCCTCCACTTAAACCTCAGAACCCCGAGCAGGTCGCTCCTCCCTAGCTTACTCAGCCAGAGGTAGACCTTCGGAGCAAGCTCCAGTATAGAGTCCTCGACATTCGAGACTATGAACTCGAGTTGATCTGGGGATGGGTTACTTAGTACGTGGGCTAGTCTAGTAGCAATTACCGGGAAAATCCTATCTGAATTTCGGAGCATTCTCCTAGCAATATCATCCACTGACTTGTAGCTACTAGTAGATCCATACAGATCCACTAGAATATCCCTCAAAATATCTAGCCAGGTCTCCCTACTCAGGTTTAGATAATCTAAGCCAGCCCTAGATACTACTTCATCTATGTTCTTATCAATCCAAGAATCTAAGTCTACTTCCTTCCTACTCGTCGATTTCTTCCTAGGTTTCTCCTTTAGATCTGCTTCACCGCTAACTTTCTCAGCCTGGCTACCAACTTCTTTCTCGTCAGCAGGCTTACCTTTCTCACTAACCTTCTTCCTCGGCACAATTCTCCCATCATTCTGCACCTAAGTAAATAATAAGTTATGGTGTTCCACTTAAATAGCGAGTAAGATCATCCCGCACCGGATAAAGCTATGGCAGAGAACGACAGAGTTTTTAACCTGGGATAAGTAATAAGTTTATTGAGAGCTACGTGATGAACGTTGCCGAAAATGATTGGTGAGTAAATGAACCTCCTCTGATATCATGTTCCGAGCTCTAACTTAGTGTCCTATCTTATCTTCCTCCGCCCACAACCATTTTCTTTTAGGTAGGAAAGAAGACTAAAGATACTCTGATGTTGAGGCGTGCTTTCCTACAGTTTTGAGAGATAGTTTAAAGCAGGTCTTCTGCTGAGGTAGTGAGGTGTTGCCTGAGGTACTTGCGGGTACTGAGAAATCTCTTTCTCGATTAGTTCGATCAACTCCTTCACACTCATTACTTTCTGGATATTACCTTCCCGGATTCTGACGTTTACCGTCTTAGTGCTGTACTCCCTCTCACCGATAACTACACAGTAAGGAATCCACTCAATCCCAGCTTCTCGGATCTTCTTTGCTAGGCTTAAGTCCCTATCGTCGAGATCTACCCTTATCTTAGCGTTTATGAGTTCCTTAAGTATCTCTTCAGCGTAGTTGAGGTATTTCTGGGATACTGGGATTATCCTAACTTGTATTGGAGCTAGCCAAGTAGGGAGTGTTGGTGCTAGACCACGTCTCTTTCTCGCTATGGCTGTATCTATCACAGCATAGATGTACCTTTCGATAGATCCGATAATAGCTGTGTGTATTATGGCTGGATATCTCTCACTACCGTCCTCAGCAACGTATTTAATGCCGAATCTCTCGGCATTACCTATATCTATCTGGAACGTAGCTATTTCAGCCGGTTTCCCGAGGCTGTCTATAATTATGTACTCTACATTTACAACCCAGTAATATATACCGGAGGGAAGTATAGAAACTAAGGCAGCACGCCCATCCCCGTTAACGAACTCGGCGAGGTCTTTGAAGTGATCGCGGTAGAAGTCCTCTGTTACGTTATAGAGAGCAACATATCTCCTACCTAGCTTAGCTATTTCCTCGTGTATCTTCCTCTGAACAATCTTACTGAGCTCTACTGCCTCACTTACATCCTTAGCGAAGATGTGTAGATCAGGCATCGTGAACTTCCTTAACCTGAAACATATCTGAAGCTCACCAGGTTGTTCATATCTGTAGCTGTCAGCTAGCTCGAAAACCCCGAACGGTAGGTCTTTATAGCTTATTATCCAGTCCTTAACCATCGCGAACTGCTGGTGGCATGCTGCGTACCTTAAGACATGCACCCCCCTATCAGTCTCGACCTCATATAGCCTATCCCCAAACAGCTCGGCATGCTCCTTTATGGGCCTGAACCTCATGTTGAACATGTTCGTTCCCTTCACCTTAAACACAGGTATACCTAGAGAACGTACCACCTCCCAAGCATAGCTAGACACCGCCTCAACCATAACAGTAGCGTGAGGTCCGTACCTCATGTGGCCAGCATCAGACATGGGCTCCCACTCAAAACCGAACTTATTACATGCTTCCGTGACCTCAGGCTCACCACCAGGAAGTTCCTTCTTGAAGACCTCCTTCGTTATGAGAATTTTGAGCTCATCGTCATCACCCTTCTCTAGATATGCTTCCGGATCCAGGACCTCACCCGTCGGTAGGAGCACTACGTACCTCCTCTCCACAGTTCTAACTTTTCTAAGTCCCTCAGCTCTGAACTCTCTTGAGAGCTCTGATAGCGGGTGTCCGAAGCACTCCAAACTGAACTCCTTGTACCAGCCAAAGGGAGCTCGACTAACTCCAACCCCTCTAGCAGCTAGCTCAGACTCCAACTCCTTGAGTACTAGCAGCGACTCCTCAGCATCGGCTAGGTTCCTAGATAGGTGTGCGTAGGGGTATATGACGACGTGATCAGCCTTTACTGATGTTAAGACCTTCAACACGTCGTCAACAAAGTTTCCCACTATCTCTTTGAGGGCCCCACCATCACCTTTCTCGATAGTAACGAATACCACCAGAACGTTCGAGAACCTCCCTGAAGCATTTGAGGGTTCGAGAGGTTCAGCACTTTCTATAGCTTTCTCCAGGGCCCTGTACTCGAACTTCCTCGCATGTATGAGTAAAGTCCTCACTAATGCCCCCAGTGGAAGTTGAGCTACTAAAATAAACTAACTACATAGCTGATTAATGCTGGGGGCCCAGTCCTTCCTAATCTAGCTAAGTCTTTGAAGTAATCATCCGTTCCGGGTCTAGTAGCTTAGTGCTGAGCAGGATCAACAACAAGGAGATAGCTAGAGAGTATGTAAGGTATGTTACAGCCTTTAAGTACTCTCCCAGAGACGCCCTGACAACTGCGGAAGCTAGGGAAGCGTACGGGATTGCCAGTACGAGAGCTAGAGGCATTTTAAGTTCGTCGAGGTTCATGAAGAGGGAAGCTATGTACACAACCGAGGCCACCCCTATTAGAAGGGTTGAGGATAGACTAGCCGACCTTATAGATGGAGATCGTAGCACTACCGGTAGCGATATCGATAATGAGACCAGTATGGAGATGTAGGACGAGCAGAAGAGGACAGCAAAGACCTCCGGGGATACGAACTTCAGGATGTCAGCTGAGTACATCAGGGCCGGAGCGATATATAGGAGAAGCCCCCCGATGACGCTACTACCACCGCCTACTAGACCTATCAGACTAGCGGCAATGGACTTACCAACGATTAGGGAGCTTCTACTTATTGGTGTGGATAGTAGCTTCTCCAGCGTTCTTCTTTCTTTCTCACCTACGAGGGAATCAGCAATGTATGTAGCTGCAGGTGTAGTTACGAACGCGAGGCTGAGCGCGAGGACCCTACCTAGGTACAGCTTTAGCTCCTCAGCGGTCCCAGCTGGCATACCGCTTGGTGTCAGTAAGTAGGTTCTCACAGCTATCGGGCTCAACACGGCTTCCGGCCTGACAGTGATGTTAGCCAGCCTACCTAAAGCCTTTACCTTAGCTTCTGAGACGACCCTGGATACGTAGTTGAGAAGTCCCTCTATGTAGCTGACTGCCTGATCTACCCTAGGTGAGCCAAGTCTCTTCACAAGCACTGCGGAAGCTTGGTACTCGTAGCTAGTTAGGTTAGCTATGAACCCTGCCGGTATCCTGAGTACTACCTGCGCTGATGAGTTACCGTCCTTAACTACGATGTAGCCGTACAGCACTAGATATCTCTCGATGAGGTCAACTATATCGTGCGAGCTTATGGTGAGATCCCCTACAGTCGCGCTCACCCTGTCCTCGTCGAGGATAGCTACAGTCACCTCCTGAATACTGGGTAGATACACTAGAGCTATACCCATCAGTGGTAGTGTAAGGATTGGTGTGAGGACTACCATAAGTATCGTTCTTCTATCCCTCAGTAACTCCTTGATCTCCTTCCAAAGTACTACGTACAGGTCACTCATTCCCCCCACCAACTAACTTAATAAAAGCCTCCTCCAAGTCCTCAGCACCGACCTCAGCAAGTATTTCACTAATCCTACCAACCGCTAAGATCCTCCCGGAGAATATTAGGGCGACCCTATCACACACCTTACTGACCTCGAACATGTTGTGAGACGACATTATGATAGTGGTACCTAACTCCTTAGAGAACCTCCTTATTGTTTCTCGAACGTATCTCGCGGATATCACGTCAAGACCGGCTGTAGGTTCATCGAGAATTGCCAGGCGGGGTCTGACCATCAAGGTGGAGGCCACAGCAACTCTCCTAGACATCCCCTTACTGTAAGTCTCCGCTCTCTTTGCTAGATCCTCTGGTGGTAGTCCAGCTATAGCTACTCCTAGCTTGACGGCCTCATCTACGTCTTTAGTACCTAGGTAAGCTAAGGCGAACAGCTTCAGGTTCTCATAGCCGCTGAGCCTACCGTAGAGATTAGAGTCCTCAGGTAGGTAGCTAACGTACCTCCTGACCTTGTCCGCGTCTCGCGGGATCTTATAGCCAAGTATCTCAACATCTCCAGATGTAGGTCTTAGAAGACCTGCCAGAATCCTTAAGAGAGTTGTCTTACCTGCCCCATTAGGTCCGACGACTCCGAATACTTCACCGCTATGTATTACGAGGTCTATACCCTTAAGAACTTCCACCCTCCCAAAACGTCTACGTAGCTTCGATACCTTAACAACCTCATCGACAGTCAAGTAGCTCACCAAGAGCACTGATTACTTCCAGGACCAGATAGCTGAGCTTAATAAGAGAGTTGACAGTAGCTCTTAAAGATGATTCGTCACCAGCCTCCACAATTATGTTGACAGTGCTACCGTTCTGTAGTAGGCTTACTTTAACTCCTCTAAGGCTTACCAGGCTCTCAGGCAGTAAAGCCTTCCACAAAGCACTAGCAATTCTCGCAGAGCTCAGTGTAAGGTCTATCTGAACCCTGAACACCCAGAGCACCGCGTACTGCTTAGTAGAAGTACCCAAAAGCTTTACGGTTAAGAGACCATCCTGGTAGGTGCTGACCTATGGGAACTATCCTCAACAAGTAGAGAGCTGGTAAGCTGATATCTCAGTGCGTACTGCCGGTTCTCACATATTTATTGGTCGTCATTGAGGTATCCATAGGCGGTGCTAGTATGGGTGTTCTACTACGTGGTGGTGTGGTAGTTATCAGAGACTTCATAGGTGAGGCTGATATCCTCGTTGAGGACGGTAAGATCGTTAGACTTGGTAAGAACATAGAGTCAGGCTACTCTAAAGTAGTTGACGTACGTGGCAGGCTCCTACTTCCAGGAGCTATAGACGCACATGTCCACGGTCGGGAACCGGGCTTGGAGTATAAGGACGACTTCACCCATACATCGATGGCTGCGGCGCTCGGTGGTGTGACAACGGTTTTCGATATGCCTAACACTGTTCCCCCAGTTGATAGTCCGGCAAGGCTTGCTGAAAAGAGGGCTTTACTATCGAGTAAGTCGTACGTAGATTTCGGTCTCTATGCTGTGCTCTACGACTACCACGATGATGTGGAGTCTAGGGTTGTGGAGCTGGTTAGGGCTGGGGCTATAGGGTTCAAGGCATTTCTAGGGCAGACAGTGGGAGGTATACCTCCCCCTTCTTTCGGAACCGTATATAAAGCTATGGAGCTGTCCAGGAAGTTAGGTTTCGTCATAGCCTTCCACGCTGAAGATAGGGGATGCGTGGATTTCTTCACAGATAGTGTTTTGAGGGAGGGTAGGACAGGTCTTAAAGCATATAGTGATGCGAGACCACCTATTTGCGAGAAGCTAAGCATAGATTTCGTTCTCTCGATAGCTAGCATGACAGGAGGTAAAGCATACATAGCCCACCTCACCGCAGCAACAGCTCTTAACGAGATAGCCAGGTTTAGGAGGAGCTTCCCCGGGATCTTCGTGGAGACAACCCCGACATACCTATTCTTCGATTACGAGCACCATGAGAATCTGGGAACGTTACTGAAGGTGAACCCACCTATAAGGAGCTATAAAAACAGGAAGAAACTGTGGGATGCGTTAAGCCGGGGCATAATCGACGTAGTCGCTACTGACCACGCACCACACGCACCGCACGAGAAAGCAACGGACTTCTGGAAAGCAGCACCGGGAGTAGCATCGATCCAGCACTTACTGCCCCTCATGGTGAGCTCAGCACTAGAGGGATATATCTCCCTCAATAAAGTCGTCGAGCTGTGCTCCGAGAACCCAGCGAAGATTTTCGGTCTCTACCCGGTTAAGGGCACGCTACTTCCTGGGGCTAACGCTGACATAGTCGTGATAGACCCGACGTCGGAGTATGTAGTTACTGAGGATAGCTTAGCGTATAAGCATAAGCTATCTCCTTACGTAGGGTGGAGGATTAGGGGACGTGTAGATAAGGTCTTCCTTAGAGGGGAGTTAGTGGTAGATGAGGGTGTGCTCGTAGCTAGCAGACCGGGAGGGAGACCTATTAGA
Source organism: Desulfurococcales archaeon (assembly GCA_023255955.1). Taxonomy (GTDB): domain Archaea; phylum Thermoproteota; class Thermoprotei_A; order Sulfolobales; family NBVN01; genus DRZP01. The sequence continues at coordinate 285,409 of JAGDWD010000008.1, read as the reverse complement.
TAGCTCCTTATAGCAGTGTTAATTAAGGTTCTAGAACTACCTCAAAGGGGAGGGAGGTAGGTAGCTACATCAGTAAGGGGTTACTACTCTCGGCAGTGATTGCGGTAGGGTACATAGCTTTTCTACTGCCAGTAGCCCTAGCTAGCCCCACCCTTGAGAGACATAGCGCTGAGTTCCAGGAAAAAGTGCTTACCTACGGTGATATCTGGACAGAGAGTGAGATAGAGATCCTTAGGGGTTTTCTAGATGGTTTAGGGAGTCGAGGACTTGGGTATATCTCAGAGGCTCTAGCCAGATACGGGAATGTGTTGATGAACTTAATAACTAAGTTAGCGCAGCTAGATAAGAGAACATCTATAGCTCTAGCAAGCTTGCTAGGTGAGGAAGTGAACTTAACTGAGGACCTCCTAGCGAAGGTCGAGATGCTTAGGGAGGTAGGTAACAACAGCTCTGCCGCAATTAAGATACTGAACGATATGTACTCCTCAGGTGAGATAGACGGATCCAGCTATCTTGCTCTGTTAGGACACATAATACGGGAGTTCAAGCTTCAGCACATAGATGATAGCTCAACTATCTACAACCTCAGGAAGGCTGTGGGGGAGATATCCATGAGGCTAGCTAGACCGGGCTATACCGAGGAGCCAGAACGTGGGGTTGGGGTAAGCGTCCCGGTAGCTCTGATAAAGCTGTCTCAGACCCCAAAATACTTACTGGCCGGAGTTCTTCTCTCATTGTTAGCACCGGTAGCTACTCAGGTATCAATCAGCCTACTCCTCAGATCCCGCAACCTTAGGAGGTTCAGTACCTTGAGGATATACAGGCACGATCTAGCTCCCTCAAGTACTAGCACTTCCGAAGATGTTGTGAGCACCTATATGGCGGCAGTAAATCTACTTTCGAGGTTCTATCCTATAGCTCCCTACGAAACACATAGAGAATACCTAGCTAGGATAGGGAGGGAATCAAAAAGTAAGTTAATGATCGAGTTACTTAGTATACTTACCGGGGAGTATGAAAGAGTCCGCTTTGGTGGGCAGAGACCTAACTTGAGTGGGAAGCAGCTCATAGAGCTCCTAGACAGATTAGAGAATGAGTTAAACTCCACCGCTACTCAGTAAACTGAGCGTCCAACTAGGAGACCGAGCCAGCTAGTAAGTGTCTGCGTGTTCTCATTTCTTGGACGTAGTGGTGAGGTTTAGGTTTGGAGGTCCTTCCTCTGAGGGAGCCTATGCTTACTGCATGTAGCTAGGTAGCCGCTCTTTAGGTTTTTATGTTCCCGGATTTGAACCATATGGTGATGTATTGGTGGGGTTAAGGTCTCCTAGTTGTGCTTACTGCAGGGTGAAGTCCTGTTCTAAGGGGGAGGGCTCTCCCCTACCTAATAACTGCCCGATGGTTACATATCCGGAGGTAGTGCGGAGTGCTTTCGAGAAGTACGCGGGGTTCGTTAAGGAGATCCATAAAGCAGCCTCACTAGTTGAGGTTGAGGGTTACTGCATGTGGCCTAGGCTCAGGGAGGTGGTGGAGTTCGCTAGGAAGTTGAACATAAAGAAGATAGGGATAGCGTTCTGTGTTGGTCTAAGCTTTGAGGCCGAGCAGGTAGCTAAGTACCTGGAGAGCAAGAATTTCGAGGTCTACTCTGTCTGCTGTAAGTGTGGTGCTGTAGATAAAACTCAGGTAGGTCTGAGTGAGGATCAGAAGTTACGGCCTGGGAACTTCGAGCCTATGTGCAACCCCATAGTCCAGGCAGAGCTACTGAACCACGTAGGTACGGAGCTCAACGTGGTTGTAGGTCTTTGTGTGGGGCACGACACCCTCTTCATAGAGTACTCGAAGGCCCCGGTAACTTACCTAATAGCTAAGGACCGAGTAACCGGGCATAACCCGGCAGCCGCTATCTACGTTTCAGGATACTTCAGGTCCAGGCTCTAGAAAGACATAGGTTGGAGTTCTGGGTGGGGGCTTCAAGCTAGATTAGTGAAAAACTCCCGGAGCCTGCTCCACCTATCTTCTAGGACCTTACTAAGCTTCTTCCCGTTACTGATTGGTTGTCCTCCCCCTAGAAGACAGCCTCCAGGACATAACTCAAATACTATGGTTTCTCTCACTCTCTCCTCGGAGATCCTTCTTAGCTCCTCTAAGGAGTTTACTCTACGTACACTATTCTTCGAGACGAACACCTCGTCCGGTAGATCCCCTCTTAAAGTAGCATAGTTCAGTCTTCTAAGAGCTAGCTGGAGTTCTCTAGATGTTATGGCTCTCGAGAGCTTAGACTTCCAGGAGAAGCACTGCGTTAGGTAGACAACACCTGGCGTGATTCTCAGGTCTATGTCTACTATATTCACATTTGGGTTGATGGGGATTCTCCTAAGTAGTTCCCTCTCTGCTGGTGATCTCAGTATGATAGTGTTCTTTAAGTTACTGTCAACCTGGCTTAGAGGGTCGTACACGATGATTCTTCTAAAACCTAGGATCCTCAACCCCTCAACGACCTGGTGTGGTGTCAGGTTTTCAGATTCTGCTAGAGCCGCTAAGGCCTCAGGCTCTACTAGTACCTCAGATATGTTCCCCTTAGAGACCTCGGAAAGTATCCTCTCAACGTCGGATTTATACCATATAGCACCTACAGGGCAGTATGCTGCGCAGAGACCGCAGTAAACACAGCCTGATTTCCCGAACGGGTCGCGGTAGGGGGTCGATATGAGGGTATCTATCCCTCTGTGGGTATAGTTAAGTACCTTAGCTCCTATCCGAGCACACACATCAATACATCTCCCGCACACGACGCACTTACCTTGGTCTAACACTAGAGAACCGTCTTCAATGGTGTGCGTACCCCTCTCAATATACCCGAATCTCCTCTCCCCGAGTCTCCATCCGCGTTTCGACACTATGTTATCTAGTAGGTACATGACCTCTGAAGGAGTTACTGGGCAGCCTCTTACATAGTAATCAACATTGATGTAACTACTTATAGGCTTCGACTGTCCTAGACCTCCTTGAATCCCTCCTAGCAGGGCGCACGCCCCCATAGCAACTACGTACTTCGAGCCTTCCCTAGCCTTCCTTAAGACCTCAACATCCCTATCGCTAATTACGGATCCTTCCACTAAAGTTATATCCGAAGCCTCGAAGCTGTCTCCAGCTCCAATGAGTGGCCAGTAGGATATCTCAATCCCCTTCTGCTTCAAGAACTCGAAGAACTCCCTAGTAACGAGGTTGTACTGACAGCCGTCACAACCCGAGAGAGCAATTACGGATAGTTTGAAGCCCATTGAGATCACCTAGCCCTTACCACATGTACAGCACATGGAATACACGGATCATACGCCCTCACTAACGCCTCAACCAACTTCTTCACCAAGCCTTCATCAGCCTTACTCGACAGTAGATCCCCGACCAGTGCTGTAGCCGATGCCTCGATGTGGGGCGTGTTCATTACTGTGGGGGTCACTATATCCGCTTTAACTACTCTGAGCTCTCTATCTACCTCGTAGTAGTGTACGAGTAGTCCCCTAGGAGCCTCTACAACACCTATCCCAGCATTGAAGTTCCTACCGCTGTACGCGGGTTCTAGCTTGAGCTCCCTATTTAACTCGCTTAGCTCCCTCATTACGAGGTCGAAGACTACTTTAGATTCCAAAGCCTTCGCGTAAATATTAGCGAACGGATTCCATGTCAGCACATTCTCATAGCCACTAATGACGTTTCTGAGCTCACTACCTAGGTTACTATCTCTTAACGCGTTGAGGAGTCTGGCCCTAGAACCTACATGGAATGGTCTACCTTCATAAACACACTTCTTACTTGTTGAGTAGTCGGCAGGCACCTCCATGAGGACGTCCTTATAGTTACTGATGTGTATTTCCGTCCTCCCCCCAGGTACCTCGAGGAGGTACGGCCCTGCCTTAGGAACGGTGGTTGCTGGAGATCCTGAGAGGGATAGCCCGACCGGGGAAGGATCCTTCAGATCCGGAATCTCTACTTTAAGCACTCTCTCGACGAGCTCCTCAAAGGTCTTTCTAGCATCCTTAAGGTATTCGAGAGCTGTGGTAATGGTTCTTTTATCTATCCGCGAGAGGAACCTTCCCAGACGGTAGCTATTAGGTGATGTAAGCCTACCGCACAGGAGCTTCATAGCGTTGACGATGTTGTTGTTCACTACTAGGACGTCCCTACCCAGTCTCTCTAGTTCTTCCCTACTCATATAGTCCGGTAACGCGAGGAATCCGAGGTGGACTACGTGGTTCTGAAGTAGCCCGAGCTTGTTGCAGACATCCCTAATCCTAGCCACGTCGTCACTGACCTCAATACCAGCTGCCTGCTCAGCAGCTACGGTAGCTGCCCAGAAGTGGGGGTGGCTGCAGACACCGCATATTCTAGCAGCTATTACGGGTACGTCGCCTACGTGCCGGCCTAGAACCAGCTTCTCAAATCCTCTAATACTTAATAGAGACCCGTACCTAACTCTAACCGTACCGTTATCTAGGAATACCTCAACCTTAGACTCTCCTGCTACCCTATCTACCTCCCAACTAAACCTGCCGTTCACGGAGCACCACCCAGAGCTATCTTCTTAAGGTGGTCGGGAACTGAAGCCCAGAAGAACCTCATAGCTACCTCAACCTTCTTCCCGTCAACTCCGTGCTCTCTGTAGAACTCTGCCGCACTCTTCCAAACCTCGGGTCTAGTTATGAATCCTCTACAGCCAGTACACGGGGCCCCGTTCCTAGTACACTCAGCTGAGCATCCAGCTACTGTTAGAGGTCCTAAGCAAGGCTCCCCCCTAGCTACCAAGCAACTATCACCTGCGAGTGGGCATTCAGCACATACCGGGATGCCCTCAACCCCTAACTGCTTAGAGAGTGCTAACAGCTCGCAACCGGACTTCCTAGAGCAGCTCCAGCACTCAATTCGGTGTGTCGATAGGAGTAGCTCTAAGTTAGTCCTCCTATACCTGAGCAACTCATCGCTCTCTGTAGTTACTTTAATACCGTCCGAGGCGGGGAACCTGCAGGCAGGGACGACCCTGCCGTTGACCAAGACAACGCAGACTCTGCAGGTAGCCTCATTGAATAGGCCGTCTAGGTAGCAGAGTAGGGGGACGCTATAGCCTGCCTTCTCAATAGCGTTGAGGACTGTAGCACCTTCAGGGACCTCGACAGCCACTCCGTTCACGTATACCTTAACTACGCGCATGGCCTCACACCTTCTTCACTGCCCCGAACGGGCAGATAGAGAAACACTGACCACACTTTACGCAGACCTCAGTGTTTACTGTGTGGACCTTCCCAGGAGACCCGGATATCGCTCCGACTGGGCAGACCTTCGCGCACTGAGTACATCCTCTACATAGGTTCGGATCTATGTAGTAGTTAACGAGCTTGGGGCATACCTTAGCTGGACATCTCTTGTTGAGTACGTGCTCTATGTACTCGTGCTTGTAGTATCTCAGAGTTGAGAGCACCGGATTCGGTGCCGTACCACCTAAAGCGCAGAGACCTGTCTTAGCTATGCTCTCACCTAGTTCTTGGGCTAGGTCTAGGTCCTCTAGAGTACCTTGCCCGCTAGTTATCTTCTCAAGTATTTCGCTGAGAACCTTCATCCCGACCCTGCAGGGCAGGCACTTACCGCATGACTCAGCTAGAGTAAACCCGGTAAAGAACTTAGCTACGTCGACCATGCAGTTACCGTCGTCTATGACGACCAGCCCCCCGGAACCCATTATAGCTCCGTAGCTCTGAAGGCTTTCGTAGTCCAGCTCCAGGTCTGCGAGCTCTATCGGTATACACCCACCACTAGGGCCTCCCACCTGCACGGCTTTCACCTTCCTCCCCTCGGGCGGGCCACCAGCAATATCGAATACCAAGGTCTTGATCTTAGTGCCTATAGGTACCTCGTAGACCCCGGTCCTATTCACGGAGCCCGTAACACAAAACATCTTAGTCCCCTTCGACTTCTCCGTCCCGAGCTTGGTGAACTCCTCTACGCCTACCTGGAATATCGTAGCTACGTGGGCCAACGTCTCCACGTTGTTTATTACTGTTGGCTTCCCCCACAGACCGCTAGTAGCTGGGTAGGGAGGCCTCTGCCTAGGCCTAGAGCGGCCCTCGATAGCAGCTATCAGGGCCGTCTCCTCACCGCAGACGAAGGCTCCAGCACTCCTGTACACCTCCACATCGAAGTCGAAGTTAGTGCCCAGTATCCCCTTCCCCAGGAACCCGGCCTTCCTAGCGTCTTCCACGGCCTTCTCCAACCTGTCGGCCATGAGGGGCTTCTCAGCTCTCACGAATATGAAGCCCTTAGTAGCACCTATAGCGTAGCCAGCTATTATCAGCCCCTCCAGAACCCTGTGAGGATCTGACTCAGCTAGCAACCTATTCATGAACGCTCCTGGATCCCCCTCATCCCCGTTACATATCACGTACTTCACATCACTCTCCTGCTCGTATGCCACCCTCCACTTAAACCATGTCGGGAACCCGGCTCCTCCCCTCCCTCTAAGACCGGACCTCTTTATGGTCTCTATAACCTCATCCCTCCTCATGCTAAGGGCTTTTCTAAGGCCTTGATACCCTCCGGATGCTATGTAGTCCTCTATAGATTCCGGGTCAACCAGCCCGCAGTTCCTGGATACGAACCTTACTTGAAGTCTCCAGAAGTCCAGCTCATCTAGGGACGGGATCCTCTCACCACCTTGCTTAAACCTCACCGCGACAGCTCCGGAGAGATCCCCACTCACATATCTCTCTATTATCGTGGCTACCTGATCGGGTTTTACGTTAGCGTAGATAGCTGGTGGTAGGCCCTCCTTCGCTATCTCCACCCAGGGATCCATGAAGCAGAGCCCTGTACAGCCGACCCTGTAGACCTCCGCATCGATGCCCAACCTATCGACAGCCTTGAGTGCGGCCTGGTATACCTCCCCCGCACCAGCAGCTAGGGAGCAGCTAGCTATAGGGATCCTTATCCTGAAGCCTTTACTACCGTAGATAAACCTCCTCAAACTATCCTGAAGCAACCCCAACCCCACCAGACCGCAGAGCCCTCGACCTGTACGTGGAGACCAGCCTCCTAGCCTCTGACGGTGTGAGTCTACCGTGTACGTACCTCTCAGTACCGTCTGAGGATACCACCATAACTACTGGAGCTAGGCTGCAGCACCCGAAGCACCTTGCCTTCTCGATTGTTAGGGTCCTGTCCTCGGTGGTGCTACGCCCATCATTTAACCCAGCAGCCCTCCTCATAGCCTCATAGACGTCTGCCGAGCCCTTCAGGTAGCACGCAGTTCCGAAGCAGACGTAGGCGATGTACTTGCCGACAGGTTCTAGCCTGAACTGGTGGTAGAATGTAGCTACGTTCAGTACTTCTGGGAGGGATACTCCGAGCTCCTTAGATACCTCCTCCAAGCTCTCCCTCGGGAGGTACCTATACTCCTTCTGAACTTCCTGGAGTATCTGTATTAACCTGCCTCGGTCAGGACCGTACCTAGATACAAGCTCCCTAACTAGCTTCCTAGGATCCACGAAACCCCTCGATATGGTTATTGAGGAAGATCTTAAACGAGATCTAATTTAGGTTTGTTAGTGTTAATTAAATTTACTGATCTACTCGTACTCACACCTTAGGGAAGAAGTATTTACACCTACATGCCTTATTCCTTATGCACCTACCCAGGATCTGCTCCGCCATCCTCATCGTCAGATACTTAATGCTTCCGCAGATATCGCTGGAGCAGGCAATCCCGTCGAGGATGTTGATTATCTTGATAGCGCTGTTCGTCGCGGTCTCCACGTCCTGAATTAGTAGAGCACCTATGGCTGCCCTAGTAAGCTCGAGTAGCGTACTGATCTCAGGTGTGCGGAGGATTTTACCGGTGCTACGTGCTAGGATGTCTAGGAGTTCCTTCACGTACTCTATAGAGACGACTAGGTCTAGAGCTTCGTACGGGTCTAGCTCCCCATCAGCAACGTACAGCTTGATGCTCCTAAGGAAGTAAAGGTACTCCCTATAGAACTCCGCGTACGTCGACTGAGCAGCTGGGTTACCCTCCTCTAACTCGTCAATGAACTTCTTCGACGTGGACTCAACGATTTTGAGTAGGGACTGAAGATCCGTCTTAACATCTGAGAACATAATATCGTGGAGGTCTGAGTCCGGCTTAGGTATCAGCACGAAGTTAGTGATGTAGTTCCTCAGATTCTCAGAAAGCTCCAGCACGCTCTTGTAGTCACCCCTCACCTTCACCTTAGTCACCCCCTCAACATACGAAGCTATGAGCTTCCTCAGCGCTATATCGTGGTCTTCGAGCTCCACCAGGATACCCATATCAACTCCCTGCTCAGCTAGCCCTACCGGTGAGAGGATGACCCTCGAGCCATTGAAGTGTAAGCTAACGGAATCACCGGGCTTAAGCCCTAACGCGTCAGCCCACCTCTTCGGTATTATAACGGAGAGAGAACCCTTCCCCACGACATTTACTTTCTTAACCAACCGCTCAGACACACCAATCCCTAACTAAGATATCTCCACTGCTTATTAACTTTAAATAAAGTACATTAAATCAACTAACAGCAAACCGATCAACCACACAGTCAACCAGTAGACCCACAAAGTTCAGAACGCAAACCAAAGAAGACACAGCAGCCCCCAGCTAGCTAAAACCAGCAGATACGTCATTTACCAGTGTAGACCAGTAAGTGAATCACCTAATTAGTAGACTACACAGCTAACCACATTAGAAACCTGAACCAAATAGAGCATAGCTGTGCTTACCTAACTAACTAGGACCTCCCCGAATACGGCCCACGTAAGTAAACCACCACACCAGCTAGTCAGCATCCTAGTTGATCCACTAAGTTACCTAGGAAACTACTTAGAGACCTCCAGATAGTTCAGCAACATAACCTAGATCGAGATCTGAACCTAAGGAGGTCTAGGTGGTTAGAGCTAGATACTTTACGGTGGACTCACATAGCTGTAGCTAGGGCTAGTTACCCCCGCGGGAGTTACCATCACTGGGGAGAGTTCTTCAGTTGATGTACCTTCATTAGCTCGGGTTAACTTTACCTGGGTATAGTTAAGCCCGGGTTAACTACGCCTTAAGCCACTAGGGAGCCTGAACCCTCAATACCCACCTACAGTGGGGTTGGGAACACCATCAGGTTGATTAAGTCTGGGGGACCTCCCAGGACCTGGGGGTGAGTGGTGGTAGGTTCCTTCGCTTAGTGCTGGCTTAGGTACCTATCTGTGTACAGCTCTACTTACTGGTTGATTAACTAGCCTCCCTCGGGGTTGATTGCCTGGTGGTTGGATTAGCATGTCCAGCTACCTACCTCAGCTCCTAGCTAGCTTACACATGGTTAAGTAGCTCACCCACCTCGAAGCTACCTCACGCGCTTCCTTATGAACTAGGTAGCAGACCTAGTACTAGGTATGTTTAGCGAGCACCAGGAAAGAACTACTAGAGCTCGGACGTCTAGCTCGCACCGAGGTAGCTTCAGCCATTCGGAGACAGTTACGCATCCTAGATGTGAGCCGTACGGAGCTGATCCCTTCCAAGTCTAGAGAGCGGGGTCTTGGGTACCTACGAAATTCCCCTCCATTCTAGGTAGTTGAAACCCTCACATCCAGCGGGCTCTCCTGATTTACGTAGTAGAGCTAAGGTATTCAATTCCCTCAAGCTCACTGAATTCACCTCCTAGGAGTTCACGCCCCCAGCTACGAGTACTGTTCCACCATCTCTTCCCACTCAACAAATACGCTGTGGAGGAAGCAGAGCGAGTGAAACACTGAGAATCCTCTATCCTACAGCGTATTTAGCGACCATGTCTAGTATATAGTCTACTTGCTTCTTGATTGAGGGAGGTAGCGGTGCGTCGATGTTCATGAATCCTCTTACCAGCACCGACTTCGCTTCTTCTTCTGTGAAGCCACGGCTCATTAAGTAGTCTATTTCCTCTTCTGCTACCAATCCAATAGCTGCTTCATGGCTGAGCAGTGCTCCTCGTTTCCTAGAGGTAATTACCGGAATAGAGGAGATCACGGCGTTAGTAGATAGTAAGAGCCCAAGACACTCAATATGCCCCTTCGTATCCGACTCTAAAGCCTCTATTTCAGCCCTAGCATAGGTCTCAGACACATCCCTAGCTACTACACGGGACACGTTCTCCACCGCCGCGCCCGGTTTCTCTAGGACTGCCCTAGAGCCAACATCGTATACACCCTCCTCACTCGACGCTATAATCGATGCTAGGTATGCTCTAGTATTTCTACCAAGGTATACCACCGGGTATGTTTGAATAGACGCTACCGGACTGTAAGTTACATAGTAGTTAACGTACTCACCACCCTCTCCAACTTTTACAGCAGTACGTGGTCTTACATGTAGCCCCCTCGCCCACGCATGTAGCATTGTGAAAGTCAACTTAGCGTTTCTAGCTACGTAGAACTCTGATATACCGATGTGTATACCGTCTTTTACACCGTGTGATATTGCGCAGCCAGTTACTAAGTGTGCCTCTGCCCCCTCATCGACGTACACGATGTTATGTGATGTTTGAACCACGTTGTTAGATACAATTGAGAGACATGTGTATATAGGTATTGGAACTTTAACGCCAGGCGGTACGTATATGAAGTAACCGACTTCACCACCGTAGAGATATGTGAACGCGGTATACTTGTCCTTTGCGGGGTCTACTAGCCTCCAGGCTAGTTCTCTAGCAATAGATTCCCTTGACAACGCTTCTCTCGTCGGTAGGACCACAACTCCGTATTTCTCCAGGAGCTTAGTCATCATCGTAGCTAGTGCCTGCTCGTTTTTCTGTACATACGCAAGGCTACTCGAGTCTAAACCAACTCTCGAAGCAGCATTTACGACTACTTGGTCTACCTCCCGGGCTTCCCCAACATCAGGTTCCTCGATTCTATACTTCGATAAGTCTATGTCGGGGCCGTAGAGTGCTGGTTTCTCAAGAGCTCTTAATACCTGCTCAGAACTATACACTAAACACCACCTACGAGCACCTCCAGCCCCTTCTTAAAACCAAGCTTGAAGATTACAGGTAGTACAACGTCAGGTGAATCACTATACACAATACGTCCATCGATTAATACATGTACTTTATTTATTCTACTTAGTTTCTCCATGATAGCACCGGTATGAGTAACCAGGATTATTCTCGTACCTCTATTACGTAGCGACTCTATGGCTCTCGCCAACATCCCAATGCTTTCCACGTCTACTCCACTATCCGGCTCATCTAGTAGAGCTAGCTCGGGGTTTTGAAGCATTAATAGGAATAACTCCGCTCTCTTTTTCTCACCACCACTAAATCCAACGAATAGGTTTCTACTCAGAAAAGAGTCCACCAGTAGAGTTTTCGTCAATGACGTGCAGTCACTACACCCGTATTTCTTAGCCATAGCATTCATCACATCTAAGAGTCTAACCCCCTTAATCTCCGGCGGGTTTTGATGAGCGAGTGCGATACCTAGTTTCGCTCTCTCATAACTCGGCATATCGGTTATATCCCTGCCCTCAAATATTATTGAGCCACCACAAACCTTTACCTTCCTCAACCCCATGATCGCTGAGAGAAGGGTTGATTTACCGCTCCCATTAGGCCCTACTACGACGTGTACCTCCCCTCGCTCAACTCTCAGCGAAACCCCCTTGATCACTTCCCTATCTTCCACGCACACCCTCAGATTTACTAGTTCGAGCGTCACTCTCTCACCCAATAACACTGTTATAGGTCTAGACCTAATATACTAATGTCATCCTTTCTATAGCCAAGCGTTCTACATAGTCTGAAGTATGATGACGTTTCACCGGGTTCGATAGCAGTTAATCCAGGGATCTCGACAACACCCTTTAACAACTAGAATGGTCTCCTCTTTACTGAGCCGTATTGGGGTAGCAGGACGATGTTTCTTCTTGACGAAACAATTACATTGATTACTTAATCAAATTAACTCCACCATATCCACTAGGTTGAATCCTAGCTCTCTGACTGTTCTCCGATGATTACTCCTCTTTCAGTTATTTCCTCACTTGATTTAGCGTTGAGTATACTGAGTGATAGTAGTGTAGATCCCGGTCTTGAAAGAAGTATTTCTACCTATTTTCTTAGGAGAGCTTTTGGTGCGTGATAGTCCGTGTCCTCCAGCAGAGTTTTCTACTGTATTAAGTAGTACTCATTGCCTCCTATGGACTACGGGACCGTAACACACGGTCTTACCGAAAACCTCGAGAGACAGGGTTAGCAGGCAGTCCTTCCTCGCGTACTTAGATAGCTCCTCATGGACAGCTTCCGCGAAGACGTTGCCTAGCTCTCCGAGTCTCGGAATCCTGATCTTGCTGTAGCAGTGTCCGGATTCTACCCACCTCCTAACCTGCTCCGAGACATCACCCACACAGCTACCGCAACAACCTACACAGTCGAGGACATAGGTTACGTACTCAACTGCTGAGAGGTGGTAGCTTGAGAACAGCCTCTTAAGGAGGTCGGGCTGGATGGAGGTCTTCACTATAACTACTCCCTTGATGTCGGGTACTAACACCTCGACTCTGCTGTCGTAAGGGTATAAAGTGTCCCCAATCTCTAGGGAAGCCCTCTCCTCCTTAGAGTAACGTGTCGTAGCTATATAGGTATAGCGTGGTGAGCTACTGGAGGAACCCATCGCTGGGTCAGAACACTCTAGCTACTCTGACTCTGACAAAGCTTCCTGAGCACGACCTTCTCGTAGTATGTTGGCTGAACCCACATAATCCAGGCAGGCACCTTCTTAACAAACTCGTAAGCCTCCCCCCAATCATCCACACCTATATCAGCCGCAAGCTTCTCCAAGCTATACTCAGTACGTGCGTACTTATTGAGTAAAGCTACTACCTCCTTAGTGATAGCTATCTCCTTACCGCTACTAAGCCTAACTACAGGTACACACTCCTCCATTACCATACCTCCTCCAGACACAGATAGAAAACCGCTTAAATACTTTCATCATCAACCTACATAAACATATAGAACCATCCCCACCTAGTAAACCCAGAGAGCTCCCGATTAGGAGCTGAGAGAGAATTAGGGTCATAAAGAAAGGACCCCAATTCCGTGGCTAGGCTCCCCGATATGATTCCTTGAGGTTGGTTGCTGGTGGGGGTACGGTACATAGGTAGTACAGCTGTAACAGGCTTAGAAAGCTTTTAAGACTGCCACACCTTATTCTAGTAATGGTGCCGCGGTAGTATAGCCCGGTCAAGTATGCGGGCCTCTCGTGCTCGTCGGGGAAAGCCCGTGACCCGGGTTCAAATCCCGGCCGCGGCACCATCTAAGATACTAGCTTAGAGCGGCACCTCACCTCATACTCCTTTACGAGGTCTACCTCCTCGATATCCCCCCTAGGTTCCTTCTCCCTGAAGACCCTCGCAGTGAACTTCTTGATCCTGACCTTATCGTTCAGCCAGCACTCAGGGCCCATACCAGCCTTCAAGCAGGTTTCAGATAGGAAGGTCTCCTCGTCCCAGCAGAACTCTATTGGAACCTCAGGTAGTAGGACCCCCTTATATACCCTATACTCAGCTACTAAACCGTCCCTACCTATGACGACCTCAGAAGCCCTATCCCTCCCCAACGACCTCATGTCTTGAGGTACTGACAGAACACTCACCTCGAACACCACGTAATCTAGCTCCTCAGCTGAAAGCGGCTCGAACCTCGGGTCCTCCAGGGCAGCAGCTAGGGCTGTCGTTATGACGTTCTTAACTAAGGGCTCGACCGGTGAGAGGTAGCCTATACACCCCCTCAGCTCGTAACCCTTCTCGAGAACCCTCCTTATAGTTGTGAACGTCATGCCGTTAGATCTAAGCACCCCGCTTACTTCTGGTGGCTCAATCACCCTCCCATGTAGGAGGTACTCCTCGACAGCTCTCCTAGCTAGCCGTACCAGTAAGATCCCATCTTCCAGACTGAGGAGGGATGGGTCAGCATACTCAAACATAAACCTAACCGAGCTAAATGGGGATTACAAGAAAATAAGGCTTTAGATATTCGTGGAGCTAGCTGTTACCTCTCTCTATGAGCTCAGCTGAATCACTAACCCCAGCCCCAGCCAGCCTATCAAGCATGTCGGGATCTGAGACCTCGAAACTACCGTAACTTAAGATACGCGCTACCACCTCCCTAACACTAGCCTTTCTGAGGTCTATCACGTCTCCCTCTATGAAGAGCTCAGGCCTCTCCCCATTTTCAACAAACAGAAGTACCCTGAAGTCGTACTCCGCTAAGTTATTAGCTATCTGCCTAACCTTAGCAATATAGTTCTCACTATCTCCGGCCGGTACCCGAACTACCAGTGTTACAACCCTCACCACAGGTACACCGTGATAAACCTAGGGATGAATTCTAGATAAGCAATAACCCGCTTATCCCCCATATCCCTAGATGATCGTTGACCTACTGCTGGAAGTTCCGTTCCTTGTGGGAGGAGGGTGTTAGGGTGGAGTATTTCCCCCGCCAGTAGCCTTCCCAGAATCCTCCCCTCTACTAGCTGCTGTCCTACTTATCCAACCACACAGTAAGCACCTCCTCGTTATCAGTATGTATCCTCTAGTACCTTTAACCCTGACTGTCGCGGTCAGTCCAGGTACTAGCGGTGCATAACAGTTTTCGCAGACCCACCTCCTGTAGTAAGCAGGTTTTCTGACCCTAGCTTTCATAAGTATCCTCATGCCGAGCTCTACGTAGCTACGAGCTCTCTCGATCTTCCCCTCCCTAACACTCTCAACTGCTAGAGAGTAGAGTAACATAGCCCTCTGCTTAGCTAGGTCCCTAACTACATCCCTCCTACGCCTCCTGCGAGCCAAGAAACACCCCCAATTCCCTCCTCGAACTTCCCACAGCTATAGAGCCCACCGACCTTTATTTACAGCTGAAAGCCTTGTCCTTTAGATGGATTAAAGCTTAAAATACGTTGGCCGCACGATATGTTGGTGTACGTAGTTGGCTAGATTTCTGTTGATGATTCCGGGCCCATCCATAGTCGACCCCGAGACCTTGCTCGACATGGCTAAACCGACACTCAGCCACGTTTCAGCAGAGTTCGATCAGATCCACAGAGAGACACTGACAGCTCTGAAGAAGGTCTTCGGAACTGACGGAGATGTCGTGGTCATACCGGGTAGTGGTACAGCTGCTATAGAGCTAGCAGTTAGGACTTCGATTAAGGTAGGTGAGAAGGTCTTAGTGCTTAAAGCCGGCTACTTCGCTGACTACCTCACTGATGCTGCGAGACGTTTAGGAGCTGAAGTCACAGTAGTTCAGTCACCTACCGGGAGGGGGTTCGGTTCTGAGGAGGTTGAGAAGCTACTAAAGGAGGGTGGGTACAGTGCAGTACTACTACAGCATGTTGAGACCTCCACCAGCGTAGCGAACCACGTCAAGGACGTGGCCCGGAAAGCAAAGGAGTTTGGTGCTAAGGTCGTGGTGGACGGGATAGCCTCCATAGGCGGTATGGAGATGAAGATGGATGAGTGGGGTGTTGATGTGTGTTTAACGGGGTCGCAGAAGGCCCTCGCAGTACCTCCCGGGCTAGCCATAGTGGCATATAGGAAGGGCTTCACCCCGCTAACAGAGAACGAGACTCTGTACTTCAACATATCTAAGCTAATGAAGGAGATGGAGTCCACTAGGAACTACTACATAACCCCTGCTGTGAACATGGTCTACGCTCTCAACACGTCACTCAAGAAGATCCTGGGTGAAGGCTTGGAGGCAAGGTATAGGAGACATGAGGTCCTAGCTAGAGCAGTCCAGAAAGGAATAGAGGCGCTAGGCATTAAACTAGTCGCTGAGGAACCGTTTAGAGCGCACACAGTGACGGCAGCGTACCTACCTGATGGGGTGGAGTGGGCTAAGTTCTATAGTGAGATGAAGGCCCGGGGAGTAGAGATAGCTGGGGGCTTAGGAGAACTTCGAGGAAAGATATTTAGAGTAGGACATATGGGTGAGGCTACAGCTAACGACGTAGTAGCTACGTTAGCTTCCCTAGAGAGATCCCTAGCTAAGCTCGGCTACAAGGTCGAGTTAGGCTCAGCTGTTAGAGCCGCGCAGGAAGTCCTCCACAGTTACGGAATGTAACATAATGGACTATGTGCTACTTTTTTCTTTAAAAGAAAAAGATCTAGTTTAAATTATTGACCCTTATATATTACTTGAGGTGCTTTAAGTGGCTAAACCCTTTGATATTATAATTAGGAGGGGCATCATAGTTGATGGTACTGGCTCACCACCCTTCAGGGCTGATATAGGTATATCGGGGGACGTCATAGCCTCCATAGGGGATCTGAGCGGTGAAACCGCGGAGACAGTCCTAGATGTAAATGGCTTAATCGTCGCACCTGGGTTCATAGATATACATAACCACAGCGATCTAAGCATACTTGAAATACCGACAGCAGATAACTACATCCTCCAAGGTGTCACTACCTTAGTCATAGGAAACTGCGGTTCCTCACCAGCACCTCTCACTGATGTGACCTACGAGGAGTTTGTGAGGAGGGTGAAGAGGGAGAACCCTGAAGCTGAGGTTAGGTGGAGGACGTTTGGTGAGTACCTAAAAACACTTGAGGAGGTAGCACCATCAGTAAACATAGTACCACTTGTCGGGCACGGAACTATAAGAGCGGCTGTCCTAGGTTACGGCCCGGAGAAGCCATCCGATAAGGACATCGAGAAGATGAAGGAGTTAACTAGAGAAGCTATGGAGTCAGGAGCTTTCGGTGTTAGTACCGGGCTCATATACATACCCGGTACCTTCGCGACGACGGAGGAAATCATTGAGGTAGCGAAGGTCGCGGCTTCTTACGGGGGCATATACGCAACTCACATGAGGAACGAGGGTGTTGGGCTACTGGACTCCATACTTGAGACCGTGACGATAGGTCTTAGAGCTGGGATACCGGTAGAGATATCACATCTGAAGGCAAGTGGGAGACCGAGTTGGGGTAAGGTAGATGCCGCACTAAAAGTTATAGAGGACTACGCCGCGAGAGGGTATGACGTCTCAGCAGATGCTTACCCCTACACAGCTTCATCAACCTCACTGCTAACCCTCCTCCCAAGGGATATTCGGGGCGGTAGCTCTGAGGAGGTACTCAAGAAGCTGGAGGATCCTGATATAGTGAGGCGCATTAAGGAGAGGATGGGTGAGGCCCTCTTCGAGGAGAGGTACATCTCATGGAGCGACATAATGATCTCTCACTCAATTAAGCACAAGGAGTTCGAGGGTATGAGGCTCGACAAAATAGCTGAGTCTCTAGGTGTTGACCCAGTTGAAGCAGTGATAAGGTTACTCAAGGATGATGAGCTAGCAACAGGGATGGTCTCCTTTGGTATGAGGGAGGACGACGTAAGGAAGGTCATATCACACCCACTTGTCGCTATAGGTAGTGACGGCTCTGTCGGGAAGTTTGGAGAAGGTAAGCCACACCCAAGACGCTACGGAACCTTCCCAAGAGTTATAGCAAAATACGTAAGGGAGGAAAAGCTCATCTCACTACAGGAAGCTGTGAGGAAGATGACCTCCTTACCAGCTAGGAAGCTCAGGCTCTGGGATAGAGGGATAATTAGACCTGGGTTCAAGGCTGATCTCGTCATATTCAACTACTACACAATAGACGACACCGCAACATATGAAAACCCACACTCCTATCCTAGAGGGATAGCCTACGTACTAGTGAATGGTAAGATAACTGTCGACAGAGGTAAGTTAGTCCCTACAGTCAGAGCGGGGAGGGTTCTTAGGAGAGGACAGTCCGGGTAGTAGTAAGTTATAGCCACACCACTTTTTCTAGTCCTTATTAATTCTAGAGAGCTATACTATGATGGTGTTTGAGGTGGTTGATAAGGCGGTAATCGTGGAGAGGTTGAGGGAGGAGTTGAGGAAGGTCTACGACCCGGAGATCCCAATAAGTGTTTGGGATCTGGGACTGATATACGGGGTGGATGTAGATGAATCCGGTAATGTGAGGATAAAGATGACGCTGACCGCTCCTGCCTGCCCGATTTCTTCGTTCATAGTGTACCAGGTTCAGGAAGCTGTGTACAGAGCTCTTTCAAATGTTGAGGGGGTTACCGAGGTCAACATCGACGTCGTGTTCGACCCTCCTTGGGACCCTTCAAGAATGACTGAAGAAGGAAGGAGGAAGTTCAAGGAGATGTTCGGCTACGACATAGTTGAAGAATACGAGAAGGGGAGGAGGTCCAGCACACAATCTTCAGGTCATTAGGGGATTATTTTTTGTCTATTGAGAGGCATAGATCGGAAGCTGAGGACATCGAAGTAAGATTCTGCGTTGTTGTAACAAGCGATAAGGTTTTGCTGGGGGTTTACGAGGATAAGGTAGTCCCTCTAGTCACCGAAATACTGTCGAGACACGGTTTTAACTTAAATAGCTATAGCATAGTTCCTAATGATGTGGAGAGGATAAGCTCAGCCATATCGAATAGCCTAGCTAGCTGTGATGCGGTGCTGATATCGGGTGGTACTGGACTCGGCCCGAAGGACGTCTCCGTTGATGTCGTTAGAGGTATGTGCGTCAAGGAGATACCAGGATTCGGCGAACTCTTTAGGTACCTAACCTACCAGGCTCACGGTACGGCAGCTCTAGCAACTAGAGCTATGGCTTGTGCTGTAGGGGATAAGCTCGTATTTGTAATACCGGGATCCCCTAACGCAGTTAGTCTAGCTCTGGAGAAGCTTGTCCTACCTGAGGTAAGACATTTAATAGCTGAGCTCCGCGGTCTGAGACACTAGGGAGGTAGGCAGTAGCACTAGCTTACCGGTTGTTTATCGATTATGTGGTCTAGGGGGAACACAACCTTCTGCCAGGGTCTGACGTCCTTAGATCTCCTATTCATCGGAAACTTCAGATCCACACCCAGCTTACCAGCAAATTCGATGAGTTTATGCTTAGAAACTCCCGAAATCCCTAGGTAGATCGCTAGCTTACCGATCTTTCTATCACCTAGGGCTATGAGTGCCTGGAGATGGGCATGGAACCAGCTAAGGTATGACACAACACCTTTACCGAGTTCCTTCTCGAAGAGCTTAGCCTTCCTCAGGTACTCCCTCTCCTCAATCATGGGATGGTCCTGCAGTGGTGTGTGAGGTTTAGGTACTAGAGGGTTGAGACTCACCGAGATTCTCCTACCCAACTTACTAGCATGTGAGGAGAGCACCTTAACCATGTTCAGGCCTGCTAGGAGGTCTTCATCTTTTTCGTTGGGGAGCCCCACCATTAGGTAGAGCTTTAAGTCAAACCCCCTCTCAAGAGCTGATATAGCTAGCTCAGAGAACCTGCCAGGGTCGAAGCACTTACCTATCGAACAGCTGATGGCCGGGCTAGCCGTCTCCGGTGCGAGAGTGAGGGTCCTCTGGGTTGAATTAGCTATGAGGTCTAGATCCTCAACTCTCAGTGTGTCCCACCTGATAGACGGTAAAGAGAAGTCCACACCGTCACTTGAGAGCGAGGCAAGCAGGTTACGTATGTCTGGGTGGTCGAAGGGTGAGAGTGAGTAGATGACCACCCTCTTCTTAGGTACGTACTTCAAGCCCTCCTCTATAAGCTTCTTAACGGTGGTCAGGCCTCTGAAGCGGTATGGGTACATAGAGAACCCCTCCAAGCAGAACTTGCAGAGCCATCTACACCCTCTCGAGAGCTCTAGGTAGTAGCCTTCACCATATACTGGCTCGGAAGTCCTTGATCTTATCTCCATAGTCGGATGTATCGAGCTATTGAGGTCCTCCACATAGACCTTCCTCGTGATGGAGCTACCGGTATATATGCCGTCCCCTATGGAGTCCAGAAAGTCTACTGGTTTATCGGGCAGTAAACTCACAGAGCGGACAACCCTCTGGAGCAGTATCTCACCATCACCTACGAACACCCCGTCGGCTACCTCAAGAAACGGCTCCGGGTTGGACATAGCTGCTAATCCACCGATCACTATGAGCGGCTTCATAGACCTACCCTCAGCTGAAGGTGTGATACCGGCCTCGCTGAGTAACTTAACTAAGTACACTATGTCCAGCTCGTAGTTAGCGCTAGCGAGAAGTAGATCGAAGTCCTTCAGCTTCCTACCTGTTAGAGCACCCCTCACCGGGTTATCTAGGGTAAATCTATCAACTAGGGCATCACTATGCTCAACTAGATAGTAGTAAGCTGTGTGGGTGAAGAGATTGGTTATTGAGGCCTGGTAAGTACTAGGGTATACTAAAGCTATCCTCGGGTAACCACTGGACCTTAAAAACACATTGTACTCCTTAAACCTACCGACGTACGTAACTAAGGTACTCCCCCTGTGAGTTAGTGTGCTAGTATTTGTTTAATGTATGTGGTTTGCGGTGTTCTCTAACGTTTTCACCGATGCCGCATAGGAAAGACGGCTTTAGAACGGTAATGTCGTGTAGTGTTAGAATGGTGCTATATTCACAGATGTTACTCTAAGAAGTAGCTTCTTAGTAGCCCAGGAGGTGTATGTAGCTACTAAGCTACTCTTTCCGGTGCCCGCTGGTCTGACGAAGACTGCAGAGATGGCTAGTATGGTGTTTCTGGCCTGCTCTACTTAGTTACTGAGTAGGCAGACCGTTAAATACCCGGATCATTGTGGGCTGAGGAAATAGTTAGTTAGATTTGGTTGCTCGGTTAGTTTACATATTAACCTAGTACTTAGATCGCATCTTAGGTGTGGTTTGAGGTAAGGAAGTTATGTGGGTTACCTCAGTTTCTGTTTGTCCCTAGATACTCGTTGACGTTGGTTTATGTTCGTTCATCACATCTAGGGACTTCCACCTCGCTCACAGGGTCTTTGGGTATCCCCGCGGGTCGTGGGTGGCTGTCGAGCCCAACGGCACGGAGCTCCCATCTAAGCCTAACCCCGCAGAGCTCGGAGCATCGCTCCCATTACTCAGCGGGGTATCCTAAAACAACCAATCACAAAACAAAACCATAAACACAACACCCACTAACCAAAAACAGAACAGCCCCACAATTCTCTAGATAGTTTGTGGAAGCTGAAAATGTTTTTAAGTTGCGTGGTTTACTTCAGGCCGACGCGTGTGAGGAATTCCTTCACTAGGTCCTCTATTGTAGGTCCTTCCAGTACCTTAAGCTCCCAGCTGACTTTAACTATCGGTACGTCGATGGAGAGTAGCTTCGATATGTCAGCGGGAGTACCGAGAACCACGACATCTACGTCCATACGTCTCAAGGTCTCGTTCAGATCCCTAAGCTGTTCTGGGGTATACCCTGTAGATGGGACTACCGAGCCCATATGTGGGTACTCCTCGAGCATGGTCTTTATTATACCTACAGCGTAGGGTCTGGGATCCACGATCTCAGCCGCACCGTACTTCTCAGCCGCTACGTAGCCCGCTCCGTATGGTAGCCCACCGTGTGTGACGGATGGGGAGTCCTCAACTACAGCAACCTTCTTACCCTTTATTAGTTCAGGTCTATCTACAGTAACCTCCATATCTGCTAGAACTACCTTAGCTTTGGGGTTGATCTTCCTCACGTTCGAGACCACCTTCTCGACGTTCTCCCTACCGGCCCTCGACACCTTATTAACTACGACAGCATCAGCTAGCCTAGCGTTTACCTCACCCGGATAGGAGGAGACCTCCTGGCCAGGCCTCATAGCGTCTGCTACAGTGATCATGTAGTCAGGTCTTATGAACGGGCAGTCGTTGTTCCCACCGTCCCACAGTATCACGTCACCCATCTTCTCAGCTTCTAGAAGGATCCTACCGTAGTCTACCCCAGCAAGCACGGGAAGACCTAGCCTTATGTACTGCTCGTACTCCTCGCGCTCCTCTACCGTAATCCCGTACTTATCGAAATCACTCTCCGTCCTAAAGACCTGCACTACCGACTTAACAAGGTCTCCGTAGGGCATTGGGTGCCTTATTGGTACTACCTTGAGCCCCGTCTTTATGAGCTCGCGGACGACAGCTCTCGATACGGTTGACTTCCCAGCACCAGTACGTACTGCTGTGACAGCTATTACAGGCTTAAACGACCTGAGAGCCGTGTCGAAAGGTGAGAGTAGCTTAAAGGAGGCTCCAGCAGATAGTGCTGTAGAAGCTATCCTACCGACGTCGTTGTAGGTTAGGTCACTGTACGATAGGACTACCTCATCTACCTTAAGCTCCTTAATGAGCCTGGGAAGCTCAGATTCTGGGTATATTGGTATTCCCTGAGGGTATCGGGGTCCAGCTAGCTCTGGAGGGAATCTTCTCCTCTCAATACCGGGTATCTGCGTCGCGGTGAAAGCTACGACCTCATACTCAGGGTTGTCTTTGAAGTACACTAGGAAGTTGTGGAAGTCCCTTCCAGCAGCTCCTATTATTATGACTCTCTTAACCAGACCTACCACCGCATATATATTTCGTGACTAGATAAAAATTTTTTAGTTTGGACTAGGATATAGTTTTACCGAGGGTATGTACCTCCTCAAGAACCTTCAGAGTTGCGAGGGCATCTCTAAGAGTCGGTGCCTCGAAATCCCTCCCAGCACACCTCTCAACGAAAACCCTAAGCTCCTTCTTCAGGGGTTCCTCATTCTTTACCTCAACATTTAATATACCTGAAGGAGTCCCTATAGTCAGTCTCCCAGCAACTAGGTCAGCCCTCAGCAAACCACCCCCACTTAGAACATCCACCTCTCTAACCTTCACAGGAAGCAGTCCATCAGCTTCAAAGAGGACGTCGACGTCGTCGTACCTAGCTACAGCGATAGCTCTCTGAGGAACACCCTCATTAGGTGTAAGCACTGAGAAAAGTACCTTAGTTACACGAGGTTTGAGTAAGTAGAAAGCTAGGTCCACATCGTGAGACATGAGATCGAGTGTTACTGGATGTACGAACATGTGGCTCGGTCTTCTGGACAGTCTCCTAAACTGGATCGAGTATGGGGGGTACTTCTCCAGCCACTTCCTCAGCTCTGTAACTGTGATGTCGAACCTAGATATGTAGCCAACTTGGTGGATAACACCCCTGGATTCGGCTTTGCTTAGTAGCTCTAGGATTTGGTGGGTGTTAGTAGCAGCAGGCTTCTCCACGAAGACACAGTTAGCTAGGTCTATAGCTCTCAGAGCTGTCAGGTAGAGACTATCTATTGAAGTAGCTACCACCACGGCTTCAGATGTTATGCTATCTAGGTCACTACTAGCTCTCTTAAAGCCGTACCTCTCACGTAGCTCGGAAGCTCTGGTAAGATCCTTATCAACCACTAGATCTAGCTCAACAAGGTTCTCCATCTCCAGCTCCTTCAAAGCTCTAGCTATGTTACTCCCCCACCTGCCAGCACCAATCAGTGAGATTCTCACTACCATTGCCCAACACATAAACGTAAACGAAGTTTCGCGTTAAGTATTTTCTTTAGCAGGTTCTACCTAATCTTGTGGCAGCTATACACATAACAGTAATAGTTTCACACGTTCTTAGTAAAGTGGAGTCTAAGAAGGTGAAGACCTAGCAACTACTCTTACTAGTTCGGCTACTACTTACTTAGTTTGTGATAATATGGAGGAGATATTAATTGATGAATGCTTTCTCGGAGTGTGGGAGGGGTAATACCTAACTTCGAAGAGGTCCTACTCACAGTGAGTTTTTAAGTGAAGATACGTAGAGCTGTATCTGAAACTGTAGCTTTGATTGTACCACGAAACAACCTGACAAGCTACTCACGTGGTATATACTACATTAGGGATCACAAGCTCTGCTAGATTCGCGCGGTATTATGTCGATTAACACTCATCACGTTTTCAGGTAATGATCGAATGGAGGTTCGTGTTGATGTTATTTAATTGTTTGAGGGTTGTAATAGTGTTGTTGGTGGTGGGGTTGAGGATTGAGAAGGTCTCCGAGAATTTAGCTGTGGTAGATCTTGAGCCACTGAATACTGCTGGCTGGCTATCGGTTTATCTTGTTACCGGAGATAACTCTCTCGCTATAGTGGATCCGGGTCCTAGAGCGTCGTTAGACAGGTTCTTAAAGCTCTTACCTGAGCTAAACCTCTCGAAGTTTAGCACGGTATACGTAGTTTTAACGCATATCCACATAGACCACTCAGGTGTGGTAGGAGACTTAGCTGAGTTGATTCCGAACTTAAAGGTAGTAGTCCATCCACGCGGGGTTAAGCACCTAGTGGATCCTTCAAGACTGTGGCAAGCGTCTCTTGATGTGCTTGGGGAACTAGCAAAAGCTTTCGGTGAGCCCAAACCTCTACCACCAGACCGGGTGGTAGCTGTAGATACTGGGACGCAGATAGAGCTCGGTGGTGTTAGACTAGTAGCACACTATACACCAGGTCACGCTCCACACCACATATCGTACATTCTCGAACCTGACGGAATTCTACTAGCGGGGGACTCCATCGCTAATTACTTCAATGGGAGGATCTACCCGGTTACAGTACATCCATTCGACAGAGACAGCTTCCTTAAGAGTCTGGACCTAATGTTGAGCTTGAACCCCAGGCAGGTAGCTGTATCGCACTACGGTATCGTACGTGACGAGCCCGAGGTTTTTATTCAGAGAACTAAAGACAAGCTCATCGCGTGGATACACTACATAGAGTCATTGCTGAAGGAAGGTGTTGAAAACATTAAACAGATGTACAGCCACATCCTAGCTAAAGATGTGGAGCTAGCTTACATAAAAAGATTGGAGGATTCTATGCCAGCCTTCCACGGATCTTCATATAGGGTCATCGCAGGACTATATAACTATCTTCTAAGGAAAGACTAAAACCCCTCGAATGACATAGATTAGACCCAGTTAACTTCTTAATTCTCTGAACGACCTTGAGATCTTGTTAAATAGCTTTACCTACGAAGAGCAGTGTGAGAAGACATATTTACCTGAGATCAGGGAAGTGGTTACGTGAATTAGAAGGAGTTTTAATCACGTAATTTTTATATCCTAAGCAGACAGCATTATATGTCGGTGGTTGTCTGTGGTTAAGGTACCTACAAAGCTGGTAACGTGGGATGAAATAGTTGAGTGGAGTATGGGTCTTGCTGAGGTGATAAAGAGTAGTGGGTTCAGACCCGATGTAGTTGTAGCTGTTTCTAGGGGTGGTTACATCCCCGCTCGCCTCGTCTGCGATTTTATGTTGGTGGACAACCTGATCTCAATACAGAGTCAGCACTGGACCGAAGCTGCTAAGGTTGCTGAGAAAGCCTTAATTAAGTATCCGTATAAGGTCGACCTAAGTGGTCAGAGAGCTCTTCTAGTTGATGATATAGTAGATACCGGAGACACACTCATACTTGCAAGAGACTTCATACTCTCGGAGTGGAAGCCTAAGGAACTGAAGATAGCGGCCTTGCAGTGGATATCCCCGGTGGCTAAGATAAAACCTGATTTCTACTATATCGAGGTTAAGGACTGGATGTGGTTCCAGTACCCATGGACACGCCACGAAGATACAGTGCAGTTCATTAAGCGGGCACTCTCCGAGGAAGGGAAGTCTAAGAAGGTCTGGAGCTTCGAGGAGATCAGGAACGTGTTCATAGAGTACTACGGGATCGATGTTGGTGAGGTCTACTTTAAGCTAGCACTTAAATCACTTGTAGACCTCGGTTTCCTGAAGGAGGAGGGCGGTAAGTACTTTATTAAGGTATGAACAGTATCGGGTTATTATCAGGTATCTAGCTACTCACAGGTCTACCATTATCTAGATCCTAGCTAAGGCTCTCCAACCCCTCTCTTCTTGCCTCAGCTATTTTCTCCGCTTCTTCAAGGATTTTCTTAGCGGCCTCACGGCTAGCGGTAACGGTGTGGGTATCTAGATACATGGGTGTTCCCGCTATCACATCACTTACACCGTCACCTATTTCATCCAATATAGCTGAGACCTCCGGCAAGCCCCTAATTCTCTGGCTAAGCTCTTTAAGAGCTTCTCTAACTACGACTAAGTCCTGAGTCACAGCATTCATAGCTAGGACATTCTCAAGTTTCATCTCGAGAGCCTCAAGCACGCAGATAACGTAGCTAATCTGCCTCATAGCGTTGGTGTAGGACCTCAACATATCTGGACCCGCACCCCTAAGCTTCAAGTTGTTAGCGCTCTTCTCAAGCCTACCCTCAAGGAGCTCGAGCCTACGCCTCAGGATCCTCAGGTCATACAATATCCTAGTCAGCCTGCCCCTACCCTTCAGTAGCTACCCCACATTGATGTCTGTAAAAACACTACTTTTAAATAGTTACCCGAATAAACCGGCTGAGTTAGTGGTGCCCCCTTAAACTCTCATGTAAACCGTAACGCTTAAAGCGTTAAACAAGAATAAGTAGCTAGACCGTTCGGGGTGGGAGTTGTGAAGGTGTGGTCATCACCTCTCGGCGCCTTTCCAAGAAACAGAATAGTTAGGAAAGCTCTCCGAGACCATGAGCGCGGGCTTCTAAGCTACGATGAGTTGGATGACCTGGTGTTCAGTTCATCTCTCACTCTCATAGGAGCTCAGATAGCTTCCGGCATGACCTACGTAGTTGACGGCATGTTAGATTGGCACGATATTTTCAGGCCCTTCGTATCGGCTTGGCGGAACGTCACCCCCACAGGGCTACTCAGGTACTTCGACAACAACTTCTTCTACAGGATCCCGTTCTTCGTAGATAAGCCGGAGCCTGTAACGGCAGTGTGGGCCCCTAGAGTTAGGAGGTATCTACCGTTCGTAGAGCCAGCAGGGTTTAAAGTCGTAGTACCAGGTCCAGTGACTTTCGCATATATGTCTAAGAGCGGGCCCGGTCTCTCCAGGGAGGAACTAGCACACAGTATCGCTGAGTTACTGTCTAGTGAGGTTGGGAGGGCTGTTGAAGCTGGTGCGGTAATGGTTCAAATAGATGAGCCCCTCCTATCAGACCCGGAAGCAACCCCAGATATGGCGGTATTAGCCTCCGAGCTTGCGAGTAAGATAGCTAGTCGAGCTGGTAACTCAAAAACAGTTCTCGCAGTCTACTACGGAGTTCCTAGAGCAGATGTATATGAGAAGTTACTGGACTCTAAGACCTCCTGCCTATCTCTAGACGTAGGTGATAACCTGGAGAAGGCTACTGAGCTACTATCCTCTAAGGGCTTCGGCACACACTGTGCTGTTCTCGGACTAGTTAACTCTAGGGTAGTGTACGAAGATAGGCTGGATCTTCTAGTTGACGTAGCTTCCAGAATCCTGAAGGAGTATGATGGGGAAGAAGTGGGGTTGACAACAACGACATGGCTCGACTTAATACCTTACAGCTACAGCCTAGCTAAGATAAAGCTACTCGGATTTCTTGCCGATAAGATTTCACTTAAGCTTGGAGGAGAGAGGGTCCTAGAGGTGGTGAAGCAGTGAGCTCGTATGAGCTACCTAAGAAGTTCCCCACTACGGTAGTGGGGAGCTACCCTAAGCTAGCCCAAGCAGAGAAAGCCATAAAGCTGAGAAAGGGTGGTCAGATAACGGAGGTAGAGTTCAAGGAGCTCATAAAGCCAGCTATAAAGGAGGTTGTAGAGGACCATCTCTGGGCCGGCATAGATATCATAAGCGATGGTGAGCAAGCAAGAGACGACATGGTCGTGTACTTCGCGGACAGACTCAGAGGTTACAGCCCTGGAGACTGGGTCAGGGTATTCGATAATGAGTACTTCAGGAAACCCATAGTCGTAGGGAAAATAGAGTGGGTAGAGCCCATAACCGTTGAAATATGGGAATACGCATCAAGCATAAGCCACGGGAGGCCGGTGAAGGCTACGATAACCGGCCCCTACACAATGCTTGAGTGGAGCTTCGACAACTACTACAGAGATAGGAAGGAGTTAATGTTAGATCTAGCACACGCAATAAGGAGGGAGATCGAGGAGCTGGTTAAGAGAGGTGTGAGGTATGTGCAGATAGATGAGCCAGCCCTCTCTACGAGGCCCTTTAAAGAAGAGGTCGACATGCTTAAGGAAGCCATGGATATAATATTTCGGGGTGTTGAAGCTAAGAGGATAGTCCACATATGCTATGGTAGGATAGAGAAGATAATCCCCTACATCCTCGACTATCCAGTAGATCAGTTCGACCTTGAAATGAAGAACAGCAACTTCAGGCTAGTTCCATACCTCAAGGAGTACAGCTACAATAAGGAGTTAGGTTATGGGGTAGTCGACGTCCACAGTCTCCAGGTGGAGAGTGTTAGGGAGATAAAGGAGGCTGTAGACGCTCTTATGAGAGAAGGCTTCATAGGGCCTGAGAAGGTATATCTAAAACCGGACTGCGGCCTCAAGAGGCTCCCTAGAGAAGTAGCTAGAGAAAAATTGAGGAACATTTCCGAAGCAGCTAAGCTAGCTAGGAGTGAGTGGTAAGATAAGAGGGCAGGTGCTTCAGTAGTGCTGGATTTCCTTGGTGGTAGCTGTGGAGCTTATATATGAGATAGAGCCGGTTGGCGATAGGGAGGAGCTCCTCTATAGACTAAGAGCTCTTAAAGGGTTAGTTGACTGGGTAGACGTGCCTGACTCCCCGATGGGTAAACCGTCTCAGTTTTCGTCAATTGTTAGTTGCTTAATTAGATATCTTGAGGGTATGGATGTAATAGCTCATATAAGAACCATAGATCTGAACTCAGTAGCATTAAAGTCCGTACTCAAGAGCTTGACTCTATGTGGAGTAGGGAGGGTGGTCTTCATTAGAGGTGACCTAGTACCTGGAGCTACTGTAGTAAAAGATGTGGAGCCGGAGAGCGCGGTAGCCATTGCGAGGCAGTATAGCCCGGGTATAAGTCCGGGACTTACCTTAAGCTTAAGGAAGGAGCTGGAGATAATCTTAGAGAGAGTGAAGTTGCGTGCTGACTTCTACCTCGTCCTCAACTTAAACAAGCAGACTGTGGAGAAATTAGTTGAGGTAAGTAGGGAAGCACGTCGGGTAGGCGTGAAGATATATCCCTACTTAGTTCTAGCTACAGAATCTAATTACGATACTCTAGCAAAACTACTTGGGCCAAGTAAACTCCTCAAAAGAGATGAGGCTCTCCAAATCGCCTCGACATGCGCTGACCTAGTTGACGGATTTCTAATTTCATCACCACTCGATTTCAAGGAAGGTCTGTCTCTGTTAAACAGCCTCAGGAGACTGTTTTAATAATCGACACTCACTATTTCAGCATCATTATGAATACTTAAACTCAGTGTAAATAATTTGGAAATACCTGTGGTTAAATAATATTTGATCGATAATTAAAAATTATTTCTTCTGCTCTTTTTCTTCTTTCTTTTCCTCTTTCTTCTTTCTAGCTTTACACGGTATTTTTACCACCAAATATTCACTCTTATACAACCGATATAAACACGCAGTCTCCATCGTTAATTTCCTCAACTACAACCACTTAGAAGGATCGTTGGATGATATGATCTAGTAGATATATGTCCCGTACTACCCTATAGATTTGGTGGTCGGAGTGAGTGGAGGGGAAGTAGAACTACGTGTTGAGAGTGTCGGACCTCGTGATGTTGGAAGGAAGATTGCTAGGCTACCTAAAAAATATATGGAAGTTCTTGGAGTCGGCTACGGAGATTTTGTTGAGGTTGAGGGACCCCGCTCATCGGTTGTTCTTCAAGTGAGGCCAGCATATCCCGAGGATGAGGGGTCTAATGTAATCAGAATTGATGGTTACACGAGAGAGGCTATAGGTGTAGCTATAGGTGATTATGTAACAGTTAGAAAAGTTAAGGTAGTTAGGGGCCAAAGAGTTGTACTAGCCCCGGTTGACTTCAGGATAGAGTATTCAGAGCAATTTGCTGGTTTCCTCAAGGAGAGGTTGCTTAATAAGGCTGTGAAGAAGGGGGAGATAATATTTGTCAGCCTTCCTTACTATGCCGAGCCCTTCAGGTTCGTTGTTAAGGCTACTGACCCTGCTCAAGTAGTCTTCATAGACTACGACACACGTATTGATGTCACTTCGGAGCCTGTCACCGTGGAGGCTTTAGAGAGGATGAGGGGTGTCCCTAGAGTTACTTGGGAGGATATAGGGGATCTTGAGGAGGTTAAGGAGAGGATAAGAGAGATGGTGGAGCTACCGCTGAAGCACCCAGAGTTCTTCAAGCATTTAGGTATAGAACCTCCTAAGGGTGTTCTGCTTTATGGCCCTCCGGGAGTCGGTAAGACGTTGCTAGCTAAAGCCCTTGCTAATGAGATAGGGGCGTACTTCATAGCTATAAACGGTCCGGAAATTATGAGTAAGTATTATGGTGAGTCTGAGGCTAGGTTAAGGGAGATATTCGAGGAAGCACAGAAGAACGCTCCAGCCATAATCTTCATAGATGAGATAGACGCTATCGCCCCTAAGAGGGAGGAGGTCGTTGGGGAGGTTGAGAAGAGGGTAGTCTCCCAGCTACTTACCCTCATGGACGGACTTAAGGAGAGGGGGAAGGTCATAGTTATCGGTGCTACTAACAGGGTAGATGCCATAGATCCAGCGTTGAGGAGGCCGGGTAGGTTTGATAGGGAGATAGAGATCCCACCTCCAGATAAGTATGCTAGGAAGTCTATACTGGAGGTTCATACCAGGAACATACCCTTAGCTGAGGACGTGAACCTCGATGCTCTAGCTAATATAACACACGGATTTACCGGGGCAGATCTAGCAGCTCTAGTTAAAGAGGCCGCCATGAACGCTCTCAGGAGGTTCTTGAAGTCAGAACGCATAGATCTGAGCAAGCCAGTACCACCTGAGGTACTGGAGAAGCTGAAGGTGACTCAGCAAGACTTCCTGGACGCACTGAAGGTGGTGCATCCAACACTAATGCGTGAAGTGCTCGTCGAGGTGCCGGAGGTTCGTTGGGATGATGTTGGCGGTCTCGATAGCGTGAAGCAGGCACTTAGAGAAGCTGTGGAGTGGCCTCTGAAGTACCCGGAGGTTTTCGAGAGGATGGGGATAAGACCTCCTAGAGGTATACTCCTCTACGGCCCACCAGGTTGCGGTAAGACCCTCCTAGCTAAGGCCGTAGCTACAGAGTCTAACGCTAACTTCATAGCTGTGAAGGGTCCTGAGGTGTTAAGCAAGTGGGTGGGAGAGTCGGAGAAAGCCATTAGGGAGATCTTCAGGAGAGCTAGGCAGGTAGCACCTACCGTAGTATTCTTTGACGAGATCGACGCGATTGTGCCGGTAAGAGGTATGAGGCACGACACTGAGGTAACAGATAGAATAGTTAACCAGCTCCTAGCTGAGTTAGACGGAATTCAGACACTAAAGAACGTCGTGGTTATTGGGGCAACCAACCGAGTGGATCTGATAGATCCAGCCTTATTAAGGCCCGGTAGGTTCGATAGGGTAATCTACGTACCACCACCCGATAAGAAGGCAAGATATGAGATCCTGAAGATACATACGAGGAAGGTCCCACTAGACAGTGATGTAGATCTTGAGAAACTTGCTGAGATGACGGAGGGGTATAGTGGTGCTGACCTCGAAGCACTAGTTAGGGAGGCGGTGATGATAGCACTCAGAGAGAACTTCGCTGTTAGACCTGTCTCATTTAGGTACTTCCTGGAGGCAATGAAGGTGGTAAAACCGTCGCTGACGAACGAGATAGTCAATAAATATGAGAGAATGTATAGTGATTTGAAGAGAATTATAATATAAGGTAGATAGGTTCGAGTTATGGACATAGCGGTCCTATATAGAAACTTGGAAAACAACATCCTCAGAAGGGATAGGATTAGTAAGAAACTTAGAAGGAGTTGCAGAAAAGCATACACGGAGGAGGATCTAAATAATATTGTGGAGCAAGTCAAGGCCCTGAGAACGTCGAGGAAGGCCCTCAGGAAGATCCTCGTGTATATTAGGGAGGCTGGTAACTACGAAGGTTTTGAAGAGCCTTTAGTTACGATCTTAGAGTACATGCTTATGGTGGGGGTACATATGGAGAGGGAGGTTCTGCAGGGTACTTCACGTGTTTTAAGGAAACATAAAAACACTGAGCAGTACGCAGATGAGATAGATAGGGTCGATATGGAGGAGATCGAGGTGCTCGGAAAGGAGCTAGAGGTTACCTACTCAATTATTAAGTCGAGGTTAGGCCTGTGAGTGTCTGCCCTTGGTTTAAAGATGGTTACTGCTCCTCACCTTTACTCGACTATCCTTCAGCAGATGTTGTAAATAAGGTTTACTGCTTAGGAGGTCCTGAGCTCTACACGCGCTGCAGGCTCTACAGGGAGCCACGACCTATCAAGGAGGGAGGTTACGACGAGTTCGGAAAACCATTCCTAATGGTTCACGGACTTGATAAAGCTCCCGAAGCCTTATGCGAGTTCATGAAGGTATTCAAACATGAGCAAGGCAAGTATCTAGCTGGGTGTTTAGTTCTAAAGAGATTTCTCGGAATACATGAAGTGAACCTCTGCAGTAATTTCTGGAAGCAGTGTCCCTACAGGAAACTAGGCCTGAAGCTCGGGACACCTACGTAACTACTAACCGAATTTAGATACCCTGTAGTTCTTGTTGCTGACATCACTCTCTCAGGTACCACCCCGGTTTTCTAGATGTTAAAAGCCCTCACCAGTATTACTAGATATATGAAGCCCGATCCGCAAACCTAACATTGTAGATACATATGAATCGTAAAGGCTACCACTGGAACATACTCTGCTAAGGGTCTTAGAATCCAAACCGTATGTGACGTGATATGGCTGACGTAATCTGCGTTAATGGTTATAGATAGTCCATTGAGACAGCCTACTTACCTCCTCTTACTTGCGATCCCTCTCAATAAACCACCTTGTCCCGTCCTTCGTGTCAGCAAGTCTTATCCCTAGTTTACTCAGCTCAGCTCTAATCCAGTCAGACTCTTCATACATTTTCCTAGCTCTAAGCCTTGACCTCACCTCAACTATTAACTTCACTAATTCCTCAACCTCGTCAGACGTCTTAGCTATCTCCTCCCTAGGGGGAAGTACCCCCAGTACCCTATCCATGAGTTCGAGAGTTGAGAGAGCCTTAAACGCTAGGGAACTCTTATCATATGTCATGATCTCCGAGTATGCTAGACTAACAAGTTTGTTCAGTGCGGCGAGGGCCTTCGGGGTATTCATGTCGTTGTCGAGGGAATCTATAAACTCTTCCCATGTTTGAGATACTTTAACCCAGGTACTGATTTCGGCATCGCTAAGTCTGTGCTCAACTGGTCTCTCCTTTATGAGCCTTCTAAGCATCTCGTACAGGTTTACAATTCTCTTGTAACTTACCTGAAACTGCTCTAGAGATTCTTCACTGTAGTCAAGAGGTTTTCTGTAGTGTGAGGAGAATATCCATAACCTTATGACCTCAGGTCCCCACCTCTTCACAGCATCAGTAAGCCTGACTATGTTACCGAGACTCTTACTCATCTTTTCTCCGACTACGGTTAGCGGCCCTATGTGTATCCAGTACCTGACCCAAGGTGATTTACCGAAGTATGCCTCACTCTGTGCTCGCTCGTTCTCATGGTGAGGGAATATGAGGTCTTGACCACCACCGTGGATGTCTATGGTGTCACCTAAGTATTTAGAGCTCATAACACTGCACTCTATGTGCCAGCCAGGTCTCCCCGGACCCCACGGTGAGTTCCAGAAAGGCTCACCAGGCTTAGCCGCCTTCCACAGAGCAAAATCAAACGGGTTTCTCTTCTCAAGTAGGAACTCCTCCTCCTGTCTCCATTCCTCCCTACCAACCCTACCGCTCAATCTTCCATAGTCACTGTAGGTCGTTATATCGAAGTATACTGAACCACTTGGAGCTACGTAGGCATGTCCTTTCTCGATGAGTTTCTCCACGAACCTCACTATGTCCTCGATATGTTCCGTAACCTTCGGGTGTAGATCTACAGCTATTTTCAGTTTCTCTAATAACTCCAGATACTCCTTCGTGTACTTCTCAGCTACCTCAAACCATTGAACTCCAAGCTCCCCAGCTTTCCTTATTATCTTATCATCGATATCGGTAATGTTCTGAACATAGAACACGTTGTAGCCTTTAAGGATGAGATACCTCCTTATGAAGTCGAATGATACGAACGCCCTCGCATGGCCGAGGTGGAGATGGTCGTAGGGGGTGGGACCGCAGAAGTATGCCCTAACTACACCTACTTGACTAGGTGTGAACTCCTCTACCTTTCTCGTCAGCGTGTTGTATATCCTCAACACAAATGCCTACCACCAAAAGACTGTGCATAGCAGAGGTAAAAAATTGATGGGGGAGTCCCGCCGGGGGGAATCGAACCCCCGACCACCCGGTTTCAGCCCCCACACTACAGCCGGGCGCTCTGCCGCTGAGCTACGGCGGGTCCATAACTACAATATCTAAGGAAAGTTAAAAGCGTTTGCAGCTGGAAATACGTCCTGAGTACCATACTTCAGTTTAGGGATGCATAGGTTATAACAACCTGACAAGATAGCCATAGAGATATTCTTAGGTTCTAAACATAAAGCTTTTTAGCTGAGTATCAGGGTGTCATAATAACTCAGGCTACGTTCTTGAAATAGTTGATGTTAAAGTTTTTAAGCTACATATGAGCTTATAAGTCTCAACATACATATATTTAAATGGTGGTGGAAGTGTCTAACTCAGTTGTTTATGAAGACAACGACATCGTAGTTGTACGTGCTCCCAGCGATGAGGAACTTGAGAGGATAGTGAAGGACATCATACTAAAGAGAGGGCGTCCTCTTTCCTGGAAGGAACTGAGAAGGGAGTTAAGTGGTGTAGTTGGTGAAGATAGGCTGAGGAAGGTACTTATTCGGTTAATAGAACGGGATGAGATAGTTGAGATGATAGATGGCACCTTCGGCCTCAGGGGTATGGAGGAGACCTACGTCCCTGCTAAAACTAAGAAGAGGGTAAGGCCTCTCGCCCCTTCGAAGTTTAGAAAAAGATGGGGCCACCTAATAGAGGTTACTGGAAGTATTTCAGCAGCTATACAGTATCTCATAGAGATGAGGCTTAAAGAGAGAAAGGCTAAGCCGAGATAGGTATGTGTGAGAAAGCTACGGTTAAGATAAAAGATAAGGTCGCACTAGTGACAACAGAGAGAGGGTCTCAAGCCATAATATCTCTAGACAAGCTATGCAAATTCGCAGAGAGACTGCGGATATGTATCGACGATCCCAGAATTAAGTGCTGATAAGACGGTAGAGAAAGTTCGTGGAAACTCAACGGTTTTTGGTTTCCAGCTTCTTTATCGGCTTAGACCTAAGTTCTAGATCTACGAATACTCGATTCTCTAGCTCTGTAGATGGTCATGTTATTATATGGGTGGAATAGGAGGAACGGCCTCAAAAG
Organism: Desulfurococcales archaeon; assembly: GCA_023255955.1. Taxonomy (GTDB): domain Archaea; phylum Thermoproteota; class Thermoprotei_A; order Sulfolobales; family NBVN01; genus DRZP01. The sequence continues at coordinate 250,068 of JAGDWD010000008.1, read as the reverse complement.
GACGGCATAAATAGGTTAGAGCAAATCCTCTGGGATAAAACGGTTCCTACAAGGTTTTTAAAATATCGGATAAAGCATTAATGAAAGCTAGGTTGTTTTCCTTCCGCGAGACACTGACCCTTACGTAGTTCCTGATCTCCTCGAAGTCGTAGCCTCTAACTCGTATACCTCTCTGAGCTAGCTGTTTAGCTATGTATCTCCCCGGGATCGGGGTCTTTATGAATAGAAAGTTCGTCTTAGAGACCGGAGCGTAGAGCCCTAGACCCAATACTTCTTTCCTCAAATCATCCCGGAGCTTAATAGTCTTCTCCACTACCTTCTTCATGTAGTCAATATCTTCGAGAGCTCCCAACGCCGCAGCAAGCGACGGTGTTGCTATGGAGAACATCGGAGTATTTTCCATTAACCTCTGTGTTAGCTCCTGGCTTGCTATTGCGTACCCTACCCTAGCTCCCGCTATGGAGAACGCTTTAGAAAAAGTCCTCACAACAATTAGATTATCTACCTCTCTAACGAAGTCAGCTACTGTGTACCCGGAGAACTCGTAGTATGCTTCATCTACTATCACTAGACCGAATCTCCTCAGAAGGAACTCGAGCGTGTCCTTATCGTTAAAGAGTAGATTTGAGGTAGGGTTATTTGGGTTAGGTAGGTAGAGAGCTTTATCAGGACTTCCCTCCCTTGCTAGCTTTACAAGATCTAACTCGAAGTTTTCCGGTGTCAGCTGTATAAACCCTATGTCCACCCCCTCCATACGTACCTGATCCAGTAGACCGTGGAAGCTAGGCCACACAGTCACTAACCTAAGCCCCCTAGACCTGATGTACCTTATGGCTGCGTTGAGAGCTTCTGTGGAGCTCGGGAAGGTGCTCACATATTCCTCAGGTAGTCCAACATAGCTTGATAGCTTTCTAGTAAATTCTCTTTCAAGCTCCTCTATACTGTACAGGTTCAGCTTACTGATGTACTTAGCTACGTACTCGGCAACTAACCTACTTGGCTCGAATGCCGACTCGTTTAGGTGCATCCTAACCTGCTCCAGCTCCACCACCACTTAGGGAGCTCTATTGATTTATTAAGCACTTCTCCGGGCTCGGATCCATAGTTCCTACAAGCCTTCCGTCCCGTATGAGGTATATCATGTGCGAGCAGTTCGCGACCTCCGGGTTGTGGGTTATCATGACTATGGTCTGCCCAAGCTTATTTAACTCTATGAAGGTCTTTATAACCACCCTAGCTGATGCTGTGTCGAGATTACCTGTAGGCTCATCTGCTAGTACTATCGTTGGTGACCCCACTATAGCTCTAGCAATAGCCACCCTCTGCTGCTGGCCCCCCGATAGCTGATTAGGTCTCTTGCTTAGCCAGGAAACGTCCCCACCAGCCTTTAGCAGGGCATCGACAGCTAGCTTTCTGCGTTCCTCCCTTGCTAGTCCCCTAGCTATGAGAGGTAGCTCTATGTTCTCGAGAACGGTGAGTCTATTTACGAGGTTAAACGTCTGGAAAACGAACCCTATCTTCCTATTCCTAAACTCAGCAAGCTCTCTATCGCTAAGTCTGAGGGTATCAACCCCGTCTATGTAGACCCTACCCCTAGTCGGCCTATCTAGGAGTCCCATAATGTTTAGGAGAGTGGTCTTTCCAGATCCGGAAGGACCCATAATCGAGACAAAAGAGCCCCTATCCACAGAGAGACTCACACCTCTAAGAGCCCAAGTAACATTCGTACCACTTCTGTAGACCTTATACACCTCCTCCACGACTATCGCTTTAGTACTCGACATCACGCCCCAGACCGACTCCTTAAACTAAGTTGAAAGAGGGTTTAAGTAGTAGCTAGCTCTCGGCGTGGCAGGGTCGTCACCTCCGAAGTAGATGTGTCGAACATGTAGGTGCTATATATTCTGCGATGTCCCAGTATTCAGGGTCTGAAAATTAGGGAGCTGCTGGCCGAGGACTTCCTAGCGAGGGCTTTAACCATCATTTGTAGATATGGAATCGTTGACTCCAGGTTGTTGAGTTCGTTAACGGATATTGAGGAGTCGGTTGCTGAGACGATAATAGGAGCCCTCCTCAATGCTGGCTATCTCATTGAGGAGCGGCTTAGCGGCGCATGCATGCTATGCCCTCTAAGCTCATACTGTGCTGGATATGGTAGGGGTGTTAAGGTGTTTAGAGCGAGTGAGAAACTTAGAAGAATCTGCGAATCCATAGATCATCAACACCTCAAAGGGCTGTTCTGTTTTTGATTGGTGGGTGTTGTGTTCATGGTTTTGTTTTCGTAGTTGGTTGTTTTTAGGTCGCTGTGTCCTGGGATTATATGTTAAGCTTATTAACTTCATTCCTGTGGGTAGCTTGGATACCCTGCTGAGTAATGGGAACAATGCTCCGAGCTCTGCGGGGTTAGACGTAGATGTGTCCCGCGTTCCGTTCGGGACGAAGGCCGCCCATGACCAGCAGGGGTTTTCCCTACCCCTGCGAGTGAGGTGGAAGTCCCTAGATGCGGTGAACGAACATAAACCCACATCAACGAGCATCTAGAGACAAATGGATAGGGTATCTAGATGATTAGGATAATTACGATCCCGGAGGTGCCGATAGCTTACGTGGTTTGTAGGAATGTCGAGACTTCAGAACATCATGTAGGGCTGCTCTTCGAGGTTAGGAGGATAGTTAGCATGGTTATCTCCTCGACGGATTTGGAGAGCCTTAATAACGACCCGATCTTATCCAAGTATAAATCGTTTGCCGGGTTTCGCAGGGGGAGCTCTGAGCTAGATACCTATCCCGAAGTACTTATAAGGAGGGTACTATTTGGTGGGGGACTTCCCCGCCGCAACCCGATTATAGACATATCCAATGCTGTCTCAATGCTTACTAAGATACCTATGACTCCGATAGACGTAGATAGGGCTGGTCAGGTCCTGAAGATTACTCGGATCTTGAAGAGGGAATCAGTAAGTGATCTCGATGAGCGGAGTGTTGTTCTCCCTAGGGGGACGATAGTGCTGGTGGACTCTCAAGGTAGGGTAATCTACGTCTACCCATATAAGTTAACTAACGTAGCACCTGCGAACACCAAGACGAGGAACGTTGCTTTCATAGGTTATGGAGCACCCGGGGTACCCCTACCTTTAATATCTTCGAGTGTTAGGATACTGATAAATTATGTAGCCAATAATGTACGTGGAGTAGAGTGTGGTGAGATTGAGTTATCAACTAGCTCGAGATAGAGATGTGGAGGCCCTTCACAGCTAAAGCCTCGACCTCCTCACTGTGCTCAATCTCATGTACAGTTTAAAGTATCATTGATCGTAGCATAGGTTAAAAGACTAATTAAGAGATATCTTCAAGAGTATACGACCTCAGTATCTAGGTTGAGTGTATGTACTACCTCTTTAGGTACTTCATTAGCTTATCTAACAGTTCCTTACCACTACGTGTCTTAGGGTATGTTACTGTGATCACTGGATCCGGAGGTGGGTTTTTCTCTATGTACTCCCTGAGTATCGGAGGCCAGTTCTCAGGGTTGAATCCGCGCTGAGCTAAGAATGCTACTAGCCACCGCTGCGAGCCATACCCAGAGCAACCGGTCCACAGGGTCTCCCCCTTGTTGTGCTTCACCTTGAATGGTTCGGTGAACTTAGTTCCGTGAATTGAGATGTTACCTACCTCTAGCCATGCTTTACGGTCTTCTCGGGGACCTTTATATGGTAGCCAGAGCTCGAAGTCTATGGTTCCAGGTCTATCTATGTCGAACTCCTCAACCTTCTCGACCGCACCGCTCTGCTCGTAGTACCAGGGTGTTACCCAGGCCATACGCCACTCCAGATCTAAGATCTCGTCCATGAACTTCTCGTATGCTTTAAGCAGGTCGTTCCTGATCTCCACAACCTGCTCTGGTTTTCCGAGCCAGACTATCTCAACCCGGTGGAACTCTATAACTCTCTCGAGGCCGTATATACCGCCCGACTCCCACCTAAAGGACGGCCCGCTCCTATCGAACCATTTAATAGGTAGTGACCTATCATCAAGGAGCTCGTTACTGAAGAACCAGTAGAATGGTTCACACTGAGCGAAGCAGAGGAAGTACTCCGGGTACCTAAGATACTTAGCTATCTCCTCGGGTGGTGCCTCGTTAGTTACATACATGTAGTCTGTGAGCTCCTCGAACTCCTCGATGTTATATGTCTTAGGTAGTGAGGCAAATATCATAGAGTTTATGGTACCTCTAAGGTGACCTGTTTTAAGCCCTATCTCCAGCGGGTAAATCTTCGGGAACACAGCTTCCTGAAATCCTAGTGGCTGGACAACCTCCTTAATGAATACATCTCGCACGGTGTTAAGCAGGTAGACGGCTAGTGGTGTGTAGAGCCACTGCCCTATAGAGAACCTCTTCACTAGACCTGCTTCCTCGAGGATCCTATTGGGATCTTCGACTGTGATTGGAGTATCGAACTTTATCTTAGACTGCCTTATGAGTTGCCAATGCTCCGTCTTACCTCCCCAACCGGCCCGAACCTCCTTCTCGTTGAGTAGTCTCAGAAGCCTCAGTAGGATCGGCTTCTTCAGGTCCTTCTCGTCTAGAACCTCAAGAAATATTTTCGTACGGCCGTTAGCGGTCTCTATACTCCTTATGAATGGAAGCTTAATACTTACTCTAACCTCCCCATCGATCTCTATGAACGCGTCCTCAAGCTTAACGTACCTAACCCCAATCTTCCTAGTGCTCCCGAGAACCTCCTCTAAGACGTTCTTAACCCTCATAGCAGCCTCATCTATCCTCAACCTCCTACTTGATATGACTAGAGAGAGAACCTTACCACTAAAGCTCCAGCTCTCTATCCTACCTCCTTCCTCAGGGTCCTTAAAACCCTTAACAAGAGCCCGAGCAGCACTGTCAATACCTATTCTAAGGGCTTCCAGATCCTCCTCCACCAGATCCCTGCTTAGCTCAACCTTAACTGTACCCCGATACTTCGTAGCCTGATCCCGAAACTTGTTCCTGTAGAGTATTTTAAGTAATTTCCTTGAATAAAGCCTACACCAAGACGGAGTGTTAGAGACGGTAGCTAAGCATCCTCAGCTTCCCCATTAAATACTCGTAGTTCATGGAATGCGGAACTAGGAATTTAATGTCTCCAGGAGACACCTCCACGACTTTGAGGGAACTTAGAGAGCTCGTTAGGATGTGAGTAGGATCTGTAGGTGCCGGGTCTTGAAGTAGGCCTGTTTTCAAGGGCTATTTCTGGGTCTTAACGATAAATATTTTCGATGCTATTCCTCTGCTTAAGGATATAACCGCTCCCTGAGCTTTGATGAGGACATGTCCCTTATTGTTTGATAATACCTCGATTAGCGATCCTGGGAACAGCCCTAGCTGCTCTAGTCTGAGTTTCAGACCTCTACCTGCGTGTATTTCAACTACTTTAACTACATCTCCCGTAGCGGTATCACTTAGCGGTGTCATTCCATGCAGTTTAGATTAGTCTAAATTTTAAGCTTCACAACTTTTATGATGACAGATGTGTGTCCGGGAGCTTCTCTTCTAGGCCTGAGGAAGTTAGTGGTGGTACTCGTCTAGCTTCTTTACGTGGTTCAGGCTGTATCTAAGTATCGATGCTAGGTTGTTGAGTACTAGGTAGAGAGCTATGTCTATATCGACCTTCGTGGCAACATCCTTAACTAGCTTTACTTCCCTACCTAGTAGGGGGCCTTCAAAGCTTACCCCGGGTTTGACTATGGCGTAGCCGTCGTATGGTGAAAGAGAGCTATCTAGCTTGAACTCACTAATGTTGTCCACTTTTAGTAGCCTAGCAGGTAGCCCGCTCTTCCCGTTTATAGAGTTCGGGATTCGCACCAACCTCGACACGTCCTGGGTAACTACTGGGTCTACTGCTACGGCCACCTTCCTCACTACCTCATCACTGATCTCACTACCTTCTCCGAACTTTGCTATTAGGGATCTCCACCCTCCGTCACTAATGTTTGGGGGTGCGGGCTTGATTTTCTTCTTCGGGACCGCCCCGAAGATCCTCTTGATGTTGATGCTTCGGGCAGTGATGTAGTCCACTATCTCCAGTCTGTGGGTGGAGCTCAGACCTAACCACTCCGGGTCCTCAGTTGCTACTACTACGTGGAATCCCCGGTTTCCGGAGAAGTAGATTAGTAGCTCTCCCTCACTAAAGCCGAGGTGCTGCTCCAGTATGTACACTAATCTATCGAGGGAGTTCTTCGCGGCCTCAATGCAGCTATCAGTTACTACCTCCACTACACCGCCGATGGAGATTGTCTGGCAGTTGGGTAGCTTATCGGAGTCTATATCGAACATTAGCTCAGATCCCTGCCATACGGCCTCGGAGAAGTCTGGTGCTGCTGGGTTGAGGTACTTAGCTGTGGAGTAGTAGGCCTGCTTAGGGGTGTTGAGTATTAGGTATGTCCTAACCTCAGTCTCCGACATGAAGCTCATGTGCCTTACGTAGACCTCGGAGTCTAGTGTCTGGAACGCGAACTCCCTGGAGCTTAGGTCTTTAGGTAGCTTTATGGGGGCTACCTTATAGTAATAGCTGAAAAGCTCTCGCACGAATTTCTGGTTCTCCCTACTTAGAGTCAACTACTCAGCCCTGGGGGCCACGTAATACTTGATTAGGAGCCCGTGGGACTGTACCTCCAGGTAGAGTGGTAGGTCTGACCCGGCCTTAAGTACTAACCTCTCCGCTACCCTGGTAACGGGCCTGAAGTTAGATACGAACTCCATCGAGAAGCTCACACTGAAGTCCGGGTCAGTGACGTCAGCCTCCTCTATCCCACCCCTCTCCTTACTGAACACTACCACCGCCTCCCCCAGCTCACTCTCAGCCCTCAACCTCAGCTCACTACTCCCTCCCTCAACCCTCAGGAGGTCACCGACATCCTCTATCCCGGCTAAGCCGTCGTGGAATATTATGGGTGGTATCACGTATGTATTGGGGTACTCAATCTCTATCTCAGGTATCTCTTCAATGACCGATGAGAGGGGTAAGGTGAAAACCCTCGAGAACCCCCTCCTCTCAAAAGATACTGAGAGAGTAGATTGAGACCAGCCCAAGCTTATCGAATCATCCTTCTCCGCACTCCTAAAGACCTTACTCAAATCCTCCAAACCCACAACCAACTGAGCCTCCTGAGTAACATTAAACTCTATCGCAGACTCCCTAGGAATAGTCAACACGAGCAAAGCAGTCTTCGAGGGATCTATAGCCTTAAAAACAAACTCACCCGGCGTCACCACCATAACAGCAGTCTCACTAAACTTCGCAGCCGAAGCCACCACATACCTAAGTAACCTAGCAGCACCAAACGAAATACTCACCTAGCCTACACCAAAAGGCATAGCTCCTAACAACTAATAAACACGCAACCTTCAATTCTATTTTTTAGATTCGAGACTGGAGCACACTTCATGTGTGTGCTTAGCAAGGCGGTGGAGCACTTTCAATTCTATCTTTTAGATTCCTGCCATAGCAGCAAGTATGGAGTAGTAGTAATAGTAGAGCTTACTTTCAATTCTATCTTTTAGATTCTTGGTGATAAGAATAAATATTGTTCTAGTGAGTAGCTAATGCTTTCAATTCTATCTTTTAGATTCTCAGGGACTGGTTCGAGGGTGAAATCGGTAGCGTGAGGAAGACTTTCAATTCTATCTTTTAGATTCTGTAGAATTCAATGAAATGCGTGAGGCGGTTGAGGAAAAACCTTTCAATTCTATCTTTTAGATTCACGCTCCACATAGGTTCTCACGTAGCTCGCCAGCTCCTCCAGGACTTTCAATTCTATCTTTTAGATTCAGGTCTAGCAGAGAGACTTAACGGTACAAGACCGCGAAAATATCTTTCAATTCTATCTTTTAGATTCTCTTTCAATTCCATTCGGCCCGCAACTCAGGCGGGCCTCACTTTCAATTCTATCTTTTAGATTCAAGAAGATATCGGCGGGTGGTTTAGGTGGCTTGGAGACACTATCCTCTTTCAATTCTATCTTTTAGATTCCTGGACGTGGAGAAGCGCGGGAGGTCGTACACAATAAAGCTTGGAGATACTTTCAATTCTATCTTTTAGATTCCTGGTGTCACCGACGCAGCCGGTAGGGATGCCTACGCCAACTTTCAATTCTATCTTTTAGATTCTTCCTTACCGACATCAATAGCAATGGACATAGTACCCCACCCTTTCAATTCTATCTTTTAGATTCCGACAATGCTAGAGGCTGCAATGCTGGCCGAGGAGATAAAGACTTTCAATTCTATCTTTTAGATTCGAGGTTGTAGAGCCAGTCCTCGGTACTACCTGCGTACCGCCTTTCAATTCTATCTTTTAGATTCACAGTAGAGAACAGAGGAACAGAAAAAGGGTTCGGCTCCAGCCTTTCAATTCTATCTTTTAGATTCGGTAGCGTGGTTACTGGGTTAGGTAACGACACGGGGTACTCAACTTTCAATTCTATCTTTTAGATTCCTGATGGTCAGAAACATCGAGACCTGAGACGCCAGCAACTCGTTACTTTCAATTCTATCTTTTAGATTCATCAACTCGACGTCCGCGGGAGGTACTGTCAGGGTCTTAGTGCTCTTTCAATTCTATCTTTTAGATTCTCTCCAGTACCTCGCTTAGATACGGTATTTGTCTTATCTGCTTTCAATTCTATCTTTTAGATTCAGTCTAACAACTCAACTACGTTGTCTCCTGATAGCTGTGAAGCTTTCAATTCTATCTTTTAGATTCAAGGCTTGACGCTGTAGCATAACCTCTCAAAACATCGTAAAACACACTCCGTAGCTTTCAATTCTATCTTTTAGATTCGATTCTACTCTTTAGGTAAGCACGCACTAAAGCACGACAAAATTGGTCTTTCAATTCTATCTTTTAGATTCACGGTTCCGGGCTTAAGGCTGTGTCGCAGTCAGGTACGTGCACCTTTCAATTCTATCTTTTAGATTCACGCTGCAACACTTACTGGTGCTAAGGGCGGCGGTGGCGGTGGTCTTTCAATTCTATCTTTTAGATTCGAACGTAACCTCTGTGGGGGTTATGTCCGTCGTTGTGGCTAGGACTTTCAATTCTATCTTTTAGATTCTGAGGTTGCCGGTCAGGCACGTAAAGGGCGGTGCTAGGACTTTCAATTCTATCTTTTAGATTCTGTGTGGTGGGCTAGCCATCTCTATCTATCAGATTCAGATCCAAGTATTATTGGTGTCTAGGTATTTAAGCTTTTCCTCTGGGTAGGGTACTCAGCTCCCTAGGGTCTTTTTAAGCGGGGTCCAAGTAAGCTCCCGACCCGGTCTATACATTGAGATCCTATGGTCGCCATGGGAAAACTGACGATGTCTAGGTATAGAATGGTTCTTTAGGTAACGTAGTTCCAGTGACCGAAAAGCTTTTATTTGCTGAGTCTTCTTCCTATGGTTACCTTAGGAAAAACTAGGGAGGTTTTTCTATGTGATGGAATGTAGGGGTTTATAAGCTTTTCTGTTGAGGGGTTCTTTGGTGTTTGTTTTGGGAGGGACGGGGTTATTATCTTAGAGTGGGGGCTGGCTATCCGCAGCATATGTGTGCTAGTTGCGATAGGGTTTGGAGTAGTTCTTTGGGGACTCCTATCTGGTTAGGTTGTCTTATGATTACTGTGCTCAGCTTTAGCTTTACTAAGGCTTCTATGTCGTCTGGGCTGTCACCGATGAAGACTGCTTCACGGCTATCTACCCCTAGTTTGTTTAGTATTATCGATAGCTGTTCAACCCTGCTCATAGAGTCTTCCCTAGTTACTAGGAGGTCTACCAGTTCGTGGATTCCCAGTAGTCTTAGGATGAGTTCAGCAGAGCTCCTCCCCCTCAGTGTAACTACCGAGACCCGGCACCCGCACTTCCTTATGTTGCTAACAAGCTCTTTGAGGGGGGTTGACGGGCTAACCGCCGCTGCGCTCTCAAGTTCAGCTCTCTCTATCTCCCGAAGTGCCAGCTCCCTGAGCTCACCATCTAAGTATGTGTACACCCCCCTAATCAGGGGCTTGTACTCTATGTAGACCCCAGTGATGGACTCAATACTTTTACGGAGCTTCAGCCAGTCTATCGGTGTTCTAACCAGGGTATCATCGACGTCCATTATTACCAACCTCAACATCTTCACCACCTAGGAGTGTATAGCTAGGTATGAGCTATAAGGAGTGAACACCTAAAACTGTAGATTGAGGTGTAGTAAGCTAGTTCAGGGACCTACAACTAACTGGGACACATGAAGTACTTAACTACTCACACCAAGCTAACAGGTTCACAGCCTCCTAATAGCCCCCCTCTCTTCTTCCTCCTCCGGCCTAGCTCTCTTGAACTCCATTATTATGGGCGGTATCTTACCTGCTTTAAGCATGTTTATAGCGGTATCCCTCACTGCCGCAGTATGCTTTATGTCCAGCTCCAGGAGCTCCAGGAGGATCCCGAATACACCGTTCCACACCTCCTGAAGCATCTCCCTGTTGATGTAGCTGAGGACCAGCGGATTCTCAAGCCACTTATCGAACTCCCGGACAGTCTTCATGATGTGGTCGAAGGCCTTCCTGATTAGCAGGACAAGCGTTAACCTATCAGCATCGCTGATAGTGTTATTTATCTCCTTGAAGGTCTCGATGGTCGCTTTCTGCAACTCTATCCACTCACTCAGGGCGTTTAACTGAGCTACTAACCTAGACACCTCCCCTCCAGACATCCAGAGCACCTACTAAGTTGTAGTGTCTCAGGTAATATATGTAGTGCACTAACTTCTGCTACAGCAGGCTCCTACCTCAATGATCTAACTCAGTGCTTTAACGCTTCCAGGACGGACTCCAGGAACTTAACTGCCTCAGTAAACTCCTCCTTCCCTTTATCGGTTAAGGTGTAGACAGTGTCCCCACCGATATTTGTAGGAGCTAGGAGACCCTCCCTAACCATCCTATATATGACTGTGTAGGTAGTCATAGTTTGAGGCTTCATATTAAACCTCTCCACTATCTTCTTCTTCACCTCATACGCTCTGAGAGGGCCAGAACTCATAAGAACCTTCGCTATGTAGATCCACAGTATCTCGACAGTCAGCTTCTTGACCAGCCTCTCATAAGCTCTGCTCCGCATGCTTCCCACCTCACTATGTGTTTGAGGAAGTATATATCTGTAGATTTATATTTCTGGCCAAAAATATACTGCGGGAACAGTGGTGGTTAGGGTAGGTCTAATAGGTGTTGGGAACATAGCCTCAATGTTTATTCAAAGCCTGCAGTACTACAGAAGCACTGGGGAGCCTAAGGGACTGATACACAGGAAGATAGGTAACTACGAAGTGAAGGACATAGAAGTAGTCTACGCCGTGGACGTGTCCAGGTTTAAGGTAGGTAAGGAGTTGGAGGAAGCAATATTCGCCAAGCCCAACATGGTCCCCAAACTAGTTGAGCTACCTAGGAGTGGGGTAGTAGTGAGGATGGGCCGCGTCCTAGACGGTGTTGCTGACCACATGTCCGAGGACTTCGCTGTCGCTGACGCTAGAGAGCCGAGCTTGGAGGAGCTCGCACGCGAAATCTCGGATAAGTCAGTAGATGTACTAGTGAATCTATTGCCAGTAGGAAGTAGAGAGGCTACGAGGTTCTATGCTGAGGTAGCTATGAGGGCTGGAGCCGCCTTCGTGAACTGCATCCCGGAGTTCATAGCTAGCAATAGAACATACAGTGAGAGATTTAAGAACGCGAAGACCCTCGTCCTCGGAGACGACATTAAAGGCCAGCTAGGCTCCACCATAGTACATAGAGCTCTAGCTAGCTTAGCTGTTATGAGGGGTGGTGAAGTAGTGGAATCGTACCAGCTGAACGTCGGGGGTAACAGCGACTTTAAGAACATGCTCGACTCGAGGAGGCTTGACAGCAAGAAGATCAGTAAGACCATGGCGGTAGCAACCACCCAACCCGACCCCGAGTCCGTAGCTGAGAGAATATTCGCCGGGCCGAGCGGTTACGTCCCGTTCCTCGGGAACACCAAGGTTTCCTATATATACATGAAGATCTCAGGGTTCATGGGGCTACCGATATTCATAGACCTTAAGCTGACAGTGGACGATAAGGCAATGGCCTCGGCAATATTAGTAGATGTAGTTAGATTAGCGAAGGTCCTGAAGGAGGCCGGAATATACGGAAACCCAGGCTGGGCATCAGCATTCTACTTCAAACACCCGCCTGAACCAGTCAAGAGCGATGAGGAGGCTCTAGCATCACTTTACAAGAACCTCGAGGAGCTCGGTATCTCAGTAGAACCGAAGAGGCTTCCGGAGTGGATGCTAGGTTAACCTACGGTAGAGCAGACAGTTAAGACGTGGAGACACCTTCACGTTCCCTCAGAGCCTCAGCTACTAGCCTTCAATCTCGCTAGGCTACCAGCATTCCCATACGCTATCCGAGTAACTTCAATTATGTACTCATTGCTGGGAGCACCCCCACTGAGACCTAGATTGATAGCTAGAGCTTTCTTCCTTATCTCAAGATCTATCTTACTCCTTATCTCATCTGAGACTATCTTACTCCCAAGTACTACAGCAATGAAGAACTTACACATCCTCTTAAAATTCTCGGAGTGCTCTGGGAACGCGTTTATTAGGTTTCTAACGGATCTTAAGGCTACCTCCTCTCCTATGAGGTCCAAATAGTACTCCGTGGTTATGTACCGGATGAGCTTACTGAGCGTGACCTCATCGGCTTTACCCAAATACTTCTCAACGGTGGACCTCACCTCCCCAGGCTCACTACTGTTCCTAATAACTAAGGACGTCCTATCCAGTAATATCTCGTTCACGAAGACATCGCCGAATAGTGTCACGGGGATTCTAAGTATGTATTTAGCTACTATGTACAGACTCATCATCTCCTTATCATATATGTCGTCGGAGAACCTAACACCCCTAAATGGCTCAACCTTAAATTCCTCCAGGGATTTTCTCAGAATCCCTATCGCGAGTTCTCTACCCACACTCCTACCTGACTCACGCTCCCCCACAAGATCTGCTATAGCATTAACATACGCTCTCAGTCTAGCTCTCTTTAGCGGTATTTCCGGCATATCCCTCATCCGCAAAGCAGTAGCTCTTCATAACGTACTCTAACTCTGAGTTTTTATTTAATGCTTACAGGGTTAGGTACCTAAGTAAATATCTGAATACGTGGCAATAGCTTGATGAAGAGACAGTAATACGGATTTACCGCCCCCATGAGGATATTCCCGGACTCGTTGAGAGGGCTGGAAACGTACCTACCCCTAGATGGGTTATCTCCAGCCATCCTGACCGCCCCAGAACGAGGTATATGTCCCCAAATGGACCGGAGGGTTAGTGAACCCGTGAAGGGGTCTCACCTTTTAAAGTGAGGTCAGCCTCACCGCATTAACAGTTCTTTCTCTTAATAGCGATATCTCCTAAAGACCTTTCCTAATGAGTAATTGTTTATTGGTAAGTAGCTTAGGCAGCTCACCCAGGTTTTCAATACTTGGGGCAATAGCTAGGCACAGAGAATCAACCTCAGCATTCCTAAGTTTGAGGAGACCTGTGTAGTAGACTGCCTTGAGACCTCTACTTAGTGCTCCTAGGACGTCCTCCAAGCAGGAATCCCCAACGTGAACTATCTCATGTGCTTCTACTCCTAAAGTATTTACGAGTTCATCGAATATCCTTCTTTGAGGTTTTAATGCTCCTATGTCTGACGAAGATATTATTACGTCAACGAAGCTGTCTATGCCTAGGTTCTTAAGGAGTGCTCTAACACCACTAGAGCTGAAGCTGGTATTACTCACTATAGCTATCTTAAACCCCATCTTCTTCAAGGTTGGGAGGACCTCAAATACCTCTGGGTTCTCTCTTGGTCTAAAGCTCTGCGTTGAGTACTCATAAGCTGAAGCCACCTCCCTTACAAGTTCATCGGTTCTTTCTATACCAAGGCTAGCTAGCACTAACGACGCGATCTCCCTACTACTTAGAATAGCTCTACTAGACCCCATCCTCCTATAGACTTCAGCTATCTTACTTAGATCTACCTCAAAACCCCTTAACCTGAGAGCGTCTCGAATAACACTAATCCTCATCGAGCTATAGGCTACCTCATCCTCAGGGACCTTCTCCCATATTACTGTAAACCAAAGATCGAAGGAGACAGCTCTCACTACCTGATCAAACCTACCGACCAAATTCCCACCCTCAATGGTGAGGGTTCCTTGAGGAGAATTCGATACTACACCCCCTCCTAGGGACCCAACTGTGGGTCCTGTCCCCGAATCGCCACCCCTAACCTGCGTAGGACCGGAGGTTGTGGATGTCATAGATATAATCGATTTTAGCTTAATTACATTCTCTAAGTTCATCACCGGGAACTAACTCTACGAAACAGGCTTATAAGTTTCTCGTTATCCCCGCCATAAAAGGACGAGGCTTCGGTTGTAAGCATGAATTGATGTAGATACCTCGTGATGTAATTCTATGATGTTAGCTAGTTTTACGAAATGAGAGAAACATGTTTTCAGGTAAGTAACTAGGAATGTACATGCCTAAACATTAAAACGAATCACTGAACAATACTTGGTGAAACATTTGGTTAGACCTATGACTAAAGACGCGTTAGTTTCAGCTTTTGGGGGAGAGTCCATGGCGAACATGAGATACCTGATATTCGCTGATATAGCTGAGAAAGAAGGATTTAAGAACGTTGCTAGGCTTTTCAGAGCAATAGCTTTTGCGGAGCAGGTACATGCTAGAAATCACTATGATTTACTGAGAGAGTACAGAGAGGACGCTAAGGTAGTTGCGGCAGCTCCGATAGGTCCCGGAAATACCTCTAAAAACCTTGAGCTAGCTAGAGCAGGGGAGTTATTTGAGATTAATGAGATGTACCCTGTCTATATAGAGATAGCTAGATATCAAGGTGAGAATAGAGCTGTTAAGAGCTTTATTTGGGCATTAGAGGCAGAGAAAATACATGCGGATCTCTACAGTATAGCAAAGGAATACGTTGATAGGGGGCAGGACATGCCTATAGATGGACAGGTATGGATATGTCCGGTATGTGGGCATACATCCATCGGTAGAGAACCCCCGGAGAAATGCCCTATCTGCGGAGTTCCAAGGAAGATGTTTGTAGGGTTCTAGCGATTACGACCAAGAACTTTATCCATCTGTGGCTAAACATAGTTTACAGGCTTTTCTACTTTCTTCACACCCTATAGGGTATGAAGGGGCTTAAACCAAGTTAAAACTTAAATATCTTCTCACTGTTCTTGGAGTAGGTAGTGGAGGGTGTCGTTCAGACATATAGTGAGGATAGCTGGCGTAGATATAGATGGTGAGTTACCCCTAGTTTACGGGCTAATGAAGATTAAGGGAGTAGGTCCCAGAATAGCGAGGGCATGTATAGTAAAACTCGGGTTAGATCCGAGAATGAAGGTAGGTCACTTAAGTGATGAGGATGTTGAGAAGATTGAGGGTTTCCTACGTGATCCTCTCGGTTATGGTATTCCTGCGTGGATGGTGAATAGGAGGAAGGACTACGAGACTGGTCAGGACAAACACCTCATAGGCTCGGACCTGATATTCGTAGCTAGGCAGGACATAGAGAGGGAGATGAGGATTAGGTCGTGGAGAGGCTTCAGACACTCCCTAGGTCTTAAGGTTCGAGGTCAGCGTACCCATACTACAGGTAGGATAGGTCCCGTGATAGGAGTTTCAAAGGGTAAGGCTAAGCAGCAGAAGTAGGTGGTGTAGTGTGGGAGACCCTAAGAAACCTAGGAAAACCTGGGAACGGCCCGGACATCCCTGGATTAAGGAGAGGCTTGCTGAGGAGATGGAGCTTGTCGGGCAGTACGGGCTGAGGAACAAGAGGGAGCTTTGGAAGGCTCAGACCCTGCTCAGGTCTATTAGAACGAGAGCTAAAGCCCTCCTATCTCTTGCTGAAGCAGAGAGGAGGATCAGGGAGAGGGTTCTAGTAAAGAAGCTGTATGATATGGGGCTACTAGAAAGTGAGAACGCTGCTATAGATCACGTACTCGGTCTAACCCTCAGGCACGTCCTTGAGAGGAGGCTTCAGACGATAGTGTATAGGAAAGGACTGGCAAGGACTATCCATGAGGCGAGGCAGCTCATAGTGCATGGACACATAGCTATAGCTGGACGTAAAGTCAGATCTCCGGGTAGGTTAGTTACGAGAGCTGAGGAACCGTTGATAGACTACGCTGTCACATCCCCGTACTACAGGAGAAGACTTGAAAGTGGTGCCGGGAGCTCTTCGTAGGTGAGCTCAGATGGGGATGTCTCTACGTGAGTTAAAGTGGGGTATTGTCCACATATTCAGCTCATTCAATAACACCATAGTCCACATAACTGACCTAAGTGGAGCTGAGACAGTCTCCCGCTGGTCGGGCGGGATGGTGGTTAAAGCAGATAGAGAGAAACCGTCACCCTACACAGCAATGCTGATAGCTTACAGAGCAGCACAGGAAGCTATGGATAAGGGAATAGCAGCAGTACACATAAAGATCCGTGGTGTGGGTGGTCATGGACCGAAGATACCTGGGCCGGGAGCTCAAGCAGCTATAAGAGCTATAGCAAGGTCTGGACTGATCATAGGTAGGATCGAAGATGTGACCCCAATACCCCATGATACTACGAGAAGACCTGGAGGTCGTCGCGGGAGGAGAGTATAGGGAGAGGGAATGGTCGGTATAGAAATAACCGAGAAAAACGATACGGTACTGGCACTGGTATTGAGGGATATCCCGCTAGAGTTTGCTAACGCTATAAGGAGGGCAGCACTAGAGGAGGTGTTGACCATGGCTATAGACTACGTTGTTTTCTATGATAACACCACTGCGTTAAGTGATGAGATCATAGCTCACCGAATAGCTATGGTCCCACTAAGATCGGACTTAGCAATAGATAAGTATAGACGTCCTGAGGAATGTAGGGGCAGTAACCCACCTGAAGGATGCTACGTCAGCCTCTACCTAGAGGCGGAGACAGGGCCTCAAGAGGAATTAGTGATCTACTCAAAGGATTTGAAGCCTCAGGAAGACCCTGAGGTAGTCCCAGTATACGGAGACATCCCGCTTATTAAGCTAGGGCCGCAGCAAAGGGTTGTTCTGGAGGCATGGGCTAGGCTAGGTAGGGGGCGGGAACACATAAAGTGGTCCCCGGCTACGGTATCGGTACTCACATACATCCCGAATGTGAGGGTAATTACTGAGAGATGTAATTTATGCCGTCTCTGTGTGGAGAGATGCCCCACTAAAGCCATATCTGTAGTTAACGATAGGATAGTCGTAGATTCCACTAAATGCAACCTCTGCAGGCAGTGTGTTAGCGTGTGTGAACCGGAGGCTATAGAGCTTGACTGGGAGAAAGATAGGTATAGACTACTTATCGAGTCCTCAGGCTCCCTAAAACCTGAGAGAATTTTCCTTGAGGCAGTACTCCAAATAAAGACAAAGCTGCTAGAGTTTCAAAGATCGTTTAAGGAGGTTTTCTCAGGAGTAGGTGGTGGATCATGAGGAGAACCGGCCCGACGAACGTAACTGTTAGGAAGCTTATAAGGGAGTTGAGGAAGGCCTCTAACCAGAATAACGTTAGGATATGGGATTACGTAGCAGACTTACTTGAGAAACCTTCAAGACAGAGAATAGTGGTTAATGTCAGCAAGATAAACAGGTACTCTAGCGCTGGAGGATATGTGGTCGTACCTGGGAAGGTACTCGGAGCTGGAACGATTAGTAAACCTGTAACAGTTGCTGCGCTATCGTTTTCCCAGAAAGCACTTGAGAAGATCTTAGGAGCGGGTGGTGTAGCTATATCCATTTCAGACCTTGTTAAACTAAACCCGAAAGGATCTGGAGTGAGGGTGGTAGTGTGAGCTACGCTAAGGAGGTACTGGTAGATGCTGAAGGGCTTATCCTGGGGAGGGTAGCTTCAGCCATAGCTAAGCTGTTGAAGTACGGATATAAGGTCTACGTCGTGAACGTGGAGAAGGCCGTGATTAGCGGTGACCCGCAAATGGTTAAGGAGTCATACGCGAAGTGGTTCGAGATAAAGACCCTCAGAAACCCGCAGAAGTGGTCTCCGCACAGACCTAGAAACCCGGTATCTATGTTGAAGTACGCTGTCCGCGGGATGCTACCTAAGCATCCGTTTAAGAAGGTAGTTCTTCTTAGGAGATTGAAGGTCTACGTAGGTTTCCCTGAGGAAGTGAGGAGGCTGAATCTGCAGCCTATTAAGATCCCTGAAGCTGACGCTAGTAAACTCGGGAGTAGATATATTACAGTAGGTGAGGTAGCTAAATACTTAGGGTGGAGGGGTGAGGTATGAGCTCCAGAGCTACATCTAGGGTAGGACAACCTGCTGCGGTATCTAAGGGGACCCCACTGAAGGTGGTTATCGAGGTTGGGAAGAGGAAGACAGCAGTTGCTAGAGCAGTCGTTACCCCAGGATCTGGGAGGGTGTGGATCAATGGGATACCCATCGAGATCTACCCTATAGAGCTAGCAAGATTCAAGATGATGGAACCTCTACTACTTGCTGGGGAAAAGATAAGAAACTCTGTCGACATTAAGGTCACAGTCTCCGGTGGTGGTGTGATGGCTCAAGCTGAGGCTGTTAGGGTAGCCATAGCGAGAGGTCTAACGAGGTTCGTCGAAAGCGAGGAGTTGAAGCAGCTCTACAAAGAGTACTCCAGGTATATGCTTTCAGGAGATCCGAGGCAGACAGAGCCGGAGAAGTGGATGAGGTATAGTGCTAGGAGGTGGAGGCAGAAATCCTATAGATAGGGTGGTCAGGCATGATCATACCTGTTAGATGCTTTACTTGCGGTAAGGTCATAGGGCATCTCTGGGAGGAGTTCACTAGGAGGGTAGCTAGCGGTGAGAACCCGGGTAAGGTCCTAGACGAGCTCGGTGTGAGAAGGTACTGCTGTAGGAGGATGTTCATATCTCACGTAGATTTAATAAATGAGGTTATCGTATACGGAAGGAAGGTGTAGAGAGTGAGCTCGCAGAAGAAGTACCTGGATGAAGCACCAAAACTAGTCTCAGAGCTACTAGTCCCACCAGAACTCTACCTAGAGGCAGGTGTGCATATAGGGACATACGTCTGCACTAAGTACATGAAGAAGTTCGTGTATAAAGCAAGACCTGACGGCCCCTACATACTTGATATAAGAAGGATTGACGAGAGGCTCAGGACAGCGGCAAAGTTCATAGCAACATTCAACCCGCAGTCAGTTCTAGCAGTGTCGTCGAGGCCCTACGGCTTCACACCTGTACAGAAGTTCTCGGAGTTCGTCGGAGGTAGGTACGTCATTGGGCGCTTCGTTCCCGGGACGATAACGAACCCGTACTTAAGTACTCATATAGAGGCTGAGGTACTGATAGCATCAGATCCTAGAGTTGATGGGCAGGCAATAGAGGAGGCTTCCAAAGTCGGAATCCCCGTAATTGCTATAGCAAGTACTGACGCTAAGCTAAATAATGTCGACATAGTCATCCCAGGAAACAATAAGGGTAGGAAATCTCTGGCACTGATTTACTGGCTTCTAGCGAGGCAGGTTCTCAGAGAACGCGGGAGCATACCGGCAGACGGGAACCTCCCAGTCAGCTACGAGGAGTTTGAGACTAAGGTGTCAGCTGTTGAGCGTTAGAAAGCCGGTGGTCGCGGGGCAGTTCTATGAAGGGACATCCGAGGAACTCCTGGAACAGATAAAGAGCTGCTTTCTCCACAGTCTAGGTCCGCAGAAACTCCCAAGCAGGGAGCCTTCCCCTGAGAGGAGAAGCCTAGGTTTTATTGTTCCTCACGCAGGCTACATGTATAGCGGGCCTGTAGCAGCACACGCCTACTACGCCCTCTCACAGGAGAGGAGAGTCCCAGTAGTCGTACTTATAGGTCCGAACCACTCCGGTGTAGGTCCTTCAGTGTCAGTGTATCCAGGTGGTTTCTGGGAGACGCCTCTCGGTAGAGTTCCGATAAATGCTGATTTAGCTAAGCTGATAGTGGAGCACAGTAGATTTGCTAGGCTGGATACCTCAGCTCACGAATATGAGCACTCTATTGAGGTTCAGGTACCGTTCCTTCAGTACGTACTCGGAGAAGGATTCAGTATAGTACCTATAACTATGCTGAATCAGACCCCGAAAGTTGCTGAGGACTTAGCTAAGGCAGTACTCACAGCAGTCCAAACACTCTACGGTGATCTCGGAAGCACGGTAATCGTAGCTACAACAGATCTAACCCACTACGAGCCGCATGAAGTAGCTTACATGAAGGATAAGCTCGTGATAGACAGGATACTGAGTTTAGATCCTGAAGGACTATTTAAGACGGTCTTAGATAGGGAGATAAGTATGTGCGGTCCTGGGAGCACCATGACTCTCCTATACGTAGCTAAAAACCTGAACGCAAGGAACGTTAAGCTATTGAAGTATGCGACGTCAGGAGACGTCACTGGAGAGAGGGGGTGGGTCGTCGGCTACGCCTCGATACAGATATTACTGCCCTAATTTCTCCCCGCCCAGCTAGTTAATTAAGATTATAGTAAGATGATAGTTAGTATGATCGCTATCTTAGGTTATGGATAGTTAGATATGGGGCTATCGCCTCTATCCCGCTTAGATTTCCGTAGAGTACTTCCTCGAGGACTGCCGATCTAAATATCTTGTTCTCTAGTGCTATATACGTTCTCTTTTTGTTTATGTCTACACCTACCAGTACGTAAACCTGGCTCACATTCGATGGAGGTTCCGGGTAGCATAAGTGCTTAAGTGCTGTGTGAAATACCTCAGCTACGAGAGCCCTAGACCTCACATCTTGGGGTCTCAGCATCAGATCCTCCACCCTGTTCATCTTGAGTGATTCATCGATTTTCTGTAGGGTCTTCTGGTAATGAACAACGTTGCAGTTTGACGAGTAAAGTACTGGGCACTCTACCGGAGCGAATGCCTCCATGTGGGGTTTCTTACGGACTTTACGTGAGAGAAGTACCATCAGGAAGTCCTTGTTTAGAGCTGTAGAGAAGAAGCAGTCGAGGAGGATTAAGTTCTTGCGGCATGAAGGCTCTACCAGCATGTGAGGTATCCACAGATATGTGAGAGTATTCGGGAGCTTCGACTTAGATATGCCTACAAACATAGCCCTAACTCACAAAACTATATTGAAACCCTAGAATTTATCTCGTTGTCAGTTTCCTAGCTTCGCGCTCAGTTTCTCTCAGAATAATTATATCACCGACCCTTACAGGACCCTTCACGTTTCTTGTTATGACTCTACCCTTATCCCTCCCATCTAAAACCCTAACCCGGACCTGTGTGATCTCACCAGTAACTCCAGTTCTCCCAACTACCTGAAGCACCTCTGCTGGGAAGCCGAACTCCTCTGTGACGTTTACGTCGGGCTGCGTTATATCGAGCTTTCTAACTTCACCCACGTCCAGCACCTCTCCTAACTTACACTCCTACTTTAAAGCTTTTAAGGAGGGTTCGGCCCCACTACAGCCTTAAAAGTTAAAAGGCGAGGCTCTTAGTAGTAGAGGGTGTGAGTATGCCTAGGATCCATACATGCAGCTTTTGCGGGCAGCAAATAGAGCCGGGTTCAGGCTTGACGTACGTACTTAGGAGCGGGACTATATACTATTTCTGCTCAAGTAAATGTTTTAAGAACTTCAAGTTAGGGCGGGATCCTAAGAGGACTCCGTGGAGTGCCTACTACATAAAGAGAAAGTAGTTTGAGGTGCCTTAATTTAGATGGCATTAAAGAGAGAGTTAATTATAATAAAGCCTGACGGAGTTAGAAGAGGACTAATCGGTGAGGTAATAAAGAGGATAGAGCAGAAGGGTCTCAAAATACTGAAACTTAAAATGCTGAAAATGAGTCGAGAATGTGTTGAAAGACTCTACGACGTCCATAAAGGGAAACCGTTCTATGAGTCCCTAATAAACTTCATGACGTCACATCCCGTAGTAGCTATCCTTGTCGAAGGTGATGAAGCGATAGATGTTGTGAGGACCATGATAGGCCCGACTGACGGTAGGAAGGCACCTCCTGGAACCATAAGAGGGGACTTCTCGACCTCCATCCAGGAGAACATAGTACATGCTGCTGACAGTGAGGAAAGAGCTGATTACGAGTCCCGGATAGTTTTCGACCCAGCATGTGACGAACTATCCTAGCTATACTCACTCTGATCTAGGTTCCTCCCTAATTGATTTAGACTGTAACAGTCTAAATCAATTAGGGGGTAGTTAGCTAAGATTGTTGAGAGTGTGATCCTATACCTCTTCGTGCCGCTGGGTCTATCCAGGTTTTCATGCTATGGTTTCAGAGGGTGGACAGTAGTAGGCTCGTGGACTACGCTAAGACTATTCTCTTAGTAATCGTCATAGCATTCATGTTAGTCTCGCAGGCAGAGACACTGTACTCCAACCTCTTCGTGTTATCAAGTATAGTAGCACCTGTAGCCCTATTCTTCCTGTTAATACCCCTACTAGACCTGTTAATAGTCAAGATCCTCGATCTGTCCTACGGAGAGTACGTACTGCTCACATTCACTACGACAGCCAGGAACAGCGAGGCATCGCTAGCAGTGGCAGCAACAGCGTTTCCAGGTACACTCATCCACTAGTAGTAGCCATCGCACCAGTGCTTGAACTACCCCTATTAATCCTAATACTCAAAGAGCTGAATATACTAAGGCGAGTACTTGGGTAGCTAGGTTTGCTCTGCTATAGAATTTAAACTACCGAGTAATGTAACTACAGCTGAAGATCCCACTCCTATGGCGAGAAGGGTTAGCTATAGCTCCGCGTAGCTAGCTCGAAAGGTTTTAAGGTGGGCACATTAAAGCGAACCTAAATCCGATGCACCACACAGATCAACGTTAAACTAAAAATGGGTGTTCTTCACATTCCTCTCATAATCTTCTGTTCACTGTGCTCTATCGGGGTTATCTTCACTTTTAGCCCGGTGTCAGACCTGCTTATTGTCAGCTCTTGCAGGGTCCTGCGGTACCCGCAGGATGAGCACTTAATGAGGTATCTAACTACAGCACTACCGTCAGCCGCATATTTTTCTACCATTACAGTAGCCTTACCATCGCATCTAGGGCACTTCATTCCGTTGTCGTGTTTCCATATCACCTCTAACACCTCGCTTCAGCGCGTTACTGCTTGTTTCTCCACCTTATGGAGGTTCTGAAAAGTTTTAAGCTTGCTTTAAACCATGAGAAACCATATTCATGGACGTGACTAAGTACTTACGAAACATTACGCCTAGACACTCTAACATAACCCTGAAACGGTCTTCCACGATATATTGCTGCAGGAGGGGATGGAAACTTAAAAAGCCTTGTTGCATCAATGGTGTGTGGGGCCCGTAGCTCAGCCAGGTAGAGCGGCGGGCTTTTAACCCGTAGGTCCCGGGTTCAAATCCCGGCGGGCCCGCCACACCAGAAAATAAATAGTTGTTTAGTGTCGTGGTTACAGTGCTTCCATCTAATCACATCTTTAAGTATCTGTAGACGGCTCTAATCCCATCAGCTTCAGCTCAGCTTCGTGAGGCCCTGTCAAGCCAAACGCTGCGGGGTCTTCTGTGAGTAGAGGCCTCCACCTGCCTCCACATCGAGGAGTGTTTAGATTTTAGATTTATCACTATCTTTGTGATAGCCTCACCATATCTGAGAACATATCTTTAGGTTGGGGAAGGTTTTTCTAATTAGTTTAGCTAAAAGAAAACCACGAGAAACTTTACCTATGAGTGTTACTTGAACTGCTCAGCTACAGCCTCCACGGATATTTCGAAAAGTGTTAATGGATATGAAAGCTCCATCTGCTTTAGGTATCTTGGGTGGACTTCACCTACTACTCCCAGAGCTACACCGTTTACCTCGATGATAGAACTCCTCCCACTAATAAAGAGCACATTACCTTCTGCGGGCTTAAAGATGGGTTTAAAGCCGAGGAGCTCGAGTAATGTTCTAGTCGTGGCAAGGCCATCTGTCAACGTAGTGCCGGGTCCGTATATTGCCCCGGCGACATACCTTCGGGTACCTGCTGTTTTTGGATCCACCACGTCACCTACCTCGAATATTTTGAGGCTTTGAAGATCGTACTTCTTCACGTTCTTCGAGACACTCCTAAGGATCCCAGGTAGTAAGGACGGTCGTAGCACTGAATATATCCTCATCTTCGGATTCTCGACCTCGATGAAACTGGAGAAACCTAACATCATAAGGTAGTCAGGGTCTGTGAGTATGAAGTTCACTACCTCAGTAAACCCTAACCCTACGAGTATGTCCCTCAAACTCCTCGACACTACCTCTATTCGGTGAGGCAGTCCTCGATGGGTTGGTGGCTCAATCTTACCACCTATCCTATTATAGTCTAAAGATATAGCGACATCCTCAACTAAGTCATCCTCATCTATCACATCCACTCTGTAGGGAGGTACCCACACATTAAAGACGTTTTCCGCGCTTTCAAAATGTTCAACTATGTAGCCATGACCTCTAAGGAGCCCTACCACATCGTTAACGGGAACTTCAAGCCCGATCAGGTTCCTTATCCTTTCTAAGCTGACGGTAACGTACTTCCCGGAAAGAGCTTTCACAACCACGTCCTCGTTGAAGTCCTTCCCTCCAATAACTCTTACTACCTCAACCCTACTAGCACCACGTTCGTAAACCGACGTAGTCATTACAGCTAGTATCGAAGCCATTAAGTACGGCTCTGTTCCTGTGACGTCTATCAAGACATTCCTAGTTCTCTCGGTTACTCTCGTTTCCTCCGAGTTAATTATTGGGGGAAGAGAAAGTACAATGCCCTTTGAGTCTATTAGTAGGGGGTAGTGTCCCTCCTTAACTAGATTCCGATACTCTCTCCCTTTCTCCGTTTTTTCGAGTATCTCTCTAACACTCATCGCCTCAGAAGAGCCGAGTGGTGTGAAAACTACGTCCGATACCTCCCTATAGTACACCGGGAAACTTACGGTATCAAGATCGTAGAGTCCTATTGACACCAGTTCCCGGTTACCGCAGTGTGTTAGGTGGAGCTTTTCCTGTAACTGAAATAACTGAGATATCGCCTCATCGTCCAGTTTCACACCTCTTACAATAGTCATGAAGACGTAGGGTCTGTAGCTCGGTGCGTAAGAAGCATCTACTGAGAGGTCCCCCCTAGAGAACTCAAACTTACTGGGTTCTCTCAGACCTACATAGTAGGCTATAGCCCTAGCTAATCCCTCCACTGAGTAGAGATCGAGCCTATCATGTGGTGCTTCATACACTATCTCGTCTGACTCTATCTTACCTACCTCCAGCTTCAGCTTATCGAAAAGCTCTGTCAGGGTATTCACGTCGAGTTCTTTACCTACTAGGCGAGCAAGGTCCCAAGGTCTAACTGTGACGACCGGCACTCAGCACCACCTTAGGAACAGGGGTTCTCTCTATTTCCCGAACATCATCGGTGTAGAGGTCTCTTATATCGTTTATCTCCATGAGGATCATCGCGACTCTATCTATACCTATACCCCAAGCAGCTACGTTATAGCCTTTAAGCCCGAGTGGTTCGAGAACCTGTTTTCTAAACATCCCTCCCGGTAAGACCTCTATCCAGCCTAGTTTCGGATGCTTAACGTATCCCTCAACGCTCGGCTCAGTAAATGGGAAGTAAGCTGGTTTGAACCTAACCTCCCCGAGTCCTAGACCTCGGGAGAACTCCCTAAAGAATTCAAGCAGGTCCTTAAAGGATACCCTAGAGCCTACTATTATCCCATCTAGCTGGTGGAACTCCATTAGATGTGTGGGATCGGGTGTGTCGGGTCTGAAAACTCTGTCTATGGTGAAGACTCTATACTCTCCTGGACCCCTCTCCCACAGCGTCCTAACAGATACGGCAGTACAGTGGGTTCTAAGCACTAACCTCAGGGCCCGGGATTGGTCCCATCTATACCTTCTGAACTCCTCATGGTACCTACCAACAGAGTTTAGTAGGTCGGCTATGCGTGGATCTGGAGATGCGGTGCTACCTAGGATATACACGTCACTGGGTCTTCTAGATGGATGGTATTGTGGGACAAATAAGACATCGAAGTTCCACAGCTCCAGCTCTACGTGAGGGCCTTTAACTTCCTCGAAGCCTAAGGAGATCATCAGCTCTCTCATGTAGTTAATTACCTCAGTAAAGAAGTGTTTCCTCGCTACTGGAAGTTTGGGAGGCTCTATAGATAGATCGAATGGTTTGAACTCTATGGAGTCCCAGTTCCCTAAGGATATAACCTCCGGTGTCACAACCGTTACTACATCCACTGGTGTTAGCATATTGAAGTCTCTTACCAGCGAATCTGTTGCCTCCACCACTAACTCTTTAATTTCTCCTACCTCAACTAATCCCCGTCTTCTAACCTCCTTTAAGTTGTCAGGTACCTCACTTACGACAGTAGGTGATGAATACTTCTCAAGCTCCTTCTTAATTTCCTGGACGTACTCTAAGATCCTGGAAATATTTGAAGATACTAGCTCTGCGAATCCTCCCTGAATCCTAATAACACCAAACCTTCTCAGGATCCCGAGAGCAGCCTCAAACTCGTCATCGCTGAGACCTATATTCCTCAGTGTTGCTACAGGTACCCTCACATCTTTAATGAGCTCCCTCAAGACTATCTCTTCTGGTAGTCCACTAACTAAATACTTCCTACCCAACTCACTGAGCTCTATCCTATAGAGGACCTTCTTGAAAAGCCTGATCAGCCCTCTCTTCTCGAGCTCCGCTAGGTCCCTCATTATATCCTGCTCACGCCTACCTACAAGCCTCGCAACCTCAGATACGTTCGCAGTCTTAAGCTCTAGTACTACCTTCGCGATAGAGTACTGCCTTGCCGGTAACTTTATCTTGCGTTGCTCACTCATCACATAGCATCCTACTATTCTACTAAAACGAGCTTAATTACGATTGAGATCCCCGGTTCTGGTCGAGGAAATTGAGAGATTCTGAGAGTTGAGAGGTTCAGTTAAGTTATGAAACCTAGCGAGCATCCTACTCTAAGAACTTCCCGAGAACCACCCCAGGTTAGTACATCACGGGCACCACTTAGAACCTGCAAACCTCAGTAAACTCGGGGCAGTTGTCAAGGGTATTCTTGAGCGGTATACATGGAGGTCTCCTATGTTTAGTGCTTATAACTTAGTTTAGAGAAACCTGTAGTAGCTGGGGAATAGGTTGATGAGTAGTAGACCGGAAAAAATTGAGAGTAAGATCATGGAGCACGAGTTAGTTCCGAAGCATGAACTCCTAACAAAGGAGGAGGCGCTTAAAGTGCTTAGGGAGCTGGGTGTACGCCCTGAGCAACTTCCGTGGATTAGAGCGTCAGATCCTGTAGCTAAACTTTTAGGGGCTAAGCCAGGCGACATAATTAGAATAATAAGAAAGTCTGCTACTTCAGGGGTTTCCATAGCTTATAGATTCGTGGTGGTTGGTTAGGGGTGATGTCTCTGGCCGAGGGCGCGGTATCTCATATCACATCGGAGGTTAGGTGGAGGATATTTAAAGACTTCCTGCAGGACGTAGGACTTGCCAGACATCATATTGAGTCCTTCAATAGCTTCGTTGAGATAGGGCTGAAGGACATAGTATCGAGTCTAGGTGTAATAGAGGTTCCTACTAAGGAGCCGTCCCTTAAGGGGTTAGTCATAGAGTTCGTCGACGTATCTATAGGTACACCGAAGTTCTATGAGGTCGAGGGACACGTAGTAGATGTCACACCTATGATGGCTCGCCTCAGGAACCTAACTTACAGCGTGCCTGTATCAGCTAAGGTAGTTGTTAAGAAGGATGGGAACGTACTTTACGAGGACGAGGTCCCACTCTGCTCACTTCCAGTTATGGTGAGGTCTAAGATAGACCCGACATCCAGGATGGACAGGAAGGAGCTTGCTGAGATAGGTGAGGACTGGAGGGATCCAGGAGGTTACTTCATAGTAAACGGTTCTGAGAGGGTCATAGTTGCTCAGGAAGATCTAGCACCGAACAGGGTCTTCGTGGAGAAGGCGGAGATGGGTGCTAACATAACCCACTCAGCTAAGATGATATCGGTCTCGGCAGGTCTTCGAGTACCGACCATTGTTGACAGACTTAAAGACGGTACTCTAGTCATAAACTTCCCACCTCTCCTCGCTAAGGTCCCGGTAGTAATAGTTATGAAGGCCCTTGGCTTAACTACCGATAAAGAGATAGTGTACGCCGTGTCGCACGATCCTGAGATACAGCAGGAGTTACTGCCCTCACTACTCCAAGTGCAGGAAATAAGAACTCGAGACGATGCTTTAGACTACATAGGTGCTAGGATTGCGGCAGGTCAGGTAGCTGAGGCTAGGAGGAAGAGGGCCGAGGAAGTTCTAGACAGGTATCTATTCCCACACATAGGTACAGACCCTTCACCCTCAACGAGATTGATGAAGGCCCTCTACCTGGGGCAGATGGTATGCAAATTAATAGAGCTTGTCCTAGGGAGGAGGGAACCTGACGATAGGGATCACTACGGCAATAGAAGGCTCAGACTAGCTGGAGATCTACTAGCACAGCTCTTTAGGGTAGCCTTCAGGCAGTACATAGATGAGCTGAGAAGTGCTCTAGAGAGGATCACGATAAGATCCGGACGAATAAACGTTAAGGCCTTTGCGAGACCCGACATAATAACTGAGAGGATAAGACATGCTCTAGCAACTGGAAACTGGGTTGGCGGTAAGACCGGCGTTAGCCAGATGTTAGACAGAACGAACTGGATCTCCACTCTCAGCCATCTGAGGAGGACGGTATCTCCTCTAAGTAGGGGACAGCCACACTTTGAGGCTAGGGATGTCCACGGAACACAGTTCGGTAGGATATGTATTTTCGAGACTCCTGAGGGACCTAACTGTGGTTTAGTTAAGAACCTGTCTCTCTATGTGAAAATCTCTTCAGGAGTTAATCCAGGGGAAATACGTTCTGTAATTAAGAAGCTGGGTGTTATTCCAGCTGAGGAGGTATATGAGAAACTATTAAACGGAGATCCCGAGATTGTAGAGAACATATCCTCATATGCTAAAGTGTTCCTAAATGGAACCCTAATCGGTTACTATGTGGGTAGTTCCGAGACTCTAGCGAAGGCGATAATTCATTTGAGGAGGAGGGGACGGCTCCATCCGGAGGTTAACGTCAAATACATAAAGACTGAGTACGTAAACGAGGTATACATAAATACCGATGAAGGGAGGGTACTTAGACCTCTAATAGTAGTTGAGAACGGAAAACCTAAGCTCACCGAGGACATAGTCAGTGACTACCTATCCGGAAAAATAACGTTTAGTGATCTAGTTAGGAAAGGGATAATAGAGTTCATTGATCCTGATGAAGAGGAAAACGCATACATAGCTATGGATACAAGCGATCTCACACCTGAGCATACACACCTAGAGCTCTGGCCCCCGGCAATAGTCGGTGTAGCAGCTGCTACCATTCCGTTCCTCGAGCATAACCAGTCACCGAGAAATACCTACCAAGCAGCTATGGCTAAGCAGGCACTAGGTCTCTACGCTGCGAACTACAACCTCAGGTTCGATAGTAGGGCACACGTACTCCACTACCCGCAAAAACCTTTAGTTCAGACACGGTTCCTGGATGTTATAGGATATAATGATAGACCTGCAGGCCAGAACTTCGTTATTGCTGTTCTCTCCTTCACCGGATACAACATGGAGGACGCTATAATACTGAATAAGTCGTCCGTGGAGAGGGGGTTAGCTCGTAGTACGTTCTTTAGGGAGTACTCCACCGAGGAGCTACGTTATGCTGGAGGTCAGATGGATAAGATAGAGATCCCGGAGCCTTCAGTGAGGGGCTATAGAGGAAGAGAGAATTACGCACTCTTAGATGAGGACGGTATAGTAAGTCCGGAGACTAAGGTCTCATCTGGTAATGTTTTAGTGGGTAAGACCTCCCCACCAAGGTTTATGGAGGAGTATAAGGAGCTTGGGATAATAAGCACGACTAGGAGGGACACCTCAATAACGTTACGCCATGGAGATAAAGGAGTTGTTGATACAGTCCTACTGACTGTTTCAGCAGATGGAAACAAGCTTGTCCGGGTTAAGGTGAGGGACCTCAGGATACCTGAGATCGGGGATAAGTTTGCCTCTAGACATGGACAGAAAGGTGTTGTAGGTCTCCTTGTACCGCAGTACGATATGCCATACACACCTGACGGTATAACCCCGGACGTTATAATAAACCCACACGCACTACCATCTAGAATGACTGTAGGGCAGTTAATTGAGTCGATAGCTGGTAAGGTCGGTGCTCTCGCTGGGAGGTTAGTTGATGGGACCCCGTTCTACGGTGAGAAACCAGAGAACTTGCGGATGGAGCTGTTACTTAGGGGTTACCCAAGCGACGGTACTGAACCCATGTATGATGGTAGGACTGGAGAGCTCCTGGCTAACCCGGTCTTCATTGGCGTAGTCTACTACCAGAGGTTGCACCACATGGTCGCAGATAAGATGCATGCTAGAGCTAGGGGCCCGATACAGCTACTTACTCGTCAGCCGACGGAGGGTAGAGCTAGGGAGGGAGGGTTAAGGTTTGGTGAGATGGAGAGGGACTGTATAATAGGGCATGGTGCCGCCATGCTTCTGCAGGAAAGAATGCTTGAGAGCTCGGATAAGGTAGTAGTGTATGTATGTAGTGACTGCGGGCTCGTAGGGTGGTTCGATAGGAAGAGGAATAGGTATGTGTGTCCTCTCCATGGTGATAAGGGTAGGCTGAGCCCTGTTAAAGTAAGCTACGCATTTAAGCTACTACTGCAGGAGCTTATGTCTATGCTGATATATCCGAGGCTGATACTGGGAGATAAATACGAGGCGATAGGAGGTGAGTAAAGATGGCTGAGTCCGAGAAGTTCATTAAAGGAATAAAGTTCGGGATCCTCTCACCGGAGATCATCAGGAAGATCTCGGTAACAGCTGTGGTAACACCGGAGGTTTACGATGAGAACGGAATACCGATTGAAGGCGGAGTAATGGATCCTAGGCTGGGTGTCATAGAGCCAGGCCAGAGATGTGCGACATGCGGTAACACCCTCGCTCAATGCCCCGGACACTTCGGGCATCTAGAGCTTGCTAAGCCAGTTATTCACATAGGCTTTGTGAGACACATATTCATGCTGTTGAAGGCAACCTGCCACTCATGTAACAGAGTAAAGATCCCTGAGGAGGACATTATCAGGTACAGAGACCTCTACCGTAAACTCAGGAATAGGTGGCCACAGCTAGCAAACAGCCTCGTAGAGTTCATTAGACAAAAAGCCTCTAAAGCATTGGAGTGCCCCCACTGCAAGGCAAGGCAGTTCAAGATAAAGCTGGAGAAACCAGCGACCTTCATAGAGGAGGGAGGTCGGGGTAAGCTATACCCAGACGTCATCAAGCAGTGGCTTAGCAACATACCTAACACAGACCTCGAGGTACTGGGGATAGACTACGAGGTAGCTAGACCTGAGTGGATGATCATAAACGTCCTTCCGATACCCCCGATAGCGGTAAGGCCTTCCATAGTCCTTGAGACCGGTATGAGGGCCGAGGACGACCTGACCCACAAGCTCGTAGATATCATTAGAGCTAATGAGAAGCTTAAGGAAGCCATAAACTCGGGTGCTCCCGAGATAATAGTGGAGGATCTTTGGGAGCTCCTCCAATATCATGTAATGACGTACATAGATAACGAGCTTCCAGGTGTTCCTGTAGCAAAGAGAAGATCCGGTATGCCTCTCAAGACGATAGCGCAGAGACTTAGGGGTAAGGAAGGGAGATTCAGAGGTAATCTATCGGGAAAGAGAGTTGACTACTCAGCAAGGACCGTGATAAGTCCCGACCCCAACTTAGATATAAACGAGGTTGGGGTTCCTTATGAAGTAGCTATGACGCTCACCGTACCCGAGTACGTAACCCCGTGGAATATAGATAAGATGAGGGAGTACGTACTTAACGGTCCGAATAAGTGGCCCGGAGCTAACTACGTTATAGACCCTTCAGGCCGTAGACTTGACTTAAGATACGTCAAGGACCTTAAGGCTCTAGCTGAGGGTCTTAAGCCGGGATACATTGTCGAGAGGCACCTAATAAATGGTGATGTAGTTCTATTTAATAGGCAACCATCACTACACAGAATGTCTATAATGGCTCATAAGGTAAGAGTACTTCCAGGTAAGACCTTCCGTCTTCACCTAGCAGTCTGCCCACCATATAACGCTGACTTCGATGGAGACGAGATGAACCTCCATGTCCCTCAAACTGTGGAGGCTAGGGCGGAGGCCGAGGAGCTCTTACTGGTTATGAAGCACATACTGTCCCCAAGGTATGGAGGGCCGATAATTGGCGGTATCCAGGACTATATCAGTGGTGGTTACTTACTGACGCTTAAGTCGACTATATTGACGAAGGAGCAGGTTTCAGATCTACTAGCTACGATAGATTACTCAGGTGAGATACCTGAGCCAGCAGTATTATCACCTATAGAGGCGTGGACAGGTAAGCAGATCTTCAGCCTACTCATACCGGAGGACTTCAACTTTATCGGTGAGACGAAGCTGTCTTCTGGTAACTTAAAGTGTTCTTCTGAGGAATGCTTCTGGGATACCCTCCTAGTAGTAAAGAAGGGTAAGGTCCTTGCCGGGGTAATCGATAAGACCGTGATAGGCTCACAGCAACCGAAGTCCATGTTCCACTACCTAATCATGGAGCACGGAGTAAAATTCGGTTCTGAGTTCATGAATAAGGCGTTCAAGCTCTTCTTGAGGTACATAGAGATGGCTGGCTTCACCATGACCCTAGACAATATCAGAGTAAGTGAGGAGGCTCTAAGAGAAGCGGAGAAGGTAGTTAAAGAGGCCTACTCAGAGGTCCATAAACTCATAGAGATGTTCAGGACAGGCCAGTTGGAGCCGGTACCGGGGAGGACCCTCGTCGAGACCCTTGAGATAAGGATCCTAGATGCTTTAGCTAAAGCAAGAGATGAAGCCGGTTCAGCAGCGATAAAGTATATGAGCCTGACGAACCCAGTGTACATTATGGCTAGGACTGGAGCTAGAGGTAGCAACCTAAACATAACGCAGATGTCTGTCCTACTTGGTCAGCAATCCGTTAGAGGTGAGAGAATATGGCGTGGCTACTACGGAAGGGTGTTACCTCACTTCAAAGCAGGAGACCTCTCACCAGAAGCTAGGGGTTTCGTAGCGAGCTCATTCTATAAGGGTCTCACACCTCTCGAAGTATTCTTCCACTCAGCAGGAGGTAGGGAAGGACTGGTCGACACAGCTGTCAGAACATCGCAGAGCGGCTACATGCAGAGGAGGTTGATAAATGCTCTACTCGATCTGTACGTGGAGTACGACCTAACAGTGAGGAGCTCCTACGGAGAGCTCGTACAGTTTAAGTACGGAGAGGATGCTGTAGATCCTAAGAAGACAGCTTTCGGTAAGGCTGTAGATGTAGATAGGATTATCGTTAAGAACATTGGTTGGAGGATGAGCCTATGAGCAAGAAGTCGAGGAAAACTAAGAAGGAGAAGGTTAGAGAGTTAGAGAAGAAAGAGGAGGGTAAGCTCGAGGAGCTGAGGAAGGCGGTCTTAGAGCCGTCGGAGTATGTAGCGAGACTCATCGAGGAGTTGAGGCTACATGAGAAGCTTCCTACAGTGTTAGTGAATTCGATTAGATCGATAGTGCTTGCAAAGTACGGTGCTAAACCTGACGAGGAGAAGATTAAGCAGGAATTTGAGAATTTAGTGGGGTTAGCTAGTAGAATCTACGAATCTATGAAGCCCTTGGAGGACACCTTACCAAGGTCCATAATGGATGAGCTCCTATCGAAGCTCTTAGATGCTGCGTACAGGTACTCAATAGGTGACGATGAGTTAGCTAGAATAAGAGAGGATGTTAGGCAATCCTACCTCAGAGCTATCGTCGAGCCGGGAGAGCCTGTTGGGACTGTAGCTGCGCAGTCTATAGGTGAGCCTAGTACCCAGATGACCTTAAGGACGTTCCACTTCGCAGGTGTTAGGGAGCTTAACGTTACCCTAGGCCTTCCAAGACTTATAGAGCTCGTAGACGCTAAGAGGAAGCCTGAGACTCCGATAATGGAGATATTCCTAACTGATGAGTATAAGCACGATCTAAACACAGCTCTCGCGATTGCCAGGAAGATTGAGTACACGAACCTTGAGGCCATAACGGCGTCGGCGGAGGTAGACCTGATTACTGAGAGCATTGTCATAAGGATCGATAAGGAGATGCTTGAGGATAAGGGTCTTACAGTAGATGATGTTGTTGATTCCCTATCTAAGAGTAAAGCCCTTGCCGGGAGGGTTAGGGTATCTGATGAGGATCCCATGACGATAATCGTGGAAGTTCCTAAGACACAGGCACACATATCGAAGATCTTGAAGTTCAGGGAAAGACTGCTTAAGGTGAAGATCAAGGGTGTTAAGGGTATAAAGAAGGTTATCCTCCAGAGGAGGTTTAACCCGCAGACAGGTAAGCACGAGTATGTTCTCCTAACGGAGGGATCTAACCTAGCTGAGATACTATCAATACCGCAGGTAGACCATAGGAGGACTAGGACGAACGATATACATGAAATTGAGAGGGTGCTCGGTATAGAGGCTGCTAGACAGGCCCTCATAAACGAGATGATGAATACGCTGAGGGAGCAGGGTCTGGAGGTTGATGTGAGGCACGTCATGCTTGTCGCGGACCTCATGACTTGGAGTGGTATGGTTAGGCAGATAGGTAGGCACGGGATAGTGGGAGAGAAGAGAAGCGTTCTAGCTAGAGCAGCGTTCGAGGTAACTACTAAGCAGCTTTTCGATGCTAGTGCGTCTGGTGAGTTAGACTCCTTAGGTGGGGTAGCAGAAAACATTATAGTTGGGCAGTTGATACCATTTGGAACAAGCCTTGTACAGCTTAAAACTAGTCCACGACTATTAGCTAGGGGTGGAAACTCTCAGTGAGTGAGCTGTCTAGACCTGAATTAGAGAGGGAGATAAAGAACGTAATTAGAACAGGTAAATATATCCTCGGAAGTAAGAGGAGCTTGAAGGCTGTGCTTATGGGTAAGGCCAGAGCTGTCATAGTAGCCAGTAAGATCCCACCAGCAGTTGAGGCAGACGTTGTCCACTACGCTAAACTAAGTGGTATACCAGTAATCAGATATCCTGGGACGAGCTACGAGCTCGGGCTCATCTGCGGGAGGCAGTTTCCGGTATCTGTTATGGCAGTCCTCGATTTCGGAGAGTCGAAGCTGTCCGAGGTGGGAAGCTCTGTCTGAGATTAAGTTAAGTAATGAAGAGCTTAGGTATATGGCGCTCTTCAGCGACATCACCGGAGTAGACGTTAGGGACTGTGTGATAGAGCCTGAAACCGGGACTATAGTGTTCATAGTTCCTCCGGGTAAGGCCGGTCTAGCCATAGGGAGTAGAGGAATAAACGTTAAGAGGCTCTCTAAGATCCTAGGGAAGAGAATAGAGGTAGTTGAGTGGGCTGACAACCTAGAGGACTTCGTGAAGAACCTCTTCCTGCCTGCTAGGGTTTTAGGTACAAGCCTGATGAAGCTTAAGGACGGTAAGAAAGTCCTCTACGTGCGGGTGAACCCGGAAGACAAGGGACTGGCGATCGGTAAGGGAGGTAAGAACGTGAACAAGGCTAAGACCATACTTAAGAGGTACTTCGACATAGATGTGGTCTCGATAATATAAATGCTTATAAGCGGGAACGTCCTGACATTTTGAGGTAGAGGCTATGCCCGGTTCGAAAGCTCCTACGGGTCTCTTCGCCGCGCGGAAGCTGAGACTCAAGAGACTCAAGTTTAGATGGTCTCAGAGGGAGTTCAGAGTAAGGATGATGAGGCTGAAGGAGAAGTACGATCCACTTGAAGGGGCACCTATGGCACGCGGCATCGTGCTCGAGAAGGTAGGTATAGAGTCTAGACAACCAAACTCAGCTTTGAGGAAGTGTGTTAGGGTGCAGCTAGTTAAGAACGGGAAGGTAGTGACAGCATTCGTTCCATGGGATGGTGGCATAACCTTCATTGACGAGCATGACGAGGTCATAATAGAGGGTATCGGGGGTACTAGAGGAAGGTCTATGGGAGACCTACCTGGGGTAAGGTATAAGGTAATAGCAGTAAACGGAGTATCCCTGAAGGAGCTTCTCAAAGGTAAGAAGCAGAAACCTATGAGATAGTCCTAGAGCCGTGATGAAAATACTTTGAAGAGGCTGGTAATAACTCACACAGATCTTGATGGTGTAGCTTCAGCAGCTATTATTTCCCGGCAGCTAGGTAAGGTAGATAAGTACATATTTACCCAGCCCCACATCCTCCATAAGGCTATATCAGCCATTAAATGCTCCGACGAGTGTGAGGTATACATATGTGATCTAAGCCCCAACAACAGTAACTACCTAGAGATAAAGGAGGGAATCAGGAAGGCACTATCATCTGGAGCTAGAATTTGGTGGTTTGATCACCACATATGGGAGAGAAAATGGATTGAGAGCCTTCTCGATATGGGTGTTAGATTAGCTATAGACGTTACCACATGCTCTGCTGGGGTAGTGCTCAAACATGTTGGGAATAACGACCCTGTCTCTAAGCGTTTAGCTGAGGCAACATGTTCTCTGGATATGTGGGTATTTAATGACTGGCTAGGTAACTTCCTAGCTAGGTATGTAGGCTTTAGTAAGAGTGAGAATTGGAGGAGGAAGGTCGTAGACAGACTTGCGAGCGGTCACCTACTAGACGAGGAAGTTATGAGGGTAGTTGAGGACAGTGTGGACAGGGAACTTAAAATAATCTCAGAGGCTCTGAAAAAGGCAGTAGTTCGCGATGTTTGCGGTCATAGAGTAGCATATTACTATAAGTCCGTTAAGGACCATGTCACCTCGTATGTAGCTGCTACATTAATGTCTAGGTACGGTGCAGATGTTGCTGTGATATGTAGGAAAGGGTCTGTTAGTCTAAGAAGTAACGGTAGGGTGGATGTCCGTGAGGTAGCTAAAAAACTTGGTGGTGGTGGGCACCCGAACGCAGCAGGATTCTCAGTCAAGCCCCCAACGTTGCTGAAGGTATTGCTATTCTTTGGAATTAAAGGCCCGTTTCTCAAGTGGTGTATGTCTAAAGTAGAGAAATTTCTTTGCTGATTACGTTAGGCTCACTACTCTCGCATTCTAAGCCGTAGCCCTCAAGGTTTGAAGAGATTAAAACACATATATGCGAAATAAATATGTAGTGCTGCCGTACCGCAACATGCTTTACTGGTGCTGACATATTCTCCATATCCAGCATATTTATACCGATTATCGGAGTAGTTGCTTGACATCCCTCTACACTGCTCTAGAAGAGAAAATCCGGACATAGACAACGTCGGCACGACCTTCAATTAAGCAGGTCTAGGAATACTTAAGGGTCTTCTACCCGTCTTCGATGACGTGGTAGAGTGGCTGTGCCATGTCTAGTTTGTGAGTTGTGTAGCCACGCTGTGGAGGATATCTGAAGGTGAGTCTAAGCATTCTTTACACTTAGAGAACTAATAGAATATTAGGGAATGAAAACGAAAGTAGCAGGCCTCGACCTGGCTGCTTTGGAACGTAACTGCTGTGGGTATGCGGTTATAGATTTAGAGCTATCTAGGCTTGTAGGGCTTAAATGTTTATATGAGGACGAGGAGATAGTAGCTAGCATCCTCACAGATAATGTGAAGGTGGTTAGTGTAGACTCACCAATAGCTAGAGAACCTAGGCTTAGAGCTGTCGACCGGGCAGCAATGAAGTTGGGGTTTAGGGTGCTACCACCAAATCTCGGCTATATGAGTAAGCTCACTATCCGTGGCTGGAACCTCTATGAAAGGCTTACGTCGGTGGGGGTAATAGTCATTGAGACGCATCCGAGAAGTGCTCTAAAGAGCTCTAAAGCAGGTAGTGTAGTCGATCTAGCTAGGAGGCTTGGAGTGGATCTCGGTGAGTATGAGAGCAGAAGGCTTAGAAAAGATCTTCGAGATGCTATAGTTGCGGCACTAGTATCTCTATGCTATGTTAGAGGGGATTGTGTATCTCAGATAGTTGCTGAAGATGGTGCTATATACCTAATAAAACCCCTCTTCCAGTAGAGAGAATCTGTAGCGGAACTAGGGAATGTAGAGAAAGATATGAAAGTATGTTAAACAGCCTTATTACCTAGGTAGTAACTCATAAATATAAGTAAGTGTCACGTATAGAAGACTTGGTGCTTGTAATGAGCATCCCAGAGGGAAAGCTCGCTAAGATACGTGTTAAGGAGTTCTCAGACCTAGTAAGGCTAGCAGCGTCAGGCATAATGATGGGGCAGCCAACCTACATCCTGAGGTTAAATACTGGGGAAAACATCTGCATCTACGGAATAATGGCAGTCTTCAAGGACTTCTATAAGTACTACGGGATACCCCTCATATATTTCTGGGTTGATGAGGGCTGTAAAATACCTGTTGACAGAAACTACGCAGTCCTAAGGTCTGACGATACCGGGGAACATATAGAGTTAAACAAAGGATTTAAAACAGGGGCTATCAACGTCCCAATAATCAATGTCCAGGAAA
Source organism: Desulfurococcales archaeon (assembly GCA_023255955.1). GTDB lineage: Archaea > Thermoproteota > Thermoprotei_A > Sulfolobales > NBVN01 > DRZP01. Next base: position 211,376 of record JAGDWD010000008.1, on the reverse strand, counting down.
TACCGGATTTTATTTGGAACAGTAACTGAGTACCTTAGGAACATCGCCAACTACATGTTGTCGTTAAGTTCGTTTAACGCTGAGGGCCCCGTCCTTCAGGGCGGAGGGGTTGGGAACGGACCTCAGTCACTCTCATCTTCACTCTCTTCTCTGGAGGTCAGTATCTTAAAGGCTCTCTCAGTTATGTGTACAAAGAATTTCTCTTCAGAGGCACTAGTCACCCGAACTAAACCCCTCAGCTCGAGAACCATTAACAGTCTCAGGAATTCTCCAAACGATATATCACTGGCTTTTCTTAGCTCCATGAACAGCGCTTCACCTGACATAGTACCTCCTGCTCTAGCCACTGTCTCAAGTATTAATAGGGTCGGAATGACCTGAATAGCTCTCCTCATCGTACTATCTACACAGATCTATTCCTTCAGCGTTTTTATAGCTGAATATGTTTCGTGAGGGTAGCAAGTCAAGGCATCTAACTTTAATAACTGATTTTCTCTCCTGCCCTAAAGAACCTGCTCCTAAATATAACTTAAATTTCTCCCACAGTTTCTAGTGAGTGGAAGAGGGTAGTGGTAAAGATAATCGTAGACAGCATGCTCGGTAACCTGGCTCGGTGGCTGAGGGTACTCGGATACGATACGGAGTACTCCAGGAAGATGTTAGATAAGGATATACTTACTACAGCCATCCGCGAGGATAGAGTCTTAATCACTAAGGACCTAGGGTTACATAGGCGGGCACTGAAAAATAACATCACGTCAGTGTATATCCCCCCAGAAGTAACGGAGATAGCGGATATCCTAACTATCCTAGTTGAGAAGTTAGGTATAGAGGTAAAGTTCGATAAAAACAACACTAGGTGCCCTCTATGCAATAGTAGGCTCAGCATAGTACCGAAAGCTCAGATAGCTACTCTAGTACCTCCTGAAGTACTGAGCAAGTACGATACCTTCTGGTACTGCAGTAAATGCAAGAAGGTCTACTGGCAGGGGAACCATTGGAGAACGATAAATGACACCATACAACTAATTAGGAGCAGGGTCGCGTCGAAGCCTAAGAAGGATGAGGTAGTGAGCGAGCATGAAGTATGAGTTGAGGGCCTGCTCCGTCATCAGGGATGATATTTAATACTTCCAACGAGATCTAGGATGTGATGGAAGATGAAGCTACTTGTGCGGTATTACGCGGTACTAAAGGAAATCACCGGCACCAGCAAGGAGGAGGTAGAGGTTGAGAAGTGTTCGATTAAAGCCGGTGACCTAGTAGCGATTATCTCAACTAGACATCCGGAGATCTCAGGCCTCGTATCTAGAGGAATGGTTCTCGTAGTTTATGGAGGGAGGATAATCCGAGATCTGAACGATGATATAGATCTTTGCTCCGGTCGTAGTACAGTGGATCTTATCCCCCCATCAGCTGGCGGGGGTAGCTATAGTAGTACGTTACGTATTGGACAGCCAATAAATCCGGAGTCTTTTTTAAGGGATCTTATAGAGCATGTAGATCCCGAGGTGGGGGCAGTAGCAGTCTATTTCGGTATAGTTAAAGGTCAGGTAGGTTCTAGTAAAGTTGAGGAACTTACCTACGAGCACCATGAAGAGCAGACGAGGGAGATTCTGGAGAAAATAGCTCGAGAAGCCTCTCTAAAGGAGGGGATAAAATACGTTTCAATAAACCACAGTGTAGGGTCATTTAAGCCTGGGGATATAGTATTCTCTGTCGGGGTTCTAGGAACGGGAAGGAAGAACTCTATTGAGACGCTCAAAGAGGTAGTTGAGAGAGTTAAACATGAAGCACTAATCTGGAAGATTGAGAAGAGAGATGACGGGGTTTTCTGGGTAGTAGGTGACGGAGAGAGAATCCCTAAACGCGCTAGTGAATCTCAACAACCTTCTAAAACATAGAATATGTCATGTTTCTGAGCATAAAACACTTTACACCATATCGTAGTACCCTTAAAATCTTTAAGGTTTATGGGTCTACTATTTAAGGGGATGTGAAACTTCTTCCATTTTACGTAAACCTATTATTTTGATGATTAGGGTGTCGTGCCTATGCCCGATATGTGGGGTAGGATAAGCCTGAATGGGTGTAGGTAGAGAGGGGTGCTGGCTTCACCCGTTCACGGCGAAGGCCTCCCCATGACGCGAGGGAGGAAGGGATGAAAGCTAATTCTAGACCAGAACGGTCAAGCAGTACTAATCTTGTTTACTCTCAAGTAAAACGTTGAGAATGGCTAATGACGCTATTATAGCCTCCGGAGTTCTCACTGTTAATGTGCCCTGGTGAGGTATGAAGTTGAGCGTCATATCTATCCTGGGAAGAGCTTTAACTAGTTCATTAAAGTCTTTCCTAGGGTTTCCGAAGAGTAGGCATATTGAGCGGGCATTAGATATCTTCCTAAGTGCTTCGTGGTCTGAGAAAACGTTGTGGACTGGGATTCCGTCTTTACTAGTGTTTATTACTACGTCGTGCGTGTTTACAAACTTCAGTAAATCATCTTCGCTTGTTACGCTAGAGACTGAGTACCCTGAATAGATAGGGCTGTTTCTTACTGTGTGGCAGATTAAGGGGTCTACTGAAACCACCTCAACAAGGACTATATCTCCTCGCTTTATCCCACTATAGTTGACGAGTCTGCAGGGTCTATTCCACCCTATATCAACAACCCCGAACTCATTCAAAACAACCCCGAACCTCACATCACCAACGTCCACAGGCCTATTCTCCGGGTTATGTGTGTATAGAGATAGAGGTGGTAAGAGACCGGCAAATTTGAGATACTTGTCGAAGCCCTGTACTTTGATTCTGAGGTAGGGAGGTATCAGAAGATACTTCATTATCCTTACCAGTAGCTGGTAGTCTTCCTCACTACTTTCAGGGTCCTTATAGACTGCTACAGTACTTACTCTGAAAACAGCTAAGACTCTAGCAAGCTCACCTACTAACCTAGTCTTCAGTTTTAGATCCTTATACAAAGATAGATTGGACGATGGTATGACAATAGATAGGGACACTCTAGACTTAGGTGGAGGCCATTTAAACACTAAAAACCCCGTACTTACTTAAGACCCTCATAGCGGTACTTACTTCTTTTTCTTACCCTTAGATTGCTCCTTCCCAGCCTCACTCTTACCTTTCTCAGCTTCCTTACCTCCCTTCTCTTCCTTTCCCTCACCGATCCCCATGAATAGAGTAGTCCTTTGCCTACCTCCCAACCCAGGCACCGCAGACAGTATCACTACGCGTTTTATAAGCGTTGTAATATATGTTAAGTAGATGATGTGAAAAGCCGAGTACCGAGAGTTGAGGAGTCTCCCGAAGTCTGAATAACGTTGTTCTGGTTTAAGGATGCGAAAAGCTTTAAAGTCGTGTGCTTGTATTGAAGTAGGTAAGGCGGTAGCAGTGGCACGCAGGAAGCACTCTGCTCCTAGGAGGGGTAGCCTAGGTGTAAGGCCTAGGAAGAGAGCTTCGAGGCTATTACCTAGGGTCAGATCATGGCCGAAAGTAGAGCTTCCCACAGCTAAGCCTCTAGCGTTCATCGGCTATAAAGTAGGGATGACACACCTAGTAATAATCGATAACAGGCCGGGGTCTATGAATTACGGTCGGGAGATCACGGTAGCCGCTACAGTAATTGAAACCCCGCCAATAGTTCCCCTCGGAGCTAGATTCTACACACGTGGCATGTTCGGTGGGCTAAAGACCCTAACCGAGGTATGGACTGAGCCTCCTAAGGAACTGGAGATATGGAGGAAGATCTCAACCTTCACATTTGACCCCGAAAAGAACGAGCTCAGGTCTAAGAACGTCTTGAACCAACTAGATAAAGTAGTTGAGGTAGGTCTGATAGTAGCTACGCAACCGAAACTTACTGGAGGGTTGAGCAAGAAGGTTCCGGACATCCTTGAAGTAAAGATCGGTGGTGGTACTATACAGGATCAAGTTAATTACGCTCTATCAGTACTAGGGAAGCCCATAGACATTACTTCAGTGTTCTCGGTAGGGCAGTTCGTTGATGTTATAGGAGTTACGAAAGGGAAGGGCTTCCAGGGTGTGATAAAGAGGTTTGGAGTTAGGGAGCTACCGAAGTGGCATAAGCATAGAAAGGGTAGCAGGAGAATAGGAGCTAGATCTCCGACTATCGGTGCCCTCAGCACTGTCCCGCAAGCTGGTCAGATGGGCTTCCACAGGAGGACGGAATTCAATAAGTGGATACTACACATAGGAAATAACGGGTATGAGATAACTCCGTCAGGTGGTTTCCCACATTACGGTATTGTAAGATCTACACACGTCATACTGTTAGGTAGTGTGTTTGGTACACCTAAGAGACCCCTAATCTTAAGGTGGCCTATAAGACCTCCGGAGAACGTTATATTAGAGCCTCCGAAGATACTGCATATCAGTCTAGAAAGTAAGCAGTGAAGTGATGTACCATGAGGATCATAGTACTACCGAGTAAGGTGGAACCAATAAAGGTCCCGGTCTATAGCTTAGATGGTGCCACCATAGGAGAGGTAACACTACCGCCAGTGTTTTCCCTCCCTGTGAGAAACGATATCATACGGAGAGCATTTCTCTCAGCTCTAACAGCTCGCATACAGCCTAAGGGAAGGGATGAGCTAGCTGGAAAAAGAAGGGTTGGTGAGTCGTGGGGCATTAACTACTCGGTAGCTAGGGTACCTAGGCTCGACAACGGTAGAGCTGTGTTTGTCCCGCAAGCGAGAGGAGGTAGGTTAGCGTTCCCACCGACGACTAGTAAGAGAATACATGAGAGGGTAAACAAGAAAGAGAAGCTCCTTGCTCTAGCCTCCGCGTTAGCAGCAACATCGAGTGTGGATCTAGTTAGGCGTAGAGGGCATAAGTTCTCAGTAGAGGCTCTACCGGTAGTTGTTGTTGATGACCTTGAGAACATAGAGAAAACATCGACCCTCAAGGAGACGCTACGCTTGCTTAAGGTGTGGGAAGATGTTGTCAGGGCCTACGACGGAATCAAGATTAGGGCTGGGAAAGGTAAGATGAGGGGGAGGAGATATGAGGAGCCTAAGTCGGTCCTTATAGTTGTCTCCAACAGTAAGGCACCAGTAGTTAAAGCTGGGAGAGCTCTGCCTGGGGTTGACGTAGTGTCTGTAGACCTACTTAGTGTGATGCACCTAGCTCCCGGTGGTCATCCAGGCCGGCTCATGGTTATTACCTCCGGAGCGCTAACTAAGTTAAGTGAGAGGTTTAGGGTGGTATCAGCATGACGGACATTCACTCCATAATAAAGGCGGCGGTCTCAAGTGAGAAGGCCATAACGTACATGGAGAAGTATAACACACTCACATTCATAGTCGACATGAGAGCCACTAAGAACGAGATAAAGGAGGCTGTCGAGAAGCTCTTCGGTGTTAAGGTGGAGAAGGTCAGGACATTAGTGACCCCGAAGGGAGAGAAGAAAGCGTATGTTAGGTTATCTAAGGAGTATAAAGCATCGGACGTAGCTACTAAGCTAGGTATGGTGTAACAGGTGGTTAGCTATGGGTAAGAGAATACTTTCTCAGAGGGCTGGCCGGGGTACATCAGTATTTAGAAGTCCTTCACACCAGCGGGTAGCTCCGGCAAGGTATCCCCCACTCTCCTCCGACACTAAGAAGGGTGTTATCGTCGAGTTAGTTCACGACCCAGGTAGGTGGGTTCCGTTAGCGCGGATAGTGCTTGAAGATGGGACAACATTCTATGTCCCAGCTGCTGAGGGGGTCTATCAGGGTCAGGTTGTTTACATAGGTCCTCAAGCACCTGTTAACGTAGGGAATATCCTGCCTCTGAGTAGTATACCGGAAGGAACTAAAGTCTGCAACATAGAGCTAAGACCTGGAGACGGGGGTAAGATAGCTAGGCAGGCTGGTAGCTACGCAGTAGTGTTGGGCAAGTCCGGTAACTACGCTATAGTGCTCCTACCAAGTGGGGAGCAGAAGACTTTACTGGGGAGCTGTAGAGCAACAATAGGTGTCCCAGCAGGAGCTGGGAGAACTGAGAAGCCACTACTAAAGGCTGGGGCAGCATACCATAAGTGGAAGGTGAAGGCCCGGAAATGGCCTAGAGTTAGGGGTGTCGCGATGAACGCGGTCTCACACCCACATGGTGGTGGAGGACACCAGAGTGTATCGAGATCCTCAACAGTGTCGAGGACGACCCCGCCCGGTCGTAAGGTTGGTCACATAGCTGCTAGGAGGACCGGTAGGAGGAAGAGGTAGCTTATAAGCTTGAAAGAAATAGCTTGTGGGTAGGGCGGTCAATGTCGGCTGGGGCAAAGATCGAGATACCTCCTGAATGGGCTAAGTTCAGGTATAGGGGTAAGACCTTAGACGAGTTAATGAGTATGCCCATGGATGAGTTGATAAAGCTCTTACCAGCAAGGACCCGGAGGAGCTTACTAAGAATGTCCGACCCTGAGGTTAGGACGAGGATGACTGACTACGGAATGCTGAGGTCAGAGCGGGACGAACCTGAGAGGCTGAAACTCCTTAGGAAGGTGCTTAGAGCTAGGGAACTCATGTTACGTGGGAAGAACGTTGTTGTGAAGACCCATGTTAGGGACGCCATAATATTACCGGTAATGGTCGGGCTAACGATAGCCGTCTATAACGGTAAGGAATATGTCCCAGTTAAAATAACCCCCGAGATGATCGGTCATTATCTAGGAGAGTTCGCGATAACAACAAAGAAGGTCGAGCACGGCGAGCCGGGACTGAAGGCAACGAGATCCACACTCTTCGTAGCAATGAAGTAGACTTCTACTATAGGTTTTCCTGTAGTAGGAGCCTCGGACACTGTCCATACTGGAGTATTTCCTCCAACTCTGGCGTAGGAGTATGAGTAGCTCAGTAAAGTGCCTAGGAGACTTCTTTACCGGGCTAGTCCCACCTGAACTCCTCAGGAATATCTTGGTGGAGGCTGAGGAGTACACCTCTAACCTGATCGTTGTTAGGTTTAATGCCGTATGCGAAAAACAGCTAGTTAGAGACGTATCGGTAGCCATAGTCTACACACCAGGATGGGTTAGTAAGCTGGTGGTCTCCATTCTTTTAGGTTCTGACGTGGATGCTGGAGAGTTTATTACACGCATATACCAAGCTCTAATATCGAGACAATGCTACGTAGAGGTATCTAGGGAGTATATCCTAGTTGAGAGGAAGCTGAGTTGCCGTCAAGCTGAGAAGGAGAAGCTTTCTAAGCTACTTGAGGAAATACTAGGCGAGTTTGGTGAGAGGTGTGAGGTTCGGTACTCTGGGGATTATGAATTAGTGTGGAGCCAGGACATAGAGAATATCTAGTAGCGGCTATCCTGATAAGACACTAGCTCTCGAGTGAGTACCGACTTAGCTCAGAAAGGAAGATAAGGATATTAGACCTCATTTGTAAGTTATGGTGGTGAGGAACTAGATGTTTGAGGAATCTGCCTATAGGGGTCCCCCACCGAAAGTTACTTTAAACAGGGTGGACGAGTACACGTGGGAGATTCCTAAAGGGTTTAAGGACTGTATGAACGTGCCGGCAATAATATTCGCTGACGACTACTTAATAACTAAGATGCGGGATGATCTAACCCTGGTTCAGGCAGCTAATGTTGCGTGCCTGAAAGGGATTGTAGGAGCTTCATATGTTATGCCTGACGGTCACCAAGGATATGGCTTCCCCATAGGTGGAGTAGCGGGTATGGACTACGATGAGGGGGTCATCTCACCAGGAGGTGTTGGCTACGATATCAACTGTGGGGTAAGACTCCTGAGAACAAACCTGTCTATCGATGATGTGAGGAGCAAGCTTAAGGAGCTCATCGACACGATATTCCATAACGTACCTTCAGGTGTGGGTAGTACAGGTAAGGTGAGGTTATCCATATCAGAGCTCGATAAGGTTCTGCAAGACGGTGTTGAGTGGGCTATAAGCAAGGGCTTTGGTTGGGATATAGACCCTGAGTTCATCGAGGAGCGTGGTTCGATGCGTGGTGCTGACCCTAGTAAGGTCAGTAGGACAGCTAAGGAGCGGGGAGCTCCGCAGCTGGGGACCCTAGGAGCTGGTAACCACTTCCTCGAGGTTCAGGTAGTAGATAAGATATACGACAAGGACGTAGCGAAGGTCCTGGGGATAGAATTTGAGGGGCAGATCACCGTCATGGTGCACACAGGGTCTAGAGGGCTAGGTCATCAAGTTGCGAGTGACTACCTCATTATAATGGAGAGAGCTATGAGGAAGTACGGGATAACACCACCAGATAGGGAGCTAGCGTCAGTACCGATAAAGACTAGGGAGGGTGAGGACTACTTTGCGGCTATGGCCGCGGCAGCGAACTATGCGTGGACTAATAGGCAACTCATAACTCACTGGGTCAGAGAGTCTTTCGGGAAGGTGTTCAATACCGATCCCGACAAGCTGGATCTTAAGATAATATATGACGTAGCACACAACATAGCGAAAATCGAGGAGCACGTTGTTGATGGTAGGCGCATGAAGCTGGTAGTACACAGGAAAGGAGCTACCAGAGCATTCCCACCGGGTCATCCAGACATACCTAAAGCACATCAATCCATAGGTCAGGTAGTCCTCATACCCGGATCAATGGGTACGGCAAGCTACGTCATGGTCGGTATACCTGAGGGTGCTAGAACCTTCTACTCAGCTGCTCACGGTGCTGGTAGGTGGATGTCTAGGGAGGCAGCAGTAAGAACTTACAGACCACAGAGCGTAACGCAGGAGCTGAGTTCCCGCGGGATCTACGTAAGGGCTGCTACCTCTAGGGTGGTCTCGGAGGAAGCTCCAGGTGCTTATAAGGACGTTGATAGGGTAGCTCTTGTAAGTCACAAAGTGAAGCTAGCTAAGTTAGTAGCTCGCCTGAAACCTATAGGTGTAGCAAAAGGTTGAAAAAGTTAAGGGCATTAATGAAGACATGGAGGTTTCTACTACCTGTAACCTTAGTCCTAGAAGAACTAGGGGTTATAAGGGTATTTCCGAGGGCTGGGGTGTCAGAGGCCCTCAAAATTAGGGGTTCTCTATCCTCTAGGGAGCTCAGCACCCTCATAGCAGATAAACTAGAGATAGATCTTTCCGGTGGCTGCGAATTCTCTATAAGAAGATCAGAGAGGAGTATGGAGATCCCCGATAGCCACGAGAGAAGACTCCTGAGCGGGCTAGGTGTAGACGTCAACAAATTAATTAAAGAGAACTCGAGGATCTACAGAGACATCTATATAGTTAAGATCGTAAAAAACGGAGATGTCCATACCGTAATTGTCGATAGAAGAACAGCAGTCATACTAGGTAAGTACCTAGCTAAGTACTGCGAAGAGAAGGATGTGGTAGCCGATAAACCTACTTAAATATCTTGAAGCCGGCACTACGTATCTAGTGCAGAAGGTTCCACTAGATCTAATTCTGTGGTAATGACGCTCTATATTCAATAAGGTGAGCGGAGGCTTTTGGAAGCTTATAAAGCTCAATCCATACTTTAAGGCTTGGTCTGGAGTATGCCAGTATGGAGCTACTCGCTTAGGCTACGTGACGAGTCACGGGTAGCTAAGGCTATGATGTGGGACGCTCCCATATCTAGGAAGGAGGCTTACGAAATCCTGAAGATAGTGAGGGGTATGAAGCTCCGTGACGCTATCAAGTTCCTTGAAGATGTTGTGGCTAAGCGGAGAGCTGTTCCCTACGTAAGGTATAAGCTTTCCATAGCCCACAAGGCAGGTCTTCCGGACGAATATCCTAAGTGGGGATCACCTATAGGGAGGTACCCGGTTAAGGCTTCTAGGTACTTACTAAAGCTTCTCAGAAACCTTGAGAACAATGCTGAAGCTAAGGGCCTCGACTTGGAGAGGCTGGTAATAATTCATGCTGCTGCTCATAGAGGGCCCTATATAAAGAGGTGGATGCCGAGAGCTTTCGGTCGTGCTACCCCTAAGTTCAGATCCCTAACACATGTAGAAGTAATAGCGAGGGAGGTGTAGGGGTTTGGTAGACATAAAGAAGTACTTCCTCGAGATGAACGTAACTAAGCTTAAGGTGGATGAATATCTCTCTAAGACTCTCGCTAAGGCTGGCTATGCGGGTGTCGACCTCTTCAGGACCCCGCTAGGTGATAGAGTAATAATCTATGCTGACCGACCTGCTATGGTCATAGGGAGGAAGGGTCAGCAGATAAAGAAGCTTGCTGATGTTCTCTCTAAGTACTTCAAGCTGGAGAATCCGCAGATAACGGTAACCGGTATCGAGGTTCCGGAGCTTAGTGCTAGGATAATGGCTTCTAGAATAGCACTAGCACTAGAGAAGGGGTACCACTTCAGGCGGGCAGCGTTCGTAGCTCTGAGGAGGATTATGGGTGCTGGTGCTGTGGGATGTGAGATAATTATAAGTGGTAAGCTTGTCTCTGAGAGAGCTAGGTATGAGAAGGTTAAAGCTGGTAAGGTCTATAAGTCGGGTGGTCATGTATCTAGGTTAGTAGATAGAGCTGTTACGAGCGTTCTACTGAAGCCTGGACTATACGGTATTGAGGTGATAATAGTTAAGCCCGGGGTTCCTGATGACTTGGTAACATTCAAGCCCCAAGAACAGGCTCAGCAAGTACAGGGATCTGCAGGTGAAGCCGGTTGAGTCTCTCAGCTGAAGAGATAAGACGTATGAGTGCTGATGAGAGGCTTAAGCTACTTAATGAGCTGAGGGTAGAGCTCCTAAAACTTAGGTCGCAGGCTAGGGTAGGTACGTTAACCAACCCTGCCCGGATCAGGATAGTAAGAAAGAACATAGCGCGTATCCTGACAGTTCTTAACGAAGAGAAAGTAAAGGGCGTTAGTAGTGAGGCACGCAAGGAGTAATCTGAGGTGTCACGAATTGATAGGACTCGAGGTGGAAGTACTAGATCACAGTGATAGGGGTCTAGTAGGTTTGAGGGGTAGGGTCGTGTGGGAAACTAGGAACACACTCATAGTTGAGAGTTCCGGTAGGGAGCTGACCATCCCCAAGCAGTACGGAGTGTTTTCTTTTAAGTTGCCTAACTCAGGTTATGTAGTGAAACTACTAGGTGATGAGATACTCCGCAGGCCGGAGGAGAGAGTGAAGATGTGTGGTGATGCAAGGTGAGTGAGGCAAAGCAAGTAAGAGATGTGGGGCTGAGATACGAAGGTCTTGAACCACCCAGAGAGCAGTGCTCAGATCCGAAATGTCCCTGGCACGGCCATCTCAAGGTCCGTGGAGGTTTACTAGTTGGCCGTGTTTACAAAGCTAGAGCGCAGAAGATGGTGGTAGTTGAGAGGGATTACCTGGTGTACATCAGGAAGTTCAAGAGGTATGAGAAGCGTAGGTCCAGGATCCACGCCTACCTACCTCCATGCATTAAGGTCTCTGTAGGGGACACTGTTTTAATAGGGGAGACTAGACCTCTCGCGAAGTCCGTATCCTGGGTAGTTCTTGGAGTACTCAAGAGGGGTGGTAGTCTGTGAGCTCAGTAAAGTCTACGGCTAGGTTCAGTAGGCTGGGTAGGTCTCCAGGGATAATCAACGGTACGAGGCTTAACGTAGCTGATAACAGTGGTGCTAGGGAGGTCATGATGGTGGGGGTAATAGGTGTTAAGACGAGGTTGAGGAGAGTACCTTTCGCTACGGTTGGGGATATGATCGTTGTTACAGTTAAGAAGGGTAAGACAGAGCTTATCGGGCAGGTCATGAGAGCTATAGTAGTAAGACAGAGGAAGCCTTATAGAAGGCCTGACGGGACGTGGATAGCATTTGAGGATAATGCCTGCGTTATAGTGACTCCGGAGGGGAATCCTAAGGGTAGTGAAATTAGAGGACCTGTCGCTAGAGAGGCAGCTGAGAGATGGCCTGGGATAGCAAACCTAGCTACACTAGTCGTGTAGGTGAGGTATAGTATGGCTACCGCAAAAACCTTCAGTAGCCAGCCACGTAAACAGAGGCTCGCACTCTATAGAGCACCGCTCCACAGGAGGCACAGATTCTTTAACGCACCTCTGTCTCCAGATCTACAGAAAGAATACGGAGTTAAGAGGCTACCTGTGAGGAAGGATGATGTGGTTAGGATAGTGAAGGGTGATTGGGCTGGGCATGAAGGTAAGGTTGTTAAGGTCGACCTTAAGAGGGTCAGAATACATGTTGAGGGAGTAACAATAAAGAAGGCTGACGGCACTCCCGTACCGTACCCCATCCACCCATCTAAGGTTGTTATAGTGAAGCTCGGCAGTATCGATAAAGTGAGGGAGAAGATCATTCAGAGGAGGAAGAAGGTGCAGGAGGGTGGTAAGTAATGGCGAGGATGGGTAGTAGTAGGCACTTAAAGAGGTTAGCAGCACCGGAGTTCTGGCCGATACTTAGGAAGGAAGCTAAGTGGGTGGTTAAACCATCACCAGGACCTCACCCGGTAAGTAGAGCCCTCCCGATGTTGATTATTGTAAGAGATATCCTCGGCCTCGCTAAGACAGGTAGGGAGGCTAGGAAGTTAATAGCTGAGGGTCATTTTAAGGTAGATGGTTATGTTAGGCGGGACTATAAGTTCCCGGTTGGCTTGATGGACGTTATCGAGATAGTGGACACCGGCGAGTTCTTCCGTGTCGTCCCCGTACCGGTTAAGGTGATGTTTCTCGTCCCCATAACAAAGGAGGAGGCCTCGTTCAAGCTCTGCAGGATAGAGAATAAGACCACAGTTAAGGGAGGTAAGCTACAGCTAAACCTACATGACGGTAAGAACATAGAGGTAGGTGCTGATGAAGGTAGGAAGTTTAAGACCATGTCCACAGTGAAGGTAAGTATACCGGAGTACAGGCTCACTGACTATATACCGGTCGAGAACGGAGCTATGGCAGTAGTCATCGGTGGAATCAACGTAGGTAGGGTAGGGCGGATTCTAAGTATTAGTGGAGGCATGCGGCACTATAGAAAATTAGTGCTCCTAGAGGACATAGCTAGCGGTGTCAAATTCTACACGTCCCTCGATAAGATCATCGTTATCGGGACATCAAAGCCTGAAATAACTCTTCCGATAACCACGAAGCTCGGTGGTCGGTGATGTCTACTGAAGCGAGGCTGGAGGAGGTAGTTAAAAAGATTTCACTTAGGTGGGCTTCTAATAAGATGCTTGAGCCTAGGATAGCTAAGGTAGTTGTTAACATAGGTGTGGGGAGCTCCGGTGAGAGGCTGGAGAAGGCTGCTAAGCTACTAGAGCAACTCACAGGGCAGAAACCTTCCTTGAGGAGGGCTAAGAGGACTATTAGAGAGTTTGGTGTGAGGAGGGGGGAGCCGATCGCGGTGATGGTTACCCTACGAGGGTCTAGAGCATATGAATTCCTGAATAGGGTTCTCACAGCTGTCGGTGGGAGGATAAAGTATTCGAGTTTTGATGACTACGGCAATGTCTCGCTGGGGATTAAGGAGCATATCGTGTTGCCTGGTATGAAGTACGACCCGGATATAGGTATATTCGGTATGGATGTGACTGTAAAGCTTGAGAGACCAGGGTATAGAGTAATGAGGAGGAGGAGATGTAGGTCGAGGATACCTAGGAGACATCGTGTAAGTAGGGACGAGGCAGTAGCATTCTTTATTACTAGGCTCGGTGTTAAGGTGGTCTAACGTGGGTAAGTACAGGAAACCAGTCATTAGGAAGTACGGTAGGGGAGTTCAAGTGTGCAGGAGATGCGGTAGTAAGGACGCTGTAATACAGAAGTATGGACTCTACCTATGCAGGCAGTGCTTTAGGGAGGTAGCACTCCAGCTGGGATTTAAGAAGTACATGTGAGGTGGGATCATGGTGTCCACGGACCCTCTCTCGAATGCCCTAGCAACCATATACAACAATGAGATGCGTGGAAATAGGGAGGCACTTATAATGCCTGCTTCGAAGCTCATTGCCTCCGTACTTAGAGTAATGCAGAAATACGGATATATCGGGGAGTTTGAGCACATAGATGATGGTAGATGGGGGAAGATAAAGGTCCAGCTCCTAGGTAGGATAAATAAGTGCGGGGCAATAAAGCCTAGGTACTCAGTTAAATATGAGGAGCTTCTGAGGATGCCTGAGTGGATGCGTAGGTACCTACCATCTAGGGATATTGGGATATTAATTCTATCTACCCCACAGGGGGTAATGGCACACCCGGAGGCAATAAGCCGTAAGACAGGTGGAGTGTTAATAGCTTACGTATACTAGGGGGGAGCTGATGGTTAGAGCGGCAATACTTAGGGAGGAGATAAAGATCCCTGAAGGAGTTGAGGTAGTGGTTGAGGGGTCTTTAGTTAGGGTAAGGGGACCTAAGGGAGTAGTTGAGAGAAACTTCAGCTACGCGAAGAAGGTTAAGATAAGTAAGGAAGGGGACACCATTATCCTGGAGACATATTTCCCGAATAGGGAGCTTAAGGCGCTGTTCTATGCTGTTGTATCCCACATAAAGAACATGATTGAGGGTGTTCTGAGGGGATACAGATACAAACTTAAGATAGTCTACTCCCACTTCCCAATAAACGTTAAGGTTGATGGGGATAGAGTAATAATTGAGAACTTTATAGGGGAGAAAGCTCCGAGGATTGCTAAGATAGTCGGGAATGTGAAGGTTACCGTAACAAAGACGGATTTGATAGTGGAGGGCTGTGATTTAGAGTCTGTTTCACAGACAGCAGCTAATATAGAGCAGGCAACAAAGATAAGGGAGTTTGATAGGAGGGTTTTCGTAGATGGTATATACATATATGAGAGGGGTTACGCAGATTAGGGTGATCTAGGGTGGACACCGGTCTAAGCCAAGAAAAAATTAAGGAAATGGTGAGGAAGAAGCTAAAGATATGCTTTTACAGGAATAAGTGGTGGAAGTTCTCGAAGTTTAGGAACGACCCGAAGTGGAGGAAGCCGAGAGGTAAGGACAACCCGATGCGTTTAAGGCTTAAAGGTAACCCACCGATCGCGTCAGTTGGTTATAGATCACCGGTAGTAATCCGGGGATACCACCCCTCCGGTTTAGTACCTGTAATTATTAGTAGACCTGAGGACCTCGAGAAGCTGGATCCGTCGAAGCACATAGTCTACATAAGCTCGACGGTAGGCTTAAGAAAGAAGTTGGAGATAGTTAAGAAGGCTGAGGAAATGGGTATTAAGCTAGCTAATGTCGGTGGTCTCTGATGGCCGACCTCTCACTTCAGCGGAGGCTCGCAGCAGAGATACTCGGGGTTGGGGAGACGAGGGTAAGGTTCGACCCCGAGAGAATAAGTGAGATAGAGTCTGCACTAACTAAGGATGATATTAGGAGGTTGATAAAGGACGGGGCTATATGGGCTGAGCAGAGCGGGAGGAACTCTAGAGCTAGGTGGAAGGAAAGACATGAGAAAAGGAAAAAAGGTCATCGTAGGGGGCCGGGAAAGAGAAAGGGTTCTAAGACCGCTAGGGAGGATCCACATAAGAAGTGGGTGAACACCATAAGAAAGATTAGGAGGTATCTCAAGTGGTTGAAGGATAATGAAGTACTGGACTCTAGTACCTACCGAAGACTCCGCCAGCTAGCAAAGGGAGGAGCCTTCGCAAGTCTTTCAGACCTGAAAAGACACCTTAGTGAGATGGGTATCCAGGTGAGATAGCATGGCGAGAGGTCCTAACTATAAGGTTCCGCTAAGGAGGAGGAGGGAAGGTAAGACGAACTACTATAAGAGGTATAAGATGGTAAGATCCGGTCAGAAAATCAGAGCTGTTGTGAGGAAAACGAATAAGTACATCATAGTTCAGATAATTGAGTTCGCTCCCCACGGCGATATCACGAAGGTTGCGGTAAACAGTAGAGTACTAACAGAGTTCGGATGGAAAGGAGACTTCAACAATACCCCGGCAGCTTACTTAACCGGCCTCATAGCCGGCTTTAAGGCTCTGAAACTCGGTATAAATAAGGCAATACCTGATATAGGGCTTCACAGACCTATCAGAGGGTCCAGGATCTTCGCAGCAATAAAGGGTCTTAGAGATGCCGGTGTTGAGGTACCGGCGTCTGAGGAGGTCTTACCAGCAGAGGATAGGTTGAGGGGAGAGCACATAGCTAAGTATGCTGAGAAGCTTCAGGCTGAGAATGAGGATATGTTCAGGAGGCTGTTTTCTAGCTACCTTGAGCGGGGGTTAGATCCGCGTAAACTCCCCGAGCACTTCGATGAAGTTAAGGCTAACATAATTAAGACACTTGGAGGTGGTGTGAGTGTCTGAAGGTGCTCCGAGTCTGGAGGCCTGGGTTCCTAGGACTAAACTCGGGATGCTCGTAAGGGAAGGGAAGATAGCGAGCATTAAGGAGATCTTCGATAATAACTGGGTCATCCAGGAACCTGAGATAGTGGACTACCTTCTACCAGACCTGAAACATGAGGTAATCAATGTCAGCATAGTGCAGAAGCAGACTGATGCTGGTGAGATGTCGAGGTTTAGGGTTATGGTCATAGCAGGTAACTTCGATGGCTATGTCGGCATCGGCCTCGGGAAGGCGAAGCAGTTAAGGCAGGCGATAGATAAAGCCCTGAGAGAAGCCAAGCTCAACATAGTTCCAGTAAGGAGAGGGTGCGGTAGCTGGGAATGCTCCTGTAGAGAGCCTCACAGTGTTCCATTCGAGGTAAGCGGGAAGTCAGGGAGCGTTAGAATACTATTAAAGCCGGCTCCGAAGGGTACCGGCCTAGTAGCTGGGGACGTAGCTAAGGTTGTATTAAGGTATGCCGGCATTAAGGACGTGTGGACGTGGAGTAAGGGGGAGACCAGGACATCAATAAACTTCGCCCTAGCAACTTACGACGCCCTTAGAAAGACATACAGGTTCATGTCGCCCACAGACTGGAGGAGAGGTGTCTAATCCGTGACTCTCTACGCCATCGTAAGAATTAGAGGTACTGTGGACGTTCCATACGACGTCGAACACACCCTCAAGCTACTCAGACTCACAAGAACATACCACGCAGTAATATACCCGAAGTCTCCGAGCATAGATGGGATGCTAAGCGTAGTTAAGGATTGGGTTACTTGGGGGGAAGTAAATAGGGACGTATTGAAGCAGTTAATTCTTAGGAGGGGCAGGACCGTCGGAGGCAGGCCCATAACCGAGGATATGGTGAAAAACATATTTAAGGTAGGTAGTATTGATGAGCTCGTAGACTCCCTCCTTGAGGGTAGGATACTGTGGCATCAGTACGATAAGTACGTGAAGCCCGTCTTCCGGCTTCACCCACCGAGCAAGGGCTTCAAGCGGAGTCTTAAGAAACCTTATAATGCTGGCGGTGAGTTAGGGTACAGAGGTCCTGACATAAACGACCTCCTCATCAGGCTAATCTAGAGGTGGGTGGATAATGGTAGTAAGGAGGAGGAAGAAGAGTAGGTCTATGAGGGGGATAAGAACCCACGGTTACGGTAGTGTTGGCCAGCACAGGAAGAGCGGTAGTAGAGGAGGTAAAGGAGCTGCTGGAATGCATAAGCATAAGTGGTCTTGGGTAGTTAAGTACTTCCCAGATTGGTTCGGAAAACACGGGTTCACATATCCCGTAAGGATGAAGGAGGAGTATAGGGTAGTGAACGTCGGTGAGCTATGTGAGATAGTGAAGCACCTGGAGAAGCAGGGTAAGATACAGAAGGAAGGAGACATGTACGTCATCGATATCTCAACACTCGGATACAACAAGCTACTAGGTCGAGGAGAGGTTGATCTGAAGCTTAAGGTGTTGGCCTACAAAGCCTCTGAAGAAGCTATCGAGAAGATAAGGAACGCGGGTGGGGAAGTAGTACTCACTGGAGGTACAGAAAGGAGCTGAGCTAGTAGTTATTCCATATCCTATCTCGTAATATTTAGGTCTTTTGAGGGTAAGAGGAAGGTAGGATAGCTTTTAAGCTGTCAACTTAATGTGTTGTAGGCAGGATCAAACGGTGCGCACTCATGGGTGTAGTGAGCTTCCTAGCTAAGCTTGGAAACATAGTTCCATCACCTCCGAGACCTGCTAGAAGGCCTGATATTAAGTACAGGATCACCTTCACTATAGCAGCTGTCGCGATATTTTTCGCTATGGCGTCGGTATCTGTCTACCCGGTTCAGGCTGGAGGTCCTCAGCTCCCGACTCTCCTACAAGTAGTGTTCGCAGCTACTACTGGAACGCTAGCTCAGCTGGGGATAGGGCCTATAGTGACCTCGGGCCTGATAATGCAGATCCTGGTAGGTGGTAAACTCATAGATCTGGATCTATCGGACCCGGAGGATAGGAAGCTATTTACAGAGTCCGAGAAAGGACTCGCCATCGTTATAGCCTTAGTTGAGGCAACAGGTTTCGCTCTATCCTACAGGCAGAACATCTTCGTAACCGTGTCCATAGCACTTCAGTTCTTTATAGGGGCCCTCATACTCATGATCCTCGATGAGACTATACAGAAGGGGTATGGAATAGGATCCGGAGTAAGCCTATTCATTCTAGCAGGAGTTTCCAGGACGATAGTGTGGGATATGCTGTCCCCCGCAACAGTTAACGTCTACATGTTGGATGGATCGACGAGGGTATATCGTTATGGTGTGATCCCGTACCTAATAGAGGGCATCATTAACGGCAATATAGACATCCAAAGACTTATCTACGGTTACGTACCGGGATACCTTGCTGGAGGAGAGACAGCTCTACTACCCTCACTTGTAGGTATGGTATCCACGTTCATCCTCCTCCTCGTTATAGTGTATCTCCAGGGGATGAAGATAAACATACCTGTAACAATTCAGAGAGCTCCAGGTATAAGGGGCAGGATACCACTGAACTTCCTGTACGTCTCAAACATCCCGGTCCTCTTAGTGGGTATAGTTTTCTCTAACATCATGCTCTTCAGAAACATGGTTGAGGCATACCTACCCCAATACCAGTGGTTGAGAGAAGGTCTTAACAGTGTGCTGGTCTTCCTAAGCTCTCCTAGAGGTCTGCTAGGAGTGCTTTACGACCCAGTAAGAGCTGTAATCTACGCAGCCCTACTGATGGGGCTCGCAGTCCTCTTCGGGCTTATGTGGGTAGAGGTAGGAGGTTTAAGCCCAGCAGCACAAGCTGAGAACCTGATTAAGTCCGGGATCAGCATTCCAGGGATGAGGTCTAACCCCAAGGCACTTGAGATGGTTCTATCTAGGTATGTGTACCCCCTAGCAGTACTGAGCTCCTTAGTGGTTGCTACCCTGTCCTTAGTAGCAGATATATTCAGTGTTTTCGGGGGCGGTATAGGCCTGCTCCTAGCATCAGGTATCCTACAGCAGATATACACAGCACTAACATACGAACAGGCCTTAGAGATGTACCCGGTGCTTAGGAGACTTGTAGGCGAGTAGAATGTTGAAGCTGGTAGTGGTTGTGGGGATACCGGGGGTAGGGAAGAGTACGGTCCTATCTATAGCCAGGAATAAGCTAGTTGAGAAGGGCTATAACGTTAAGTTAGTGAACTTCGGGGACTACATGTTTAACTACCTGAAGGAGGTAGGCACGGTGAGAACACGAGATGAGATCAGGAGGCTACCTCTAACTATCCAACTCAAGACGCAGGGGATGGTCGCTAGGAAGATAAGGGAGGAGTTGGAGAGCGAGAGAGGAGAGCAGGTTATTGGGATAGTAGATACTCACGCCGTGATAAAGACCCCTACCGGCTTCTGGACCGGACTCCCAATGAATGTACTGCAGGAACTAAGGCCCAACCTCATAGCCGTGATAGAGGCTAAACCGGAGGAGATAGTTGCCCGCCAGCAGAGGGATGCGTCGCGGTACAGAGCCGACTTATCGAGCATTGAATTCGTTAAAGAGTTACTGCAGCTCAATAGATATTTCTCGATAGCTAGTTCCGTAATCTCGGGGGCGGCTGTCACATTTATATCTAACCCCGAAGGACTCTTCGAGAAAGCAGCTGAGGAATTAGTAGCAGCAATAGAGGCGATCTAACCTTGGTTTACAGTATTGCGGAGGTCCTCCTCAGCCTAGCTGTGTTCGTTGTCCTTCCTCTACTCTGTCTTCTACCCATATCATTCCTGGTTAGAGCTTACATAAGGAGGGTCAAGCTAGATAAAGTACTCCGCGAGCTGGAGTATACTGCGATGAAGCTTAGGGAGACCTCCCCCAGTAAGCAGAAGAAGTGGAGGATAATTAAGGCCAGATACGACAGCTTATCCAGGAACTTACGTAACTTAATGTGGATAAACCTGTTTGCTTTGTGGGCCGGGATTTTAGCGATGATATATGTCTCACGCTACGTAGCGTACTTTCTAGGTGTCCCACCGCCCTACTCCCCCTTCAGACTGAGTTGGACACCATTCACTCTCATCGGAATAGCTGGCATTGATGAGTGGTACGTAACAGACTTATTTATCTACCTCGCTGTTGTAGGCGTATTTAACACCCTACACAACAAGATATCAGGTCTCAGCATTCTTTACAGTGTCTGACCCCATCCCAGAAAATGAGTTTTCGGATGTAGTTACACCTACCTTATTAGTCACTAAATCTATATACGTCTATGATAGTGAAGCTCACTGATAGCAGGGATGAGTGCGTGGTTCAAGATCTTAGGTGAGGGTAGTTGAAAGTGGTTAGAGAGGATCTTAAGCACGGAGTTATTGAGGTACGTGTCGAGTGTGAGGACGATTTGTGGATCCTGAAGAACGTGTTAATGGAGGGTGACCTAGTCATAGCCAAGACTATGAGGGACGTTAAGATAGATGGTGAAGGTAAGAGGCGCTTACCGATGGTCCTAGCAATACGTGTCAAGGAGGTTTACTTCCAGCCGTTTAGCGGGAGGCTACGTATACATGGAAGGATTGAGGAAGGTCCTGACGGCTACGGTCTTAGAGGTTCGTACCACACACTTAATATTGACGTAGGTTCTGAGCTAGCTATAGTTAAGTCTAAGTGGACGGAGGAGCAGCTAAATAGGTTGAGGAAAGCCTCCACCAGGAGGTTGAGGGTTCTGCTAGCAGCATTCGACTTCGATGAGTTAGCTATCGCGACAGTTTTTGAGCAGGGGATTAAGTACTTAGCTGAGAGGAGTTTAGAGGGGGTCCGGGATGATGGGCCCCCAATAGAGGATTTAGCGAGGAAGATAGCTGAGGTGGTGATAGATTCAGCTAAGAGGGAGAACCCGGACGTTATCATCATTGCCTCCCCAGCTTTCTTGAAGGACTTGGTAGCCGAAATCTTGAGGGAGAGGCTCGGAAGGTCCGTCGTAGTTGACTCAGTAAGTAGTGGGGGTAGGCAGGGTATAGTGGAGTTAGTTAGGAGGGATGCTTTCAGGAACGTTTTGCGGACCCATAACGTGCTCGTAGTGGAGGAGATATTCGAGGAATTCCTTAAGTTAGTCTCCACCGGGAGTGAGAGAGTAGCTTACGGATTCGATGTCGTGAAAGCTTTAGCTAAGCGGGGGGCGGTTTCTAGGTTACTGGTTTGTGAGGATATATTGTACGGCGAGAAAGCTGAGGAGGTTACCGAGATAATGGACTACGTAGAGTCTAAGGGTGGGGAGGTGAGGTTGGTTCCTGAGGAGACTCCCACCTTCAGTAAGGTTAAGGCCTTCGGTGGTTTAGTAGCTATACTTAAGTACTCCGTGAGCTATCAAGAGACTATGAGCTACTTAGGTAGGACTGCTGATAGTGGAACACATAACACATGAGCAACATCAGAGGGCTTAAATATAACAACCTGACAAAGGATTTGGTGCGCTGAGTGGCTACATTCAAGGTAGTAGTAGGAGATCCTGAGGCAAAGGAGCCGAGGGTGATTTACGTAAAGATCGTAGAGTCCGAGGAGCTTAAGCTAAGTGAGGCCATGAAGGAAGGGAGAGAGCTTATTAGAGCGAGAGCTAACCCGAAGCTTATAGAGATGCTCAACACTCCCTACAGGATAGCGACAGTGAGGATATGGAAGGATAGGGAGAAGAAGGAGAAGATAAGCATTACAGTGAGACTGGAGCCAGATCCTAAAGTCCCAGAGGACACAGTATATGTACCGGCCGGCACAATCTCGGAGAAACTCAGTAGTGGTGAGGCTCTAGCTGAGATCTTCAGAGCCAAGGCGTTCCAGATAGTTGTGGAGGGAGCTAGCGCAGCAGCATTCATAGGTAAGAAGATCGGTGACTACGTAGATGGGTCGGTCATCGGAATCCCGGGTAAGAGACTGTTAATAACTGGGGGATCAGACTCCTCAGGTTTTCCGATGGTGCCGACGGTGCCGGGATCCGCAAAGAAGGCTCTACTACTTTCATCACCTCCAGGTTTTCACCCGAAGAACGAGGGGGAGCGGAAGAGGAAGATCGTTAGAGGAAATATGATAAGTGAGGAAATAGTTCAGATAAACACGAAGCTCACCTAGACTTACTGTAGAACCACTCTACTATAGGTAAGTCAGCTTCGCTGCGGCAGTACCACAACCTTAACTCTAGTCAGGTTTTTCCCAGCTTTGCAGGGTATCCTCCCCTCAACTGAGACTACCTTCACTTTAGAGCCGTCCTTTATCCAGGGACTCCTACACAGCTCCGAGAGATTGCACTGCGTCCTGCAGTCGATGTGTCTATATGTCGTTACCATCCCCTCAATAGCTGCTCGAGGATCTAACGCCACATCTATCTCAGCTGGCTTTACGTCGACCGTCACTACCTCTCCAAGTACTGGGCACTTATTTACTATATTGTACGTCTGAACTACCTCGTATACTACCCCAGCCTCTAGGTTGCCTAGACAGGCATGTCTGAATCTACAGCTCAAGCACTCACTCATAGGGCCCGAGAACAGGAACCTGTGGCCTACCTTAGCAACGTACTTACTGACAAGGGTTTTAATAGCTTTAGCAGTCATTGCCTATAACACCGGTTCTGAGAGCTACCTCCTCAGCAGCTTCCCTTGTGAGCCCACTCTCCCCGAGTATCGTGTACCTCTCCGGTCTTATTCTGTGTGCTAGTGTTAGAGCATCAATTATGTGCTGTTCCTTAACGCCCAGCTCCCTGGCGGTGGTAGGTAGCCCAAGTTTCTTCAGGGTTTTCTTGATCTTCCTCCAGTTAATACCGTGGATGTAGCCCATCATTATCGTCCCAACACCTACTTGCTCTCCATGTAGTGCTGGGTAGCTAGCCACAATGTCGAGAGCATGGCTAAATAGGTGCTCAGAGCCGCTCGCAGGTCTCGTAGAGCCAGCTATGCACATAGCTGTGGAGGAGCTTATCAATCCCTCAGCAAGGACTCGAAGCCCTGTCGGTGTACCACGGGATATAGCTTTACTATATGCGAATACGTGCTTAGCTGATAGGAGGGCCAGAGAAGCTGCGTAGTCACCGAAGTACTCTCCTTTCAGTCTATGTGCGAGTTTCCAGTCCCTAACTGCTGTCAACTTAGCTACTAAGTCCCCAGCACCAGCTATAGCTACCCGCTTAGGAGCCTTCGAAATTATGTCTATGTCGACCACAACAGATACAGGCGGCATTACCTTTATCGAGTACACGGTCTCCAAGCCTCTGAGGGAGGCGAATGGGGACGCTATACCGTCATGTGAGGTCACTGTCGGGACAGTGAGGTAGTTAATCCCAAGCCTATACGATACGTACTTAGCTACATCGATACTCTTACCACCTCCGATCGCTACGATTAGCGATGCGTTGTAGTTCCTCGCCATGTCAGCCACCTCCTCAGCCTCCTCAACGAGGGGGGATCTAACCTCGAACACCTCGATGTCGAAGTTACTTAACGTGCTGCTTATGAGGGCCTCAACTACGGCTCTCCTAACGTTAGGACCTGTAACTATAGCTAACCTACCTCCAAGTCCGAGCTCGGAGATGATGCTAGCTAATTTCTCGGAGACTCCGTGCCCTACAACCACCTTCTTAAAAAGGTCTATCGAATGCCACATACTCACTCACTGAAAACTTATAAACCGAGCAAGCATTTAAGTCTGGAGATCTTAACTGGAAAGGTGTGGAAGTTGAGGGTTCTACACGGAACAACAACGGTAGGACTAGTAGCGAGGAATGCTGTGATAGTAGCGGCAGATAAGAGAGCTAGTAGTGGAACCTACGTAGCACACAAGGCCGTGAAGAAAATAGTGCGGATATCTGACCACGTAGTCCTGACTACAGCTGGCTTAGTTGCGGACACCCAGGTACTGGCATCCTTACTCAGGATTAAGGCAACGGAGTACAGCTTAGCTAATAAGGCTAAGATCCCGGTGAAGTCCCTGGCTGCCTACCTATCCCTCCTCCTGAACGCATACAAGTACGTCCCATTCATCGTGCAGTTCATACTAGCAGGCTACGACGACAGGCCTAGGCTATTTAACATCGAGTTCTTCGGAGACTACACCGAGGAGAAGTATACAGTGACCGGGTCAGGTTCTCCGGTAGCTATAGGGGTCTTAGAGTCTGAGTATAGGGAAGATATGAGCGAGGAGGAAGCAGTTGCTCTAGCAGTTAAAGCCGTTAGATCATCAATTAGGAGGGACGTATTTACAGGCGAGGCTGTGGACGTAGCTATAGTGAGACCTAATGGGATCGAGGAAAGGTCTTATTCGTCAGGTTGATTAGGGGGATGATAAGGAGAGATATTAGATTCATAGATGATATCCGAGAGAACATCAGGAGCGAGATATTTAAGAGATTACCTCCTGAGGCTCAGGTAACTAAGATAGAGTTCGAGGGCCCCGAAGTAGTTGTCTACGTCAGGAACGTATCGTTTATAGTAGAGAACGAGGAGTCCATAAGGAGCCTAGCTAAGGCAATAAAGAAGAGGGTCGTAGTTAGGGTCGATGAATCGGAGAGAGCCCGGGAGAGTGAAGCTAAGAAAATTATCCTCAGTAAGGCTAAGGGTCTCATAGAGAGCGACTCCGACATAATTTTCGATGAGGTAGTTGGTGAGGTAGTGATAAAGACTCCCAATCCACAGGCGTTCATCGAGAACAACAGGAAGTTGTTCAAGGAAATATTCGTTGAGACAGGTTGGAGACCGAGGATAGTTAGGAAGCCCCCACTGAAGTCCCTGATCTTAGAGTCAGAGCTTAACTACGTTATAAGGCAATCAGCAGAGAGGCTGGAGTTCCTCAGGGCTGTTGGGGAGAGGATACATAGGGAGGTAATCTTCAAGGATAACTACGTTAGGATCACAGCCCTCGGAGGCTTCATGGAGGTGGGCAGGTCCGCTATACTCGTCGAAACAGCTGAGTCTAAGATACTACTGGACTTCGGTCTCAACCCCGGCACGAACCTCCTTAAGAGCTTCGCACCTAGACTCGACGCTATCGGGGTCAAGCCTGAGGATATAGATGCTGTGGTAGTTACACACGCACACTTAGACCATGTAGGGCTGTTACCGTATCTATTCAAGTACGGGTATAAGGGCCCGGTGTACATGACGCAGGCAACGCGGGACTTGATGATACTCCTCGAGAAGGATCTTATAGAGCTAACTAAGAGGGAGGGAAGGAGCCTACCGTTCGAATCCCGCCACGTCCAGGAAGCCCTCATACATACGATAACCCTCAGATACGGGGAGGTAACAGATATAGCGCCTGATGTCAGGCTAACTCTATACAATGCCGGCCACATACTGGGGTCCGCCATAGCCCACCTACACATAGGTAACGGTCTACACAACATCGTGTATACGGGTGACTTTAAGTACGATAAGACGAAGCTACTAGATAAAGCTAACAACAAGTTCCCGAGGGTTGATACGCTAATAATTGAGGGGACCTACGGAAGCAGTGAGCAACCAGATAGGGAGAAATCTGCTGAGGAACTCAAAAACATAATTAAGAGAACACTGGAGCGTCAGGGTAAGGTGTTGATACCCTCACTCGCTGTCGGGAGATCTCAGGAGGTTCTGCTGATAATAGCTGATGCTATGAGGGCTGGGGAGCTACCGGAGGTCCCGGTTTACATAGAGGGAATGATTAACGAGGTAACAGCCATACACACAGCATACCCAGAGCTACTGTCTAAGGAACTCAGAGACCGAATATACAACTCAGAGAACCCGTTCCTCCACCCAGCCTTTGAGGTCGTGAGTGGAGGGGTAGCTAGGTCAGAGATAGTTGAGTCAAAAGATCCGTGCATCATCCTAGCAACGTCGGGGATGCTTAACGGTGGGCCAGCAGTAGAGTACTTCAGGCTAATGGCGGAGAACCCCAACAACACACTCATCTTCGTTAATTACCAGGTTGAGGGGACTTTAGGGAGGAAGGTGCGTGACGGAGCTAAGGAGGTCCACATACTAGTAGGGGATAAGATAGATGTAATTAAGGTAGCTATGGAGGTCCACGCCATAGAAGGGTTCTCCGGCCACTCAGACAGGAAGCAGATCCTCAAGTACCTAGCCGAGCTGGAGACTAAACCGAAGAGAATAATCCTGAACCACGGGGAGCCAGCGGCCCTTGAGAGCCTGAAGACAACTATATTGAAGAAGACTAAGGAGCTTGGGCTGAACCCGAATATAGAGCTCTACGCTCCCAGAGTTCTAGACTCACTAGCATTAGTTATATGATGTGAATAGACAAAACATTGCGTATATTCTACTAAATAAACATAAAGGTAGGCTACTTCCTCTCAGCTAGCTTAGAGTCTAACATGAGTAACGCATGTTTCTGCTCTCCTACCATCCTGACCTTCGCTAGGAGATCACTAGCACTACTCACCTCCTCAACCTGCTCATCTATGAACCACTTCAGGAAGGACTCAACCGATTTGTTTCCCTCCTCTCTAGCTCTATCCATAAGCTCGTAGAACCTCCACGTATTTTCGACCTCAGCCTTATAGAAGTCCTCAGCAATCTCCAGGACGGAGCCCCAGCTTTCCTTAGGTTTAGGTATATCCTGAAGTACTACCCTACCTCCCAGATCGTTAATGAACCCATATATCTTCATAGCGTGACCCAACTCCTCCTTAGCCTGCACCTTGAAGTAGTGGGCAAACCCTCTAAGCCCGAGGTTATCTAGGTAGGATGCCATCGATAGGTAGAGGTAGGCGTTTCTAAGCTCCTGGTTTAGCTGTTTATTCAGTAACTCCTCCATCTTAGTACTAAGTAAGCTCATTTTTATCTCCAACCTATAGTTGTGGGAATAGTAATATAAGCATATTAACATGTTATTCGATAGGTTCGAAAACCTAAATATATTGGAGAGGCTTCTACCGTAAGTAGGTTCTTGGCCTACCTCTTCCCGCCCTGAATAGCGGGCTTTCAACTATGAACACGTTCCTACAGCTTGCTGATAGAGGAGAATTAAGGGTTTGACTATTAAACGTGGTGGACCGGCCGGGATTTGAACCCGGGACCTCTCGGATGCCAACCGAGCGCTCTTCCGGGCTGAGCTACCGGCCCAACTCAGTAATTTATTATCCGGTTTTAAGCTTTAAGCGTTGGAGGGCATATTGTCGGTTAGGGTAGTTTACACACCTTTAAGGCGTAGGGACTTAAAGAGCTTCATAGAGGGGTTCTGCTCTAGGTACCCGAGGTTGTGTTCGTCTATCGGGCTAGGGCAGCCTGAAGCTGCTTTCGAGGCTAGTGCGGAGGATGTAACTATCTACGTAGTTGATGGACTGCCCCTAGCATTTAAGTACGGTGAAGAGGTTTTACCAACACTTGTTACTATTAGGATGGCCGGGATAGAGGCAATTAGCTATGCGGTGGTAGATGCTGGTGCTGTGAAGCACATACTTAACGGTGCGGACGTTATGGCTCCCGGGATAGTGGAGGTAAGCTCGTTCAGTGTGGGGGACACCGTCGCTGTCTGGTCCCTAGATCGGAAGACCCCGCTAGCTGTGACGAAAGCGTTAATGAGTTCGGGTGAGGTGCTCGCAGTTAGGAGGGGGAGGGCTTTGAAGAACGTACATCATGCTGGGGACGATATCTGGAGCATATCGCTTGAGGTTCTAAAGAAGTTCGGTAGGCTATGACCCTCCTATTAAGGTTTATAAGCTTTACCCTTACGACATAGGGGGCTTAAGGTGAGTGACGCGGCGCAGAGGTTACTTGGTGAGAACCTGGGCCAGGACGTCGTCGTGAAGTTGAGGTCTAGCGAAGTGGTTAGAGGTAAGCTAAAGAGCTTCGATCAGCACCTAAACATAGTCTTGGAGGATGCCTACGAAGTTCTCGAGGATAAGACTCGGAGGCTCGGTACGGTAGTGATTAGAGGGGAGAACATAGTTCTGATCTCCCCGGCTCCTAAGGGGTGATAGTAGGTGAAGGGAACTCCGTCAATGGGTAAGAGAAGTAAGAATAAGACTCACATCCGTTGTAGGAGGTGTGGAAGGCACTCATACAACGTAGCTAAAGGATACTGCGCTGCGTGTGGTTTCGGTAGGAGTAGGAGGTTGAGGAGGTACTCCTGGTCTTCTAGAAAGGTAAATAGGGCCCGAGTGAGGTAAAGGGGGATTGCCCCTAAAGAAGGTCGTTCTAGACGTCCTCAAAACGATTAGAGGTACCTCTCTAGTAGAGCTAGCTGAGATGATAGTTAGGGAGACTGGGGTTAGCAGGATATCCATAAGGGTCAACGAAGTCGATGTCGAGACGATAACTCTTAACGTTACTATAGAGGGGGACGACATAGACTTCGCGAGGATAAAGGAGATCATAGAGAAGTCTGGTGGTGTTATACATAGCGTAGACCACGTAGTTGCTGAGAAGTAGTCTGTGGAGATAGAGGCGCGGGATGTTTCTCAGCGACATAGCTTTACTGTTTCTATATCTCAGTGCCTCCCACCTCAGCTCACTACTATTTGAGGTGGTGAGGCTACCCCCAGTCATAGCATACATAGTTACCGGGCTACTGTTGAGGCTTGCTGGGCTCCCAGCACCTCTCGATGTCTGGGAGGGCTTAGCAGTCTTCTCACTCATGTTTGTTGGGCTACACGCCGGACTCTCACTGAGTATTGGTCGTAGTGAGCTTAGGAGGTTCTCCGTAATAGCTTTCCTTAATACCTCGCTATCTATAGCTACAGCACTTACCCTGCTACTACCCACACTAGGTGATCCATCTAAGGCCGTAGTAGTAGGTGTTATTCTAGCTAATACAGCAACTGAGGGTGTTATAGCTCTATCTAAGTACGTAAAGTACGGTGCTGACTTAGAGGCAGCTCTGAGGATATCTATCGGGGATGACCTGATGATTCTACTAGTAGCTACAGCTATCTTAGCGTCCCTAGGTAAGCTCCAAGTACTGAGCTTAGCACTGTCTCTAACCTCAGTAGTTCTATGCTCAGCAGTGCTCACTCTAATCCTGAGGAGGGGTTTGAGTACGGGGATGTTGAACGTAGTTACTATGATACTACTTCTTGCTGTGGTGGGGTTATCTGTAGATAGTGTAGGTCCTCTCCTAGGAGGGTACTTCGTGGGTATGGTGCTCGGCCTAGCTAGATCTTCCGGGGACCCACTCCTCAGGATAGCTAGTCATGTAGAGACAGTAGCAGATAGCTTAGAGACGGTGAACAACCTCATCACGATGCCCCTAGTCTTCACCTACATCGGCTACACAACTACTCTAGTATCAGTAAACCCGACCCTCACGTTCGCGGGGCTTGTGGGTGCTCTAACTGGGAAAGCAGTAGTGGTCCTAACACTCAGTAAGACTAGGCTAATAACTGTGTTCTCAAAGACTGAGGTACTGTCACTAATTACCGTTAGAGGGGCATTAGAGTCAGCTATAGCTCTAACAGCTCTTAAGCTAGGTGTACTGAGTGATGGAGAGTTCTCCTCGATCATAGCAACAGCACTCCTTACTTACCCACTCGCAGTATCTATCCTAGCAATATCTAGAGCTAAAACCAACCGCAACAGAAACTCATCGTAGATAGCCGTCCCCGCGTACGCAAATAGCGATAAAGTGGTAGACCTTCTGTAATGTAACCTATGAGAGAAAGTGGGGAACCTTTAAATCTAGCTAGGCATTAAACCCTCAAATAATATCATGAAATCGAGTTCACTACCTATACCATACCCTACCACTAGGTTGTGTGAGGTAGTAACCGAGAGAACGAAGTTTAAGCACATAAACCTCCTCGCTAAAGTACCGCATCTTTTGAGATGTGGACATAGGTTTGGAGATTTAAGTGTGTTTAAGTTACATTAAAGCTTGCTTAGATTATTTATTAACCTATAATATAGTGTTAACACCATCAGTATTTGCTTGAAGTTATGAAAGAAGTAAGCTTATTAAGCTTTAGATTCAACTAGTAGTGGAGTAACAAATGAAAAGCAAACTCAAAAAATTAGGAATATTAACGTTATTGTCAGCTTTGATAGCGCTATCCTTTACAGGCTTCATAGCCGTCACAGGGAGTACCAGCACGACTGATATCACTACCGTTCCTTTGATAGCTGGACAGTACTATGAGATAGGGAAGGTAGAAGTCAGGACTGAGGTAGTTGGTAGTTCACTATACCTTCACGTGAAGTACTCTATTACGGATCCTGACTGGTATTTGGCGGAGGCACACTTAGCGGTAGCTACGAGCTTAAGTGATATACCTAAGACTAAGACAGGTAATCCCATACCAGGACTCTTCCCATACAAAGCTGAGGGTTTAATGGATCGGAGCGTGGAGTTCACGATAGATCTCACAGAAGTTTTCGGACTTACATGCCCTGACAGTAATGAAACAGCTCTATATATTGCTGCACACGCGGTGGTTGTTAAAGTCGACGAGTACGGGTATACCGTGAGGACAGAGACTGCTTGGGGTCAGGGTACTAGGTTCACGAACAGAGGTAATTGGGGGATGTACTTCAACTACACGGTAATTTGCAAGGAGGAATGTGAAACGCATTGTATAAGAGAAGATGTAGGGACAGCTTGGGCGAATGGAGAGAACTTCCCTGGAGGAAGCTGGGCTATGTACGTAGTATACACAGGCGGGACTCATGTGACAGACTTGATATTAGGGCAATACTATGATGTCGGTGATGTCACTATTTGGAGAGAAGGTAATTACCTGAAGGTTAGGATAGTGATGAACGAAGGCTACTACCCAAGTGTAATCCACATACATGTTGCCACAATCTTGAGTGGCATACCTCAAACCCGTAGCGGGAACCCGCAGGTAGGTCTATTCGAGTATCAGGTAGCATTCACTAACGACACGTCAGACTACACAGCCATGATACCGTTAGACGATGCGGAAAGTGCGGCTAGCACTTTATACGTAGCTATCCACGCAGGAATATACACATACATCTGCAGCTAACAAGAGTTACATGTTAAACTCAAGTTAAGGTTAAGGCTTTTTACTTGAAGACAACTCATTTAAGTTCTTAGGAAGCTTCTTCAACTAGGAGCACGTGAGTAATAAGCCTCGTGATTAGTTTTGAAAGCTAGGCAGTGCGGTGACTAAACGCGTTAGCGTTATCTATATCAATATTGGGAGAATATTGATTAGGCCGTCAAAACGAGTTAAAAATGAAATTATTTAGGGGAATAGCTCGCGGGATCTTCTAAGCTCCTCAAGACGCTTCATAACTCTTTCTCTATATTCATACTCTCTCTGCCAATACTTCTTCCTTCTCGGCTTGTTCAGTAACTTCTCTTTATAGAGTTGGAATATGTATTCCTCAATTTTTATCTTATCTAGCTCCTCTAATGGTATTTCAAGAGGGTTCTTCCAAGGTAACTTCATGGTCACACCCCCTCCCAAGCACCTGGATGCATTATCCCGTCCGGGTCGAGAGTGTACTTAAGTTTCTTAGCAAGCTCCATGTATGTCGGCATAATGCCTACCTCACCAGGTCTTGCGATCCCGTATTTAGCGTCCAACCTCAATCCTAGTTTGACTAGGGCTTTGAAGAACTTCGGTGCGAATCTAGGTCCTACCTCACTCAGTAATCTTGGATCTGTTGGGTGGCCAGCCATCATTAACTCGAACATAGCGTAGTGGCTATCTTGCTCAGGATACACTATAGCCCCCCTCTTATACTTAACGTCTAGTTCGTCTGGATCTCCTAGCACGGGGTCTTCAGCGTATAGTAACGTTAATAGCTTATAGTACCTCGGATATACGTAGAGAGGTGCCATAACCATCCCGGCTGGCGCTCCAACACTTCCTGGGTACGACCAATACTTTATTGTGTATTCAGAGTACAGTGATGCGGACATGTTTAGTTGCGCGTCTTCAAACATCTGGTAAAATGGTAGTTTATCGGTTATGATCCTACCTCCATACTTCCTCGTAATCTCCCTCACTTTCTTCTCTTCATATTCTACCCATCTCTTTGTTCCCTGTAGTGTTAACATTAACATCCACTCCGGATTTACACGGTCTAGCCTGTCAGCAGACTCGGGTGTATCAGCAAAGTACTGCGCGTACTTGTATCCAGTATACATACATGTTCCAGTACAGATCTCTTCTTGCGCTATCTCGTGTAGAGCTATAGTAGCCATATCAACGTTGTTGAATGCTGGTTGAAATACCTTAACTTCCTCGTCTAGAGGATGTGTCCTTACAGCTACTTTAGTTACTATGCCTAGCATGCCCTGCGCCATTCTGGGTAGGTGACCTAGGTCCGGTCCAGGACCGTGTGGCCAGAGAGCCCTCGGGTTCTCATAGTTAGATAACGTACCAGTTCTCAGCACCGTCCCATCACCGAGAACCATTTCATACCCTACTATCTGCCTGTTTACATACCCGAGCCTAGCATTTGCTTTGTTTGTAACTCCATGAGTGAAGTGTGAGCCTATGTAGAACGTTGAACAAGCTCCTGGCTGATGTATAAACATCCTTCTCTTCAGTAGCTCTGACTGTAATTTAAATATGGGGCACCCAGCTTCAACTACAGCTACCATGTGATCTTCATCTATCATCAATATGCTATCCATCCTATGGATGTCTACAACTATCCCACCCATCCTAGGTATGTGCCAGCTAAACTGGCTTCCATGGGAACCGACAGGTACGACGGGGACCTTATATTGCCTAGCTACTTTAACTATAGCTTGAACCTCCTCAAGTGTTCTAGGCAGTACTGCTATGTAAGGTAATTTAGTCTGCCAGTTAAACCTCATGTACGCTGCGTAATCTCTAGAGTAAGCGACCAGCATTGCCGGGTCGTCTGTAACCCATTCAGGTCCTACGATATCACTTAAGATCTTCTTCAACACTCCGATGTCTATGTTTAGACCGGCCTGGGACATCTACTCTCACCTTATGAGAGCTTTATCTATTAACTCTATTATGTCGTACACTCTCATCCCAGACTCACCCGTAAATGTCCATACACAACTAGGACAAGAGGTTATCAGGACCTCCACACCCGTACTCTTCGCTTCTTCTAGGCGTTTATTGGCAATGATCTTAGCTAGAGACGGGTATGAGAACGGTACCCCACCTCCACCACCGCAACAGTACGTGTTCAATCTTTTTCTCGGCATCTCAACTACTTCTATTCCGATAAGGTGGAGGATCTCACGAGGCTGGTCCCAGACCGGGAACGGCATAATATGCCTAGTCAAATTACATGGATCATGGTAAGTAGCCTTGATATTCAGCTTCTCGAGCCTGTGCTCAGCCTTCTTTAGTAGAGGTAGCACAAACTCCATGAAGTGCTGGACCTCGAAATCGTAGGTTAAGCCCTCCTCTAGTGCTTCTTTCTTAAACGTCCTGTAGTCGTGAGGATCTAGGAAGACGACCTTCTTAACTCCAGTAGCTGACAACGCTTCAATATTATGCTTCAAGAACTCTAAGCCCTTATCTCGCAACCCAGCCCTGAACAACAGATATCCGCTGTGCCACTCATTTTCGTATAGAACAGTGAACCTCACACCTAGTTTCTTCAACACGTTAACAGCAGCTAACGCTATGTTGGATAGCTTATATGCGTATACATCACCAGCAACTAGCACTACATCCGCGTATTTTGGTGATGATACACCGTCCGGTAACCACTTATATCTTTCTTCTGCTGGTCTACCGAATTGATTCTTCGTTTTCTCAAGGTTCTCGATAACTGGCTTCCACTTATCTGGTAAACCATGTTCCTTAACGTACGTCTCTTTCATAACCTCCATTATCGTTAGTGGATAGACCCTCATCGCGTTACTACACCAATACTCGCAGTGACCGCAGTCGGTACATGTATATAATATCTGCTCAATTGTTTTATTCCAATTAAGTCTCTTTTCTATAATAGAACGCGCTATCTCGATAGTGCCCTCAGCGTAGTAAGCAGCATGCTTAAATACGTCTCCTCGAGGACAGGCTATCACAAATCTACTGTCACTAGCTTCAGGCGCGAACACGAATCTGCAGTACAAGCACTTATTGCACAGTAAGGTTAAATCGTATAGCTCATCAAGCACTCTTCTTCTCTCTGCTGGGAAGATCCAATATTTTCTTTCCTTTAACTCACCCATTTTAGAAAGTTGAGACATATAAGGCCAATCCAGCCTTCGAAGCTTTCAGAGCCCTCGGTACGGATGGTATCGTGTACCTGTTCTACACACTCGGCCACTTCCCCACGTACAACTTCAGACAGCTTGAATTGGAGAATGTCGATAGGTTCAAGCCCGAAATAATAGCTAGCTATGTGGTCAAGTACGGAGGATGTTATGGGTGCGCAATGAGATGCTGGCAGTTCCTCAAGACATCTAAAGGACCTTACGCCGGCATTGTATGGGATAAGCCTGAGTATGAAACACAGTGGGCCTTCGGAGGTAATCTCGGGGTGACTAACCTCGAGGCTATAATGCAAGCTAACATGCTGTGCGATAGGTACGGCTTAGACACGATATCAACCGGTGTGGTTATATCCATGGCGTACGAACTATACGATAAGGGAATACTATCTAAGAGTGAGTTAGATGGATTAGAACTTAGGTGGGGAGATCCCGAACCCGTGCTAGAGTTGATTAGGAAGATTGCTTTAAGGGAGGGGATAGGAAATATACTAGCTGAAGGAACTAGGCGCGCAGCCGAGATCATCGGTAGAGGAGCTGAGAAATTCGCGATGCATGTCAAAGGACTTGAGATCCCGGCTTATGATCCGAGAGCAGCTAAAGCACACGGACTGAACTTCGCTACGTCACCAATAGGTGCTAGCCACATGATGGGGTGGAACTATTATGAGATAATGGGTGTTCCAAAGAAGGTCGATCCGTTTACGACCGAAGGGAAGGGTGAATTGACGAAGTTAATACAAGATGAGACGGCAATGTATGAAGCCGCTGGCTTCTGTCAATTCGTATTCTCAAATGGTATGGTACCATTACCTCTCTTAGCGAAACTACTATACTCTGCTACAGGGATTGAAGAGTTTAGGAATATCAGCTATCTACAGTTAGTTGGAGAAAGAGTATTCAACTTAGAGAGAGCATTCAATGTAAGAGAGGGCCTAGGTAGAGAACATGATACTCTACCTGAAAGAATACTTAAAGATCCTGTGCCTAGACCACCTGCGAAAGGACAGATCTTCGAGTTAGACAAGATGTTAGATGATTACTATAGAGCACGCGGCTGGGATGTTAAAACAGGGAAACCCTCCAGGAAGAAGCTAGAAGAGCTCGGATTAAAATACGTTGCTGATGAGTTAAGATTGGAGTAGCTTATGAAGGTCTTTGTAGAGTTCGCACATATGTTGACAGACCTAACAAAAAAGACATCTTTTTGGGTTGAAATACCTGGTGAAGGTATAACACTTAAAGATTTTTTACTGAAGACACTCCCCAACGAAATCGGAGAAGAAGCTTCGAACCGCATTTTCGAGCTATTTAATAGAAAAGAGATTTTTGTGTTTGTAAATGGACGTGTTGTTTGGGAGCTTGATCACATGTTAAACGACCTAGATAAAATATATTTTATTAAAATTGCTTTCGGAGGTTGATTTATTTTTGCCGGACTAATGCTTATATTTTGCTACTCTATTAAATACTGAACTG
Organism: Desulfurococcales archaeon; assembly: GCA_023255955.1. Lineage (GTDB taxonomy): Archaea > Thermoproteota > Thermoprotei_A > Sulfolobales > NBVN01 > DRZP01. The sequence continues at coordinate 175,497 of JAGDWD010000008.1, read as the reverse complement.
GTGTTCCACTATGTGCATTAAGTTAGACTGCTTAGACCTGAAAGTTGGACATATTTGGTACGATACTGTAGATCAACCAGTAATACCCGTAACTATAAAGAATAAATGTGAATCGAACGTTATCGTCGTTATACATGTGAAGACTCCTAGTAAAGAGCTAATACATAAATCTAGCCAGATAAGATTACATCCCAACGAAGAAAAAACGATAGAGATAACTGTCTCATACTACGGTGACGTGGAGATAGCTGGTGAATGGATGTTAGAAGAAGTTGGTACCTGGTGGCCTCTAAGTCCCATTAAAGCTAAACTGTAGCTCTCATGTTTTTATGTAACTAATATAGCTAAGGTACTTAGCTTAGTGATTAATAAGTATGTGGGGGAAGCAGGATAGGAAGGTAGCATACTTCCTCTTCTTTAGGAATAAAGAGCGTGAAGTAGGTGTTTCACTAACACGTTCCCCACCCCCAAATCCAGGTACTTTCCCTTCATACCTTAGAGTTCTGAGGGAAATAGAGGATAGTGAGGATATTGCGGTGCCTGAGAGGTCTCGGATATCCTTGTAGTTTAGAGACACTTGCAGCATTAGAAAACGTGAGCTCTCTGCCACAGAGCTTTAAGAGGGAAGTATAGCCACCTACGCAGCAAGTATATTGAGAAAGCATATAGGGGAGGCTAGCAGTATTATCCGTTTGTGTTGTGAGTAGTAGTTGGTGATACGTGTTGATAGTGGCTAGGGATGGTGTGTTATTTATAGGGAATTTCAGAGCTGAGGAACTGGCATTAGAGTTCGGCACACCACTCTATGTTTATGATAGGGAGGTTATGGTCGAGAACTACGTTAGACTGAGAACTGCTGTAAGATATTCGAATACGGAGATTCTATACTCGTGTAAAGCTAACAGTAACGCTGAGATCTTAAAGGTGTTTAGGGAGCTTGGTGCTGGCTTAGATGCTGTCTCTCCTTGGGAGGTTCTTCTAGGTGTTAAGGTGGGTTTCGAACCTCGCAACATTCTATTCACCGGGAATAATGTGTCTGAGGATGAGTTAAGGTTTGTTAAGGATTTAGGTGCCATGGTGAATATAGACTCTATTCAACAGTTAAGGAGGTATGGCCGTCTATATCCCGGCACGGAGGTCTCAGTGAGGATTAACCCAGGCTTCGGGGTAGGCCACCACCAGAAGGTAGTAACTGGTGGTGCGAGTAAGTTTGGGGTACCTCTAAGCCAGGTTAAGGAACTCCTAGAGGTAGCTAGGAACTACGACCTGAAGATCGTTGGGTTACACGCTCACCTAGGTTCTGGGATTCTGAGCCCGGAACCTATAGTTACGGTAGCTAGAACCCTCCTACAGCTAATCCTAAGTACCGGACTAACCGACGTGGAGTTCGTAGATGTTGGTGGAGGTCTGGGAATACCGTATCGAGAAGATGAGAAGCCTCTAGATGTTGAGGTACTGGGTTCGGAGCTAACTAAGCTATTCGAGGAGTTCTCCGAGAGGTATGGACGTAGAGTGAGGCTAGTACTGGAGCCAGGTAGGTATCTAGTAGGTAATGCGGGGGTTCTACTAACTAAGGTAGTAGACATTAAGGAGATCCCCCTAGATGGAGGAGGTAGAAAGGTTTTCGTAGGTACCGATACGGGGATGAACCACCTAATAAGACCAGCTCTATACGACGCTTACCACAGGGTAGTACCGGTAGGTAAAGTAGGAGCTGAGGCGAGGATCTTAGCTGACGTAGTGGGGAACATATGCGAATCCGGTGATGTACTAGCTAAAGACAGGTTACTGCCGGAGCTAAAGGAGGAAGATATACTAGCCATAATGGACGTCGGGGCATACGGATACTCGATGACATCAAACTATAACCTAAGACCTAGACCGGCCGAGGTAATGGTGTTCGGAAGTGAAGTTAAGTTAATAAGGAGGAGGGAGACATTCGAAGACCTAGTGAGAACCATGACCGGACTATCCATCTAGGTAGCAGAGCTTAAAGCAGGGAAGAGACATTAAATTAAGTGCCGAGACGTACAATTAAACATGGGCTTAAAGTTGGAGGAGACCTATCGGGAGAGAATTGCTAGGCTACTTAAGGAAGCTGGTAGGCCCTTAACTGCTGAGGAGATTGCTGTGGAGCTCGGTTTAACTCCTAGGGAGGTCTACGAGCACCTAAAGCACGTAGCTAAGTCTGTCTACAGTAGGAGTGGTGGTACTGAAGCTCTGCTGATGGAGCCCCCTAGATGTAGGAAGTGTGGTTACGTATTCAAGGACCTAGATAGTCCTCGCAAACCTAGTAGATGCCCTAAATGCAGGAGTGAGTGGATCTCATCCCCCAGGTTCCTAGTAGCTAGAGTTGATTAGGTTGGTGGGTGTTGTCTACACATTAGGTTATGGTGGGCTCAAGCTGGAGGAGTTTATGAGGCTGCTACTTAGCCTCAGCGTCGAGGTCGTTGTTGATGTCAGGAGGTGGACCTCCAGTAGGAAAGCCCCTGAGTTCTCCGGTGGGAGCCTTAGACAGGCACTTAACTCCCTCGGCATCGGCTATGTCTGGCTACCTAATCTAGGTGGGTACAGGAGGTTCGGTGTAGATGTAGATGATGTTGGTATAGGTAGGTGCTTCAAGTCTGAGGGCTTTAGAGCTTACGCTACATACATCCTCCACTCCCCTAAAGCATGGGAAGCACTCGCAGAACTCGAAAGAACCTGCAGTAGCCGCAGAGCTGTGATTATGTGCTGTGAGAAGGTACCTGCTAGGTGCCACAGAAAGATACTGTCAGACTGGCTCACCTATAGAGGGTTTAAAGTCGTACACGTAGTACCACCTAAAACCTTCGAACATAGGTACACAAAGTGTGCTAGAGTTAAGGGAGGGAAGCTCACCTACATATAAACGAAGATAAAGAAACTTGTAGCTACCTCTAGGTTAGTTAGTGTAGCTCTGGATTAGGTCTCTAAGCAAGACATAGACATAGATCGAGGGTGTATATATACCATACGTTTTAATGGCAGGAATGAGATTAGGATGTCGGGGAGCTCTACGGATTACGCTATAGTAGCTCATCACTACTGGAATAGACCGGGTGGAGGGGAGCTCGTCTGTGCTGCTATCGCTAAGGCTCTCGACTCAGCTGGCTTTAAGCCTGTGCTGGTCTCACCTACTAGGGTTCACGCTGAGAAGTACTTGGAGTGGTTTGGAATAGACTTAGCTAACTACCCGAGGGTGGACTTAGGGCTGGAGCTCAGAGCTTTCGGTCTATACCTAAGGCTCCTAACTTGGTTACCGTCAGCCACAGCTATGAGGAAGTTCGATCCATCAATATTCTTCATAGATAACGGATTCTACAAGCCCCTAAAGAAGTACAAAGAAGGAAGGATCTTCATAGAGTATATACACTTCCCTCCAGAGGTTTCTGCGGACCCTAGATACAAGCAATTAGGTCTTTACTGGAGAGACGACCCATATATTAGGGAGAGATATAGGGGGTTTATGGCTCTCTACTACGGTATCTACTCTAAATTAATTAGGTGGATAGGTAGGGACAATCCATTCAGATATGCTGACCTAGTGTTAGTAAACTCTGGGTGGACTGCCAGTATCGTTAGGGAGGTCTTCGGTGAGAGGCCTGAGGTACTTAACCCACCAATAGCACCGTCAACACCTGTAGCCATAGATGTTAGGCCGTATGAGGGGAGGGAAGACTTGGTTGTTATGTTGGGTAGGTTCTCCGAGGAGAAGAGGTATCACTGGGTAATTCAGGAAGTATACCCAAGGCTTAAGGAGGAGGTTAGCGATGTGAAGCTAGCTATAGTTGGTGGTGCCGGTACGAGGACGTCTAGAGCGTACCTAAACAGGCTTGTGGATCTAGCAAGTAGGTTGAATCTGAGGGTAGCAACTAACCCTTCCGAGGAGGCGGACTTGTACCTCCTACCGGATGCTAGTAGGGTAGCTATAGTTGAGCTAATGGATAGAGCTAGAGCGTTCCTCCATGCCACCATAAACGAGCACTGGGGCATCGCAGTTGCTGAAGCTATGGCTAGGGGCCTGCCGGTGGTTGTACATAGGTCAGGGGGGACGTGGAGCGATCTTGTCAGTGAGGGAGTGTACGGGCTCGGCTATGGCGGGGTGGAGGAAGCGGTTGAGGCCCTATCTAAGCTTCTCACAGATAGAGATACCTGGGTAACTATGTCCAGGAGGTCGATCGAGAGAGTTAGGGATCTAACACTCGAGAAATTCACACAAAGATTCCACAAGCTCCTGCAGGGAATCTAAGTTCGGGTTTAGAGACTTACTGAGCCGGTTAACGGCTAGACCACCTGGCGGGGTTAGGTCAGTCGGTGAGTGTTGCCACTATAGATGCTAGCTGAATCTTTACGAGCTTATCTACGGGTACGATGTAGTACTTTGTGAGCCTATTGAATACCTCTACGTATCTATCGATTGCTGAGAGAGCTTCTTCTTGAGTATTCTGTAGCTCAGCCTCCGATCTCCCCCTAGATAACTCATGTGTTACTGCTCTGTACAGCAACCCGTATCTGAGGAGTGGTGACCAGTATGTACGTAGGTACGCGTCGAAGGTTTGAGCAACCGTGGCGCTCTTCTCCAGTTCCTTATTCTCCTCAATCCACCTCTCCTCAGCCTCAATACGTCTCTCACTAGTTTCCGTAAACGACTTTAGAGCTTCGTAGAAGGGGTTGTCGGTGGCTACGAACTTATCTACTCTCTCCATAGCTATCTTAAAGTCCCTTACGAGCTGTTTCTCTCTTGAGATTGCGATCCTCAGGATCTCACGCCTAGGTACTCCTACCTCCACATCTATATCGAGCCTAGGGTCGTAGATGTACGGCACCTCACAGACGACCTCCTGCACATCTGGGTTAACTCTGGACGCGTAGTCGTAGCTACTCCCACCATGTTTAATAGCATCTATGGGGGCTCTACCGAGGTACTTCTCCAGCCAGTCGTAGGTCTCCCTAGTACTGGGCATCCTAAATACTCCTTCAGCTATCTTCGACATGTAGGGAGCTTCAGGCTCTCCTCTATGTATAGGTACGCCGAGCCTCTTCGGGATCTCAGTCATGACCTTAAGCGCCCTATCTGAGGGCCTCTTCGCAACGTAGTAGTAAGTCCCGGTAAAGCCCGCGTTGTGTAGGCTGTAGATGTGTGTGGGCCTCCACTCATCTATTAACTTCATGAGTGCCGCAGTCTCCGGTACTGGTGATGTGAATTTAAGCTCCTTATACTCTATGGGGAAGGACCACTCAACCTGCTTATACGGTGGAGGCCTGTAATAGTTTAAAGCATACTTCCTAACATCGAAGGGACCCTTAAACCAGCCCTCATTAAGTAACGCACCATAGACATCAGCAACCTTAACGATTACCCAGGTAGCACCAAAAGCCTTAAATAGCTCCCTATCCTTCACCAACCTCCAGCTCAAGTAATCTAGAACTAGTGAACCTACAGGCTCGTTCGGGTGTGGAAAACCGAAAGCTAGTACCCTCCTCTCATCACCACCTCTAATAACCAGAGCATATATAGGGACATCGCCACGGGAAGGACCTACCTCAACGAGTTCAGCGACATCACCGTGCTCACCCACTAACCTACGAGTACTATCAACTAGCTCACGTACGGTCATAAACTCCTTGTAGCTCGGTACACCACTAACAAGCTCCTCAACAATCCTTCCTAGCTCCAGGACAATCACCTCGAAAATAGTACGTAAAATAAAATAAGTAGAGAGAAAGGGTGACCCCCGGAACTATCAGACATGAAGTTAGGTAACGACAACTACCCGTTTAAGGATCTTACTGATTCTACCTTGCTGAGCGCGGTCCATATCTCGGTTACGATGATTCTGAGAGGTCCTAGAGGGTTCTCAGGTATTTAATCTAGTAGCTGAGGATTTCTGATATTGGAGCGATTAAGCTGAGTATGTTATGTTAAGCAAAATAGGGAATTAGCAAAGTACCCACAGCCAGAGAAGTAAAAGTGTTTAATGCCTTCGCCTTAGCTTACGGTGTAGTAGTACTATCAGGTATACTGCTACTACTAGAGTTAGTAGCGGGATGGCGTCTATAGTTACATGCTCTGCTGATGTAGGTGCTAGGTATTGCGGTGGTGTTGAGTATAGAGCTATTGCTACCAGGGTAGCTGTCTCGACGTTTAGGTCCCCGATACCTGTATTGCTGTGGTATAGGGTGGTAAGAGGTTTTATTGAGGTTAGCTTAGATACATACTCCTCAGCTTCAGTTAGGTAACCCGATATCCTATGTGCTATGACTGCTAGTGCTAGCTTGTAGGTTTCGTAAACTCCTAGGAACATGTGCGACCTATCGGCAAAGCCCATGCCGTCATATAGCTTACTCAACCTAACCAACTCAAGCCTAGCCTCACTAAGCTCACCACGCAATGAGTGGTACACAACCTTAACTGCTAGTAGATTAGCGTAGTAGTCGTAGTCGTATATGGGGTTCGACCTAACAACATGCCTCACACTTATGTTACCGACCCTACCTACCTCTACGTGCTCTACAGCCATGAAGGGAAGCTCTATAGGTTTCCCAAGCAACACCTGGTAGTAGTCGTAGAAGTCTGTAGGATACTCCTCCAGGAAAGCCCTGATCCTATCAGCTACATCTGGCCTACCACAAACATATCTAAGCACGTACTCAGCTAGCAAGTTAGTGGAGGTATAACACACGTAAGGCTCAGCTACCGGGGATTCCCTACAACAACCAGCCCCACCACCTAAATCAGTGTACTGCGATAGTAGGAAACTGCATATGCTATCCCTACTAACCACCTCCAACCCGTATTCCATGTTAGTAGCAACACCTAAACCCCGCACTATTAGCCCGTACGCCGAGTAGTTAACTCCGGGAGCTACTACTCCGGACACTATAACCACAGCAGTCAGTAGAGTTACCAAATCATAGAACCTCATTAAGCCCCGCACACCGATCTCCTCCACATACATACCCATACTCTCCACTTCTCTCATACATTAGAAGATGCCACACCTTACTCACTTTACTTAGCGTAGTATAGAATCCTGCAGTCTCCAGTTTCGTAGCAGGCCCCACACTAGTACGTAGGTATATTACAAAGTAATTCCCTCTCGTAAAACGTGGTGTTAGTTAGCTAGCCGATAATATGCCTCAACTTCTCTGGGTTGATGAGTGATAGGAGTGGTACTATCTCCTTACTTCCAACACTCTTAGCTAGCTCAGCAAGTAGCTTATTGTAGACTGTCTGTTTAAGCTCTCTCGAGATGTTTGAGAAGCTATCTGCGTAGTCTACTGGTGCGGGTATTCCGGTCCCGCTACTGATGTGTACGAGGTTTGAGAGCAGTGTCTCCTCATCTATAGTGTCACTTGTTACGTACTCTACCTTAGTTGCTGTTGGGTATATGGTTCTAGGTGCTCTGTAGAAGGCGAGCTTAACTGTGTAGCCGACTGGTATGCTATTAACTAAGCTCTCATACCACTCCAACCTAGACCTAAGCCAGTCCCTCCTAACTCCTGGCATGCCCGTAAGCTTCTCCAGCTCAGCCCTAATAGTGAAATGATCCCCAGCGATCAGGTACTCACCCTCCTCCAGAACCAGGCTTATCACAGCCTTATCACTTAGCTTAAGATTCGAGAATCCGAGTATGTTTATGATGTCCCTAGAGTAACTCCTCTTCAGAACACCGACGATAGCTGTGTCCGTCTCGTTAGCTACCTTAAGTACCTCACCAGTTAAGTCAACTACCTTACCGAGGAGTTCCTGCCTACCACTCCTCTCCCCACCACTAACCCACCTAGTCCTAGGGATTATCTCACCATCAATTAGCAGGACATCGAAGTCCGCCTCACCAGCCCTCTTCCTCTCCAGGAGTCTCAGAGTAGTTAACCTCTCGTAGTACCTAGCTATAGAGTTAGTTAAGTCATCGTTAAACCACAGATCTACATATGCTCTAACATCTATACCTCCCCCACCACACCTAGATCCGTAGAGGACCTCAGTAACGAGTACTATACCCAGGTAACCACCAACAAGCTCTATTGCTGGGGCTGTGAAGCCGGAGTCTATGGCGGCGTAGCACAGGTCTCTAGGTGTACCGGCCCTCCTAATTAGGAAGAGGTCCCTCCTAGACTCAATAGCTCTTCTGATCTCGGAGATAGCCTCCCTAACCTTCCTAACCTCGTTAAGTAGCTTAGTGGTTGCTTTCCTAAGGGCCTCCCCAACGATCTCCGGTGCTACACCCACCTCCTCAGCTAGGAACCCTTGCTGGGTCTCCAACCTCCCGCACCCTAATCAACATCGGGAACTTGAGCGGGTTACCTAAGCCAGCAAAGAAGAACTCCCTAGCCTCAAGAAGTGAGAGTGTCTCAGGTCTTATACCAGCTAGGTCAACGAAGTTCCTCAACTGGTCGAAGTCATAGGGTGTCTGTAACCTGCTGAAGAACACGGTGTTCACGTTGTTCCTAACATCCGGTGAGAAATCTAGGACTCTCTGGCTGGCTAGCACCACGCCTAGGTTCCACTTCCTACCCTCCCTAAGGGTCTTCTCGACCATGTAGCTAGCTGGATAGCACCCCTGGTAGCATGCGTAGTTATGTGCTTCATCTATGACTACCAACGTGTTCACAGGCTCCAACCTCTCGGTGATAATCTCCCACAGCCTCTCAAGGAACCTAGCAACTATTACCCTCCTAACCTCTGTTTCAACAGTGCTTAGGTCTACCACCAGGAGCCTATCCCTGCGGGCCCTATCGACTAGGTCGTCAACTCTGTACCTCATGCTGTTAAGCCTCCTTATGTAGTGCTGGGCGTAGAGCGTTAGATAGAACGTTAGCTTGAAGTTTGTTGTTGCTTTAGCACCCAGACCCAACGCAACCCTAGCTATGTAGATAGCTAGCTTAGAAGCATTCCAACCCCCTCTACTAGATACCTCCAGCGTTAGGGCCTCAAGAACATCCCTCTCTATGGTAGGTAGCTCGGTAGTTTTCTGGGTAGCTACTAGGCCCTTCCCTCTCTGCCTCTCCTCGGTATCCTTCTGCCTAAGGCTCTGCAGCTTATTGCAGAGCTCTGTGTTACCTCCCTCGCAGACTACGTACTCGGCTAGTGCTGGGGGTATGTACTCCTCTATAAGCTCTCTGGAGGTACCTATACACGCCTTAAGCCCGTCAGCAATGGTAGCTACGTCAAGTACTACCCGCTCTGCCGCTACGGTCTTATCGGGCCAGTACGGTGCGTAGTCCATACCTGTGTGGTCGAAGACGATGACGTTCCAGTTAGTCTTCGCTATCACCTCATCTATGACCGCTTTAACGAGTCTAGACTTACCGGTACCTGTAGTACCTACAACTGCTATGTGGTACCTCAGGGCATCCGTCCTCATCGGCACCTCTATTCCACTGTACTTGTGTACACCTATTGAGAGCCCGGTACCGAGGTCTATCAGCAGATCCTCAGGTTTCTCCACTAGGTAGACCTTAGATCTAGGTGTTGGAGGTGTTGTTGCTGGCTCCACCCTACTGCCGGATACCTCCCCAATAATCCTAACGGTAGATGTTTCGTAGGGTATGTCAATACCCTCCTCAGCGATCTCAGGCCTCTCTATTATAGCTGATCTCTGTGTAGTAGTGAGTAAGGGGTCTAACTTAACGACGAACCTCAGAACACCGAGGTACTTCTTCCTAAACTTAACGTCGTCGACTAGTACCAGGGCCTCCTCCTTTATGAGCGGCTCAGCCTCCTTGTATATCAGTAGAGGTGCTTCAAACGACCTGGCATTAGAAGCTATAACACCGACCTCCCTCAACTCTACGGCCCGACTCTAGGTGTTCTCACATCATATAAAAGCACCTCCAAGACCCTGAACATGGATTCCACGAGCTTCTCCCCAGCGCTTCAGCTCTCCTGCTGAGAGTATTGGCGGCTATAAGCTGTAATTAGAAAGCTTCTGCTAGGCCGGGCTACTTCGTAGGCTCTCTCGGCAGACCCAGCTAAAGCTAGAGCGAAATTGTAGATTTCCCATGCTACGCATCCCTGGAGCTACAGTCCCCAAGTAACGGATGGAACGTTCGCTGTGTTCAAGCTGTACAAGGTGACTAGTGAGAAGCTACAGCGGTAGTTGCTGGTTACGAGAACTAGGGAGGTTGTGAGGACATAGTCAAGCCTGATATATATGTGCGGGTAATCCAGCTGTGTAGGTAGTGGGATCAGTAGAATAGCTGGATCAGTAAACCTTTTAGGGCTCTTTAATCACGTACTACACCCCTCCAGCTAAGCATTAAATCCATGCATAGATCAGTATGGCCCCTAAGGTGTCCAGGGTTGCGGGGTTCAAATTTCGACATAGGCCTCCACCTTAATTGGGGGAGCTGTCTCAGTAACTAGTGCGGAATCCTCGTGAGAGAACCTTGTGTACCCATCCCTACCAAGTCCTAACACCTTAACCGGCTTTAGTAGAGGTATCTTGATAGCCCGGACAGCTACAGGATCTCCTAGCTCACCCTTCTCTATCCGATATACGACCTGGGGGATCAGCCTAACCACACCCTCCTCTAGAAATGCGGCCGCGATACCGTCGATGAGGAACCCCCTCCTAGTTTCCTCTACAAGCTCATTCTCTTTCCAGTCCCCACCTCCTACAGTTAACGATGTGTGGAAAGGTCTAGGTCTGTGGAAGAGGCCGTGTGCTGAGCCAGGGAATGAGCCGGCTTCGTAAGCAGTTCTTATTGTGTGATGTAGGTCTAGGACGACACCTCCCTCAACTAGCCACCTCCTCCTAGCTGTAACTCCCTCATCGTCGAAGAACCTTGCGGATGGTTTACCGATGTCTCCGGGGCTATCATAGATGCTTATCCTATCGTGGACGAGGATTTTCCTACCTAGTAAGTGGGTACCTAGGTCTGCCTGCAGTAGGTGTGAGATTTCGTGGAAGAGCGCTGGGGATGCTTCACGTGTTAATATTACCTCAACTTTACCGACTTCAGTGATGTTTACTCCCCTAGCTTTACTCCTAGCTCTAGCTCTATCCCTGGCAAGTCTGAGCACGTTCTCGAAGATCTTCCCGAGGTTCTCACCAACTCCAGCTACCGCTACGTACTCGCTGGAGCCGTAGGAAAGTCTTCCAGCACTGTATTTAACTCCCGCAGATATCTCGACTAGAGCTTTCTCCTCAACAGCCTCACCCCAACCTTCTACCCTAATCTCCCTAGATAGCTTACGTACCCTAAGGAGGGATGTGACCTCATAGCCGGGGATGGTGTACTCCCTACATAAATCTAGTAGGTGCTTAGCTAGCTCCTCCACATCCACTAAGCTACCTATGTTTACCCTACCACTATAGAACTCCACCTCGAAGCTCTCTGGGACCCTACAGTATGATGTGTCTAGAACCTTAACTAGGACATCGACCTCCTCACAAAGATTTGAGTAGTCTACACAGCCCTGACAGGACCTCACAACCCAGCAACCACCAACCAACTCCCTACAGCCAACGACATCAGCATTTAGATGATTAGAGCTTACCGAGTCTTTCGAAATGAATACCTCACTAACCACCTCACGTAGAGTAACAAGATCCCTCCTAACTAGCATAGCACCAAGTTACTGCTTCTATGAGGGTCTTTAAGCACCTAATAGTTAGCTCCCCAAATAGAGAACTAAATCCTAAGACAGTCCGGGGTAGAGGTAGTCAGAGTAGTAGTTAAGGTCTGTAGTTAAGGTCTAGATATGGTGCGGGGGGTGGGATTTGAACCCACGCAGGCCTACGCCATCGGGGCCTCAGCCCGACCCCTTTGACCTGGCTCGGGCACCCCCGCCCACAGAAAACATAAATAAAACAAAATAATAAGCTTAAGTGTTAATCATTGCTCAGCCCTCTGACTAGGTCTTCAAAGCTAAGTAAATTACCTAGTCGTCTTCAAGATAGTGGAGTGAGTGATGAGTAGCTGGAGTAAGCTGGTGGAGGGGGAGCTTAGGCTGTTACCTGATGTTGAGTCAGTGCTAGGTGTTGTCCGGAGGTTTTCTGAGGGTGGGAGGAGTATTATCGTGAGTTCCGTGGGTGTTTTTAGGAGTGCCGGTAAGTATCTAGCACACCTTGTGAACTCCTTATCAGGTATTAACGCTTTCTATGTCCAGCCTCACGAGCTTATGTATTATGTGGCTCCCTACAACGAGGGTAGGGAGCTGGACATCCTCCTGATAGCTACTCCGGGAGGGTTGAGCGATCTCTACCTACTCCTAGACCAGCTAGTCCTCACAGGACACCGGGTCGCTCTAGTAACAGAGCCCTTACCGGAGTCTATGAAGGCGAGGTTCGGTAGTGTGGAGCTGGCGGAGGTTCAGCTCGGTAGGATGGGTCTCCTCAAGCTACTTGCCTCACTAGCTTACTCCGTCTCCAAGGTAGCTAGGAGCGAGCTTCGGAGGAGGGCTGATAGAGTGGCTGGTGAGTGCCTGTCCCTAGCTCAGGTAGCTGACGAGCTTGTGGAGATGTATAGTGAGGAACTGAAGGCTATTAGAGGAGTGTTCCTAGAGCCCCACATAGTTACCTACACCCCGACCATGGAGCCGGTAGCGGAGATGGTCTCACTAGGCTACGGGAAGAGCCTGGCGATCATGGCTGACATATCCTCAGCTCACCTCTACGTCGATAGGTTCGCTAGGAAGGTGCTGCTGTTCACGACGGATGTGGAGGTGTATACTGTGAGGTACTACCTTACTAAGATAGCTGAGAGGGGTGGTAAGGTAGTTGAGGTGAGGGTTAGGACAGACCCGCTAACAGCACCTCTCTACGCACTCCTACTACTTTACTATATCGATATCGGTGGCGGTGGGTGAGCCTAGCCCTACTAACTGGGGCTACAGGGGTTCTAGGGAGGGAGCTAGCTAAGCAACTCGCAAGAGACTATAAACTCGTACTACACTACCGTAGCTCCGAGGAGGTTCTGAGCAGGCTCCTCCAGGACCCGGCCGTGAGGGGCGCTGTCGTTAAGGTAGTTAAGTGGGACTTCAGCCAGGGAAGGCTCGACAACTTCATTGAGGAGGTGGTGAGTGCTGGCACACCGGAGCTCGTAGTTCTCTCAGCATCATACTACGACGACACACCTGCAGATAAGGTTGGTGAGGAGCTCTTCGACTACCTAGTGAAGGTTAACCTAGTAGCACCTACATATCTAGCCCTAAAGCTGGGAACTCTAATGAATGGGGGCTTGATAGTCATGCTCTCAGATATGGTGCCACTCCTAGGGCATAGAGCCTACCCCGAACTAAGACCTTCAATACCCTACGTAGCATCTAGAGGAAGCCTCCACTACGTAGTTGAGTACCTAGCGAAGGAGCTAGCCCCTAAAGTGAGGGTAGTTGGGGTCGCAGTAGGGTGGGTCGATAATCCGAGAGCGAGTAGGAGGTTACGGGAGAAGGTACTGAGAACTATCCCGACCAGGGCGTTCGTAAAACCTGAGGAGGTCTACGAAGTAATAAAACTCGCTGTTAGAACCCCGAACATGAGCGGGTCCTTCCTGGTACTAAGTGGGGGGCTCTAACCTAGGTCAGCCGCGGGTTCATAAATCACCTATCATCCCTTGTAAGTTACATCACCTGTTTCCAGCTCCGTTTGTCCCTAGGTGCTCGTTGATGTGGGTTCATGTTTGTTCATTGCATCTAGGGACTTCCACCTCGCTCGCAGGGGTTTTCCCTACCCCTGCGGGTCATGGGTGGCTGTCGAGCTCAACGGCACGGGGCTCCCATCTACGTTTAACCCCGCAGAGCTCGGAGCGTTGCTCCCATCACTCAGCAGGGTGTCCAAGCTACTCATAGGAATGAAGCTAATAAGTCTAACATATAACCCCAGAACACAGCAACAACCAATCAAAAACAGAACAGCCCACCATATCTCAGAGCTATCTAAATTAGTATCGTTAAGTAGGGTTAAGTAGCTGAACCGCGGGACCCCGGCCTAAAGATCATGCTCATTTAAAGCTCACAGTACTTTAGTATCGTCTAGACTAAGAAGTAGGGGGCTGGCTCTAGTGGAGGATGTGGTAAGCGAGGTCATCAGGAGGGCTATCGGGGAGAGCAGGATATTCAAGAACCGGGAGGCCCTACTCAGTGAGTACATCCCGAGTAGGCTACCCCATAGGGAGGAGTATATAAGGAGGATTGCTGAGCTCCTATCACCCCTCCTCAGAGGGGAGAAACCCAACAACATACTCATCTACGGGTTAACCGGTACCGGTAAGACTGCTGCGGTTAAGTACGTGATAAGTAGGTTCAGGGAGTACGCAGAGAAACACGGGGTCGACTCCTTCATGTTCTCCTACGTTAACTGCCGTAATGAGGACACTAACTACAGAGTACTCTTCAAGCTAGGCTCCGACCTAGGTGCTAAGATCCCGTTTACAGGTCTATCGGTAGCTGAGCTCCACAATAGGCTGAGGGAGTACATAGATTCGAGGAAAGTTGCGGTGACAATAGTGCTTGACGAGGTAGACTTCCTCGTTAGGAAGGTAGGTGACGATCTTCTCTACAGGCTTACCAGGATGAACGACGAGCTCTCTAAGAGTAAGGTCAGTATTATCGGTATAACGAACGACGTCCACTTCGTGGAGACGCTGGACCCTAGGGTTAGGTCTAGCCTGGGGGAGGTGGAGATAGTGTTCCCACCATACGACGCGGTCCAGTTAGCCGATATCCTCAGGGAGAGGGCTTCGATAGCCTTTAAGGAGGGTGTCCTGGAGGAAGGAGTCATAGAGTATTGCGCCTCAATAGCTGCTAAGGAGCATGGCGATGCTAGGCGGGCTCTAGACCTGCTGAGGCTTGCTGGTGAGATAGCTGAGCGTGAGGGTGCTTCGATGGTCGGGATACAGCACGTTAGGAGGGCTAAGGAGGAGCTGGAGCTTAACGCAGCAATGGAGGTTGTCAGGACCTTACCGTACCACAGTAAGCTAGTTCTACTAGCTCTAGCTATTGGAGGAGGCTTCGCTGAGAGTACTGGAAGCCTCTACCTAACATACAGGAAGATCTGTGAGGTACTGGGTCTAGAACCCCTAACCCAGAGGAGGATTAGCGACATAGTGAACGAGCTCGATATGCTGGGCGTCCTCACAGCCCGGGTAGTGAATAGGGGTAGGCATGGGAAAACCAAGGAGGTAGGTCTGGCGATGGACCCCGACGCAGTTCTTAAGGTTTTAAGTGCGGATACAAGGATTGGAGAGTATGTTAAGCTATTTAAGGTCAGTAGGGATCGATGACGGTTTCTTTCCTCCCCACTACAAGGAGCTTAAGCTGAGGACATTCCTAGTAGGTACACTGTATCAGGGTAGGACACCTAGAGACATTAAAGTAGGGACCGTCACAGTAGATGGTGACGACGGGACGGAGAGGGCATTGGAGATACTTAGAAAGCTAGCGGGGGCTGACGTAGTCTTCCTAGACGGGGTAACGGTAGCAGGGTTTAACTACATAGATCCCGAGGGATTGCTGGGTCTAGCTAGGACCGTAATAGTAGTATATAAGTTCGAGCCTGACCTCAACAAGATCGAGAACGCCCTGAGAGGACACTTCCCCGACTGGGAACATAGGTATGAGGTAGTTCTGAGAGCCTATAGGAGGTCTAAGCTATTGGAGACTAAGTGGAGGACTATGAGGATAGCAGTATTCGGTGCTGCGGAACCAGATCCTGGGGCTTTAGTATCACACCTGCAGCTAGTGTCCCCTATACCGGAACCTCTAAGAGTCTCCGACATAGTGGCTTCATCCCTATCTAGAAGCGATGCCCTACTGAGTAAGCTAAGAAAAACCGGTTAGTAGCCTCACCCGAGGTATGGCAGTCCTCAAATACTTCCTACGTGGAGGACTGGTTCAGTACCCTACAATATCTCCTCAGCTGAGATTTCCTCCTCCGATATCCCCCTTAAAGCTCCTATCCTAGCTAGCTCCTTGTGTATAGTCTGAACAGCTAGGACAACCTCCTCCTCACTCTTAGCTCCGGTGATCACCATCTTACCGCTACTGAATATGAGGAGTACGACCCTGGGGTGGTCCATCTTATGTATTAACCCGGGGAACTGCTCAGGCTCGTACATGACGTTATCTAAGTATTCAGCAGCTATCTCCAGGTTCACCTCAGCGTTTAGGTTGGCTGAGGCCACAACGTTCTGTATCTGGATTCTGGGCTTACCTGTCACTATAATTCCGTGTTTGTAGAAGAGCCTCAGTATCCTCTTGAAGCCCTTTATCAGCATGTCAGTCCTCTTAGCGCCTGTGATAACCATCTTACCTGTCCCAAAGACTAGAGCTGTGAGCTTAGGGTTATCGAGTCTCAATACGAGACCGGGGAACTCCTCCGGGTCGTACTCCACGTTAGGAATAGACCTAGCTATAGCACCTAGATCGAGAGTCTGATCCAGGGTTACTGTAGCTACGATGTTTTCTATCTTAATTAGTGGTGTAACTTGGCTCATACCCTCCCCTCTGTAGAGGGTTAATAAGGTTTATAAAGCTTATAAACGGGAGGAAACTCCCCAGCTTCATCAAGGCCGCTAAGATAGTTGAAAGAGATTCTAACAGACGCTTAAAAGATCCTTAAGGGAGACCACAGTGGAGTGTGAAAACTGGAGCTAGTAGAAGGACTTAAGATCGTTGGGGAGCTCCCAGTAGCCTACATTAGCGAACACAGAGCCATCATACTAGCCGACACACACATAGGCTTCGAAGAGGAGATCACCTCGAGGGGTGGCTACATACCGAGATTCCAGCTTAGGAACACCTTGAGGATCTTAGAGGAGGCATTTAGCTCAGTTAGTGCTGAGAGAGTAGTGTTCGCGGGGGACTTAAAACACCTCTTCGGGTCTTTAGGTAGAGTTGAGAAGCAGGAGTTAATGGAGCTCCTAGGGTACGTCAAAAAACATGTTGCTGAGGTCGTCGTTGTTCGGGGGAACCACGATAATTTCCTCCCACTTATGAAGAGGTGGTTCGAGTTCGAGATAGTTGATAGCCTTGTGTTACCTCCATTCCTCATAGTTCACGGCCATAAACCACTCGGGGATGAGCTAAAGAAGTCCAGCTGGCAGTACCTGATTATGGGTCATGAACACCCCAGCATAGCTCTCAGGGATCCTATAGGGGTGGTTGGGAAGTTCTCCTGTTTTCTTGTGGGGGACACCCTACTCCCGGGGGGTAGGAAGGTAGTGGTTCTCCCAGCTGTGGGTATTTACCAAACAGGATCTAAGGTAACACTCTCTAAAGATACATACCTATCACCAATAATAAGGGAGGATGTAGCTATTGAGAGCTTGAGGCCGGTAGTGGTAGGTCCGGACATAGGTGTAGTAGAGTTCCCGAGGCTTGGAGACTTATTCGACTTAATGATCTAGGCCGGACCTCGGCTGTATGTAGGTTTATGGTTATTAACACCACCGCTAGTTCTAGTTGAAGCTGTACTTTTTACCCTATCTTCACAGGATTGCTGGGCTTTAGATGATTAGGGTATCTTCCCCGTACATAACTGAGGAGGATATTGAGGCAGTCGTCTCTGTTTTACGTTCAGGGATGCTTGCCTTCGGAAGCGTCGGTAAGGAGTTTGAGGAAGCACTTGCTAGGTACTTAGGGGTTAAACATGTTGTTGCTGTATCAAATGGGACTACGGCTCTCTACCTCTCTCTGAAGGGGCTGGGTGTCGGACCTGGTGACGAGGTGGTGGTCCCGGACTTCACGTTCTTCGCTACAGCCTCCACTGCTGCCCTTGCTGGAGCTACCCCTGTGTTGGTTGATATAGATCTCGATACCTACACTATCGATGTCGGGGATGTTGAGAGGGTTCTCACGGAGAGGACTAAGATCGTCGTACCTGTCCACCTCTACGGTCATCCAGCAGATATGGACCAGCTACTTTCTCTTTCTAGGGAAAGGGGCGTTCTAATATTAGAGGACTGTGCGCAAGCCCTAGGATCTGAGTACAGGGGGGTGAAGGTAGGCAGTATAGGTCATGCAGGGGCCCTAAGCTTCTACCCAACAAAGAACATAACTACCTGTGAGGGCGGGGCTATCACCACCAACTTAGACGACGTAGCTGAGTATGTGAGGCTAGCTAGGAACCACGGACAGAGGAGTAGGTACTACCACGTTATGTTGGGGTGGAACATGAGGATGACGGATGTTCAGGCAGCTTTAGGTTTGTCACAGCTGAGAAGGCTTGACGAGATGATAGAGAGGAGGAGAAGGTTAGCTAAGCTATACTTCGAGGAGTTTGAGGGAGTTACTCATCTGAGGCTACCGTATGAGAAACCCTGGGCTAAGCACAGCTACAATCTCTTCACTGTGTGGGTCGAGGGTGAGGGGGTTAGAGATAAGCTAGCTAACTACCTAAGGGAGAGGGGTGTGGAGACAGCTATTCACTACCCAATACCACTCCACAGACAGCCCGCACTAGCTAACGTGAAGAAGTCTCCTGGGTGTTGTCCGAAGTCTGAGGAAGCCTCTAAGCATGTCCTCACACTACCACTCCACCCAGGACTCAGAGACGAGGATGTGCGTGTAGTGTCAGCTCTAGTCAAGAGATTCTTTGCTGAGCACCGCCCATAGCTATGTATAGAAGGACCGGTCTCCACCCTAGGCAGTAGGATATTAAAATATTTAAGTTGATTACCTCAAACGTAGGTGGCTGATTAGAGTGAGCGGTCGCTCTGAGAAGACTACTAAGATTGAGGGTGGGGAGTTGCGGGTAGTTAGTGAGAAGTACAATAGTGTTGTGAAGAGGTTTGAGGTGGAGGCAATAGTCACCCACCAGGGGTCGTCCACCCCCAGCAGGAAGGTTTTAGTTGAAGCTCTAGCCAGCCTCTACTCTAAGAGTCCTGAGCTTGTCGTAGTGAGGAAGATTTTAAGTGAGTTCGGTATGGGTGTCTCCAGGGTCTATGCCCACATATATGAGGACGCTGAGAGATTGAGGAAATTCGAGTCTGAACACATACTTAAGAGGCATGGGGTGGGTGGATGAGTAAGGAGGGTAAGGTATTCAGAAGCAGGCTCTACGAGGTGGATCCAGCAAAGGGTGTTATCAGACTAAAGAACAGGGTCTGCCCTAGATGTGGTAGGGTAATGGCATACCACAAACAGCCCATCCCCAGATGGCACTGCGGCTACTGTAGCTACACCGAGATCGTGAGGTCGTAAGGTGGTTGAGTGGTTATAGTTCTCGGTGTGGAGTCCACAGCCCACACATTTGGTGTAGGCATAGTCTCGGACGAGCCTAGGATACTGGCTGACTCTAGGTTTAACTACATACCTGAGAAGGGGGGAATACACCCCAGGGAGGCTGCTGACAACTTCATAAAGAACGCACCTAAGGTCCTCAAGGAGGCTCTAACACAGGCAAACCTGGATATAGAGGCTGTCGACGCTGTAGCTGTAGCACTCGGCCCTGGGTTAGGGCCGTGCCTCAGGGTCGGAGCTACCGTAGCTAGGGCCCTAGCAGCTTACTACGGGAAGCCCCTTGTCCCAGTGAACCACGCTGTAGCACACATAGAGATCGGGAAGATGTTGACAGGCGCTAGAGATCCGCTAGTAGTCTACATATCCGGAGGTAACACAGTCATAACAGCTCTCCACGGGGGTAGGTACAGAGTCTTCGGTGAAACTCTCGACATAGCTCTCGGGAACTTCATGGATACCTTAGTCAGGGAGCTGGGGCTGGCACCACCCTACGTGGTAGGCGGGGTTCACGCTCTAGATAGGTGCTCGGAGGGAGGTAAGTTCGTAGACCTGCCCTACGTAGTTAAAGGGCAGGACACCTCGTACTCCGGACTTCTAACAGCAGCACTTAAGGCCTATAGGAGTGGCGTGAGAGTGGAGGACATATGTTTTAGTGCTAGGGAAATAGCTTACTCCTCTCTTGTCGAGGTTGCTGAGAGGGGTGTAGCTCAGCTCGGTAAGAAGGAGATACTCCTCGTTGGTGGTGTTGCTGCTAGTAAATACCTGGTAGAGAAGTTCAGGGCTATGGCTGAGTACAGGAACTTGAGGATCTATGTAGTACCACCTAAGTATGCTGTAGATAACGGTGTCATGATTGCCTGGACAGGGCTCCAGCTATTTAAGAAGGGTGTGAGTGTGGAGCCTGAGAAAGCAGTAGTTAGGCAGAGGTGGAGGCTTGACAGTGTCGACGTGTGTTGGTAGGGTCAGTAAGGTAATATATCTAGGTGCTGAAGCCCTCATAGCTGAGGGGGAGTTCCTCGGCCGTAGCGTAGTGTTTAAGCAGAGGGTTAGCAAGCCCTACAGAGTTCCTGAACTAGATAGAGCTATAATCTCTAGGAGGACCATATCTGAAGCTAGGATCCTCACACTACTCGAGGAGGTAGGTGTGAGGGTTCCTAAGATAGTCTTCGTAGACCCGCTAGTCGGTCTAATAGTAATGGAGAAGATCGAGGGTTTAGTACTCCGGGATGCTCTGAAAGACCTGGATTGGGAGGTCGCGTGTAGAGCTATGGTGTCAGCTGGTAGGGAGGTCGGGAAGATGCATAGAGCTGGGATAGCACATGGGGATGTAACGACGTCTAATATGATACTAGCAAGGGACGGGGATGTGTACATAGTTGATCTAGGACTAGCAAAACATGTTGAGGATGTGGAGGACGTAGCAGTCGATATACACCTCCTCATCAGGGTGTTGGAGAGCTCCCACTATTCCGCCAGGGAGGAGCTCTTTAAGTGCTTTATCTCAGGCTATAGGGAGGTTGTCGGTGAGGAATTCACTCGTGAGGTCATCAATAAAGTCTCTGAGATACGGTTGAGAGGTAGGTATGTGGAGGAGAGAAAGGTTAGAAAAACTAACTGATAAATCGTATCTTCAAATAAATCGAAGAAAAAATATATAAATCCAAGTTTAGAAAGTAGAGTGGTGGAAACATGCCTGGTCAGATGCCCCTCATAGGTGAGAAGTTCCCCGAGATGACTGTCGTAACAACCCATGGAGTTAGGAAACTCCCTGATGACTACCTAGGTAAGTGGTTGGTGTTGTTCAGCCACCCAGCAGACTTCACACCAGTCTGCACCACCGAGTTCGTAGCGTTCGCGAAGAGGTACGAGGACTTCAAGAAGCTGAACACCGAGCTCCTAGGACATAGTGTTGACAGTACCTACAGCCACATAAAGTGGGTTGAGTGGATAGAGAAGAACCTGGGAGTTAAGATTCCGTTCCCTGTGATAGCGGATCCCGGGGCCGAAGTAGCTAAGAAGCTGGGCTTCCTACATGCCCAAAGTGCTACACATACTGTTAGAGCAGTATTCATAGTGGATCCCAACGGAATTATAAGAGCTATACTCTACTACCCGCAGGAGCTTGGTAGGAACATCGACGAGATACTGAGGATGATAGTAGCCCTCCAAGTAAGCGAGAAAATGAAGGGAGCTATACCAGCTAACTGGCCTAACAACGAAATAGTAGGTGACAGGATAATAGTCCCGCCTGCGAGAACTGTCGATGAAGCTGCTGAGAGAATGAAGCAGTACACATGCTACGACTGGTGGCTATGCCATAAAGAAGGATCTCCCGAGCACGCAGAGCTAGCTAGGTCGTTCCTCAAGAGAGCTGCGGGAGTCTAGTATCTAGTAGAAACCTAAGCCTCCTTTTTCTTCCATGTTTTAGGGTAGACACCCCTCTCTAAGATTACGCGCTTAGTTTTGAAGGCCATACCCTTAGAGCTAGCTAGTATTTCCTCAGTACTCATAAGAGCTTCAGCAAGAGCTACGAGCTCACCCTTCAATGTGAATACAGCAACTAGCTCACCCCTCCTTATACCCTCAGATAGTAGTGATATACCCGGGACCGCGAGATCAGCCCCGTAGGTTATCGCTGCCGCAGCACCGTCGAATACAACGACCTTCGGAAGGTGTGAGACTATGTATTCCTGCGGTAGTATGGCTCTCCTCAACATATCCTCCCTACCCTCCTCCCTATACAGATAGACAGCCTCGGAAAGCTCGTGCATCCTAATTGAGGTATCCTCCCTGAACGGCCCAGTTCTAATCCTCCTCAGTTCCCGCATATGAGCACCGACACCGAGTACCTCACCGATATCGTGAATAAGCTTCCTAACGTACGTCCCGTGCTGGCAGTCCACCCTCATTAATGCGAATGTACCCTCATATTCAAGTATCTCTATTTTATAGACCTCCTTAATCCTCAGAACCCTCTTAACGGATGACCTAACTGGAGGCTTCTGATATATCCTACCAGTAAACTCCTTCACAACCTCCTCAAGCCTCTCCCTAGGGACAGGTGAGTGAAGCTGTGCTAGGGCTACGTACTCCTTACTAGAGTGTGATATAACCCCTATCAACTTAGTAGCTCTATCTAGAGCTACAGGTAGTACACCGGAGACCTTAGGGTATCCCCGCAGCCTTAGTAGCTTAGGTTGGGTAGCTACTAAGGCTGCTCTAGGGTACCCCCGTGCCCAGCTTTCGGAATCCCTAGGAGGTTCTTTACCCACGCAACTACCTCGTGGCTGGTAGGTCCAGGGGGTTTATCTAGGTTTATCACCCCATATTTAAGAAGCTCCTCAATAGTTCTCGCAGTAGGAGGCTTACCGAAGCTTGGGTCGGTACTGCCCTCCTTCTTCACTACATACCTCCTCTCAATGCCGGCAAACCTATCTAGCTCAATGAGGAACTTAACTCCCTCACTCACACTACCACACCAAGATCTTCTAGTACCCGCAAAGTATTTAGCTCGCAGAAAAGCATGCAGCCTCCTCAAACCTTAAAGAGAAGGGTCTTCAACTGACTAAGAAATACAGTTCCTAACTCTGTTGCTTAGTAGCTAGAGCTACTACTGCGAGGATCTCTTTTTTCCCTATCTTAACCCTCTCCCTCATGAAGTCTACGAGTCCGGCAGCCTCCAACGCCTTCATGACCTCCTCATCACTCGCTCCCTTAGGTATCTCAACCTTCTTATCTAAGATCTCCAGGTGCTTTACATTAGACCTCCTCCTCTTAACACCTGTCAGGTCCTTAGGGCCGGTTATCACAACAAAGTTATCGTCTACTATATCCACTATCACAGCCTTCCTACCGGCCTCCCTCCCAGTCAATTTAACGCAGATCCTACCAACCTCTACGACGGGCAACAGCCAGCACCCCGAATTAGTGGGAGGAAAGGCTTAAAAGCACTAATAAAGTCATGGCCAGCAAGCCTATGAGGGCTCTGTGACAACCCATTGAAGGTAGGGTTGGTTTCTGTTTGAGGCATGCTGAAGCACAGCTTTTATGTTATTTCCTGGCGAGTCTATCTTGGGTCGGGCTTTGAGTCTTAGGGGAGTTTATGTAGGTACTGCTGGAATCCCTAACTCAGCTAAGCGTAGGAATACTCTGGACGGTATAAGAAGGATTGCTGAGTTAGGTCTCAACGCCATGGAGTTAGAGTTTGTTAGAGGTATAAACCTCAGTGCTGAGGCCGCGTCTAAAGCTAGGGAGCTATCTAAGGAGTTGGGAGTCGTTCTAACAGCTCATGCACCTTACTACATAAACCTACTCTCAGATAAGGCTGACGTGAGGAAGGCCTCCGTGGAGAGGATAGTGGAGTCTGCGAAGATAGCGTACATAGCGGGCGCCTGGTCAGTGGTTTTCCATCCGGGATACTACGGAAAGTACAGCTCAGACGAGGCTATTAGGATTGTTAGGGAAGCTGTTAAGCACGTAGTTAAGGTTGTGACGGATATGGGGTTAAAGATCTGGGTAAGACCTGAGACTATGGGGGGTCTCGCAGAGGTAGGTTCCTTAGATGAGGTGATAGCTATAGTTGAGGGCATAGACATGGCTCTCCCCGCAATAGACTTCGCACACCTCTACGCGAGGAGCTTAGGTAAGATAAACACCGTGGAAGGGTTTAGGGAGGTACTCGCAGAAATAGAGAGGAGGCTGGGAACCGAGGCAGTTAGGAACTCCCATATCCACCTATCCGGGATAGACTATGGCGAGAGGGGTGAGAAGTTACACCTAAACTTTGATGAGTCGAGCTTCAACTGGAGAGCCGCTGTCGAGGCTATCAAGGAGTTTAAGGTGGAGGGGGTAGTAATATGTGAGTCACCGAACCTAGAGGAGGATGCTCAGAAGATAGCTGACGCGTTGAGGGAGTAGATCAGGATATCCTGAGGATAGCTACTTACCGGGGTTTTTCGGAGTCTACGTCTACCTCCAAGTCACTGATAACAGATACGTCCTTCCTTTTCTTAGCGTGTATCTCCTCTGCGGTGCCCTTAGTTATGATCTCATATAGCTTAGCGACCTTACCAGGCACCGGCCTTAGAAGCCTCCCAAGTCTCTGAATGAACTGCCTAGGTGAGGAGGTACCAGCTACTAATATGCCCACAGAAGCATCAGGTATGTTCAGCCCCTCATCCCCCACCGTTGTCACAACGAGGACACCTTCCTTACTCTCCCTAAAGACTCTGAGGATCTTCTCCCTCTCAGCGTTATCGACCTCACCCGTGAGAAGTAAACCACCAACTTCCTGAGCTATCTCCTTAGCTAGGTCCACATAGTGTGCGAAAACTATTATTTTCGACCCCTTCTCCCTCTCGACTATCTCCTTAACCTTCTCCACCTTCGACTTACTCATTTGCACTATCTTCCTCATCTCCGTAGCGATTTTGAGAGCTTCGAGAGCTCTACTATCACCCCTCCTAGCAGCACCCAACACATCCTCAAACCTAGCTACACCAACGAGGGCTCTATACCTCTTTTTAAGCTCCAGATACTTCTTCCTCTCATCAGGCTTGAGACCTACCCTAATCGTAATGACCTCGTACTGAGCTAGGTAACCCTCCTCTGCTAGCTCTGCCGGGGATTTATGGTAGACTACACCACCCATTAACGGAAATAGCTCTACGTGCTTACCATCCTCCCTATAAGGAGTCGCGGAGAGTCCCAGCCTCTTCGGGGCTGGAGAACCGAGTGCCACAGTCTTAAACTTCTCTGCTGGTAGGTGATGGACTTCATCAATTATTAGGAGTCCGAAGTGTGGTGCTAGCTTAGATATGTACTTAGAGGCAGACTGGTAGGTAGTTATAGTTATTGGTGCCACCCTCTTCTCTTCTGAGTAGTAAAAACCGATGAGCTCTGGGGGTATGTCAGTGGTCCTCACTATCTCCTCGTACCACTGCCTAACATGGTCCTTAGTCAGTACTACTATGAGAGCTCTCTCACGTGTCTCAACTACGGCTGCTACACCGACTAGAGTCTTCCCAGACCCTGTTGGGAGTGCTACAACCCCCCTATAACCGTTCTTAACCCACCTCTCTATAGCCTCCCTCTGGTAATCCCTGAGGGTCAGCTTCAGTGATGCTTGAATCCCTAGATCCACCCGCTCCATAAACCTGGTCATATCCACGACTCTGATCCCGTGTTTCCTCAGTGTGTCGATGAAACTAGTGTAGTAGTACGGGTAAAGTAAGAACTTCTTCATCTCACGGTTATACCTCAGCTTAAATGGTGCTAGAACGTCCCTAAATCTATCCCCGAGAAAGAAGCTGAACTCTACGCAGATATAGTTAGGACAGTACGTCAGGGTAGCTACCCTCTCAAATCTGAAGAGCTCACTCTTAATGGTGTCCTCATCGAATTCTGCTCCCAGATCCCTCAGGAGGGACAGTAGGTCATCGACATCCGCTAGAGACTTCATCACCTTACTCTTACTGACGTGGAATACCGAGCACTTACCATCCCTCCCAACGTAGTCAGCGACCTTGAGGAGTTCTTCAAACTCCTCATCTGAGAGCCAGCGGCAGATACGTACTTCCAGACCCTCCAATAGCTATACCGCTCTATCTATGGTTCTCCACAGAATTAAAAACGTTTAGATCTCGCTAGCGTTATTCTTCGAAACGATGTCACCGTCGGACAGCATGACGAGAGGTTCCTCGATCTCGACCTCATTACCAGACTCTACGGCAGTCCTAAGTACTAGGGTTATTATAAGGTACTCACCCACCTTACTCACCTTCACTTTCCTAACAACACTCCTGGATAGTAAGTCCGATACCACTCCACCCCCACTATAAAGGTTCGACGCCTTCCTAAATCTCCTAGAGAAACTGAGGAGCCTGAACGACAATAACCTATCTAAACCAACTAAGACCGTGACGAGGATCAGCGATATTAGGGCTACTACTACTGCGTAGTCCAGTCCAGGCACCGAAAACGATCTAGGGGAGGCCTGACTTTAAAGCAGATAACCACATAGCCCACAAGCAGATAGCTAATTGTGAGGTCTTAGAAAAGCTTATATAGGCATGTATGTTTAACCATATGACAACAACTAGGTGGTAGAAAATGAGTGGCCCAACACCCGCAGCTACAAATGTCGTCCTAGTAGGTAAGAAGCCAGTAATGAACTACGTAATGGCTACCCTAACCCTGCTACACCAAGGAGTTCCAGAGATAGTGATAAAGGCTAGAGGGAGAGCTATAAGCAAGGCCGTAGACGCTGTCGAGATCGTGAGGAGCAGGTTCCTACCCGACAAGGTAGCTATTAAGGACATAAGGATCGGAAGCCAGGTACTAACTACCAGCGACGGGAGGCAGTCTAGAGTATCCACAATCGAGATAATAATATCTAGGAAGGACTAACACTGCGGGATCTAGCTGAGAAAAGCTAATCAGTGTTTTTAGATGAAGGTACGTGACCTGAAGCTCCCGACACTTCAGGTCGCACTTGACTTCACATCACTTAATGATGCCCTCGGATT
This sequence comes from Desulfurococcales archaeon, assembly GCA_023255955.1. GTDB lineage: Archaea > Thermoproteota > Thermoprotei_A > Sulfolobales > NBVN01 > DRZP01. The sequence goes on along the minus strand of JAGDWD010000008.1, from coordinate 148,764 downwards.
ACTCTCCAAGATATCAGATCTTGATATAGGTATAGTAGAGGTAGGAACCCCCTTAATTAAGTCAGAGGGAGTTAAAGCCGTAACCGCAGTTAAGTCAGTGGTGGCTAGCACACCAGTTCTAGCAGATACTAAAACAGTTGATGTTGGGGGCCTAGAAGCTGAGATCATGTTTAGAGCTGGCGCTGACTTCATGACGTTACTGGCAGAAGCTGACGACCCTGTAGTAGAGGCTGCTCTAAAGGTAGCTGGGGAACTGGGAGGTGATGTCGTGGTGGACTTCATTAGCTTCCGGGGAGATATACTCGGAAGAATTTCCGAGTTGCTGGATCTGGGCGTCAGAGCAGTAAATATTCATATAGGGATAGACGTCCAAAGAGCTCGAGGAGTTACAGCTGCGAGTATCCGCGACCTAGTGAGGAAGGTAGCCTCGGAATTCCCCCAGATTGTACTATCTGTTAGTGGGGGCATCAAGCCTACCGATATACCGCCCCTCCTAGATGCCGGTGCGCAGATACTTGTTGTTGGAGGTGCTATAACTAGGGCCCCAGACCCTAGAGAAGCGGCTAAGGAGTGTTTACGAGCTATAGGTCGTCAGATATAGTTCTAGCTAGTTGTGGAGGGCTATAGGCAGGGTCCCTACCTACTGGAGGCCTCACCCATTTTAGAGTGAGGAGGTCGGATCTCTTTACGGGCGTGGATATATTTTGCTGGGTATCAAGTAAGTAATGTGTCTGAGATGGCCGGCCTGAAGAAGCTGATCCTGGTAACTGCTGACCACCACCCGCTACATAAGTACTTCAAGGAGCTAGCTGAGGAGTTAAGTAGGAAGTATAGTGTACCTCTCGAGGTTAGGATGGAGGACTACCTCTTCCTGATAGAGCACGGGGATACTGACGAGTACGGTATGGCCTGGGTACCTCAGCTCCTAGCTGAGCTGGAGACGGGGGCCATAGTCAAGGTCCTTACAAAGCCTATGCTAGACTCTATGGGTAATATAAGTAAGGAGAACGATCTTAGGACATCGATAGAGAACATAGAGAGAGCTGTAAAAAGTTAAAGTAAATGATTAGTTTTTAGGTAGGGAGTTTATTGCCGTATCTATCTATATATGTTACATCCTCTAAGGGCTTCCTAGGTCTCGCCTGAGGCTTCTCTGCGGGGAAGCCTAGAGCTACTATAGCTACAGGTATGAGACTCTCCGGTAGACCCAGAAGTTTCTGGATGTCCTCCACGTTCCTCAAGGCCTGCAACCACACCGCACCTAAGCCGAAAGCGTGAGCTGCTAATAGCATGTACATAGTAGCATTAGCACAATCTACCTGATAGGATACTGGGGAAGCATTCTTATCACATGCGACGACCACACCTACTGGTGCTCCTAGAAGCGGGGTAGCACCCCTATGGATCTCTGCCAGCTTCTTCTTAACCTCAATATCTTTCACTACTATGAAAACCCATGGTTGTCTATTGCCAGCACTTGGGGCGTACCTAGATAGGTCCAAAACCTTGAGTAATATCTCGTCGGGAACTGGATCCGGCTTGAACTGCCTTATACTCCGCCTAGTTAGTAGGAACTCGAGTAGATCCTCGGTTCTGCAACTCAAGGGGTGTCACCGTAATTAATGGTATGATAAGCATAAATACCCTACTGAATCCTGCAACACTCGATGAAGGAGAATGGGTAGCAACCCCTACCTCAAGGATAAGCTCGAGACCATTGAGGTAAAGCCTAGGAAGATAAGTGAGCTACTGCACTCTATGGCCAAGACAGCTTATCAGGGTAGGAAGCTGGGGGAGGTCTACGAGACGTTACTCAAGATGTTTGAGGACCAGAAGGTAACCATATTTATGGGACTAGCTGGGTCCATGGCAGTAGCAGGTATGTGGAGAATTATCCGCTGGCTCGTAGATGAGGGCTTCATCGACGTACTTGTCTCCACAGGAGCTAACATCTCGGAGGACATAATCGAGGCGATGGGATTCAGCTACTATATGGGGTCTCCTTACGTAGACGACTACGACCTCCTGAAGCATAAGATCGACCGCTTCTACGATGTCTATGTCTCAGAGCTTGACTATAGGGTCATGGAGGGCATGATAGCTGACTTCATAAAGACCCTCCCAAGCGGGATCTACTCAACAGCAGAGTTTCTCTACCTCTTCGGGAAGTTCCTCGACGAGAAGAATATTGACGCTATAGTTACAGCAGCCTACAGATCCGGGGTTCCCGTGTTCTCACCAGCACTTGTAGACTCCGCGTACGGTATTGCCTCAATTATGGCACTCAGAGATGGGAAGAGACTCGTAATCGACATGGTCAAAGACTTTAACCAGCTGGTTAAGATAGGGGAGCACTCAGAGGAGACAGCAGTTATATACATAGGTGGAGGCGTCCCAAAGGACACCATAAACCTCATCACAGTAGCCCAGACAATCATCGCAGAAAAGAGAGGCATCCACGACTTCTACAAACCACATAAACTAGCTGTGCAGATAACGACGGACCTACCACAGTGGGGCGGTCTCTCAGGAGCGACACTCGAGGAGGCAGTAAGCTGGGGTAAGACATCTCCGACAGGTATGAAGGTGATGGTACACGTAGATGCGACTATAGCCCTACCCCTGATAGCCCACGCCATAGCTGAGGAAGTGACAACCAGGAGACCGAAGAAAAGGCTGGTAAACTTAATCCTGCCTGAGCTAGGTACCTAGATCCTACCTAGGGTCCAACATTTACTTAATCAATTTTAAACTAAAGTTCTAGAGATATTACTAGTTCATAACTGGAGCACGTGTGAGATACCTTAGCTGGTAATATCTTGATCTCCATCACTCATGACGGGTTTCAGTTAGTTGTTAGGGAGATATCCAGCTACAACACGATTAAGAGCTTCTTAGAATAGTAGTATTGGTATGAGGAGGTGTTTGAGATAGGTATTTCTGTGAGGTTTCGGTGTCAGGACGCTGAGTACCTCGCACTAAGGACTCACGAGTTCCTTAAGGAGAGGGGGAGTGCTGAGCTAGATACAGTCTACTTCTCTGAGGTTGTGGGGGCTGTTGGGAGGACGTCAGTCGCTCTCTACCTTTCTAGGACGAATGTGGGGGTACTTATTGTGGCGTCGGCATGTGAGGATGAGGAAAGATGTCTTCTCGGTCCGGTAAAGGAGGTTACTAGAGTAACTCGAGAAATATTGCGGGAGATAGCTAACTTAGTTGAGGTGGTTAAGTTGGAGTACATAGTTAAGGCACGTGTAACTATTTCGGCTCCTTATAGTAATGTCATGAAGAACCTGAAAATCGGTGGGGTTGAGATCTTAGAGGGAGGAAGCTACGATGCTGGGTGGTACTACGTCAGGACTTTCAAGGGGAAGTACATAGTCTCGATGAGGAAGCTTGACATAGTTCTGACTGTTGTTCATGAGAAGAACGGTAACCTAGCGAGCGTCCAGATAAGTGTGTTTAGATCTGTTAGCGAGTTCTCGGAGCTTTCTGAGGATAACGTGATGGACTGCCTGAAGGCTGCTTCCCAGATTATAGCGTACATAACTGGTTAGAGTAGGCCGAACGTCTTGCTAGCTACCAAGACAAACAGAGATGTTGTTGTTATTAAGACGTTATCGTCTATTAGCGGAGGTATTTCATAGTGCTCAACTATGCTGGCAACAATCGCAGCGATAAGTCCTACATGCCCAGCATAGTAAACACCTATCGGGAAGGTAACTAAGAACATGCCGAGATTTCCTAGCCATGACTTCGTCCTCCTCCTGTAGACAGTATTCCGTATGATGCCCGTAACAGCGTCTCCGAAGGACATGAAGGATATGGGTATAATAGCGTATATAGGGCTACCGAATACTAGCCAGAGGATTAGTAGGGCAAGCGCCCAAGCTATGCAGAAGTTCACCTCGTACATGTTGTCTTTTACCTGAAACCAGTAAAGTATCTTCCCGATCTTGTGGGGGATGTATGTTACTATAGCTAGAGATAGCGCGAAGGCTGTGGGGATTAGAGGTGAGCTAAAAAGGTAGGGAACTATGAGAGCAACCACACCACCGGCTAGGATATGTATTATCTTGCGATTATAGTAAACAACGACGTTATCTTCCAGCCCCCTCTTCCTCAAGAAAATATATACATACTTAGTGAAGAACAACACCCCCAGCACGTAAAAGAGGAGGATTACTGCGGTTAAGACCTCAAATACAGGGTTTGCCGGCATTAACAGCTTAAGGTCAGCTACCACTTTAAACCTACCGGTAAATTATTACGACAGTAAATATAAACCTACCCAAGATAGATTTCCACTTCAGGCACCCTCGTATACGTGGTTAATAGATATAGTGAATCAAGCAGTGATTGCCCTACTTAGATGAGCACATAGGTAACAACCGTAGCACATGTATGGATGGAGGTTCCCTGAACACCTCATCTGTCCTCAAGTAGGGGGTCTCCAAAACTGCCCTTTAGGGCAGGGGGATATCAGGGTTTTTAAAGACTTATTTCAGAGAATTATTTAGCAACTTGGATCACTATTGTGGAGAGTGATAAGTAGCAGTAGGGGATGTTTAGCCTGAATCACAGGTAGGTAACATTTGATTTGTTGATGTAGGATATATCCTAATAAGCTATAGGTCATTGGGTGTTTAATGGTATTACCAGCTAGTACTGCTCATGCGAAGGTGTCGCGGGATGGGAGAAAGCTGTTAAATGAAGCTAACATTATTAATATGCTTATGTACTGCACCTCATTTTCTTTAGTCGAGAACATAGAGAGGCACTTTCCTGGGTTCTCAGCACTGCTTAACATGAAGCTCCGGCCCTTAGGGTTAGATCCTCATACTTCCCTCATGATTAAACCCACGATACTCGCAGGAGTATTAAAGCAGTTCTTTGGGGGAGTAGATTTAGCCCTATACCACCTTAGGAGAGTGTTATCTGAGGGGGAGATATACAGTAAGGTTATTACAGCTATTCTAAGAGGAGGTAGTGATGACAGTATAAAGGAGGAATTAGAGCTTATAGTTTTAAAGTACAGGAAAGATCTAGAAAAGGTCTGTAGAACCATCAAGTTATGATAGGAATTCTCTTATAGTTAGAAATAGTGTCCGTAAGTACTAGAATAGTTCATGAATAGTGTTAGAGAAATTTAACAGTGAGATACCGCTATCAGCGCAACAGATACTCTGAGGAAGTATATGGGAGCCTAGCAATATATTGTAATATATTGTAGCTGATAAGAGGTTCCTAGGCGGATGGGAGTATTCTCGAAAAGAGAACAGATTCACTGAAAACTCTGTCCTTTAAAGCAGGGAAGAGGTTAGACTTATAAGCCTAAGCTACTGACACAGTGGGGGTCTGCTATTGATTTGCCTCCACTGGAGATAAAGAAGATTGAGGATGAAGTGAGGAGGTACTGGAAGGAGAGAGACATACCTTTGAAGTGGCGTACTCAGACGGGGAGACCCATCTTCAGCTTCCTTGAGGGTCCCCCAACAGCGAACGGTTATCCTCATACTGGGCACCTTAGGGGGAGGGTTTACAAGGACTTCGTATTGAGGTACTACAGGCTTAGAGGTTACGATGTGTGGGCTCAGGGAGGTTGGGATGAGCAGGGACTCCCTGTAGAGGTAGAGGTCGAGAAAAAGCTTGGTGTTAAGACTAAGCGCGAGATAACTGAGAGGATAGGTCTGGAGAGATTTGTTGAGGAATGTAACAAACTCGTCGACTACTACCTTACCTTCTGGAGGCTCTACGCGACAGAGTATATAGGGCTGTGGCTTGACCTAGAGAACGCCTACGAGACCAGGAAGAGTAGGTATTTAGAGTACGTGTGGTACATAGTGAAGAGAGCTTGGGAGAGGGGACTTCTATATGAGGGGCATAGAGTGCTCCCGTTCTGCCCGAGATGTGAGACAGCCCTCAGTGATGCGGAGGTCGATATGGGGTATGAGGAGAAGGAGTCACCATCTGTCTACGTAAAGTTTAAGATCCGTGGTAGAGAAGGGGAGTACCTACTAATATGGACGACGACCCCGTGGACCCTGATAGATAACGAGGCTGTTGCGGTACACCCAGAGGCAGAGTACTGTCTCATTGATGTCGGTGGTGAGAGGTGGTACATAGCTAGGGGACTCGTAGAGAGAGTGGCTAGCGAGCTCGGGCTGAGGACATGGAGGTGCGTAGAGGTTAGGAAAGGATCTGAGCTCCGGGGCTTAAGCTACGACCATCCTCTAGGTGAGGAGGTACCGATCCATAGGAACCATTCGAACAGCCACTACGTTGTAGATGCCGAGTTCGTGAGTCTCGAGGAGGGGACAGGACTCGTACACATAGCGCCGGGTCACGGACCTGAGGACTACGAGCTCGGAGTTAGATATGGTCTGCCTGTAACCAGCACTGTCAGAATCGACGGTACATTCGATGACTCGTCCGGGGTGTTTCAAGGTCTTACCGTAGGTGAAGCCTCCGAACTAGCTGTCGAGATACTGAGGAAGAAGGGTCTACTAGTGAAAGTAGGGAAGATAGTGCATAGGTATCCCCACTGCTGGAGGTGTGGTACCCCGCTAATATACAGAGCAGATAGGCAGTGGTTCATAGCTATGAGTCGATTGAGGAACGAGCTCATCGAGGCTCTCAATTCTGTTGAGGTGTTCCCTAAGGTACATCGCAATAGGTTCGAGTCCTGGCTAGCTAACGTTAAGGACTGGACAATATCTAGGTCTAGAATATGGGGGACCCCACTACCTATATGGAGATGTGTAGATGACCCCAGTAAGATCCTAGTAGTAGGTAGTATTGAGGAGCTTAAGAAGCTCGCGGTGAAGGTTCCGGATGTTGATGACGATAAGCTGGTTCATAGACCCTGGATCGACCAGGTAGAGCTCTCAACACCTGACTGTAGTAAGTGGGTTAGAGAGCCTTTCGTTGTTGATGTGTGGATAGATAGTGGTGTTGCGTGGATAGCTTCCGTTGACGGATTAAGGAATAGGGAACTCTTCAGTAAGGTCTTCCCCTACTCATTCATAACTGAGGCCATCGACCAGACTAGAGGGTGGTTCTACTCACTACTAGCTACTTCAGTGATAGATAGGGGTGTAGCACCATACAGGCAGATCCTAATACAGGGACATGTCCTCGACAAGTACGGTAGGAAGATGTCTAAGCACCTTGGGAACGTCGTCTACGCTGAGGATGCTCTTAAGAGGTACGGGGCTGACACTCTCAGACTCTACTTACTGTTCCGGTACCCTCCCGGAGACTCCTTCATGTTCGACCCCGACGAGGTTAGGAAGGTTTCAACCAGCATACTAAACATAGTCTGGAACGTCTTCAGGTTCGCAGGTATGTATATGGACTTAGATAAGTTCTCCCCGAAGCAGCACGAACTTTCCAGGTATATGGGGAGGTTATCAGTAGAGGATAGGTGGGTACTGTCTAGGATTAACAGCGTTATGAGAGACTTCAACAAGTTCATGGAAGGATACGAGATAAACAAGGCTGTCCAGACCATGATAGACTTCACAGTTGAGGACTTAAGTAGGACATACCTTAAGTTAGTGAGGCCTAGGGTCTGGAGTGAGGAGAGCGACGATAGGTTCGTAGTCTACGCAGTTCTGTACTACGTTCTCAAGCGGTTGGTTAAGGTGTTTGCTCCAGCTGTTCCACACCTCATGGAGGCGCTCTGGCTGAACTTCATAAAGTACTTCGAGCCTGAGGAGTCTGAGAGTGTTCACCTAACCACGGTGGAGGAGCCGGATGAGAGCATGATAGATACACAGCTCGAGGAGGGCTTTAAGTTAGCGTTAAAGGTGGTTGAGTTAGCAGCATCCCTCAGGAACAGGCTAGGGATTAAGATAAGGTGGCCGCTACGTGAGGCTGTAATAGTAGCACAGGAGGATGTCTTGAAGCTCGTTGAGTACTTAGGTGACGTTATCAGCAGGTTATCTAATGTTAAGAGTGTCCTGGTAGCTAGGGACATATCGACCTGCACCGAGAAAGGTTACGAGTACGTGGAAGAGGGAGGTGTTACTGTGTGCCTACCTAACCGCATAGATGAGGCTCTGTATATGGAGGCTCTAGCAAGGGAGATCGTGAGGAGGGCTCAGGTAATGAGGAAGGAGCTGAACCTAAACGTATCAGACTTTATCGAGATGTTCGTGGAGGCAGACTCAGAGGACATTAGGAGAGCTGTTAATGAACTAAGTAGCTACATCTTGAAGGAGGTTAGGGCTGTAAAGCTATCTCTAGGGAGGATAGGTGATGGTTACTACACTAAGACATGGGATGTAGAAGGCTTCAACGTTACGATAGGAATAAAGCGAGCTAGTTAAAATTACCCATCTCTTTAGGTATCCATGAGTTGATGTAATTAGGTAGGGTATCTCCATCTTTATAAATTAGTTGTGTAGTCAGTATAGCAGAGGTGGAAAACTCTGAGTTATGTAGGTAGCGATAAGAAGAGCAATATCTTTGAGTACGTTAGGCACCTAGAGGAAAGAGTCCAGCAACTTGAGGCTGAGATAGAGTTCTTGAGGAGGGAGTTGAACTACTATAAGAGTGAGATAGATAAGTTAATGTCGTCCCCCCTCGTTGAGGCCGTTGTCGTGGAGGTCCTGGAGGATGGGAGGGCTGTAGTTAAGAGTAGTACTGGTCCGACGTTGGTTGTCCAGGTTAGTGGGTTCGTAGATGTCTCTAAGCTGAAGCCGGGTGTTCACGTAGCTCTAAATCAGAGGGGTTCCGCGATTGTCGAGGTACTACCGATATCTGAGGACTACTACGTGAAGGCTATGGAGGTAGATGAGAGGCCTAGAGTGAGGTTCAGCGACGTTGGAGGACTCCACGAGCAGATCAGGGAGTTACGTGAGGTAGTAGAGATACCGCTTAAGAATCCGGAGCTTTTCTCTAGGATAGGTATAGAACCTCCTAAAGGTGTTTTACTGTACGGACCACCTGGCTGCGGTAAGACATTATTAGCGAAAGCCGTAGCCGGGGAGGTCAACGCAACCTTCATTAGACTAGCTGCGTCTGAGCTTGCTCAGAAGTTTGTTGGTGAGGGAGCTAGGATAGTTAGGGAGGTGTTCAGACTAGCTAGGCGTAAAGCACCGGCAATAGTGTTTATAGATGAACTTGATGCTATAGGGGCTAAGAGGGTGGATGTAGGGACATCAGGTGAGCGGGAGATCCACAGAACACTATCTCAGCTACTAGTGGAGATCGACGGGTTCGACCCTCTAGATAAGGTCAAGATAATGGCGGCAACAAATAGGATCGACATCATAGACCCGGCACTTCTAAGGCCCGGTAGGTTCGATAGATTAATCAGCGTACCACCCCCAGACGAGAGAGGTAGGTACGAGATATTCAAAGTCCACACATCTCGAATGGCTCTAGCAGATGACGTAGATCTACTTAAACTAGCGAAGATGTCTGAAGGGCTTTGTGGTGCTGACATTAAGGCTATATGCACTGAGGCAGGCTACAACGCTATAAGGAGGGGGTCGGAGAAGGTAGGTATGGAGGATTTCCTACTAGCTCTCGAGAGGTACATGTCCGCTAGGGGTCAGGGTAAGAGGGAGCTCTTCGGCTATATGGTGTGGTAACGTAGTGAAAATAGCCACTACGGCACTTACTGGGGGCTGGGTATGTCGGTAACAATAATCCTCTCAGGTGTTACATCACCACACAGACTAGTAGAGTCCGTGAAGATAGCATACGGGTTTAGCGGGGTTAAGGTAGATCTATTCATAGTTGTTAGAGCCTCGGGAATGGCTTCACAGTCCGGTGTACCGGAAGCTTATAGAATAGCCTTAAAACACGGTAAATCACTCGTCGTGCTACCCACGGCGAGAGAAGTACTAGAACACTTCAAGTTTGATGAGATCCTCCTGTTAGTTCCGGGAACCACAAGTGGTAGGAGACTTGACGATATAGAGTTTAAGGACGCGAAGTACGCCCTAGTGATCGCAGGAGACGAGCATGCAAAGGGGGATATCCCAGCCGATCCTGTGGGCATACCTGAACTACCAGCAGATGCTCCCCCACAGGCAGTCATAGCAGTTGCTCTATATTCGATGACTAAACGTATTTCAATTAGAAATGCCTGAGAACTTGAGCGTTATTTTAAGGTAAGTAAAAGCGAGGTATATAAACCCCCAAATTATTTCTTCCAGGTAGAGACTTTGCCTGATGGTCTTATCATATACGTCGACATAGAAAGATGTCTTGGTTGTCTATCTTGCTACTTTGCGTGTGCTACAGAACACTCTCTAACTAAGACTACCTACACAGCTCCCTACGAGGTCCCGACACCGATATCTAGGATAAGAGTGGTACCAGCATTAGGTTATAATGTCCCTATACGTTGTATGCACTGCGAGAAGCCTCCGTGTGTTGAGGTATGCCCTACAGAAGCTCTCTATAAAGTCGCGGAGGGACCTGTCCTCCTACGTGAGGATCTCTGCATAGGTTGTAAGGGCTGTATACTGGCCTGCCCATACGGGGCCATATCCCTAGACCTAGGTAAGAAGGTCATTGCTAAGTGTGATTTCTGTGTAGACAGGGTTCGGAAAGGTCTCACACCAGCATGCGTTGAGGCATGCCCTACAGGAGCCCTTAGGTACGGTAGGGTTGAGGAAGCTCTATACGAGCTTCGTAAGAGGAAAGCTAAGGAGTTCGCGACAGGTCTTACCGGGACTTCAGGGTCTGACGCGGTTTTGTACATACCTCCCTCAGGTGGTGAGGAACATGGGTGTAACTCCCATTAGGAAACCGGAGGAGAAAACCGTAGATAAAGCAGCTCAGATCATGATTAGGAGAGCTGAGGAGCTAGGTATAGAGACGGTATACCACAGGTATGAGAAACAGCAACCTCAGTGCGGGTTCGGGTCTCTCGGGCTTTGCTGCTGGTTCTGTATGATGGGACCATGTAGGATAGACCCCTACGGGGTGGGGCCATCTAGGGGTATATGTGGTGCTGATGCTAACACTATGGTTGCTAGGAGGGTCCTCTTCCACATAGCTAACGGTGAGGCGGCCCACGGGGAACACGCGTTCCATGTACTTGAGACATTTAAGGGTGCTGTTGAGCACTCTCTGGAGGGTAGACCGTACCCCTATAGGATTGCTGACGAGAGGAAGCTTAGATCTATAGCGAAGAGACTTGGTATACCTGACGCTGAGACAAGATCTGTGCTGGACCTAGCTGTAGAGGTAGTTAAAAAGATTGAGGAGGACTTTACGAGGACTACTGAAGAGCCTTTGAACGTTTTCAGAGCATACTCCATAGAGAGTAGGAGAAGAATCTTCGAGAGGTTGGGGATAGTACCGAGGTCTATATGGCGTGAGGCTTTCGAAGCTCTCCACAGGATACATGTGGGTGTTGATGCTGACTACAGAAGCCTACTAGCCCACGGGCTTAGGACAGCTCTAGCTGACTGCTACGCTATGCTAACTGCGACAGAGCTTCAGGACGCTATGTTCGGGACACCCAGACCTGTAGAGAGCTATGCTAATCTAGGTGTCCTTAAGCATGATGAGGTTAACATAGTAGTTCATGGCCATAACCCCCTGCTCTCGACGAAGGTAGTTGAGGTAGCTAGATCCGAGGATGCTCTGAAGTTAGCGAAGGATGTTGGAGCTAAGGGCATAAACGTATGCGGTATATGTTGTACTGCTAACGAAGTCCTAATGAGGTTAGGGATACCTTCAGCTGGGAACCTCCTACACCAGGAGCTCGCTCTAGCTACCGGTGCTGTCGAGGCTATGGTTGCTGACTACCAGTGTGTTATGCCAGCACTAGCTGATGTTGCTAGGTGCTTCCACACAAAACTAGTAACTACAATGCCTATAGCTAGAATACCCGGAGCTATCCACATAGAGTGGAAAGCTGGGAGAGCTGATGAAGTAGCTTGGGAAATAGTTCGGACAGCTGTGGAGAACTTCCCGAGGAGAGCTAGAGAGAGGGTGTTCATACCTGATATAAAGTCGAAGCTCATCGCAGGGTTCTCGGTGGAGGCCATAGTTGAGGCTCTTGGAGGGTCCCTAGCACCTCTAATCGAAGCTATAAAGAGAGGAGATATTAGAGGTATTGTCGGCATAGTCGGTTGCAACAATCCGAAGGTACCTCAAGACAGAGGGCATGTAGAGCTAGCTAAGGAGTTAATAGCTAACGACGTGTTAGTAGTAGGTACGGGTTGCTGGGCTATAGCAGCAGCAAAAGCTGGGTTAATGAGTCTCGAAGCTCAGGCACTAGCTGGTGGTAGACTTAGGAAGGTGCTGGAGGCCCTGAAGATACCTCCATGCCTCCACATGGGTAGCTGCGTCGATAACTCAAGAATACTGGTAGCTCTAAACGCTGTAGCTGAAGCTCTAGGAGTAGACATATCGGATCTCCCAGTCTTCGGCTCAGCTCCAGAAGCTATGAGCAGTAAAGCCGTATCTATAGGTACGTGGTTCGTAACCCAGGGAGTTAACGTACACCTAGGCGTAATACCTCCCGTACTAGGTAGCGAACTCGTAACTAAGCTACTCACCGAGGACGTCGAGAAGCTGGTGGGTGCGAGGTTCGTAGTGGAGCCGGACCCCAAGAAAGCAGCAGAGATAATGCTGGACCACATAGACCGTAAGAGAAGAGCTCTAGGATTACCAGCATAGCATCAGAAATCAAGCTAAAACCCATATTTTTCTTTATCCTCGCTAACTAGAACCCAACCCTTCAGATAGGACGTTTCTAGGTTTTTACTCCAACTATTTAGGGCTTCCTTCATTAGTAGCAATAGCTAGTCTAGGACTAGTTAGGTGTAGGGCCTAGATAATACTGCCCTTACTCCTATACTACCAGTAGTACTACTAAGGAGTGGGAGGCGGGGTAGACCTCTAGGAGGTTCTACCCTATTCCTAGCTTAAGGACTTGGGTAAATTCCCAGGAGTAGTATTTCACTAACTAAGAAGCAGGCCACCTAGGTGGAGTAGAAGCTTAGGAGATCTGTAGAGTTCTAGGAGTAGCTACTCCTAGAACTACTAACAGAGGTAGAGCTTTAGATGGGCTAAGTGTACTACTACCTAAAGGAGCTTCAGAACCTACTGCTATATACAAAGTAATTGTTACAGAACCTTAAGCTGTAACAGCTACGGGGATTTGCCTAGATTCGAGCCCCGTAAAATCAGCTAGCTCTACTTTATACGTAACAAGCTTAGCTAGGTCTACAGTAGCTAAAAAGGAATGAAAATATGATTAGAAGCATAATGAAAGTCACCACTGCTTCAATGGTTATTCCTATCGCACTATATGATGTTGTCTTCCTAACCTTTCTTTGCGGTATTTCCTGTAGCTTTTCTAGGAGCTTCTCTCTTTCATATTCCGGGACTAAACCAAGAGGAATCTCCCATATATGACCTGATTTATTTATTAGATGTAGTATTGGACCGTAAGCTTTAAGTCTATGTACATGACGTAACCTATAAATAATCATATTTAAAGTAAATGTAAGAGCTATCGCTATTACTACTCCATGTAACTCCACTAACTAGACCACCTAGAGATACTAGTAGAAGTAGAGGTTAAAGCATCTATTAGAGAAGCCTAACTACACGACATTCCAGCATCAGAAATAAGCCACCTCTACCCTCGTTTTCTCTAAATATATTAAAATAGGCCCTATCCCAATTAGTTTCTGGTAGTTAGCTAATCTCAATCTTATTTAGATTCCTCCCGAGTGATTTAGACTGTAACAGTCTAAATCAGCTGGGACAACTTCTAGCTGTTTAGAGGTATAGCTCCTAGTCGATCTACTCCTAAGTAGCTACTAGTGAAAATGTACTTACTAAACAGGATCTATTACACCTTAGTAGTGGGTAGGTAGTACCATCTAAGTAACCTAGTAGGCGTACTTGAAAACCCAGAACTCTGGGCTCTGATATACCTAGCTAGTAGGGGACATCCCCGTACCAGTCCTTCAATAAGATATCGCAGAGTCTGCTTACTGCTGAAACGAATGGGGAGTTACTATCGTAGTCTAAAATAGATACTCCAGCCATCTCAGCTGTAACTACGTTATCATCGTAGGGTATTGTAGACACTATGTCTATTCCAAGATCCCGGGACTTCCTGTTGATGAATTCTACCTCCTCATCACTCCTCACTTTATTTAGAATCCCCCAAACTCTGCCTATACCTAGCTCCCTAACTAGGGTAATGCTCCTCCTAGCAGTTTCGAGGGACTTGATGGTAGGCTCCATGACGATGAGTAGGTAGTCTACCCCCTTAGCAGTTCCTCGGCCGAAGTGTTCAAGACCTGCCTCCATATCTAGCACTACTACCTCGTTCCTAGCTAGTACTATGTGGTCTACTAGGGACTTAACTAAGGCGTTCTGAGGGCATAAGCAGCCCAATCCTGCCTTAGGCATCCCGACAACTAAGAGCCTTACCCCCTCAGGGCTTACTAGAGAGAACTTGTCTGGTATGTCGTCTACCCTAGGGTTAAGTGAGAAGAAAAGCCCCCAGCCACCTGGTCTAGCTCCTGTTCTCTCCTCGACCAGCTCCTCGTTATAAGCTAGAGGCTTTAGGGGGGTCTCTATAGCTATACCTAGGGTGCTGTGGAGATTAGGGTTTGAATCTACGTCTATAGCTAGGACCTTAAATCCTCTTCTAGCTAACAGCCTAGCTAACGTACCTGCTATTAGTGTCTTACCAACACCTCCCTTACCGCACACAGCTACCTTGAAACCTCTCTTCAAACCTAAATCCACTAAACTAAAGCTACTTAAAGCATATAAAGAAACGTATCCACTTAAATTTGGTGCTAGTATGTGTGAGTATAAGGTATTTCTAGATGGGAACCTCGTCTTCGATGAAGTTATCTACGCTAAGGCTGATGGGGATAGGGTCCTACTTAGAAATGTTATTGGGGAAACGAAGGTCGTAGAGAACTGCAAGATTGTAGAAGTAAATGTTGGGGAAACGAAGATAGTTCTAGCAAGATCTAGGTAAAGGTAACCGCAATGAAATGGTTGAAGTTATGGCTATTCACGTCACGCTTAACTACCTCTACAAGCTCTCGCTATATGTAGAGAAAAGCCTTAGGGAGTTGAAGCTACCAGCCAGGCTTATAGCGATAATACTTAAGAGTTCTCAATACCTTGAAGAAACTTATAATAGAATCTACTCTAAGCTTATGGACGGAGTTACCCTAATACCAGCATATGTTGAAGCTATGCATAGTAGGGTCCACGTTAAGCTTATGGATGAAGTTACCTTAGTACCAGTGTATACCGAAACTATAACCGAGAAATTAGAGGGAGCTCTTACAGGAACTGAGGGAGTAGTAGAGCTTCGGACAGTAGGTAAAAAAGGCTTACTACAACATATCGTAGAAAGTTCCTCGAGAGCTGAGCTTCTAACATATAGAAGAGTCTTTAGACTTACAGAACTTCTTCAACTCTTACAGAGATCGCTGAGTAGCTCACTCCTAACGATATCACTACTTGTTGGGACACTGTTCACCATAGCTATGCTGTTTCTAGTAGTTCGTTCCCTGTGAGGCGTTGTCAGTGTCCTCAGGTACCACTAGGGAGGCTGTGATTGAGGAGCTCTCTCGGTTAGGGGCTATTATTGAGGGTATTGAAAGAGATACTCTATTTGTTACTGTGAAGCGTGACGTGCTTAGAGATGTAGCTAAATCACTCTACAACCTCGGAGCCTACTTCAGAACTTGTGTTGGGAGTGACGAGATCCAGATAAGGGGCTACCTAGCTCTTTACCATATCTTCAGCTTCGACGAGCTCGGCTTAAACGTCGTTTTAAGGGTGGACATACCTAAGCTACACCCGTCAGTTCCATCGATAGTTACTGAGGTCCCGGCAGCTGATTGGTGTGAGCTTGAGGCTAGGGATATGGTAGGTATAGAGTTTACCTACAGACCTGTTAAGAGGTTAGTTCTACCAGAGGACTGGCCTGAAGGGATCTATCCTTTACGTAAGGACTTCAGCTACGATAGTAGGCCACCACCGAAGCAGTTACCACGACCTGAGACAAATAAGGAGGTAGGGCTTCCCCTAGGGCCATACCACCCAGCTCTCCACGAGCCTGAGTACTTCGAGATCTACGGTAAGGGGGAAACTGTTGAGGACATTGTTTACAGAGGGTTCCACGTCCATAGAGGTATTGAGAAGCTAGCTGAATCCCGTAGAGTGACCTACGAGGATATATTCTACCTGGCCGAGAGGATATGCGGTATATGTGGCTTCGTACACTCATGTTGTTACGCGTTAGCACTTGAGAAAGCTGCTGGGATCGAGGTTCCTGAAAGAGCTATGTACGTGAGGAGCGTGCTCCTTGAGATTGAGAGAATACATAGTCACCTCCTATGGTTAGGGGTGGTAGCACACATACTTGGTTATGATGCTGGCTTCATGCATACATGGAGGATTAGGGAGAAGGCTATGGTGGTAGCTGAGATACTCAGTGGTTCTAGAAAGACCTACGGGGTAAACACCGTTGGAGGGATCAGATTTGACCTAGATAGAGATAGGATAGCTAAGACCCTTAATTACCTGAAGGTCATTAAGGAGGAATTCACAGAGTTCTTAAAGATACTGCTTTCAGTTCCCCAGATCAAATCTAGAGCTTCAGGTACTGGGGTGCTACCTAGGTCTGATGCCAGGGCTTTAAGTGTTGTAGGCCCTGTCGCTAGGGCTTCAGGTCTCTATAGGGATGTTAGGAAGGATTACCCGTACCTCGCATATAGTGAGGTTTCGTTTAGGGTACCCCTATACACCGAGGGAGATAACCTAGCTAGAATTCTAGTTAGAGTTGACGAGGTATTCGAGAGTATAGAGATAGTTAGGCAACTACTAGATAAAATACCAGAAGGCCCGGTTAGGGCTGAATCCCGCGAGATACCACCACTTAAGAAAGCCGTTGCTGCTATTGAGGCTCCTAGGGGTGAGGACGTGCACTTCATAATTACGGGTGTTGGGAGGCCCTATAGGTGGAGGGTTAGAGCTCCTACGTACCAGAACATACCGGCTTTGAGAGCCATGCTTAGAGGTACCCCACTAGCAGATGCACCACTAACTATAGCAAGCATAGACCCATGCTTCTCATGCACAGATAGAGTAGTAGTGTATGATAGGGTTAGCGGTAGATGTGTTAGACTCAAACTAACAGATCTCGCTGGTGGGTAAGGTGTCCTACGTTAAACTGCTTAGAGTAGCTGCTAAGGTGGGTAGAGTCACTAGGAAGTACCCTGCGGAGGGAAGCCTCGTAACGGAGTACTTCCGAGGTACTATAGAGATAGATCCAGCTATGTGCTGGGGCTGCGGTGCCTGCGCCCTAGCCTGCCCACCTAACTCTCTAACGACTAAAGTTGAAGGTGATAGAATCGTCATAGAGTATTTCATCGGTAGATGTATTTTCTGCGGTAGATGTGCTGATGTATGCCCTAAAGAGGCCATCACCATAACTAAGAACTTCGAGCATGCCTCTAAGAGCTTGGAGGACCTGAAGTACAGGGTTATTCATAGAGTCTCTAGATGTTCACGGTGTGGAGGACCTGTAGGAGCTGAAGAAGAAGTGAGGAATGTGAGTGAGAGAGCCTACCCGGTTAAGGCTTCACTAGATTTATGCCCAAGCTGCAGGGCTGAGCTCCTAGCCGAGGCCTTAGCTAAGTACCACCCAAGGAGATCTCGTTAAATAACTTCAAGGCTTACCACCTTAGAAAGCTTAAAACCGGGGAGTAGTATCTGGAGTGTGTAGTGCTATGGGACCGGGCAGGGAGCTGCAGACCAGCTCTCCACCTATTGGTAAGCACGTATATGCTAATCTCTACGATATAGAGCCTAAGCTACTTGAGGACGAGGAACTACTTGTATCAGCCGTAGTCCGCGCACTGAAGGAGGAGGGACTGGAGCCTGTAGAAGTGAAGTCCTGGAGTTTCGGGGGGAAGAAGGGAGGTGTCTCAGTGATAGTCCTTTTAGAAGGTGCCCACATGGTCATACATACCTGGGTAGAGTATAGGTATGCTACCCTCGATATTTTAGTAACCGGAGACGCAAACCCCGAAAAGATCTTCGAGAAGATGGTGGCGGTACTAAGACCTAGGAGCTATAAGGTTGGGTTCGCCTACAGGGGCTTAACAGGTACTAAAGGAAACTAACCCCCTTCCGTTCTAAAGGATAGGGCTTTCAGGTATGATATGCTGTGTAGCTGTTAGCAGAGAACATAGAAAAGATATTCGACCGAATTTTAGCGGTACTTACTGAGCATGTCTTAGGTAGGGACAGAGCCTGGTATAGTGCTTGCTACAATAAAGGTCAGCAAAACACGCCAAGAAAAACTCCTTACTTTACTAGACTCATAGAAACCTTATTACTTGCTCCTAGGTGTCTCTGTTATACAGGTATTAATCCGTGTTTCTTTGGTGGTACCCATATCCTGACCTCTCTCTTCGTAGATAAGGCGTCGAGGGCTTTCGCTAGTACTCGCCTCGTGTCGCTGGGCTGAATTACGGCATCTATATAGCCTCGACTAGCTGCTACATACGGGTTAGCGAACTTGTTTCTATATTCCTCAGTGAATTTAGCTAGGAGCTTAGCCCTCTCCTGCGGGTCTTTAACTGCCTCCAACTCCCTTCTCCATATGATCTCAGCAGCCCCCTCCGGTCCCATTACCGCTATCTCAGCTGTTGGCCAGGCAGCTACGAAGTCAGCTCCGAGGTGTTTCGAGCCCATCGCGATGTAGGCTCCTCCGTATGCCTTCCTCACTATCACTGTTAACTTAGGAACTGTTGCCTCACTATATGCGTACAGCACCTTAGCTCCGTGCCTTATTATCCCACCATGTTCCTGTCTAGTACCGGGCATATAGCCCGGAACGTCCACGAATGTTAGTATAGGTATGTTAAAGGAGTCGCAGAACCTGACATGCTCCGCTATCTTATCGGAGGAATCTATATCTAGGACACCAGCCATGTAGTTGGGTTGGTTAGCCACTACACACACAGTTCTCCCATCTAGCCTGCCGAAGCCGGTTATAGCGTTTCTAGCCCATAGAGACTTGACCTCGAAGAACGACCCTACATCTAGTACAGCATTTATAATCTTATACATGTCGTACGGAGCGTTCGGATCCTCTGGTACTACATCATCCAGCTCCGGAGCACTCCTATCAGGTGGGTCACCGACCCTAATAACCGGGGGATCCTCCATGTTGTTGCTGGGTAGGTATGAGAGTAGCTTCCTGATTATACCTACAGCGTCCTTATCGTCCTCAGCTAGGAAGTCAGCCTGGCCGGACTTAGTGGCATGTACCTCAGGTCCTCCAAGTTGTTGCTCGTCCACAGTCTCCCCGATAGCAGCTTTAACTACTCTCGGGCCGGTTATGAACATGAACGAGGTCTTCTTGACCATAACTATGAAGTCCATGAGTGCTGGTGAGTAGACAGCGCCTCCAGCACAGGGCCCCATGATGGCAGCTATCTGAGGCACCACCCCTGAAGCCATGACATTCATATAGAATATGTCCCCGTACCCCCTCAGAGAGTCGACACCTTCCTGGATCCTAGCACCACCAGAGTCGTTTAGGAATACTATAGGTACTCCCTGACTTAGAGCGAACTGCATCGCCTTAACTATCTTAGCAGCATGCATCTCACCTAGTGAGCCACCCATGAAGGTGAAGTCCTGTGCTATAACGACGGCTCGCCTACCATCTATCTTCGCTAAGCCGGTTACGACAGCATCTCCCCACACCCACCTCTTATCCATACCGAACTCGGTTGCCCTATGCCTAACGAACATATCTATCTCAAGGAAGCTCCCGGGATCCACTAAGAGCTCTACTCTCTCACGGGCAGTTAACTTACCTCTAGCGTGTTGAGCCTCTATAGCTTCCTTACCAGCACCTATCAGTGCTTGTTCATATAACTTCCTGAATTCCTCGATCCTAGGGTTCAACCGACTCCACCAAGTCATAGGAGAAGCATAAGATAAAAATGTTCCTACCCAGTACATACTACTGCTAATTGTACACGATACCTAAGGTAAGTCGGCACCACCTACTTTTGAAGGTCTTGGGTACATCAACTGTCTGATATTAGCTCACCGTATGAAGCAGTCGAGTAACTAAGTTATCCCTTATCCTCAGACTTATTCCAACTGTGGGGGGATATGATGAGCTCGATTATAGCTCTCCAGCTAGCTAGGAAGTATATGGCAGACATAAGCACTAAGTACTTGAAGATCTTCTCTCTATTTTCTACTAGTAGAGCCAGGGGTAGAGCTCCAGCAGAAGAAGCTAGAATGAGTATGAGGAAAGCCGTTAAGGCGTTCTGTTCAGCCCCAGCTAAAACCGATAGTAAACCGAAGACCAGTGTTAAGGTGGATGTTACCGAGGATATAGGCATTATACCAGTCAACAGGAGGAGAGGGACCGACCTCGGCAGTGCTTTCAGTCCTTGCGGGATAGCTAGGATACCACCTCGAATCCAGCGAGCTCTCTGCTTAATTAGGCTAGACGTCCTCGTAATCGGTCTCGTAATAGAGGGTGGTGTAGCTACCACCACTCTCCACCCTCTAGCCCCAAATCTATATGTGAGGTCAAGGTCCTCAGCAGGTGATCTCTGATTGAACCATCCAACACTGTTCAAGTAACTTAGACGAGTAAAGAACGCGGAGCCGCATATCTCAGGTAGCCATGTCTTACGCATAATATACGGGAGAATCACCCTGTAGTATAGCCAGTAATCAGCTCTCTGTGCCTCACTTACATTCCCGAATCCAGGAGCAACTTCACGGACGAATTGGACAGCTGATACGGAGTCATCCTCTAGTAAGCTGACAGCTACAGCTATGTGATCTCTATGTACAGTGTCCTCCGCATCGAAGAAAGCTACTATCTCGGACTTAACGAATCTCAGAGCGAAGTTTAGGGCTGCTGGCTTACCGCGAGTACCTGAGTAGTTAACTAGGTATATGCCCCTCACTCCTCCACAATCTAGCCCGCCTTCAACGACCTCACAGATCTTTATTACCTCACTGTACGTCTCAAAATCTCCCTCCTCACCCACTATAACCACTTCTAGCTTGTCCTTAGGGTAGTCTACATCCTTAATCGACTGAAGAACATGCCTGATATTCTGCCCCTCCCTGTAAGCAGGTATAACTATCGTCACATTAGGTTGCCTACTAGGGCTATTAGCTGGAGGCTCTAGAGGTGTGGATTTACTTAATAAAGAGAGTGTAATGAGGGTAGTGTTAGCAGATATGATGATAGCTGATACAAGACCAAATAGCAGCGCTAGAGTGTCGTACATCATCTCCAGTCCAAATATATGGATCAACTCAACATTTTATGTCTTCCAGTAGATCCCGTGAGTAAGTGTTTTGTTGTTATTGTGGTCTACCCACACTAGATGGATAAACTACTAAGGTGTTTCAAAATTAGTGTTTTTAGGTGATCTCGCACATAAAGAACTAGAGACTGACTGTTTAGGGACGGGATGTGATGTGGTGGTAGATAAGAAATCATTCAGGGAGGAATTAAGACGTAGAATTTGGGATCTTATGGAAGAGAGGAACATCGCGGCGTTCCCGAGGCCGCCGCACGGTAGAATACCTAACTTCATTGGTGCGGAGGTAGCTGCCGCTAGACTTGCCTCACTCGATTTATTTGGGAGAGCGAAGGTGGTAAAGGTTAACCCAGACTCTCCGCAGAGGAGGGTTAGGGAACTTGTTCTGAGATCCGGTAAGCTACTCATAATGCCAACGCCGAGGATATCTAGAGGGTTCCTCTTGCTTGATCCGAGGAAGATACCGAGCTGGCTTTACGGTGAGGCATCAACAATATCAGGTGCCTTTAGGTTGGGCAGGGCAACACATCCGGAGGAACTACCCGAGGTAGATCTTATCGTTGCTGGATCCGTTGTTGTGAGCTTATTCGGGGAGAGGTTAGGGAAGGGTGAGGGATATTCTGAGCTAGAGTACGGAATATTAGTTGAGTATGGGAAAGCATCGGTAGATATACCAATAGTCACTACAGTACATGATGTTCAGGTAGTTGATTTCCACATAGATTTAGAGCCGTGGGATTTCACTGTGGACTATATAATCACGCCGACAAGGACCGTTAAGTGTGAAGGTGAGAAGAGGAGGCCTAGGGGGATATTGTGGGATCATCTAGACAATGATAAAATAAGCTCCATACCTCTTCTAAAGGAGTTAGCTGAGAGAAGACTCCAGGATTTTAATCTAACATCGTATGAGTAGGACTTTTAGTTATGATGAAGTAAGCTTAGTGGGTGGTCTACGTAGTGGAGTTAGTAGATTCCCACATACATCTACATGAATACGGTGATTTCTGGGTTAGGTACTGTGACGGGAGATATTTACTGGTTGCGGTCTCTGACGATCTGGACTCGAGCTTTAAGACCCTGGAGATTAGTAGGAAGTGTAGCTTTGTAGTACCAGCTGTAGGTGTACATCCATGGAACGCTGAGAGGGCATTGCCGGAGGAGGTTCTACCTAGGGTGGAGAAGCTGGTCGTTGAGGAGAGGGTCAGGGTCTTAGGAGAGGTGGGTCTAGATAGGGCCTTCCAAGCTGAGACCTATGACGCGCAGATGAAGCTCTTCCTGGGATTCCTAAAAATAGCTAGGGACTATGAGTTAGGGATGAATATCCATGCCGCTGGTGCTTGGAGGGAGGTGTTCAACTTAATCAAATCTTACAGAATACCTACCGCTATCTTCCACTGGTATACCGGCCCCCACGACCTACTTAACGAGATAGTAGCTGAAGGGTACTTCATAGGCATAAACCCAGCAGTTATCATACAGAAGAAACATGAAGAGGTATTGAGGAGAGCACCGTTGGAAGCCATCCTAACAGAATCTGATGGACCGTATAAGTACAGAGGCCTTACATTAGGTCCTGAGATGCTGAAGGACCTTGTAAATAAGATAGCGGAGGTAAAATCAGTAAGTCCTGAGGTAGTAGTAGAGCAGGTGAGGAGAAATTTCATTACCTTCAGATCCAATCTAAGCAGATAGAGTACTTTCCGCGACCTCCGCTGTTTTGGGTATGTTCTTAAATTCTCGTTGAAGATTTATTTATATATCCCTCAGACTACCCGAGGAGGTTCCTCACCTAAACTTATTTCACTAAGCTCTTAGTGAACGGCATGGTGATGGCATGAGTAAACAGGTCGTGTCAGCCTATCAAGGTCCTGGGAAGCTACTAGAGCTAGCTATGAGTGCTGTCCTACTAGCTCTGTCGATAGTTCTACACTTCTTTAAACTACCGTACCCGCCAGCTCCTTTCCTAAAGTTTGATGGTGTGGGGATCCCCCTAGCTGTCCTAGCACTATATTCCTTGAGGGCATCAGTAACTGTCCTACCATTAGTCTTCGTAGGTTTGATATTGTTGGGAGCTGACATAGTGGGTGCGGCCATGAAGGTATTAGCTGAGCTAACTACGTTCCTTCCTCTAGTTTTCCTCTATAATAGAAGGTTAGATAGAATGAGTCTAATCATACCTCCGGTCATCGCTAGCAGGGCTGCCAGCATGGCGATACTCAACTTAATAGTATCTCCTTACTGGCTATCCCTAACATACGGATGGAACTACGAAAAGAGCTTCAGCGCTACTATAGCACTTTTACCGCACGTAGCGTTATTCAATGCTATAGCAGCCTCCTATGTCACCATCATAGGACTCGGGACCTTCAGGGTAGTCTCAAAGGTCTTAGGTACTGATCGTAGAACTAGGTGATCAGAATAGGAGGAACTGGTAAAGCTGAGGACATGGTTTTAGTTGCTAGGGATCTATGGTTCCGCTACCCAGGTTCTTCCTCCTGGATTCTCAGGGGCGTGAACCTGGATGTCTCTCCAGGTAGGGTAGTCCTTATTGTAGGCTCCAGCGGGTCTGGAAAGACCACCTTGTTAAGGGCTCTCACAGGTGTTGGGATATGGGTCTACGGGGGTGAGATGAGAGGTGAGGTCTACCTAGCCGGGCGGAGACTGGAGGAACTTAGCCTAGGAGAGTTAAGAAAACATATACAGGTAGTTAACCAAAACCCGTACACCCACTTCATAGAGTACGTTGTCGGTGAGGACCTGCGGTCTAGTGCTTCAGCTATCCACGGTAAGCTCGGTGAGAAAGTATTGAGGAAGATAGTTGTGGCCCTAAAGCTGGAGGACCTACTCAACAAGAGATTCTTCGAGCTGTCTGGGGGGCAGTTAAGGAGGGTTGCCATAGCTAAGGCATTACTCTGGGATCCTAAGGTGATAATCATGGATGAGCCGTTAATGTGGCTTGACGATGAGGGAGTTGAGGAAGTCAAGGAGATACTCTCCATTGCGAGATCCTTAGGTAAGGCGCTCATAGTGTTCGAACATAGATTCATAGGTATCCTACACCTAGCTAGTAAGGTGTTTACTCTAAAGAACGGTACGTTAGTACCTATAGACCACGAAGAACTACGCCACCCTAGGGTAGTACGAGACCTTAACCAGTACATCCTACATGAGGAGATTCACGGAGACGGAAACAGTAGTAGAGAGAGTGAGTTACTAGTAGTGAAGCATGCCTGGTTCAGTTACGAGAAGAGTAGTGAGTGGGTATTGAGGGATGTGAGCCTCGTGGTTAAGGACTCTGATATGGTGGTTATCTACGGCCCTAACGGAAGCGGGAAGTCGACCTTACTTAAGATACTCTCCGGCTATCTGAGCCCGAAGAAGGGGGAGATCTTGAAGAGGTCTAGAACCATCTACCTACCGCAAAACATTTACCTATTCTTCACTGAGGAGAGCTTGGAGAAGGAGTTTAGGGAGGTCTGCTCATCCCTAGGGAAAGGAGAGGAATGCGTTGAGAGAGGTGTTAAGACCCTGAGAAGTCTAGGTGTTAACGTCGATTTGAAGGAATCCCCGTTTAACCTCTCATGGGGGCAGGCCATCAGGGCATCGATCTCAATAGCAACGTGCGGGGAGAACGATGTTGTCCTCCTCATGGATGAGCCGTTTACGGGGTTGACGTATGCGGAGCGCCTCTTTCTTGCTCAAGTACTTAGAAAGGTGAAAGCACCTAAGATAGTGACAGTCAGCAATAAGGAGACACTATCACTAGTTCCGCAGGCAAGGATTTACGAGCTTAGAAGTGGCTACTTACGCGAGATTAAGGTCAGTGTAGATCTGGACATAATAGCCCTAGCTGAGAGGTGTAGGCAGCTAGGTCTTTACGGTGCTCCATAATGTCGTACATAAGGGACTTCGCCTACGTCTTTGTTACCTCCGAAAAAGCAAGTAACTTCGGGTTTGCCGCTAAGATAGTTGGTCCTGGAATGCTAGCCCTATCTCTTTCGCTACCCTACATCGTGCCGGGGATTCAGCTATCTTCTACTCAGACGGTAGCTGCTGTATTGTACGGACTCGCATTTCTCTCCTACCTAGCTAGCCCCAGGAGAGTATTTAACATGGTTAAGCTCTTAACGCTCTTCGTAGTACTTGGGCTACTCCTAGATATGTTCTCAATTATTCTCGGCTCAGAACCTTCAGATCCTTTAAGGGTTTCACTCAGGGCTATGAGGATGTTCGCCATAGTACTATCGTTGACGATGATATTCCAACTTCTCTCAATTACAGAGATCCGCTATATTCTCTCATTACTCGGGCTTAGGAGGTACTCAGAACTCTTCTCGACAGCTATGGCTCAGCTCCCAACGACCTTCATGGCTTTCTCAGAATCATATATAGCAGCTAAATCAAAGCTTGGTGGAAGGAGAGTAGCAGCCCTAATCAAACCCCTGGTAGTGGACTCAATTATTAGTAGTAGGTACCTAGCAGAAGCTCTCTACATGCATGGGATACCCCCAGCACCTAAACCAAGGTTATTCAACATGCTGAAAGACCTAGCTATACTGGTCCCAGCAGCTCTAATAACCGTGCTACCTCTCCTCAGAATTTGATAGCATTAAGACTTAGAGGAGGTGGAGGCAGTATCATAAGGTCTCACTCTATGTACGCTGGAACTCTCTAGCAACTCAATAAGAGCTTTCTTCAGTAGTTCTAGGTTTGTACGCATAAGAGCTGAAATCTCAACTACCTTATATCTCCACATGTTCCCGTCTACCTCGGCTAGGACCTTACTTTTATACCTAAGAACCTGGTCTTCACTTACTAGATCCGTCTTATTCAAGGCTATGAGCAGGGGCCTCCCCACATACCCTATCTTAGTAAGTATCTTTAGGGACTCGACAAGCTTCATACTGAACAACTCCTCACTATCGGAGCTATCCAGTAGCAGTATAACAGCTGAGGACGTTGATATCTCCTTCAGTGTAGCGTAGAATGCTTCCACTATCTCCGGAGGGATATCCCTTATAAACCCTATAGTATCTATGAACACTGCCCTAAGCCCGTTAATAGGCACCATCTTAGCTTTAGTAGATGTAGTGGTTAGAAGTTCAGGCCCCGTAGCACGTCTCTCACCTGTCAAGGAATTGAAGAGGGTGGTCTTACCAGCGTTGGTATAGCCAACTATAGCTACATGTATGAGGCCCCTCTCCTCCCTCTTAGCTCTCTCAGAATCCTTAATCCTCCTAATCTTCTCTAACTCCCTCCGCAACCTGCTTATCCTCCTCCTAACGTGGGTGTAGTAAGCGTCCACAGCATAGCCTCCCGGACCTAGGAAGCCTGGCAGCTCCCCAAGTTTACTCCTGTTAATCCAGTCTCTAATTAGAGGTAGCTGATGTCTGAGCCTAGCCATCTCAATCTGTATCTTAGCCTCCTTAGATCCAGCATGCTCTGCCAATACATCGAGTATCAGCAGCACTCTGTCCTCGACGAGGACGCCTAGCTCCCTCATTAGGTGGCTTACCTGCCTGGGGATTAGTACATCATATATGTACACCTTATCGTACGTACCGTTCTCAAGCTTCTCCTTTACTAGCCCTACCCACTTAGGTGTTAGATATGTTGAGGAGGACGGTCTGTACCTACTAGGTAACTTAATGACGTCAACACTACCATGAACTACCCTAGCAAGCTCGAGGGCCTCACCCAGGTCATCTTCCCGAACTACTAGTAGAGCTCTAGTCAACTACTTCTCACGCTTCTTCAAGACAACGACATCCCCTAAGGTCACGTCCCTAACCTTCGACGGGCTGGGAATGTACGCCTCAGCTTTATCGACTACAGGCTCTAGGAGCTTTACCATGAGGACGTTCTCTAACCTCCTGGCTAACTCTATGGTGGGTACGAGCCTCCCAGCCTCTATCCTCTTTATAGTGTTCTCACTTTCCTTCACCAAGTCAGCTAAGGCCTTCTGCGTTAAACCTAGCTTCTCTCTAGCCTGCCTAACCCTCTCAGCAAAGTCGGGGACAACCTCGTACTCCTCTAAAACCCTGTCCCCAGGTTTTCTCTCAGTCCTCGGCTTCTCCACCCTAGTAGATACCCTCGATGTCTCCTCCTTAATCTCCTTTGCTATATCTCCCCTAACTAACCTGCTATAACATGATTGGCAGACAGTTAGCCTCACACTTTCGACGTAGACTACCTTCATCTCACGCTTAGGAGCAGGTCTACCGCACATTTCGCAGTACGCGTAGCTCACTACTCACACCCAAGGATACTACGTCAGGGATCTTATTATAACATCACCTCCCCCATAGATACTGTAACATTTACTGTAGGGTAGACCCCTAGGTCAGCTACCTCAAAGCTTTACTCTTCCCGTAACCTAAGATAGCTAGGCTTACAACTCCTACAGCGGTTATTAGAGTACCAACAGAGAACAAGTCTATATGAGGATATGCCGATAGGGGTAGCACAAATAACCCTCCGAGAGCACTGAACGCTAGTCCAACTCCAAGTGCGTGGGTTCTAGACTCGTCTGTCGAGTTCTTAGCTATCGCTACGTTTATCGCTGTGTCCACTACAGGGTATAGAGGTACCTGCCAGACAAGTATCGGTATTAACCCCTCAGTCAGTGTAAATACCCAGTAGAGCGCTATGTAGCTAGCAAGTGAGAGCTTCAGGATAGTGCGGGGATCGTACCTATCAACTAAAGCTCCTGCTAATAGCCTTACCGGGACCGAAAGAAATGCTGTTAAACCACCGTAAACTATCCCGTAGACTATGTAGTGAAACCCTACCGACTCCTCTGGGAAGAGTCTCGATATTTCCGCACTCAACTTTATCGGTACTACAGAGAAGTAGGCCTCCCTACAGAAAACAAGTAGACTATAAGCTATGAACACGTATTTAAGTCCCCCCAGCTGGGAAATCCTGAACTCGCTCCGGTACTCCTCCGATGAGACCTCACCTACAGGGAAGAAGAAGTAGAAAAGTAAGTACGAAAGAAGATAGAGTACTGAGCAGAGTAGGAGTACAGCTTTAGGGCCTCCGGCCAGGTATATGAAGCCCATGATGAAGGATCCGATGCTCCACCCAAATCCTGTCCCGATAGTAAAGAGGCTATATGCCCTCCCAAACCTCTCCTTAGCCGTCATAAAAACAGATGACATTATAGCTGGCCAGCTAAACGACCACGCTAGGGAGGTCAGGCTTAGCACTAGGGAAATTAAGTAAGGGTTTCTCACAAATGCTGAAGTAGCTAAAGGTAGAAAACCTAGTGAACCTATGAGGACGAGCTTCTTCTCCCCTAATAACCTAGCGAGCTTCCCAGCTACCGCCGCAAAAAGCATGTATAGCCACTCCAGGCCGGTCAGGAAGAGAACAGCTTGAATACCTCCACCGAGTTCAACACCTACATAGCGGCGAGTGAAAGCAAAGTAAACACCCCACATCAGGAATTCCATAGTAGCAGCTATAGAGTAAAAGAGACGCCAGATCTCCATATCCTTTCCCTACTTAGCTAGAATCGGGTGAGGACCCGCGATAAGCCTCCTCTTGTGTTCGGTTGCCGAGATCCTAGATACTATCCTAGTAACTAGGTCCGGGCTAACCCCGGCATGCTCAGCTACCTCCTCAACCTTCATACCTCTATCCACATAGAAGTAGAGGATCCTATCAATCACGTCATACTCAGCACCAAGTTCGTCAGATGCTTTATGACCGGGCCAGAAATCGGGGGATGCGGGCTTCCAGCATATACGCTCAGGGAGTCCTAAGTAATCACCCAGTAACCTGACCTGAGTCTTGTACAGGTTTAGTAAGGGGTGTATGTCGGCAGCTCCATCACCCCACTTAGTGAAATAGCCGAGCAACCACTCAGACCTATCTGATGTTCCGAGCACGAGGGAGTTGGTCTTATTAGCTACGTAGTAGAGCATGAGCATCCTCAACCTGGCCTTGACGTTGCCCCTAGCTATCCTCGAGGAATTCTCGTAGGTGTCTCCGAAGGACTTTAATACGTACGCCACCCCCTCAGTAATATCGACGAAGTAGGGCTTCAGACCCAGTATCTCGCTAACCTCCTTAGCATCAGAAATACTGCTTGTAGGGCTCTCAATATCAGGCATGATCAGTGAGAACACCCTCCCACTTCCTAGAGCTCTAACAGCTAGCGCCGCGAGAACAGAGGAATCAGCACCACCACTAAGCCCTAGCACCACCCCAGCCGCACCACTTGCCTCGACGTACCCTCTAATAAAGGACACTAAGGACTCGGCAGTCTTAGCAGCATCAATTCTGAGGTATTCTGGAACATCGTACCGCACTAGTAGCCCTACATCTTCTCCTAGATAGCCAATTAAGTACCACTGCCTAGAAATGAGAACTAGGTACTCACTGACAGTACTTTTTCCTAATATTAGAGATCACGACTAGGTTGGGTAAGGGTATGAACGTTGCTAGGACAGCATTCCTGGGAGACAGCATATCGCAGTACGACCTCATGAGGCCACCGGATTCTAGGTACGACCTAGAGAACTCCTCGAAGAGCTCCTGAAACATGTCGATATTCATGTAGTTAGCTAAGGATATAAAGAACGTTGCGACCATCAGGTCCCAGCTTCCGAGCTCCTCACGGAAGTAGACTGACTGCTCAGCGTCGATGACGTAGATAGCTTCCCTATTAGTTATGAAGTTCGTTGGTTTAACATCCCCTAGGCAGAAACCCTTGGAATGCACCTCCGCCAGGATCCTCCCTAGGGCTACCACATTATCTCGCCTATCGCAACTTAGTGGTTCGCCCTCCACGTACTCTCTAATTACAATTAGGTTCTCGTGATCTGCGTTGAGTATCCTAGGTACTTTAAACCCCTCCCAACCACTGAAACTCATGAATCTCATCTCCCTCTCAAACCTCTCCTTTGGTGTGAGAGCAAACGGATAGCTGACTTTGAGAAATATAGCTGGAGGAAGCCATTTCAGCAGACCGATCTCACTGGTAAATTTCTTCATTACTACCTTCACACCATTGATTTCCCTAACCTCAGACTGCGCTATCAGGACATCTATGCTCTCGACCCTGAAGACCTTCCTGAGCTCCGAGATCATTCGGCTAATCTCGCTCGATATCTCCTTAAGTAGGCTCATAGACCCACCTACTCATACCTTAACGCTACTGCCGGTGGTATCCTAGCAGCCATATATGCTGGGAGGAGTCCCCCCACCAGCCCGACAAATATGGTTAGACCTAGGGTGTTAGCTATCAGTTGCGGGGTTATCTCAGGTCTAGCAGCCAGGACAATGCTTTGCGTACCAGCTCTAATAGCAAGTCCCTGCCCGGAGAGAATGAATGCCCCGATAATGCCGGTGGATATCCCGATTGTAGCTCCCAGGAAGCACATCACCATAGCTTCCGAGAGAACCATCGCGATTACCTGCCTATTCGTGAAGCCGACGGCTTTCATGACCCCTATCTCCCTCGTTCTCTCAATCACTGAGGTTATCATCGTAGCAGACACCCCCGCTACGGCCACAGCGAAAGCTGAGAGGGATGTCACGTAGTTCACGAATGAGACAGCTGTCGTGATGCTGGAGACAGCGTCAGCTATGGCAGCGAAGGAAACCACCTCCACGTTACCCCCGTAGGAGCTTCTTAAGGACCTAACAAAGTCCCTAACATGCTCAGAACCCCTTAAAACTACGAATATCCCTGACCACTTCCTAGCACCGAGGATGGACCTCCCTGCCTCGGTGTTAACTATGACCATCTGGTCCGGGCTGAGAAGGAAAGCACCTCCGTACTCCTCCAGTGTAGCCGACACGACAAAACTTGCTGTCCGGACGTTCTTGACCTTCCCGCCCTCAACCTCAGCTACATAGAGCGTTATGACGTCCCCCACATCAACACACTGAGAGTTTTCAACGGATACTACCTTACTACCCACTATGGATCCTAGGAGGTCGTTCTCAGGTGGTATTTCCCCCCTACTTATCTTTAGGTTACCCATAGCTTTGAATATGATGTTCGGGTTTATAGCGTATATGTAGACCTGGATATCTGACCCACACCTCCTCACCAACCCCTGCATCGTGTAGAAAGGTTCAGCGGAGTCTACATACTCAAACGACCTCACAAATTCGAGGTCCTCGTTCGTTAGGTCGTAGGTCCCAGATGGAAAGATCACTACGACGTTCTGACCTAGCTGCTGGAGCTCCCTCAAGACATAGTTTGTGTAGCCGCTTACGACTGACCCCATCATGATCATTATTAGCGGGCCTATGACTATCCCGGCTATCGTGAGTGATGACCTCAGCTTCCTCTCTCCCAGCACCTTAATCGACATCGAGAACGCATCTAAGATGAACGAAACTATGCTCACGGAGGAGGCACCTCAGATAGCTGCTTCAACTTCTTTTGGTAGCTTATGACTGCTCTGTAGATAACGTACCCAGCTAGAACTAGGAAACCCACTACAGCAGCAACAACAGCCCAGCTCTCCAGGGAGTACTGCGGCTGTTGGGGTGCTGTTGTCTGAGTCTGCTGCGGGGTAACATACACCGGGATCTCGTACTCTAGTTGTTGGAGCTCGTTGTAGGCATTGTAGTAAGCTAGTATCAGCTTCACCGTGCTGATGTTCTCCTGAAGTGCGGCACTCAACGTGAACGCTCTCTGGGCTCCTGGCTCCACATCACCAACGAACGACTCATAACACTGACCCTTACTGAGACATACGCGCGCACTTACCCTGTAAGCAGTAGCTGAGCCGTAGTTCACTAAGGTACCGGAGATCCTCAATGTGCTAGCAGATAGAGTAGCCCTGGAATCACGGAGGACGAGATCTATGAATGGCTCTACCACTACAGCGAGGGATGTGTTGAAGGTCTTGAGCCTACCGCTGGAGTCTCTATAGATAACTCCAACTACTAGAGGTACCGTACCATAGGAGACGACTGTCTGAGCTCCGGCTGCGTAAACCCCCATCGGGTTGTAAGCTATGGTTAAATTAACTAATACCTCACGTCCTGGATCCAGCTTTCCTATGTAGTGAACTGCTGGAGTAGCTATTAGAACTGGTAGCTGTGAGTACGGGAATACCGTTACGTAAACGTTGTACGCCGGACCACTACCGAAGTTCTCCAACCGTAGGGTAACTGAGGTAAACCTAGAAGCAACTCTTACAGTACCACCGTCAACCCCTACTAGAATGTATCTAACCCCTCCTAGAACCGCTATAGGCACTCTAAAATGACATGCTCTTGGTGTACCCCACTGGTCTATATAGTGCAGCGTTGCGCTAGCGTAGTAGTACCCAGTCTTGTTTATGAGGAGATTGAGGGGGGCTACGAACTCCACCAGGTCACCCCTCCTATATGTTGCTACCTGGGGACTCATTTGCTGAAGAAGCGATGTGAGAGCCCCTATCTGAACCCCACCTAAAGTAGTCAACCTCTGGATTACCTGAGGTGATACTGGTGGTAGCTTAACGACCGTGGTATTATCCAGGGAGCTCAGGAAACCGTCTGGGAGGGTGAGCTCTACGTACACCCCGGACATGGAGTCTACGTATTTGTTTCTTACGATAAAGTAGAGTAGAGCCCCGTATGATCCTGGCTCTACGGAACCTTCCAACCAGCTGGAGCTCACAACCTCAACTGCGTCAGCCTCATCCATGACGATGATGTCGAGCTGGTGCTCCTCAACTATCCTCACACCAGGTCCGCCAGACTGAACCACGTAGTCGAGTCTTAGGGTCACATTGTACGATCCTGGCGCTACGTCCCCGACAGAAACTCTGAAACTTAGTTGAGTAGATGAGTAGCTCCTCAGAGGGCCGTCGAAGTAGGTCGAGGCAATCTCCCCCCTACTCCCTCTAA
Source organism: Desulfurococcales archaeon (assembly GCA_023255955.1). Taxonomy (GTDB): domain Archaea; phylum Thermoproteota; class Thermoprotei_A; order Sulfolobales; family NBVN01; genus DRZP01. The sequence goes on along the minus strand of JAGDWD010000008.1, from coordinate 115,552 downwards.
AGCCCTTCGGTAGGTAGAGCTCTGCCACTATTCCGACTACAGGGTAGGGAAGCCTATTAGCTACAGTAACCGTGAAGGTAGCGTTCTCGGTCCTCGGAAATACGTTGTAGTTGTTCAGCCAGCCCCACGATACGGGCTTCAAGTAGCTACTAGCTCCCGGAAACACCTCAACGTAGATCTTAGTTGTGGTATTCCTCTCTACTTCCACGTAGGTACCGAACGATGTTATGTAGTATCTAACCACTACATCAAGCTCTACGAACCCGGAGGTTGTAGGTGGTATGTCGAAGTAGAGGGTGACTGAGCATGAGGTGCCCGGGAGTAGCCTAGCAGCACACTCAGCAGCATCGACAACAGGAGATAAACCTGTAGATCGGGCTCTCAGAGTCACACCTAGTGCCTCATATCTCCCAGTATTTAGCAGAACTATTGTTAGGGGAACGTACCTCGAGTTCGGGTAGGCAGGGACGGGTTGCTGTATCCCCCAGTAAGTGTTCACCACCTCGAGCGTAGGTATGTACGACTCTAGAGATTCTACAACGACCGGAACGTAAAGTCTCTCAGTACCATAAAGCATAGCACCTGAAACCTCCTTACCGTAACTTACAACGAGTTCCACGGTGTAGGTAGAGGGAAGTACATCACCGGAGACATCTAGGACAACTACCAAGGCGCAGGAACCACTCCCAGAAAGTACCGCCCTCAGACAGTCACCACTAACTCCACGTACTACCAGCCCCTGCGGGGTGTTGACACTAACGTTAATCACCTTCAGAGGCTCAGGGTTCACGTTAGTGATTATTACGGACATCGTAACACCTCTAGCTGTCGGTAGTAGTGGGGAGGGAGAGCCACCGAACTCTACGTGGGTCTCACTCACCGCGAGATTTCTCTCGGAGACCACCGGGAACCTCACCTCGAACCCCTTAGACGCGTTGTAGATAGTTTGCCCGTACTGGACTACAGCCAGCACACTAACCTCAGCTACTACGAAGTCGGAGACACCTTCCAGGTCTACCGCAGGTAACCTCACAGTCGCTGTCGAGCCGTACTGGATCGGCCCTCCCAACGCTATAGTAGCCTCCCTCTCACCCTCCGCGAACACAGCGTTAGCGAGTCTGACGCGTAGGATTGCGTTCCTCACATAGTCGCGGGTGAACGATAGCAGAACTATGTAGGGAACTAAACGACTGGAGTTGCTGTAAGCTATACCTGAAACCCAGCCACCATCAACAATCTCCATGTTAAGTACAGGCTCATCAACAACTAGAGGTAATCTATAGGTCGTTGATTGCCAGAACGTAGAGGAGGTTGTCTCCCCCAAAATCTCTACGGTCAGGTTAGCTAGGTAGACCCCGGCAACACAGGATATCTCAATACCACTGAACTCTATGGTCGTGCTACCTCCATAAGGAATATCTAGGTCTGAGATTGACACGTTCCCGAGATTTCTCAACCTAAAGCACTTCGGTAGATCTATGACGGCCTTGAGGCTCCGCACAACTATACCAGGATCCGAGTTCCTGAGGTTGACTCTGAGCACGTTATTGATTGAGCTGGAGAAAGCCCTACCGTCCACCCAGCCGTAGCTCACAACCTCGATGCGAGGTGTGGGAGGAGTACTTACCTCTAGTTGGAACAGGAACTCCGTGATTATTGCGTAGACAGTGTTCCCAGAGTTTGCGAGAGCGTTGAGGATTAGCTTGAAGGTATATGTTCCGGGCTCTACTCTCGAGTCTATCGAGAGACCTCGGAATATTAGGGTAGTCCTAGAAAGCTGGTTTATAGCTACGTTACTTACGTGTACCTTTCCAGGTACCACGATATCTGAAACTAGAGTTGCTACACAGTCGAACACAGAGACATAGTCGTAGTTCTCTAGGACTACTGTGATAGCTAGGGAGGAGCTACCTGGGAATGCCGGTCCAGGACTCCAGTAAGCTGAGGCTATTCTTAATGCTATTGAGGGGTTCTGAACCGTGAGGAGTAAGCTGTAGCTCTGCGTTACCCAGAACTCAGAGCCGTCTTTGGAGGCGAAGATCTCTAGGGTTAGCAAAGCTGTCTCGGTGGTATAGCACTCCACAGATATCCTACTGAAAATAAGCTCGAATACCTCCCCATAACCCACTGGGCGGTTAAGGAACGTAGTGTAGCTTCTACTCCCATTAGAGAATTTAGCACACGACGGCAGTGTTAGTCTCGCAACTAAGGAGTTTATAGTAGCAGCATCAGTAAGTCTCAGAACAACTCTATAATCAGAGTTTAAACTCCCGGGAGGAACCCTACTACTCACCCAGCCGTAGCTCACAACTTCAAGTGATAGTGGTGGTGGGCTACCCACTGAGACAGGCACGGTGAAAGTTACTGTAGTACTATAGCGGACTCCGTCATCGGTGATTGCTACCGCATCAACACTGGTAGAAACATAGTACGTGCCTGGGGCCAGGGATGGGCTGACATCGATTCCAGATGCTACTATAGTGAAGCTAGAGTACCTACCGATCCCCCCTATGGATGTGCGCACAACATGTGGGTAGAAACCTTGTGGTAGGCTTAGCGATATCTCAGCTCTATCTATAGCTGTAGCACTAGTCCTCAATATCATAACTAGGGAGGTACCGGAGGTTCCTGGATATGCCTCGGGGGACCAGTAACTGTCTACGAGTTCTAGACGTAGCTCAGGGTACGGGCTCACTACTAATTCTACGTTTAGTAGCTCCCAGGTGAATTCGCTTCCTATCCAAGCAGATACATTTAGTTTGGCTAAGTAGCTCCCAGGTGCTACCGACTTAGCTACATCGATGGTGTAGATAAAGTAGACTACATCACCGTACTCTACCTGTGTCATGTAGGAACTGTTAGAGTCTCTAGCTCTTACACATCTAAAAGTCGTTATAAAACCTTCTGGAAGATCTAGACATCCTTGGACGGATCTCGCAGTATCCCACCCCAGAAACCTGACACCAACAACGAGTCTCGCGTTCTGCGAGCCTGGGTAAACATCTGCTCCAACACTAGAGTGGAAGCTCACGTTCTCTAATAAGAAGATATTTGACTGGGAGGAAGACGGGAGAGGAGGAATTAAAGCAAGTATCATCATGGCAAGCACTAACACCGCTTTACGATTCCTCACATGTGACCACCAAAGCTAAGAGCAAGATAAAAGATAAATAAGCAGATGGTTCGAGGGTTTTGGAGGACATTCCTTAACGGGATGGTTATTGTGAATTTAAAGTTTGAGGTTATCTTCTTTAGGTAGATCCCTATGGGATCAGAGAGCTACCCAGTTGATGTTAGAACTCACACAGCTCTCCATGTCCTCAAGGGCGCTGTAGTTAGGGTTCTAGGTAAGGATGCTCTGTGGACGGCATCAACGTATGTTAACGGAAAGCACGGGAGGTTGGTAGTACAATTCAATAGGAAGCCAACCGATGAGGAGATCAAGGCCATTGAGGAGCTAGCTAACGCTAAGATCCAGGAGGATCTGAAGGTAGAGGTTGTAGTAATGGAGAGGAAGCAGGCTGAGGAGACCTACGGTGATGTGATATACGACATCTTCAAGGTTCCGGAGGAAATTAAAGAGCTTAGCATAGTAATCGTGCGTGATGTTGATGGTAGTGTGTGGAACATAAATGCCTGTAACAAGCAGCACCTACCCTCTACAAGACCTATAGGGAGGATTAAGCTTGAGAAGGTCAGGTTCCGCCAATCCAAAAACCTATTAGAGCTACCGTTCGATATCGAGCCTTAGCACGTAGTAGTCAGGCCCTGTATTTACGAGACCCTAACTATCGTTCCGCAGTAGAGGCACTCAAACTCCAGCGGGTCCTCCCTGATTTTCCTATGTCTCGGCTTCACGGGCTCACGTTCTTTATTAGATATGCAGGTCGTGTTAGGGCACCTTACTAAGTCTTCAACTATCTCGGGAAGCCTCACCTTAAACTTCTTTTTGACCTCGTAGTTCTCTATTATGTTTATAGTAGCGTTCGGAGCTACTAAAGCGATCAGATCAAGTTCCTTAGCCTCCAGGAACTTCCCCTCAATCTTTATTATGTCCTTCCTCCCCAGCTTCTGACTCTCAACATTCATTAACACAGCAACTCTCAGCTTCTCCTTACCCGTAATCCCGAGTAGTCTAAGCACGTCGAGTGCTCTACCAGCTGGTATGTGGTCTATGACTGTACCGTTCATTATCTTGGATACCGTGAGGGTACCGCTACTCATATCTCCACACCTAGAATCAAGGCTATGAGTGCCATCCTAACAGGTATAGCTAGCCATGCTTGGTAGAAGTATGCTGCGTGTGGTGTTGAGTCAACCTCGTACGAGATCTCGTCAACTCTGGGTAGTGGGTGGAGGACTTTAAGGGACGGCTTAGCCCTAGACAGCAACTTCAAGTCGACGATGTAGGATCCCCTAACCTTAGCGTACTCCATTGGGTCGGGGAACCTCTCTTTCTGTATACGGCTCACATATATTACGTCTACGCTATCTATTATCGGGTCAAGAGTTGTTAATATCTCGTACTTCAACCCTAACTCATTAAGCTTCCTCAGCACTTCCTCCCTAGGCTTCAGAAGTTCCGGGGAGACTAAGTATACCTTAGATGGATTGAACTTAGCTAGCCCGTAAAGGAACGAAGTTATGGCTCTCCCATACCTAAGATCTCCGAGTAGTGCGTATTTCAAACCATCAATCCCACCGAACAGGTCCCTAACCGTGTAAAGGTCTATCATGGCTTGAGTCGGGTGGTGTTGCCAGCCATCACCACCGTTGATTACAGGGCTCTCAGCAGTCTCAGCAGCAAGCTTAGCAGCTCCCTCATATCTGTGTCTAATAACTATCAGGTCACTGTAGTTATCTAACATCCTCACAGTATCAGCTAGGCTCTCCCCCTTCGCTACGCTAGTAGCCTCCTCGCCTGAAACTGAGATAACGTCCGCTCCAAGCTTCTTCGCCGCAACCTCGAAGCTGAACCTAGTCCTGGTGGAAGGCTCGAAGAACGCTAGTGCTACTACCTTACCTTCAAGTACCCTAAGTTTTCTCTCAACATGCTTCCTAGCTCTATCAGCATACTCGAACAGCTTCTCCAGGTCTCTCCTCTCGAAGTCGAGGATCGATATTACGTCCTTCCCTAGGAAGGGGTTCTCCACAGACCCTCCCTTACTACTCTAAAATAGCTTATAAGCACGTAACCTATGTGACTATATTCTCTAGACAACCTCTCTCAGCACAGTCCTTTACCTCCTTAGCTATGCGCCAGCCCATACTCACAGCCTTACCGAAGTAGAGCTTACTGTACTGACTTCCAATACCCATATACGCGTTGGTCCCTCCCCCAATCCTCAGAGCAACATCGAATACAACTACCTCGAGGTCCTTCGTAACCATCAACTGGAGGGTGAAGGGTCCTATAACACCGGGGGGTTCAACCTTCTCAGTCGCCTCTACGAACCTATCCCCCATCTCGAACAGCTTGTCCAGCATACTCTCACGTATTGTAGCTGGCTCATGACCTATCTCAACCATCTCGACATCTAGGTAATCACCTAGCTCAAGCTGCACATCAGCTGGGAGCCTCAGTAACCCGTCTAGGTTAGTCTGTATACGTCTATCAATACTTAGAATCTCAACCCTACCCTCCGCAATAGACCTGAAGTAGTTTACGTTGAAGTGCGCCCCCACAACGAGCTCCTCTATAGACGCCCTAGCTAAATCCTCCTCAAGTAGGATACCTCTCGACACTAACCGGCTAAACTTACGTTTAAAGTCGTCCCGATCTACTGCTATGAAGAACCCTCTCTCAACTCTCTTCCTCGCATGCGGCATCTTAACTATGACTGGCCTATCTATCTCATCTGGGTTGGTAAACGTTTTAGGGAACTTTATACCTGCTACATCGAGGAGCCTATAGTAGTTCTTCTCACCAACCCTCTCCTCATATCTGAGAATGTATCTATTACCGAATACCGGTACCGGGAAGCTTCTCTCGATGTTGTCGTAGCCTACGTAAACCGAGAAGCTCCTATTAGGGACGAAGATAGCGTTATTCCTTCTTAGTACGTCGACAACTGTGTCTCTCACAACATCTGCGAACCTATCTAGGAGTAGCACCTCATCAACCACACGCTTAAACCTAGTGTAGGTCTTCTCCCTACCGATCTGGCACACAGCTATAGTTCTAAATCCGTGGTCCTTAGCCCCGTCAAATACATCTAGAGCTGAGTGGCTTGCTATAGTAGCTATACTAAGTTTCTCCACATCATATCCATCCAGAAGCTTCCTAGGACTATAGCTCAACTCTCCCACCTCCACGCCAATCAGCTTCAATAACTATCGTCCTACTTCCGGGGACTACCTCACCGAGGATCCAGGACGTAAATCCTTCCTCTAGTGCTAGCCTCACCACATCATCAACCCTACTCGGTGGGCATGTAACGATCAGGCCCACACCCATATTAAACACCCTATAGGCCTCCTCAAGCTCTATTCCCCCGTACCTAACGAGGATCTCGAAGAGCCTACCCGGCTTCGGAGCCTTAAGCTTAGCATCAGCTGAGGCACCGAGTACCCTCTTCATCTTAGTCCAACCACCTCCTGTAACATGGGTAGCTGACGTTATGTAACCCATCCGCACTGCTTTCCGGAGAAAGCTGTAGTAGAGTGCTGTTGGCTTAGTCATTTCAGCACTTACGTTAACACCATCTAAAGTAACATCATAACCACCTACCACCTCCTCAATAACCTTCCTAGCTAAGCTATACCCATTAGCATGGAGTCCCCAGCTCTCCAAGCCGATCACTACATCACCCACTCTAGCTCTATTCTCGAAGTCTGTGTCGATGATGGCTAAGGCGAAGCACACGACATCCACCCCCCTAGCTAGCCCAGGTAGAATAGCTGTCTCACCTGACACTACGGGAGCCCCAACCTTAACAGCAGCTTCAGCTATCCCCTCCACTATGTCCTTGAATTCATCCTCACTTGCTGTGTCCATAGCTATGTAGTCAGATAGTGCTACTACCCTAGCCCCGCCACAGGCAACATCATTAGCATTCATAGCTACACAGTCCCAACCAGCTACCTTCATGGCCCTTAACCTCCTGAGGACGAGGGTTTTCGTGCCGACACCGTCGACATGTAGAACTAGCTTATGGCCTAGTAGGTCTATGTGGGGTGTGAAACCCCCAGCTCCATGGATCTCGTAGCCGAGGGATCTAGCTACTTCCTTAAAGACTGACGCCGCTATCTCATGCATCTTCCTATGTCTCCCGAGATCTACACCTGCGTGTGCGTATGTGAGCCCACACATGCGGATCTACCTGAAGACATTTTCTCCAATTCATCGACGGAGAGTCCGAAGAACCTGTAGGAGCATGAAAAACACGCGTGACACACTTTCGGGAGGCCTACAGAACTCACTAAGTTTTCTATGGTGTTATAGGCTAGGGAGTCCACACCTAGGGTCTGCCTTATCTCATCAACACTCGACTTACTCCAGGCTATTAACTCCTTCCTCGACGCTACATCGATCCCCATGAAGCACGGACATCTAAATGGGGGACTAGCTATCCTAACATGCACCTCCCTAGCTCCAGCCCTCCTTATCTTAGAGGTTAGATAGCTCATAGTAGTTCCTCTAACTATCGAGTCATCTACGAGAACAACCCTCCTCATATTGACAGTGTGTTTTATAACCCCGTACTTAAACCTGGAGAGGGTATCCCTCCAGTTCGGCATGGATATGAACACCCTACCGACATACTTGTTAGCTACTAAACCCTCACCGAAGGGGATTCCACTAGCCATGCTGTAGCCGATAGCCATAGGTCTAGCACTATCGGGGACAGGCATCACCACGTCCGCATCTACAGGCATGACCTTCGCTAAGCTCTCCCCCATCCGGATCCTAGTATTGTAGATGCTGATCCCGTTGAAGTAACTATCAGGCCTACTGAAGTACACATATTCGAAGATGCAGGGGATGGGCTCAGCAGTTACACTCGCTTTCGAGACCTCGAGAGACCTACCGTCAAAAGATATTATCTCCCCCTCCCTAACCTCTCTCCACTCAAGATCTAGTACCTGCAGTGCCGACGTCTCAGAAGCTACGAAGACCTCAGATCCGTTGAAGGAATATGATAGGGGTCTGAAACCTCTGGGATCCCGCGCAGCAACTAGCCTCGGTTCGGACGTTATGGCAACGATACTGTAGGCACCGATAACATACTCAGGTAACCTCCTTAAGGCCTCGACGACGTCCCACCCCTCCTCTTTGGACAGGGCATATACGGCCTGTGCTAGGGCTTCAGTATCGTTCTCGGCCTTAGGAGCTACCTCAGGAGCAATACTCCTCGCGAACTCATGTAACTCACGGTAGTTGACTATGTTTCCATTGAAGGCTAGGACTATTCTGAATCTCCTGTCCCCGATAGCTACGGGTTGAGCGAGAGAGGCGCCGTAACTTCCTGAAGTAGAGTATCTGGTGTGGCCTATACATCCGAAGACCTCTCCAGTGAAGTCTTTACTCTCCCTCAGAAACTCAAAGAGAAGATCAAGTATCAGCAGTTCCTTCCTTACCACCCTCACGTCCCCTGTAGTAGCATCCACAGACGCTATCCCAGCAGCTTCCTGGCCCCTGTGCTGTAGCTCTATGAGTAGTGTGAGGACGGTCTTAGCGGACTCCACAAAGTTGCGTGGTTTACTAGATGCGTAGGCTGAGATCCCGCACATGGTTTCACCTGAGAAGCTCCTCTAGGGAGCCCTCATAGAGAGATTTTAGAGTGTCTAGTGGTACCTCAAGGATGGGGTTACCCCCAGATCTCACTCTGAGGGCCTTCCTACTCGTCGTCACACCAATAACGGACACAGCAATGTTCTTGGAGCTAGCTATCTTCAGGGCATCCTCCAGCTTATCAGGGCTTATCTCTAGGAGGTACCTAGCTTGAGTCTCCGAGAACAAGACCTCATCAACTCTTAAACATCCCCTACAAGCCACCGCCTCTATATCGACATCGACACCTACATCACCAAGTATGCTCATCTCAGCTAATGCTATCGCAAGACCTCCGAGACTCACATCGTGGACAGATACGGCAATCCCCTCCTTAACTAGCTCCAGAACGTACTCTGCGTGCCTGAGCTCTAAGCTAGGTCTTGGAGTGGGTACCTCACCAGCTTCAATACCGTGAACTACAGCAAGGTATTCACTAGCCCCAAGCTCCGGGAAGGTAGTCCCAACCAGGATTAGTGGTGAGCCAACATACTTGAGGCCCATTGTGGTGGTTCTACCAACATCCTCTAAAGCCCCGACACCGACGATGGTTGCTGTTGGTTTTACCTGACGCCCAGCGTGGTCCTCATTGTAGAAGCTGACCTTACCACCAACTACGGGGACTCCCAACTCCTCAGCCATCCATCCTATACCTTTAACCATCATCTCGAAGTACCAGAAGTGCTCAGGTTTCTCGGGGTTCCCGGCGTTAGGTTCATCAACGAATGCTATGGGGGTTGATCCTACAGCTACAAGGTTCCTATAGCACTCAGCTACAGAGTTCGCTGCCCCTCTGAAGGGATCTATCGAGGTGTACCTAGGGTTAGCATCACCTTTAACTGCGATGCCCCTCACATCCTCCGGGCTAATCCTCAGAACAGCAGCATCTCCGTAGCCTGGCTTAACTACGGTTCTCGCACCTACTTCATGATCGTATTGTTCGTATATCCACCTCTTACACGCTATGTTGGGTGAGGAAATGAGGGTCTTGAGCGCCTCGTGGAGAGGGGGTAGCGGTAGGTCCCTGATCGGGGCGGTAAGCACGGTGCGGTCTGCTGGAGGTTTAGATGCTCTGAGTATGGTTCTAGGTCTCGCAAGTTCTCTAGCAGGTACTTCAGCAACTTTCCGCCCGGAGTGATATGCCTTGATCAAGCCACTACCGTCGAAGACCCCTAGAATACTATAAGGAACGTCGTACTTCCTAAGGATCTCCAGCGCTCTTTCGAGCTTATCTTTCTGGATTACCAGCATCATTCTTTCCTGGCTTTCCGAGACCAGTATCTCTAGTGGGGTCAGCTCGGTCCTTAAGTGGAGCCTATCTAGGAATAGTTCAGCCCCCAACCCGAAGTCAGCTGCTGTCTCAACAACTGCTGTGGTCAGCCCACCACCTCCTAGGTCCTTCACATATTCAACTAACCCCAGGCTCGCAAGCTCCTGTATAGAGTCTATCAGAAGCTTCTCCATGAGGGGGTCAGCTACCTGCACTGCCCCGATCTCCTGGCTCGGATCCTCACCTAGTGGTTTGGAGGCGAAGCTACTCCCAAGTAGACCGTCGCGACCGGTTGGGTTCCCGGCGATGACGATCACGTCACCAGGTCTCGGAGTACCTCTGATGAGTCTCTCAGTACTTACAACACCTACGCATGCTACGTTGACTAGTGGCTGTGTATTGAATGAGTTATCGAACCATGTATCACCTGCTACTGTGGGTACCCCGATCCTATTACCGTAGTCGCTAATCCCCTTAACGATACCTTTAACTAGCCAGCGTGCTCGGGGGTCTTTCGGGTTCCCCATGTATAGCATATCTAGTAGAGCTATCGGCTTAGCACCTAAGGTTAGGATGTCCCTGACTATCCCTCCTATGCCGGTCGCAGCTCCGTTATAGGGTTCGACAGCTGATGGGTGGTTATGGCTCTCTATCTTGAAGACCACGGCTACCCCGGGGAATACCTCCACTGCTGGGGCGTCCCTACCCGGCCCGACGAGGACGTTCTTTCCATGTGTTGGTAGTAGCTTCAGTAGGAGCCTACTACTCTTATATGAGCAGTGCTCACTCCACTGAGCCTCAAACATAGCTAGCTCCTCAGTTGTAGGTTCCCTACCGAGAATCTTCCTAATCTCCTCCACCTCCTCAGGGGTTAGAGGCATGCTACCACCCACGTCTAAGTGACATAGCAATACTCCTGAAGATCGCGGTACCACCCGGTCTGAAACCCCTCGGAGTTAGAACACGGCTCACTGCCCGCTCTGGGTGGGGCATTATCCCCAACACGTTACCGTCATGGTTTCCGATGCCAGCTATATCGTACAGACTACCGTTCGGATTATAGCCGGGTGCGTAACGTACTATGGGGACCTTCCCGACTATCTTAGCATATCCTTCCTCATCGATGTAGAACCTACCCTCACCATGAGCGACCGGCATATCCAGCTCCTCACCATCCTCAATAGAAGATAGCCAGGGACCCCTAGCTCCCTCAACCCTCAGTTTGACCCAGCGGCAGACAAACCTACCGTGCTCATTCGGTAGAAAAGCCCCTCTAAGAAGCCCTGCCTCGACAAGCATTTGAAACCCGTTGCATATCCCCAACACCGGGACGCCCTTACTGGCAGAGTCCTTAAGCTCCTCAACAACCACGCTCCTAGCTGCTATGGCCCCAGCTCTGAGCCAGTCTCCGTAGCTAAAACCTCCAGGTAGTATAACAGCGTCCCACCCATCCCACAACCTAAACTCTTTATACCAGACTATCCTTACTTCAAGACCTGGATCAACCTCCCTAAGTGCTGAGGCTACGTCCTCGTCACAGTTAGTTCCAGGGAACTTTATCACTGCTATCCTAGGCAGACAACCCCACCTGGATCTCATGGATAACTGGGTTGTATATCATGAGCCTATCGCACATCTCCCTAACGAGTCTAACCGCCTCCTCGGGGTTGGGCGCCTCAACAAGTAAAGTTAGTTGCTTCCCTACTCTAACCTCCTTGATTGAGCTGTACCCGTACCTCAGGATAAGATCTCTGTGTATTGTCTCAGCTTCAGGGTCCTTCAACCCCCTCTTATATGAGATCGTAACCACTACCCTGTACACGCCCAAATCAATCACCTCTCCAAGCAGAGACGGAGGATCCTAATAGCCAGGAACGCAGCGTTCTCAGCGTTATCTATACCGACAGTCGCGACCGGCACACCTCTAGGCATCTGCACAATACTCAGCAGCGAGTCTAGGCCGCCTAGAGCAACATTAAGCGGTACACCGATAACAGGTTTCTGAGTCCTAGAAGCTATGAACCCGGGTAAGTGAGCGGCTAGCCCAGCCATAGCTATGAATACATCAGCATCTGAAGACTCAATGAACTTCTCCAACTCCTTAGGGTTCCTATGCGCACTCAACACAACTACCTCATAGTCCACACCATGCTCACGGAGTACCGTAGCAGCCCTATCCGCATGTGCTCTATCTCTCTCACTCCCAATAACTATAGCTACCTTACCCCTACACACCACTCCGAACACCTCGTGAGGGCTCCACCGATATCTTCCTAGCAGCCTCCCTAGCCTTCCCGAGAGCCTCCTCAACCGAGCTACCCCTAGCCAACACGACAGCCACCCTCCTCCCAGGGTACGTAAACGGCTTACCGAAGAGCCTCACATCCACACCAGGTATCTCCAGAGCCTCTCGCAGACCACATATCTTCGGGCTCCACACGTTCTCCAGGTCCGTGTATATGGCTATGCTAGCCCCCGGAGATATCACTCTAGGTTTCGGGACTGGTAGCCCTAGGATGGATCTGACATGTATAGCGAACTCACTTAGTTCCTGGGTGACCATGGTGACCATACCCGTATCGTGAGGTCTGGGAGCTACCTCACTGAATAAGACCCTACCGTCCTTGGTTAAGAACACCTCCACCCCGAATATTCCCAGCCCTCCAAGACCCTCAGCAACTCTAACACCTATCTCAGCAGCCTTCCTCAGGGTATTGGGGTCGGATGTAGGTGGCTGCCACGACTCGATGTAATGGTACGACCCGTACCTCCACTGCTCTACCGGGTCGCAGACCTCCGTAACTATACCTCCATCTTTCACGTACCTGTACGTCAACACAGTGTACTCAAGGCTTAGGTCAACGAACTCCTCGACTATGACCTTCCTACTCCTACCACGTGAGTGCGATATCGCGTACTCATATGCCTCAACTATCTTCTTCCTCGAAGGCTCGACTACCTTGGTGTGGCCGTGACCGCTACTACTCATCTCGGGCTTAATTAGACATGGGTACCCGACCCTCTCACAGGCCTCCACAGCCTCCTCCGGGCTCTCCGCGAACTCGAACTTAGTTGTCGGTAGCCCGAGGCTTCGGGCAGCGAATCTCCTCAGCTCGATCCTGTTCATAGCTATTTTCACGGCCTTCGCGTTGGGGACTACGAAGAACCCCTCAGACTCCAGGTCTTCGATGGCTTCGGTGGAGATGGCCTCAATCTCAGGTACTACAATGTCCGGGGACTCCCTCCTAACAACGGACTTAACGGCGTTAGGGTTCATCATGTCGATCACGTACCTTCTGTGAGCGACATGCATCGCAGGGGCCCAGTCATATCGGTCCACAGCGACTACCTCAACACCGAGTCTCTGGGCCTCTATCGCAACCTCCTTCCCGAGCTCCCCGCTCCCTAATAGGAGTAGCTTAACTGATCCCTCATACATGGGGGATTGGAGGCATGTACGTACCTTCATGCTACCACCTCACAGTGGACAAAAGCGGGTTAGTCACTACTCCCCCACTCGGTACCCAGAGTGTTGAGGTCTCACCTAGGGTGCCCCTAGCTTGTTTAAGTCTGTAGATGTTGCGGATTTTCTCAGCAAGCTTTACCCTCTCCTCAACGAGCCAGCGAGATCCTATGTCACTACGGTGGAAGAGAGGCCAGCCATCAAGTGATGTAACGTAGCTTACAGCAAGTTCTGATAGCCTGTAGGCTTCGTCGTAGCTCTCAGCACGGCAGACTAACTCGAAAGCTCTAGATCCCTTCGTGTATAACCTACCGTCAGCTCCTTCCTCAATACTTGCGTAGAGTATGTGGCAACCGAGCTCTCTGATCCTAGCCTCATCAACAGTGACGGGGTGGCCTGAAGCTTCACTCTTACTTACTGGGTACCCCAGCGGGGCTATAACCTTAGCCACACTGACGGTATCCTCAGCAACTGCTAGCTTAGCTCCTGCGAGAGCACCTCTAGCAGCTCTATCCAGTATTTCCAGGAAGTCCGACTCTATCCTCGGTAGTAGACACGTGATCTCAGGGTCCCCGAACCTACTGTAGAACTCTATTATGGTAGGCCCCCAGAGCCCGGTCAACATCATCTGACCTGCGAACGCGCCTCTATAGCTATCCCCAACCTCCTCCTGAAGCCTTGCTAGTACCTCGCGAACAGCTCTGATGCTAGTATCGTACTCTTCTCGGTTTATGAAGGGTAGTAGGTGTCCCGGTCCTGATATGCTCCCCATACCACCTGTCTTATACCCTAGATCTAACTCGAAAGCGTGTGGATAGTCCTGGACTAGAGGTAGTGGTAGAACGTAGCTCCCATCAGTAATCACCTGGACTGTGAACTCAACACCATCAACCCTCTGCTCGACCAGCACCTTAAACTCGGAGTCCTCGTGTTTTGCTAGTTCGTAGAATGCTTCCTCTGTGATGCGGTTCTTAATCTGGGACTTCACTTCGGAGAGGTAGGCCTTAGTGTCCTTAACTACTCTAACACCCTTACCTCCAACCTGCCTAGCAGGCTTCACCACAACATCACCGACGTACCTAATGAACTCCACAGCCTCCTCCAGAGATCTGAAAGCTGCGAAGTGGAGTCTCCCGTGTATCCCGTACTTCCATAGGAGCTGTCTAGCGAAAACCTTACTTCTCTCAATCTGCGAACACCGAGTACTCGCCCCGAACACGTAGTAACCTCCCTCACGTAGGGAATCTACGACACCGTGGAACTGAGGTTCTTCCGGGCCAACTACTACAAGGTCTGGAGATATCTTACTAGCTACTTCTACTGCTAACTGGGGGGAGGTAGTAGACCCTACAAACAGTCTCCCACCCGTATTTTCAGCCTCCATCCTGAGGCCGGGGTTGTTGTAGTCTGAGAGTACGTAAAGCCTTACATCATCCCGAGATGACGTTATTAGCTTAGCAACCGCGTGCTCCCGGCCCCCAGAACCTATTAGTAATACCCTCATCAGCTACCACCTATAAAATCCACACCGAAGCAACGACCACACAACCTGATCCCGAAGGCTTTAGCTACCCTCTCCAGATCCCCCTCCCTGAGCCACGTAATGCTGTCTACTTCAAGGAACCTCCTAATAGAATTATCGTCGAGGTGTGCAGCTATGAGGTTCCCCCTATCCAGCCTCATAATCCCGTAGGGACACGGCTCCACAATCCTTGGTGACGCTATAAGCACGTGTAGCTCTGAGACCCCGACCTTATATCGGAGTATTTGCGATGCTGTCTTAAGTGTGTACCCGGTAACTACTACGTCATCTACTAAAGCCACTTTCTTACCATCAAGAACTTCCCTGATAGGGCTCAGCTTGAGCTGTGCTATGGCAACCCTATCGCGGAGCTCTCTCTTCAGTAAGGACCTCACCCTTCTGGAGCTAGCTATGAACGCCGTCTCGAACTTAGCTCCCACATACTGCGATAAGCCTATCGCGTAGGGTGTGGCTGTCTCCGGTATTCCTACCACGACATCTACCTGATCACTTAGGTACTTCCCAAGCTCCTCACCGAGAGCCTTCCTGAACTCGTAGGTGTTGACCCCGTCTATGATGGAGTCATGCCTAGCTATGGAGAGAAGTTCAAGTAGGCATAACCCACACCTACTTAAGGGAGCTGTCCTGAAGGTCTTCACAAGATTTCGCGATATGTAGAGACCTTCACCAGGGCTTAAGTACCTCCTAACATCAGCGTCCAACATCTCTATCGTAAAGCTCTCAGATGATGTGATAACCATGTCGAATCCGTAGCCACCTACAGCTAGGGGGGTAAGCCCGGAATTAGTTCTCCAGGCTATGATTTCCCCCCTCGAGGAGAGAGCTACGAACGACGGGATGTCCACACCAGTTAGACCGTCTAGAAGTTTAGGTAGTTTGGCATGGATATTAGTAGATGAGAGAGCTACATCAACTATGTTAGCAACATCATCTACGTATTTACCGGGTCTATCGAATATTATGGCTGAGGAATCCCTCTCAACTACTTGAAGCTCTCTGGAGTCTTCCTCCATCCAAGCCGCTATAGCTGAGCCACTTAGAGAGGGTATTGAGTCGGAGTACTCGACGCACTTAACACTCCCACTAGCTCTAAAGCATACTACACCATATTCCCCTCTATGACTCAGGGACTCGAGTCCGTACTTGATGAAGTCCTTGATAGGCCAGTCATCTTCGAATGACAGGAGTGCTAGTAGCCCAGCCATTTAAGCACCTTGGGCATGTGTTGGTAGAGCCTCAACCCTGAGACCGAGTCTCGAAGCAAGCTCCTTGTAAGCTTTTAAAAGACTCTCCACACTCCTAGTCATCCTGAATACCTCCTTGTCGAGGTGGTTGTTGTGCTCATCTAGAACCCTAAATGTGTCGCCCGATATCTCATCAGCTAGGACGAAGTCATCCCTCCAGTACCCGAACTCCAGTTTTATGTCCACTAACCTCAGACCTAGAGATCTGAAGTACCTACTTAAGGAGTGATTTACTAGGAGGGATAGCTCGACCAGCCTATCCAGCTCCCTCTTAGTTAGAAGACCAACCCTCAGAACATCTTCAGGCAATACGAGCGGATCATGTAGGGAGTCGTCCTTGTAGTGGAACTCAACAAGTGGTGGTACGAGAGGTTCTAGCTTCTTATATAGTGGTACCCTCTTGAGAAGGGAACCGTACGAGAAGTTCCTCACTATGACCTCTAGAGGAACCATCTTAAGCCTCCTAACCTCAATTCTTCTCGAACCGTCGTAACCTAGTAGATGTGTCTCAATCCCGAAGCCTTCAACTACCTTAAATAGGTGTGCGGATATGCAAGCACATAAGATCCCTTTACCAGGTGCTAAAGCTTTAACAGCCCCATCACCAGCAGTTACTTCATCCTTAAACTCCATGATAAGCACGTTATCACTTTTAACGTAAACACGTTTACTTTTACCCTCATATAGTATGTGAATCACGTAACGCTCCCATTTATTCATAGTTTGAGTGAATATATAAACGCTACTCTACGTTTTCTCATCGTATTACTTAATTTATTTATGTTAAAATATTTTAGACTAACAAGCTTTTAACGCGTTTATGTAATATTTTTTGTGGGATCCATGTCTAGCTACGTGCGGGACATACTTAGTAGATACGACCTCGACAACCTTTCAATAGCTACTCTAGCCAGCCACAGCTCTCTTCAGATAGTTCATGGTGCTAAGAAGGAGGGATTTAGGACACTACTGGTCGTTACCGATGATAGGCTGTGGTTTTACAGACAGTTTAGGCATCTTGTTGATGACTTTGTTGTAGTTAAGAGGTGGTCTGAGCTCTGCTCTGAGGACGTTATCGAGGCTCTGAGAAAGAGAAACTCCATTTTCGTACCTCACGGTAGCTTCATAGAGTATGTCGGTATAGAGTGTGCTACTAGGCTCCCGATACCGATCTTCGGCTTGAGGTCTCTCTTTCCGGTTGAGGCGGATCAGCATGCTAAGATGCGTCTCCTAGGTAGTGCTGGGATACCTATCCCTAGGGTTTACTCAGTTGATGAGGAACCGGGTGGGCTGGTGATAGTGAAGCTCCCCGGAGCTAAGGGTGGTAGGGGCTACTTTATTGCTAGCTCTAAGGGAGAGATAGTTCAGGGCCTGAGGAAGTTGCTGGATGAGGGGGTAGTAAGGAGTGTAGATGGTGTAATGGTGCAGGAGTACCTCGTCGGTGTTACAGCATACTTCCACTACTTCTACAGCCCCGTACTGGATCGTCTCGAGATAACTGGGGCTGACATAAGGTATGAGTCGGATGTTGATGGGCTTAGAAGGATACCGGTTAAGAAGCTTCTGGAGCTGGGGCTGGAACCCACGTTCACTGTGGTCGGTAACATACCGGTGGTTCTAAGGGAGAGCATAATGCCGGTCGTTATGGATTACGGAGCTAGGTTCGTGGAGGCTACGAAGACGCAGCTACCTCCGGGAGTGATCGGGCCGTTCTGTCTTGAGGCAGTCATAGGGAGAGACACCGGGGTGAGGGTCTTCGAGTTCTCAGGTAGGATAGTTGCTGGTACAAACCTATACATCGATGGGAGTCCATACACCTACCTCTACTGGGATGAGCCTATGAGTGTAGGTAGGAGAATCTCTAGAGAGGTGAAGCTCGCGCTCGAAAGAGGGGTTCTTGAGAAGGTGGTCACGTAGAGAGCGTTAACGGTGGGAGCCACCTTATTACCTTGAAGACGTAGCTATAGTGGTGGTCACACTGGACGACGCAGTTAAAGCCCAGCTAAAACTCAGCCTGGAAGTACTCTCCAGTACCCTCACGTTCCTAGCATCACCCCACATAGCTGACCAAGTCAGAAGATTCTGCCAGGACAGGGAGTTCTACGAGGCCGTGAGGAAAGTAGTTAGCAGTGTTCAAGCACTTGAACTCAGCTGCTACGGAGCTTCCAGGACGGAGTTGGTTAGGAGATTGATTAGTGAGGTGAGGAGGTGTCAGGACATGGACTGTGTGAGGAGGGTAGTTGACGAGTATGAGGCTATACTAGGTTTAGGGCCTCGGCAGGGTTAGGAATCCGCTGCTCTACCTTAACAGTGGGAGGGCACCGATTATCTCTATACCGATAGTTATGTCAGCATCGTTTTTAGTTCCCTGGTAGTAGTACGGGTCTTGAAGAGCTATCACCACCCAGTACTTACCTGATGCTGGTATGGGTATGTATATAGACTGAGATAGTTTAGTGAAGTAGTTGTCCCTACCTACATCAGTTACCACGGTCTTGTGGTAGTTACATATTTCCTGATACCTATACTCCCTAATTATATACTCGTTACCCTCCTCGTCTACGAGAAGTATCCTCAGTACCCAGTCCGTCCTATCTATGTCCTCCAGCTGTTGCTCGTCCGGGTATGAGTTATCGTGGAACAGTAGGTTAAGGTAGAGTATTACTGCTGAGTACCTACCCCCATCTATGGAGCCGTCTGATGAGCCGAGCACGTAGCCGACTCGCAGTAATTTCAGCTTCAGAGGCTCCGTAGAGTAATCAAGTAGGAAGTTGATACCCTTATCATCACTGTCATTGTACTTACTGCTATCACCGTAGTACGCGTCCTCCGTAACTAGGAGTATGTCCACTAATCCATTACCATCTAAGTCCCCTAGAAATAGGAATGGCTCGTAGCTCATTTCCTGGCCCTGACCAGAAGGAGCTCTCTGGTAGTATGCTATATAGCTAGCTACACCGTCCATGAAAAGCTTCCAACCGGAATTCTCGTAGTACCATGTACCAATAGCACTTCTATATCCTACACACTCGGATGGATTTGAGGAGGAGCAGGCTACTACTCTACCTTCGGAGTCATATATCTTGATAGTACCAGTGAAGTTCGCGATCTTCACTCTGAACCCCCGTTGCGTCAGAGGTACGTCACTCTTGCCGATGCAAAGCTTTTCCTGCCCTTTAGACTTAGGTCCAGCTATGAGTATAGTGTATCTGGGTGGAGCTCCCGGGTTCACCCCCCTGGACTCCATTACCCAGCTCGGGTCGTAGCCGACTATGAGAACCCCGAAGGGTATTTTATCATCTTTTCCACCACCTTGGCATTTCGTACTTATTGTACTTACCTCCTTGTCGTAGTACTCTCCCTCCTCTCTCCCCTCTGGGAGTATTAGGCTAACGCTTCCATTAACACCTCTTTTATCTCTTTGGTTAGGATAGGGCTTAGCTATGAGCTCTGGATCTATCTCAAACTCCTTGGCTATGTCTCCCAGGTTTCTGAATGAGAAGGTTATAGGTATTATGAGGGCCGCTTCAGATGTTTCTACCTCAATACCTATTCTCTCGGGGAACACTATCACACCCGACTTAGTTATAGCTGCGATTAACGTACCCCTACCTAAGCTGACTTCACAGGCTTCATTAATCTTTAGGATTCTGCATCTATCGTTGAGATCCAACCTCAATATCTCCACTCCATTAGATGTATTGAATACTATGTACTCAAGTTCGACGGGACTTCTCCCGATGTTCTTTAGAGTAGCCATATCACCCCTAACGATTACAGCTAGCTTCGTGGCTTCATGGAGGTCTGTATAATCGATAAGGCCCCAGAGACTGGACACGGAAGTAGAGGTTCTCCTATACGATATGGTGAATAAAGTCGTAAATACTGAGAGAGCCACCGCAGCTACTATAGTAGCTGTTAACAGTGTTGAGATACCCCTCCTCAAGGTCTCACCCCGAGTACCAGACCTACATACTCTATACCCACTATTATCTCAGCATCATTTCTACTCCCCTGGAGATTGTAGGGATCGGTAACCTCTAGAACTATGTAGAGATCCCTTGACTCTATCTCCTCAGGTGAAGGCACGTAGAGTAGGAAGTCCTTAACTATGTAGGATACAGTAAAAGGTTTCACAGTCCTGTACCTGCAGAGCTCATAGTATGACATACTCACAGAGTAGACGAACTTATTTTCCTGGTTATCGTAGATGCCTACCCTCAGTATCACCCTGTTATCGTTATCAGATATATCGTCCTCTGAGCTATCCCAGAAGAACAACCTCACGCTCACTACCACTGTAGCGTACCTAGAGTTATCGATCGGTTCAGCTGTGAAGACTATCCTAACAGGATTCAGGAATGAGTCGACTACGTTAATGTTAACCGGGAGCCTATCGTTCACACTATCTTTATTCCCCGTACCGTGATCCTGAGTCACGAAGATCAGCTCTGGGTAGCCATTACCATCTAGATCCCCAAATACGTAGTACGGATCTAAATCTACGAATCCCGGCTCCAACTTCGAGGTATTCGTGTAGACAGAAACCCTCCTCACTGAACCACTGAGGTAGATGAAGTACTGCTTTCCCTGATTAACTACGTTCGGGACTATCTCAGGCTTAGTAAGACTCCTCTCACCTGCCGTCTCTGTCACCCTTATCTGCCCCGTGAAGTTCTCTAACTTAATTCGGAATCTGTAGTAACCTACCTTAGATAGGTTTATTGTCTGACCCCCAATGTTTAGGCTACTCTTGGGTCGGGGTCCGTAACCTCCGTAACCTACGACGAGGATGTTCCAAGCATCGGGATTTCCAGGGGTCTTCGTAGCTATCAATAAGGACACGTTAGCATTGAGAACTAAGTTAGTGTTACTACTATCAATATACTTTGTAATATCGATCGAGGTGTTCACTATGTTGCCGACGACCCGCAGATACTGACCTATCTCAGTTACTACCTCTGGGCTGAGTAGGACTCTCTGAGTTATGGTTCTTGGGATTAGGTATGGAGCGGTCAGTTTCGGGTCTCGGGTGAATACCTTGCCATTAGATGTAACTACAGCTATCGATTCAAGATCGTTACTACTGCAGGTAACTATCGACGTGCCTCCCGGTTGGAGCTCCACCGTACTTGCGGAACACAGCTGGTTGCGGCTAGCTCTGACTACGGTAACTGACCCGCTGGTAGTGTTCTGCAGGACTATATAATCTATAGATAGAGGCGAGTTACCGTTATTCGCCACGTAGAACCCGCTGAGTGTCGGACCCATAACTAGCTTCTCGTTTAGGTAGCTATCTAGCTTACTAAGGAGGGGGTCCAGCGGAGCGGTGGTGGGTCTAGATATGTTCACATAGATGTACGAAGCTACCGCGATCATCAGTGCTAGAGTTAAGGCCGCGGCAGTGATCGTCCCAACACCTCGCCTCGAACTAGCCGTAGCTGGCCACCTAGCTATAGAGAATCACCTCTATAGAGTCTATGAAGACCATAACATCCACATCGTCGATGTTATTGTTACTATTGTTTCTTAGATACGGGTCCTGAATCGATATGAATATATAGAACTTCCTCAGACCTACCGAGGTAGGTGCCGGGATCGGTATGAACGCTACAGCACTCTGAGCCTGCGCTGTCGGTGGGTAGGTATCCTCATACCTAGTCAGTTCCCTGAAGCTGAAGCTTCTGTAAGCTACTACGCTTCCCTCATCATTTACCACACCTACTATTATAATCGGTCTATCTCCCGTGACTTGACCGAAGTCATCACCGCTATTATCGAAGAATCTGTAGTTTATTGCTATGAGCACGGCTTTAGTGTTGTTATTATCTATATCTAGCTCCGGGGACTTAAAGAGGAGGGTAAGCGGATATCTAGACTCATCCAACAAACCGGAGTCGTCCTGTGTATTTCGGTCACCCCAGATAACATCTATAGTATTAAAGAGGAGGGATCCAGCAGCACGTCTCTTCACAGTATTCATAAAGAGAATATATGGCTCGTAGGAGCTCACTCCCGACGATCCACTCAAGCAATATACCTCAACCCGGTCAGCAAAACCATCTAGGTATATTCTACCCCTACTAGATCCACCTAAAAACATGTAGTCGGCAACGTCCTGACTCGGTGTTTTAATCCAAGCCCCTCCTGATCCAAACCTAGTGCTATCACCAGAAACCCTGAGCACTCCCTGTGGGTTGCTACTAATGAAACCGTATATCTTAATCCTGGTGGCTAACATACCAGCACCAGAGCAATAAGTTGTGTAGGCGCTATTCACCTCTAAGCTTATACTACCATCATTTGTCAACATGATTACGTATTTAGATGGGTCTCTCGGGTCGTAGCCGAGAATAACGTTTCTAACATAGACATCGTTAGCTCTTATCCTAACGTTCTCTAGTAAGGCAGTCCTCTGCCACGTCCCACGCGAGTTATTCATTCCTCCTGAAATAACCGTGCCGGGGTTACTAAGGTCGAGCTTAGCGGGGTTGTAGGGATTGTCCAGCACTGCGAATACGAAGCCCCAATTACCTAGGGTCCTAGATATATCCCAAGGTTCTGAGACTTGGCCTACCGGGAACAGTTTATAGGATTGGGGTGGTAATGCCCTCTCCTGAGTCATTCCGGGGAAATACGTCTCCATCTCAGTTAAATTGTAGAGTTTAGCAGAGTATACGAGTGGTTCCGAGGTCACGATATACACACCACTTACTGTAGCTCCGCTACACGGGAGCTGGCTTCGTGTGATGAAGTGTTCGTGGTATGCTCCAGGTTTTAGAGTGATCTTTGAATTAGGTAGCCCCAGGATCAGTCCTACCCCACTGCAGTGGGTTAGTACTAGCATCTTCTCGATATCAACTTGCCTACCCCCTCTATTGAAGACAACTACGTAGAGATTACCTGCTCCATCTATTAGGGCAGTCACATTCATATCAACATACTTAACTCTCTCCTCAACTTCTAGGTAGCTAATTGCCTCAATCTCGTTCGTTACCTTGCTCACATACGTATAAAAAAGTACAGTTGGGAGCGTAAGTGCTAGTGCTGTAAAGACTAGAGTAGCAACCATCATGTTCGATATACCGCGTCTAGACCTCATCTAAGACCTACCTCATATATCCTAACCACGTAGAACCTCCCACCATAGTCTAGACAGAGGAATACCTCCAGGCTCTCAAGTTCCTCACTCTCCGATCCCAAGTCAACCTTCAGGATGATGTTCTGACTCCGACCACTCACCGAGTACGGAATCCTAATCAAGCTGATGGACCCAGAAATTGTAGTCCTTAGGTAGTCTGGTAAGGGTATGAAGCCGTCCTTAGTCGAAACTATCACGTCACCAGCCCGCACACTCCTCGGTCCATAAACACAGGAAATCGAACAATCTCCAGACTCATCGCAGAGGATTCCATTACTGTCCCTAGTCTCGTTGTAGACGTAGACCTTCCCACAGTCCAGGAAGACATCGCCAGCTCTAATAAGTATGAAGAAATTCCGAGGTGTTGAGTCTAGCCTCCGAAGTAGGAGCCACACAACATTACTAACATCATCGTAGGCTACGAGCCTAACTACCTGATTAACTGCCTCATAGTTGATTAAGTTGTATAGTTCCACCTGCTGTGAGTAACTCGATGAGAAACTCATGAAGTAAGCTAGTATCGAGAGCCCTACTATGAGGGCAGCGCTAGCCATGAGTACCTCCGTCAGGATCGTGCTCTGAGCTCTCTTCGTATAGACCCCAACATAAAGCGTTAAACAACCTAATAAGTACTCTCGTCAGTTACTACATACTACATCGATATCCTTACATCCGAAAAACGTTTTAGTGCGGAGAGAGGTCGATCTCACCATTAACCTCCAGTAGCTAACGTAACTGCTCTACCGGTCTCCAGAGCCAGAGACCCCCAACCTTCTCTCTCACTAGTTCAGGACCTTCCACCAGTTCTAATACAACTACCTCAGCTACGAAGACCCTTGCCTCGAAGAGGTGGCCTGAGTAGGTAGTCCCATCTCTCTTACCTACTATAGCATGGACGTGAACGAAGGGATCTCCCTCCTTTATGCTTATGTTCCCGGAGAGGTTCGTCAGCTCAACCTCCTCATCTATCTTGATGTATTCGTAGCTCTCTTTTTTCGGGTCGTAGAAGCCTAGGGTACAGCTCTTCAACGCACCTATACCGTTGATTACCCCGACCTTCACACCTTTCCTCCTAGCGAAGTTAGTTAGGTATGAGATCAGCTCCTCATCTTCAGGTACTCTGAAGACGTATGCTAATCCAGTTCTATACATCTCATACACCACACCAGCAAGTAATCAACGTAAAATAAATGTGATGCGCTACCTAGCTACTTTATTTCCTTTGGTGAGTAGCCTATGTACCTCCGGATCTGAGTGGAGCTCACTGAGATATCTCTCGAAGTAACCTACTAAAACGTCATGCCTTTCGTGAAGGTATGTGAGGACATCCCTCAACCTGACCTCAGCTTGTTTTAGGTGTTCCTCTGCGAGAGGTGTGAAGGCCATACCTTGAGATAGCTTCGCAGTAAGCCACAGCTTAAGGTATTTAATGTCTAGGATATCCTTAGGTGCTGACCCGATGGATACCATGACATCGCGGACATAGCTGTAGGCTACGGACCTGGCATAGCTACCTGCTATAGCTTCTACGACCCTGTCCCTACCTGCTAATATGACTTCCCTCACATAACTTCCGCTAAGCCCCGAGAAGTATACTCTCGCAGCAACCTCCGGGAAACTAGTGGAGAGAAGGCTCTCAATACTCAGCCCACCCAGAGCTAGGTAGGTCATTAGGTAGCTACTGGCTTTAACAGAACTAACGAACCTCTCAACTATCTCAACATCACTAAACGGAACGAACTCCCTGATGGAGTTACCAGTAATTAAGTTCTCGACGAAGAGCGGTTCTAAAGGATCCACAGCAACTATTTGATTACCTACCGAAAGAGCGGGAACGGAGGGAGTGGGAGTAGTTAGGAGGATATTGCTATCGGGATTTAGAGGAAGTATCTCGAGCTCTCCAATCAAACCTCTATCAATAAGGTGCTTAACGACTCTGTAGCTAGATGGGCAGTAAGCATGTACGTAGAGTTTGAACCCGTCATCCTTACCCATATCTACACCACAAGTACCTTAACCAACACCAAGTTAAAACACCCACTAAGATCCCTGAGCTTAAGTAGGGGTGTAGTAGGAGCTCATAAACAGATTCTCTTTGTCGAGGATGGGGTTGGGCTATCGATAATGAGTGATTCTCAACCCCGATCCTCTACTGCGAGTAGCTTTATCCCCTGCCCCGGCACTATCTCCACTTTAAAGGCTTTCCTATAGTGGTTAGTCATTCTGAGCTTCTTTATTATTAGGTATCTTCTAACCTCCCCTACTCTCTCCACGTCCTCCATCCACAGATGGAAGACCCCGTCTGCTATGTGTTCGAGTCCGAAGCCGAAGGTACTCTTAGTGGTCATTGCGTACTGAGACACTAAGTAAGCAGTCACATTCTCCCTATGGATAGCTACCTTAAGCTCATAACTGTACTTCCTAGCCATAGCAGGCTTATCCGCCCAGAAAGCACTTAGGGAGTCTATCACCAGCCTCACATGTCTGGTCACACCCTTACCACCCTCCCTGAGCACCCCAAGGATCCTATAGGACTCTCTTATGGCAGCTACTAAGGTCTGGATATCCAGGATAGCAAACCTCCTACCACCCGCCTCACCCTGCTCCTCACTCATCTGCCTAGCAACTTTGAGTAGCCCGAAGATATCTATGACCACTATCTGCGGGGTTTCCCCAGGCTCTCTAGAACTTGAGATATCGAAAATCGAGTAAGACTCGAAGTCCATACCGAACTGCCTAGCCTGCCTGATAACATCCCTGAACTCAGCCTCAGTCGTCACATAGACAACAGGGTCCCTAGCCTTCAGGCCAGCCCAGGCGAAGTGCATGCATAGTATGGATTTCCCAGTACCAGGCTCCCCGGTGACCACGACCCATGAGCCCCTTGGGATACCTCCTTCAGTTGCTTCATCAAGCTCCCTGACCCCGGTAGATACACGGACAACCTCTTCATGTGTTCCACGTTTTTTCTGCGTATCTAGTGATGTGTCACTACTTGACACTGCTAACACCAATTTTATCTATTTACGGAACCAATATAACGCAGGGATTAGGGAAGTTGTTCTGGTACTCATATACTAAAGAGAGAAATGAACATTTTAATGTACTTTTCGGTTGTGGTTATGGGATGAGATATTTTGAGTTCGAGTATAGCTATAGATGTACGTGATTTGGTTAAGGTATATCCAGGTGGTGTTAGAGGTGTTGACGGGCTTTCGTTTAGGGTGGTAGCAGGGGAGATATACGGCTTAGTGGGACCTAACGGTAGTGGTAAGACAACTACCTTGCGGATCATAGCTACCCTACTGAAACCTTCCGGAGGCTCTGTAAGGGTGTTCGGGCTCGACGTTGTTTCAGATGCTATTAAGGTTCGTGAGCTGATTGCCTACCTTCCTGAGGAGGCAGGTGCGTATAGGGATCTTACAGGCATTGACTTCGTGAGGTTCTTCTTGGGGGCTAGGTTCAGGGGGAGTAGACTTGAGGAGGCTGTTGAGGAGGCCGTAAAAATAGCTGACCTAGGGTCAGATATTAAGAGGCCTGTGAGAGGCTATAGTAAGGGTATGAAGAGATTACTTGCACTCTCAGTCGTACTAGCTTCGAGACCTAAGCTACTCATATTTGATGAGCCTACTAGCGGTCTAGACGTTGAGCGTAGCCTGAGGGTTCGGAACCTAGTGAGGGACTACGCGCGTAGGTACGGAGTAACAGTGCTTCTGAGTAGCCATAACATGCTGGAGGTAGAGTACCTCTGCGATAGGGTCGGCATAATCTATAGAGGGAAGCTCGTGGTTGAGGGCGTCCCCGAGGAGCTCAAGGCCAGGTACTCGGCGAGGAATCTAGAGGAGGTGTTTGTGAGGGCTGTAGGTGGGTGAGCCAGATGGTTTTCACCGCTCTCGTTAAGAAGGAGGTCATGGTCGTACTGAAGAGTCCCGCCTTCATAGCTGGGTTAGTGTTTCTAGTAGTTTACTTCGGTGTGTTGGGGAGGGTCATTGGGGTAGCTACTGAGCAGGTGACTAAGGAGGCTGTGGAGTCGTATGTAGGTGTAGTTAGTGAGGACATGAACATCGTTACTCAGTGGCTACTACAAGCAGCTAACTCGACCCTCAAGGGTAGGTTAGTTACGGTACCTACTGTTGAGGAGGGGCTGAGTAAGTTCCCAGCAGTCTTACTTATCCCAGCCGGGTTCGGCGAATCCTTACTTAGAAACAAGACACTGTACGTATATGGCTATACAGTAATAGACAGAGTATCGTTACTTCAGACATCGAGATACCAGATAGTCTTCTCCGTGGTGAAAGTGTTGGAGGAGCTAGGTAAGGTCCTGGTAGCAATGGAGGAGGGGGTTAACCTATCTGAGATATCTAGAACATTCATCCCTAGAGTAGAGGCTAGGGCGGGTGGGAAGGTCGTAGACGTCAACGTACTCTCATCCCTGCTGATCTCGACTATGATGCTTGCCTACATGGTCGGGATCCTCGGGATGCTTGCGTTGATGTATAGTGCTCAGTCCGTCGCTACGGAGAAGGAGGAGAAGGCCTTCGAGATGCTTCTTACACTACCTATCAGTAGGAAGGCCATAGCTGTAGCTAAGGTGGTGGGTGCGGTAGTTTTGTCGGTGATCATGGTTGTAGCATACTTCGCAGGATTCTCATTCATATTCGCATCGGTAAGCACACCCACATCTGTTGAGGGGTCGCAGGTCGTGACTGGTTCTCTCTGGGATCTTATGCAGTTCCTCGGGAGCGAGGGCATCATACTGCTCTCAATATCCCTCGGACTAATGCTCATGTTCTCAGGATCTCTAGGGTTGTTGATAGGGTCTATGTCGAGTGATACGCGGGTTGCTGGTGCCGTAGCCGGTCCTATAGGTGCTGCTCTATACGTTAGCCTACTAGCAGCTCAGTTCATCGGTGTCCCGCTGAGCTCCTTCTCCTCACTTCTAGGGTTGTCCGTTTACGGTCTCCCACTAGCTATCTTCGCTTCCTCCGTCCTTGGGGATAGAGCTATAGCCCTGCAAGCTACGGGGATAGCTACCGCGGTAACTCTTATTACTGTGCTAGCTGTCGTAAGGGTGTTTGAGAGCGAGAAAATACTTATCGGAATCTCAGTTCGCAGGAGGAGACAGGCCAGGTAGGGGAGCTCCTCACCGGGAACATAGTGGGTGCAGACCCCGGACGTGCTTTTATATTCTGTGGTTTAAGGGTTAGGTGGGATACTGCCAGCAACCGTAGTGGTTGGCGGGTTCTTCGGTGATGAGGGGAAGGGTAAGGTAGTTGCCTACCTAGCCCTCAAAAAGAAGTTCTCCCTAGCTATCCGCGGCGGAGCTATCAACGCCGGCCACACAGTTGTCTATAGGGGTAGAACATGGAAGTTGAGGTCAGTCCCGTCAGCATTTGTTAACCCAGGTATCGAGCTCGGTATAGCTGCAGGTGCTTTAGTGAAGGTCGACCTGCTTCTAAGGGAGATAGAGGAAACCGGGAGTGCGGGGAGGATCTGCGTGGACGGTATGGCCGGCATAATAGAGGATCACCACGTAGAGCGTGAGAGGTCCTCCGATCACCTAGCTAAGACCGTCGGCTCGACATTACAGGGTGTTGGTGAGGCCATGGTTGACAGGGTTAGGAGGGTACTTAGACTAGCGAGGGACGTGGAGACCCTTAGGAATATCATCTGCGACGTCTCAGAGAAGGCAAACACGTATCTGAGTGAGGGCCGTGACGTACTCATTGAAGGGACTCAGGGAACGTTCCTAAGCCTCTATCACGGAACATACCCTTACGTAACTAGTAGGGATACCACAGCATCAGCCTTCCTATCGGAGGTGGGTATAGGACCTAAAATGGTGGGAGACGTAGTAGTGGTTTTCAAGTCGTATGTGACTAGGGTAGGTCCTGGACCGCTCAGAGGGGAGCTCCCAGTAGATGAGGCAGTGAGGCTTGGGTGGGTGGAGTACGGAACCGTGACCGGGAGGCCTAGGAGGGTCGCACCATTCGACATCGAACTAGCTAAGAGGGCCGTGATGCTGAACTCTGCTACCGCGATTGCTATAACCAAGTTAGACGTAGTGTTCCCAGAAGTTAAGGGGGTCAGAGACCCAGCGAAACTACCCGGTAGGGTTAGGAAGTGGATCGATGAGGTGGAGGCAGCTTTGAAGGTCCCGGTAATAATGTTGGGGACCGGTGAGGAAGTAGAGGACACGGTCTACCTGGGTGAGCTGGAATGAGTAGGTTCGACGTAGCTATAGTCGGGGCAGGCCCAGCAGGCCTCTTCGCAGCATACGAGCTCGTAGAGCATGGACTGAAGAACATAGCCTTAATAGATGCCGGTAGGGATGTGAGGAAGAGGTACTGCCCGCTACTCAAGGCACACATATCTAGAGAGCTAGGAATATCGTGTGCTGGGTGTAGACCGTGCCACATGCTTCACGGAGTTGGTGGTGCCGGGCTCTTCAGTAGTGGTGCTATAAACCTACACCCACTAGTTGGTGGAGACCTAGCCGTCTTACTGAAGAGCTACAGTAGAGCTGAAGATGTAATAAAGTACTTCGACAGTATACTGGTGAAGTTCGGGGCAGGGGAGGACAGCCTCAGGATTCCTAATCCAGAGCTAGTCAAAGAGTGGGAGAGGAAAGCCGCGAAGGCCGGGGCTAAGCTCATATCGCCACCCCAGAGGAGGCTCGGGACGGAGGGGAGCATAAAGCTCACCGAGAACCTGGTCAACTACTTACTTAGTGAGGGGGTTAAGCTCTTGACAAATACGTACGTAGAAGACCTAGCCCGCTCTGGAAGCGGCTTCAAGCTAGTTACAAGCTCAGGATCTATAGAGGCTAGTAGAGTACTACTAGCACCTGGGAGAGCCGGGGCAGCTTGGTTCTCTGAGATATCTAAGAAGCTCGGGATCCACACGGTCCCAGGGCCCCTAGATGTAGGTGTGAGGCTGGAGGTCCCTGACTACGTCATGGAACCTCTAGTGTCAGTGATAGACGACCCGAAGATAATAATGTACACTAAGACGTACGACGATAAGGTGAGGACGTTCTGCGTTAACCCGAGAGGCTTCGTCGTAGCAGAGAGATACAACGGCTACGTAGCAGTTAACGGGATGTCCTACCGGGACATAAAATCCAGGAACACGAACCTAGCTCTACTAGTCACAGTACAGCTCACCGACCCCTTAGAGGACACGGTCGAATATGGGAGGCAGATAGCTATGACAGCTACGAAACTCGGTGGTGGTAAGCCTCTGATCCAGAGGCTGGGCGATCTAGTCTCCGGTAGGAGAAGTACGTGGTCTAGGATAGATAGGAGCTCTGTCGAGCCCACCCTGAAGGACGTAACACCGGGCGATATAGGTATGGCCCTACCCTACAGGGTCGTTAAGGACGTCGTTGAAGCTATAGACAGGTTAGACGACGTCCTCCCAGGACTTGCCTCACCCCAAAACCTGGTCTACGCCCCAGAGATAAAATTTTATAGTGTTAGAGCGGTAGTAGATGACTCGATGCAGACTAACATCGAGGGAATCTTCGTAGCAGGCGACGGTGTCGGACTCTCTAGAGGGATAAACGGAGCAGCAGTAACCGGCATATTAGCAGCTAGAGGAATCCTAAAGACTCTCTAAAGCACTCGGAAGTATCGTTTTAAAGTAGAAGATATCGGTTCTTAATAAATATTGTGAGTGATAACTAATGAACCTATATTACTCTAATGTAGAGACCTGGAAAGGCTTAATAGCTTGAAGCCGGAGTACTCCCCTAGAGGTTTCATAGAAAAACTGATAATATTGTTTATCTAAAAATGTTTCCTTATTTTTCGTATTTTTCTATTAGTGACGTAAGTACTCTGTGGTGTTCTTCCTCGTTTCTAGCTAGAGATTCGGCTAGCTCTCTTAGTACAGGGTACTGCAGTTCCTGAGCAAGCTTCCTATAGATACTAATCATCTCACTTTCTATGGCTAGATGATCCTTGAGTAGTTTCACTATGATCATCTTCTCCCTAGCAGACGGCTTTAATTCCTCTATTTCCTTCATTACCTCGCTTTCCTTTTTGAGGGATTCTTCGTAAGCTCTAAGCAAAGCTTTTACCAGCTCCCTGTGGATTAAGGTCTCTATAGCAACCTTCTTAATAACTTTCTCTAAATCCACCATTTCAACTCCTTGAAGCCTGAGTATGCGGATAGCATGTAGATAAGAATTCACAGCATTTTCCTCTATTTCTATGCTTTTCCTAATCAACTCATGAAACACTTTCAGATACCTCAAATTACTGTATATTAATAGCTAATAAATTAACATCCTAGTTCGAGTTCATAATTAGTAACATAAAGTATCAACTCCTTCTAAGTTAGTCATTCTGACCTTCTCTTACTGAAAAGACGAAGCTTTCAGCTACCAGAAATATTGTAGGAGTCCCTCGTGGATCGTTGGTGGAGCTCCACCTCCCCGAGGAGACCATCTCATAGCAGACCTCTCCATACTTTCTACGACTTTAGTGGAGTCGATGGTTGGTCTATAAGCTAGCTAATTTACGAACGGGTAGCCATCAACACACCATGTTTAGGGTTACTGTCTCTCCTATACCGTAATTCGCGTTTAGGTCTGTTGTAACTATGAGTGCGGACATGCCCAGCCTACTGATCTGATGTTTGAGTACGTCTATAACGGTAGACGTAGTCGCTTCATCTAGGTTTGAGAAGGGTTCGTCTGCTACTAGTAGCTTATGCTCCTTAACTAAAGCTCTTGCTATAGCTACTCTCTGCCTCTTACCACCACTCAACTCATCTGGATATCTAGAGCTGAGGCGGCTTAGACCTAGAAGTTCTAAGTACAGTGAAACTCTCTCTAATCTCTCCTTCTTGGGGACACCCATGAGGAGCAGAGGTAGCTCCACGTTCACATACACAGTTAGCTCCGGTAGGAGAGTGAACTCCTGGTCTACGTAGCCTATGTACCTAAGCCTCAGGCTGGATCTAGCGTCTCTCAGTGACATGACGTCATAGCCTAAAACCCCACATAGCCTCTATCTGGAAGTAGTAGGGCCGCTATCTTAGCTAGAGTCGTCTTACCGACACCACTCCTTCCCTTAACCACTAGAACCTCTCCCGGCCTCAACTCCAGTGATACATCCGCTAGAATCTGCTCGCTACCGATAGACTTACTCAGGTTCCTTAATATGAGGATACTCATCTAAAATCACCTTACTACGCATACCGTAACACTAGAGTGAACCAGGTCCCTGCTCCGCAATACTCCCTCCGGATTAGCTACTTTAAACATGTTTATAGGGGATATGACGTAGCCTAACCTAAGGCTATCCCGGTAGAGAACTGTAGGTCTACCTGTTCCAGACCCCCTAAGTGGTCTGAGCCCGCATGCCGTGTCTACCTCCGCAACGTGGCTTGCCGGGTAGTATATCTTAGCGTCCCCGCATAGACCATCTTTCGATAGCTTAACTATGTCCCCGACTGCTGTGACCTCCTCCTCACCATATCTCCAGTAATAGGTTACAGGGTTAGAACCAACAGCAGTACTAAACACTACAGCTAAGCAGGTAGCTAAAGATATGGCTATAGCTGGTGTAGCATACATTCTCGGAAACCCCCACGCGAGCCCAGAGATCCTATGGTTATGGTAGCTACGAAAGATAGGTAGCTAAGGATTCTGTGCGTTATGGTAGGTAGTACTGTAGCTGTGAAGAGAGCTCCAACAGATATCGGAAGTAGTAGGGAGATAGCTACGTAATAGCTAGGAGATCTAGACCTTAAGTTAGGTAGTAGTAAGGCAAGTACTACGGGTACTGCGTAAATATGGAGCTAGGACTCCCCCAGGGGATTACCAGTAAGTGTTATGATAGCCACCGCAACTAGCAGAATGAGAGGTAACGACCTTGTGGGACTATCACCAACTATTGCGTACCAGCCATAGATAGCTACTGAGATTAAGGATATGGTTAGGTAGTCATCTAAGCTAAACCGGTAAAGTAGTCCCCCAGCACTGTAAAGGATCGTGTAGGTAATGTAGGTAGAGCTAAGAATAGCTAGTACCGCGAGTGGTTTTCTCAGTAGCTTCAAGCGGGTTCCGGATATTCCCCTGAGAGACCCTAGAGTTTTTAAAATTTTATGGTGATAAGATGGGATGAGATTATTAGAACATTCTTAAGATAATTAAAGATCTATGCTGTGAGTGTTCTAATAGGAAAAGAATAGATTAGTTTGGGTATAGCTATTGAAGATGAGTTTCTCTATGTCGTACTTTGTTTGAGGAGGAATGGGTCTATTTTACCTGTTTAGCTAGTCTTAGTACTAGACTTGGATGCTTGGTATGTATTGGTATTAGTTTTCTCGGTTTTACTACTTCTAGTAGGTTTCTTAGTTCGTGTGGGTAGTAGTGTCCCGATATCCTGATTCTGTAGATGTGTACTCCTAAAATGTTTAGCCAGTATGTTAGAACCTTCTCCTCGATTTCTGCTTCAGACTCTAAAGGCTCTGGCATAGTCAGGATAGAGATTGCTTCTGTCTGTAGTTTCTCTCCCCAGGTTTTCATTCGTCTAAGCATTTCTAGGAATCCTATGGGTTCTTGTATCAGTAGAAAATTATCTGGGTCTTTCAATACGTCTTGCTTCAAGCTGACATAGTTTACTGGTATTAATGCTGGTTTCTCTATCTCGGAAGCTACTGCTAACTTTTCGGTATCTGTACTTAACATGCTATTATGCCATTGTGGAAGAACGTCGACTAATCTAGGAGATGCTATAACTATTGTTCTACTACTAAGCGAAGCAAGTTCTGTTACTGTCGTGAACATCTCGAAATCTACGGGATCGATTGAGACTATAACTAGCTTGTTGCTCATTAGAACTTTATTCACCATGATTCTAAATTCATCAGAACCTACAGGTGTCTCTACTTCACCTATGTTCGTTCCTTCTAATAAACCAATATCAATACCTTCTGAACCGACAACCTTCTCTATGTTTTCTAATGTATTGATTCTGGGTCCTAATAGTCCATCAACTCTTAGGTCACCACTATAAAAAACTATAGAATTGTGTCCTCGGTAGATAAAGGAATCGGCAGGGTAGGCACTATGACTAACAGGTATCGGGATTACCCCAAGCTCGTCCTCTCGGTAAGGTTTCAACTCAATGACTTCTGTATGTAGCTTATGCGGCAGTTCTGCCATCCAGGTAGGACTTGCCCTATACCATTCTTCAATGACTTTTAGCATGCTGATAGTTGGAACATAAACCTTGGTTCCAGGAGGAAGGGCTCCAAGTAACCCCAGGTGATCTAGATGAAAATGGGATATGTAGAGCGCGTCAATATCTTCAAATACGCTTAGTGGTGGAATTGCTCTAACACTTCTTAACTCATTAATACCCAAAGGATGTATTCTTCCCACTATAGTATTTTTTGAGTACTTGGAACCTGACACCGTTGTCGAAAACTATCTTCCTATCCCTATCCTTGATAACTATGCAGTTTCCACCTATCTCCCCTATCCCGCCGTATACCTCTATGGTTAGCGTACCCTTGGTAAAAACGAACTGCGGCTTCACTGTGTACACCTATTTCGGTTTCAATCTGTATCTCTTGATGCTTAGTTCCTCCCACCTCATGTTTTTAACAGGGTTGCGAATAGCTAGTAACCTCGGCTGCTCTGTCCCGATGCCATAGACTATGTAGAGCCAGTACTTCTCACCCTTCTCTTCAGCTACTCTGAACTCCGGCTCAGTAAGCTCTACCTCGAGATCCATACCCGACCTACCCTTAACCTCTATATACCGGAACTCGCCTACAGAAGGATCCCAACTCAAGATATCGAAATGCTCCTCCATACTAACATTCTTGGGTACCCTTCCACGGTTCTTCTCGTACTCCATCGATATCCTCATCGCCTCCTCCTCAACCTTCTTGATCTCGATCGGGGAAGGAATGCGCGCCTCGGTGGTTACGGATGGTGTAGATAATGTGAAAATAATTGCTCCAAGGTACTTCGAGTCGTATCCATACAGACCTTTGTTCTCGGGTTCCCAGTACTCGTGTTTAAATGCAAACCTCTTTTTCTCGAGCTCCGTTATGTACTTGATTATCTCGTCTACTGACCTTTCAACAATGTTGTCCATAACGCCCTTAGTCCTTAACTTCAAGTTTTGCAGAACTTTATCTGGTATGTAGTATTCCTCTGCACTCGACAAAACATGGTTTGGTTGCAACGCCTTAACAATTATGTCGAGAAGCTTTCTACCCCTAATCAGTACAATCGATGAATTTTTAATACCTACGCCAACAGTTTCGGAGTACACCGGCTTATCTTTAAACAGTACTGTGAGTTTGAATAGATGTAATTCCTTCAAACCTTCTATAGAAGCAGATGATACCACGTAGACAGGCTTCTCTACACCTCCGCTACTTCGAAGATACGATGCGATAGCCTTATAGAATTCGTGTATATCGCCTAACCTCTCTGTTTCGATATACACCTTGTTCCCACGAACTTCAGCGTTAAGCCATTTCAGCCTAGCTACGAGCAGAACTAACTCTTTGAACGTATTAACAACCTCATCTCCACGAAAATCGCCCAAAGTTTCGCTAAGAAGTCTCTCGATTCTCGCCACCACATCTCTTCTGGCTAGCCCAACTTTCTCTAGGTTCTTCCTCAGGGAGACGAGAGCGCTTATAATGCTTTGAATGTATTCCTCTAGCCCATCCCTACCTTTTTGTATATACGTTAACAACGCCTTGTATTCGCTGTACTTCGGCACTCCTTTAGCTTCCTCAACAGGGATCGTGATAGACCCTTCCTCAGACATCATGTCTATCAATACTTCCTCTCCTATAGCTACCCTCGACTCCTGGAGTGAGCGACCCCACGCCAGTAACTTCTTGTACAGCACATCAAGAACATCTCTATCACTCTGCACCGCCAAGAACAGCGTATAGCTTACAACATCCCTCTCCTGACCAAGCCTCCATACCCTACCCAAGCGTTGTTCTACCTTCACCGGGCTCCAGGAAGGCTCATAGTTTATAAGAATGTTCGCAGCCTGCAGATTCAACCCTTCCGAAGCAACATCTGTTGAAATCACCAGCTTTATCTGCCCAAGCCTTAGATACCGCTTCAGATCCTCGATACCTTGCCTTAGCTCGAACTTCAGACCCCGGATAACTATTCCTTCGGAAGTGACGAGAGCTGTAGTATTGAATATTTCTGGAAGCTCCTCCTTCAACCTGTTGTAAATATATTTAGCAGTATCTTTGTACTCTGTAAACACGACAACCTTGTCGCCGTTATTGATATGCTCTTGAATAAGCTTGAGAACACCTTTCAGCCTACTATCTTTCCGTTCAACTATGGTTTTCGCGAGATCGAGAAGCTCCTTTAGCACCTTTCTATCCCGCTCTTCGAGAAGAGCACCGCACCTCTCTACAAACTTGCCTACGAATTTGTTCAAAACTTCGTCTGGTTCAGCAGTTTCTTCCTCTGCTTCGCCGTAGTCTTCGAAGCCTAGCCCGAAGTATGCCTGTATTATGCTTTCAGCTTCTTTGTCAAGCTTACGAGCTTCGTCTAGGGTAGCTGCTTTCCCTTCAACTACCAGAGATCTTGCGCGCAACATCCTCTCAAGCGTAACCATAGCGGCGTAGGGACTTGATGAAGCTCTCTTAGCTACAGTTGCAAGTAGTAGTGAAAGAGCCTTGGGCTCCTCCCCAACCCGTTCATAGTAATCCACCAACTTACTTCTGAGGAACTCGAACAAACGCTCGTTGAACCTTTTCTCATCCTCTGTAGCGTCTATAACCCTCGCTACAAACCTCGCCTTCTTGAACACCTCTTTCCTTTCGTAAACTTGGTTCACATCCATTTTCGTTCTGCGGAATACAACTGCGTTGCGTGTGAGTCTGTAGAATTCGTCGTTGTCTAGCCCGCTTTCATCAACAAGGTAGGGGTCAAGAAGCTTCAGCCTAGAGATGTAGTCAGTTACGTGTCCTCTGTGAGGTGTAGCAGATAGCAAAATAATGTTTCGCCTAGCGTTGCTTGCGATCTTCTCTACCAGCTCGTATCTCTGGGTAACGCTTCGTTGACCAGATCTGATCTTCCCTACTCTATGAGCTTCATCCACTACAACAACATCCCAATTTACGCTGGTAACTCTAGGCCTATACTCTTCCCTCTTCACGAGATCGATAGAAGCTATATACCATCCAGCAGGAAAACCTTGTTCTTCAAGTACAGAAATATTGTTTCTCTCTATAACTTCAGCACGAATCCCAAACCTGTTAAGCTCTGATCTCCATTGCTCCACCAGTATCCTCGGCACGAGTAGCAACACTCTTTTTACGCCGTCCCGCTCCTCGAGCATCTTTACCGTAAGTATCGCCTCAATGGTTTTGCCGAGCCCTATCTCATCAGCGATCAGAGCCCTCACAGGTTTTCGAAACGCTAACCTGAAGAGTAACTCCACCTGATGAGCGAAAGGTAGTGCTGGTGGATCTGCCCCGGTCTTCATGTTCAGATTTAAGATATAGAAGAACGGGTGTAGGGAGAACGCATCGAAAACTCTGCTAAGCAGAACAAGAGCCTGATCGTTAATCAATTCTGTAGAGAACTTTGAAGGCTTTTGCAACCCTACATACCCCCCAGAACCCTTTTCTCTCATATTCTTCAACCATCTTGTTATACCAGAAAAACGTTTCGATCTCTCCTAGGTCCACTATCGCATCAGCAATACTCAGTATTTTTGAGGAGACTCTGGAGCACTGTCTGCAACCGGCTAGGATAACAAGTTTTCTGAAGAGGTCCTCGGCTTGTGCTCCCTCCAGATACATTGTTTTGCCTGAACTACTTCGCTTCACATTCCATCCTATCCTTTCGAGAAAGCTGGAAATAACCTCGGGTTCGCAACGCGCTTGAAAAACTTTGACACCCGTTGCTGTATAGAAGTGAGCTATCTCCACGGATTTTCTACGGCTTCCAGCTCTCCTAGTTGAGAACCGTATAATTAGGTACTTCTCACTCTCGCTCATATTCACGACCCTCTGAATTCATAGTATCGCATACAGCTCTCAATCACATTCTTCTCGTTTTCAGTGAACTCCGGTGCTTCGACGTATTCTCTGCTACGAGGCTTCAATACTATCTTGTACCTAATCTGCTGCAACGCTATACCGTATCTCTGCGCAATAGAGGAGAATATGGTCTTCACGTCGTCTAATGTCACGTTATCGAGCCTTAAGGTTATTCTCGGCTCCATATCAGCTAGCTTAGCTTTTAGCTCAAGCTCAGCACTCTCTACTCCACATACTGAACCGAGCTTAGCATCTATTATTCTAAGTGGTTTGAAGTCGAAACTCTGAACCTCGATTTCTATCATCGAGAGTTTGGTTCCTTTTGGTGGAACACCCTTGGATACCTCAATACCTACGGGCTTAACTATGACGGTGATAGAGGTACTTCTCAACACCTTCTTTTCAGTGTCTAATACTTGTAGCTCGTAGTTGTAGGTACCCGGCTCCTGCGGGGCCTTTATCCTCCACTCTAGCTTAGCTGTTGGTTGTCCAGCACCGATACTAAGCGTATAGAAGCTCAGTTTACCGTCAGTGACCTCGAGCATTACCGTACCTTTGAACTCGCCGAGTCTTTCTACAAACACCGTTATTGCTACCTCCTCACCTGGCATAACCTCTACCTCATACCTATCCAGTTTAATGTCTACACCCTCCTCTAGAAACTCCGTAACCTTGACCAGAGGTTGATCACGCAGTGTATCGAGGTCAAACTCATTTACAGCCTTGGCTACGGGTATAAGCTTTCCATCGATGTAGAATGCATACCATATTCTCCTTATTCCTCCCGGTACCTTCTCCTCTTTAACCTCCTTTAATCCATCGAGCTGTTCCTGAAGAGCTATTCTCCAAGGTAGTATCAGATCGCTATCATCTAATGTTGGAGGAAGCTCTGCTTCTCTTACAGTTGGTGGAGTACATTCTTGCACAGATCTGCACTCGTATATCTTCTTGAAGAATACCTTACCCTGTCTCTTAACCCCGATCCTGAGCTGCTTTATACCTTGTAGCAAAGCGTCTTTAATGATTTGCTCTTTGATCATAGGTAGCTCAGGATTGGAGTAGAAGTAGTCAATAACTTCTGAAACATACTTTGATGAATCCCCTTCAGATAAGCTAATACCAATCCTAGATAGTAAAAGATCGAGAAAATCAAAGTCCAGCTCTTCATCGTATAATTTTGGTGGTCTAGCATTCTTCAGAGCTCGTACAGCTCTTTCAATTATAATGCTACCTGCTTCACCAGGCACATCCACAATTTCATACGTATTCCTGTGTTCTTTGTGTCGTGGATACGCAACAATGTTTAAACCTATAAGTATGTTTTTGAGAAGTGAACCTTCTACCCCTTCTATCCCTCTACAGTACTTCTCCAGCTTCCTCTTCATCACATCCCTAACTTCTTCATCTCTGTAGATTAAATCGAGCTCTTGCTGCACTTTTTCACAAGCAATTAACAGTTTTGCAAAACCAAGCATCTGTAGAACATAGCTGTAGTCCCTCGGATATATTAAGTACACAGTGTTGGCATATCTCCTCTGCCTACCTTCTGGAGTTTCGTAGATTATTCTCTCTATTTCATCCTCGCGAACAGGTTTAAGGATAGCTACTAGTATATAGTTTCTGGTATCGTGGTCTACGGGTTTCGGTTCGGTTAGAACTCTACTAAGATCAACCCTGAAAGGTATTCCAACCACCCTTTTCTCTAATCCCCGCTTTCTCAATACCTCCTCATACGGGCTGACTAGAAGCTTTCGTGCGTACTCCTCAACTTTTTTCATTGCCTCAGAATCCTCTACCCTCTTAGCCTCAACTTCCACCATACGGATAGGCGATGCAATCTGAGTAAACCAGTAGCGTCCTCCCTCGCTCATCAGGAAGACAAGATTTTTAGAAGCCCACTCTAAAGCATCTAGATAGTCCTTTGGTTGCAGGTTAAGCATTCTTGTCATACTAGGTTCAAACGACGATATTATTACATCGTGTTTATCGGGACATATTTGTCGATACCTTGTAGCATCGGCAAGCACAAGGTCTTAACGAATACCGTCTTAGCTATAGCTTTGACTAGCTCTGGTTTCTCGTACTTCCTACATCTCTCAACTATATCTTCCTCTACTACGGTTTCGTATCCTCTGTAGAATTCGTGGGAAAGTAGTATACCTCTTATCTCCCTATCCTCAACATCGATATGGAAAGGCATAACTAGCTCAGCTTGGCTACTCGCCTCAGCTAATTTTCTAATAACCTTTCTAGTTATCCTAATGGCATCCCTTGTCTTCTCAAGGCTTGGATGCCTATCCACGATATGTATGAGGGTATCGATATAGGAGGGGTGGAACGGATACGTCTCCTCAACCTTGTAAGCTGTTTTAGCGGCATCTTTACCAAAGAACTCTCTGTTCTCTTCCACATCGTATATCTTCGTGAGGGTGGAGGAAACAGCTTTAGCTGCTTCACTGCCTATGTACTCGAAAATCCTTACCTTGAGAACGCTCGGTATATCCGATGGCGATACCGGTATTATTCTTCCAGCTGAAACTCTGCTTAAAGATCTGTGGAGACTCGTAATCACATCGAACTGCGGTTTATAGCGTTCTTCAACTACTAGCTCTGCCCCCCGCTCCTCGACAGGTAATGAGATTACGAGAACGGAGTGTTTCGATAGCTCCACAGCTTTAGCTAGGTGCTCTATGAAAGCTAGAATCTGCTCTGCATATCTCTGGAGATTGGGGTCTACTGAGGATCTGAGCCTGATTACGTAGTCAGCAAGCTCATCCATCAGGATCAGCACAGGTTCATCTCCAAGCACTTTGAGAAGCACATCAGCTGAAGGAGCAAGCAGCTTCTCGTCATTCCCTCTCACTT
This sequence comes from Desulfurococcales archaeon, assembly GCA_023255955.1. Classification (GTDB taxonomy): domain Archaea; phylum Thermoproteota; class Thermoprotei_A; order Sulfolobales; family NBVN01; genus DRZP01. Next base: position 74,190 of record JAGDWD010000008.1, on the reverse strand, counting down.
CGCCGAACCGACCTAGCTGATGAGCTAGGGAACCCCATATAGTCTGAACTTTGTAGCTACCTGGAACAGATAGCGGGTTAATAGGATTTGGGGTAAGTTCAGTGAAGAACCCGTCCAGCACAACTACCCTTACATTGCTAGCTACCTTAGATAACTCCTCAACAAGTTTCTCCAGAATCTTTCTAACCTCCTTACTCTCGGTCTTAGCTTGCAGCAACGCTCCTGGGTTACGGAAAGCATGGTAAATCGTGAGCAACGTATGCGTTTTACCTCCGCCGAACAGCGAAAGAAGCATAGTTACCTTGTTACCACCTCTACCTAGTAGAGCATTAGCAACCTCATCTAAGATCCTGGCCATAGAGCTTGTGATAAAGGTTCTTCTGAAGAACTCTACAGGATCTGTGTAGATAGTCTCCTCCTTACCTAGGTGTACCCCACCTAAGCTCGGAGCGGCTTTCTCATCAAGTCTAGGCTCGAACACATCTTTCCAAACCCTAACGTAGTTAAGGAACCCCATTACCTACCACCTTTCACGAAATACCTATCCAAACTTGTTCCACCACCAGGTACTAAGGCTGAAGCAACGTGTGCTACCAGTTCACGTTCGGGGTCATTGGGTGGAAGGATTTGTGTAAGTATTTGTACGAGGGTTAGAGCTTCTTCGTAGAACGCTGGATACCTACTGCGAAGATCCTTAACCTTCTCATCAAGTTCGTTCCTAGGTAGTGTTGTAGCGTAGTACTCAAGGATATGCAACATATCTACAGCTGTTCTTGGCTCCGGGCTTCTTAGGTTAATACCCTTCGTCTCTAGAGTAGACCTTATAGATTGAACCAAGTCGCGCTGACCCCATGCAGGTTCGATTAGATAGAACTTTTCGCCTTCACGTTCCACTAATCTATATCCCTCTAGCGCGTTAACCTCGTTACGAGTACCGATAGCCAGGATAATCGCGGTACTTCTATCGAACGACCTCCGAGTCTGCCTAGGTCTTCTTGCAATAAGGACTTTACCTAGGAGATAGAATAACGACGTGCTACTGAGCTTCCCAGCCATCTCACTACCACCTAGAGAACGTGCGATAACCTCGGCAGTAGCTGGATATACATACTTCTCTACAAGCTCTCTAGTACTTTTAACACCAACTACTCTCTCATATTGAGTAAATACGGATAGCACGCAACCTAAGACTCCAACGAATAGATTAACACCCTCAAATCCCTTCTTACGTAGTGTATCAGCATAGTCTACACATTTATCAAGTACCTGAGCGTATGCTTCATCGGCAAGTGCTTGTCCATTAACACCCTTACGCCACACAGCCACAATACTAATATCGAGACCTGCCTTACCACGAGCAGTAACACGCTGCGTAGACTCAGTTACAAGAGCGTGAGCAGATGTAATCCTTAGCTTAGCACCCCTTAGCTCGGCATCCTCTAGCTTAGTACCTCCCCACCCAGCTTCAAGCAAAGCCTCCCAAGCATCAGGACTAGTATGAGCATAATACGTAACAAGCAACCCATCATCAACTAGTCTCTCCGCCATAGCCTGGAAAGACCTCGTTAAAAGCTTCTTGAAGTACTTAAAGCTTCCAACATTATCCCCATCAACTTTATCCCTAAATACTATTGAACGACCTTCATTCTCGCTAACCTCTTTATCTGCGAAATACCTCCACTGAACCTCGATTTCAACCCCATCCTGGAAGAAAGCCTCTGGAATAAAGCGAGGCCTCCTAATAAGCAGGCCACCAACATCAACAACATCGCTTAAAGCCCTCTTAAGCCAAACATAGTAAAAATCGCTAAGCTCTGCATAGGGTACATCATCTCTATAGGGCGGATCAGTAACTATGACGTCGAAGTATCTATCTCTGAGACTACTTAATTCAGTAGCATTATCACGAAGGACTTTGACTACAGTGGGACTGTTAGTCAGAGCCCCAGTAAGATAGGATAATGCATTAATTATATTACGACTCATTATGGCTTCTATTGTGCCCGTGTAATTTGATCGCGGATTATATTCTCCCCAATTCCAGATCATCGCTATACCTCTCATAGCCAGGGTATGGGCTGCTATTAAATATGTTATCTGCCATCCTGAAACTATAGAATTATAATCAGCGAACTTGCACAGTGCTATTGCTAGATATGTTGTTATTGCTTCTGCGTATTTGTGTGCGTCTTCTCTGCTCCACCCCTCCCTTTGTTTTTCTTGTTCTATTTGTTTTCCTGCTTCGCGGATTAGTTTTACGAGTTTGACTAGTGTGAGGAGTTGGCGTGGATTGAAGAGCTTATACCACTCAGTGATACCGTAGAGAATCGGAAACAGATACCTCACACTATAAAGAGAGATTCCCTCTCTTGGTATGTCTGGGTCTCCCCATATCTGTCTCAGCTTCTCTAGCGCTCTCCAGAGCTTCTCATCGTCTTCTCTGGTTGCAGGTTCGAATTCTAGGTCTTTGTTAGCTTTCTTTACTTTGACTAATAACCTTAGTCTCGCTTTCACTGTTTCTCTGAGTGTTTGTAGGTCTATTTGTCCAGTGAGGTATTGTTCTAGTTTTTGATTCCAGTCTCTGAGTGCTTCTTTAACATACCAGTCTTCCATGCCTTTACGTATTGGGTTGTTGCAGTGGAGGCATGTTGTGGTTTCTCTTTTTGCGTCTATGTTTTTCTGAGGTACTTGGTATTTCCGGCCTGCAACTACTACAATACCTTGTCTTGCATTAACTTTTGCTTTTATAGTTTTGACTCCTAGTTCTTTGTTAAGGTCTACTACTTTAATTGCTATGCTGTCCCCGGTTTTAACAGGTTGCATCCATGCTAGGTGCTCGAATTCACCGCTTTTTGTACCTTCTTCCTCCTCGCTTTCCTCGCTCGCGCCTTTGGATACTCTGGCTAGCCACCAGTTACCGATGAGTGGTGTCCACCTACCGCAGTGTGGACATTTCACTTCCCATGTACCTATGTAGACTGCTGTATCATCGTCGTACAGCTCCTTTATGTCGGGGTCTTCGTGCAGCTTCTCGATTATCCATTTACCCCAGCGCTCCACATCCTTGACAAGCTTCTGCGTAACCCCTTTATCGATAGCCCATTTCGGGTACTCGAGAACAGCCTTCAGAAATATGTACGCTACAGGCAGTAGCTCGACCGCTACGACCTCGCCTATCCCTAGCCTGACAGCCTCTAGCGGTATGGAGCCGAAGCCTGCGAAAGGATCTAGGAGTTTGACTTTACTGAATACCTCTCTCCATTTTGGCGATATGTTTGGTCTTTTTCTATGAGGTGTTTTCTCGGTGAACCCGAGGTAGATCTTGAAGTCAGAGGAACTCGTTTCCGCTGGTAGAAGTGCACCTGCTACTACTGCTCTTGCCCCTGCGAGAGGTTTTCGAGTCCACCAGAACACCATCTCCCAATGAGGCGGACGGCCACCACCTTGTTTCTCGCTAGCAGATGCCTCATTAACGACATCTACTGGGAAGTCGGTGGACTCTATGAATCTCATGTTATTTTTAATACTCATAATTTTCACCCTCCGCATATTCCTAAACAGCGATTCCCTTTCTCGAAAAAGCAGTTTCGTGAAACTCATTAACTTCAAGAATTCTGCAAACCTCTCGAGGTACAGTAGCCCAATTGATCTCGTCTATTCTTGTATACGCAAGAACAAACATAAACTCTGTCACCTATAGCCCCATTTGTATATGCTTTAGTGAGTGATAAATGCTTTCATCTGGGTGTGTATAGAGTTAAGTTTTTCTTTACTTAACATGTCCATAGAATCTACCTTCAACTACTTAGGTAAGTTGATATAGCTAGATCCTCAATACGTTCTACCCCTACAGCCGATACCCGGAGATATATACTACCTCGAGCTACATCAAGGTAGCCGTAGACGACATGAGCACATCTAGTCGAGAGGGGGTAGTCAGATATTAGTAGAGAGAAACCCCTAGCATACCCTAAGAGCATCTCAGACTGAGAACCAACAGCGACAACCGAGGAAGTAAGTGACGCGATTATCAGTATCGGTGGTAAAGTAGCGAGGAGTGCTACAGCAACTAAGTCCTTCCTATAGGTAGAGATGGTTAGCATCCTCATAACATGAGTGAATGCCCTTAACCTAGCTGACAGTAGCCAGCTCCACTACTCAATACCCTACCTAGATCTTATTACTTTAACTTGTAGGGTCAGCTTTAGTAGATCTTCTCATTCAAGACGAGAAAGGCTAGAGTAGTCTAGTATTGGCCGTAACCTTCAACGAGTTGTCCAGAACTTGTAGGGGGTAGGGATGGTAGGCTGGAGATCGGGTCCGCGGCTAAACCACACTCTTTAGTGCGGAGAGGAGGTCAGTATGGTAGATTAGTTTCAGAGGAGCTGAGGAGAGGAAATAACTGGAGTACTATCTAGAGAACTAAGAGTAGTTAGGTAGTTAGTTGCTCTAGTATGCTCTTCCTAGCTGCCTCAGGAATGGAATCTATCTTCATTAGGGTAGCTGTTGCTGGTACGTGCTTCGTTACACCGGAAACTACTCTATACTTCTTCGGGCTATCATCAGCTTTATTCTTGATTACCCTGACCTTGACGTACCTCTCTGGGGAGATCTCGAGGTATACGTACTTACCCTTCTTTAGCCCCACTCGAACCACCTAGAGGTCTGGTAGTAAGTTAAGATTTAAGCACTTCTAGGAGGGTTTTTCTAGAGATATTGTTGTCCTGAGGAGGGAGTAGATAGGTAAAAATGGAGTAGCTGGGGTGAACACCTAAAAATACGGATACCGGTTTGGAGAGTGAAGGAAAAATGGTAGTTAATCTGCTAAAATATCCTTTAGCTGAGCTACCCATATCTTGTTGACGAGTATTACATGCATTCTGATTTCCTCATTGTATCCCTGGTACCTACCTAGGCTGACAACTAGGTTACCGATCGAGATGTTTAAGTTCCCTACTTGACTCAGATCGAGCGCGAATATTCCTATCCTAACTGTAGGTCTCAACTTAAGGTTCCCTAGAGGGGTCGGCGCTGCTAATCCTGGTGGTAATGTTTTCAGTACTCCGTAGGCTACTACTAACCCATCTTCCCTTATATCCAGTACGACGCCCCTGAATTCCACCTCCGATCCTGGTCTAGGGCAGGCAATTATCTTAGGTAACGTATCTACCGTCATCAGAGCCCACCTAGCAGTAGCGTAGAGCTGTACGGCAGCAGCAAACTCAGTTGGCTTGAGTTTGGGCTGACCTCTCAGTGCTAGTACGTAGCTACCTACACTATTAACTACCTCCTCAATCTTAGACCTGATGTCACTTAGGTCTGTCTCACACCTATATACCTTGCCTAGAGAATACATGAGGTTGGTGAGAGCTTCCCTCAGCTTTGCTGCCTCGTCTTTGAGGTCTTCTGGGAGTCTATCAGTGAGTCTGTCTATGAACCTTATAGTAGCGTTTATGCTGACATTAAGCCCTGGAGGTACATTACGGAAGTGCTGCTCCATCTCCGTTAGATCCTCTCCTAGCTCGTTACGGAGGTAGCCCATTACGTGCTGACATATTTCTGTGAGGTTCATATCTAGGTCTTCCATAGAAATATTGAACTTCTTCATGAGCACCTCAGCATTTCTTAAAGTATTGAAAGCCCTCCCTATATCAGCCAGGCTCTTCGCGTTCCTTAAACTCTTGGCAATCAACTCTCCCAACTCCCTCTCAGTTCTCACCCTTACTTTAGCCTCCACCTCTACACGCGCTCTCTCTACAACAGCCTCCCTAGCTCTCTCCAACAGTTTTCGGAGTTCCTCACGTACTTCCTTGATTATCTTAACGGTCTCGTTTACTGAGCCCCTAGATAGGGCTTCCTCAGCTTTTTGGAGTTCCTCCAGGAGTTTCTGCTTCGCTTCCTCATCAGTCAGAGACTGAACTAGTTTTTTAAGGGTCTCCAGCTCCATCGCCACACCAGCAGCTACTGGTGTGGGAGGTCTTACCTCACGTGCCTTGCTTCCAGCTTCTATTAGGGCCTGCAGTGCTAACTCCCTAGCTCTACCTAGGTCACCTTGGTTGAGAGCGTTCCGTGCTTCACTTAGTAGAGATTCGGCTTTCGATACATCGATACCGAGCTTCTTGAGGTTTTCCAGCATGCTAGATATAGCATTTATAAGGCCTTCCACCTTACTCCTAGCTACCTGATCCTGTCCCGGCTGGGCAGCGGCAACAATGGTAGCTGGTACTACAGCTGAGAGGGCTACTAACAGGGCGAGGATCAGGCTCGTACTGTATCTTACCACCATTTTTTTGCCACCGGTTTAGCTCTACCCAAGGGGATCTATAAAGACTACTGTGAGACTCTTGAGGAACTCCTAGGGAAACACCTCACCAACCATACTTCTCAAGAGCCTCAATATCCTCCGGTCTCAACCTCCAACCTAGACTATCTCTAAACTCAGCTACGTGGTCTATGCTCTCAGATTTAGGTATTGCTACAACCCTCGGGCGTGATATGAGGAAGTTCAGAGCTATCTGTACCGGTGTCTTCCCGTACTTAGTAGCTATCTCTCTGACTGGCTTCACCCTGATGACGGCACCCCTCTCCAGCGGGCTGTAAGCCATTAACGTCACGCCGTAGTTTAAGCATAGCTTAAGTAGGTCTCTCTCAACAGTCTTATCTATCACACTATATTTGACCTGGTTAACGACTATGTCGTGCTTGGAAGTGTAACCCACAGCCTCAGCGAGTTGCTGAGCGTTGAAGTTGCTGAGCCCTACATACCTAGTAAGCCCCCTCTCAGCTATTGCCTCGAGGGATCTTATCTGAGTCCTTATCGGGGCCAGATCATCGGGCCAGTGTATGAGCAGTAAATCCACGTAACTAGTGCCCAACCTCCTGAGACTGCTCTCAGCAGCTCTTATCGCTGTCTCGGGGTCCCTGAACCTGTGCGGGTAGAGCTTAGTCACTATGAATACTCTGTCTCTCCCAACATCTCTAGCTACTCTACCTACAAGCTCCTCAGCTCTCCCCTGACCATACATCTCAGCTGTGTCCACGACGTTAAGACCCTGCTCGATAGCGAAGATCAGGGCGTTCCTAGCGTTCTCCTCACTCCTTATACCCCAAGTGCCGAGGCCTACAGCAGTAATCGACTCACCTGTCCTACCTAAAGGTTTTACGTCTGAGTAGTCAACTGGAAATCTGGGCAAGCCATAACCCCATAGATTATATAGCCTAGGAGGCTATATAGAGCACTATCTCCGTATCTCAAGCATGGATGCGAATACCAGGACTAGCACTAGGAAACCCAGTACAGCTCCCTGACTTAGCGACCCGGTGAAGTAGTAGGCTACCCAAGTAGCGAGAGCTGACGTAAGTACTATAGCAGATACCACAACAATATCGGAGCTACCGGTACGTAGAGGTCCTCTAGTCCTCACACCAAACCATCTAATCCCTCTTAAGGTTAGGCTATCCTCAACTAGGTGAAACAAGTAGGACAGGAACGAAGCTGAGAAAGCGGTAATAGCGAGCTTTACTAGCGGTAGCACAGAACCGAATCCTAGGTGGTTCGATATGATGTTAACCCCCATAGCGAGGACAGTAATCACTGCTGATACCACCACCGAAACGTAGATAGCTACCCAAACACTGTGATACCACCCTCGATGAGTCCTTAGGAAGGGTTTAACCGGTATGTGCGCGATATAGCCCAGTACAGTCCCGCTACAGACCACATCACAGTCAGGGGCCCTCGCAATATCTATGAAGACCGCCGCGAACACTATGAACTCTAGAAGCTCTAAGCCGGTCAGCACCTTGAGTAACCCGGAAACACCTTGAGTAAGGTAAGTAGTAACTAGTTTGTCACCGTAGAGTAGGGTTAGTCCTAGAGTAACGTAGTATATGCGTAGTAGTACATGGCATAATCCCCTCATCCTGAACCCTGCTCGACTAGTACTTTAAGAATCTTAAATAGCGAAAAGAATTGGCGGTTAGGTAGGAAATCTGTTTCAGTCTAGCTTATCTAGCCTTACCTTCTCTTTTAGGGCTGCTTGCGCAGCAGCTAGTCTAGCTATGACTACCCTGAATGGTGAGGCACTAACGTAGTCTAACCCTGCCTTATGTAGGAACTCGATAGACTTCGGGTCTCCACCGTGCTCACCGCAGATCCCGACCTCTAGATTCGGGTTGGCCTCCTTACCCTCCTTAGTAGCTATCTCCACTAGCTTACCGACACCTGAAACGTCTAGTGTCTCGAACGGGTTGTCCTTAAGTATCTCAAGTTCTAGGTACTGAGGCAGGAACTTGTTCTCAGCATCGTCCCTACTGAAGCTGAAGGTGGCTTGAGTCAGGTCGTTAGTGCCGAAGCTGAAGAAGTCTGTCTCCTTAGCTATCTCACGAGCTGTTAGGCAGGCCCTCACAGTCTCGATCATGGTACCTATCTTAACCTCCAGGTCCACCCCGTACTCTCTCTTAACGTCCTCTAGAGCTGGTAGTATAGCTTTCTGCTTAACGAATCTTATCTCATTTACGTGGGCTGTCTGAGGTATCATTATCTCTAGAATCGGGTGGTGGCCCTCCAACTTAAGCTCTGCAGCAGCCTCTATCATTGCTCTAGCAAGGTAGTAGTATATCTCTGGGTGGGTGATACCAACCCTCACACCTCTGTGGCCAAGCATCGGGTTATGCTCCTTAAGTGTGGAGACCCTCTTGTAAAGCCACTCGAGGTCACTGATTTTCTTCTCCAGCTTAGCTACCTCAGCGTGGTCACCCCTTAGCTTAGCTTCTGACAGTGCTAGCTTAGCCTCGTAGAGTTCCTTAATTACCTCCTCAGGGGCTGGTAGGAACTCATGGAGTGGTGGGTCTATCAGCCTTATAACCACTGGGAGCCCGTCCATTATCCTGAGCATCTCCTTGAAGTCCGGCTTAAGCATCTTAGAGAGCTCCCTCAGGTGTCTCTCCCTCTCTTCCCTAGTCTCCGATAGTATCACCTTCCTAAGTAGCTCAAGCCTCTCAGGTCTCCTAAACATCCTCTCGATTCTGAGTAGACCTATACCCTCAGCACCGAACTTTCTAGCTATGACCGCGTCATCAGGTACGTCAGCATTAGCCCTCACACCGAGTTTCCTGAAGCCGTCAGCCCAAGTTAGGAGCTCCTCCAGCTCTCCCTTAACCTCAGGAGCTACTGTTGGGACTACCCCTAGATACACGTTCCCTGTGTTACCGTCTATGGTTACCCAATCACCTTCCTTGATAACCAAGTCACCAACCGCGAACACTCTCTTCTCGTAGTCTATCTTTAGAGCCTCAGCTCCCACTACCGCAGGCTTCCCTATACCTCTAGCAACAACAGCTGCGTGCGAAGTCATACCTCCCCGAGCGGTTAGAATACCAACCGCAGCGTAGAAACCGTGGACGTCGTCCGGCTTAGTTTCTACTCTAACTAATATCACCTTCCTACCGTTCTTAGCCCACTCAACAGCTGTATCGGGGTCGAAGACTACCTGCCCGCTAACAGCTCCAGGTGATGCGGCAAGGCCCTTAGCTATTGGTGTGGTCTTGGCCTTAGGGTCGACCATCGGGTACAGGAGTTTGAGTACTGCGTCTGGGGGTACCTTAAGCACTGCCTCCTCTCTAGTTATTACCCCCTCCTTAGCCATATCCACAGCTGTCTTGACCCTAGCTAGCGGAGTCATCTTGGCAACTCTATTCTGTAGGAAGTACAGTTTCCCCCTCTCAATGGTAAACTCGATATCCATTACATCCCTATTTATCCTCTCCAGCTTCTTTCCAGCCTCTATGAGCTGGTCGTAAAGCTCCGGCATGCTGTTCTTAAGCTCGTCCAGGCTCAGAGGAGTCCTAATACCAGCAACTACATCCTCTCCCTGAGCGTTCGGTAGGAACTCTCCGTAAGGTCTGTTCTCACCTGTAGCGACATCCCTGGTAAAGTACACACCCGTACCGGAATCCCAGCCCATGTTCCCGAAGACCATCATCACTACGTTAACTGCTGTACAGTCAGCTATGTCCGGGGTTATCTTGTTAGCTATCCTGTAGAAGATAGCTCGGGGGTTCATCCAGGACCTGAAGACAGCTCTTATAGCTAACTCAAGCTGTTTCATCGGATCCTGCGGGAACTCACCCCACTCATTCCTTATTATCTCCTTATACTCCTCAACCAGCCTCTTAATGAACCTCAGAGACTCCTCCCATAATCCCGGAGCTACATCTCTCGGAGGCTGAGCATCAAGTCTCAGCGTGTACTTCGGGTACACCTCCTTTATAGCGTTTAACTCATCAGCATATCTCTCAGTAGCAACCTTCTTAAACTCCTCATCCGTCTTGCTGAACGCTTCGTCGAATAACTTCTCATCGATACCCAGGACAATCCTACCAAACATCTGGAGGAACCTTCTGTAGGCATCGTAAGCGAACCACTCATTTCCTGAGACATTGGCGAGGGTCTTAACTACCTCGTCGTTGAGGCCTAGGTTGAGGACGGTATCCATCATCCCGGGCATCGAGACAGCAGCTCCAGACCTGACAGACACTAATAGCGGTACACCTGTGGTAGCACCAAATCCCTTTCCAGAGGTCTCCTCAAGCCACTTCATGTAGTTTCTGACCTGGTCCATAAGGCCTTCCGGGAGGTCGAGCGAGTCTATGATGCCCCAGACCTTCCTTATGATCTCGTCTCTAACTGCTGGTGGAGGATTCTTCTCCAGTTCCTTAACTAAGGTATCTATCTCAGCCTTCCTAGGGGCGTAGAAATCGCGGCAGGCTTCAGTTGTTATAGTAAACCCAGGAGGTACTGGCAGGCCTAGCTGCGTCATCTGTGCTAGGGAGGATCCCTTACCTCCAAGTAGCTTCTTATCCCTCCAATCACCCTCATTGAACGTGTAAACGTACTTTCTCGCCACTATTTTATCACCAGTGTGGGTATACCAGAAGAAGTTAAAAGTAGTTAAAACTCATTATCACACATAAATAAGCCTGACCTAATCTAAACTTAATCTAAGGTAAGTAAACACGGTTTGTGGCTACTAAATCCGTTGAGTGGGGTTCCGGTCACAAGGAAAACTGCGTTCTTTATTTCTGTGAGGGAACCCGCCTTACCTTAATACCGTTTGACGAGCAGTAAGATAGTGCCTCCGCAGTTAGACGTGGTTGCCTACCGTAGAGTATTAGCACCGGTCTAGCTCCAACCAGCTTAGCTTTCTCTTGGAGTAGCTTGGCCTGATCTACTGTGTAGATACCCCTATGAAGAACCTCCACAGCGTACACCTCCCCCCTACTCCGAACCAGTATGTCTATGTTACCTAGTCTCGTCTTATGAGATAGCTCGACAGAGTAGCCTGCCTCAATATACCTACCAGCGACGATACCAACTATCCCATACTTCTTCAACCTCCGTACCACGTATCTAGCCCTAGCTGTAGCCACACCAAACCACCAGTACATAAAACCTCTAGTAGGGGTTTATGTGCTTTATCTAAAGCTTCTGAGAAGAGTCGGGGACCCAGCCAAATCTCATTCCTTCCTAGGTAGCTTAACAACGTCCCTCAACAACCTCAGAAAACTCTGTCTAGGCTCCTTAGGTTCTGTAAACTCTATGACAACCCTGTCAACACCATCAACAGTTGACCTCACAGACCCTTCAATATAGCTACGTATATCTTCTAACTCACTTACCTTTATATTAGGATCAACCTCTAACTGCAGGAATATTACGTACCTGTTTGGCTCTACTATGAGGGACTTCACCTCATTTACGTCTATAACCCTCGGATCGGAGAGGGCTATCTTTATCACCCTACCCACAACGTTCCTCGGTGCTGAGATACCGATTAAGCTTACAGCATACTTATAGCCTAGGCTAGCAGATGAGAAAGCTATGACCGAGGCCACGACGAACGCTCCGTATCCGTCTATTAGGGGGTTACCTAGGAGGAGGGCTAGTAAAGCTGTTGAGTCACCGATGAGGTCGGCTAGGTTCTCAGCAACTGTAGCTAGGATCGCTGGATGAGACTTCCTCTCGGATTTAGCTAGTTTTACAGCATCTAGGAGTATAGAGGTGTTTAAGGTTAGTGAGGCAGCTACAAGGATGGTGGAGATCTCGCTAACCTCTATCTCAGGGTTAGCCAGCTTACTCAGACCCTCATTTACAGCACCTACGAAGAGGTAGAGTACGGACACCAAGACAGCAGCGAAGCCAGTCAGATATATCGTCCTCCCATATCCGAAGGGATACCTAGGCGACGGCTTCAGTCTGAGGGCTAGAACCCCGGCTAATATGAGCGCGGAGAACGTGAGGTCAGCGATGGAGTGGAATAAGGACGCGTTCACGGATGCTGACGAGGAGTTCAAGCTAGCTAAATACTTAAGGAGAACCAGTATCACGTTTACCGCGAAGCCTAGGTAGACAGGCCGCAACCTAACCTAGTTACTGAGCTCTAAGCAACCTAAAAGCTTTAGTGTTACGAAACCTCGCAGTTTCTATATCTTACATAGGATGTGAGTAGCTATCCTCTTTTTCGTGTAATATATGATGTCAGGGTAGGAGCTACCGATATGAGCATACCTAAGGATATGTAGAGGGGTATCTTAAGGTACGGACTTGAGAACCCAGGTACGGTCACGGCTACTAAGAAGGGACTCACCAGTAGTAGGGAAACTATTCTCCGGGGAATATCGAGACTAGCTATCTTTTTGGAAGTATCCTCAAGGAACCGTACTGAGGAAGCTATCCCGAGGCTTAATCCAGTAATAGCTGCTGAGATCCCCGCTTCATACCCGAGGAATAGGCAGTAAATAGATAGACAGCTAGACGTTATAGACAGAATCAGTACAGCATATCTAAACCCGAAGACCTTATCCATGTAATAGGAGAGGATAGCTAGTGAGGTACCTAGGACTACTCCCGCCACTACATCGTATATGCTGTGGACTCTGAGAGCTACCCTGGACATAGCGGTAGAGATTACGGTGAGTATCGAGAGTGTTACTATGTAGTGGTTTCTGAGGGATAGAGCTGTGGATGTCCAGAAAGTAGCGGAGATTTGTGCGTGACCACTTGGGAATCCTGGTCCAGATACTGGTACTCTCCAAAGCTCTGGTGGTGGTCGCGGGATGTTCAGTAAGTTCTTAAGCACTATATTCAGAGATCCGGAGAGTAGTAGTAGAACCAGGGTTAGGAACCCCAGCCTCGGGCTAGCAAGATAGGCAATAACTATAGTTAACCCTACGTACACCAGCTCCTCACTTAGCAGTGAGAAAAGTGTCCACAGCCTCAGAGAGTCTGTTAGCAAAGCAAGTGCTAGTAGAATTGTGAGTACAGCTATTAACACAACAGAGCATAGTGTTATCTCCCAACGGTCTAGCTCAGGAGTCAACGTAGCACCGAGTGTAGGTAGTGGATGGATTTAAGAGTCTTAGCTGGGCACGAAAGAGCTCAGTAGCTTAAAACACTGCCAGCAATAGATGTTGCCTGGAACTAAGGTGTGGTTCGCAATCTCCTCAGCATATCTAGCACTGATCTCGTTCGCTGATACCTGGATGTTCCTATATATAGCTCTGAATCTAGGTGCTGATCCAACTACCTTAGGTATAGCTAGCGCTATCTGGAGTGCTGTCTTTGTTATTTCAAACATGGTTTTCGGAAGGCTCGTCGAGAGAGGACATAATAAGGCGGGCGCTACCGCCTCAGCAATCATTTTTTGTCTGGCCATAACCCTTCTCTTAAGGTCTGACAACGTTGAGGGGGCCTTACTAGCGTACTCGATTTTACACCCCTTCTCAGTTTCTCTAGGGAGGACTGCCTCCTCTGTCACTCTCTTGGAGTACGTAAGTAGCGATTCGTGGACGAAATACAACTACATCCTAAACACAGCGACCTTCGTCGTAAGAGGTATCCTACTTATCTCGGTCTACGCTGGGTACGTCACCGGTAATCACGTACTTGCTCTCTCAATTCTGGTATCAGCTCTCTACGCACTAGCATTACCACCGGTAGTGCTACCACTGGAGAGAACTCTTTTCAGGGTATCTAAGCAGTTAGATAAGCTCCACGGATACCTCAAGTTCGTTGATGTCCTTCCAGAGGTATTTGAGGGGAATTTAACACCTTCTCAAGTGCTGGAGCTTAGGTGGGAGGTAGGTAGGGACATCCCGAGTTATAGGCCGCTACTCGCGGTGTTCGTGATGATGGCGAGCTCAGACGCTCTGTTAGTGGTTCTACCGGTGGTTCTTTCTGGTAGTATCGGGAGATTGGGGACCTTCTTAGTGTACGGAATATCGTCAATAGCGTCAGCAGTAGCTGTGCTAGCTCTGTCTAGGGTTAAGAGTGGGAGGGTCATTGCTTTAGTAGCCGGTACTGGGAGAGCCCTAACACTTCCTTTAGTGCTCTTCGTAGGTGACGTAGTTACGGGGGTAGTCTACATGGTGCTCATGTCGGTACTTTTAAATGTATTCAATAGCTCGAACTACAGTAGCTATCTCAACTCGTCGTCTGGGCAGAGTACATACCTATACTGGGTTCTCGCTGAGTTGGGTAGTATCGTAGGCTCTCTTATCGGTGGCTACATAACTTCCTACTACGGCTTCACTTACGTTATCGCTATCTCCATAGTGAGTCACCTAATAGCTTCCGTTCTGGCTTAGCTATACCTTAGTTGCTATAGCTAAGTTTAGCTGTCCTTACTTCCTACATAGGAAGTAAGGATAACCTAATGTACTGGTAATCTTCGAGTTCCTCAATCCCCAGTATAGCAATTAGATCACTTCTAGGCTCCGTCAGTATCGCCTCACCATGTCTTAGGAGTTTGTCTACTAAGTCCTTCGGGAGTACGTCAAGGTCGTAGATTCCTTTGGATACACACCTAGAGACAGCCGCATATATGTGTCTGTAGGTCGATAGGTCCGGTACCTCCGCCTGGCAGAGAAATACCTCAACTTTCGGAGGCATACACCTCAACCCTCTTAGATTTCTGTTCTACAGCTCCAAGAAGTAGGAGAATCCCATATATTATAGCTTCAGGTCGTACAGGACAGCCCGGTACGTAGACAACCCTATCTATCTCAACACCGTTTTCTCTAAGTATATCCTCAAGCTTCTTAAACCCCCCGGTAGTTGAGTAGCTGTCCCACCATATCCCCCCACCGACGCCGCATGATCCCAACGCAAGTATGAGTCTAGGCCTTGGCATAGCTCTAATAGCTCTAACGACTTTAGGAAGAGATTCTCTAGTTATTGGGCCTGTCAGCAGGATCACGTCCGCGTGTCGGGGAGAACCTACCAGCTTCACACCAAACCTCTCTACGTCGAAATATGGAGTCAAAGCATCCAGTACCTCTATATCGCAAGCGTTGCACGAACCACTATTTAGGTGGTAGACCCAGATACTCTTTCTAATAGCTTTCAATGCTTTAGCTAGGTTACTCACTTGAGCCACCCCTTCCGAGCATCGCAGCCTTCCCGAACTTCAGCTTCCTGCACTTAGGGCACAAGGTTATGTACTCCTCAGATATAGGTGAGGACTTTACGGTAGCCCTCAACTCGGCTTCGGTCCATATCAGCTCACCACACGATGAGCACCTCACGAGCCTGTGTACAACACCTGATTTGAGGTCCTCTATAGAGGTCGATGAAAGCTCGAACTCCTTAGTCACGGTGATAGCGTTAGCCGGACATACCTCAGCACACATACCGCAGAATATACATCTACCGACAAAGTACTCGAGGGTGGCTACCTTGTCTTTAGGGGTTAGAGTTAGGGCGTTAGGTGGGCATACCCTAACACAGGCACCACAGCCCCAGCACTTGGTAGGGTCTATCCTTATAGCTCCCCTAAACTCCGGTGTCAGTAGTGGTTGTTCGGAGGGGTATTTCCGGGTAACCCTCCCAGCTTTCAGAGCTATTTGAAGTATCTTAGCTATCGACAGCTTAACCACCTCGAGTAATCCTTATGCTGGATCTTCTACCAGATCTCATATCATACACTACTACTCTATCTGTGCATGAGAAGCATGGGTCTATGCTTGCTATAGTTAGTGGTGCATCTGCTAGTGGGGTACCTCTAAGCATGGCTCTCAAAGCCGGTATGTTCTGGTACGTAGGAGCTCTAACCCTCCACCTATAGGGCCTCCCAACACCCGTAATTATGAAGTGCACGTCCTCACCCCTAGGAGCCTCAATAGCAGCAACTGCCTTCCTACCTACTGGAATCTCATACTCCTCAACAGAGATACTGCCTCCAGGTAGCGCATCTATAAGCTGCTTAATTATTTCGATACTCTCATATACCTCATCAACCCTAACAAGCAGTCTAGCTAGGTTATCACCCTCCGTGTAGAGAGGTACCTTAAAGCTGACTCTCTTGTAGGCTAAGTACGGGTAGTCCTTCCTGATATCCCTGTAGAGCCCTGAAGCTCTAGCTACTGGACCGACAACACTTAGAGCCCTCGCCTCGCTCTTACTCAGGATACCTGTCCCGGACGCTCTGGACTTTACTTGAGGTACTGAGAGCATAACTTCCGTGAGCTTACTGAACTCCTCCTTGAGGCTGGCCATAGTCCTCATAGTCTTATCGATCTTATCTAGGTCTATGTCCTTCCGCACCCCACCGATAATGTTTATCCCGTAGGTCTTTCTAGACCCGGTTAAGTACTCTGCTAACACCATCACTCTCTCCCTTATTCTCCAGGCATGCATGAAGCCCGCGTCATAACCTAGAAGGTGTGCTGCTACCCCGAGCCAGAGGAGGTGACTGTGTAACCTTTCTACCTCGAGAACTATGGACCTTATGAACTCAGCTCTCTCCGGGACTTCTATCCCAGCAGCCTTCTCAAGGGCCATTAGGTAGCATGTAGAGTGTACGAAGCCACATATACCGCATATTCTCTCAGCTAGGAACGGAACCTGCTTATAGGTGAATCTCGGTGACTCAGCTAGCTTCTCGATACCTCTATGGACATGGAAGCCCCGGTAAGCTACGTCAACGATCTTCTCCCCCTCGACATAGAGTTCGAAGTATTCGGGCTCATGTAGTGCTGGGTGGTAAGGTCCTACAGGAATCCCGGTTTCTTCGGCTAACTCCTCCCTAAAGGCTCCTACTGGCGGTCTCATATCGTACTTGAATTCCTTCCTGAGAGGGTATACCCCATCTGGCCAGTCCTCAGGAAGGACTAACCTCCTCACCAACCTATTCCTCGGCTCAATACCCACTAAATCCCTGAACTCAAGCTCACACCAGTCGGCAGCAGGAACTTCCGAGGTTATCGAATCCACCCACGCATCATCCTCTGGTGCTAGAGCCCTGAGTACTACGTCCTTCCCCAGCTCGTCTAGGCCGAAAATGTAGTAGACTGCGAACATGTTGTTGAGTTGCCTCTCATCAACCCCGACACAGGTCTTGAAGTATGCCCCACTCTCGTAGAGGAACCTAGCGAAATTTCTTAACCGGTCTCTCGGCACTCTAACATATACTTCAGAGGCTTTCAACTCCTCTACTACACCGCCCATATCCACGAGTTGCTTCACTATATCATCGAAGGTCTTACTCATAGTCCCAACCCATAAGACAGAAGTGTGAGAATGCTTAGAGTAAAGAGTAAAGTATATAGGAACTTAACAGCTAGGTCGACCCTACTCCTCCCGAGCATCACGCTTAGAATGAGCTGAGCTATCCAGGTAGCTGGGGTCAGCAAGAAGGTAGCGGCTAGAGATGACCACCCGCTCAGCCCGGCAAGTGATACCAGGACTAGAGATGTGAGGGAGGCAGACACGAACTTCTTAAATACGGTGGACACTGTTGCTAAGCCTAGTAGAGGTCCTGAGAGCTCTATGTTGACGCCGGCAGATAGCTCAGGTTCAGCCTCAGCTATATCATACGGAACCCTACCACTAACAACATAGGACGCTACGATAGCTGTAGCTACCGCAACAGCCCTCGATATCTGAGATCCGGCCCCTGACGCTAGGAGAAAAAGAGACATGATGAGGAACGGCTCAGCTGAGAGAACTAGAGAGAACTCCCTGAAACCACCTACAACAGAGTAGACGTTATTCTGGGATACCGATCTGAGGATAGTGAGGCTTGAAGCAGCGCTAACAAGTACAGTGAAGACTATGACCCAGAATATACCCTCAGGAGATAGACCTATACCAGCGACGAACATCAGTAAAACAGCTGAGGATGCTAGAACTATTAGCTCGAGAACCGTTGCTAGAGCACACCAGGTCCCCCCTAATGGGACGACGATCTCCTTAGTAAATAACTTGATGATATCGTACCAAGTCTGCAGTATGGGTGGACCTATCCGTGAATGTACCGCTGCCCTCATCTTCCTCTCAATTCCATCGTAGATAGGTGCGAGTACCAGAGACACCAAAGCAGCAACTACACTATGAAACACCACTTATCACCACAATTACAAGCATTACTATAGTGGTAAATATTCCAGCTAGTAGAGAAGAAATAGTTATGGAGGTTTCCAGGGAGCCTCTGAGAGCTTCCAAGTACTCAGCCAACCTAACACTGTATTTCTTCACATCGAACTCCGCTATCGAGAAGTACTGAGACAAGTTAATTATGAAGCCCACAACCTTAGACAGAAAGCGCTCTACCCTGGACCTCCTCACCGGGGTGGTGGGTCCGCTGAGGTCAAGCACATGGTCGAATAGTGGGGAACTATCGATGAAAACCACCTTCCTAACATACTCCTCTATCTTCCTAATTATGCTGGACTTAACGTGGCTCACGGTCTAGCACCTCCGAGCCACACCTCATCCTTCCTACCACGTCTTAAAATCGTGTAGGTGACCCACCCAGCTATCCCGAAGATAGCTCCGAAGAATGTTAACATTACTAGGAACTGTGTCATGAAGTCTGCTAATACTGTCGGAGCTACCCATATGATAACTGGGAACATTAGGATTACTGAAGATGCTGATAGTGTGAGTACGTAAGGGGTGAGTCTAGTACTCGATAGGTTGAGCTCTTCATGCCTAGCTGAGGGGTTCCCCATATGGGCAAGTAAATACCTCGTACTATAACCTATCGACAGAACGACCTCGAATGCTATTATAATCGTTATAACTAGGTACACCCACGAGCTCGGGATGTGGGTACCTAGAGACATGAACAGCGTTAGCTTGCTTAGGAACCCGAGTGTTGGTGGTACCCCCACCAGTGACAGTATTGCTATGAGTGCCGACAGTGTCTCTCCTGGGAGGAACCTAGATACGTAACCTAACCTCTCCAAAGTCCTCGTATGGGTGAGGAGCTCAACAACCCCTGAGTCCATGAATAGCGATGCCTTGTAGATAGCGTGTGCTGCGGCGTATATCGTAGCAGCCCCGAAGAACGTGTCGGACCCGGACATCATGTAAAGACCTAGGAGAATCGTTATAGTACTTGTATGCGATATCGTGCTGTATGCTAGGATCCTCTTAATGTCTGATTGGACTAGTGCTTGGAGACCCCCATAGATCGCAGTGAGAGATCCGAAGATCAGGCATATAGCTATAGCAGCACCTGTGTTTAGAGTCCCCATAGTAACGAGCCTCGCTAGACCGTAGATACCCATTTTAACCATGAGCCCGGAAAGTACTGCTGAGCCCGGTGCTGGAGCTATGGAGTGGGCGTCCGGGAGCCAGAAGTGGAGTGGTGCCACGGCTGCCTTAGCCATGAAGCCTATCATAGTCAGAGCTGTAAGTATCTCGGATCCGAGATCAATTTTCAGGTGGTTTAGTGGGATGCTGAAGGAGTTGTTTAGACCGGTAAGAGCTAGTAGTATAAGTAGGGAGAGGTCTGCTGGGACCATTGACACAACGAGGAACCTAAGTCCAGCAGACCAAGCCCTCTGGTTTGTACCTAACATAGCGTCGTACACTATGACGAAGAAACCGAGGATTTCCGCTACTAGCCACAGAGCTATGAGCTCTATGAGGTACCTGGAAGTGAAAACTAGGGCTGTTGACAAGGTGAAGAAGTCCACTAGTGGGAGGAGGGTAGTGTCCCCGTACTTACCTAGCGAGTATTTGGAGGTGTAGAGCGTAGTCATCAAGGCAACAGCTATTGAGACTGCTAGGAGAACCATCGGTAAGGTCTCGAGATACCAATCGTAAAGTAGTGCCGCGACGGCTAGGTAGCCCAATACCCTGAGTACAGCCCCGATATTGCTAGCCCTGACTCTTCCTATGTTCCCTGCTAGCACTAGAGCTGTCGATACTGAGTATATTAAGTACCTCACTAAGTCGTTGATCACTTGAGCTCACCTAGGTAGACTATCTTCGTTAAAGCCCTCCTCTTAACCTCGTCTCCAATAGCTCTGGGAGGTCCTAATATTATCGCTCTAGTCGGGCACATAGCTACGCAGGCTGGTGTGAGACCCTCTCTCCTCAGGTCCCTGCAGAGATCACACTTAGTCGAAGTCTTCGTTACCTCACTAAGTTCTGGTATGCCGAACGGGCATGCGTAGAGGCATGCCATGCATCCGATACACTTAGATGGCTCGACGTAGACAGCTCCGTACTGATCCTTCCTCATAGCTCCAGTAGGGCATGCCTCAATACATGGTGCTTTACTGCAGTGGAAGCATGAGATGGGTTTCTTAACTCCTCCCCCGAGCTCGTAGAGCTTTATGAAGGGTCCTAGCTCATGTATAAAGCCGCAGACAACCTCACAGGTTTCGCAACCAATACATTTCGAGTAGTCTATCGCCCTAAGTAGGGATGAGCCGGCCTCCACGACACATCACCTCGGAACTGCTGCTAGTATTCTGGCAGACAAAAACTTATCGATCTCCTTAGCAGCTCGCAGTCCCTGACCTACAGCGTTCCCTATCTTTGACGGTCCCGTAACGACGTCACCAGCAGCGAAAATGTTTCTCCCTGATATCCTGTAGTTCTTATCCACGGAGATCCTACCATCCTTACCGACGTACTTCGCGAGGTCACCACATTCCGAGGCTATCGGTGGGGTAGGTATCTCCCCTATAGCAGCTATAACAGTGTCTGCCTCAATCGTGAACTCACTTCCAGGTATTGGGACCGGTCTAGGTCTCCCAGTCTCATCTGGTTCTCCCAGCTTCATTCTCTGGAATACTATCCCCCTCGCAGAGCCGTTCTCGACGACTATGCTCTTCGGTGCTGCCAGCTCTATCCAGTTAACGCCCATCCTCATCAACCTCCTGACCTCGTACTCCCCTGCCGGAGCCTCCTTTATGGTCCTCCTGTAGACTAGGTACACCTCCTGCGCACCTCTGAGTACGCTCTCCTCAGCAGCGTCGATGGCGCTCAGCCCCCCACCAACAACTACCACCTTCTTGAAGCTACCGATATGACTCTTCCTGAGGCCTAGGTCCACCATGTGTAGGTTAAGTAGGAATTCTAAAGCCGACATAACGTTCTTCGCGTCGTCTCCGGGGACACCTAACCTCCTAGAACGCCAGGTACCGGTCGAGATAAGTACAGCGTCATATCCTTCCACTAGCTTAAGAAGGTCTACCGTGTTAGTTGCGAGCTCGTCCCCCTCATCATGTCTCTCACCGCAGATTACCTTCGTCGCTAGATTAAACTGTACGCTGAACTTACTTTTTAGTTCATCCACTCCCTCCATTATACTGTCGAGGGGGATCCTGTACTTAGGTATCGCGAAGGTCATCATGCCTCCAGGTATGGGAAGCTTATCATAAACATCTACCTCATATCCCCTACAGACAAGGTACCCAGTTGCTGAAAGTCCTGCCGGCCCGGAACCTATTACTGCCACCCTCTGCTTAGCCGCTCCGGGCCTCTCCCTGCAGAGGAAAGCGAATTTCATTTTCCTCCGCTATAGAAACTGTATTAGTCTATTTAAACCTGTAACTAAGTTGCTTTTACAGTAAAAACAACCTATCCTGACCAACCTAGAACAGCTCTGATGTAGCTAATATAGTCGGTTATGGAGCCCCCGATATGGTCAAGTAGCCTCCCGGTTTCAGGTATAGCCACTATTGAGACACCTAGGAGTAGCAGAACGGAGGTGGTGATAGCTATAACTAGGAGGGGTATCCCTATATTGGCTAGCCTACTATCCTCACGAACCTGCGGGCGGGCCTTGAAGAGGTAGTTTATCATTCTCACATATCCTATTCCCGAGATTCCGGTGGAGACTACGAGAACCACGGCACTAGCTAAGAGACCGGAACCTATCAATGCCATGAATATGTAGACCTTACTCCAGAACCCAACTACTACGGGTACTATACCGAAGAGATTTAGTAGTCCAAGTATGAACGCGATAGATGCTAACCAGTTCCTCTTCAAGTAGCCGACGCACTCGATTTTCCTACCGGAAGCGACTATCGCTATACCGACAACATAGAACAGAAGGGCCTCACTAAGTGAGTTCGATATTAGCTGGAGAACCGCGGCCGTAACACCGCTTCTAGTACCTGTAGTAGCAGCCATGAAGGTAAGGCCCATCTGACTGATTGTGCTGTAGGCTATGAACTTCTTTATATCTGTCTGCACTATCATCAGTAAAGCACCGATCAGGGCTGAGAGAGCTCCGAGAACGTGGAGGACTAGGAAGATATCACCTCTCAACATCTCTATGACGCTTCCTTCCCCGAAGAGGGTGTAGAGGAACCTCATGACACCGTACGCTCCTATCAGGTCTATAACGGCAACGAAGAGTGCTGAGACTGGTGTGGGGGCCTCAGGATTAGCATCTGGGAGCCAGAAGTGGTTGGGGAATATAGCAGCCTTGAATGTGAATGTCCATGCTGAGAGCGCTATAGCTACAGCAGTTGAGACCACTATGTTACCGAATATCCCCCCGCTGAACGGTACTATCGCGGTAGTTGTTCTAGATTTAAGTGCTACGTCAGCCATGTTGAGAGATCCGTACGATCCGTATATCATGAAGGATGCCAGTAGATAGAGCGAAGTAGCGACCATCCCGACCATAGCGTACCGGATTGCTGCCTCAATAGCCTTAGGGTTATCCCTATAGAAGGAAACTAGGACGTAGGCTGATAGTGAGAGGACCTCTAACATCACGAAGAAGTTGAAGACATCTCCAGTGTAGAGACAGCCGACGGAGCCTGCTCCTAAAGCCAGCATGAAAGTATAGTAGAGGTACTCCCCTCGAGATCTAACCATCCAGGTACTGTAGATAGCGGACATTGCCAGTATGAACATTGAGAGTAGTCCTAGGGTACCCCCAAGGGAATCCACACTGTAGACTATCCCTAGCGGGGGTCTGAAACCTCCGAACCAGTAAGTCAGTATATTACCTTTATACGTCTCGAGCGCGACCTCAGCAGCCATTAACAGAGCTATAAGTGAGATAGCGACTGCGTAGGCTCTGTAGAATCTGGGATCCTTAATTACTAGGGATATAGCAGGTAACACGAAGGCAGCCCCCATTAGGAATAGAGGTAGTGAGATAGGTGGTAACATCACCCTCACCCAAAGATCTTCTGTGCGAACTTCTCGAACTCCGATGATATACTCTCCCTAGCTTTCTCCGGCTCGAAGGTGGTAGCAACGAGCCAGTGGACGTAAAGGAACTTCCTCTGCGTATCGACCTGCACCACCACAGTTCCCGGGGTGTTCGTTATGGAGCCTGCTATGAGGGTCATTCCGTAGCTACTGCTAACGTAGTACGGTACCTTTACTATAGCTGGGGATATCTTGAGTTTCCTGCTGAGGACTATCTTAGCTATCCCTAGGTGAGCTCTAACTTCTGCGACCGTCATGTAGTAGATGTAGTAGTAGATCAGATACCCCAACCTCTTAATGTCCGCTAGCTTCAGCTCCCGCGAGACTATTAGAGGCTTTACTATCAGCGACACCAGTAAGGATCCTACAGCCCCTAGGATTAGGCTGAAGGCCGATGTCGCTCCTGAGAACACTACGTAGAATCCGTAGACTAAGGCGTAGACAGCTAGGTAGCTGAGTATCTTACCCAACCCTACCACCCCGGGCAACCTCAACGTGTGTGGTCTTGTAGTACCGGTAGTACATTAATATGAGGCCAGCTAGGAACATATAGACAGCGAGGCCTATGACCACCGCAGTAAGCACTAGGGCTTGGGGTAGGGGGTCCACAGCTGTTGATGCTAGTTGAGAGAGCTGTTCCGGGGACTCAGGCAATGCTGCTAGAACAGCTATAGATGGGTAGCTACCTACAACTCTCCTAAACCCTAACGCGATAGCGAAGCAGTTCAGCGTGTCGGAGAAGATCGTTAGGGCTATGAACTTCTTCACTAGGGACGGCCTAACGAAGATCCCGTAGAGGGACATACCTATGTTTACTGTTAGGCAGATGAATATCGTCGTGAACATTAGTGAGGTAGGATCACTCATACCACTCCACCTGGCCCAGGGCCTCCTCTACCTCTTCCTCCCTCAGGGAGAGGACGAGGAACGCGAGAGAGATACCTGCGGCAACAGCTAGCGCCTCAAACGTGTTGAACCAGATGAGGGTGCCCCCGGTCGGTCTATCTAAAAACCAGGAGGGCATTGAGAGGGGTGCCCCCTCCCTAGCCATGTTCTGGAATATGTAGGAGTTGACTCCCAGTATTAGGCTAGCTATTAGGAGAGCTAGGGATGTAACTAGGATACCTATGAGGCCTCCTGACCTCAGGGCTAGGAGCTTCCTGCTCGATATACCGTAACTGATCGCGTAGTCTAGTGAGAAGGTTACTGAGAGTAGTATGAATAGTACGGCTATGAAGGAACCTCCTTGGAATCCTCCTCCGGGAGTTAAGTGCCCGTGTAATGCTATCGCTACCCCTGCTACTAGGATCAGGGGTGCTAAGACCTTGGTCGAAGTCTTAACTATCTCCGAGAGACCAGCACTACTTAACCCAGTCTTCTCTCTAAATCCTCTCAGTAAGGACGTTACACCAACTATTGCTACGAAGAGGACTGAGGTCTCGAAGAAGGTGTCTATACCTCTATAGTCCCAGACTATGGCTGTGACTGCCTCCAGGGACAGGGAGCTTAGTGTTATGTTCCACGGATTGTATGTGTTTATCAGGTACGTAGCTGCTAGGTCTCGAATTCTCTGCGGGGCTATCGGGCCAAGCCCTCCTACCTCGATAGCGTATGCTAGTAAAACAACCATGGCTGCTACTGAAACAGCTATAACTACTTCCCGCGTCCTCATCTCTCATACCTCTCAGTTCTCTTTATTAGTAATATGGTGACTGCCGGCAATACCCCGACGGAGACAGGTATGTAAACTAATACTATGTCTGGAGCCATGAAGATGTAGAACATGATAGCGTAGGCAGTACTCTGCACCGCAGAGAATATGACGGCACTCAACATATCTCTAGCCCGGATAGCGAGGTATGTAGCTACTACTGAGAGGAGAGCGGCTACAGTAGCTATGAACAGAAATAGTGTCTCCACTACCCACCACCCTCCCTCTCCTTCAGAGCGTCGTGTAGGGCCGGCTCAACCCTCGCTTCACCGGAGAGGTATGCTGCTCTAGCAATAGCATGTGATCCTGCTTGGGATAGTATCATGAGTAGTATGCTACTAGCAAATGCTGCCCCAGCTAGGAAGAATCTCGGCGGTCCCAGGTAGTCCGCGCCAAGAGCCACCAGCGCCGCACCAATCATAGGTACCACGGCACCCCCAATAGCACCAGCAGTAGCTGCGTGCAGTCTCGTGAAGAAGTTTGGGAGTCTTAGAAGTCCTATAGCACCGATGAAATCGTAGAAAACCCCTACAGCTATTAGGGTAAGCCCTATAGCTACGAGTATAAGATCTATCACGGCTAACCACCCATCTCCCTAGCTTCAAGAAACTTAGCTACGTATATGTCAAGTGCGTAGATCCATAGTGCTAGGGAAAGACCGCACACGACCATTAGCGGGGACTTAAGAAGTATTGAGAGGACGACCATGAACGCAGCTATATCGTAACCTAAGGAGTCGACAGCCAACACCCTATCCGGTAAGGTAGGGCCCTTCACCACCCTAACCACGTAGATAAGGAAGGAAGTAACGTAGAGGGGAATAAGCACTGTAAGCACTGAAGTCACTATAGACTCCAAGTCCATGCTTACCGCCAAAAAAGATATGAGGCCAGCTATTTTAAGCTTCTTCTAGTTCCGCAGATATGTTACACCTGAAGATATTACTCGATCTAACAGATCTTATCGGGGAGGACCACCATACTCATAGAGGTCTACACATCTAGCTATGTCGAGGAAGATGTTTTGGAGGCCGTGCTATCACAGGTTCCTAGAGCTCTAGGTGCTGACGTACGGTACGTAGGGTTACTCAGCCTACCGAGCGAAGTTCTAGATGAATCGCGTGGGCAGTACCTAGCCGACTCCGTAGTCCGGCTAGTTGCTTACAGGAAGAGCGTAGACTCCATCGGGTTACTCCTAGCTGACGCGGACGGCTACATCCCAGGTCTTAACTTCGTCTTCGGCCTAGCCATACCGGAGCTTAGAGCGGCATCCGTCTTCCTCCGGAGGCTTAGGTTGTGGACAGACCGAGCAAACTACGTCAGGAGGGTGGTTAAGGAGGTACTCCACGAGTTAGGACACATCCTGGGGTTGGGGCACTGTAGGAACAGTCTCTGCGTGATGAGCTTCAGTAACAGCGTCCTCGACGTAGACAGAAAGCTCTCGAAGTTCTGCAGTAGGTGTGCCCAAAAGCTAGCTAGGACCGGCATTGCGGTCCCAGCTGAATACATCATCTAATATCCTCAAGCTCTAGTGGGATACCACACCTTGGGCAGTCTCCGGGGCTACGTGAGGTAAATCCACAGATTCTACATCTGTAAATGTATTTCCTAGGTCTCGACCTCTCCAAGTACTTCACGCCCTGGATCTTAATACCTAGTGAGGTAGCTACGTCCTGGACAAGCTTGTCGTCTGTGTATATTATTGAGCTCCCACATAGGGACCTTACATATTCAGCTAGAGCTAGGACCTCGATATCCGCCTCCGAGAGTTCCTCCAGGATCCCTAACTCCCTCGACCTAGAGATGACTCTCAATACGTATTCTCTTGGTGGGGCAATAACCACTATCTTACCGGATGTCTGCGCAAGCTCGAGCCTCATCCTACTCTCCCGGTCCAGCACTTCCCTCAGGACCTTCTCGGTCACATAGAAGATCCCGTGACTTAGCTCAACCCCAGCGAAGAGCCCGGCAGCGTCAAGCACTATGTTGCTCCTCGAGCAGTCTATAGGCATCTCTCAAACACCCTGGAGAAGTACTCCTCCGTGAAGAACCTTATGATTTTAGCTGGTTTAGGTGCTTTCACCACACTTAACGACTCACCGGGCTCCAGCCTCGTGATGGCTACCCCGTCTACGAAGAGCTCGACTTCGTGAGAACCTCTCTCCACTTCTATAACTACCTTAGAGTCCTCCGGGAGGACTACCGGCCTTGAACAGAGGGATATAGGTGCTAAGGGTGTCACTATGATTATGTTCATGAGCGGGTCGGCGATAGGTCCCCCAGCAGCTAAGCTGTAAGCAGTTGACCCGACCGGGGTGGAAACTATGACACCGTCACCTACGACACTGACTACCTTCTCTATGACGCCAGCTCTAGCTTCCCTTAAGACCCTCAATCTACTTACCTTACCTCTAAACCTCGGTGATGTAACTACCGCAACTTCGTTGAGAGCGTAGGGAGGCTTTGTAGGTGTCTCAATAATTGCTGAGAGCCTCATATACTCATGTAGTGAGTACCTTCCCTCGATGAGTCTATCTATGGCTATCGCGTAGTCATGTGGTGGTACGTCAGCTAGGAAACCTCTCTTACCATACCTGATAGTAATCACTGGGATCACTATATCCCCCAGAGTGTGCAACGTCCTAAGTATGGTCCCATCACCACCGATTGTAACTATCACGTCGACTAAGTCCGATCCGAGGTTGAATGTGGGGTACCAGTCTATGTACTCGCTAGCCCGCTTGTCTAGGTAGGGCCTCAAACCCCTTGCTTCAGCGTACTTCAGGATCTTATAGCTGAGTGCTAGAGCATCTCTACTATCAAGTTTCGGTACCACACCTAAGCTCTTCACTAGTTCACCGCTAGTTGTTCTAGCTATGCTATTTTATCTTATAACCATGGCTCAGCAGAGGTGGGAGTAGCGGGCCCGAGACAGGATCATGACTGAACCTTCTAGAAGCTATAGGGCTCTATGAGCAGGGCGCTCAAATGATATAAATTGAGGTATGTAACACGTCTATGGGTCCTCTAGAGGCTCTCTATACCTCCTGCAGTGCTGTAAAACTATAGCTTTGTTCCCGCGGAATGGCTTATTCCGGCTAACTCTTGGTAGCAGGGTATATTTAGCTACTCTGAAGTACTACTGGGAACCCTATGGAGGAGGTTATTATAAGGACTATAGAGTTCGTAGTACTGATTTACCTAGCTTCAGCTACGTTATTCATAGTAAGAGCTGTTAGAGGTCCAACAGCTTTTGATAGGGTTCTGGCTGTGGATGCTTTAAGTTACGACCTAGCGGTATTCATGACTATTCTAGCTCTATACTTAGGGGAGCCTATGATAGCTGTCGGTGCTGTAATACTTACTCTATGGATATATTCCCTAGATATCTACATCTCGAAGTACGTAGAATCCGAAAGTATAGGTGACTAGAGTTCGTGCCGGTCCTAACCATCCTGGGGTTAGCCCTACTCGTAGTCGGAGCATTCTTAGAGCTAGTTGGAGCAGTCGGTGTTCTAAGACTCCACGGGTTCTTCAATAGAGTACACGCAGTGACCGTCTCAGCTATTGGAGGTTCGGTACTACCTCTCCTCGGGATCTCAATGCTTTCTCTAGTTTTCGAGAACCTTGGAGTAAGGAGGTTCTACCTAGCTGGGATGTGCTTAGCTGCGGCACTACTAATACTAGTACTCGCACCTGCTGGGGCACACGCCCTAGCTAGAGCAGCTTACAGATCTAACGAGGTAGCTAAGGACTTTACTTACGATGCTATAGCAGAGGACCGTGTAGGGTGGGACTAGAGGTGATCCCCCTCATAGTAGTCCTAATCTTCTCCTTCTTCTCGGTAGTAGCTACATACCTAGCTGTAGTGGAGAGGGATCTAGTAAACTCAGCCGTGTTCATGGCTCTTCAAGGAGTATGCTATGCACTAATCCACTACACGTTAATGGCTCCGGACATTGTTGTAACATATATACCGGTATCTAGCGGATTACTACCCATACTTCTACTAGCTGTTCTAAGGAAAACCGAGAGGTACGAAAAATGAGGAGGAGGGACCTAGTAGTAGCACTGTCCTTAGCGTCCCTATCCATAGCTCTCGGGGTAGTATTTAGCTTAGGGGGGCTGGGATTCATCCCAGCTAGAGACCTGAGGGACCTATCTAAGTCCATTCTAGGGAATACGTTTAACCCCTGGAACCCTAACCTAACGGTGTACTCCCTCAACGCTGTAGCTGCTGCGATGTGGGATTATAGAGCTCTCGACACTGTACTAGAAACAGCTGTACTCTTTGCTGCTGTATCTGGTACTGCCACCCTCTTTAGGAGGGTTAGAGAACCCCTAGCTCTAAGTTCCGGGGACTTTCAGAAGTGGTTAGAGCTTCCACTAGGGTAGTAGTTCCACTAATAATTGTAGCTGGTGCTAGCCTAGCTATTCACGGACATTTAAGCCCTGGAGGAGGCTTTCAGGGAGGTGCTCTCGTAGCTATAGTACCAGCTCTCACAATTACTGTGTTTTCCATTGGGGCCATATACGTAGCTGGGGTTAAGGTTAAGTCGCTACTTAGAGCTAGGTACACAGCCTTACTGTTAATAGTACTAACCTCCTTAGCTATACCTATAGCTGCTACGATATTGGGGGTTAGAGGCTACATACTGCAGAACATGGGTAAGGTAGATGCCCCACTCACAATGCCTGCATGGTTCTTCAATACCCCTACAG
This sequence comes from Desulfurococcales archaeon, assembly GCA_023255955.1. Classification (GTDB taxonomy): domain Archaea; phylum Thermoproteota; class Thermoprotei_A; order Sulfolobales; family NBVN01; genus DRZP01. Next base: position 44,282 of record JAGDWD010000008.1, on the reverse strand, counting down.
CAGGCTCTGTACTCCTGTTTAACTTGTTTGAACTTGTAGCTGTTTCAGCTGGGCTTACCTACTGCTTACTACTAATATCCGTAAAGATGGGGGATGTGGAAAGATCGCTAGCCGAGGATAAGGTCTATGAGTGACCCCTTAACAATTATAGTAACAGTAGTTATGACAGTCGTAGTAGTTAACGTAGCTATAGCTACCTACGGGATCTTCTCGAGACCGTCACTAGTTAAGAAAATAATAGCTTTAGTCCTATTTACAGACTCTATATACATCCTAGCAGTCATAGTGGGGTTCAGAATCTCGAATAGGTTTCCATCACCACCTATACTACCTGAGCAACCTACCTCACCGGAGGATATTAGAGTCTTTCTAGGTAGAAGTGTTGACCCGGTACCGCAGGTTTTACTGGTTACAGCTATAGTAATAGGGCTAGCTGTAAGTGTGTTTCTACTTGGACTAGCTGTCCTCTACTACAAGCACTTCGGGACGACGGATACTAGGGTACCTCTAGGGGTGGAGATGGATGAGGCTCCTGAATAAGGTACTAGTATTCAGCTTCCTACTAACCTTCTACCTAGTTTTTAGTGGAGCTATAAACGAGCTGACCCTAGTAAGCGGAGCTGTAGTATCACTAGCTGTAACTCTAGCTATGGAGAGATTAATTATTAGGAGGGAGCTGACAGTAAAGGATCTTTCTAAGGTCCCCTACCTACTGAGCTACATATACTTCTTCATCTTATACGAGCTTACGTCCCACTTTAACATGGTTAAGCTAATCCTGAGTAAGAGACCTAGTATAAACCCTCAGATAGTTAAGCTGTATATTAAGCCACGCTCGGAATACGGCATAGCCCTCCTAGCATCGTCCATAACAAACACCCCAGGTACTCTAACTCTACACGTAGATAGGGTGAGAGGTGTAGCCTACGTACACTGGATAACGGCAACCTCGAGAGACCCTAGAGAAGTTGAGAGGCTAATTGCTGGGAAGTTGAACGAGCTAGCTGCTAAGGTCTTTGGGTGACATACTTGGAGTGGATTATAGCTGCTCAACCCATACTGCTAATCCTATTCTCAGCTACTATCTCACTCCTCCATACCTTCGTGAAGAAGGTTTTCGTAGTCGACTTAGTAGCTGTAGTACTCTCTCTACTCTCACTAGCTATATCGATTTATGCCTTAGTGTACGTAGTAGGGTCGGGCATGCTGGTCTATAAATTCGGAGGATTCCCACCTCCCCTAGGTATAACCTACGTTGTTGATGAGATTAGTGCTGTCTTAGGGCTTCTAACTACGTTTAGCTTAACTCTATCAGTTACCTACGGGTCGTGGATTCTTGAGCCCGATAGTAGGTACCTCTTCTACTCTGCAGCGTTCCTACTAGTTGCTGGGAGTACCAGTCTCTTCTATACGGCTGATATATTCAACCTATACGTATCAGCTGAGCTAACCTCGATCTCCTCCTACGTGCTGGCCTCGTTCTACAGAAGTAGGGGAGCGTCTATTAGAGCTGCATCATTCTACTCCCTCACAGCATCTCTAGTACTCTCCCTTCTACTCCTCTCGACGTTCATACTATACGGATCCTACGGAACCCTCAACATGGCTGACCTAGCATTAAAGTCCCGCGATCCGAGCTCCTGGGTACCGTACACCGGATCTGTCTTCGGGGACATAGTCCTGGCATCGAAGGTTTCTCTAGCTATCATAGCTTGGGTAATGATGTTTAAGTCAGCTATAATGCCGAACCACTTCTGGCTCCCGGGGGTATACTCAGAAGCCCCTACACCTGCAGTAGCTCTCTTCACGACATCAGCTGACATTATAGGGGTTTACGGACTAGCTAGACTGCTAGTTACGGTATTCGGTGTTAATACGGTTTTCAGCGAGTTCCGAGAGATATTGATGAACGTACTTCTAGTTACTGCTGCTACCTCAGCTACGGTATCGGCAGTCCTCGTAACTCTTCAGAGGAGTGTTAGGAAGGTTGTTGCCTACAGTACCATAGCTCAGTTCAGCCTAGCCTTAGTTGGGATATCTATAGGTAATCCCGAAGGGGTAGCTGGGGCAGTACTACACCTAGTAGCTAACGGTCTAGGAGACGCACTAGTACTTTACTCAGCCGGCTTAGCAGCAGTAACGTGTGGTAGGAGCTTAACTTGCTTAAGCTACCTTAGGAGATATAGGGTAGCTTACATAGCCTTAATCACCGGCTTCCTCAACCTCTTCGGGATTATCCCACTACTACCTGGGTTCTGGAGTAAGGCCATACTAACACTAGCTGTAATTAGAGCTGGGATGCCAGCAGGAGCAGCTCTAGTTCTCGCAGTATCTGGACTCTGCGCGGTAGGGTACTTTAGGGCTGTAGCTAGCTCCCTTAAGTCCACCTCCGAAGTAGTGCGTAGGGAGGGTTATCGAGGGAATACCTTAGTACCGACAGTGGTTCTACTAGTACTACTAGCTACGACCATGGCTCTCGGGGTGCTACTACTGGTATCAGGTAGTGCGAGGAGCTTCGTAGTTGAAGGTATTGGGAGCTCTATAGCGAACTACGAGCGGTATATAAGACTTGTTCTAGGGGTTTAGCGGGATGGCTCTAGAGGTAAGTAGGGTCTGGGACTATGCTCAGGTTTTCCTAGATAGTAGGGAAGCTGTCCTAGCTACGTCCTCAGCTCTAATACTACTAGGTAATATCCCACCGATCCGTGTAAGGGTTGCTAGCTACGTAGCTAGGGTTATCGGGTTCCTACTACTAGTACCGGTATCTGGTAGCCTAAGTCCGTTTAGTAGGCTCCTACTGCTCTCAGGAGTTACCGTATCAGCTTTCCTCGCATTCTACACACCTAAGTACTCGATAGCTAAGTACAGGTCCCTAAGTCTAGTCCCCCTAGTAGACCTATTCGCACTATCCATACTCACCGTCTTCACTTCCTCCAGACTAATTGAGATGATTACCTTCTGGTTGATAGCTGAGCTACTCGGTTTCTTCCTCATAGCATACGATTACCTAGCTAGAGCTGAGAGGGAGGCTTTACTAGCTGCTGCTAAGTACCTCCTATTCTCTATGATACCGACCGACGTAGCTCTCTTCGTAATCCTAGCTCTCGCAGGTTTTAGCGAGGCAATACATCTACAGCTAACTGAGTTAACCCCGGATCTAACATCACCTCTAGTCACGGTACTGGTACTATTAGGGTTCTTCGCTAAGGCAGCTGTAGCACCACTCCACTTCTGGCTCCCGGACGCCCACTCTATAGCTCCAGCACCAGCATCAGCCCTACTCTCAGGGCTCATGGTTAAGATGGGTATCTACGGGATCTACATGGTTAATTCCTATCCTATATGTCGAGATATAGCTGTAGCTCTCATGCTCCTATCAGGCTGTCTCACAGCAATCTACGGAGGGCTCCAAGCAGCTGTACAGTACGATATAAAGAGGTTACTAGCTTACAGCACTACATCACACACCGCAACAATAATCATACTACTCGCCCTTCACATACTCTCAGGGGATGCGGCATTCATTGACGCAGCAACTATCTACTCCGTAGCACACGTATTCTTTAAGTCATCCCTCTTCATGGACTCAGGGTTCATTGAGACACTAACCCACAATAGGGATTTAAGTAAGCTCGGCTATGTATATCTAACCGCTCCAGTCGCTTCTCTAGCAGCTATAATCTCCGTAATATCGATGTTTGGTATGCCTCCTGCTGTAGGCTTCCTAGCTAAGGTAGTCACATTTACATCTATCTCACACCACCTTAAGGACTCCTGGCTCTACGTCCTCGTACTCATAGTTATCTCCACTGAGGTAGCTCTATCTGTAGTCTACAGCATAAAGTACCTCAAAGCTCACATAGGGAGTATAGATAAACCCCAGAACTCTAGCCTAGACAGTAAAGCTATGGAGCTAGCACCCTACGTAGTAGGGTTGGTAGCTGCTTCCGTAGGATTTACCTTCGCTATCGTGACGGTCTATGAGGGGTCCTATAGTGAGCCTGGATTACTCCTGGAGATGTTACCGGTACTTGCTGTAGCTCTCCTCATGCTTACCTTCCTAGTTACCTACCTATTCGAGTTACTAAGACGGGTTGAGAAGGTTGGTGAGAGCTAGAGAGGTCTTCACAGCTCTGGAGGTAGTTTTCCGCGGAGTTCGACTACAGCTATCAGTAGTAGGTTTAGTTACCTCAACCTTAGCTACGTTAAGCGGGAGCCACCTCCTAGCTGAGGTCGCAGCTAAGCTAGCTCTAACCCTTGTAGCTGTAGCTGCTGCTGGTGGAGCTCTACTAGGCTCTAACCGTAGAAGGTATATCTTAGCTACCCTAGCTCTACCTATACTTACTCTCCTTTACTACTCTACAGCCTTACCTAAGGTAGTGCTTACCGACTTAGTACTACTCCCAATAATGTCCCTAATCTTATGCACCAGCTTAGCTTACAGTAGCTCCCCTCCCGGAAGGTTCCGACTGTTACTCCTAAACCTATTCTCAGCTTGTTACGCTATTACCTCAGTTAAGGTATTGGATCTAGGGTTGGAGCCTACGTACAGAGTACTCTGGCAAATTTCACTATCCCTAGCCTTAGTAGCTATAGGATTAGCGGGGCATAGAGCTCTACAAGGGTATGTTGAGCAGGCTTTAAACCACTTGGAAAATCGGGTAAGATTCCAAGAGACATCTGCAACCATACTACGAAAATGTGCGAGCTCCTGGAGCTTAACTACTGATATAGAGCGTTTACCGAACTTAAAGATAACTATCGATATTGATATAGAGAGCTTATCGAGCTTAAAGAATTTCCTAGACTCCGCTACTAGAGCTATTGGGAGACTTGAGAAGACTTTATCCGAGTCTATTCGAAAAGCCTCTCTAGTAGTAGAGACCGTACAGAACTACGTGGAGAACTCGCTAACTTATTCACTAACACTCCTAGGATTTCTCTCCGTAGTTGCTTTAATAGTCTATGCTATTATAACAACTCTACGCTAGCACATAACACTGCTGAGAACTTACCTGAATGACCTCTAGAAGTTAGTGCTAGGATACAGCCCGACCTCCTCTAACACCTTGAAGACCTCCTCAGCTTCATTCCTACGTAGAGTTAGCCTAGTCTCAGCTCTCTTTTGATAAGGAAAGGACCTCCTAACCAAACTCCTAAAGTTAAGTGTACCCGCAACAGCTGAGAGGGTAACTCTCTAACTAACGTAGCTAGATGTGGAGTCGTAGCTACAGCAACACATCTGGTAGGGCCCCCATCTAGGACTAGCTCACCAGGCTCGGAACGCAACTCCCAAACCTGGGCAGACTCTACGAAGGTGGAGGAGGGCCTACAAACCTAACATTCAACGAGGAATCAGTCCAAGCCTCACCGCTCGAGGAACCTTCCTTTAGGGTGGGGAGGGGTTGGTGGATTGTGTTGCTTTAAGTGTTGGTTGGTGCGTAGTCGTGGTAGTGGTATGTGTAGTAGGTCTATCGTAGCGCCGTGTGTTGAGGTGGAGGCTCAATACGCTGAGAAAGCACTGTTAGTTCTACGCTCACTCGGGTATCTACTACCTAACTCGAAAGCTAGGAGTGATAAGTCTAGGGGGGTTGTCAGGCTACCTATTCTAGAGGGTCTATCTGCGAGAGCTGTAAGTGTTTTGGGGGAGCATGGGATTCCCGCTACGGAATGTGTAGGTGAGTTCGAGGTAGGTTTGAGGGGGCTCCAGTATGTAGACCTATTGAGGGGGACCCTACCTGAGCATGTCTTGAGGAGGTTGCCGAGGTCTTACCAGCTGGTTGGGGATGTCGCTATAGTCCACCTCCCAGATGATTTACTAGTTTATGGTAGTGTGATAGGTGAGGCTATAGCGAGGGTCGCTAAGGGGGTTAGAGTGGTATACTCCTCTAGCATAACTGAGGGGGAGTTTAGAGTTAGGAGATTAGTTAGGTTGTGGGGTGAGGGTACCGGGGAAACAGTCCACGTTGAGTACGGTATTAAAATGGTGGTCGACGTAGAGAAGGTTTACTTCAACTCCACACTATCCTACGAGCACTGGAGGGTATCGGAGGAGGTTGTTGATGGTGAGAGGATACTGGACCTCTTCTCGGGTATCGGTCCCTACTCCCTCCACATAGCCTCTAAGAGGCGGGCAACATGTTTCGCTGTAGATTCTAACCCTTGGGCAGCTCTATACCTAGCTAGATCGATAACCTTGAATAAGCTATTGGGGAGGATAGTGATCGTCGTTTCAGGGGTGGACGACTTCCTTAGGGAGGTATCCTCAGACCGTTTTAGTAGGGTCATAGTGGATCTCCCACATAGGTCTCTAGAGTATCTAGAGAAGGTAATGACCGTACTCTCATGTGGTGGGTATGCCCACATATACGCGCTTGGAGGTGAGGAGCCACCCGTTAAGGATTTAGAGGGCGGTATGAGCCTAGTTGAGGTTAGGAGAGTACTTGAGTACGCACCTAGGAAGTATATCTACGGACTGAAAATAATGAAAAAGTGCTGATATGCTTAAACCTCCAGAATAACCCTAAGATAGTAGGAACTCGAATACCTTCTTAGCCATCTTCAGTCTCTCTACTTGCTCCTTCAGGTAGCTGATTCCTTCCTCAGTTACTCTGTAGACCTTCCTCGCAGCACCTTTCTCGGAAGTCTCCCAGGACGAAATCACCAAGCCCTTCTCCTCTAACATCCCTAGAACAGCATAGACAGCAGAACTCGGTGCGTCTAGGTCGAGCTTACTTTTAAGTAGCTCTTTTATCTCAGCTCCGTAGAGAGGTTTCTCCTCCAATAGCTTAAGTATGAGTAGGTGTAGAGCTCCTCTTAGTGGTAGGTGCAGCATGTGTCTATGGCGGTGTCTACAGTCACATCCTTCGTAATCCTCTGGGGGTCTACCCTCCCAGTGGTGTCCTTTAGGTGGGTATGATGTCAACTTACTCACCGAGTATAGTTAGTTACTGTAGTATATAAGTTTTGCTGAAGGAAAATCCATGAGCTAATCAACATATTAGCTCCCCGTACTTTACTTACTATTCTTTACGAGGTTCTGCTCCGTTAGATGCCCAGAAATCTTTAGTTGCGTACTGTGTCTAACCTCATCCCCACCCTAAAAGGCGGGGATTCAACTGTAGTAGCTTCGCTAAGACTTATATTAAATGCTGATTAGTTAGTGTTAGTGAGGCCAGATGGGGCTTTCGAAGCCGTCTGAGTTCTCAGCTACTGAGGGCGTCATCAGGATCGCTGACAAGACCATCAGGGTCGGCGGCCCCATACCGAGGATTAAGGAGGGTGAGAAGCTTGTAAGGTACACGAACTCTATCTGCCCCTACTGCAGTGCGCTACTCCCAGCTATTATAGTTGAGAGGGATGGGAGGTGGTTCATTAGGAAAGTATGTCCTGAGCATGGTGAGATAGAGGATGTGTACCAAGGTGATGCTGAGTTTGCTAAGCGGTTGGAGAGGTTCTTTGTTGAGGGTAGGGGGCCGAGATATGTTTACGCGGATCTAACAGCTCCCTGTCCCTATAGTTGCGGTCTATGCCCGCTCCACATGAGTCACACAGCTATAGCTAACCTAGTAGCTACGAATAGATGTGATTTGAGTTGCTGGTACTGTTTCTTCTACGCTGAGAAAAGTGGTTTTGTCTATGAGCCTAGCTTGGAGCAGATAAAGTTCATGGTGGAACAGCTACTCAAGCAGAGGGTGACCCCGGTAATCCAGATAACTGGTGGTGAGCCTACCGTACGGGAAGACCTCCCGGAGATTGTGAGCTTACTTAAGAGTATGGGTGTGAGGCACATACAGCTGAACACCCACGCGATATATTTTGCTAGACTCTATATCGAGAAGGGGCCTGAAGCAGCCGCAGCATATGCTAGAGACCTGAGGACCAGGGGGGTTAACACTATCTACATGAGCTTCGACGGTGTCTCCCCGAAAGCCAACCCCAAGAACCACTGGGAGGTCCCCTACATCTTCGAGGCGTTTAGAGCTGGTGGGATGAGTAGCGTGGTGCTCGTCCCAACAATCATTAAGGGATCCAACACCGACGAGCTTGGAGACATACTGAGGTTCGCAGCCCTCAACCAGGACATAGTGCGCGGTGTGAATTTCCAGCCAGTATCCCTTACAGGTATGATAAGGAGGGCTGAGAGGGAGAAGCTCAGGGTGACAATATCCGATGCCGTGAAATTAATTGAGGAGCAGACTGCCGGTCAGGTAAGGAAGGATGACTGGTTCCCCGTCCCAGCTTCAGTACCTATATCAGAGTTCGCTGAGGCCCTAGCCGGGGAGTTCAAGTTCGAGATGGCTAACCACCCCCACTGCGGTGTAGCTACCTACGTCTACACGAGGGTAGTGGATAGGGAGAGAGCTGAGGTGGAGTTCATACCTATAACGAGGTTCATAGATATCTACGGCTTCCTCGACTACCTAACGGAGAAGTCGGGGGAGCTTAAGGAAGGTAAGCTCAAGCCAGTCGTCGGGCTGAAGCTAGTAACTAACCTGATATCTAAGTACATCAGGTGGGGGGAGGTTCCGAAGGAACTCCGGGGGAGCCTACCTAAGATCCTAGCAAACATATTCATTAAGAGGTCCTACGAAGCCCTCGGAGAGTGGCACTACAGGATGTTATTCCTAGGTATGATGCACTTCATGGATCTCTACAACTACGATGTGGAGAGAGTCATAAGGTGTAACGTACACTACCTAATGCCTGACGGCAGGATAATACCTTTCTGTACGTTCAATGTTATGAGTGATGTGTACAGGGACTACGTCCAGAAGAAGTACATGCTATCTCTAGATGAGTGGAGAGCTAAGATGGGTGAGAGCTCCCTAGATGCTATCAAGTACAGGAGGGACGCTGAGCTGATAAAGAAGCTTACGAGTGGTGAGCCCTACATAAGGACTTACAAGCCCTGGATAAGTAGGTGGGTAGATCTCTATCCGTGGCTTAAGAGCCACTCCTAGCTTTTTTCTTGTTAAGTATCTCTAGGAACCTACTGTACTCCTCCGGAGCCATCTTGAAGTAGTGTCTCTCCTCCGGGAAGGTCCCGGACTTGACGTCCTCGGTATACCTCTTCAACGCGTCGAGGAAGAGTTGATACCCCTCAGCGTACTTCTTAACGAATGGTGGTGGGCTAGTGTTAAGTCCGACTAGGTCGTGGAAGACGAGGATCTGGCCGTCACACATAGGGCCGGCCCCGATGCATATCGTCGGTATTCTCAAAGCCTTCGTTATCTCAGCAGCGACTTCGGACGTAGTGAATTCTATAACTATTGAGAAGACCCCAGCCTCCTCAAGAGCTTTAGCATCCTCGTAGATCTTCGAACCGTCCTCAGCTGTCTTACCTCTAACTCTCATCCCGAGCACGAGGAACCTCTGGGGGTTCAACCCTATGTGCCCCATAACTGGGATGCCGGCCTTAACCATCGCCTCCACCTTATCTATGACCTCAACACCTCCCTCAATCTTAACAGCGTCCGCACCCATCTTTATGTACCTACCTGCGTTCCTAACAGCCTCCTCACGACTTACCTCATAAGTGAGGAACGGCATGTCAGCCACTACGAGAGCTCTCGGGTTAGCTGCTAAGACGGCCTTGAGGTGGTGAGCAACGTCCCCGAAGGTTACAGGTAGTGTCGATCTGTACCCCATTATAACCATCCCGAGTGAATCACCAACTAACACACCATCAACCCCCGCATCGTCCGCTAGCTTAGCATGAGTGTATTCATAGGCTGTGACCATAACAAGCCTACGGCCCTCCCTCTTAGACTTTATGAAGTGGTATGGGGTTACCTTATCTCTAGACACAGTCTGTCCCTGGATATTTATCCTCTTTTGCTATTTATTATATTTGTTCGCAGTGCCCGGGATTTCCACCCAGTCAGCAGGCTCTCAAGGGCCCTGCGAGTTCGTAGGTGGTGGTTGAGCCCGACTGTACGGGGCCCTATAACCTAGGCAGGCTCTACGGAGGTAAAGTAGGTTCTACGAACCTAGTACCTACCGATTAATGCGGGCATTCCCTGGCTACACATCAACTCCAAACTCTTGACGAGTGTGTATAGAGTTTCATTGTAGGGAGTATCGACCCCGAACTTCCTACCGAACTCCACTACAGCTCCGTTTATGAAGTCCACCTCGGTCCTCCTACACCTCCTCAGGTCTGCTAATGTGGACGATATGTTCCCAGCAGTTCTCCTAGCTACCTCGAGGGCTTCTTCTCCAGGATCTGCTGGTAGGGAGATCCCAGCCCTCTTAGCTACCTCAGCAACCTCACCCGCGACTTTCCTGACTAGGGAGGTAAGTTCGGGGATTCTGACTAGGTAGCCGTTGGGAACCCCCAGCACAGCGGTTATGGAGTTTATGGATGCGTTGACAGCCAGCTTCAGCCATCTATAGGGCTCTACATTATCTACCAAAGTAATACCAGGTATCCTCAGAGAGTTCGCTAACTCGTAGAGCTCCCGTGTTGGAGGTCTCCTCATACCTAGGTAGCTCCTACCCCCACCAACCCAGACGAACTCCCCCAACTCATCGCTGTAGTAGACTCCGTGATTAAGAACTAGCTGCGCTACCCTGTCACGACCTAGGACAGCCTCAGCATGCTCTAAGACCTTCAGACCGTTCTGCGCGAACATCGCTAGCCTGAACCCTATCTTCGCTAATCTCTCAACAACATCCAAAGCATCGTAAGCCTTAGTAGCTACCAGAACGAAGTCCCAGCTCCCCGAGACATCAGCCCAGCCAGCTACCTCACAGGAAAGCCTTAAGGAGGTGGCTTCAGGGGTCCTCAACATCAGGCTCTTCGGGGCAGACCTCACCACCACGACCGGCACGATCCCGGCTTGGTTCAGCCCGTACACTAGGAGGGACCCGACAGAGCCTAGACCGATAACAAGTACCCTACGAGTTAAGTCAGCCCACCAATAACGCGGTTTGTAGTAATGCTAAAAAGTTACTTCATCAAGACTTAGCGAGATGCCCTCACCTCCAGACTCACTTCCGGTGTAGCTCAGGGATTAGCGGGGTGTCTCCAGCTACTACCGTACTACTTAGTTGAGTAGGTGGTAGCTTCCCCCTCATGAGTAGTACAGCCTTCCTCGCTAGGTCGAGGGCTTTCCTGACCTTACTCAGGAACTCAGCGTACTTCTCCCCATACCTAGAAGCTCGGTTATAGACCTCCACTACCTGAGGTAACTCAGTGAAAACTATCTCCCTAATCCTCCTCTCGTCAGCCGGTCCGAGCCTCTCCTTACCTAAAACACTAGTGAGGTCTGAGACTATCCTGTCAACATCTACAGCAACTATCTGAATAGCCAGTAACTCCTCCTCAGGGTCGCCAACATCCTCCCTCCCCTCAGCTAGAGCTAGCCGTACGGAGCTCATGTCGTTGAAGATCCACCACCTCTGGTTGGAGGACCTGTAGACGGTTCTAATGATTCCGTATTCCTTCTCAAGTACTTTGAGGAGGTTGGACGGGTTGTAGTTTATGCCCCAGGACCTCAACTTAGCTACGAGCGACCTATAGTCAAAGTCACCTAACCTCGACAGCCCCAGCTTCCTGTTCTCCTCTGTCACCTCTATGGCCGCCTTCAAAACGTAGTAAGCCCTCCCACCATACCTCGATAATGCGTCGATAACCGAGCTCATAGTGTGGTGCCGTCAATAGTAGCAGTAGAACTGTAGGCTATATAAACGAGCCACCAAGAGCTCTAGGTTACCTGAAGCTTCTGCCGGTATTACCTGGTTAAGTGAGAGCTCCGGTCAGGTCCGCATTAGGTAAATAAAAACCCAGCCCTAAAACTCTATGGGTAGAGATTTTGGCCACCTCTCAAGGCCAGATCTGGATACTTGTAGACTACAGCCTCTGTAGTGGTTGCAGGCTGTGTGAGATTGCCTGCAGTCTTAAGCATGAGGGGCTTATCTGGCCTGCTGCCTCGAGGATAACTGTACATGAAGACTACCCTGGGTGCCCGGTACCCCAATACTGTGTTCAATGTCATGACTATCCATGTGTATCAGCATGCCCGACAAAGGCCCTGAAAGTTGATCAGAATACTGGGGCCGTCCTCGTAGATCCATCCCTATGTACTCTCTGCTTGAGTTGCGTCCAGGCCTGTCCCGGTAAGATACCGAAGGTAGTTAAGGGTAAGCAGTACGTTCTTATATGCGATCTCTGCTCTGGCGACCCGGCGTGCGTGAAGGAGTGTGCTAGAGCCGGCTACAACGCGTTGAGGGTGGTGAGGAAGCCGAGGGGTACCTCCATAAAGCACTATGCTAGGCCTCCGGAGATGGTTGTTAGGGAGGTGTGTGGGAGGGTTCTGGGTGATTAGGATGGTCCACGTCTTCGGTCTCTGGGGTAGGCTCCTAGACATAGACCTCAGTAGCGGTAAGGTAGCTGAGATGAGGATCAACCCGATGACCTACCGTATGTTCATAGGTGGTAGGGGGCTAGCAGCCTACATATTGTGGAGGGAGCTTGGCAGGAAGTGGAGGGATGTTGACCCGCTAGGACCTGAGAACATATTGACCGTGCTTACAGGCCCTCTCACAGGGTACTACCCCGGGATAAAGATATCTGTCTCCGGTAAGAGCCCCCAGAGCGGGGGCGTGGTAGGCTCCACAGTTAGTAGCCACATAGCTTACGCAATAAAAGCGTGTGGCTATGATGGGCTGGTCATCAGGGGTGCCTCCAGGGACCCAGTCTACATCTACGTGAAGGACGGTGATGTCGAGGTGAGGGACGCTAGCAAGCTGTGGGGTTTGGGAGGCATGGATCTCATTAAGGCATTACGGAGTGAGCTCGGTAAGGACACCCCGTCCCTCTACATAGGCCCGGCAGGTGAGAACTTAGTTAGGACAGCGGCCGTCATGGCTAGGTGGTTCCACGCAGCTGGGTACGGGGGTTACGGTGCGGTGATGGGATCTAAGAAGCTTAAGGCCATAGTTGTAGATGGGAGTGGCCCTCTCCCACCTGTAGCCAGTATGGATGAGTTCACAAAGCTCAGGTGCAGCGTCATCGATAATGTAGTTGGTAGAGCAACGTTCAGGAAGTGGGGGACTACGTCAGCCATATGGGGAGTCGGTCACGATACGAGCTCCGAGCCTATTAGGAACTGGCAGGAGGAGTGGCACAATAGGGAGGAGTTTAACCATGTGTTGATAGAGTGGAGGTACTGGGTTAAGAATCCGTGGGCAGACTGGGGATGCCCACTTGCCTGCATGAAGGTCAGTAAGGTCAGGATCGGAGGTGTTACGTACCTATCCGACGGCCCTGACTACGAGATGGGTGCTTACCTAGGATCTAACCTAGGTGTATTCGAAGTAGATAAGATGATAGCTCTATCGGCTATGGCTGACGACCTAGGGCTGTGTGGTATTCAGACAGGTAACGTAATGGGGTTCGCAGTGGAGCTCTATGAGCGGGGTGTGCTCACCAGGGAGGACGTAGGCTACGAGCTGAGGTGGGGTGACTTTGAGGGTCTTAAGAGGCTGATGGAGGACATAACCTATAGGAGGGGTATAGGTAGGGTGCTAGCCGAGGGTACCTACAGAGCCGCTGTAGCTATTGCGAGGATGAAGGGGGTCGACCCGAGTGAGGTGCTTAAGTACGCTGTCCAGGTCAAGGGGATCGGGATAGGGGCTCACGGAATTAGAAGCAGGAAGGACTACCCGCAGCCAATAGCTTACGCAGCCTCTGTCCAGGGAGGAGACCACACGTCAGTTGCTGGGCTACCTGCAAATAGCGAGGAGTCGGAGTCCTGGTCAGCATTCCTAGACAGCGCGGTTGTGTGCTCGTTCACCTCAGTTGATGAGGACACCATGATTAAGTATGTGAATGCTGTGACTGGGTGGACTCTCACCAAGGAGGAACTATATAGCGTAGTAGGGCCTAGGATACTCACCCTCCAAAGAGTCATGCTACTCCTAGGAGGCCCCGACGTCAGGTGGGATCCGAGGTTGCATGACGAGAACCCACCTAGATTCTACGAGCCACTACCATCAGGCCCATACACCGGCGGGTTCGTACCTAGAGAAGAGGTTAGAAAGAACCTCGAGGAGTACTACAAGCAGCTCGGCTGGGACGAGTACGGCATACCAACTGAGGAGACCGTCAGGAAGCTGGGCCTCTACGATCTTGCGGACGTGGTCAAGGATATTCGTAAGGAGCTCGGTGTCTCTTAGTGTTCTGCCTACATTTCTACGGGAATCTAGCCCACTCCATTGGTAGAACCATCTGCCTTGACACTGAGAAGTGCGTCAACATATACCTCCTCGTAGAGGAACTACTCAGATCCAAGAACGAGCCCATCTCCGTAGATGAGCTACTCATCACCACAGCAGACGGTAAGCAAGTCGCTCATGAATCAACCACATGCGATCTCAGTGAGGTTAGGGTGATGAGGCTAGTACGCGGTGGCTGAACCCAAAAGTAGCTTAGACTAGGTCTCCGCATCATGATACTAGAATATAAGCTCCGATATCGATATTTTCATTAGTGTGATGGAACCCAACATATATTGCCAGCATCAGAATGTAGTAACATTACCAACCTACTACATTACGGGTGGTCTAAGTTGAGTGAGGAAGCTATCAGATTACTTAGATTACTGCTCGAGAGATATGAGGAGTTCTTCGACTCCCAAGGCTACCTGAACTCAGAGGGTATGAAGGTTCTTGAGAGAGCAGCTAGAATCCTAGTCCAGGAAGAGAGATGGGTGAAGAACTACGTGGTTAAGGCTAGGAGGAGGCGCTCACACGAGGATGTTCTCAAGCTCCTGGAGGTCGTTTCTACGTCTGATCACCGGCCCTAAGCGCGTCCTCAACGAACGGGTTGGCTCTGAGCTCTCTACGTAGAGTTGTTTGCGGACCGTGCCCAGGATATACTACCGTGTCTAGGGATATCTTCTCATATATCTTCCTGATGCTACGTGCGAGATCCCCCTCAGAACCTCCCGGTAGGTCAGTCCTACCTACAGTACCAGCAAAGAGAGTATCACCTGAAAGTAAGGCTCCCACCTCCGGGATGTAAATCACTACAGAACCAGGGCTATGCCCCGGAGTATGGAGCACCCTAACCTCGAGGTTACCGAATCTCAGGTCCGCGTCTCCATCTAGTGATGAATCGAAGCTCGGTACCTCCACCTCCTCCCCTACGTACGTACTATACCACCTCGCACTGATTTCAACGATCTTCAGGTCATCTCTGTGAATGTAGAACGGTACTCCCAGATCTCTCAGGCTGTGTAAGCCTGCGACATGGTCGAAGTGTCCGTGGGTAGCTAGGACTGCCCTAAGCTTCAGGTCGAGCCTCCTAACCCACTCCAAACCCTCTGAAGGATCTCCACCGGGGTCAACTAAGATACTGTCCCGGCTATCCTCGTCGTATACTAGGTACATGTTGGTGTCTAAGATGCCGACTACGAACCTGAGGATGAAGACCCTACTACCGGCTGGCACTGATAGAGCACCGCTAGCTAAGCACGATATGATGCGTCAACAGCTGCGGCGAGCATGGCCAGTATCCTCATGATCTTATAGACCTCTACCGGGTTCTGAGCTACGTACTTCACTATGTAAGCACCTTCCCTAACTACCCCGGGTAGGTCCTCAGCAGCGTCAGCGTACTCCGACCTCCTCATGTGGAACTCAGCTGTTATAGGTGTCCCTATGTTGAGGGGCCTTACCTGCCCCTCCCTAAGCCTCCTCACAGCCTCAGCTATCCCCTCCCTAAGCTCAGCTAGAGCGGTCCCGATAGGCTTCATAACCGCGGAGAACCTGGACACAGACTCCTTGAACGTCACGTAGACAGCCCACGGTGCCTTCTCCAGGACATCCTCCCGGAGCTTCTCATCTCCAGCAACCAAGATCACGGGAACCCCGTAGTAACCAGCTACGAGGCCGTTAATGTAGAACTCACTCGCTCTCACACCGTTTAACCTGATCTCATAGAAAGCCATCCCGCTATACGTGTGGTCCGCTAAGCTCCTCGGAGTTGCTGCCGCGCTGTGGTAACCTATGAACATAGCTGCATCAAACCCCCTATCTATTCCGTATACCATGCTCGTAGACCTCAGAGACCCCCTAACCAGATAAACACCGTCAGGAACCTCAAGGTACGGTATGTTACCCATGAAGCCGTGGCTATCCGCAACCCACACCTCAGGATAGCCCTGCCTCCCCAGCTCCTCAGCGAGAGCCCTCACGACCCTAGCCATCACGTCCCTGAGCTCAGGGAACAGCTTACCGTCAGGTACAAGCTGAGTCGGGTGGAACACTCCTGGAAGGCCCTCCGCATCGATAGATACGTATATCCTACCCACGATAAACACCAACCTAAGCAGGAACCCGAGCTTAAAAACACCTAGTAAACCTGGAACCAGTCATCAGCAAAACATGGGAGACTTTAGATAGGAAATTACAGATCCACTACACCTAAGCCAAGCTAGACACAAACTGGAGGAAGCTCCGGTAGTTGAGGGTTAGACACAGCAAGACTCTGCGTACTTCTTTATTATCTCCTCTATCTCTGCGGCACACCGATTCAACGCGTCACTACTCAGAATTCTAGGCGCGGTTCCCCGTCTCCAGATATATGCCTCATATTCCATGGCCCCGTTCTCTCCGACCCCCACGCGCTTGAATCTCACTATTGCGTCAGCCAGCCCCGACTCCAAGCGATATATTAGTGGGTCTGTGTAAGCCCCTAGACGTATTATTAGATACCCCCTCTGCTTGAGGTAGTTCATCTGGTTATAGAGCTCCTCAACGTGTTTCCCTATAGGTACGATTGCTCGGGGGATCTCCACTCCGTGAAATACTATAACGTCAGGTTTCTCGGACTCCACTAACTGTATTTCCCGTACTACTAGTTGCGATACACTGTAAGCGAACGGGTTGATGCCTACGGCCTTTAATCTCTCGGAAACTAATCTCTTGGCCTTCTCGATGCTTACACCTAGACGTCTATGAAGTCTATATATCAATAACTCCATCAAGAACTGCGGTGAGTACTTGTAGCTGACCATCAGGATCTTCATGTCGTTTACTATAGCTGAACCAAGAATGTATAGGATTATCTCTATGTAGTCTGAGTCTGCTGGGTAAACTATGTTGATTATATGTCCTCTGTGTAAATGGCTCCAAGTATCCTTAAGCTCTTTACAGGCTATTCTAACTTCACCTCTATCCTCACTCACGTACTCCAAGATTGTAGGTGTCCAGACCTCGATCCCCCTACCCTCAGTAATTGTGAACGGCACTTCAGCTATGGTTATCGAGGCACCCCTAGCCTTCCTGACTTCCAGGATCCTGAGTAGGAATCCATCGACAATTCTATGTTTAAGGAAGACTATCCCGTCAGCAACGAAGTCCAGGCCTCCGAGCTCCAACCTCTCAGAACCGAACGGTACCTCAGCTAGCAGGATCAGGAGGTTCTTCATAGTTACTGGAATACTGTAGAAGTAGTTAGTCAGCCAAGCACGCCTCTCCGCATCGCTTCTGACACCGCTTAGTAGAGCGTTAATAGAGTCAATCACGATTACGTCGTACCTCCCCTCAGCTATTAGAGACGAGATAACGTCACCTATAATTCTCTCAACGTTTGGCGATAGCGGTAGCTTCACATACTTAAACCGCCCCGTAGACTCAGCTCCAGCTAGGTCCAGCCCGAGCTTAGACATATACCTAAACAGCTTCTCCCTATCTTCGTGGAAGGATATGTAGAGACAGCTACCCCCATCCACAACCTTCCTGTAGCATATCGTAGATGCGAGGGTAGTCTTACCAGCACCCGGGTGGCCAGCTACGACGAGGAGGTACGGTAGCTCGGGATAAGCTAAGAGCCTATCTAGCCCCTCCACCCCGGTCAGGATCTTACCCCCGTTGTTATCTTCCTCCACACCCCTCACGCTCAAGTAACCCGGTTAAAACCTCGAAAGCCTCCAGATACATACCCTGGTTCAGTAAATAAATAATTTTCTCTCTCTCCGCCTCATTGAGTTCCTGGATCGCTGGCTCTAGGATGTAGGTGCGAAACAACAGCTTTGCTGCGGTATCACCGTAAAGCCTCTTCAAGATGCTGTAAATGCTTTGAGGGGAACTGAAGAGAGTGTCTAGAAAGTCCTTACCGAACTCCATCCTGCAGGCAGTGTTCAGTAAGAAATAGAGGGAGGGTACATCGAAAATAAGTTTCTTGCTGATAACTCTCTTTAGACTCTCGACACTCAATGTGTTCCCTGCTTACTGAGACGATAACAAAATAAGCATGGTAATTTCATTTCTGTCTCCTAGCTCATATCCTTGTTAGATCGGTACATGGAGTACTTGGAGACCGCTAGATGGGAGGATAGCGGGTAGGTGCTGTAATGGGTGCTTATATAGGTATACAAATGGTTCAGCCTCTGACAGCTCTATCCTCGAAGACTACTGGGTTGACTAGTGTCCCGATACTCTCTATCCACGCCTCCATTACGTCACCGTGTCTTAGGTATTTACCGGTGCCGAGCCCGACTCCGGAGGGTGTTCCCGTAGCGATTATATCGCCCGGCTCTAACGTGAGGCCGTCTGAGGCGGCCTCGATTATCTCAGGTATTTTAAACACCATATCAGCTGTCGTCCCGTCCTGCCTGACCTCACCGCTAACCCTCATACCTATCCTCAGGTTGTGTGGGTCGGGAACCTCATCCTTAGTTACCAGGTACGGCCCTACCGGTGCTGAGGTATCGAAGTTCTTGCCGGGGAGCCACCTGAGGCCGAGTCTTGGTGATTTGGGTAGGGGTGCCTGCCTCTCCCTGATCGAGACGTCATTGAATACTGTGTAGCCGAATACGTAGTCCATCGCCTCGCTCCTACTGATGTACTTGCCCCTCCTACCTATAACAACGGCTAGCTCCACCTCGTAGTCAGCTCTCTGAGCACCTCTAGGTATCGTAACGGCAGCTCTATGACCTACAAGCGTAGTGGGGAGCTTGATGAAGAGGTACGGCTGCTCCGGAGGCTCCGTATTAGTCTCCCTAGCGTGCGACCAGTAGTTGACAGCCATACAGAGAACCTTACTGGGGTTAGTAATTGGTGGCTCAAAGACCACCTCCTCAGGGTCGTGGATAGACTCCCTCAATAATACCTCAGAGAGCTTAGACCCGCTCCCAACCTCCCTCAGAACCTCACCCACAACCAGCTCAACAAGCTTCAAACCCCTCCAACCAGCCTCAACCAAGGCCCTGAGATCCAGGAGGAACCCAGGGGGCTCCACACCGAAGAGGATCCTGTAAGCAGTACCTAAATCCACGAGTTTACCGTTAACACCGACACCAACCCTCCTAACACCCCCGAACCTGTAGGTAGCGAACCTCAAGATACGCACCAACAAACCACCTAGAGAAAACTAAAAAGTGCGAGGCATGTAAAGCCCAGCACACATCAGGAACCGAGAGGTACTGTCAGGACCACAATCCATCTAATACCTAATACCTAAGAAATAGACTACGAGTAAGCTAACAACATTTGCTACCGCCAGCACGGTCAGGGCCTTCCTACTTAGCATCGCACCTGCTAGGAGAGCTAGGTAGTACGTAGGTAGGGTGAAGTACCAGAAGATCGGTCCGTGGAGGACATTAACGTAGGAGAGTACTGTGAGCACGGTAACTACTCGGACATCCCTGCTAAGGTTCCTAAACCTCAGTAGCGCGTAGGTTATGAGGGCTACTGAAGCTGGTAGTAGGAACCCTGAGAGCCACGGGTAAACCTCGACCTCCATGCCTACTGGACCGGCCGGTAACTGAACACTGACCTCTGTGCCGGGTGTTATGGTTACGTTAACTGGGTGAGCAGATCTCCAGATATCTATCTTGAGGAGGGTTGCTAGGAGGCCGTGGACGGATTTGTAGATAGATAGGCTGTGCCTAGAGACCATGTAATCCGGGACGAAGAGTAGGTGCTGGAAGAACACGGCCGGCCCACCACCAGGGCAGAACAGATTACCGAGAAATGAAGCTACGTAGATAGTAGTCGCTGACAAGACCTCAACAAGCACCTCACGGAATCTACGCTCCGAAAGCCTAGCGAAGACCAAGCCAGCGAACGGGTAGGCAGTGGAGAGCTTAGAAGCTAAAGCAGCACCCCACACAGCCCCAGACACAAATCGGTTCCGACTGAAAAGCGATAGGTACGTAGCCACAGAAACGAAAGCAACAGCTACAGCATCCAGGAGAGCGTAGCCGAAGGTCTTAGTGAACGCAACCTCCGAGGCGAGAACTAGGGAAGCCAGAAAAGCAACCAGAACATTACCCCTAACCCTGGAAACAGTGAGAGAAAACATAAACACCGATAGAAGCCCGGCAATAGCCGGAGCTATGCGCGGGCCAACCAGGGAGGACAGTCCTATAATATACTTAGCAAGCGGTGGATGCTCCGGATTCGAGTAGAAGGGAGGTAAGCACTTAACGTACTGAGAGCCCGAAGCAATGTAGTACTCCTCATCACCGTAATCAAAGCCTAGACTGCGAGTAACCAGTAAAGTGAAGGTGAAAACAACTAGGGAGAGTACCGAAAACAGAAAAAACGTTTACTTCTCAATTACTTACCACCCACGCACTAAGATGCTTTCGGGGATATGACGACGTTGATTGTGTGTGTCCCGGACTTCTCGAAGTAGAACTTCACGATAACGGTATCACCCACATTCACTTTATTATTAATGTTGCTTAGAGAGATTGTAGTTATCCAGCCCTTAAAGTTGCCTGATATAGTCATTACTGCCGCAGCACCAGCGCCTGCACTAGAATCAATAATTTGTGAACCTGATATTACCTCTATTTTTAGTAATCTATCGCTACCGGCTCCAGCGTTGTTTATGTAGAACTCTAATTTGCCATCCTCCCTCAGTATTATGTTTGTTATGGATATCTGTGGACTTCCTCCTGCTAGCCCTCCGAAGAGGCCCATTAGGTAGCCTACTACAGCTACTGCTATTATTAACGCTACAGCTACCAGTATTACTGTAGCTATTATCGGCTCAATACCCCTACGAAGAGACATACTTTCCCCTCATAACATCATTCTTTATAGGGTATATAAAAACGGTAATCGGTTCCTAATGAAAGCTGTTGTTCATCTTGAACTGCTTTTTACTTACCTGTTAATTACTACTATGCTGTCCAGGCCGTGTCTGGGGGTTTGAGTAGCGTAGATAGGGGTAAGGTGTTTAGGGGGGTTGTAGCTAGGCAGGCACTAGCCTCTCTCGCAGATAATTTCTCTGCTCCTTACATAGGCTACTACCTGGCTTCTCTATCTACTTCAGGTGTTCTTCAGGGTGTTCTCCAGTTTTCTACTAATTCTCTTCCTACTGCTGTCCAGGTCCTGCTCGGTCCCTTCATAGATTGGTGGGGTAGGTACGTGACTGTCCTCTTAGCTACTTCTGTATGTGCTTCACTCCTCTGGCTAGTGATTTCCCTGACTACCGTACCTGAGGTGCTCGTAGGGCTGGTAACACTTAGAGCTGTCGTGGTCGGGTTGACGGGTCTCGCCTTCACAGCGTTTGTCGGGGTGCTCTTCACAGCTTCTGCTAGGGGCAGGCTCCTAAGTGCTGTGAATGTGGTGTCTCAGCTCGTGGCTTTAGTTGTTTTCGTGGTTACTGCCACCATAATAAACCCTGGCATAGATGTTCTGAGGGTCCTCTTCATATTCTCCGGCCTCGTCAGCTTAGCGGCTTCAGCTATATGGGTGAGACTACTCTACTTAGATAAGTACGTGGTAGATGGTAAACCTAGAGGTGGGGAACCGCCCAACCCGCTGAGGTCTATCGGGGAGGTAGCTAGCGACAGGTCTTTCAGGAAGCTTTACACGGCCTACGCAGCCTACATCGTGGTCATGTCGATAGCCTGGCCTTGGTTCCCGGTAGCTCAGAAATATATTTACAAAATGAGCGTGTCGGATCTAGCAGTTATGAACGCTGTCAGCACCGTCTCAACCATGGTTTCTCAGTACCTCCTGATGAGGTACCTAGGTAGGCTCAGCATGAAGTGGCTCATAGTTGCTAGTAGGGTCGGCTTCGTCATACCCCCACTATTCTACGGAGTAGCTAGAGAGCCTTGGCAGATCTACTTATCAAGTATCCTGACGGGGCCGTTCAGCGCCATAGGGAACGTGGTCGTGCCACTGTACGTACTCAACATAGCTAAGAAAAGTATGTACGCATCATACACAGCACTCCTAAACTTCAGTCAGGGCATAGCAGCAGCAGTAGGGTCCATGCTTGGAGGGGTGCTCATGGACGTAGCGATAAGTAGTGGGAGCTATGAACCACTCAGACAGTACTTCCTAGCAGTAGCAGCACTTAGACTAACTCTAACAGCCCCGTTCCTGAGGATAGACGATATTAAGTAACCTCCTCAAGCCCTGAAGAGCAGGTTCTCACGTGACCTACCCATACCCCGGTCAGCAACATCTTTGAAATTGGAAATAGCTGAGCTACTGATGAGTGAGTTAGTGAGTTGGAGGTCCCTAGGTGTTGCGAGTGAACGTAGACCGATGAGTGTGGGGAGCAAATCTATAGCGTGATCCTGTTGGGCTGAAAAGTTTATTAGGGTTGTGTAGGGAATTTTATTATTGGAGGGGTGTAAGCTCTAGGGGGTGATGGGAGCAATGCTCCAAGCTCCCTAGGGCTGTGCGTAGATGGGAGCTCCGTGCCGTTGGGCTCGACAGCCACCCACGACCCGCAGGGATACCCAAGACCCTGTGGGCGAGGTGGAAGTCCCTAGATGTGATGAACGAACATAAACCCACATCAACGAGCATCTAGGGACAAACGGGTCTAGGGTGGGGATAAAGTATAATTTACTGACTACCTAGTCTAAGGTGTTGAAGAGTGAGTGTATGATGAAGTACACCGCGGAGGTGCTCCTGAATGTCGGGACTCTCTGCTTCTTTCTCTCACTTCACTCTATAGCACCGTATATATCACAGTACGCGGTTGCTCTAGGTAGTGATGAGCATGGTGTCGCGCTCCTCGGCCCAGCACTCTCCCTTACTGCTATCCTGCTGAGACCTGCTAGCGGCTACTTAGCTGATCGAGGGCTGGTGAGGTTCCTCATGCTAGCGGGGGTAGGCTCGGCAGCCGTAGCTCAGCTACTCTACTGGGTCTCAGCAGACATAATGCTGGTTTACTTCGGGAGGTGTTTGCAGGGGGTTGGTACGGCCCTCTTTATACCTGCCTCCATATATACTGCTACATTAGTTGGTGAGGGCTCTGCTAGTGCTCTAGCGTGGAGATCCACTATGATAGGTCTCTCCATGTCTTTAGGGCCGGCCATCGGGGGGATAGTAGTGCAGAGCTTTAACTATAAAGCACTCTTCGCTACAGCACTCACCTTCCTAGTAATTTCCTTCGTATCCAACTTGACGGCATTTAGAGGACTGAGGATCGAGAGGAGGGGGAGTGGGGGTAACCTAGCTGACATAATTAACTACAGCTTCATAGCGGCCTCAACAGCTATACTCGCATATAGCATGGTATACAATAGCTTCCAGCTCTTCCTGCCAGCATACCATAAGAGCATCGAAGTAGATGTTACTGTTACGAGCACCATCTTCACAGCCATAGCTGTAGCTAACTTCATAACGAGGTTCTCGTTCACAGCTATATCAAGGAGGGTTAGGTACCATATAACCGCTCTAGCTGGGTTCGTGCTGGCTATCTCAGGTATAGCCCTAATAGTGTTGGATCCCTCCTCACCATATCTGCTACCCTACTCAGTAATAGCTGGTGTAGGTGCTGGCTTCCTAATACCGTCTCTGCAGATACTAGCCGTACTAGGTACGAGAGATAGGAGTAGAGGACTTGCCTCCGGGATTTACACAGCTATGTTCGATCTAGGTAATTTAGTGGGTCCACCAATAGCCGTCAGCTTCGGTAGCACGTACCTTGAATCACTCAAGGTGGTTCTTTCTCTATCACCTATAGGAATCGTTAGCTTACTAGCATACACTCTAATACAACGTAGGTCCCCTATCCACAGAGGATGAGATCTGAAAATCGAACACCGTTAAGATGAATATCTAAAAATAGCTACCTTACTTACCTGCTAAAGTAACTCTCGGTATGTATACTGCTGGTAACATGAACCTACCGAAGCTTTCGACTGTTCCGGAGAAGGTTAGGCCGGGCTGTCTAAGTAGCTCGTAGATGTTGCCTGATATGACGACCCCCCTCACCGGGAACTTCTCCTCACCGTTCTCAACATAGATAGCGTTCGTCACGGTCGCGTTAAGCAACCCACTAACAGGGTTCGAGAGCCACTCCCCGATAGTGGAGTAGATTACCACACCCCTCTTCACGTCCCTAACTATGTCGGAAAGCTCCCCACTACCTGGCTCTACAATTATGTTAGTTACCCACGGTGAGGGCGGTGCGAACGGTGCCTGCCTAAACGCGTTACCTGTCGACTCCTTCCCGTCAATGCTTGCTGTGTAGGAGTCGTAGAGGAACCCTTCCAGGACTCCCTTACCGAACACCACCTTCCTCCTAGTGGGCACACCCTCATCATCGAAGCTCTTAGTACCGGTGAGACCCGGATACGTACCGTCGTCAACTACTGTAACCCTCTCTGAGAGGACCTGCGATCCTACCCTCCCTTTTAGTGGGGACCTACCTTTCTGTACAGAGTCAGCACTGATTGCCGGGACTATCAACGACTGGATAACCCCGGCGAAAACCCTCGGTATGAGGATCAGCTCGTAGTTCCCTGTCTCTATCCTCCTAGCTCCGAGAGTCTTAACAGCTACCTCAGTAGCTCTAGCTACTAGCTGTTCTGGGTCAAACCTATGTAAGGTAGGTGCTACATAGGAGTAGTAGTACCCAGACTCCTCACCACCCTCCACCGCCTTGACGTTAATGAACACATCGAACTCCGTACTCTCGTCTAGGTGGGCCTCACCGTAGTTGTTACCTATAGCTCTCTCAATGGTGGACATACCCATACTTACGGTGCTTGTGAAAGCTCTCCTATCTAGTTCCCTAGCTCTACCTAGGAGTTGCTTAGCTACCTCCAGGAAGTACTCTATCTCCGGGTTCCTAACCCTCGGGTCGAGAACTCCCTCAACATGTGTCTTCCCCAGCTTTCTAGGTAGCGACACCCACTGAGGATCCTCCGGTAGGGTCCTAGCAACCTTAACAGCAGTCTCCACAATACTGTCCACATCATCCACCTTCGAGATGAACCCACCCTGAACCGTCACCTTCTTACCTACAACTACGCGAACACCTACACTAACACGTTGCCCGGATGATATCCTCTCTATACCCCTCACCGTCCCGACGATATCAGTATCTACCCTTCGAACCGCGTAGACCTCTATTTCACTAACCCCGTACTTAGACCCTGCTTTAATACCCCTCTCCACTAACTCCCCTATCATCCTAACCACCCCCAACAACAATCTTCCTCGTCCGCAGGTGCGGACCTCCATCACCTACCCTAACAGTCTGACCTCCCTTACCGCAACCACCGAATACGCTTGTCGTGATCTTCAGGTCTCTCGCTACGGCATCAACCTCCCTCAAAGTCTCCAGTATGTTACCGCTAACAACCACCCCGCGGACTAGTTCCGATGGCTCACCGTTCCTTATTATGTAGGACGGGCCTATACTGAAGGTGTATGTCCCGACAGATGGGTTTACCTGCCCACCCATAGCGCCCCTACCCCTAAGATATATCCCGAACGATATCCCGTCGAAGAGCTCCTCCACCTTCCAGTCGCCAGGCTCCGCATAGTAGTTGGTCTGCCTAACGAGGATATCGAAAGTTATGTCCTGCGCCCTAGCATTTCCTGTGGGCTCCATACCGAGTTCGTGAGCTGAGTCACGGCTTGTTAGGTAGCCTCTGAGAACACCCTTCTCGACTATGACCGTCTTCTTTTTCGGTACACCTTCATCGTCATAAGGTACTGGATAGCCTCCTTCGACTAGCCCAGCATCCACTATCGTGATGAGCTCACTAGCTACCTTCTCCCCTACTCTACCTTTAAGTATAGATGCTCCAGCAACTACCCCGTCCCCCTCACTAGCGTGGCCGAAAGCTTCGTGGAGGAGGAGGCCCACCACCTCGTTATCTACGACAGCAACGTACGTACCTGGAGGCGGGGTCTTAGCCTGAACAGCCTTTAGTGCTAACCTATCTATCTCCTCCGCAAACGTGTTCCAGTCCTTCCTCTCTATGTACTCATAGCCACCTATGTAGGACTCCCTATCACCAACCCTCTCTATGGTCGCTCCATACCTAGCTACAGCCATGTGAGCTACTCCAACACCTGCCACATCTACCTCGATCTCAGAACCCTCACTAGTAACTATTATCCTCCTATCCCTCTCCAGCCCCATCCTAGTAACAGCTGAGACTATCCCCTCCCTCCTGAGGCTGTTCGTATTCACATCCTTTACTAGATCTACCTTAGCCTTCGGTTCTACACTGAACGGATCTACCTTAACCTCCACCCTGTAGGAGTCCTTCACAGGCTTGACGGGTGCGAACACCTTCTTCCCGTACTTACCAGCCACTCTCGCTATGCTAATAGCCTGCTCAACAGCTCTAACAATACTCTCCCTATCTAAGGACGTACTGTACGCGTAGCCGACCCCACCACCTACTGAAGCCCGGACCCCCAGGCCGATGACCCTACTAACACTATAGCTCCTTAAAACACCGGTATCGTAAACTATGGACTCATATATCCTCTCCTGTAGCCTAACTACAGCACTCTCCGCACCCCTCCTTAACACCTCCTCTAGAACTTGGTGAGCTAAGTCAGGGGTTACCATGTCTCATCCACAGCTTACTAAGCAGAAAACATATTAAACCTAAAAGCTCTAGCACCACATCATAGAACCGACCTATAGTTAGTCGACCTCGATGACGGCATCATCTAGTACGTGAAGTCCTTAAGATCTCATCGCATGAGGTTTCAAGCTCTATAAAGCACGAAATAGTGAAACGAAGGTTGTGTGCTGTGTGAAAATCTCGGTAGGTAATAGCATCTCTTAAGGTAATATTTCCGGTACCCTACTATTTGGTGAGTTCAGAATGGATCCTAAATACCTCTTATCTGTGTTCTAATCTCGATTATATCCCCATCTGCTAGTACGTGGTCTAACCCTACTTTCTCACCTGGATACTTAGCTGAGGGACCCCATATCCTAGCATACTTAAAGTACTTAATGAACTCCTCACGTATTACTTTAAGAGCGTCCTCAACTGTAGATCCTTTAGGTATGACTAGAGGCTCTTTCGAGGGCTCTCTAGAGTTAGGCTCTTTAGTGTATACCCTAATTAGGTCTAGTGAGTTGAAGACAGCTTTTGGAACTAGCTCCAGCCCCTGTCTCGTAGTGGCTGATACAGGTATTAGCGGTATGTCGGGGAACTGCTCCCTTATTCTATTAGTAAGCTTATCTAGCTCTTCCTGACTTATGAGGTCGATCTTGTTGAGTAGCGCTACTGATGGCTTGTATACTACTGCCTCGAAGAGGGATTTCTCTACGTCGTCTAAGGAAACCTCACCATATATCTTTACTAGAGCGTTGTATATACGGTACGACTCAAGTAGTTTTCTCACATCATCCTCAGTCCCATCAACTATCTTCCCCATCTTCACCAACCTAATCCCGGAGTACGCCTTACTCCTCTCTATCTGAACCCTCCCCCTAGGCTTCCTCAGCAGTATTCCTAGACCTTCAAGATCCTTCACCATACTCCTCAACTGCTCCTCCGAATCTCTCGTCACATCTAGAACAAGTAGCAGAGCATCCGCGTTCCTAGCTAAACCCAGTAACCTACCCCTCCAAGAGACCTTAACACCTTCCGGAGCGAATGGTGGTGTATCTACGAGCTGTATCTGCACATCCTCATACACCATCATTCCCGGTACTGGGAACATGGTGGTGTAGGGGATGCCTGTTACCTTAGACTTAGCGTTAGTTAAGGCATTGAAAATGGAGCTCTTACCTGAGAGGGTATAGCCTAGTAGAACTACTTGAGCCGCACCATGCTTCTCAACGAAGAATGATGGGCCTCCCCCTCTTCTCTTCTTACTCTCCTCAAGCTCCTCCCTAAGCTCGGAGAGCTTCTTCCTGGCCCAAGCAACCAGGTTTTCCGTGCCCTTATGCTTAGGTACAGCGGAGAGAAATTCCTCAAGTGCTTTTATCTTTTCCTCAGTAGTTCTAGCATCTAAGTACTTCAACCACTTAGCTCTGGCCTCAGCCGGTAGGTTAGTAACCATAGATTAGTTAGTACCTCTTCGAGTACCTCATAAATACCTTAGCTTCCCTCCCGCAATGAGCACACTTAAGCCCCTGAACAGAGCTTTCATCCACCTTAAGTGGCGTTCCGAGAGCCTTACCCCCAACTCTAAGCTCAATTTCATTAGC
Source organism: Desulfurococcales archaeon (assembly GCA_023255955.1). Lineage (GTDB taxonomy): Archaea > Thermoproteota > Thermoprotei_A > Sulfolobales > NBVN01 > DRZP01. Next base: position 15,868 of record JAGDWD010000008.1, on the reverse strand, counting down.
GCAGGACACCCTACCACACCAAGGTACCTCCACTATGTAGCCTGCTGAGACGAGGTTCGCTGCCTCCTCGAGGTCGGAGGTCCTCACCACATGCTTACTGAAGGCCTCCGCAGCCTCACTCTTTATTGCCTTATCATACTCCTCACCAACCTTCCTCACAGTCTCGCAGAGCTCATCTAAGCTAACGGTTATCCTCTCCCGGTTATCCCTCCTCACTAAGGTCACCACCTTAGCTTGGACTTCTCTAGGTCCTACCTCGATCCTCAGTGGAACACCTCTTCTCTCCCAGTAATAGAACTTATCTCCCGGCGTCATGTCCTCCCTATCGTCGATAGTTACCCTAATACCCGCAGATCTAAGCTTCTCAGCTATCTTACCGCAGAGCTCCTCAACATCCTTCTTCAGCTCGCTGGGTGCGGCGGGGATAGGTACTATAACTACCTGTATAGGTGCGTAGTTGAAGGGCAGTCTCAGCCCTACGGAGTCCCCATGTACAGATATGACTGTCGCTACAACCCTCTCAGATATCCCGTAGCTCGTCTGCCAACCGTACTCCATGGATCCGTCAGGCATGTGAACCCACACATTGAAAGCTATCGTGAACGACCTCCCGAGGTTGTGAACCGTACCTATCTGCAGTGTCCTACCGTCAGGCATTAACGTATCGAAAGCTATGGTGTAGACAGCCCCGGGGAACTTATCCCACTCAGGCCTCTTAGACACTAGGAAGGGGATTCCGAGCTCGGTGAAGAACTTGCTGTACACGTCGACAGCTTCCAGCACCTGCCTCTCAGAGTCCTCGAAGGTTGCGTGCAGTGTGTGGGCCTCCTTGAACGTAGTCACCTCCCTAACCCTGATCATAGCTCTAGTAGCAGCTGTCTCATATCTGAATATGCTGACGACTTGGTAGTACTTCTTAGGTAGCTGTTTGTAGCTCTTGATCCAGAAGGACTCTAAGTACGATAGAGGTGTCTCACTCGTTGGTCTCAGAGCTAGTTTAACATCCAGGGGTGTGAGCCCTCCATGCGTGACCCAGTAAACCTGGTCCTCAAACCCGCGAACATGTTCAGACTCCTTCGCGAGGATGTTTTCAGGTATGAGTATAGGTAGTAATATCTCCTCATGCCCTGTAGAGTCAAGTAGGTCCCTCATCAGGTCTATCACGTACTTCCTTATCTTAAACCCGTAAGGTAGCCAGACACCCATACCCTTTATCGGGTACCTCCCGTAATCATATATCTCAGCCTCACGTATCACCCAATCAAACCACTCATCGAAGTCTTTCCTCAGGTCCCTATAGATCCCCATACAACCCCTACGCCCCTTATCGTTAAGAAATATAAGTTTAACTGTACAACACTGTTCCTACCTTGCTGTGGAGGAGATCAAGGTAACTGTTTTTGTTACCTTAGGGTGACGTCTTATATTGGTTACTACCCGATCTAAAGAGCTCAGATCACTAACCTCTACCACTACTACCAAGTCATACACTCCGTACACTACATCAACCTGAATACTAACATCCGGTCCCGCCATCTTAATCAGATCCTCTAAAACCTCGTACTCACTCCCCATTATAGTAGTGATTAACACGTAAGCCTTAACACCCAAGCACGGTACACCAAAGTAATTGTGAGAAAGAGCTATAATAACTTCCTAGTGGTAGTGGAAAGAGGCCTCACCAAGGACTTCAAACCTGTTCTAGCCGGGAGGTAGTATTCCTACTTTCAGTAGCTACTGAACAATATGCGTGGAACCCGTAGGGTAGGTCGGTAAGTAGTTTGTGCTGAAGTTCTGAGCAATACCCGATACCAGGTTTTATGCTTCACTACCGTTTGTCCCTAGATGCTCGTTGATGTGGGTTCATGTTCGCTCATCACATCTAGGGACTTCCACCTCGCTCACAGGGTCTTGGGTATCCCTGCGGGTCATGGGTGGCTGTCGAGCCCAACGGCACGGAGCTCCCATCTACGTCTAACCCCGCAGAGCTCGGAGCGTTGCTCCCTACTGAAGCTGGCACTACGTCCATGTCGGTTAGGGATGAAGTTAATAAGCTTAACGCATAAACCCAAGACACAGCAACTCTAAAACAACCAATCACAAAACAAAACCATAAACCCAACAACCACTAATAAAAAACAGAACAGCCCACTATTACCTGGTCTACTGTGGATAGCTCGAACACGAGGATCGCTGTGATAGGTGCTGGTGTTTCAGGTCTGCTCTCTGCTTACTACCTAATTAGAAGTGCCGGGTCGTTGGAGGTAAGTGTTTTCGAGGCTAGGGGAAGCCCGGCTAGGCCGCACTGTACAGGTCTTGTCTCAGTTGAGACTGCTGAGAGGCTTCCTCTAAGTAGGGAGGCTGAGCTAGCACGCTTTAGGTTAGTCACACTCTTAGTTCCCGAGCTTAAACTCTCAGCCTCGTTTAGCTACGACCGGTACGCTATCACTAGGTTAGATAGGGTTAAGTTCGAGAGGATGCTACTCAACGATATCATGCTGAGAGGTGTTGAGGTGTCCTATAATGACCCTGTCTACGAGGTTCGAAGATTGGGGGGAGGCTGGGACGTGAGGTCTAGGAGCGGTAGCTCACACTACGACTACCTGGTCCTAGCGTCTGGGTATAATGCTAGATTACCCGGTCTTCTAGGGCTGAAACGGTGTGTGCGGGTTCTTTCCGGTGTCCAGGTCGATGTCGAGGTTGGGAACAGATCAGAACTTATAGAGGACTCGATCACAGCAGTAATCTCTAGTTACCTCGGTGGAGGATTTGCCTGGCTAGTCCCGCTAGGAGGGAGGGGACTGACGATCGGCTGTGCCTCAGATAACCGCTCTATAAGCTCGCTAGAATGTCTCAGAATGATGACCTCCTTAGCCTCCAAGCTTTACGGCAGCATCAAGCCGTTCTCAGGTGTTTACGGTGGTGCTGTACTGCGTGGGTACCCGATAGAGGCTATAGGTGAGGGAGTGGTCGGCTTAGGGGATGCGGTAGCTATGGTGAAGAGCTTAAGTGGGGGAGGTCTCTACGGAATATCGATAGCTAGCAGGCTTATCCCTGAACTCATCCTGAGAGGTAAGTACCGGGTACAGTCCCACTTCACACGTTTAGCTAGGGACCTGAGACAGCAGTACTACCTATCTAAAAGCGTTCCCACCCTACTGAAACTGGCAAGATCCGTTGGTTTAGCCGGTAAGAGACTCTACGTCCATGTCGGTAAGCACCTCAGCTACGACAACCACATCAGGATGTTCATAGAGTCTTTAACTAGTAGAGCCCTAGTAGCTCCCCTCACCTCAAGAAGCACCTTAGAGATATCAATCTAGTAATTTCGTAGACAGTTACCGGAAGCTAGGTTCACGATCCCCGTCCCATATTACCTGGCTTAACTAACGTCCATGACCTAATATAGGTACTTTAAACCTCTGTAGGTAGTGGAGGTTCCCAGGTAAACGAGTGAGTAAATCAGCAAGTATTCAGAGAAAACGGTGGAGAGGGTTAGATGTCTAGTACGAATCTCAGGATCCACCCACTAGCTGTCGGTCTTACCTCCATCAGTGAGTAGGTCACTGCCTTTACTTCTGTTCTAGCTTCATGTTTCTCTGAATCGAACTGCTCCCCGGAGCATGTAGCTCTAAATACGTATTCTTCACCCTCCTTTCTAACGTATTCGACGTTGAAGGTGCTGAAGACCGTGCCGGACCTCCCGTATTCTATTAGTAGATCCTCCAGCCACCTGTACAGAGCATTCTCTAGGTCGAATCCTCTATCCTCAACTACGTACGTCTGTCTCGGCTCTACCTTACTTGTATCCGTCATAACCTCGAAGAGAGCCTTCCCAGCTAGCTCGAACGCCTTCTCCAGAGTCTCACCACACACCTCAACATAAACATCAGCTGTGTGCTCCAGGAACTTGAAGTAGTTGCAGCTACTCATTGCTGACCCCCGAGGAGCAGAGAGCTATGAACCTCTGTGAGTCCTGAGCCATCGCTACGTTATTAAACATTATGAAGATCTCCCTAGACGTCCTAGCTACCTCAGACACAAAGCCGCAGAGAGCTCTAAGATTCTCGTCAGTATATTTATAGCTGTAGTTAACCTCCTTACCACCTATACCGTGAAGCCTGAAGTAGCTGACGTCCTTCACCAGCACGGGCCTAGCTCTGAAAGGATCGACCACGTGTATAAGGCTCTCGAAGGCCCCCACTATCTCCCTCACCTTATCCGGGTTATCGAGCCAGGTACCCCTAGGCTCCCACCCTACGATGAAGTTACTGGTTACGGTGGAGGAGAAGAACTCTCGGACAGCCCTGAAGTTCTCCTCCGAGTACCCGAATGAGGGAGGTGTCTGAACTACTACGACCCTCGCGCTGATAGCTCTAGCTCTCTCAACTATCTCATCCCACAACTCTAGGTTCTCCTTGGTGGGCCTGAGATATCCTATCCTACCCCTCAGTTCCTCGCTAGGTCTCCTCCTCGACCTCCTCCACGTAGGTGAGTCTAGGTCGTGTGTTACCCCCTGATACGCCTTCATGTTGAACACGAAGCCCTCAGGTGCCTCCCTCCGAAGACTCTCTAAACGCTCCAGTGGAGGAAGATCGTAGAAGGTCTCCTGGAGCTCAACAGTCTTGAAGACCTTGTAGTACCTCGACCTACTGACACAGTAACCGCAACAACCAACGTACATACTCACACCACCATTACTAGAACTATCTAAAGCCTTTAACCTGACCTCCCGTTTGTCCCTAGATGCTCGTTGATGTGGGTTTATGTTTGTTCACCACATCTAGGGACTTCCACCTCGTCCACAGGGTTTTTGGTACCTCTGTGGGGTCATGGGTGGCGTTCGTCCCGAACGGCATGCGGGACACATCTACACCTAACCCCGCAGAGCTCGGAGCACCGCTCCCATTACTCAGCGGGGTATCCAAGCTACTTATAAGAATGAAGTTTATAAGCTTAACACACAACCCCAGAACACAGCAACCCTAAAAACAAAAATCATAAACCAAACACCCACCAATCAAAAACAGAACAGCCCCCGGCCCTGAAAGCGGGTCTTTCAGTTATAGGGCAGGGTCCTTACTGTAGGGACCTCATAATGGTCAACCTAATTTAAGTGCTTAGTGTATTCCCACATGGGTCTCTGCGTTGAAGGTGTATGTCTCAGCTCCTGGCAAGGTCACACTCTTCGGTGAGCACGCAGTTGTTTACGGTCAGCCCGCTATAGTAGCTTCCATAGATAAGAGGGTCCACGTATATGCTGAGGCGAGGTCGGACGGTGTCATAACTATCGAGGCCCGGGACCTGAGAGCTCCCGGCGTCATCGTGACATACAGAGAGGGTGAGGTAACCGTCGAGACAGACTACGGGCTCGTCCTCCCAGCAATTGCCTACCTAAACAAGGCTGTGGAGATAGTGTCCAAGTATCTAGGCAGTAAGCACGGTGTGAAGCTAGTCGTCAAGTCCGAGATGCCTGTCGGGGCTGGGTTAGGGACCTCTGCGGCAGTTGCTGTAGCAACAGTAACAGCCTACGCGTATAGTGGGGGATACGAGCTAACGAGGGAGGAGATAGCTAAGCTCGGCTGGGAGGTTGAGAAGGCTGTTCAGGGAGTTGCCTCACCTATGGATACCTCTATAGCTACATACGGTGGGTTCCTGAAGATAAGGTTTAGTGGTGATAATGTGGAGAGGAGCTATCTTAAGATCGATAACAACCTCCCAATACTACTTTCATATGTTGAAAGGGAGTTTAGAACTAGGGATATGGTGTTAATGGTTAGGGAGAGGGTCTCGAAGTATCCGCACCTCTACGGTAGAATCGTTGAGCTAATAGGGAACGTAGTTCACGAAGCTGAGAAGGCGTTAATAGAGTTCGATCTGAGCAGGCTTGGTGAGCTTATGAACTTAAACCACGGTCTTCTGGACGCTCTCGGCGTCTCCACTAGGAGACTTAACGAAGTAGTCTACGCAGCTAGGAGCTCCGGGGCTCTCGGAGCTAAGCTTACGGGTGCTGGGGGAGGTGGGTGCGCTATAGCGCTTAGCCCACCTGAGAAGTTAGATACTGTGGAGACAGTCTTGAGGTTCTTGAGTGACTTCACTATGAGGACATCGCTCGGGGGTGAAGGAATTAAAATACACATAGAAAAAAGTTGAGGAGGGAGGACCTAGCTGGATGACCTATCTGCGTAGTTCTTAGTAAAGTGTGAGGGCTTCAGCTTCTCAACTACATAGTCGTAAGCTAGCTCGGGATTGCTCTTCTCTCCACATGTATAGATATCGAGGAACCCGTATGAGAGCCCCCTATACACATGTATCGACAGGTGGGACTCCTCCACGAGTACTACAGCCCCGTAGACAGTGGACTTCTCGTACGTGACGGCCTCCACTACATGCATGTTAGCTACTTTCGCAGCTTCTAGGAGTAGGTCCCTTAAGTATTCCGGAGAATACTCTCTGAACCCGTATATCTCCCCGAACACGTGTTTACCTACTATCCTATCCTCTCCCATCTTACTTGCTTTCCTCGTGGTTTTTCTGACCGGCTCTGCTTAAGAGCTTACTTAGTACTACAACACATTAAAACCGATAATCATCCCCGTAGGAAACATACATTAGTGTAAGTTAACAAGCAGGTAGATACAGATAAAAGGCTCGGAAGCAAAGAGTAACCTCACTGCTGCGTTACATACCCCTAAAACATTATCCCGTGTTAGTGTAGCTATAGTGTTTTTATGTGTGAGTAGCTGGATAAATAGGTTAAGAGAATGGTGAGCTTACCTAGGGATCTTCTCAGTAAGCTGACTGGAGAGGTAGCAGATGGTCTACCCTCATTCTGCCTCGAGAGGTGGCAGTCACTACATGAGACCGTAGCCAGAATAAACCTAAGTGAGAGCGGTGTGTACCCACTCACCCTCGCAGAGCTTAGAGATTACGGTGTCGACCTAGAGAGCCTTGGGAGTCTGGAACTTGGCTATGGCTGGACTAGGGGTTCTCCCGAGCTACGTGAAGCCATCTCCGAACTCTACGGGGGCGCGGTTCCCCCCGAGAACATCGTCGTTACAGCTGGCTCGGCAGAGGCGAACCTAGTCACAGTCCTCAGCTTAGTCCGGGAGAACGACGTAGTGCTCGTCGATATGCCCAACTACATGCAGGTAGTAGGTCTCCTGAGGTGGGTCGGGGCGGAGGTTGTTTACATATGGAGACAGCCACCCGACTGGAGGTTCCCCCTCCAGAAGGCACTGGAGCTGGTTTCCACGCTGAGGCCTAAGGCCCTCTTCGTTAACGACCCGAACAATCCTACTGGTAGCTACATGACTCACCGCGAGATAGAGGAGCTAGTCCTCGAAGCGAGTAGGCTGGGGACTACCCTAGTCTTCGACGAAGTGTATTGGGGTACTGAGCGGGGGGAGCCTAAGGTAAGCGTTGTTCAAGCCTCGGAGCGGGGAGACCTCATCTCGGTATCCGGGCTATCTAAGACGTACGGACTTCCAGGCCTTAGGATAGGGTGGGTTGCGGCTAGCTCTAGGAGGATCTCCGAGCTTGCGTGGAGCGTGAAGGACTATACGAGTATAGCCCCCTCAGTGCTTAGCGATAAGATAGCCTCACTCATACTGAAGCGGGATGTAGTTGCGAAGCTTAGGGATAGAGCCCGCAGGGTCGTGGAGGAGAATATGCGGGTATTCCTAGCTGAGATATCCGGGAAGGAACTGTTTGAGCCTTACCCAGCTAAGTCAGGTGCCTTCATATGGGTTAGGGTTCCCTGGGTGGAGGACACGTTAGGTCTTGCCTACACAATATACAAGCAGAGAGGGGTTCTCCTAGTACCGGGAGAGTGTTTTGAGATGAGGGGGTATATGAGGATAGGTCTGGGGATGAAGCCCGAGCACTTCAGGGTTGGGCTGAGAGAGCTGGTGGAGTCTATGGATAGCTTGAAGAAGGAGCTCACAGCTGAAGGCAGGTAATTCCCTAATGCCAGACGCCAGTAACTGACCACACCTGATAACGTAGGCACATTAGGTTAGTCAGTGGAACTATATGTGGGTATATAGGTATGGCAAGCGAGAAGGAGGAGAGGAAAGAACGTAAGGAACTAGATGTAGCGGAGTTAGCTATAGCGAAGGAGATAGTCTCAACGGTATTCGATAAGATAGGTACTATAGCGAAGGACATAGTTACCGCGATCATGGCCAGCCTCGACGGTAGGAAGCTTAGCCAGGAGATAGCGGAGTTCTACATTAACTTAAAATCAGCTGGCATACCTGAGGAGATAGCTCAGGAAATGGTTAAGGAGTTCTATAGAAAGAAGTTGGAGCTCACTCCATCACTCAACGAGTTAATGAAGTCCCTAACTGAGGTCGTAACTAAGAGTAGGGTAGCTAAGACCGAGAAAGCTGGAGAGGAAAGGGAAGAGAAAGAGGAGGTTTAGCGGGATAAGTACTCCCCACCACCAACACCTTTTCCGTTCCTGTTTCAGCATTTTAATACGTAGCTGGTGTACGAAATGGATGACGTGGAGGGGACACTGCAGAGGATTGAGGAGCTTCTAGCTCTCCTGATAGAGAGTATAAGAAGACTTGAAAAGAAGCTAGACCTGCTCGGCCTAACTGAGGAAGCTAGTGTAGCATATGAACTCGCAACGATCTTCTCCCTACCTACGAGTGCCGCTATAGAGGCGGCGAGGAAGCTTCTTTCTGTACTAGCTAGGTACAGGCTGGACCCGATTTCGAGGGAGGTAGTTAAAGTACTCTCAGCATGTAACGAAATGAACATCTCGGAGCTTACGAGAGCTGTTAGAGCAGTGAGGGGGAGCGCCTCTCGCGGGGTCATTAGGAGGAGGTTGAAGGAGTTGGAGGTTGTAGGGGTGGTCGTGAACTCCGGGACGGAGCAGAGACCTAAGTATACCCTCAAGGTCTGCTTAGAGAGAGGGAAGGAAGGGTAGGTGGTTAGTTGGGTAGCACCGTGAGAGTAATACTCCACGCGTTACTAATCCTCGCATCGTTAGTTATGAATGTACTGAAGATCCTCATAGTAATCAACGCAGTAACTATCCTAAAGACACTATCGAACCTGGCTAGGTTCTCATTCGGGATCATGCTATCTGACCTACCTTGGGGTCTGAAGAAGGATCTCTTAAAACACTACAATAAGGTCCTTCTAAGGACGTGTTGGACCATCTTAAGCTTTCCCAGTTATGTGCTAGGGATATTAACCTCATCTTCTACCCTCAAGGGTGAAGCCCCTGAGATGAAGTAGAGTTATGCGGGTATTCTCCGTAACGCACGAATTAATTGTTTAAGGACCCGTCGGCTCCCGGTGTGGCGGGCCCGCCGGGATTTGAACCCGGGACCACCGGCTTAGAAGGCCGGCACTCTGTCCTGGCTGAGCTACGGGCCCTTACTAATTTAGTTCATCGTTAGGTTTAAATTCTTTAGTCCCTCTCTAATTAGTTCATTAACGTCTACTACCCTCTCTCTAAATTCATTCGTAATTATGTAGCCAGCTATGTCGAAGACCTTACTTACTTTCTTAAGGATTACGAAATCGCTTGATGATGTTAAGGCATTCGTTGATATTACAGCTATATCTGCCTTAGATGCAAGTACTACTTTAGCATTATTAAATACGTTCTTTATTGAATTCCTTAACTCACCGCTCTTACTCACGTTTTTATCGAGTACTACTATTGTTTGATGGGGCCTTAGGCGCTCTAAGTACTTAGCTAGCTTGTTAAGCGCCTCCTTAAGTATTTCTACATCTACGTTCTTAAACTTACTACTTCGCAAGTCCCTAACGATGCCGTCATCACACATATATACGTAGTCCCCCTCAATGACTGACACTAATGTAATTAATACATTGAATCCATCGATAACCAACCCGTAATTGCCTACCTCAGATTCATATACCTTCTTCTTAATGACCTCGGCAACATCTAAATCGCTATGTACGCATCTGAGGAGTAATGCCCTCTCTACACTACTTAGTCCGTAACGTGATGTTACGAAATCCAATGATAGCTTCTGAGAGTATCCCCTATTAAGTAGATACTTATAATCAACTAGAGCATTGATTACCTCATTCCTAATTAATGTATTCATCTACCCCTTCAACCTACTCTCAATGAATTCCTTAACTAGCAACTTAATGTTGCTTAAGACCTCCTCTAGTAAGTCCCCAGTAAGTATGTACCCGCTTGCATGGTCACTCCTACCGCCGCCTTTACCACCGTATTTAGCGATCACATAGCTCAATACATCAGTCGCTCTCACAGTCCCCTGAATTCTATTGCTGACGGAGACCTCAATAGATAGCCTACCTCCATCACCGGGTATTAAAGCGATTAGCACTAAGGGGTACTGCGAGGTTGCTTTCTTAAGGACTTCCCTGATCATCTCCTCATCGGGCACCTCAAATAACTTCACATTAATCCCCACGTTACCCACGTACTCAGAGGTCTTAACTATCTCATTGAGGATTAAATCACCCCACGACCTCCTATAAGCATTTATCAACCCCTTCATAAACCTAGTTTCGTCGTTGATCGATTTAATCCTCTTTATCAAGTCCCCACCACCTAGTAACGACTTAGCCTCAGTGACTAGCTTCTCAAGGTCTCTAGCATACTTAACTAGCTGGGTACCAGCAACGAACTCTAGCCTTACTACTCCATCCTGGATCCTACGCACGTTAACTAATTTTATTCCTCCAACTTCACATGTATTCCTTAGATGTGTGCCGAAGCATGCCTGGGCATCTACCCCTGGTATCTCAACAACCCTAATTATGGGCTCTAGGGGAGCTCCTCCCTGATATAGTCTAAATCCGTAGAGCTCCTCAGCATCATACTTAGGTAGGTAGTTAACCCTCACATCCAAGCACTTATTAACTATGTCATTAGCTACTTCCTCGATGAGCTTTACCTCTTCATCGCTTAAGCCCCTATAATGGGTTATATCAAGCCTGCTTATATCCTCACTTTTCTCAGCACCAGCCTGCCATACATGATCCCCAAGCACCTTCCTCGCAGCCGCAAGCACTACATGGGTTGCAGTATGATGCCTCATTAAGGAGTACCTTCTATTCCAATCCACCTCACCGACTACTTCCTTGCCAACCAACTCGCTACTTAGCTCTCTATCAACTACATGTATGATAACGTCATCAACTTTTTGAACATCGATAACATTTAATACCAAGTCATCAACCCTAATGATGCCTCTATCACTTTCCTGACCGCCTCCTTCAGGGTAGAACGCAGTTTCATCAAGCACTAAGTATCTACCAACAACTCCAACTACCTTGGCCTTAAAGGACTTGAGGTATGGATCTACATGGAATAATCTAGTCGACTTAAGGTTAGTGAAGCGCTTAACTACCTCCTGCGGTATCTTACTTTCTCTAACTCCCTTAATAGGCGGTCTGCTATGACGTGATGCAATTAACGAGTAGAAGTTCTCAGGCACATTAACGCTAATTCCTAGCTTATTGCCCTCCTCCACAACTACCTCAGGCGGTATCCCATGGCTATCATAGAGTTCTACGAGCCTCTCTAAGTTTAACCCCCCACTTAAGTACTTACGTATTATCGGACCTGCCCTTTTTAGTACTCCATCATACCTACTTAACTCAACGTTAACTACATCTAGGATGTAACTACTCTTCCTAGCTATATTCGTATACAGATCTATCCAATAGCTTAATTGCTCCTTAAATAGTTCATTAATTACTTCAACCCTATTTAAAGACTTAAGTATTCTGAAAATCCTTCTAAGCACTAACCTAGCTAAGTACCCCTCACCAGCGTTTGAAGGAACTACATCGTCTGATAGGAGGAGAATTGCCGTCTTAACGTGGTCTAGTAATGTGGCTACCTTAACTAGGTTATCAAGGTGATTAGAGACCTCTAGGTAATTTAATCCTAGCTCGCTTGCTATGCCTTCCTTAAATTTAGCGTAGCCGTCTGAAGTCCTAACATCATATTTGTTAATTAACTTAATACTACTCCATAGTACCTCCTGAGGCGCTTCATCAAGCTCTAATAACTTAAAGTACTTACCTACTAGGTCCCTATATACTGCATGGAACGCCGTAGGCGATTTAGTAGTTAACCATGAAATCCTCTCAATACCGTAGCCAGTATCAACTATCTTAAGAGGTAATTCCATGTACCCCCTATCCAAGCTCTTAAACATCATAAACACCAACGTAGCTACCTCAAGTCCTCCAACAGTTACTTCAAGGCACGGTCCTGCGTTACCGCCTCCCTCCCACCATGATTCCTTAAAAACCAATTCCTCCTCAGGAACCCCTATATCATTTACGAAGAAGTCTATCGCATATTCTACGGTCTCACTACTAAAATATACGTATTTATCTGGGTAGTTAAATGCGTGGTGCCCGCCCATTATGAAGTTGGTTAGGTGCCTGCCTAACGTGTACCCGACGCTATCTACGTCCTCCAACCTAATACACGGCTGGGCAATAACTAATGGATTAGCTGGGGGAGGTACTATACCCGAAGTCACGTGTGGTTGGAAGACCACTATACTAGCTATCGTTAAGTATAGATCCTCCCTCCACCTAGCAACTACCGGCTTAGGATCTATAACCTTATGTCCCATACGGCTGAAGAAGCCTAGGAATCTATCACGCACTTGAAGCGGCGTTAAGTCCTTAGATCTAATTGGGATGTCGAAAAACGTGTAGTCAGAGCAAGGCACATCATTGCAGTTATCCCTAGGTATTAACGACCAAAAATATGACCCACATACCTTACATTTATACCTCCTGTAATCGCGTTTATGGAGCGAGCTAATGTCAATTAATCTCCAATAGTTCTCAGACATGATCTAACCAAATAGCGACGATAGGCCGGCAGCTATTTCCTCTTCACTAACCTCCTTCCTTCCCTCCCCCTCCTTGGATTCCTCGGTCTTAGCCTCCCTTAATTCCTTGACCTCAGCACTTGCCGCCTGCTGCGGTTGCTTCACCTCAATACCTAGTCCGGGAACCTTACTGCCTAGTACCGAGGCCAGCGCTAACGCCCTACCTACTGCCCTACTAAGCACTAGGCCTACGTTCTCAGGCATTAGTATGCCGGCCTCGACTGATAGACTTAATGCATTGAGGTAGGCCTTACTCACTATTAATGGCATCGCCTCAGGTATGGGTATGGCCGCATTAACCGCTAAGTTGATGGCATTACTAACCGCATTCATGAATTCGCTAGCTATGGCTTTAACGTCTAGCTTAAGATCTTCGGGCCTGAATATTATGCCGTCCTCGTAGGCTACCTTAAGACTTAGTGAGACATCTATTACCTTGATGTCTAATTTTCTAAGCAGTGACGATAGCTCAGGACTTATGCTATCTCCAGGCCTAGCTACTGTGGTATCCCTAGCTATCCATATAAATCCCTCCCTAACTTGGGTTGGTATCTTTAATTTACCGAATAAGGATAGCGAGGGGCCTGGGGGTATGCCAGTAGGTCCTGACGGAATTACTATCTCCGATGTTGCTTGATCTCCTGGCTTAGCATACCTCTTAACCTTAAACTTGCTACATAGCCTGAACACTTCAAACGAATTTAAGTTGGTGAATAAGAATGCATTCGAGCCCACTAATACCTTCTTAAACTCCTCGTAGCTCTTCGGCTTAACTTCATCCAACGCCTTACTTAATAATGTGTTCTTAACTACCTTAACTACTCCATAACTACTTAATAGCCTCTTTAATTCTTTAAACTGCGCCGTAGGCATCCTATTTAAATCGAAGACAGCTATAGTCCTGTACTTCCTAATTAGATCGGTTAACTCCTTTACTACAACTTCCTTATCGGCTATAGCTTTGCGTACTACCTCAACTTTGCTCCTCCTAGATAGCTCCCTCATTAATTTAACGTACTTAATGTACGTCCTTGCCTTCATACTAATGGCACCTCAACGGGCGGACCCATGGTGGTCTTCAGATAAACCCTACACAATCCCTCCAAAGGTCTTTTGACCTTAGACTTGATGAATTCGAGAACCGCTAAAGCGTTATCAGCTATATCCGCCGGATTCATCCCCTCATGACCGATCTTACATCCAACCCACGCCTGCTCCTTATTCCTCAACCTAACACTCATGCTATACTGCTTGATAATGGCATTTAAATCCACATTCGCAGGCATTGGTATGGGGAACTTGCCCCTAGGGCCTAATGCGGGGCCTAATACCCTACCAGCTAATGACATGAGGTCTGACTTAACTAAAAACCAATCGTACTTACGCGCTAATTTCTTAATATCCCTCTTACCAAGCCTTTGAAGATCCTCCCTACTTACTACGTCAACGCCTAACTCCTTAGCCTTCACTAATAACTCGCCATCAGCTATTACTAGCACCTTAGAGGGCATTAATAACCCCTTCGGCAGGTATATTACGTCCCTGAACTTGATGTCTGGTGATTTCGGGTCAATGCCCTTAAAAGTGATAACTAACTCCACCGACTGCTTAAATCCTCTACCACTACCTAAAGTTAAGGCACTTTCAACAGCCTTGGTTAATTCCTCCCTAGTTAGGGCCATAATCCCACACTACCTACCACATACCTTCGTACTTCTTAAGAACCTCATCATATAAGCCTTCATTAATTTCCTTTAAGACCTGCTTAGGCTCCTTGCCATCTACCGTTAATCCTATGGTGCTAGCTGTGGACACTACTGACTTAACTGCTGCTTTAAGGGTCTTGGCATTTAAGTCGGGCTTCTTCATCAACGCTACCTTAACTACGTCCTCGAGACTTATATTACCTACCTTCTTATTCTTCGGGTCGCCTGAAGGTCCACTAGCACCTGCATACTTAAGGAGGAGCGACGTCGTTGTCGGCAACTTAACCTCAATCCTATAATCCTTAGTTGAAGTATTTACATATATATCAACGCCTACTTCGAGGCCCTCAAACGCCTTAGTTAGCTCATTTATCTTACTAACTACCTCAGATACGTTTAGCCCTAATTGAGCTAAGGTAGGACCTAACGGAGGGGCCTGCGATGCCTTACCTCCCTGAACCTTAACTCTAACTAACTTTTCGCTCATGTCGATCACTTCTTAATTGGTTTTACGTAATCACCGGGTACCGTAGCCTCCAACTTATATGATGCCTCAAGGATGTTCAACGTTACCTCATTCCTCTGAGTATTAACAGAGATAACTAAAGCTTTTAAGCCTTTAAACGGCCCTGAAATTATCTCAACCATGTCGCCGGGCTTTATCTCAGTTATCACCGGCTTTGTGATAATCAGCCTCTCAAGCTCGTCTCTACTAATAGATCCAGTTGCACGTCCTTTAACGTGCTTTAAGTCCTTTATTAAGTCGTAAAGCAGATGGAGTCCTTCGATCTCAACTATCACATAGCCTTTAACGTCAGGCGGAACTATCAATGAATATAATCCGCTATTGGTCATTCCCTTAGCCCTAGCCTCAATAATTAACGCTGCATTTAATTCCTGACGTACCGTAGTCCTAACTATAAAAAATCTTGAGGTGGCCTTACTAGACACTATAACCACCTTGAATTAAGTAGAGGACCAAGTGAATGATTAAACCTATAACTCCAACCGCAATTAATCCAGCCAAAACTACTCGTAGCAGCAACATGTATTCCTTAGGATCCGGCTTCTCACTAATCGTTAATATCCTCCTCCAGGATTCTATTAACTCCTTAATGTCCATTCCCAACACCTACTCCTGACCATGTATCGCAGTTTACTTGCTTTAAAATTTTAGATCGTCTAATAT
Source organism: Desulfurococcales archaeon (assembly GCA_023255955.1). Lineage (GTDB taxonomy): Archaea > Thermoproteota > Thermoprotei_A > Sulfolobales > NBVN01 > DRZP01. The sequence continues at coordinate 89 of JAGDWD010000008.1, read as the reverse complement.
ATTTGTATCCATATTTATAAGTCCATTATAATAATGATTGCATTGATTCATCGGCTCGGACCTCACCAGCGTCCACGCATTTTCGTGCT
>JAGDWD010000005.1 GCA_023255955.1 Desulfurococcales archaeon | reverse complement strand
AGACGCAAACTGAACAGTCCTATCAGGATGCCTCCAGAAGTACCACGGGTTCCAAGAGAATTCGGTATAAGCAGGTTCCCTCTTAACAAGAACCCAGGGTCCGGCACCTATCATACAGGTTAAGCCTGGTATGAACGGATGCGGTACCTTTGACGGATCCATTAGGGGATCTGGCATCCTCTCGAAGATGTGTTTAGGTAGTACTCTGTGGTCTTTGTAGTAGTATCTATCTGCCCATCCGAGTTCGTCAAAGTATAGTTCAACTGTGGTTTTATTTATCTTCCTGATTTCTATCAGTTGGTCTATATCCGGTCCGTAATATCTCCTGGTTTTCAGTTCCTTACCGAACTTGACTAGAGTGTACTCGATATCGTCTACGGTCATCTCAACACCGTCCTGCCACCTTATACCGTTGAAGAGTGTTATAGTGATCCTCACAGCTTCCCCGTCTTTTGCTGCTGGGTGAGGTACCTTAGTATCGACTTTGTAGTATCTGAAGAATACCGATACCTTCATCTCCTCGTTGTACATATCCGGTGGATATGAATACGACAACGTCGGGTAGACCCTCGCAATAGCATCTCCTTCAGTTGTCCACCTATACGTTGCTGGGTGGTATGTACCGACATCTGCTGAATGGTAATATGTTAGTACACCACCGAATTTCCTGTCCTTATATCTAACAGAGCTCCACCAGAACCATGACGTGTCTGTTGGTAGCTCAGCTGGTGGAGCATAGACGAGGATTATCGTTGATCTATCGAGCTTCCCGTCGAAGGCTGTTATACTTACTGAGGTGTAGGTAGGTATCCACGGTATGACCTCCCTCACTAGTATCTCCTGAGCCTCCCAAGCCCACTTTATTGCTTCCTCTATATCTTCAGCGAAGTAGAACTTGTCAAGTATCTCGTCAAGCTTGCTATTGTTGACCTTGTACTCATTCCACCCTCCCGGCCTCAGCTCACGGCTGTGGAAGAAGTAGTAGAGGAACGTTGGATACCTTCCGAAGCTCCACCCCGAAACCCAGGACGGGACTGTCCCGGCTGCTCTAGCAGCATCTAGCTCTATCGTGCTGACCGGCTTGACCCTCACCCTCAGCCCGATCTTCTCCGCCTCAGTCTTAATGTACTGAGCGATCCACCAGTAGGTGGGTGAGGTTGCTTCCGGCAATACCCAGATCTCCCACTCAACTACCTTACCTCCCTCTCTCGGATCGCACCAGGCTGGCTTACCGTCCGGGGCAGTACATGGAGTGAATACCTTAGCTAACAGCTCCTTAGCCTTCTCAGGGTTATACGGGTAGAGCTTCTCGAAGTCCGCATTCGGGTTCATGAACCTTCCGTGGGTTGGTGGGACTAACGTAGTACATTTAATAGCTACACCTCTGAGAGGGGACTCAGAGATCATTTTGTCTCTATTCCAGAGGTGGGCTAGAGCCGCCCTCAACTCATAGTATTTTACGGGCCAGAGCTGTGTATTGAACCTAAGATGACCGGAGGACGTCGTACCTGCCGTCATGATTATATGGGCATCCGGCCTGTTATTCCTTACTCTATCGAGGTCTGCTGCGGTGACACCAACCAGCGAAAGCTCCCCAGCCTCGAAGGCCAGTAACCTCATGGTATAGTCCTTCATTAACGGCATTCGAAGAGTGTCTACATGAGGACCGTACCTAAACCAGTACTCGCCGAGATGTGCTTCATCAGGTGGTGGAGGTGGGAGACTCGAGGCACTTAAGTGCTGAGCTAGACCTACAAGTAGGACTAGAGCCAGCACTAAGGTTATAATCTTAGTATGTAACTTCAAACCCATACCCCTCAATAATGTATTGAATATAGCTTTTTAAATTTTTAGACTGAACTTCTTATTACCTCATTTCTATTATCTCCTCTATGTCTATCTTATCCCGAGAAGATACTATTCTCACTGCCTAAGATCTTGCTAAGAAAGACTTAGGAAGTATTCACGATCATGAGCATCGGATTCAGCGGAACGTATTCTGAAGAGCTCTAATTTCTTGGGATATTACCGCATTGTTGCTAACATACAGAACAGAGGATTTATAGATCAACACTCAACAGTTAACTACTAAGCTGCCTTCAATAGCTACGTCTTATACCTGATCCGTTAAGGACATATTATACACAGAAACATGTTTCAAGACATCCTATCTGAACCTGAGAAGCAGGTAGTTAGGTTAGAGGGCTGTGATGGCTACACCTAGGAATGTGAGTATCGCCCCTAGGACGCTGTTAACCCTAACTTTCTCACCAGCTATGATCGTGGTGCTGAGCTGAGAAATTACAGGGGTTAACGCAGTAACTACTGTTGTTGCTGACACTCCTATTAAATCGATAGAGAGTATGAATAGGTACATACCGAGACCCCAACCTATAACCCCTGTTATAGTTGAAGCTAGAAGTACTGGCTGTATTGAGCTCCTGAAGGGAGGGCCCTCGAAGGTTAGGCCTAGAGGTAGAAATAGTAATGCTATAGCTGCTAACCTAATAACTGTAAGAGCTAGAGGGTCAGCGAAGGAAAGTGCTAGTCGTACTAGAATAGTTGCTACACCCCATAAGGTAGCTGCTCCGAGAGCGCAGGTAACTCCCTTAAGGCTTATACCGCCCCTACTAGTCCATGGAGATAAAGCTACCACAACCCCGCTAAATGCTAGTAAGGTACCGATAGCTAAGCTCAACGTTACTCTCTCGTTTAGTAGTAACACAGCAAGAAGTTGAGATACGAGTATGTAGGTATAGCTTAAGATGACGGCTAACGAGCCCCCGAGGAGCTGAATGGACTTAGTGTATAGAGCATCCCCCATGCCTGGACCTAACACAGCTGAAACCACTATGATAGCTAGGGCATGGAGGGAGGAGTTGTAAGGCTCTGAATACCTCAACCTAGCTATAGGGTAGAGTACGGCTAGGGCTGTTAAGGCTCTAAACGCTGTGAACGTTAAGGGCTTAATATAACTCCTAAACCTGGAGATCACTGCTGGATTAAGGCTCCACGCTAGCGACGCTACTACAGCAGCTACGTACCCCAGCATATCGCCCTAGTCTAAGGTCCGGCTAGGTTAAAGAGTTCGGCTAGACATGTAGTGCCTGAGATGATTCTCAGGAGAATCACTAGGATTTACCTAATTTCTTCGGTTTCCTTAGCTCTCTAACTAAGCAAGGACATCGAGCTCATCTTACCCCGCGAGAGGTTTAAAAGGCTTCCCGTTTGAGTAGAGCTCGGTGATAGGGAAATCGAGTTGTTGGTCGCCAACGGTGTAATCGTGTGGTAGTGATGTTAGCTTACCTGGAACGCATCGACCCACGTACCGGGAGTTTGATTGGCTAGGTTATCGGTTACTGTTTTCTGCTTAGGGACTTCAGTTTTGATGGTTAACGTAGATGTTGAGGTTTTTAACCTTGGTATCAGATGTATTTGGGGTGTTATCAGTGGATGTGATTAAGACCAGAGTTCAGGACATGCCTGCCTACTTGTATTACACTCCACCGGTCCCACCCGAGAAAGGAAGGCCTGGTGTGGTGGTCTTACACGCATTTAATCAGAAACCTGAGGATGTGGAGAGGTATTCTATGGATTTTGCTACTAGGGGGATGGTGGTCTTAGCTCCTAAGTACACTGATGCTAGTGATGGTGTTGCGACTGCCATTAGGGCCCTGAGGAGGCTTAAGTCTATTACCTGGGTTGACCCGGAGATGGTTGGGCTATTTGGCATATCTCTAGGTGGGACTGTGAGCTTACTGGCTTCTACCCAGGAGAACGTGAGGTTCGTTGTCGATGTTGCTGGGTGGGTCGACCTAGCAGATCTCTACGTGTTTCTCTCTAAGTTCCCGAAAGGATCCCCCCAAAAGTACATAGCTGACTTAGTTAAGTCCACCCTCGGCGAACCTGAAGAAAATAGGGAGCTCTACAGCTTGGCCAGTCCAATCACCTACGCGGACGGGATTACGGGCAGTGTCCTAATAATTCATGGATCTAAGGACGAGATGGTGTCGTTATCGCAGTCACAGCTTCTCTACAATAAACTTAAGGAGTTAGGTCGCGATGTGGAGCTCGTCATCATAGAAGGTGGAGGTTATCTACTTGTAGGTAAGGAAGAGGATGTGATTAATGCTACCTACAGCTTCCTGAGTAAGAGAGGAATCGTGGCATAACTTACACTACCCTCTTTGTCCTTAGATGCTCATTTTCATCGGTTTATGTTTGCTCACCTTATCCAGAGGCTTCCAACTCATTCGCGCTCTCAAGGACGCCATGAAATCGTGGTGGTATAATCTGATTGTCGTGGCCCCATCAGCTAGGCATGTTCTAGTCCGGTATGTAGAGTAAGAGCACGTAGGGCTTAATTCCTAGAAATCGAATGGGCAACCCCTATTTTAGAATCCAAGTAATCTTTAACTACATTTCATCTGCTTAAAAAGGCCTGACTTTCAGCTGTAAATTAAAGGGTTTTTAGTCGCTGTAGAGATTGTATCGGGGTAAAAAATTGAAACCTCAGATAATCCAGGCAGTACTTATACTGTTAATTGTAGTAGCCGGTGTAGTAGGATATTTACTAGGTCAAACTACGGTACAGCCACCTACAGCTCAACCCACTGTGACAGTCACTAGGGCTGAAACAAGGACCGTGTTAGCTACGGTAACACATGTCCTCACATCGGTAATAACTACAACCCAGCCAACACCTACAGTCACTACCCCACAATTTGTAGGGACTGTGAAGGTCGGTGCTCTCCTACCTATGAATCTACCTATAGGTACCTTAATGCTGAAAGCTATAGAAATAGCTATAGAGGAGATAAACAACGCGGGAGGCGTCCTAGGATATAAAGTCGAGTTAGTTTACTACGATACCCAGTGGTCCGGCGATAAAGCTGCTGAGGGCTATAAGAAGCTTGCTGATGAGGGGGTTAAGGTAATATTCGGTGTTTTCGGGTCGCACGAAGCTCTAGCAATATTGGACCTCCTCCCACTCTACGAGGTCCCTGTAATAGCATCGGGTGCTGTAAGTGACGCTATAGACCTCAAAGTACTGGGGAACTACGAGCTCTACAAGTACTGGTTCAGGGCCTACGTTAACGCTACATCACAGGCTGCTGCGACGTGGGACCTGCTAGCATATCTCTCCAGGAGATTCGGGTGGACTAAGGTAGCTTGGATATATGAGGACCTCCCGTGGGTTATCCCCCATGCACTCTACGGTCAGAACAGGTCTAAGCTAGAGGGGGTGGAGGTCACTATCTCCATAGGTGTACCACCGGATATAGGGTCGTTTACGGACGTGTTCGCTAAGGTCATGGCCTCCGGAGCTCAGTACATCACCTGGCAGTTCTCCAGTACGGAGGACTACGCGTTCGCTAGGGACTACTTCATAGGTCAGATCCCGCTACTAGCTGTGGGAGGAGGGACGTACGCTATGCTCGACGTCTTCTATAACCAGACTATGGGGGCGGCTGAGGGACTCATATGCATATCCTGGGGGTTCCCAGCCCCAATAACACCTAAAACAATGGAATTCTACAACAAATTCAAGCAGCGTGTAGGAACCGAGCCGTTGTTTACGGCATGGTACGCCTACGACTCAGTAATCGTGTGGGCTGAGGCTGTTAAGAAAGCTGGTACCTTCGACGTGGATAAGGTAATTAAGGTGTTGGAGACCTCAACATTCGTCGGGGCAACCGGAGTCTACGAGTTCACTAGGAGCCACACAGCTAAGCTAGCTCCCGACAGGATCTACCCAGTCTATTTCCAGTGGCAGAGAGGTAAGAGAGTTGTTGTGTGGCCGTTCCGAGTAGTTGAGTCCGGGACGAAGCTACTTCTACCTACTCTTAAGGACGGAACTAGGGTATGGTTGGAGATACCTTGGCCGTAGGGTTCCAAGATGGGGGAGTTAGAGTACATACTTCTTTTTGGTTTGTTCCACTCAGTAACATACCTTGTTTTCTCTCTCGGTTTCTCACTAGTCTTCGGTGTCGCCCGACTACCTAACCTAGCTTACGGATCCCTCTACGTACTCTCTTCATATCTGGCTCACGCCTTATCTAGCTATGCCGGCCTGGAGATGTACTGGGCTGTACCTACCGCTGTGCTACTAGCTGGTGCTGTAAGTCTCGTAGTAGGTGAGCTAGTGGTGAAGCCGGCCCTGAAAATGCCGGTCAGTGTCTTCATAACCACTATGGCTGTAGCATACATCGTTGAGGAGGTCCTCAACATGTTGATGGGTCTTAGACCAGTAGTCCTCTCTCTATACCCCGGAACGTCCTCTATTCTGGGGATAGCAGTAAGTAATCACTGGCTACTCGTGGTCGGGGTCTGCATCCTCATGGTGATATCACTAACAATATTCCTGCTTAGAACAAGCACTGGGAGAGCTATCAGGGCCGTAGCTGAGAGCTGGGAGGAATCTATGAGACTTGGAATAGACCCCCTGAGAGTACTTAGAGTAACATTCTTAGTTACCGGAATATACGCAGGAGTAACCGGGGTGCTTCTAGCCCCACTCAAAGCCATGACTCCATCTGCTGGGTGGTCACCTCTCTTCGCGGCCTTCGCTATCGTAGTGCTAGGTGGTGTCGGTAATCTCATCGGTACCGTAGTGGCTTCCGTGATTTACGGGTTGTTGGAGCAGGCCGTGGTGTACTTTCTGGGAGGGGGGATAGCTAGGGTCGTCCCCCTACTGATAGTAGTTCTAACCCTCGTAGTGAGGCCTCAAGGGCTTCTCGGTAGAGGTGAGTAGCTTGGCTTTCGCTAAGCCCTCAATTAAGAGGAGGCTAGTGAGGTACGTACCGTCAATAACGATCATGGTCGCCTACTCCTGCATACCCTTACTGGGGATCCGCGGATTCTGGCTGGATGTGCTTACTAGAGCAAACATATTCGCTCTCCTAACACTATCCCTCGACCTCTACTCCGGGACTACGTTCTACTTAAATCTCGGGATATCATTCATAGCCGGTAGCTCAGCGTACGTAGTAGCTCTCCTCTACAGATACCTAGGTATGGTCCCGGAATACTCTATTATCCCGGCAATAGCTGTAGCAATAGCTCTCAGTACAGTAATATTCCTACCAAGCATAAGAGTTAGAGGGGTGTACTTCTCCGTACTCTCCCTACTCCTCCCACTAATTATGGTAAGCCTCATAACGTCTCAACCACTCTCACTCTACCTAGGGGGTGAAGGCGGTATCCCACTCCCATCTCTCTTCTCATCATACGCGAGGATGTTACCACCCAGGGAGAGGATCCCGTTCCTCCAGCTAACGTGGTTCTACCTAACAACAGCCCTCACAATAGTTGCTGCGGTGCTATCCTACAAGCTAGCATACTCTAATTTCGGGTTCATGCTTAGGGCTATAGGGCAGGACGAGGAGCTAGCAGAAGCCTCCGGTATAGACACCACTAGAGTTAAGTTGCTGGGCTTCCTGGTATCCAGCACTCTAGCAGCTACTGCTGGAGCTCTCTACGCCGCTATCAGACCACCAGTCACCGTTGACGTCTTAATCCCTGCCAACACCTTGGTCCCGCCACTAACAGCTGTGATACTGGGGGGTATGGGGACCATAATAGGCCCTCTAGCAACGAACTACATAACTATCGTAGCGTATGAGCTGCTATGGGATGCTATAGGTAGGTGGAGGACTATAGCCTACATGCTCCTCCTGATAGTGCTAGTAATACTGAAGCCGCAAGGGGTGGTTTTCCACATCTATCTAAAGCTTAGGAAAGCCATAGCTACGAAGTTAAGCTCCGTAACCTGGCGGTGATCAGCTTGAGTAGCTTACTGGTATGCGAGGGTGTAACTAAGAGGTTTGGTGGGCTGGTAGCTCTCAACAACGTATCGATCGAGGTTGGGAAAGGTGAGATACTAGGTATAATCGGCCCTAACGGCTCTGGGAAGACCACGCTAATCAACGTGATCTCAGGGGTTCTACTACCAGATGACGGTAGAGTCATATTCGACGGTAAGGACGTAAGCAAGCTTAAACCACATGTCAGGGTCTCCCTAGGGATATCCAGGACGTTCCAAGGCTCTAGAGTCTACCCCTACCTCCCAGTCTACTACAACGTAGCGTTATCAGCCCGGTCCGTATACAGAGACCCAGAAATCGCGAGGGCTAAAACTAACTGGGCATTAACAGTCACTAAGCTCATAGCTGAAGCAGTTGAGCTCCCAATTAACCTCACACCGTTTAAGTTACGGATGGTGGAGATAGCTAGAGCCATCGTAACGAACCCCAAGCTCGTGCTACTGGACGAGCCTTTTGCCGGTCTCTCAGCAGAGGAGGTTGAGGAAGTGATTAAGATAATCAACAAACTAAACAATCTGGGTGTCACATTCATCATAGTCGAGCATAAGCTGAGGTACCTCATGAAATTAGCTGAGAGGGTTGTAGTCCTCAATAACGGCATTAAGATATTTGAGGGACCTCCTTCCGAGGCCATTAAAGATAGAGAAGTAATTCAAGTCTATCTCGGGGGTGGCGTAAGTTGAACGTACTGGAAGTCAAAGACCTCACTACCGGCTACGGCAAGACCACTGTCGTTAGAGGTGTCAGCCTCTCGGTCGGACCTGGGATGGTTATCGGAATAATAGGCCCGAACGGAGCGGGGAAGACGACTCTTATAAGGTCTATCCTGGGCTATGTGAGGCCGTGGAGTGGGAGGGTTATGTATAGGGGAGTGGACATTACCGGGCTACCAGCACATAAGATCTCGAAACTGGGGATAGGGTACGTACCTGAGAGAGGGGGTATACTGAGGTCGCTAACAGTGTGGGAGAACGTAGAGCTAGCTCTAAGAACATCAGAACACGGTGAGGACAGGCTCAGCGAGGTTACGAAAATCTTCAGGATAATCGATGAGAGGAGGAACCAGTTAGCTAGGACTTTAAGTGGTGGTGAGCAGAGGATGTTGTCTATAGCGACTGCTATACTGACAGCTAAGGACCTCATGATTCTAGATGAACCTTCTGCCGGGCTCGCACCCTTAATGAGGAGGAAGCTAGCGGAGGCTCTGAGGGATATAAGGGAGCGTTTCGGGATGTCGTTAGTCATAGCTGAGCAGGATCCGACCCTAGTACTTGAGTTAGCTGACACGGTATATGTTATTGAGATGGGCTCTATAGTGAGAAGCGGGAAACCACAGGAAGTTGTGAAAGTAGATGTACTTCGAGAACACTACCTAGGAATGTGATGATATCTCCCCCTCCCTGAAGGGCGAGGCTTTCGGTTATAATTCTGGGTTTACCTAGGAAAACTCACTAATATTAAACGTCTTAGTGAAGTTCTACGGGGACGTACTTGCCTGAAAGATATGCTGCCATAGCCTCTACAGGGATCTATGTACCACCTATAGTTATGACTCCGGAGGACTTCGAGAGGAAGACTGGGATAAAGGTTGATCCCCTATTCATAGAGAGAACCGGGTTGAGGGTGAAGAGAATAGCCCCACCTGAGGAGACACCAGCAACTATGGCTGCTAAAGCAGCCTCCATGGCTCTTGAGAGGGCAGGTATGACCATCGAGGACATAGACATGATTATTCTAGGTACCGACACCCCGGAGGCTATATCTCCCCCAACAGCCCCCAAAGTCCTGAACCTACTTGGTGGTAGTAGCTATGAGATACCTTCCTTCGACGTTAACGCATCCTGCGCTAACCCGGTCTACATGCTCGAGCTAGCTTCCTCTATAATAGCAGGTAATCCAAAGTACAGGAACATACTGGTAATAGGTGTTTACGCTATGACTAGGTTCCTCAGATGGAAGTTCATGTGGGAGTGGATATTCTCGGACGGTGCCGGAGCCGTCGTTCTAACTAGCTCGAAAGAACCTGGCTACCTAGCAGGTAAGTTACGTGCTGATGGGAGTTTCTGGGACTACTGGGGAATCTTCCTAGGTGCTTGGAAGCCCGTAGCTGAGCAGATCTCAGACGAGAACCTACCCTTCCTAGACCTGAGAAAAGCCTACCCACCAGTGAACGATCAGTACTGGCCGGTACTAATAAGAGACGTCATGAACCAAGCAAACATAGGTCTCGATGATATTACCCAGATAATATTCACACAGGTACGGCTAAAGACCATCCTTGACGTGATGAAGGGCTTAGGCCTCCCGGAGACGAAGACCCACTGGGTTATGGATAAGTTCGGCTATACCGGGTCAGCGTGTGTGTATATGGCTCTACACGACGCTATCGAGCAGGGAAAGATCGAGAAGGGTAAGGTCGTGATATTCGTTGCTTCAGGAGTGGGGTATCAGCAGGGAGCTGTAGCCTTCAGGTGGGTAGAGCGGTAGTACGAGGTAGCCTCACGGTAGCCGGGGTGAGCTCACTGCCTTTTGTTAATGTATCTGACGTAAGGATATACTACGAGGTTGTAGGGCAGGGAGAGCCAGTAGTACTCCTCAACGGAATATTCATGAGCACCGCTAGCTGGGTCTTCCAGAGAAATCACCTAGCTAGGTATGGCTATACCGTAGTACTTCACGATATGAGGGGTCAGTGGGAGTCCGATAAACCTAGAGACGAGAAAGCATATAGTCTCGAAATCCACGCTGAGGACCTGCGAAACCTCCTCGACTTTCTAGGGTTTAGGAAGGTCCACCTTGTTGGGACATCATACGGTGGTGAAGTTGCTATGGTGTTCGCCTTAAAGTATAGGGAGTACGTCAACGACCTATCGATCATAACCTCCGTTAGCGAGGTACATGAAGCTCTTAGACTGACCGCGCTGAGGTGGCTGGAAGGAGCTATGTCACGTGATCCTAGAAAGTTCGTCCTATCGTGGATCAATGATGTCTACTCAGAGAACTTCATATCACGACAGGATAGGACCTTCTTTACGCGGCTCGTAGAGTACTTCTCCTCCCAGAAGTTCGACTTCGATGCCGCTACCTTCCTACTGAAATCATTCTTGAGGTTATCAGAGAACCCCATCACACAGCTACTTAAAGATATAGATGTACCTACACTAGTAGTCGCAGCCGAGGAGGATAGAGTAAAGCCTCCTAAGTACTCTAAGATAATAGCTAGATCTATACCTAACTCTACCTACGTGGAAGTGAGGGAAGCCGGCCACGCAGTCGTCCTTGAAAAGCCGGGCACCGTCAACTACCTGCTTACCGGATTTATACGTAGTAACCCTATGAGTAATCACTAGCAGAACATTTCGACAAATAATCTAAAGTATCTGTAGGCGTTTCTATATTAGAAACTTAAAAAAGTTTCAGGACGTATACTACATGGGACTTAAGAGTTTGCATGTAGGTGCTTTCGATATAGTCCAGTATGACTGCCCGGTAGTTCAGTTAACTGAGAACGTGCGGGATTCTAAGATCATAGTAGTAGGTGCTAACGTAACGGAGATAGAGAGAGGACTTGAGAGGATTTACGTCGTTATCTTCGGTGATGAACATGTTCTCGGTAGATCCATGAGTAAGTTAGGTTCAATAAGGAATGTGAAGTCGTATGAGATAATTCAGAGAAGGAAGAACCAGATCAAGCTACGTATGTTAATAGAGAAGACCAGCACTATGGAGGCTGCCGTAAACTACGATGCCGTGCCTTTAACTGCTTGGATAGCTATGGACGGCTTCGAGAGGTGGACCCTAGGTTTCCATACATCTAGGGACTTAAGAGAGTTTATGAAGAGAGTCTCCGAGGTTGATTATATAGAGAAGTACAGGCTAGCCGAGATCTCGGAGCTCACACTATCACAGGTCAACTACGTGGACATGCTGTTCTTCGTCTCTGGAGGGCTGAACAAGCTGACTGATAAGCAGATAAAACTTCTATCTACCGCCCTGGAGCTAGGTTACTATGACTGGCCTAGGAGGGCAGGTATAGCTGAGATAGCTAGGAAGCATGGAATCTCGAGAATAGCTGCCGCTAAGACTCTCCGGAGAGCTGAGAGGAACCTAGTGAGCCTCTCCCTAAGTACGTTTGATGGGTTCTCCCACTCGAGGCCTCGAATCAGTAACACCTCAAAGCATGCGAAGAGGAGCTAGTTGCGGAGTTAGCCGACCTCTCCCCTACCCGAAGAACGATGTTTTCGCTGTAAACAGTAGTAAACAAAACTAGTTTAATGCTGTGGAGCGGTAACATAGGTGGAGTTAGACATTGAAGGTGGGTATAGTAGCTACTTACAGTACTAAATACGAGCTTAGATCCGAGAAGGAGGCTTGGGAGCTGATAGATGAGGTTGTTCAGGGGCTTCTCAGGTCTGTGGAGAAGGGTGTGGGTAAGGGGGATATAGACCTAGTAATAACCTCAAGCTTCTCCGATAGGTTTGGTGGGATACTCCACACAGCACCCTACGTAGCCTCCAAGGTTGGTGCTAGCAAAGGATTTAGAGTTGAGAATGCCTGCGCGTCTGGTGGGACAGCTATCTACTTAGCTTGGAACATGATAAGGGCGGGACTAGCTAGGAACGTCCTCATAGTAGGCTTCGAGAAGATGAGTTACCAACCTACGAGTGCTGAAGCAAACGAGGTTCTAATGGCTGCCGGGCACCCTGAAGAGGTGGTTGCCGGGGTCCCCTTCGTCTCCCTCTACGCTCTCATAGCTAAGGCATACATGGATAGGTACGGAGTTACTGAGGAGGATCTAGCTCTCGTAGCAGTTAAAAACCATGAGAACGGGCTTAGAAATCCGTTAGCTGCTATGCGTAGGAAGGTGACTGTGGAGGACGTGATGAGGTCCCCCTACGTCTCATGGCCCTTGAAACTTTACGACTGCTCGCTAGTAAGTGATGGAGCCGTAGCCCTCCTAGTGAGCGGGGAGCCGAAGAAGTTCACTGATACCCCGGTCTATATAGAGGGTATCGGGCTGGCTCACGATACTGCCGGGATTTTCGAGCGGGACGATATAACCGCGTTGAAGGCTATCTCCGCAGCTGCTAGAGAGGCCTTCAATGCTTCCGGGCTTACGGTAAGGGACGTAGATGTCCTGGAGGTGCATGACGCGTTCACAGTGTCCGAGTTAATAGCGTACGAGATGCTTGGCTTAGCTCAGAGGGGTGAGGGTGTGAAGATACTGAAGGAGGGGATTACCGCATTCACCGGTTCCAAGCCTGTCAACCCTAGCGGTGGGCTGAAATCTAAGGGGCACCCTATCGGTGCGACTGGTGTTGGTATGGCGGCTGAGCTGTTCTGGCAGTTGAGGGGTGAGGCGGGTGAGAGGCAGGTTAAGGGTGCTGAGAGGGGTCTCATGGAGAACCACGGAGGGACTGGGTCCACAGCTGTAGTAGCTATTTTCTCGAGGTGAGGGTGATGTTCTGGAAGCTTATTACGTACACAGAGCTCTACACTCCCGTACCGCCCTATAAGTCCACGTACGCTATCGGGGTAGCTGAGGATGAGAAGGGTAATAGGGTTATAGTTAGGATAGATAGGAAATACTTCGGTAGGTTGAGGACCGGTATCCTGGGGGAGGTCTCCGAGGAGTGGACTGTCTTTGGGAAGATAAGGAAGTTCACCCCGGTAGGGCTTGAGGAGCCGGTGAAGGTTGCCTTAGTAACTGGGGGTGCTAGAGGTATAGGAGCTGCGATAGCGTTGGAGCTAGCTAGAGCTGGCTACTCTATTGCTATAGCAGATCTATCCTACGACCAGGAAGCTGAGAAGACCCTCAACAGCCTGAGGTCCACGGGGACTAACGCTATCTTCGTAGCTATGGACGTATCAAATAGAGAGTCGGTGGAGAGGGGCGTGAAGGAGGTTGTCGATAAGCTTGGGAGGCTTAACGTACTAGTAAATAATGCTGGGATAACTAGGGACTCATATCTACAGAGAATGAACCCTGAAGACTGGGAAGCCGTGATAAAGGTTAACCTAACCGGGGCATTCCACTGCTCAAAAGCCTCGGTACCCTACATGATTAGGTCTGGGGGAGGGGTCATAGTTAACATATCGTCTATTGTCGGGATATTAGGGAATATAGGGCAAGCAAACTACGCAGCATCAAAGGCAGGCCTCATCGGCTTAACATACACACTAGCTAAGGAGCTAGCCCCCTACGGAATCCGCGTCGTTGCTGTAGCACCCGGGTTCGTAAAGACTAGGATGGCCTTAGCTGTACCAAAGTCCATACTCAGAGACTACATAAGGAGATCCCCCATAGCTAGGCTTATCGAACCTGAGGAGGTAGCTAAACTTGTTAGACATATAGTGGAGAACGAAGCCCTTAACGGAATCGTAATCCCGATAGACCTAGGCCTCGGGATAGGGTCCCCGAAGGCGTAGTGAAGCCTCCGCAAACAATATTTTTAATTTCTCTAAATACTGTAATAGCCGTATAGCACAGATTACCTAACGAACCGGAAAGGCGGGGTACACCTGCCAGCATCTATAGCTCTTGAAGTTCAGGAAACAGGAAGAGCTACTAGTACTACCTCACAAATCTCGAGTAATAAAACAGAGCTATATTTATATTATCTAGAAGAGATCAGAGTAGTACATGGAGGTCTCATTGAGTCTTGAGAAAATTATTGCCAGGCTCTTCAAAATGGATGAGAAGACCTTCAGGAAACACTCAAACCCGTGGAGTGAATACACAGCCTCCCCCTTCTACCACTCTTAACGCTAGCTCTATGGAGTAGGGCTTGGATAGGGTGGTGGGCTTTAATCCCTCTAGCAATTGTTGTTGTGTGGGCTTGGATTAATCCCCGGATATTTCCAGAACCTAAGAGTAGTGACTCAGGTTCTCTAAGGGAGTTCTCGGAGAGTGGATATGGGTTAACCAAGACAAAATAAAGATACCTGATCACCATCAGAAAGCTCCCAGGATCTTAAGAGCTGTGGCTGTAGCTGGGTTTGTGCCCTATGTATGGGGTGTAGTGTTCCTCGATCCCTGGCTGACAGCTGTTGGTATGATCATAAGCTTCCTTAGTAAGCTGTGGTTTGTTGATAGAATGGTGTGGCTCTACGAGGATATGAAGGACGTGATGCAGCTACCTCCAGTAGAAAGCATAGCAAGTAGTGACACCAGCCCCGAAAATCTGCGGGGAACTAGACGCTCCCACCAAAATAGAATGGAAACCTCACTGCGACCTACTCCACTACCTCTGCGCTAGCTTAGGGTTAACTATCCTCAGTAAGCCGTTACCGACGAGGTTCACTCCTATTACGGTGTACACTAGGAAAGCTCCTGGTATCAGCGAGATCCAGGGAGCTGATACTATGTATGGTTGTCCCTCATATATCATCCTACCCCAGCTCGGGTAGTTCGGATCTCCGAGCCCCAGGTAACTCAAGCCGGCCTCCATCATTATCGCGGCACCTATCTCTAGTATCGTGTACGCAAGTGCTGGAGGAATTGCGTGGGGAATTACATGTTTGAAGAGTATGTGAAGGTCTCCGCATCCGATAGCTTTAGCTGATTCAACGAAGAGTCTCTCCTTCACTGAGAGGACTTGCGCTCTCATGATTCTAGCTATCATAGGCCACGTAGTTATGGCTATGACTAGCATTAGCAGGTATACGCTACTACCGAAAATTACTAGCAGGACTAGAGCTAGGAAGAAGGCTGGGATTACCTGAAAAACATTGATTAGGCCATCTATAACTGTCCCTACCTTACTACGGAAATAGCCTGAGATCGACCCTAACACTATCCCTATCACTGACGCGAGACCGGCAGCACAGATGCCTATCGCGAGGGAGATCCTAGCACCCCACAGCACTCTAGCCAGTATGTCGCGACCTAAGTGGTCTGTACCGAGAGGGTTCCTTGGTGAGGGTGGTGAGAACCTCGGGAAAATCATGGAGTTGAAGTAAGGTATGTTTATGTAGGGCGCTAGCACGGCCAGTAAACCTATAGATAGGAGCATGATCGTGCCTATTACCACACTTTTATCTCTAATTATGAGGCGGATACTGCGTAATACTCCCGAGGTGCTGAGCTCCCCGACCATGTGTTATCCCCTACTCTTTATTCTCGGGTCTAGGATTCCGTAGATTAGGTCAAGAATTATACTAATTACTACTATGGTTACTACGATCGTGAAGTATATCCCCATGAGTACCGGATAGTCTCTCTCCCTTATTGAATCCAGAAGAAGCCTACCCATTCCCGGCCATCCAAAAACGTTCTCGATGAGTGCTGCCCCTGCTAGCGAGAAGCCTAACCTTATGGCTAGAAGTGTTATAGGTGGCAAGATAACGTTTCTGAACACGTGCTTATTGAATATCCTCCTCTCGTCCATACCTACAGCTCTTAAAGTCAGTACATAGTCTTCACCTAGCTGCTGCACAGCAGAGTCCCTAACGGTCTTGAAGTACGCTGGGAGCAGTATCAGTGTGAGGGTCAGCACCGGCAGGAAGGCGTGGTAAGCTATATCCAGGTAGAGCATTATACCTGTTTTGGGGTTCCTTAAGTCCATGAGTCCCGCAACAGGGAATAATCTCAGGTGTACACCGAAGGTGAGCATTAGGAGTATCCCAAGGAAGAAGCCTGGGATAGAGTTAAAGAAGAACGTAGTGACAGTAAGTGCGCTGTCAAGCCCCTTCCCAAAGCTCCTAGCAGCTCTTAAACCCATGAAGGTACCGATTATGAAGGCCAGTATGTTGCTAGTTATAGTTAGAGAAAGTGTAAGTGGTATCCTCTCCATTATTACCTGAGCTACTGGGCCACCGAACCTATATGAGTTCCCGAGCTCTCCCCTAAATAAATTCGATATGTAAATGAAGTACCTCTCATAGAGAGGCTTATCCAGCCCCCAGAGCTTGGTGTAGTACTCTACGACGGCTGGAGAGAGGAACACCGGGTCCCCAGCAATAAAGTAGATAGGGTTACCCGGAGCCAGATTCACGAGAAAGAAAATAATACTCACAGCTATGATCACAGTAAAAAAGCCTTCTAGTACTCTTTTAGCTACGTACGAAGCTAGACCCATTTTCTTACGTACCCCTCCGCCTAGTCAGGACTAGAGCTACCAGTACTAACACTACTATTACCACTACTACTGGTAATAACCACTGCTCTAACCCTCCCCCAGGTGTCGTTGTGGCTGTCTGGGTTGGTTGCGTGGTCTGCGTAGTTTGTGTGGGTTGTAGCGAAGTGGTTGTAACGCCCTTAGCCCACCATACCTGAGCATATACGTTTATACCTACCTTGCCGGGTAGTTCCCAGTAGAAGCCCTTCCAATCAGTTCTAGATATGTAGAAGCCCACAACGTCCACAAGCGGGAAGTACGGTAGCTCCTTAGCGAACTCTTCCTGTGCCTGCCAATAGAGTTGTTTCCTCTTCTCTAGGTCTGGCTCCTTAGCTGCCCTCTCTAGTAGGTCATCGGTTACAGGATTAACATACCCTGGTAAGTTGTGAGATCCCTTCGACGAGAACCTCATATGCATATTGTGGGGGTCAGGTCCCCAGAAGCCATTGGTTATAGACATATCGAAGTCCTTGTCTTTATATGCCTTCTCCTGAAAAGCCCCTAACTCGAGGACCTCTATTTTTACTTCTATCCCTATCTTACGTAAGTTCTCCTTGATTATCTGAGCCATAGCTTCTGTCTGAGCTCCCTGCCATATAACTAGCTTAAGCTCAAGTACCCTCCCATCCGGTAGGCGGCGCATCCCGTCAGGACCCTTAGTATAACCCAATCTATCCAGAATCTCCTCAGCCTTAGCTGGGTTGTAACTGGGTGGCTGTGTGTTAGGGTTATATGCCCATGCTATTGCCGGGACATACATGCCTTTAGCTACGAAGCCGTACCCGCTGAATGCTTTCTCAACTATCTCGGTTCGGTTGATAGCATAAGCTATAGCGAACCTAACATCTTTATTTAGGGTGATCCTACCCTTCTCCTGAGCCATGTTGTAGGCCATGAAGTACCTACTGGGCATAGGTCTTGCTAAGACTAGCACCCCCTCAGTTGAGTTAATGCGGGGTATCTCACTTAATGGTGGTGTGACTCCGAGCACATCACCCTCCCCTGCGAGGAATGACTGCATTGCTGCTACAGCGTCTGGTATGATCTTAAACACTAGCTTGCCGATGCATGGTGCTCCCGCGAAGTAGTCCTTGTTTGCTTCTAAGGTGACGTGGCTTCCTTTGACGTACTCAACGAATTTGAAGGGTCCTGTCCCGACTGGTTTAGAGAGCGCGGGTATGTTGGGGTCCATCCAATCTGTGTACTCAGTTTTATTGTAGAGGTGCTCAGGTAGGACGAAGGTCCCGTACCACGCAAGGAAGCCTAGGAACGGTGCGTTGGAGTCTGAGAATCTGAACTCGGCCGTGTAGTCGTCTCTACATGTTATTCCCTCCAACATGTCTAGCTTCAAGTTACTGTAGGCGACTCCCTTATACTTTTGCATGGCTTCGAACGTGTACTTAACGTCTTTGCATGTAAACGGTGTCCCGTCATGCCACTTAACGTTCTTTCTTAGATGGAATGTGAACGCCTTAGCGTCCGGAGACACCTCCCAAGACTCTGCTAGATCCGGGATCACATTGTAGTCGACGTCCAACGTCACCAGCTTGTTGAATATGTTGGATGCTATAGCGTAGAGAGGGTCATCAGCCTTAGCGTCCGGGTTGAAGCTTTTCGGGTCTCCCATATGTATAATTATTAGAGTACCGCCCTTGTAGGGACATGTTATTGAGCCTGTCGAGGTCTGAGCGGAGACCTCGTACGGCACTACAAACAGTGGGAGGGTTATCAGCATAACCGTAACCAACACGGCTATCCTTAGGGTGAATGTTTTAACCATGTATACACCCAACCGGAAAGCCTTTACAGGTATAAAAGCTTATTTTATGAAAAATTCTTTAAGTTTCTTTGTTCCGCCCTAAGAAAAAGTTCTAAGTATATTGAGGTGTGTATCGTGTTCTGTATAAAGCTATAGAGCTAGTGGAGTAGGAAATCGATGTAATATCTAGTTTTACCGCTGAATCCGTGTCTCTACGTTCTTGAGGCTGGTTGCGGCTATTCCCATAGCAACCAGCAACATAGCTGTGGATGTAGCGAAAGGAGCTATAGGTGAGACAACCCCATAAAGTACTCCCCCCAAGTAAGGCGACGGCACGCTCGCTAAACTTCTCACAGCGTTTATCGATGCGAAAGCCTCCCCCACGTTCTTAAAGACCTTCGCTATGTAAACATTGTACCCCGGTACCCAGAAACCTAGGCTCAAGCCTATGGAAGCCATTGAGAGAACTGCTATGGGTTGTGGGTTTGGATTCATGAGGCTGGCCGCGGCAATAGCTGCTGTAAGCTCGGATAGTGCTAGTGATATGGAGCTCCCAAGCTTATCGGTTAGCTTACCTGCTATAGGGGTGGACGCGGCCTCGACTACGTTGGAGAAGGAAATTAGCATCCCGATACTGACCTCGTCGTAGCCTTTCTCGAGAAGGTATGCTGAGAGCATCGGATTCCACAGGTTCCAGGCAGCCCTGTCGATGGATGTGAAGAGGTAGGTAAGTGCGAGGTTTTTACTCGGTTTAATCGCGTTCCGATAGGCCTCTACTATACTCGGCGCCTGGCTCTTCCTCCCTGCCTCAGGCTCGTGCGATAGTGCTAGAAAAGCGGTAGACCCGGCTACAGCTACTAGTGCTAAGGTTAGGAAGGTGCTTGAGTACCCGTAAGCATTGACTAGGTACCCACCTAGAGCAGGTCCGATAGCCCTGGATACCGTGAATGTGAATGTGGTGACTCCGACGACCGTGCCCAGCCTCCCTATTTCCACAGTCCTCGCTAGGAAGACCGTCCTAGCTGGCTGTGCGAAGTACATAGCTAGGCTGAATAGTGCGTAGCTGAGGGTGAGTGAGGCCACATCTCTAGATAGAGCTAGTATAGTGAGCGACGCTGCCGAGATAAGCCCGGTGAGTGCTGTGATTAGCCTACTACTATACACCTCCAGTAGGTAGCCAACCGCTGGGGACACTAGAGCACCGACAATATTTGAGAGTGTAGCTACAGTACCTATCTCACCCAGGGAGTAGCCGAGTCTCCCCATATACGAGGAGAAAAACGCCCTGAACCCGCTCTCAGCAAGACCCCTAAATACGTTCAGCAAAGTAATAGCAAGCACGTTCGCAGTCACAGATTTAGACAGCCTAGACACCTAGCAACTCAGCGAACTAAGGACTATAAGCACGAGCTTCCTGCGTAGGTCTGGGCAAGAGAAAAAGCTACTTAGCGTATTTGACCGTCTTGTCTACGGCTTAGACGACTCCAGGACCTCGCCTGTCTCCTTCTTTAGGTGCGTATCGAACCACCTCAACATATGTTTTAGTCGAGCCTCACGTAGGCTAGGCTTCCCAGACCACCCGAATGTGTGTCCACCACTCTCGAAGAGCACTAGCTCCACCTCCTTTCTCCTCAGCTTCAGGGCCGTGTATATGGATATTGCCTGGTCAAGCCAGCACCTGTAGTCGTCTAGGCTATGGACCAGCATCAGGGGCGTCTTAACCCTGTCTACGTAATATAGTGGAGACTTCGCACGAAGCTTTTCCTGACTCTCCCAGGGATCACCACCTATCTGATCTGGGACAAAGTAGGGCCCTATGTCTGTCGTTAGATACTCAGCTTCCCACGTCGATATGCTGTTCTGCGAGACTGCTGCTTTGAACCTATCTGTCTGAGTTACTATCCAGTTAGTCATGAAGCCCCCGTAGCTTATCCCAGTAACACCCACCCTCTCCGGATCTATGAAGTCGAAGTTCCTGACCGCGTGGTCTAGACACTCCATTATGTCCTGGAAATCCCTCTCACCGTAATGCCCCCTAATATCCGCGAACTCCTCTGAGTACCCGTCACTCCCCCTCGGATTACAGTACACCACGGCATAGCCATTCGAAGCATACAGTTGGAACTCGAACATGAAGCTCCAGCCGAATTTACTCTTAGGTCCTCCATGGATCCAGAGTATGGTAGGGTACTTCCTCCCCCCAACACTATTCGCAGGCTCTATGACCCAGCCCTCAACCTCAACACCGTCACTAGCAGTAAACGTGAAGTGCTTCGGCTCCACCACATCATATTCCTTTACCACATCGTTGAATCTCGTTACCTTAGTAGGTACGTCACTAGCTCTATACACCCAAATCTCAGCAGGCTCGGTAGCTGTGATCCTAACGAAGACAATAGTGCCCCGACGGACATCGTAGTCCCAGACTACATACTCACCGTCAAGGACGGGCTCTATGGACCGCGCTGTAGTTGAGTATCTGTAGAGGGAGTAGCTACCACCTCGTGAGATTGGGAAGTAGATGTGCTCACCGTCCCATACAGGTCTAGGCTCCGCGGAGGCAGGACCTCTGAGGTCGTAGTAGACCCTCCTTGAGGTTCCGAGACCTATACTCCGAGTTATGGACTCTAACCGCTGGTCGCTGAGGTTGAGTAGCCATACCTCCTCATGTGAGGCGAAGCCCCTCCCCTTCTCGTTATCTCTACCAAAGAAGACTACCTCCTTCCCGGAAGGTGAGGTCGTGAGAGGCCCGATCCAGAGGTCACGACCTAGACCTACCTCATCTACGCTACCGTCTCTCCTTACTAAGGCCAGGGAGGTTCTGTAAGGCTTTGAGGGATCCTTAACTACGGATGCTAGTAAGTACCTCCCCAGAGGGTCAGCAGCTATGTTGGTGTAGCTGTAGCTATCCTGGGTAAGTCTCTCTAGGATCCCACCACGCGTACTGAGGACATATATCTGCATTCTAACATTGTGGACGAATCCGACACCGTCGAACCATAGAGGCCACTCCCTAACGACGCGGACTCCAGGCTCCTCCTCGTAGAGTTTAGTGGGGATGGTCAGAGCTATCACCTCATCATCAAGCCATACCGCAGAAGATGCTGGAACCGCTAGCTTAGTGACAGCGAAATCTGTACCTCTCTCCACGTTTACGAGTCTAAGCTCGGAGCCTCTCCCATCACTCGCAACCCTCTGATAGGTGAGGGTAGAGCTGTCCGGGCTCCAAGCAAGGAACGAGTCTGAAGGACCTGGACTCACGTATATTGGGGTCCCGTCGAGTTTCGTAATCCAGACCCGGACTTCATAGCGGTCTCCAGCTCTGTCCGGCCTAGCGGTAGTGAATGCTACTAGATCACCGCGGGGAGATATAGCCACCCTCCCAAAGTACGTAAACTTGTTGACGTCTTCGGGAACGAACTTCCTTCCCACCTAAAGCACCTCAAGCTCTTAACTATAAGGAACTATAAATAGCCAGTGTTCCCACCTAGAAATGCAGAGTCCTCTACTTGAAGAATGTGAACGTAAGACCTGCTGAGCCCTCCACCTTCAGGGTCTAACCCCGTAACTGTTCACGTGGGTTATCTCCTCAACTGGTTTTCTAGGCCTTGGCGAAGGTTTCTCATCGGGCCAGCCTACTGCTACTATAGCTATAGGAATCTTATTTGGAGGAGCATGAACAATTTCCTGAACCATACGCTTCTCCTTTTCTCCAACACCTATCCAGACGGTACCCAGCCCGTAGGCGTGTGCCGCTAGCATTAGATACATCACCGCGTTCGCGCAGTCATACATGAAGAACTGCGGTGATTTTGTTTCATCGCATAGGACCACAATACCTGCTGGAGCCTCAGACAGCGGCTGCCTCCACGGATAGATGGAAACCAACCTCCGCTTAACGTCCTGATCAACCACTAAAACAAACTCCCACGGCTGGCTATTCCTAGCGCTTGGCGCGAATCTAGCTACCTCGACTAGCTTAAGGAGGAGGTCTACAGGGACCGGATCCTTCTTATACCTCCTTATGCTCCTTCTACTCATGAGAAACTCTATGAATTTCTCAGGCTCCAAAGCACCACCCAGATATTGGCTGTGTAAACCTAGATATGCGTCGACCACTAGGTGTAGATCATGGCCGTCCTAGCCTGCTCCTCGAAATCCTTTACACTGTCGGAGGCGTACTGCAGGAACTCCTCTATCTCCCCTGAGATTACGGCCTCACGGCCTTTAGCCGTCCCGAGTAGTAGGTCTGTGTAGAACTTACCGTTACTCGTGGTGAATACTAGGTTTTCCGGGTAGAGCTCGTAGATTGCTCTAAGTATTTGCAAACCTAGCCTAACCACTCTAACAGCCTTCCTGTCAACTACGTGAACGAACACGCCACCGCATTTCTGGCCTAAGTACTTAGAGTACCTAGACCTGAAGTAGGTTGGCCTGAAGATAACGCCGGCTAGCTTAGCTGAGTTCAGCTTGGAGGCCAGCTTGAAGGGGTCGATAAACGGAGCACCGAAGACCTTGAACGGTGTGTACGTACCTCTTCCTTCGCTTATGTTAGTCCCTTCAAGTAACGCTATGGAGGGGTAGGTAATCACAGTCTCCCTATCGGGGATAGCTGGGGAGGGTGGTACCCAGGGGACGTCTAGGTCGAGAATATCCATGAACCTGGAGTAGCCAGCTAGCGGAACTACCGTAACTTCCAGTCCTAGATTTTCCACTAGGTTGTAGTACCGAGCTAACTCACCTAGGGTGAGACCGAACCGCAGGGGGATTCTGTAGTACCCGACGTAGGACCTGTATTCGTCCTGGAGGAGGGGTCCCTCCATGACGTAAGCACCCAGAGGGTTAGGCCTATCAAGAACCACAACGTTCGGGACACCGTACTTAGCTGCGTAGTCCATGGTCTCAAAAAGTGCTGATACGTAGGTGTAGAACCTCACCCCAACGTCCTGTATGTCGACTATGACCCCATCCGCCTCGTCAAGAACTCTATAGCTTTCACCCCTCTCCCTGCCGTATATACTGCGAACGTGGAGTCCGAGGGATTCTTCGTACGTGCTCGGAACTTTCTCGCCTTCGTAGTACTCAGCCCAGAACCCGTGCTCAGGAGCTAGGACGCATACGACGTTGATCCCCCTATCTCTGAGCTCGGTGATCGTGTAGGTGAGACCTGAGGTTACAGCGCTCTGGTTGGTCAGTACGACAAGTTTGAGGCCGATGAACTTCCTGTAGGTACCCTCTGCTAGGAATCTATCAACACCTAGAGCGACCTTACCCATAATCACACCTAGACTCTCATAGCTAAGACAGGGAATAGGTATTTATAGCATCTACGACCTACTGAAACGAAATATTAGTAACAACCATGTTATTAGGGTTTACATAGTACACCATACGGGACCTACATGACCGGACTTCCCAGTTATAGGACATACCCGCTTGCTTTATGGTATGGAGTGGGGAGCGTTACTCCCCCACTTACTAGAGAAAAATATGTGGGAGATTTGAAGCGCATCAGAGATGCCGGAGTAGGATACTTAAGGTTGTGGGTAAACTGGAGGGATTGCGAGCCATCTCCCAGCACCTACAGGTTCGAAGCCCTCAAGGAGCTTATGGAGCTCTCAAACATGTTCGGGCTCCGCGTCATAGTTCAGGTCTACCTAGAATTCGCACCTGACTGGCTCCCAAGGATGTTCCCGGACGCTCTGTTTACTTCGGAGACCGGTACCAAGCTCTATCCTCAGGGAAGTCCTGGGGTGTGCTTAGACAGTAAGGCGGTTAGAGACCGTGCTGAGAGGTTTCTCAAAGCTTTGGCTAGGTTCCTGAAGAGCTACGAGAACTTCTACGCGTGGGATCTCTGGAGCGAGCCCCAGACAGTGCAGTGGGTTTTCCAGCTTGGGCAACGTAGGTCTCTCTACTGTTACTGCGATCACAGCATTAGGAGGTTTAGGGAATGGCTTAGGAAGGTGTATGGCGATATAGAGGAATTAAACAGAGCGTGGCACAGAAGCTACGGTAGCTTCGATGAGGTGGAGCCACCGAGGTTTGTGGTACTGCACTACGCCCGAGAGAACATAGATTGGGTAGAGTTCAATGTACAGAAGCTGAAGGAGGACTTGAAGTGGAGAGTTGATACCGTTAAAAGTGTTGATCCCCACCACATCGTAGCTAGCCATGCCGCCACTACCTCACTCTTTCTGAACCCTCTCTACGGGCACCCAGATGACTGGGAAATGGCTGAGGTAGTTGATGTTTGGGGTACGTCCCTATACCCTAAACACGCTCATAGAGTTCCAGACCCCGTAGTCGACGGGTTTATCTTAGATGCTGTAAGATCTTCAGCATACTCACACCAGAAAGACTTCTGGCTTGGTGAGCTACAGGGAGGTCAAGGAGTTGGTGGCCTGAAGCTAGCTGAACCCGTCACAGCAGATGATGTAGCCCTATGGATCTGGCAGAGCTTCGCACACGGTGCTAAGGGTGTTTGCGTATATCACTCCTATCCAATGATGTGGGGTTATGAGTCCTCCGGGTACGGGATCCTCAACCAGGACGGGTCACCAACTGATAGATTTAGAGTGCTATCGAAGACCGCGAAACTATTTGAGGAACATGAAGAGCTATTCGTTAGGGCTAGACCTCTGGGAGCTGAATGTGCTATACTGTACAACAAGTACGTGTATAGACTCCTATGGATTCTCCAAGAGGACACAGCAAGGATTCCCTCGTCAGCAGCTCTCGGGATCTACAGAATATTCTTTAAGTATAACATGCCGGTAGACATAATATCGTCTAGGCAACTTGAGGAGGGATCCTATAACTACAAGGTATTGATAGCTCCATTCTCCATCTCGGTTTCGGAAAGAATGGCGAGAAGCATGGAGTCGTTCGTATCGAGAGGTGGGGTTCTTCTAGTAGATGCTAGATTTGGCTGGTTCAAGGAGGACGGCTGGGTAGATTCTGAGGTACCGGCACATTCTCTAAGGAATCTCTTCGGCATTCGAGAAGCATGTTGCAGAACCTTAACAACTGAGGGAGCAGTAATGAAGATTGTTAATGAATATATTCCAGGACTCCGAGTAGGGGACTCTATCAGAGCATGGCAATACCTTGAAACCTTAGACGTAGTAGATGGTTCAGCTAAGGTCGTAGCTACCGCGAACGGAAATCACCCTACAGTATCGTTAAAAAACTTCGGGGCAGGACTTGCTGTGTGGGCTGGCACGTCGTTAGGACTTAGCTATGAGAACACACGGGACCCTGGCGTGGAGAACCTTGTGCTGGGTGTAGCTAAGGTAGCTGACGTCAATCCCCCTGCTACTGTGGATCCGCCTGGATCTCTCGAGGTGCGTTTACTAGCATCAGGGAGAGAAAAGTTAGTTGTAATAATAAACCATGCTCAGTCCGAGGTTCGAGCTAGGCTAAGAATTTCCAGCTCCTTAGGTATCACGAAGTTTAAGGATCTAATAACAGGGAAAGACTACCTAGCTGAGTCTGGGACGTTCACCTTACTTGTTCATCCCAGGAAGGTTGTTGTGGGGTACTCGGAGACATGAGTAATCCAGATCGCCAGCTAGACCTACTTGGTGAATGGTACAAGAAGGTCGCTGAGGTCTTTCACTACATAATGACTACTCAAGCCGCGAAAATAGAGGAAGCTGCTAAAATAATAGCAGACACTATTGCTGGAGGGCATGTCTGTTTCCTATTCGGTTCTGGACACTCAGCAATAC
This sequence comes from Desulfurococcales archaeon, assembly GCA_023255955.1. Classification (GTDB taxonomy): domain Archaea; phylum Thermoproteota; class Thermoprotei_A; order Sulfolobales; family NBVN01; genus DRZP01. The sequence continues at coordinate 56,027 of JAGDWD010000005.1, read as the reverse complement.
CCGTCATGGAGATGTTTCCGAGGTATGGCTCGTTCCTAGGTTTTCTACCTATAGTTGATTTACCCTTAGTGTCGTTCCTAAGGATTGTTGGGGACATGGGTTACCCCCAATTCGACTTCATCGAGAATTCCCCAGAGTATGGGCGGAGAATAGTGGAGAATTACGAGATTCATGGGGAGGACTGTGCTGTACTATTCTCGCACTCGGGGACGACACCTATAACTGTGGAAATAGCTTTACAGTTCAAGCATAGGAAAGCCCGCGTCATTGGTGTGACCTCACTTAAACATGCCGCTAAGGCCAGTCCACGTCATCCAGCGGGGGTTAAACTCCATGAAGTAGCTGACGTAGTTATAGATACTGGGGTACCCGAAGGAGATGTATCAATACGCTTTACCCACGAAGAGCGGGTACTAAGAGTGGGCCCTCTCTCTACGATAGCGTCTATTTTTGTAGCTAATGCTCTAATCCTTAAGACTCTCACCTACCTTATCAGCTCCGGACATAGAGTACTCGTGCTCCCAGTTAGAGGCTTCGACACCGACGCTGAGCAGGTTATGGGGGAGGTACTGCGGAAATATAGGGAGCTGTACTCACAGCACTTAGCGAAGTGATTTGGTGATAGCTTGAGCAGTAGGTTAGTTCTATCAATAGATGTGGGTGGTACTAAGATAGCTTACGCCTTAGTTGATGGGCTAGGTAACGTTTTAGAGCAAGGTCATATGATGACCGATAAAAGAGGTGGGAACTACGTGGTGAACCAAGTTAGGGAGGTAGTTACTAGGTACTCTCACAGGGAGCTTGATGGAGTTGGGATCTGCGTACCTGGCGCGGTTTGGAGGGGCTCCTACGTCTGGGCCCCCAACATAAGAGGCTGGGATGGCGTTAACCTGCGCTCAACTATTAAAAACTCCCTAAAACAACCTGCGAAACTCAAGATAGTAGATGACAGAGAAGCCAGCGTTTTGGGGGAGGTGTGGCTAGGCTCAGCTAGAGGGATGAGAAACGTTATCACACTAATCATTGGTACTGGAGTGGGTGCCGGCATAATGATTGATGGGAAGATACTAAGAGGTGCTACAAATGTTGCTGGCGCGGTTGGCTGGTGGCTCCTTTCGCAGAGACCGCGTAAACGTAAGTCGCGGAGGGGTTACCTAGAGGAGGTAGTGAGTGGCCTAAGCTTGTCAGAGCTGGTATCAAAGCATGCTTCTGAGGAGGTACTTCCAGGTAAGACCCTTAGAGATCTATGTGAAGAGCTTGACGCTAGGTGCCTCTTCCGAGCACATGATCTCGGTGCTCCCTTTGCTGTGAAGACACTCAGGAAAGTTGCGCTAGTAGTGGGTATCCTAGTAGCGAACTTAGTCAGCGCGCTTAACCCTGAGATTGTTGTGTTTGGGGGTAGTGTTGGAGTAGAGTTGTGGATTAGATTTAAGGATTTAATAGAGGAGGTTTTCTCTAGAGTAGCCCAGCCCGTAGCAGTAAGAGCCTGTAAGATTACTGCGACAGCTCTAGGTAGCTTATCATGTCTCTACGGAGCAGCCTATGCGGTACTCTACCGCTAGATCCTGCTTCCTTCTAGATGTTGATGGCCTCAGCTGTAAGTAATTGAGAACCTAAAAATAACATATAGACTAGACTCTCCGGGAGCTCTATGCTTTCAGTAGAACACTTAGAGGGTTGTCGAGGGAGGTATGTTGGGTCTTCTCGGTCTCTACCTTATGCTCTAGCTTGCACACATGATGTGACTGGGTGGTAGCATGCCACTTACTGTAAGGACCTATAGGGAGGGAGATGAGAGAGGTATTGTAGAGCTCCTCAAGGTATGTTTCTCCGACTTCAATCGCTGGGGTCTCACAGTGGATGACTGGATCTCGTATGAAGAAGGTGACTACGGGTATAGGAGGGAGAATGCTCTCGTAGCTGAGCTTGATGGGAGGATAGTAGGTCATCTCCACATAGTGTTCAGGAAGGTCTATCTAGGTGTTAGTAAGGTGGATATATGTGGTATAGCTAACGTAGCTACCCACCCGGAATTCCGGGGCCGGGGGATAGCCTCATCCCTTATGAGGAAGGCTATAGACATATGTAGAGAGAGGGGTTTAAGCCTCGCATCTTTATTAACAGGCTATGGCAGTGAAGGTTACAGGGTATATAGGAAAGTCGGTTTCTCGAATACAGCATTCTTGAATACGTATGTGGGAGCATACGACAGCGTAGTGAAGCTCCTCGAGGATTGGGGGAGACAGGAGCTGGATGTGGAGGAGATAGATGAACGAAATATTGACTCAGTCATGCAACTACACGACACGTGGGGGAGGACCTTAAATCTAGCTGTTTGGCGTCCGAGGGAGTACTGGGTCAGTAAAATACTTCGGAAATTCTTCATGTACAGCTTCTTCTACGACAAACCGGAGGCATCGATAAGATTGCTATTCAAAGACTCTTCCAGGCCTGTTGGTTACTCACTAGCCTTTGACGGATCATCAGCTACGAGAAGCTACTTCCCTAAAGATACCGGTGTAGTACTTGAAGCTGTAGCTACGGATGTACACTACCTTAAGGTGGTAATTAAGGAGACGTTAAGGCGGTTAGCAAGTAGGGGAGCGAAGATCTTCAGACTCTACCTGCCAGCAGGTACCTACGCCGGGCTCTCAAAGTACTTTGAGGAGTTTAAAGGTGCCTTTCTAATGGACTACGTAATCGACCTTAAGGGACTTCTCGACAGTATGGCCGCAGAACTCTCCGGGAGAGCAAAGTACGTTGACGGTCAGACATCGGTCACCGTAAAGAGCCCATTCGGCTGCGCTGACTTATACATATCTAGCTCTGAAGTGCGGATATCCGCTGAATGCTCGGAGGAAAACACTATTGAGTTCACTCAGGACGGTTTAGTTAGGGTTATCTACGGCATAAGCTCTCTGAGCGAGATGTTAGATCCCAACTACGTTAAGAGAATAGACATGAGCACTAAGGCAGTGGAAACCATGAGCACGGTATTCCACAAGAAAGCTGTCTACATACCGAGAATCGATCAATGGTAGACAGAGGACGGCTGACACCCTCATAGGCTCGGACAAAACTTTACCTTGTTTTAGAGCCCTATAGCCGATGACCTTTCAGCCACATGTTTGATCTAGGTCATACTAATTCTGAGTTACGTAACTCGGAGGTATAATAGCACCAGTTCGTAAAGCATTTCGGTGGTAACGTAGTGCCTCTTCAAAAACAGACCTTATACATTATAGTAGCTTTAATCATTATAGTAGCTGTAGTTGGTACCATAGCAGGTATGGTCCTCATGGGTCCGTCCGCACCAGCAACAACCCCAACACCTACAACAACACCTAAGCCCACCCCAACAACAACACCTACCGCTCCCATAACTACCCCTCCGACCACTACTCCGACCACCCCAACAACTACACCGATTACCGTAGCCCCGACAGAGAAGGTTATATATTTATACGGTAGCTGGCCACCCCCAGAGAACTACATCACTAACCCGTTAGTGGGTACTATCGGTATGTTACACTACTACACCCACATGCCACTAGTTTTCTTAGTGCCTGCTGAGAGAGCTCCCCTGCCCGGACTCCCCGGGGAGTACCCTAAGCTCCTTCAGTTACTAGCTGATAGCTGGACCTTCAGGGTAGATCCCGTAAAGAATGTTACCATAGCTGAGGTAAAGCTCAAGAAGACTGGTTGGAGTAATGGGGACCCAGTAACAGCTGAGGACGTATTCATCAGCATAGTATACTACGGCTGCTACTACAACTCTTTCCCAGGTTACTATGAGGTGGTTGACGCAACAACTATAAGGAGGTACTTCAACGGAACTAACATAAGATTTGAGACTCTCACCTCGTGGATGTGGTCATGGTATGGTGTTTGGGCATCCAGTAGATACTATAAGGTAGATCCTCTATGGCCTATATGTACAGAGCAGTACCAGCTACTGAAGCATCGTTACTACCTCTCAGCTACTGCACAACCAATACCTAAAGAGATCACAGACAGACTAGCCCTACTCAACAAGTGGTTTAAAGGGAACCTAACTGAGGTTGCTAAGAAGGTCCCGACATCGCTAGCTAACGGTCCCTACTACCCAGCTAAGATAACTGAGTCAAACATAATCTGGGAGAAGAACCCGTATTTCTGGAACGCACCTAACATAGCTGTATCTAAGTGGATCATGTCGCGCTCACCCGAGACTGCTGTGATCATAGAGGAGCTGGGTAGGGGAGCTGTTACCTGGACTACCCTCTCCTCGCTTACCCCAGACCTGGTGGATGCTATAGGTGCTCTAAACCCGAACCTATTGATATACCCGTTAACACACTTCAGAATGGTTGGCATATTATTCAACTTCCAGCGCTACCCGATGAACGATACCCACTTCCGCAGAGCAGTAGCGTACCTTATAAATAGAGACGAGATATTAACAGCCCTCCCGTTCCAGGCAAAGGAGCCCATACTGAACATAGGTCTACCGGAGGAGTTCCTCTGGCAGTGGCTCTCCCAGGACGACCTCAAGTACTTCACTAAATACAGTTATGATCCTAAGAAGGCAGAGCAGGAGATGTTAGCTGGAGGGTTTAAGAAGGATCCCCGCACCGGGAAGTGGTTGCTACCGAATGGGACTCCTATATCGGTTACGATAACCATAACCTCCGACTACGCGATAGTTGCCGAGGCTGTGGCATCAGCCCTCAACAACTTCGGCATATCAACACAGATAAACGTAGTGCCTAGTGCTGTCTGGACCACCCTCGTTCAGACCTACGCCACATCGTACACGACTCTGAGGAACTACGATATAACCATATGGATATCCAGCCTCATGTACGCCACCGGCCACCCGTACTGGACATGGTCGCATATACTGATGCTAGGGTGGGGAGCTGGAGGAGCTATAGCGTTCCCGAACTGGTGGAATATTCAGCACCCGTGGAAGGACTGCACTAAGGACGAGAACATATCGAGGCTCTTCAGCATACTCTACAACAACCCAGGTACCGACATAGAGAAGTGTGCTGTTAAGGCATTTGCCTGGATAGTTAATGAGTATGTCCCGGTGTTCCACCTATATGAGTACGGTGTTTGGGTCTTCATGAACACTAAGGACATTAAGGGCTGGCCATCACTAGACGACCCAGTCTGGAGCGTTAGGCTGATGGATGCTGGCTACTATAGAGCCCTCCTACTCCTCAGCATATATTACCTACGATAAGTTCTCAGTTGGGGAAGGAAGATGGATTTAAAAGCTCTTTTTCCCTTCGGTAAGATACTTGGGAAGAGACTTGTTTACGCTTTAATTACGATAATGATAGCCTCAACAGTGACCTTCATAGCAATAAGGTCCATGCCCGGAGATGTCCTCTACACACTAGCCGCGTCTCTAGCTGAGGAGCTGAGAATACCGTTCGAGGAGGCTAGGAAGATCGTCTACTCTATCTACTACGGAATAGAGATCGAGAAGCCCATCTATGTCCAGTACTTCGAGTACGTTCTGGGCCTACTTCGAGGGAACCTAGGCTACTCCACATACTTCAAGAGGCCTGTCACATACGTAGTTGCTAGGGCCTTAGGGTGGACAGTATTTACATTGTCTATAGGGGTATCTCTCTCATTCGTCATCGGAGTACTAGCCGGGATGGTAGCAGGGTTTAAGCGGGGGAGTAAATCAGACTTCATCATGTCGTCAACATTCACTGTGATCTCAGCAATACCTGGCTACGCCATAGCTCTATTCCTCTACATAATCCTCTCTGCGAGGCTCGGGCTACTACCAGCAAGGGGAGCGTACTCCCCTGATGTAGAGCCGGGCTTTAACCTCAGGTTCATAGCGGACGTACTATACCATGCTGCACTACCGATACTGACCTACGTAGTCACAACGTTCAGTGGGTGGGCACTCCTAATAAGATCAAATGTCGCTAAGATCCTCGAGGAAGACTTCCTTAAGTACGCTGAGGCTAGGGGGATAAGCAGGAGGAGGATAATAACTACATACGTTGGTAGGAACTCTATACTGCCTCTGATACCTCTCCTTGCCCTCCGAATAGGGGGCATGATAGGTGGGTCGACACTCATAGAGACCATATTTGCCTACCCAGGTATGGGTTACTACTTGTCGATAGCGTTGAGCATCAGGGACTACGGACTCCTACAGGGGATATTCTTCATGATGACTGTAGCAACCATTATCGGGGTGATAATAGTGGACATGGTGACCCCATTCATAGACCCTAGAGTACGGCGGGAGGTGGCGGTAGCATGAGTAGTGGAGCTCAGACTAAGTCCGGGCTCTACCTCTTTTACCTAGATTTCGTTAAGCCAGTGCTGAGGAGTGGTCGAGGTCTCTTTGGTTTGATAATGATAGCTATTATGATTCTAATGGCTACGGTAGGCCCGTCACTAATACCGTTAGATACCAAGCTAAAGCCTTCGATGAGGTGGTGCCTACCTTCCCTGGAGCACCCCTTAGGATGTGACTACATGGGGAGGGATCTTCTCTCCATGGTTGTTCACGGCTCTAGAGAGGTTTTCCTGATACCGTTCATAGCGACTATAATCGGCATCATAGGCGGGATGTCAGTAGGACTTTTTGCAGGATATGTAGGAGGGGTAGCTAGAAGAGCGCTAACAGCTGTGACTGACGTCTGGCTAACAATACCGTCTTTCCCGGTGATATTTATCTTAGCATATGTACTACCGAAGTCCCCCCTAACTATAGCTGTACTCCTAGCACTCTTCAGCTGGCCGGGACTAGCCCGGGCTCTCGCTGCTGAGGTATCTTCCCTCAAAACCAGGGACTTCGTGGAGGCCTGCATTAACTTAGGTTTAAGTAAACTCTACATACTCTTTAGAGAGATAGGTCCACACCTCCTACCATTCGTAACTTACAACTTCGCTACTCTCTTCGTCGCCAACATGTCTTCCCTAATAGGCATAGTACTACTTGGCGTCGCACCTCTTAATCCAACAAACTGGGGGTACCTACTCAATCAGATGATATTTACGTATAAGGGTTTATTAATCCCTAACGGGTCAGTCATAGTGTTCCTAATGATCTCCATACTCGTAGTAATCAAGTTAGGGGTAGTGTTCTTCGCGCAAGCCCTTGAGGAGGTGTTTAACCCGAGGTTGAGGACTTATGAGTGATGAGGTGAGGACAGGTAAGAACTTCAAGCCGAAGCTGGAGCTCAGAAACTTGCGAATGGAGTATCTCGTGAGGGAAGGATCTATTAAAGCAGTAAGTGGTGTCACCCTCTTTGTAGACGAGGGAAAAATAACGGCAATAGTTGGTGAGAGTGGATCTGGGAAGACGTCGCTCGTCGAGACATTCCTCAAGATACTTCCAAGGAACGCTAGGATACGTGGTGGGGAGGCCCTACTAAGACTTTCGAGTGGTGAGGAAGTAGATCTCATAAAAGCTGATGAGAGAACTATGAGGAGGTTACGTGGTAAGGTAATAGGCTACATCCCGCAAGGCGCTCAGAACTCCCTGAACCCGGTTCTGACAGTTGAGCAGCACTTCATAGAGACACTGAGAAATCACGGTCTCTGGAAGCCGGAAAGCTCGATGAGCGAGATACACTCAATGCTCTCCCTAGTGAGGCTGGACCCTGACACAGTACTGAAGAAGTATCCGTTCGAGCTTAGTGGTGGGATGAAGCAGAGAGTGGTCATAGCGCTGACCATGATACTCAAACCGGAGCTAGTCATACTGGACGAGCCCACGTCGGCCCTAGACGTCTTCTCTCAGAGGGTCCTACTGAACATACTTAACGATGTCTCGATGAAGTACAGGAACACCATGATACTGATAACCCATGATATCCCTGTAGTAGCGGAGCTAGCAGATAGATTAGCAGTCCTCTACGCTGGAACAGTAGTTGAGGTCGGGAACACCTACGAGATATTTAAGGAGCCACTACATCCATACACATCAATGCTTATATCGGCCATACCCTCTGTTGCTGATATTTACGTAAAGAGGATCCCGAAGCCAGTTCCAGGTGAACCACCAAGCCTCCTTAACCCACCACCTGGCTGTAAGTTCCATCCGAGGTGTCCCTACGCAGTTGAGAAGTGTAGAACCTCGGAACCTCCTCTCTACGAACCTAAGAAGGAGAGGTTCGTGAAGTGCTGGCTCTACAGTGGAGGTGAGAAGCTCTGAGTTCGGTAGCTCATGCTAGAAATGTTAGTAAGGTTTACAGTAAGGGTGTGTTTAGGAAGAGACTCATAAAAGCCTTACAGTCGATCTCAGTTGAGATCCCCAATAAGAGCATGATAAGCTTGGTAGGTGAGAGCGGTTCTGGAAAGACTACGCTAGGTAAGATCCTGGTAGGGCTCGTCATGCCCACCACCGGGGAGCTTTCCTGGGAGAATACTGTAGTCGTAAAGGATGGTAGAATAGTTCAGAAGGATTTCTATCTAAGTAATAGACATAAATTCGTCTATGTTCACCAAGACCCGTACACAGCACTTAACCCCTCCAAGAACGTTAAGAACATACTCGAGCCCGTAGTCAGGAAGTACAAGAAGCATCTAAGTAATGCTGACAGGTTTAAGTACATTAGGGAGCTCCTCGAAGAGGTGGGCTTAGTACCAGCTGAGTACTTTATAGATAAGTACCCGCATCACCTATCCGGTGGGATGAGGCAGAGACTGTCTCTAGCTAGAGCACTCATTACAGATCCACATCTTATAGTTGCTGATGAGGTTGTCAGCATGGTGGATCCATCCATACGTGTCTCACTGATAAACCTCCTAAAGAAGATAGTTGAAAACAGAGGAACATCCATTATGTTCATATCACACGACCTAGGTGCCGCTGTCTACGCAGCTGGGGATAACCCCATGTATGTGATGCTAAAAGGCCTAGTAGTGGAGTTCGGCCCAGCTAGCGAAGTGATCTACAGACCTGAACATCCCTATACCCGGGCGTTAATATCTAACATTCCTGTCCCCCTCGTCCTCTCAGAAAGGAGAGTTAGGGGACTTGACGGAGTGATGGAGTCAGCAAGAAACCCGAACGTGAGTAGCCCCTGCCCGTTCTCGGAGATGTGCCCACTACTCGACTCAGAATGCTCATCACTTACCCCTGGGAGCTATCTGAGGGTGGGGCCAGACCACTACTCACTATGTGTAAAAGCAGGTAAGCTACCTAAGTGGAGGCCTAGCTGGCTCCCTGCAAGCCCGGGGTGAGGAGTTGAAGGTACACCCAATAATACTAATCGATATCCTCGCACTGTCATCTGTGCTATGTGTTTTATCTGCCATAGCCCTAGCCTTACTACCACCGTCAGACGAAGCATTCTTACCGGCCCTCATAGGACTGATAGTATCTGCGTCCATGGTTATAGTATCTGCGGTTGGACTCCGCAGAGCATTAAAGCACTGAGATACTCTAGGTTACGTAACTTCTCGGTTAAAACAGTTAAGACCAACCTTTTACGGTGCGCACCGTGAGAAAAGTCCTAGCTATTTTAATTGTCTCAGTCATCGTAATAGCCTCAACTCTATACTACCTCTTCACTATCCTCCCGTCCCCAGAGCATGAAACCCCCACACTCACGACCGAAGTAGGTAGAAGTACTTTAACAGTAACTTCACCTTTGGCTACAGCTACTACAGCTCCTCTGATAGCCCTACCCACCATTCCCTACAAGAGGAAGCCGTTTATCTGGGCATGGATCTACAGCACAAAATCCAGCGACGTAGCTCAGATACTGAGTCAGTTTGGTGGGGCAGTAATAGATTTTGCTTCACCTGACTGGTACTACCTAGCTGACGACCTTACAGTAGGTTCTTTTACTAGTAGAGGCGCTGAGGACAGTGAGTTCCTTAAGCTAGCGAGAGCTCGTGGAGTGTTTGTAGCTCCCATGGTGGTTTCATCCGATGCCACAAGGGTTAAGAGACTGATTACCGACCCGAACGCTGTAGGAAACTTCGCCAGCCGGTTAGTAGATCTAGCTAGAAGGTACGGGTACGTAGGGTTTAACATAGATTTCGAGGTGAGCCTCCCAGCATATAAGGCCGAGTTCGCCACGTTTGTCGATGAAGTAGCTAAGAAACTCCATGAGGCCGGCCTCATACTTACTGTAGCTGTACCAGCTAAGAGAGCTGAGTATCCGAGCTCTTATCTACAGACCTACGACTACGAGCTGCTGGGTAAGACGAGTGTTGACTACGTAATGATTATGGCTTACGATTTCTATGAGGTAGCTGGACCTAAGCCAGTAGCCCCGCTGTGGTGGGTGGAGGAGTGTGTGAAGTATGCTAGTATGTACATACCGAGAGAGAAGCTAGTTCTCGGTGTCCCGAACTATGGTAAGCTATGGGATAGATCAGGCAAGCTCCTTAAGTGGCTACTACTCCCAGAATACCAATCCCTAAGATCGCAAGGAGCTAGCTTTACTCTGGATCTGACCACTAAGGAGCTCAGGGCCGAGATCCCTGAGGGTGTAGCGTACTACGTGGATGGTGAGATGGCCTACTACAGGTCAAAACTAGCGTTGGAGTACTCCCTAGCAGGAGTAGCCGTGTGGAGACTGGACCTGGGGGACCCAACACTTTGGAGCCTACTCAAGAACTTGAGACTCGAATGGAGCGGTCCACCTGACTACCCACTAGCTCAGTGGATTGAGGCCTACTCAGGTAACTACGCAAAAGCAAATAGATCCAGTATTAGCTGGGCCGTCATCCACGTTACTGAGGGTTCAGCCCAGTCAGCAATAAACTGGTTCCTCGATCCTAGAGCTGGGGTGTCTGCTCACTACATAGTGTCTCTGGGCGGTACAGTATATCAGATGGTTAGAGAGAAGGATGTTGCCTGGCACGCGGGGAATAAGCTATACAACTCCCTGTCTGTGGGGATAGAGCATGAAGGCTTCGTTAAGGCTAAGATGTTTACGGAGGTCCAGTACAGAGCTTCAGCCAGGCTCCTCGCCTACCTCGCCTATAAGTACGGGATCCCCCTGACTAGGCCCTCCGGGATAGCACCGGCAGACGCCTCCGGTGGTGGTGTGATAGGCCATGACCAGGTTCCGGACCCGAAGAACCCGAGCCTCGGTGGGGGAGCATCACACCACACCGATCCGGGACCGAACTGGGACTGGTCTACATACATGGAGCTGGCTAGTAAGTACTACGAAGCCTTTCTCGGCAGGTCCTATGAGAAGGCCTTCATTGCTGTGTGGTGGGGAGTATATTCAGATAAGTGGAGCTCGGACAGAGGGACCTGGCTTAAGCAAGTAGATGAAGTGCTAGCAAAGCTAGCAACTGCTGGGGTAGATGCTGTCTTCTTCTTAGCTAAGGATCCCTGGGGATACGTGTACTACGACAGCTCCTACGCACCGATGAGCCCGAAGTACTCCTGGGACGTCCTCAAGGACGTAATAGGGATCGCTAAGCAGTATGGGATAGAGGTCTACGTCTACATCAACGCACTATCAGAAGGTGAGACAGAGCCGGGCTTCTTCATTAAGGAAAGACCGGATCTAGCTCTATACGATAGCAGTGGGAAGATGCTCGGCTGGGTAGATCCTTACTGCGATGAGTACGTTGAGAGGTTGCTGAATATGGTCCGGGAGATCTTAACCAAGTATCCCGAGGTGAGGGGGATACAGCTAGATAGGATTAGAGCTCCGCAGAGCGATGTCTATGGAAAATGCTCTTCAGAGAAGTTTAGGGAGGTATATGGTAAGGACCCTGAACAAGATAGAGCACTATACCAGAGGTTCTTGGTTGACGGCATAACGAATGTGGTGAGGAGGGTGGCGGATACAGCAAGGAGCCTGAGACCAGGCATCGAAGTGTCGGCTGCTGTATTTCCAAGCCCTCAAGCTGTTTCAACGGTCCTGCAGGACTGGGCGAGCTGGGTGAATGAAGGTATAGTAGACTACGTAGCCACTATGTCCTACACCACGGACTTCACAGTATTTAAGAGTTACATAAGTTCGCAACTAAGCGCCCTCAATAAACCTGACAGGTTGTTGGTCGGTATAGGTGCCTGGAGACTCCTAAACGTACAGCTAGCGTTACAGCTGGGGTACGTAGTAGAGGAGCTGAAGCTGAGAGGAGCTGTGCTCTTCAATCTAGACGGCTTAATAGGCGGTAACCTCATGAATACCTTAATTGGGATGCGGATGTCCTATTACCCAAGCTACTTCGGTAGCGATACGTAATAACCTCCTGGCAGTATGCTAGGGTTTTCGCTTCCTCCCTTGAGAAACGATCTCCCAGCGTCCACTCGCAACACGATGAGGACCTCGGACCGTAAGCGGGCTGTTCTGTTTTTGATTAGTGGATGTCGGGTTTATGGTTTTGTGATTGGTTGTTTTTAGGGTAGGCACCTCACTTATATATCTTTACGAGGGCTGCCTCAAGTAGATCCTCCAGTAAGGTCACAATAGTGTCCACTTCCGCTAGAAGTGGTAGAAGCGGTGGGGTTGAGATCGACATCGCCCCCTTCAACTCTTTCCTCAGCTCTGTCGTTCTCTCTAAGAGCTCGAAAGCGTCGTCAGTAGGGCATTTATAGAGGTAACACTCAAAGATCTCACTACTTAGATCCTTGATGCTAGCAAACAGCCTGGCAAAGTCCTTGGATAGGGGTAGGAGCTCTTCTATCCTATGTGCGGACCTATCAATACAATCCGAGAGATCTTCGAATACCTTAGCAGCCAATATGTTTAGGAGGCTTTCCACTAGGGTCTCACTATCCAGCCCCTTCTTCAAGACATCGACAACGATCTTCCTGATCGTTAGCCTCATAACTAAGTGGACAGATACGTCCAGCTCCTGCTCGATTTTGTGGATCTCACCCCACAGTTCCGGTGAAGGTACTTCAAGACCCTTCGTGAAGAGACTGAAAACCTCCTGAACCTTCCTCGCCATATCCTCAAGAACCTCCTTCGGACCTGCTCGAATGTCCTTGAAGTGAATTACCGTATTCACATCCGTCCACTCTATACTAGCTAACTCAGTAGGTAGGAGCAGGCTCTCCCGAGGTAAAACACTATCGATAACCACACCCTGCAGGCTTGCCGAGTAGAGAGCTAGGATGAGTTTAGTCAGTGCTCTAGCATTAGTAGAGGAAATAGTTAGGTGAGGGAACATCCCTAACCTAGCCTCCTCAACCCCAGAAACCCTGAGAGGGGTCATAACGACGGATCTGTCCTCACCCAGAACCATATAAATGGGGTCACTCGGCTTGATCTCGAGTAACTTAACCCATTTCTTGGGTATGACGACAGCGTAAGATCTCTTACCAATCTTCACAAGTTTCCTAATAGCTGACTTCAACTGGATCCCCAGGTAAAATACTACCACACAACAAAAACCTCATCGGTAGCTCTCAACAAATAGGGGACTAGCTGATCGTTCATCAATACTCGGAGCAACTATCCTGAGGTTAATTCATGCTCTAAACTTGCTCTAAAATTCGATTGCTGAGTAAGGTATTTTCATTGAGATCTTGGGATACCTTAACTAACCTTTTCTAAGCTCCCTAAGCTAGTAAAACAATCATGTTTACATAAACTAAGCCTATTAAGGAACTGTTAATTACTTAGGCATTTCTTTGGTTTTCTTACTACTGGACTCTATCCTGCTTTATCCTCGTGGTGGGGCCGGTTCTTAAGGACGTTAGAGCTATCTGAATCTCTATTCGTCCTACTTGTCCTGAGCATCCCCTAGCACTTGGGGGTCCTCCTCCAGTACTCTACAGCCCTCTCTATAAGCTCAGAGTAGTTGCCGAGGTACTTAGTGGGGTTAACAGCCTCCTTCACCTCCTCTGGACTTAGATACTTCGATATCAGCTCATGTCTCAGGACAGCCTCCTCCAGGCTAGTACCTGGGTTCATGGACCTGGTCAGCTCCATCAGTGTTCTGTGAGCAACGTGGCGAGGTACCCCCTTCTGTACTAGTCTAACTACTATCGACTCAGCCATGATTGCCCCTCTCGTTAGTTCAAGGTTCCTTCTCATAGCTTCCCTATCTATGTGCACTACCTTGAGTAACCTGATCATATCCTCAAGCATCTGATCCACTATCAGGAAGATGTGAGGTATGAGTATCCTCTCACTGCTACTGTTAGTTAGGTCTCTCTCATGCATTAGGGGGATGTTCTCCAGTGCTGCGACAGCGAAGGACCTAGCTAGCTTAGCTAGCCCCGATATTCTCTCTGCTGTGACAGGGTTCCGCTTATGAGGCATAGCACTACTCCCTATCCTCGGTTCCGACTCGTACATCTCACCTATCTCACTCCTCGACAGCTCACGGATTTCCAGCGCGAAGCGATCCAGCTGGGAGGCTAGTACAGCCAGTACGAGTACGAGCTCAGCAAATCCGTCTCTAGGTGCTACCTGAGTTGTAATAGCGTGGGGGTCCAGCCCTAAATACTTGGAGGCAGCTTCCTCGACTATGAGGCCCCTACCAAGCCACCCAGCCATAGTACCGACAGCACCTGAGAGCTTTGCCCTGACAACTCTCTTCTCCAGCTCGCAGAGTCTCTCAAAGCTTCTTGAGAGTTCGTAGACGTAGTTAGCGAGCTTAAAGCCGACTGTGATTGGGAGTGCGTGCTGGCCGTGTGTACGGCCTACCATTACTGTGTCCCTGTGCTCCAGTGCCAGCTGTGACAGCCTATCTACCACGTCCATCAGCTTCCTCCTGACGATGGCTAGAGCATCTCTGAATATCAGTGCCCAAGCAGTGTCCACAACGTCGTAGCTGGTAGCCCCTAAGTGGACGTACTTACCACACTCACCACACTTCTCTCCGAGTATGTAGGTGAGGGAGGCTATGTCGTGGCCCGTTACGGCTTCCATTGAGTACACATCAACTGCCCTCACCTCCTCAAAGCACTTATCTAAAGCATCCGAACAACCCCTCGGAGCTAGGCCAGCCGCTTCCAGTCCAACCATGATTGCCTTCTCTACCTGAAGATACCTCCTCACAATCTCTTCTAGGATGAAGAGCCTCCTCATCTCGTCCGAGCCGTACCTCCAGTCGAGGGGGCACACATACGTAGAGCTACCCACGGCAATCTCCAAAGTTCTGTGTTCTAGGCTAAAACTATTATTTACCTCATACTAAGCGCGCAGACCTAGACATCAACTAAGCTACGTGAGGCTAATCAAGTAGATGAGCAACTACTGAGATATATCCTCTCCTCGCAGCTTCCCCTGTACGGTCTTATCCAGTCATAGTTCCTCTCGAACTCCGCATCATGCCTCAACTTCTTTAGTACGAAATAGCAGACTGGTTCCGAAACTCTGCGGCATGTGTATCTAGTGTCTAGTCCGAGCCTTAGGGATAGGGATAGGATGGGGCAGGGGTTAGAACACCGTGTTACTAGCTCACAGTGGTCAAGCTTAACTACCTCGATATACTCCCTTCTGATCCTCAGGAAGTCCATGTAGAACAACCTCAATATGTCCCCTGCTTTAACCACCTTAACTCCGCGCCTAGCTAGTAGCCATAGCATGGCATACACGTAGAAGACTAGCTTAGCTAGAGACAATATGGCCCTATCTACCACTCCAGGGCTTGACCTAAGCTGATGCTTCAACTGAGATACCGAGAAAGTAGTTGTAGCATGTCTAAAACACCTTCTGTAGATCCCCGAATATTTAGCTCACCTACTGACTATCTGGGGGTACTCTAGTGTCACAAAGGAAATTTCCCGTTGTGGACCTCCACCAGGATGTATCAGGCTACTTCTTCTATCATGGTGGTGGAGCTGCTCTCGGGGACTTCTCCAGGGATATCCCAGGTAGGGAGGCGGACATACCTAAGTACCGGAAGGGTGGTGTGCGCGTAGTATTCGCATCGATATTCCCCGGTGTGGAGACGTTCAGACCTGTGGAGTCTAAGACCCTGGAAGAGTTGTACGGTAGGTGGATCCCGTCTGTCGGTTTCAGGGTTCCCCAGGCTATTTTATGGGAGCACATATCCATATACTACAAACTCTCCGAGTTCTATGGGATAAAAATAGTTGAGGCCTACGAAGACTTCGAGTCATGTGTTAAGGGTGACGGACTCTGCTTCCTGCTACACCTAGAGGGTGCTGAAGCTATTGACGAGCCCTACGACCTCACCATACTTAAAAAGCTTGGTCTCAGGAGCTTAGGCCTCACATGGAACTACACCAATAAGTACGGGTCTGGCTGCTCATCAAGGAAGGATACGGGCCTCACATCGGAGGGTGAGGAACTGATTAGGGTAGCTAATAAGCTGGGGATAGTTATCGACGTAGCTCACGCCAGTAAGAAGACAGCACTTGAAGCTATCGAGGTAAGCTCGAAGCCCGTCATCGTGAGCCACGCGAATGTGAGGAGGCTAGTGGATAGGGCTAGGAACGTAGATGACGAAGTTCTTGATGCTTTAAGGAGGAAGGGAGGGATTATAGGGCTTTCTGCTATAGGCCCACTAATATCTAGTAAGCCTAGACCATCCCTGGACGACCTGGTCGAACACTTCACCTACGTACGTGAAAACTTCGGTGCAGACCTCCTAGCTATAGGTACGGACTTCCTGGGTCTCCTCGGTCTACCGGTACCGGAGGGGTTTGAGTCCATAGAGAAGGTTCAGGTGTTGTTGGGGAGATTAGCGGAGAAGGGTTTCACCGATGGGGAACTCGAGAAGGTAGCCTACGGGAACATATCGAGAGTTCTGAGGTCTACCCTGACATAGCGGGGGCACCGTATAAAGATGTGCCCTACCCTAGCTGACTAGAAGTTCAGGTGCTTTTCTCTTGGCTATTAAGGACAGTAGGAGCCTACCAGCTGTTGACGAGTAGAAGACAGCGTTCATAGCGCCTAGGCTAATGGATGCTATCTGAGCTCCTAGTCTTGAGGTAGCTGAGGCGATGACGTTGGATGTAGCGTTTATCACGGCTATGAAGTATACTCTAGTAGTTCTCTTAGGTAGGTAGAGGGTGTATATGTTGTTGGCTAGGTTATAGCCTGCCCAAACAAACCCTGAGTACATCTCCAAGGCTACCTGACCTTCGAGGGTGTAGAGAAAAGTAAATACTGCTGGTATGGGCGAGGTAAGGGCTATACTGACGTATAGGGTTCTCTTCAGTCCCAGCTTCCTGGATATCCTTCCCCAGACCCTGAACCCTATTGACTGACTAATGTTTGCTGCTATAGCTTTCAGTGTCACCCAGGTCTCAGCACCCTTTATGACTGTCAGCAGGTAGTAGTTCCATAAAGCTCCCGGCAGGTTCACAGCAAGGGTGAAGAGAGTTACGGTGATTATATACGAGTTGCTGTCCTGATCCTTGAGGGAATCATTAAACCCTCTCAGTACGTCGCTAACTGAACCCTTAGAAGGAGGGTTCGGGTCCCTGAGAAGATTGAGGAAAACCGAGGAAGCTACTGCTGACGACATTGAGAGAGTGTAAGCTACTAGATAGCCTTCATTTGAGGGTAGGAAGCTGAATATTGCTGTAGTTATGATGAGCCCCGCACTGTTTGAGGCTAGACCCAGAGAGTTTAAAGAGCTGTAGAACTTCAGTGCTCTCTCCTTGCTGACTATGTCCGCCCCCACATCACCTGATGCTATCCCAGCGAGGGAACCTGAGAACTGAGCTACTGCTACTGACGTTAGGAAGAAGCTTGCTCCATACTCCTTCGGAAGGAAGTGGGTAAATCCTGCGAGAGCCCATAGACACCTATGCAGAGTCCCGAAAAGCTTCCAGAATATTATCCTCCTCGACCTAAATAGAGATAGGAGTATTGAACCGAAAACATACCCAACTCCGGCCATCCCCAGCTGCAACAAGACCATCGTGCCAAGTAGTTGGAGATCGAAGTCCAGTAGCTTGATAGCGTATGGCTGAGCCATAGTCAGGGATATACTAGTTGAGAGATTTAGAGTTGAGACCTCAGCCCTCCAAATCTTGAGTAGCCTAGATACTTCCTTATCGGACAACTAGCCCAGCACCGTTGATGGCTAGAACTCTATGTCAGCGTTAGGCTCCCTCGTCTTCAGCTCCAGGAGTAGGTCGCTGAAGACCTTCTCAGCTTTACCGACATTCATCACATCCAAGGTGATGTCGAACACGTATGATGTCTCTGTGATCGATCTAAGAACCACGGAAGGTTCTGCTACTAAGTCTTCCCTAACCCTCTGCAGGGAGGACACCACGAGCTCACGTGCTTTAGTTGCATCATAGGTTTTCGGTATCCGCACCACAACACGGAATGACAGCCCGTAGGTACTCATCCTATTAACCACAGTTGTGTGGGCGATGCGAGTGTACGGTACGAAGACTCTCTCCCTTCTTAATGTCTCCAAAATTACCCCCATCGACGTCAGCCTCGCAACCCTCCCCTGAATTCCGTCGATCTCCACCCAGTCGCCTTCCCTAAACATCCTGAGGTTCCTTACATAGAGCTCGGAGCCTACGTTCCTCAGGACGTCCGAGAACATGATTATTATACCGACCCCTACGGTCAGCAGTAGAGCTATGAACACTTGGGGCTCTACAGCAATAAAGCTTATCGCCATGAGTACTGCTATGGAGTATATGGTACCCTTAAGAAACATGATGAACCTATCGATAAACTCGTGCTCCTCGGTCTTTATGAATAGGGAAACTACCTTATCTAGGTACTTAACCAGTAAGTAGGCAACTAGGACTACTATAGCTGCTTGAAGTACGCGGGGTATGTAGATGCTGGCCCAGCTCATCAACATCTCGTACCAGGACACCATGACCTGACCACCTACCCTGGAGGTCTTCTGGACTCTAGAGCTGAATATACCCTTTCAGCAAGCATAAAAAGCTTGTTCAACCTCTCCACAGCTCTGTGAGCTTCCTCCTCCGTGGGAGCAGCAACAACGATGAGGTCACCTTCAGTGAGCTTATAGTCTCTCGAGCTAACGTAGTAACCTTCCCTATCAAATACAGCTATGAAGGACCTACCTCCGACCCCGTTAATAAGCTCCTGTAGTGATATCCCCAGCCTAGCCCTCCTAAAGACCCTGTAAACCCTCACATGCATGTTTATGAATGTGTGAACCGGGATGGTGACCCACGTATCGAACCCTAAGATAGATCCTAGAGCTCCCTCAATGAGGAGAGCTGCGGGTACTAGGAAGTTGAAGCCACATTCACGGTAGTTGCGGAAGTCATCGATATCTAAGCTTACTGCGATCAGCAGAGGGACACCACGCTTCTTCAGCTCCTTACCAACCTCACACGACCTCTCCGCAGATTCGAGCCAGACAGTCGCTACATCTACGAGCTTGTAGTCTACTGAATCTAGACTTCCCAGCCCTTCAAGAACCTCAGTAGCATCGAAGGACTTAGCCTCCTCAGCTACCTCCTTATTGAGGGCTACAACAGTTATTGAAGCGTTTAAGTCATGCTTCTTAATTGCCTTCAGAGTACTTGCGGCGAACTTATCGACGATAACCAAGTACCTCATAGCTACCAAAGCTAATACTCAGTCCGAAAATTTAAAGTAGGGTTAGAGTAAGCAAATTAATGTATACGTAAAGCATCTAACGGTGTGTCATACTGTGGGGAGGTTCGGTCTGGACGGGTTTAAGGTTCTAGTAACAGCATCAACTAGAGGTATCGGTAGGGGGATTGCTGAGGTTCTTCTGGAGGAGGGGGCTGAGGTCTACATATGTGGGAGGACTAGGGAGTCTGTGGAGAAAGCCATAGCTGAGTTAAGTCCTCTAGGTAAGGTCCGCGGATCACCGGCTGATATATCTAATAAAGATGAGGCGGAGGCTCTTGTTGAGAGGGCTTACGAAGCTCTAGGAGGTTTAGACGGGCTAGTCTACGTAACTGGACCGCCTAAACCGGGGACGTTCGCGGAACTCAATCTCAGTGACTGGGAATATGGTGTGAGGCTACTCATACTGAGTGCTATCTGGATTAGTAGGAAGGCCATACCGCTCCTAGAGAAATCCGGTAGAGGCTCGATAGTTTACCTAACTAGTTCCGTCGTTAAGGAGCCCCTACCAAATCTAGCTCTCTCGAATGTTCTGAGAGCGGCTGTACACGGGCTAGCTAAGACCCTCTCACGGGAGCTAGGTCCTAGAGGGATCCGCGTAAATGTTGTCGTCCCAGGTAAGATACTGACAGAGAGAGCGGTGCAGGTAGCTAAAGATATGGCAGCTAGGAGCGGTAAGAGCTTGGAGGAGGTCTTGAAGGAAACGTCTTCCGAGATACCTCTAGGGAGGTATGGGCTACCTAAGGAGATAGGGTACGTAGTAGCGTTCCTACTTAGCCCGATGGCTTCCTATGTTAACGGGGCTATAATACCGGTAGATGGCGGTCTCCTACGGTCCATCTAATACTGAGAGGACTCCGGGTTGACTAAACTCGAACACCTCTATAGGATACCTGAATCCACTAAGCTCTCAAACCTAGTACTCCTAGCAGACGGACTCCTCTCAATATCGGCTGAGTATGGTTGTACAGCACATGGCGAGCTCATGGACTCCGAGGTCTACGTCTACTACCGTAACTGCTCTATAGGGGAGAATCTCTTTGAGTTGGAGGAACTGGAGGAGAAAGGCCTTAGAGTACACTTAGTTAACGGATTCGGCGGGGAGGATGCTGAGTCGATACTGGAGGAGGCAGGAAAGTACGCCGTGAGGGTTCTTGACGAGTTGAGGCAGTATGTTCTACTAACCCGCACAACAGGTATAGAGTACGTTCTCCTAGTTCTGAGAACTGGTGAGGTATATATAGCTGAGGGAGGTTTCGGTAAGGTGGTCCTACCCTACGTTAAGGAGGCTATTCTAGAAGCTCATACCCACCCAGGAACCTGCCTACCGTCAGCTAGGGACTGCTCAGAGATGGCCTTCAGGTTCATGGACGGTCTCTACGCGAGCGGTATAGTGGGTGTTGGGTGTACCCTGCTGATCTACAGGACCGGCCCCGTAACGGAGGAAGACGTCGAGAGGTTACTGAGGTTACGTGAGGTCTTAGAGAACAACCTTACCTTAGGTCAGGTAAGACTTGGCAACATAAAGATGGAGATATCTATCCCGTAGGTGCGGAGATTCCTCAGCTAAACCCTGCCCTCATCACTACCTCAGCGATCGAGGACCTCATCAGCCACTTCATAATATATTTTAGGTGCTTATATCACCCAGAAGGTTGGTAGGTCTCCTCGCGCTAAGCTGATATTAGGGCTTCCGACATAAGCTAACTTCGGGGTCGTGTTGGAGTATTGCGGGTGGTTAGACTCTCTCCTCGAGGTAGATAGATCTCTCACACCTCTAGGTGTCTTCACTGCCTACACTATTGTGTGGACCGATAACCCGCGTCCCTACGACTTTAGTAGTGAGGTGGAGAAGCTCATAAAGTACTTAACAGCTCGGTACACCCTTGAATCACTGAAGTCGGACCCGGTCTTCAGAGCCTATAGAGACTTCTACTGGAGGATAGGTATCGACCCAACTAAGATTAGGCCATCTAGCGAGGCTCTAGTTAGGAGAGCTCTGAGGGGTTCGTTCCCCAGAATTAACACAGTTGTTGATGCTGGGAACATAGCGTCAGCATATATGGGAGTTCCGATAGGTCTATACGACGTGGGGAGGTCCACCCCACCGTACCGCCTAACATCGAGTTCTGGGGGAGAGGTGTTTAACCCTATAGGAGGTAAGCAGGAGATACTGCCGAAGGGTATCCCGATCCTAGTCGATAGTTCGAACATAGTCATGCACCTCTACCCCCATAGGGACAGTGTTGAGACAGCTATTAGGGAGGACACCTCCATAGTCTTCGTTCTAGGTGCGGGGGTTCCCGGCGTTGAGGAGGTGAGAGTAGTGGAGTCAGTGAAGAAAGTGGCAGAACTCCTATCGATCCCCGGCTGGAGCTCTTGCGGGAAGGTAATCGTGAAGAAGCCCGCGCTCCGCAGTTAGTTACCTGTATATGTTTCCCTACATAGATAGGTCACAGCTAGGATTCCGAGAGCGGTTAGGACAGCACTAACTTCTAGTGTGACGAAGTAGTTAAGTTGTGGTAGGATGCTGTTGAGGACTGCCACCCCTAGAAATAGGACAGTGTTCATGAACGCTACTGAGGTAGCTGATATCGAGGGGTCGTACGCTTCCCTCACCATAACGGGAGCAACTATGTGCGGTCCTAGAGATACCCCCAGTGATATTATGGAGAGAGACATAAGTAGCAGGTTTCTAGACGTCGAGGCTAGTGCTAGGAGTATCCAGGAAATCGTCATCCCGATCGCTGATGATAGGAGGAACGGCTTCCTCCTCCTGAAAACCTTATCGCTGAGGTAGCCTGAAGCTAGTGATATCGGGATAAAGACTAGCGCGTACAGCATTAGGTAGAAGCTTACCTCAGCTTTATCGAGGTTGAAAGCTCTTGAGAGGAGTATCTGCCCCCAGGAAGACTGGAATGATAGTCCAACACCGTACGTAGCTAGAACCCCTATACTCACACCCCAGCTGTGCTTATCGCTAACAACCCTCACTAAACCAGTTCTAGTAGCTGATAGGTACTCACGAAACGTTTTCCTACCTACTGTGTCGGTAGCTGTGACGAAGACGGAGGTAGAAAGTACCGCGGCTGCTAGGGCCAAGACTGTGAGAGTTCCCCTCAGACCGATAAGATCTAGTGCCACCCTAAGTGGGTAGGTAGCTATAATCACGCTGAAGCTCCCGACTACTAGAGCTAGAGATGACCACCTAGCTTGCTCCTCCTGCTTACGGTAGAGAGATAGGGCTCTCTGGTAGGAGAGAAACGCGACGCTAACTGAGAAGCCTATGATGGCTCGGCCCACGACCATAGTAACTGGCTCTACTGACGCCATCATGAGGGATCCAACAGCGTTTACAAGGAGAAGAGCTGAGCAGACCTTCCTAATCCCGTAATAGTCGATCAGGGAACCAACTAGAAACTGCGGTAAGGAGTATGTGTAGAAGTATGCTGATGATAAGATGGCTAGGTAGGATGACGAGTCGAACCCGTAGAGCCTGGATAGAGACTCTACCTCAGGTTCCATAATGCCGGTCATAGTTCTGTGAAAATAGGCTAGACTGTATGTACCTAACAATATCAGTAGGATAGGTAGAGACCCCCTGCGACTACCCTCAACCACCTTAACGTGTTCTTCGGGTTTCATGCGCATCACCTTAGGGTTCCAACACGCTTTGCTCTATCTATGGCTATTTAATGCTTAAGGTTTTATGTGAGAGCAGTAGAGTAGCTGTCTAGTCCTGAGTGTGGAGTTAGATATTTATCTCCTCAAAACAGTTTATGTAGGTGAAGTCCTTGTCCGAGAGGAGGAAACTTAGAATGGATATCCTAAAGAGTGAGAAGGATATTGAGAAGCTTGTGGAGGAGGTCCAGAGCAACCAGGAGGAGGAAACCCACGAACATGCACATGAACATGTCGAGCACGAAGCAGAGGTTGAGGAAGCTGACATAACCTCACTTATGGCTAGCGCTATCCACATGCTGTCCCATCTAGAGGGTCACTTAGCTGAGATAGGGTCCGGCATGAAGAACTTAGAGCTTAGGTTACAGAACATTGAAAAGATCCTCGGGGTTATTGCTAGGTTACTACTACTGCCGGAGATTAAGAGCTCGGAGTTTAGGGATAAGCTCATTAAAGAGATAATTGAGGGACTTGAATCGTAGAGGACCGGTGAAACCAGCTATAGTTTTATCTTCTACGAGATCAACTATAATCGTTATTGCTGGGAGCATAAAATAAAGAAAACCTAATGTTTTTTAAATAGGTAGAGCCATTAGGAGAGGCACTAATGTCGGAGCTGATACCAAGACCATGAATAACACTCCTAGAGACACACCCAACCTCCAGAGAGCCCCAGATACTAGGCTGACTATGATTGTCCCGAATATACCGGCAATCTTAGCGTCGTAGTAGGAAAGCATCAACACGATCGCTATGAAGAGTCCGTAGAGAGCCTCCGCTGGTACTCTCCTAAATACTGCTAGGGTTAAAGCTCTAGAGTACTTTACGAGTATCGGGTATGCTACTAGGAAAGCTATTGCCGTGGAGATGAAGATCATTACGACTATGGTTAGGTAATCGTAGTGTGTTACGATGAAGTCCCTAGCCGTCATACCCAGGTGGTCGTACTTACCGAAGAATGGTGCTGCTGGGCCCGCTGCCATAGGCCCGGTCGGGGCTCCTATCACGAGGAGCGGTATTAGGGTACCGCCAATGTAAGTCGCGTTCTTTATTGCGTCTCTAACTGTGTACGCTAGTACAGCTCCCCTGACCCTGTCCTTCTTACTCTCTCTTAGGAGGTCACCGATCAGGGTGGTCAAGCCGACCGGGGACATCACTGTAGCTAGGACTGAGGTTACTGCTGACCAGATAGTGCTGTGGGTAAGCTCCTCCTTCGTTAGTATCTTGAGTGGGTTGAGGCTTATCTTCTCGACCTTTAGGAGCTTCACCTCCTTCAGACCTTTCCTAACATACGAATTCCTCAGCTCCCTGTGTAGCATTGATAGAAGCTCGAACATCATCGGGCCTATTGTAATACCAAGGAAGAAGCTTATGTACACACTCTTCCCGTACACAGCCCTCAGGCCCTGGAAGACGAGGGCTACAGCCGGAATCGAGATTAGAGCAATGAATCTGTTTCTAGATGTTAGTGCGAGGACCACCACACCTACGAGTACTAGCCAGAACCACCTAGCTACCTTAACACCTAGCACTACGTCAGTAGCTCTAAGCCAGTCCCCTACTGGCATTATGTAGTAAGACAGAGCTAGTGAGACAACTATAGCTACTACCTGACCTACCACACTCGCAGCTATACCCTTCCTCAAGATCACATCTGCGAGTCCATGCTCCTTAGCGATTAAGGCATCTGGAACCTGCGGTACTGCCATGACACCACCAGGTATCCCGGCAAGCGCTACCGGTATACTATCAGCCATCTTAAAGGCCGCTATGCTCGCTATGAACCACACTAACACCAGCATAGGATCCATCCCAGCTAGGAGTAGCGTCAGGGCTATTGGAGCCATAGTTGCTGTCTCATCAGTCCCCGGGAGTATGCCTATGAATATGTAGAGTAGTGTTGAGAGGATCGAAAGAATAACCACTAACAGCAAGCTCATCGGGTCCAACTCCTACACCTCGGACACGACTCTCTTAACCTTAATTATCAATGTCGAGATAGCGAACCCTATTGCTGCTCCTACAGCACCTAGAGTTATGGATAGACCCGTAGCCTGCGTACCTATTAAGTTAGCTATTGAAGGAGCTAGAGAGAAGAAGATCATCGCTATTACGGAGGATATCAACGTAGCTATACCGAGCTCTTTGAGGGATACGTATTCTCCGTAAAGCTCGTAGTACTCGTCATCGCCCATGGTACTTACCCATACCTTAACTAGGCTGAGGCTTATAAACCTTAGTCTAGATATATTAAAGTCTTAACATAAAAAGCCTAAAGTAAAACCTGTGGGGTGGTTTCAACTCCTACATGCCTGCCCCATGTACTCCTAAAACCTATGTTGTGAAACTTAATATCTAAAAATCTTTAAGTACGGTGCTGAAGTAAGAAGTAACCCTATATCGAAAGGCCCACATTATTACTACGGTACACATAATATTAGGTCTCAGTATGAGATATTTGGGTGATAACATAAAACTAAGAACCACTCTGTCCCTGCTCGTTATAGTAGTCCTCGCTACTGCCTGGCCTCTAGTAGCGGTAGCCGGTCCTGAGGCTGGTGAGTACATAGTAGATCTTAGTGTCAGCCCCCACACTGTTGAGGAGATCTCTAGATACGGCTGTAATGTCATCAGAGTATTCGAGCAGTTCGATCTAGCTCTCGCTGTGTGTCCCAAGTCTGTTGAGAGCTATAGACTCAGCTACATAGTTCCCAACTTCGAAGTAAGGCCTGCGGCCACGGAGTTACGTGTCTACGGTGGATTAGATAGCCACGGTAACTATGAAGGGAGTTACACAACGATGTGGTCCTGGGCTGTGAGTAGGGTCGGGGCAGACATGGTCTGGACCTACACTAAGCTGACAGGTAGGGACATAGTTGTTGCTGTCCTCGATACCGGGATAGATCCAGAGCACCCCTTACTAGCTGGGAAACTCGTAACTACCGATCCGAAGGATCCTTACTACCCAGGCGGGTGGATAGAGTTCGATAAGTGGGGTAGGCCTGTATGCCTGAAGCCCCGGGACCTTCATGGGCACGGAACCTGGGTAAGCAGTATCATAGCAGGCGGTGATGGCTCAACCTACATCTTCGGTATACTACCTGAAGCCCAGCTCAGGGTAGCAGGCGTACTTCCCGGAGGTTCCGGGACATTTGCTCAGGTACTAGCTGGGCTGGAGTGGGTTCTAGAGCCCCACGACTGTCAGGGGAGGCCGGTCAACGCACCGAGACCTCTAGTAGTCTCAATGAGCCTCGGAGCTCTAGGAAACTACAGCAACGTCTTCCTACCAGTCATTAAGAGGCTTGTAGAGGCGGGGATAGTCCCTGTAGCGGCTATCGGGAACGGAGGTCCGTACACGAGCTCAAACCCAGGCAATATATGGGGGGTTATAGGGGTCGGAGCAACGGACTTCGAAGATGACGTAGCCTACTTCAGTAGCTACGAGCTGGTTGAGTGGCCATCACCACCGGAGAACTGGCCATTCAAAGGGCGCTATCCGAGAACCTACAGTAAACCCGATATCGTAGCTCCCGGCGTCAGCGTCGTCGGGGCATTCCCAGGTAACCTACTAGCTATTGGTAGTGGTACCAGTGCTTCCACCCCCATAGTAGCTGGGGTAGCAGCACTAGTAGCTAGCGAACTGCGGGGTCGAGGTCTTTCAGGGGCGGGACTTGTGGAGGCTGTATACGATGTTCTAACATCGACAGCTACTAGAATAGATCACCCGGGTGCTGGCTACGGGAGGTTGAGGGCTTACCTTGCCGTAGCTGAAGCACAGAAGAGGGTGGTCAGGGAGGTCTCAGTCAGTGTGTTCCCGGAGAGTGTAGAGCCCGGTAGGAACGTTAAGGTCGTTCTAGGTGTGAGTCCCGGTACCTACGTGGATGTGTATATCTCCGGTGTGAGGGTCTACTCCGGGACATATCAAGCAGGAGGGGTGACGGCTAAGGTACCACTAACACATATTGGTGGAAACACCGTTATTGCTGTATCTAGTGACGGTGCTTTCTACGGTGAGACACTGCTGTCTGTCAAGCCTAGCTTAGTAGTTGAGAGTAACTTAGTTTCCGGTAACATATATGACTTACTATTTACCGGGCTCGGCATTGGGAGTAGGGTAGTTGTAAACCTAGCAGGTAATATCCTGATCTCAGGTAGTGCTAACTTGAGGGGGACCTTTCAAACTAAGTTCTTAGCTCCCTACACGAACACCTCAAGAACTTTGACTCTCACAGCAACAGATCTTAACGTGGTCGGAGCATCGATAACAGTAGCGGTAACTGTAAGTCCTCCAGTAGCTAAGCTTGAGGTTGTTGCTCCTGAAAAGCGAGAGCTTTACGTCAATACGAGAGCATACTACGCAGTTGGTGAACCAGATACGTTGCAGGTGCTGAGCGATCTGGAGCTAGTTAATGTAACTATAAGACAGGTCTATCCTAAAGATGCTGTCATAGCTATCGTGGACGTTATGTTAGTAAAGAACTTCGCGGTCGTGAAGATAAACATCACTAAATATCCGGACCATGGAGTAGTTTTCCTGGAGATCTCAGCATGTAATCTCAGTAAGTGTTTAACCACCTTAAGCCCGCTTAACGTAGTACCAGAGGATCCGCTGAGGTCTTTGTTTAACTCGCTTAAGTTGCTAGTAGGGAGATTAGATGAGGTTCAGGAAGCTCTCAAGGTAGAGCAAGAAAAGACCGCGCACCTCTCTGAGGTCCTGAAATCATTGAATGAATTAGTTAACTTACATTCCGTAGATATAAAGTCCCTGAAGAACACGTATGCTAGACTTGAAGCTCTAGTCTCAAACACCACTACTAAGTTAACAGCCCTGGAGCTAAACGTAGGGCTCCTGAAACAGAGGATAGGGGAGCTGGATACCGTAAAAGTTGAAGTGGTTAAGGTAGGTAAATCCTTAGAAGAGCTCGGAGGGAGTCTCAGAGAGATCTCCTCCACCGTGAACTATTACAAGACCATGACGCTCATATTACTGGTAGTATCCCTAGTCTCGCTAGTAGTGGCGGCAGTAGCTCTATATAGGGACTTCAAACCCGGACCCTAGCTAGTTTTTGGTATAGCATAGCTGTGAGTTTCTCTAGTCCCCACAACTATAACAAACTCGTTGCTCGGCTTCTCCAGAGTTAATACTCCCCTAACCCTCATCTCCCCACCTCTATAGAGAGGATATGAGTAGAGGGACTCGTAGGTAACGATCTTAGAGACCTTCGGAGAGCTTAAGTTCGTTGGGAACTCCTGGAAAGTCCGGAGAACCCTGAGATCCACCACTCTATCTACCTCAGCAACTCCGGGGTAGTATAGGCTCTCACAGCTACCAGGCCACACTAATACCTCCGCCTCCACCACCCCCACCGGGTTAAGTACTACCTCCCCATACCTACCTGGTTTGTCGGAGGTAAACATTATGTTCACCTCACGCTTCCTAGACCCTAAGTAGAGTCTTTTATAAGGTGCTGAAATCCTCTGAATAACCTCGACGGGGAGTCCATAGATCTCAGCCATATTAGCGAGCCTACCCAGCTCTATGTTCGTGGGGACCCTATCGAATGCTGAGCAGGCTGTCTCAGCTACTTCTATAGCCTCCCTACAGCCATACACTACGAGATCCACGTCGGATATCGCAGGGTTGTGTATCCCCACAGCTATAGATCCGTCAACACCTACGCTACTTGGGGGTATAGTTGAGTACTCCCTCAACCTCTCGTACGCTATCACTACGTCAAGCTCGGCATCGTCTCTCGGCCTTCTAAGAATCTCACTAAACCTCTCGCGCGGTCTGTAAACCTCTGAGATCTCCTCGATACCGATTACCGGCACGGAGACCCCCAAGGTCGGGTCGTACATCTCCTGCTGGCGGCCCCTGACCGAGCTCAGGACGTTGTCCACTCCATACTTCTTGATGACCCTCTCAAAGCACACGCTACCGCGGCACCAGAAGGTCTTAGAGCTGGTAGGTACGTACTTGAGGTACGCGATTACCTTACCTGGCGGGTGGGTATTCCCTATAACTATGTATATCCTCCCATCTAGGTCCTCGATATGATCGTGGTCGTAGAACTCAGCCGGTTTGCTTGTAATCACGTCTCATCCCGCTCGTGCTTCATCACCTACTTATTTACCCCACTGGATCTGTTAGACTAGGTAAATAAGTTGAGGTACCTAGCACTCACTCTACTGGTCCTGGTCCTTCTGATAGCTATATCCCCTACTACTACGACTGCTTGGGACGTACTCGATAGATTCCGAGGTGACACTCTATACGCAGTCTATGACATCACGTACAAGGTGGAGCTTAAGGGAACTCAAGGTAGTGGTACTGCTATCAGTACATACAGCCTCCACATAATAATCGAGAAGCTTAACAGGACACACTACCTAGTCAGTACGTTAGCAGGTAACGTCACCTACACATTCACTTCCAGCGACCTGGTCTTCCTCCATGTATTCGCCCCTATCTACCTAGCAAACCTCAGCAAGTACTTCATAGACATGCTCTACATCCCCCCAGTAGAGGGAGTAACACTAGATGTTGCCCTGAGGAAGGAGGCCGTCGTATCATTTCTAAACTCAGTAACTAGGTGGTATAAGCTGGTAGAGAACACCTCTGGGGAGGTATGTCAGGAGATAAAGATAGGTAACACGGTAGTAGAGAAATCAGTAAAGTATAGGATGGTAACCCCGAGAGCTGAGCTAATATATGACTGCCCCACAGGACTCCTCGTCAGTCTAAATGCTGAGATAGAGGGAGGTACCCCAGGAATGTATGCTACCGCAACAATATTGGTAGAGCTCTCCAGACTTAACTTCCTCAATCTCACCAGCATTAAACCTCAACAATCTCCAGGAAGTACCGGATTACCATTCCCAACAGCTACGTTAGTAGCTATAGCAGTTACAGTAGCGGCGGCTATCTTAGCAATCTTGTTCTTCAGTAAGATAAGAAGATTACTAAGACATTGAATTGACATTAAATTAGCTGAATGATCTTTACTGTTTAGTTAAACTCCTCGCTACATATTCGTCGTTTCCTTCACTGGAGTAAATGTGATTTAGATACCCCAACATGATATTGTTTGTTGGTCCTATAATTACTCCCCGCATCGCTCAGAGTAAAAACCTGGAGGGACGTAATACCTTAATGAGATCGTACATGGTATTACCCCTGGGGCGGGTATTACCTCCCCTGATAGGTAGGATGTTAAGAACCAAGGTTAGTTTAATTGTTACTAGCATAATTATAAATACGGTGAATCCTTGAGGCGCTTAGGATACTTCCTTCATATAACTCCTTCGGGTAGGCTAATAGTAAAGTTGAACTCACCGAAGCCACCTAGGTTAGGCTCAAAAGTCCTGAATTCTAGGGGGGATGTTATAGGGATCCTCATTGACGTGATCGGTCCTGTTAGATCCCCTTACGGGGTTGTAAAACCATCACTGCCCGAACTTTCCCTGAGTAAGTACGAAGAGCTCTTCACAAGGTGATGCGTGTGAGCTGCCGTGAAGTAATCTACGACGAGTTTAGAGGGGAATTTATCTGCGCTGAGACTGGTGAGGTTCTTGAGGAGAGGTTGGTCGATACCGGTAAGGAGTGGCGGTCGTTCTCCACCACATCCAATAGGGAGCGTGCTGAGACACCTAATACCCTCAAGGTACATGACATGGGTTTCCACACTGAGATAGATGGAGCCTCGTGGATAGGGAGGAAACTCTCCGAGTTGAACAGTAGGAGTAGGGTGGTCTCAAATGACGAGAAGAAGCTGTCCCGAGCCCTCAAACTATCTAATGAAGCAATAAACAAGCTCCCAACTCCTACTGCTGCTAGGCTTAAGGAGGAGGTGGGCCTGATACTCAGAAAGCTCATCAAGAGCGGGGTCATAGGGCGTAAGAAGATTAGTGCCTACGTTGCTGCAGCCATCATATGTGCTGCTGAGAACCTCAACATACCGATAAACACCAGAGACGTTGTAGAGAGTTGCGGAACAACACTTAGAGATGTGTGGGATGCACTAATGAAGATCAGGAGAGATCTGGGAATAGCTAAGTCCAGGTCGTACGACCCGAGAACTCTCGTAGTATCATACGCCCATAAAGCCGGACTACCCAGCCATGTCGCTACCCTAGCTATAAGGATAGTTGAAGCTGGTAAGGCCTCCGGCACACTCTTAAGTAAGGGACCTCAGGGAGTGGCGGTAGCATCACTCTACGTAGCATCCATACTCTCAAACATAAGGAAAACTCAGTCAGCTATCTCTAAAGAGACGGAGGTTTCCGAAGTCACTGTACGTAATAGATATAAAGACATAATAGATGGAGTGCTCATCGAGGTAATGCTCTAACACCTTGAAGTACTTGGAGCTCTAACCCCTAAAGGTCGTCCCGCTTTACGGTAAGGCTAGGAGGTTTTATTAGATTACAACGTTAAAACTACATAAGTTGTATAAGGCCCGAACCCATACCGGTAATATGTCCTTATTAGCTACTATATAACCAACCTCTCGGCAGAGGAGATGCTGTCTAGGGTTGCTAGTAAGCTACTTCAGAGCCGTGTAAGTGTCCTTCTAAGACCTGTTTACAAGCTTTACGAAAACGTTCTCTGGGAGCAGGTTAGGCGCGGTCCTATACCTAAACACGTAGCGATAATACCTGACGGTAACAGGAGGTGGGCTCGAGAGCAGAAGATGGACCCTCTCCAGGGTCATGAGTTCGGATATAGGAAGATTAAGGAGGTGCTCGACGTCCTGTGGAAGCTGGGGGTTAAGGTAGTCACAGTCTACGCTATGTCCTCAGAGAACTGCGTTAAGAGAAGTGCTGAGGAGAGGGAACATCTTTTCAATCTAGTACAGAGAGCTATAGATGAGATGGAGGCCAGTGGTGAGATTGATAGAAGAAGAGTGAGGGTCAAGGTCTTCGGTAGGCTAGACATGGTACCCAGCTCGCTACTACATAAGATAAGGGAGGTGGAGGCCAGAAGCGAAAAGTACTGCGAGCACACATTGAACATAGCGCTATGCTACGGTGGGCGGGATGAGATTATTGAGGCTATCAGGAAGATAGCCTCTGACGTAACCTCAGGGAAGATCTCTGTGGATGAAATAGATGAGAAAACTTTCAGGTCGTACCTATATACGTCCCACCTAGGTGAGTATGATGAGCCCGACCTAGTTATAAGAACATCTGGGGAGGTGAGGATCAGTAACTTCCTCCTGTGGCAGATAGCGTATAGCGAACTATACTTCTGCGAGATTTACTGGCCTGAGTTCAGGGTGATAGACCTACTGAGAGCTGTGAGGAACTACCAGAAGAGGGAAAGGAGGTTCGGAGCCTAATCAAGCACCCACTACACAAGGATAGCCTAACCGTCAGCCATGAAGACCGAGCATCCCATCCTCAGTAAGTTAAAGGATGGGGCTGAAAAGTTTTTAGGGTTGTGTAGAGAATTTTATTATTGGAGGGGGTAAGCTCTAGGGGGTGATGGGAGCTACGCTCCGAGCCTCCTGGGGTTAGACGTAGATGGGAGCCCCGTGCCGTTGGGCTCGACAGCCACCCATGACCTCACATAGATACCAAAGAGCTATGTGGGTGAGTAGAAGTCTCTGGAGGCAATCCCGAAAACCCTGAAGTAATGGAAATGACCCTCTAGGGACAAACAGTTCTAGCAGTAAGCACTGAGAAGTCCGTCACTGCGAGTCAGTGTGAACTAGTGTCTTCACCGGTCTATGGCTGCCCACTTCATCATCTGTACAGTACTTCACTTGAGAAGTTATATTTTTTTAGTCTAGAAGAAAAATGTATAAGAACGGAAAGGTGTGGAATGTGTCATCTGCTCTACTTAACGTGAACGACCTAAGGATATACTACTACACCTTAACTGGAGTAGTGAGAGGTGTTGACGGAGTAAGCTTCCAGCTCCAAGATGGTGAGGTCCTCGGCATAGCTGGGGAGTCCGGGTGCGGTAAGTCTACACTCGGTTACGGCCTCCTGGGGCTCATACCCCCTCCCGGTAGGATAGCTGGAGGCTCTGTAGTCCTCGACGGCATAGACATCACTAAGTTGAAGCCGGCTGAGTTGAGGAAGGTTAGATGGGCTAAGGTCAGCATGGTGTTCCAGGGCGCTATGAACGCTCTGAACCCTGTCTACACAGTGGGTCACCAGCTGGCAGAGCCTTTGGTCATACATAAGGGGATGAGTGTTAAGGAGGCGCTTGAGGTAGCTGGGGAGATGTTGAAGAGGGTTGGTCTCGGTCCTGAAGTACTGGGGAGATACCCCCACGAGCTGAGCGGTGGGATGAAGCAGAGGGTTATGATAGCTATGGCCCTGCTCTTGAAGCCCAGGCTTGTCATAGCTGACGAGC
Source organism: Desulfurococcales archaeon (assembly GCA_023255955.1). Classification (GTDB taxonomy): domain Archaea; phylum Thermoproteota; class Thermoprotei_A; order Sulfolobales; family NBVN01; genus DRZP01. Next base: position 22,496 of record JAGDWD010000005.1, on the reverse strand, counting down.
CTACTACTGCCTTAGATGTGGTGATCCAGGCGCAGATCATGAATCTCTTCAAGGAGATAAAACAGAGGGAGCGTAACGCCATGATATTCATAACGCACGATCTCAGCCTAATAGCTGAGGTAGCCGATAAAACAGCTATAATGTATGCCGGTAAGATGGTTGAGCTAGGGCCCTCAGACAATGTTTTCAACAATCCGGCACATCCCTACACCCAGGGACTCCTCAGGAGTATCCCGAGGCTTAGAGGTAAGGAGAAGATCACGTGGATTCCTGGAGTACCACCGGATCTGAGAGCACCACCACCTGGCTGTAGGTTCCATCCGAGGTGTCCGTACGCTATGGATGTATGTAGATCTGAGGAACCTCCTACAGTTGAGGTTGAGAAGGGACACACAGTTTCGTGCTGGCTCTATGCTAAGAGGTGATGTGATGTGAGCTCCAAGCTGATCATGGAGAAGGTCTTCAAGTACTTCCCACTGAGGAGGTCGCTAGTCGAGATACTAACATTCCGCCCACCGAGGTATGTCAGGGCTGTAGACGGAGTTAGCTTCACTGTAGATGAGGGTGAGATATTCTGCTTAGCTGGGGAGTCTGGGTGTGGTAAGACTACTACCGGGAGACTCATAGTAAGGCTGTTAGAGTTCACTGGAGGTAGAGCTCTCTACAGACCGAGAAAGGAGATACTATCTGAGATACCACCACAGTACATTGTAGAGAAGGAGTACGTAGATCTCACAGCTAAGCTCCCGAGGCAGGTAGATAAGTTACTGAGGAGGGACGTTCAGATAGTGTTCCAGGATCCATACGGCTCCCTTAATCCGAGGATGAGAATATATGACATCCTGAAGGAGCCTCTAGACATACATGGTGTCGGTGCTAGCGAGGATGAGAAGAGGGAGAAGGTGTTCAAAGCTCTAGAGGAGGTGAAGCTGACCCCTCCTGAGGAATTTGCGGAGAGATATCCCCACATGCTCTCCGGAGGTCAGAGACAGAGAATAGGAATAGCTAGAGCTCTCATTCTAGAACCGAGTCTCGTAGTAGCAGATGAGCCTGTGAGCATGCTTGACGTATCGGTTAGAGCTGAGATCCTCCAGCTGATGATGGACCTTAAGGCAACTAGGAACCTTACGTACGTGTTCATAACCCACGACCTAGCTGTAGCTGCGTACATATGCAACAGAATCGGGATAATGTACCTCGGCACCATAGTCGAGAAAGGTCCTATAGACCTGATCGTGAATAACCCACAGCATCCGTATGCTAAGGCACTAATAGCAGCTGTACCGGAGCCTGATCCTCGGAACAGGTTCAAGATTAGGGAGGTCCCGATTAAGGGTGAGATACCAAGCGCGGCTAATATACCACCTGGCTGTAGGTTCCACCCGAGATGTCCGTACGCTATGGACATATGTAAGAAGGAACCGCCGCCAGAAATTGAGATCGAGAAGGGACACACAGTTTCGTGCTGGCTCTATGCTAAGAGGTAGTTTCGTACAGTTTATTTAAGCGTTTTTCGTCAGTTAGTTAAAGCTTATAAGCCCTAGAGTATTTAGTAGCCGGTAATATCTTTGGAAGCCGGCATTAGAGGTTGGGGCGCGTACATCCCTAAATTCCGGGTTAGCGCTACTGAAATAGCTACCCTGTGGGGATATGACGTAAAGCTACCTAAGGCCCTCGGGGTCGTAGAGAAGGCGGTGGCTGAGGAGGATGAGGACGCTGTGACTATGGGTTGGTACGCTGCCCGCGTAGCTCTTAAGAGGGCTGGTGTCTCAGGTGAGGATATCGACGCCGTGTTCTTCGGGACTGAGTCAAAGCCCTACGCTGTGAAGCCCTCAGCTACTATAGTTGCTGATGCTCTGGGGGTGAAGAGGAGGAAGCTCTCCACAGATCTCGAATTCGCCTGTAGAGCTGCTGGTGAGGGAATAAGGATCTCCATAGGGCTCGTGAAGGGTGGGCTAGCCCAGAACACTCTGGTTATAGGCTCTGACACCGCGCAAGCAAATCCCGGTGACCTCCTTGACTTCACAGCATCATCGGGGGCCGTCGCCTTCGTGATCGGGAACCCGTCTAAGTCGCCCGCAGCTATAGAGGCTAGCGTATCTTATGTCACAGACACCCCCGACTTCTGGAGAAGGGACAGGTCTCCGTACCCGGAGCACGGTGAGATATTCACTGGGGAACCAGCATACTTCCACCACATACTTAGTGCCGCAAAGCTACTCCTAGATGAGACCGGCCTTAAACCATCCGACTTCGACTACGCAGTGTTCCACCAACCTAACGGTAAGTTCCCACTCCAAGTAGCTAGGGCCTTAGGGATCCCCCAGGAGAAGGTCCTGCCGGGCCTCGTAACCCCCTACATAGGTAACACGTACAATGCTTCAGCACTTCTCGGGCTAGCTAAGATATTGGAGGAGGCTAAGCCCGGGAACCGTATCCTGGTAGTCACATTCGGTAGTGGTGCTGGGAGCGATGCTTTCAGCATAGTTGTGGGGGACTCCATCTATGAAGTAGTGAGTAGGGGGCCTAAAGTCTCGGATATGATCAGCTCGAGGGTCTCGATCCCCTACGGTGTGTACGCTAAGTTCAGAGGTCTCTACCTGAGGAACATAGGTGGTTGAGATGGGGGCCTACATAGTTAGTGGGGCGGTAGTCAAGGTAGATAGACACTTCGAGCGCGGATATAGGGATCTAGCATATGATGTCGTGAAGGAGTGCCCTGACTGTTTAGATGTTGATTACGTAGTTATCTCGTCAGCTCTCCCCGAGCTTACGGCTCACCAGGTCGATCTAAGCACGCACATAGCTCAGTGGCTGGGTAGGAGGGTTCCGGTCGTTAGAGTGGAGTCTGGTGAGACATCTGGCTTAGCTGCTGTCGACCTCGCGGCCTCCTTAGTATCTTCAGGTAGGAATAGGAGGGTATTGGTCCTAGGACTTGAGAAAGTAACAGACTACCCAACGTATGTGACTAACTACTTCTACTCCCTCATACTTGACTACGAGTTCGAGGTCCTGAGGAGTGTGAGTCCACCAGCTTACGCCGCACTAGTCATGAAGGAGCTGATGAGGGGTGGTGTGAAGAGGGAGTGCTTCAGTAGCTGGGCAGTGAAGATGCATGAAAACGCGACATCAATTCCGCACGCTATGCTCAGGTTCAAGATATCTTACGACTCCTTCAAGGACTCCCAGGTACTGGCTGAACCCCTGACCCTCCACGATAGTTTCGCCCTCGGTGACGGAGCGGCTGCTCTCGTGGTCTCGAGCTCTCCGAACACTAATGCTTCCTCAGTTGAGATAGTCTTCAGTGCTACTGAGGTGGGCCTACCGGCTTACTTGAGGGAGAATATCTCGGACTTAACCGCCTCAGTGAAGCTCCTGAAGCTGTCGCTGGAGAGGTACGGACTAGACCTGAAGAAGGTGATTACTGAGCTACACGATAGCTACACTCCGTACCCAATCGCAATCCTCAGAAGCCTCGGCTACCTAGACGGTGGGTGTGACTTGAACGAGTTTGAATACCTAAACACAAGCGGGGGACTTAAAGCTAGAGGCCACCCAATCGGAGCGACCGGGGTATACCAAGCATACGAGGTCTTCAAGCTCCTCACTGATAGGTTGGGGAGTAAGACGGCATCCACCGACTACGGCTTAGTTCACTCGATGAGCGGCCCCGACAACGTGTCTAGGGTGTTAATTCTGAAGAGGTGAGCTATGTGAAGCTCTCCCCATCTCAGTTCTGGAGGATTCGGGAAAGCCAGTACAGACTCATAATAACGGAATGCGGGAGCTGCGGGAGGAAGTCCGTGTTTAAGAGGTCGGTGTGCCCGTTCTGCGGATCAAGTAATGTGAAGCATGTGGAGTCGGAGGGCTTCGGTAAGGTGTTAGATGTAACTAAGGTGATGTACAGATGGAACTCTAGTGATGAGAGGCCGCCCCTACTTGTGGGGGTCGTTGAGCTCGATGAGGGTGTTAGGGTGGTAGGTGAGATCGTTGGGGTCGGGGACAACGAGGAGGTTAAGGAGGGAACTAGAGTCGAGGCCGTCCTGAGGAGATATGCGTCGGATGACCCGTACGGTGTCATATACTACGGAATAAAGTTTAAACCTATTAAAACAGCATAAGCATGGAATTAACATCTTAAATAAGTTTTTAATTTACGTTCACAGCTTATACCCCGGTGTTCGCGTGGACTATAGTAAATTTATAGGTAGGAACTCGGAGCTCTTTAAAGCTTCTGAGATTAGAGAGCTGCTTAAGGTTGTCGAAGCCCGTAAAGTGATAAGTTTTGCTGGTGGCTACCCAGATCCCCAGACCTTACCGCGGGAGTCTCTGGCCAGAATAGCGTATGAGGTAATCTTAAACCAGGGAGATAAAGCACTTCAGTACGCTCCAACTAAGGGCGTCACAGTATTCAGGGAGACCCTCCTTAAATTCCTGAGGAACGTGGGAGTGAAGGTAGCTGAGGAGGACGACGTCATCGTTACTACAGGATCTCAGCAGGGGCTGGACCTCATATCCAGGACCATCATAGACCCAGGAGACTACATAATCACTGAAAACCCGACGTATCTAGCCGCTCTATCAGCATTCAGGACAGCTAGACCCAACATCGTGGGAATTCCCGTAGACGAGTACGGTATGAAGACAGAGGTACTGGAGGACAGGTTGAGGGAGCTGAGAAGTCAGGGGAGGAGGGTTAAGTTCGTTTATACGATCCCAGTGGCCCACAACCCGACTGGAATAACTATGAGCCTTGAGAGGAAGAAACATCTTGTGGAGCTAGCGTCTCAGTTTGACTTCCTGATATTTGAGGACGACCCCTACTCCTTCTTCGTTTTCGATGAGGCAGACGTGACGAAGCTTAAGACTTTGGATAGTGAGGGGAGGGTTGTTTACCTGGGTACTTTAAGTAAGATACTCTCTCCGGGCCTCAGGATCGGTTGGGTCCTCGGACATAAGCAGATAATCGACGTGTTTGAGAGGGCTAAGCAGAGCATGGACCTCCAAACCTCGACCCTCTCCCAGTACATAGCTAAGGAGGCTATAGAGAGGGGCGTTGTTGCTGAGACTATAGAGGGAGCGAAGAGAACCTACAGAGTGAAGAGGGACGCCATGGTCGAGTCGCTATCGGAGAACATGGTCGAGAATTCCTGGTGGGTGAAGCCTGTCGGGGGGCTGTTCATCATGGTCTGGCTACCAGAGCAGATAGATACGAAGGAAATGTTAACGGAAGCCGCGAACGAGGGAGTTGTCTACGTCCCAGGAGCTTCGTTCTTCGTTGACGGGAGCGGTAAGAACACTATGAGGCTAAACTTCAGCTACCCGAAGATTGAGGAGATAAGGACCGGTGTGGAGATAATTGGGAGAGTGGTAAAGAGAAGGATTAAGGGAGGTTAGGCACATACCCATTATTTTATTTTTATTTTCTGATCCGCACTATAGAGGACCTCACGAAAGCTTACAGTTCTAGGGCTCTGCTCCCCGGGTCCGACCATCCCCAGCTAGGTAGATTACGTTACCTCGGTAAGTTACTACATCTACCACAGCCCTCAGATCGTTAACCATTCTTAACACGTCATCCAGCTGCTTACCGAACTCTCTGATCAGTTCAAGTGCTTTAGGTAGGCTCAACCTGAGTCTCGAGGTCATCACGACCCTGCGGATCCTCTTACCTAGAGGTACCAAGTATTCGGGAACTAACGGCGATATGTAGAGGGTTCCCACACACCTCCTAACTGCTTCACGCACTACGAGAGGATCTAGTGACGCTATATAGACCGCGTCGTAGTCTTCCTCCCCAGCTTCCACGAGATATGCTCTAATCCCTAGCTTCACTACTCTACGGAGTCCGGCATTACTAGCACACACTATGTCCGTATTTATCTTGTCCTTAACCACGCTCGCTAGTATCTGGGACTCATAGCTACATCCAGCAATAAGGAGGGATGAGCCTGATAATGAGGCTGTGACTGACGGTATGTGAGCGAGGAGGGAGAGGTAAACCCCCTCAACATCAGAAACCTTCTGGGGTACCGGCTCGAGACACTCTGATCTAACACTAGCTAAACTAGCCATGATGCCGTTCTTGGACGTAGCTAGCTCGACAAAGCATCTTGGGGCCACAATAGCGTTCTCTCCCACGGAGAGGTTCCTGACGTCAGCACCTAGCTCTAACACCCTAACAACACCGGCTGATCCCACAATCTTCCCGTAAGTGTAGGGTAGGTACCCCCTTATCGTAGCCATATCGGTAGGTGTTAGCGCTGCCCCAAGAACTTTAACGAGCACTTCATCGCTTCTAATCGGGGGTACCGGGACATCTAAGTACCTTAGGTTTCCCTGCAGGACAACAGCCCCTACCTGCCTCATCTCTTTCTACTGCCTCACACTGTAAGTTAATTTAGCTTACCAAAATATAGTGGTGGGGTCCGATACGTTCACTGAGTATACCGGTAAGTTCTACTACCTGCTACACCCGAGACCAACAATAGTTGTGGGTACGGTATGCCCGAACAATAGAGTAAACTTCATGTCTGCGAGCTGGAACATGCCTGTCAGTGAGGAACCTCCGATCATAGCCCTAGCTATAGGCTCTGAAGCCTACACACGTGAGTGCCTCGACTACTGCGGTGAGGCTAGTTTAAACATACTTAGCTTGGAGGATGCTCAGTTAGTGTACGACCTCGGCTCGGTCTCTGGGAGGGACGTCGATAAGGTCTCTACGTTCAAGCTGGACCTAGTGGATAGCATCACTATAAGACCGCCAGGCCTTTCCAGGTCGCTCGCAATCATAGAGTCTAAGGTAATCGGTAAATACCCTGCTGGTGAGGCGTTCCTCTACCTACTTCAGGTAACTAAAGCCAGGGTCCGTGAGGGGGTGGCTGATAGGTTCGGCTTCCTATTTTCGAAAGGCGTTAACATAGCCCTCCACGGTAGTGGGAGAACCTTCTATGGAGTCGGCCCCAGGGTACTTGCTTCTAGGAAGGGGTCTAGTTGAGTTCTAAGCTCATGTTATCGAGTGGTAAGGTATTCAAGGACTACACCCTGCTGGAGAGGTACCTAGAGCTCTGCTCCGAAAGTGAGAGGGTTAGGTCGCTGCCGAATTCGTCTGACATAGAGTTCGTTAAGTATTTAGTGAGTAGGAAAGCTGGGACGCTCCACGACTTCCTGGAGGAGCTCTCCCGAAGATTCCTAGATAGAGTAAGCCCGGCTCGCTCAGTCGATGCTGTGAGGTCCGTGCTCGGCACGGACATTCCGGAGGATCAAGCAGTCCAGTTGATCTCGACTCAACTAGCTGGGTGGACACTTGAGATAGCTGAGGCTCTAGGTGTGATAAAGCTCCGCCAGCTCTACGGTCAGTAAAGCTCCTCCGCTAATATTAGCTTCTAGAGGTTATGCAGGTAGAGAGAGTTGGTGGATACCAGGCTCTGCGTACTGTGCCGTGGAGGTTCCCGCAGACTGTGTGGGCTGGAATACTGCCCTGTCCTCGTTAGGGCTATCTCGACCTACACCCTAACTAAGGTCTCCGATAAGATCTCGAGTAGCTCACCACCCTCAGTCTTCGTTAGCTGGGTCGGATATCCACAGGTAATCGTCGCTGCTGGCTTACCACCGGAGGTGGGTGATACAGCCATATATGACCTACCTGAGAAATGGCTTGACCTACAGCTGGATGACATACTGAGGTTTAGGCTGACCTTAGTGAGGGGAGGTAGGCGGTTTAGAGTGGTTGACGTAGGTAACAGCTTCATCGACACAGTACGTGAGATCGCTATGTCCTCTAAGCCTGTAGATGTTGAGGCCTTATTCGACGGGAGCGTCAGACCTAGGGTACTCCTAGACGAGAACATGCCTCCGATGGGCCCTCTAGCCCCAGTTAAGAGGCTCTACTTAGGTTCCAACCCTTATGTGAGTAGACATGTAGAGAAAGTGTATCAGGACCCGGACCTGAAGGCTGTTGACGCCGTCCTCTACCTATACAAGTCGTCGATACCAGTATCAACAATAACTAGAGTATTTTCCGTAGGGTCCTTAGGTGAGAAAAGTCAGAGGAAGCTTGTTCCGACTAGATGGTCCATAACTGCTGTAGACTCCATAATCTCGGATGCCCTAGTGAGGAACTTACTTGACAAACCAACCATAAACGAGATAAGGCTGTACACGTTATCAAAGAGTGGAAACCTGTTCATAGCTATCCTGCTCCCCACACGCTGGATGTTTGAGTGGATGGAGGCTTGGTTCCCCGGCTCTACGTGGAACATGTTCGGATCGGATGTAGTAGTGGAGGGTGACTGGGAACTTACAAGTAGGAGGAGTGAGTACCCCTCCATAGGGGGCTGCTACTACGCGTCTAGATTAGCAACTGCTGAGTACCTAAACAGTATAGGTCGGCAGGCCGGCGCGGTACTCTACAGGGAGATATATCCGAGCTTCAACATACCGATAGGTGTGTGGTTCGTTAGGGAGATGGTGAGGTCCTTGTTTAGACAGCCTTACACAACATACAGCAGTCTGAGGGAGCTCTTAGAGGAATTAAAGGGTCTTACTAAGGTACCTATAGAGAAGGTTGTGCTACGATCCAGAATCCTGAGTATCCTCACTAGAAACAGGAGGTTGGACCATGTCATATCTAAGAGTAAGGGTTAGAACAGCTCTCTCGAAGTCGGGGCTACCTGACCTCGACTACTCTCTCAATCCTTACATAGGCTGCCTCCACGGTTGTGTCTACTGCTATGCGAGAAGCTACACCTACGCTAAGGAGGTTGCTGAGAACTGGGGTAGGATCGTCTACGTTAAGGAGAACCTACTTGAGGTACTCGAGGAGGAGACTAAGAAGCGGAGACCGGGCGTCGTGGGGGTTTCAACCGTGACAGACCCTTACCAACCTATCGAGGCTGTTGAGCGTCTTACTAGGAGGTCAATCGAGATGTTATTGAGGAGGAGCTTCAGGGTCAGTATCCAGACTAAGTCCCCGCTAGTCCTCAGGGACGTGGATATACTATCAGACCACAGAAAGATGGTTGATGTGGGGTTCACCATAATAACTATGGATCCCGGACAAGCAGCGGTACTCGAACCTCGGGCACCACCACCTAAGGAGAGGGCTGGAGCCCTGATTAAGATAGCTAGTGAGGGGGTCAGGACATGGCTCTTCTACGGCCCGGTAATCCCAGGAATTAACGATAGTGTTGAGTCCCTAGCTGACATCCTCGAGGAGGTTGGGGGTAGTGTTGACCTAGTACTCATAGATAAGCTGAGGGTTACTAGGGAGGTGGAGAAATCTATGAGGACCGTCATGGAGGACTTCAACTCAGTGTTAGCACTACTCAATCAGCAGGAGTGGTGGTCTAGGGTGAGGAGGGAACTCCTCAACTTATGCGAGAAAATGGGTGTTCGGTGCTTCCCGTCCCTAGCTGAGCCCACTGAGCAGAGATTTAAGAGCCTAGCGGACTTCGGTGCGAGGCCTCCTACTTAATGTGGAGGGGCTTCCCTAGTGCTAGGCTAGCTATCTCCCCCACAACCTCAGAGTATGTTGGGTGTGTGTATATAGCTTCAGCTAGGTCCTTGACGGTCATACCCTTCGATACGGCTAGGCTGAAGATGTGGATAAGTTCCGATGCTTCGTTCCCAACTATCTGAGCACCGAGGACCTTACCACCTTCATCTACCAGTAGCTTAGCAAACCCCTCACTACTCTTAGCTAGAGCTGTCGTATTCCTACCAAGAGCTACATACGGGAACTTAAAGACCTTATATGTGATCCCCCTAGCCGCAGCCTCCTGCTCTGTGAGCCCTACCTGAGCTACCTGAGGATGTGAGAAGACTACCTGGGGTATCGGTTCCCTCGGTAACGAGCTCCTGATCCCAGCTACGTAGTCTGAGGCTATGATAGCCTCCCTGAATGCCTTATGAGCTAGCTGGGGTGGTCCAGCCACATCTCCAGCAGCTAGGATCGTAGGTACTGAGGTAACCATGTTGCTATCCACTTTTATCCCGGATTTAGTGTCGTAGTCTACCCCAGCTACCTCCAGCCCTATACCCTCAACATTCGGCTTCCTACCTACAGCTACGAGCACCTTCTCGACCTCAACCGTCTTGGTGGCTCCATCACCTGAGGATACCTCTAGCTGAGCCATACCCTCCCTCACTACAACCCTCTTCGCTGATGACCTGAACATTAGCTTAACTCCGAGCCTCCTCAAGCTCCTCTCAACAACTGCCGAGACGTCTGGGTCTGTGAAGTAGAGAGACCTCTCGAGGATTTCAATAACGTGTACCTCCTTACCGAGCATCGCCATAGCTGTAGCTATCTCCACCCCGATAGCACCAGCACCAACTATCGCGATCGACTCAGGAGATTTCCTCAGCTGGAAGAACTCCCGGTTAGTTATCACTACCTCACCGTCGACGGGTACCCCAGGCAGGCTCCTAGGCTCCGAGCCTGTAGCTACTATTATGTACTTGGACTCCAACCTAGCCGTAGACCCAGCACTCTCAACTTTAACACTACCAACACCAGCTAGCCTAGCCCACCCCTCTAAGACCTCCACCTCACTCAGCAATACTTTAACGCCCTCACGTGAACGTGTCACGGCCTTCGAGACGTAGTCCATTAACTGACCCCACTCAATCCCTTTAAGCTCCACACTCAGACCTGCCTGACGAAGTAGTCTGAGTTTGTAGTTCTCCTCAGCTACCTCGATGAGGGTCTTAGTGGGTATGCAGCCCCAGTTAGTGCATTCACCACCGAGGTACCTCCCTTCAACAAGTACTACACGTAGTCCGTAGGATCTTGCTCTAACTGCTGAGAGATAGCCTGCCGGACCACCTCCAATCACTACGAGATCGTACATCAATATCCCCACGTACTCTTAGACGGAGTAAAATAACTCTTTAAGATTGCGGAACACACTAAGCTGAATAAGAACTTGAGCTAGTACGGGAAGGCATTGCGGGCAGTGCTCAGAACAGCCAAACCCGTATGATAATCGAACTTAACATCTCCACGTATAGAATATGTGTAGGCGCTCAACTATTTAAAACCGGTCTACTCTGTTCTATTGGTGTGTTGGATGATTAGGGAAGCTATAGAAAGAGCCCAGACGAGGCTTATGGTAGCAATAGACAATCCCAAGCTTGATCTGGGCTTCGTGGCCGACCTAGTGTCCTCAATGAAGGATCTGGTAGTGGGGTTTAAGTTGGGGACACCATTCGTGCTCAATAAGAGCTTGAGGACTGCTAAGAACATAATCGAGACAGCTAAGGGAACCTACTTCCTAGCTGACCTCAAGCTCGGTGATACTGCCCAGATGATGGAGTACGTTGCTGAGGTCATATGGGAAGCAGGCTTCAACGGGTTAGTAGCCAACGCGTTCATGGGTTTCGAGGGGGCTATCGATAAACTATCCCGGAAATGCTATAACCTAGGCCTCGAACTCTTCCTCCAGGTCTCCTTCGATCACCCAGCATCCCACATAATTGACGGTAAGTACCCGGAGATAAAGATGGTGATTGCTCGAGCAGATCCTGACGGCTTGGTAGTCCCGGCAAGTAAGACGATGATGTTGAGGGATCTGAGGGAGACCTTCGGTAATAGATACGTTATTCTGTCTCCCGGGATCTTCGCTGCGGGTGCTCAGCCAGGTGAGGGGCTCTGCTACGGGGCTGATGTCGAGGTAGTTGGCTCACACGTTGTCTCGGCTCCATCTCCTCTGGAGGCCTTGAATAGTGTCATCAAGTCCCAGACTAGATATTTAAGTGAGAATAGGGGTAAGTGCTTGGTGAGGTGATAATATGAGAGCTAAGGTACTGCTAGCACTCTCACTCATCGCTATTGCCCTCATATCACTCTTCGCTATACAACTACTACTATACTACATAGCACCTGGCTATGCGGGTCCTCTAGGGATATTCGGAGGTATCTGGCTCTGGTGGCTAGTTGATTCCCTTGCCTACGTGATCTCCATAGTTACGTTGCTCCTGTCTGGAGTGCTCATAGGTAGGTTCATAGAGAGGAGAGTGCCGGCAGATATGGATGCTTTGAGGGCTTCAATGCTGTCTACGGCTGCCGCTGTTATCGGTGGGCTCGTGCTGGTGTTCGGTATAGTGTATCAGGTGCTGGGGGGTGAGCTAGCTGCTAGTGTAGGACTCATAGCACTACTCTTCGCAGTGGTCCCATCCTTCATATCCTGGCTAGCCTCCCCATTCCTAGTGAATGCTTTCTACCGTTGCCGCCCGGATCCAGCCCTTCAGAGGGTTGTGGATGAGCTAGCTAAGAAAGCTGGGATGAGACCTCCGAGGGCTATGAGAGCGGCAATGCCGGTCCCGAACGCGTTCGCATATTCGTCCCCTGTTGCTGGTAGCTACGTCGCGGTTACGGACGGGTTGCTGAGGTTGGTTAAGAGTGAGGATGAGTTGAGGGCTGTACTAGGGCATGAGCTGGGCCACCTGAAGCATAGAGATAACGGGGTGATGATGCTCTTCGGCATAGTGCCGACGGTCATATACTACATGGGTAGGCTACTACTCTACGTAGGCCTGTTTTCTGGGAGGTACGCTGACGGTGAGAGGAGGCGTGGAGGCGGTACGTCCGGCTTAGTTATTGCTGTTATCGGTGGGGTACTCCTCGTTGTGAGTATCGTAGTGCAGCTAGCTGTGCTAGCATTCTCCAGGTTGAGGGAGTTCTACGCAGATGCTCACGGGGCTAAGGTGGCGTCACCGTTCGCTATGATAGAGTCCCTGAAATCTCTGGACTCGTTCTACAGGCGCTACGGTAAGTCGTACATAGAGAACAGTAAGCTTAAGACGCTATTCATATACGCGTTTACGGAGCCGTTCATAGGTCTGGAGGAACTCCTATCAACCCATCCACCAATCTGGAAGAGGATAGCGTTCCTAGAGACACTGATAGGGCGGGAGATTAGGGCCTGAGGTGGTACGCCTCGACGTATACCACCCTAGCGATGCTAGTGCTTGGAGCGCTCATAGCACTCTTCGGGCATAGAGCTAGGAGAGCTGTCTCAGCACTATCCCTCGGAGCTATCCTAGCTCTATCTGTAATGTCCTCCCCAGCAGTAATTACCCAGAGTTTGAAACCCGTAGTAGTCGGGGTAGCCCTCATAGCCGGTCTGGTCACAGGCTTCCTACTCAGTAAGCTATCAATAATCCTCTCGACATCTATTATAGTTGCTTACTCGATCCCAGCCATCCTCGACCTTAGAGTACCTCAGGAGATAGTCCTAGCGATAGTTCCCATACTAGTGGTGATCCTCTACCAGGTATCGGGGAAACGCGAATTCATACCGTACCTAACCCTAGGGACAATCCTCTTCCTCTGGTCCGCTAGCCAGATAGTGAATCCGGGAGTAGCCATCCCGCTCGCAATCCTAGTCGGGTCATCAAGCTACGTAGTTCAAGGCAGTTACTGGAGATACGTATATAGGTACGAGAAAATATTGAAGACAGTTAGAAGCCGTAGATCCAAAACACATAAAGACGCTCTACAGACTTCAAAGAATCAAAGAGTTAAGGGCTGACCGAGAAGACGGTGAAACCATCAGTAGACATCGACCTACGAAGCGAATCTAGGCCATACACAGCTATTCTCAAACAATAATGCTTACGAGCTTCAACGAGATTCGTAGCCTAAGCTTCTTTACTAAGACATACCGTAATTTATTCGTGAAGATGTGTTCCCATAGGCTCAAGCTTTTGAGACCTAAGTTAGTGTTACTTTGGTGACCAATATGAGGGATCATGTGGTTTTAGTCAAGGTGGTTTTAAGTATTTCGTTTAGGAGTGGCTTAGGGTAACTTAGTGGCTTCGAGGAGAGCAAACGTTGTTGATGATTTAATGGTTGTACTGCGGGATCTGAGCTAGTAGCCATAGATTTGATGGTTACTAAGATTGAAGTTAGAGGAGAGTTCCAGATTAACTTCAGAAGGATCGACATGTCGTATTTTCTAATCATAACCTGTAATTTAGGGATATGACTCGTGATATCTGTCTACCTGCTCTTCGGGGTTATGGGTCTAGGTTATATTTCGAGAATTACGCTCGAGAAATTATTCAAGCAGGATAATCTCTATAGGTTGATTGTTAATGTACTCGTTAAATCACTCTATTACTTCATAATACCATTAGCGTTCTTCACTGTTTTTCTAGGTAGAGGCGTTACGGACAGAGACATCTACATCTTATCATACGTTGCCTTACTCATTCTTCTAATCTACTTCACCACACTCAGAGGAAGGTTGAGTGAGAGAATGCACCTCTTCCTCGTCTCAGTATTCCCCAATAGTGTGTTTCTTGGGTTTCCGCTGTGCCTCGCGGTCTTGGGGAGAATATACGTAGCTGCTTTCTTTGGGGTACTGACAGTTACATTAAATGTTCTACTTCCTGAACTCATTTCCAGGAGCAGGGAAACTATCGTAAAGAACCTTGCGCGTTCCACCGCACTAATAGGGTGTCTCACAGGGATTGCCGCACACTACGTTCTCTCTTACTATAACTATGTAGATACGCTCTACTCGTACCTGTGGTGGAGTAGCCCGCTTCTAAGCTACACCGCAACTTATGTAATGGGCCTACGAATACCAATTAAATTGGAAGGAGTTAGTAGAGTTAAGAAAGAGCTCCTTGTTGCCGGATTGTACAGATTTATTGTTGCCCCGATACTAGCGTTTCTCACAGCTATTCTAATAGGGTTTGATAGACTAGACACCTACGAATTCCTATTAGTCTCAGCGACCCCACCAGCAGTTATGAACGCTATAGTAGCAGAGAAATACGGGTGGCGTCCGGAGGATACAGCACTAATTACTGCTTTGCTAACGATTTTCTTCATTGCGGTAATGTTTCCGATAATATTACTTATTTCCTGAACATACTATAAGAACATCGATAAACTGCCCTCCCTACCCACCATCTAATGCTATTAGAAACGTCACTACGTCACCATCCTCAACTCTGTAGTCTACGTCCTGTACTACTCTATCGTTAACTACGACTAGAATACCCTCCCTTAGGTCTCTCCCATCATCTCTGAGAAGTTGATCAAGTAGTCGCTCTCCATGTAGTTCGGCTACCCTCATTATCACGTCCCTTACCGAAGATCCTTCCTCAATCGTGATGATCTCTTCATCTACTCCTACGAGGTTCCTAATGTATGGTGTGAGGTACCTGACCCTAACTCTTATATATCTCATCTGCGACCCAACCGAGCCCGAGTTCGTAGAGCTTTGCTTTCGTGGGTCTCCCCTCATGATCCCACCCAGCCATCTCGTAGAAGAGTCGTATAGCTTCGTAGAACTTCTCCCTATCTAGCTTCTGACCCTTTCTAGCACCGAACTCCAGTTCCTCGAAGAACCTATCGGGCAGTACATCGTCTTTAGCTGTAAAGCCTTCGCGGATGTTGAAGCATCTTATTAGGTTAAGTGCTCTCTCACTAGCCTTCATAAGCTCCCACAGGCTTATCTGCCAGCCGGTAACTGCGTTAACTATTTCGACTACGTGGTTAGGTGTTAGAACCCCAGCTGAGTGGGGTAGGACTGTGAACCTACATATACCTAGGCAGTCCCCCAGACCCCACCAGAGCATCCCGTAGTACACGGCTCTAACCTTCTCCGGTCCTATGTCGAGCCTGTCAACAGCTCTAGCTATACCTAGGGACTTCAGATCCTCACGCTCCCTCATGTAGGTAGGGTCGTGGGGTGCTTGCAGGTGGTCGGCACCGATAGGTGATAGAGCGTACTGAAGCCCTACACCGACCTTACTACGAGGCTCGTGCATAGGTACCTCCCTACCCTTAACGTGCATAGCGTACTTCTCGGACCCCTTACCTATGATCTCCGAAGCCCTCTTAACACCTTCAGCGAGAACGTTCCCGAAGCCCTCCCTATTAACGATCTTAAGTAGTAGCTTGATCATGGCGTCAGCATCACCGAATCTAAGCTTCAAGCCGTCGGTCTCCAGCTCGGTTATGACCCCCCTCTCGAAGAGCTCCATAGCGAAAGCTACCGCAACACCAGCACTGATTGTGTCCACACCGTAGGCGTTACATATCTGGTTAGCGTAAGCTACGGCGTTAAGGTCTCGGACACCACACAGCGACCCGAACGACGCGATGGTCTCGTACTCAGGTCCTCCGTAAGCAGGGTCAGTCTCATACGGTGGTCCAGCCTTAACGACTGCTTTACACCTCAGTGGGCAGGCGAAACAGCCCTCCCTACCTACAAGTATAGTTTTGTTCAGGGTCTCACCGCTTATTAGGTCTGCCCCGTCGAACGAGCCTCCCCTAAAGTTGAGGGTGGGGAGGGTTCCATCAATGCTCAGAGGCTTTACGAGCTCCGGGGTTCCGTAGGTGCTTCTGGATACGGCCCCGGGGTGCTTCCTCCAGTTCTCGTTAAACCACCTGGAAATCTCAACCAGCTTCCTCACATCGTGGAATTCGAAGGGTCTTCTAGTACCTCTAACGACTACGGCCTTAAGCTTCTTAGAGCCCATAACAGCTCCTAAACCTCCTCTACCAGCTGCGTACCGGTTATCGAACATTACGTTCGCGAACTTAACTAACTTCTCCCCAGCAGGACCTATACAGGCAACTCTTGCTGACTCCTCACCTAGCTCCTCCTTTATGGCCTTGGCAGTTTCCTTAGTGGTCTTACCCCACAACCTACTCGCATCCCTCAACTCGGCGTGTCCGTCCTTAACCCACAGATAGGTGGGTTTCTCGGAAACTCCTTCGAGGATTACTGCGTCGAAGCCCGCGAACTTCATTTCTACAGCGAAGAAACCCCCGGCCTCTGCCTCCCCGTAGGTACCGGTAAGCGGGGACTTAGCAGCAACACTAACTCTATTGACGCCCGCTATCGGGGCACCGGTTATAGCGCTAACAGCGAAGACCAGCTTGTTTTCCGGGCTTAGCGGGTCTATGCCTGGCTTTAACTCCTTGAAGAGTATGTAGGCGCAGAAACCCCTCCCACCTAAGTAGGTCCTGTAGATCTCCTCGGGAACCTCCTCGACCTTGATCTCGTTAGTCGATAGGTTAACCCTGAGCCACCTACCATTAAAACCTACATGCGGCACTGAAACCTCCAATAAATATCTTAATTATATAATTTAAACATTCCCCAGTAACAAACACCCTAACTAGGCTCCCTAGAGAACTCCTTAGCTACTCCATCAGCTACTTCAATAGAAGCTCTAGATAATTTCCCTACATCTAGAACCATAAATGTAGCTGACGAGGTTGTAAATATTACAGCCGTTAAGAACCCCTCGCTAGTTAGATAATCATTGTTCTAAATAAAAATTTATATTTTCTTTTTCTAATATATAATTTATTGGGTATTAAAATTTGAAACATAAAGCATATTTACTAAAGGAGTTTGGTAAGCCGCTTATTCTTGAGGAGGTACCGACACCTAAGGTAAAGAGTTATGAAGTGCTGGTTAAGGTGTTAGCTGCTGGTATATGTCATTCAGATATTCATCTATAGTTAGGTGATTACGCACCTGCACTTCCTAGTAAGCTACCTATAGTTCTATCCCATGAGATTGTTGGTGAGGTTGTTGAGGTTGGTGATGGGGTTCCTAGTAACTTTAGGAAGGGTATGAAGGTATTGGTATATCCTTGGCAGTATGCTGAGGAGGATCAGCTAACTATTAAAGGGTTTACTCAACTAGCTAGGAAGAGGTTGAGGTTAGGCTTAGATGTTGATGGAGGTCTTCAAGAGTACTTAGCTACTAATTATAAGTTCTTAGTCGATGTCGATGGTCTTGAGGACATACCTGCTCTAGCCCCTCTAGGCTGTGCAGCATTAACTACTTACAGAGCTGCTAAGAGGATTAGACCTTACATAGAACCTGAAGACTATGTAGTGGTTGTCGGATTAGGTGGTTTAGGGTCCTACGCTGTTCAGTGGGTTAAGTCGTTAATGCCTTACTCACGTTTAGTAGGTATTGATGTGAGGGATGAAACCCTGGAGTTTACGTCTAAGCTAGCTAATATTGATGTATTAATTAATGCGTCTAAGGAAGACCCTATTAAGGTATTAAATGAATTAACCCGTGGATTAGGTGTTAAAGCAGTTATAGACCTAGTTGGAAGTCCTGAGGTAGTCTCGAAATACATAAACATAGTAGATACTCTGGGGGTTTACATGATAGTAGGTCTTATGGGTGCTCCAAACGTCCCAATACCTAGACCAAGGATCGTACGTAGTGAAATTACCGTAACCGGTACTTATACTGGCTCGTTGCCAGATCAGCATGAGGTTATATCGCTAGTTAAGAGGGGCTTAGTCAAGTATAGGGAAGTAGTTACTAGACGCTATAAATTTGAAGAAGTTAATGAAGCCTTCAACGCACTTAAGGAAAGTAAGGTTGTTGGGAGGACTGTAGTACTCGTAAGTTAGATAGATTTTGCTCTATAACAGCATAAGCTAATTTTTAATAGTCCCGGAGTTAATTGATTACATACTAGAAGTAGGTACTGCCCTGCTAGGTAGATCCTACTTCTAGGAGCAGAGATCCTACTCTGGTGGGGCTACTATATTAATAAGTTGTCTATCTAACCTACTTGCTGCTAGTACCTACCCGGGTTGTAATAGCTGTGAATGTTCTAGGAGTGAGGACATTCAATATATCGTTAGGTAGTACTGTAATTCTACTAGCTAGATTGTCCTCCACCATGAGAAAATATAAAGTGCTACTCAAAAATTATATGGAGGGTATTTATGGATACAGGAGTTAAGAAAATATATTTACTGGACTATGGGTGGCTAGCAGGCGATATGGGCTTCTTCATTCCTGATCCAGCGACGTGGACGGAGAAACTACAAAATAGAATGAGACTACCGGAATGGGTTGAAATACCTGTCACAGGAGCCGTAATAGAGCATAAGGATGGAATAGTGCTGATAGATACTGGAAGTAACCCCGAAGCTCAGAAGGTGTGGGGTGCTACGTGGGAAGTATTTCCAATGGTAAAATATAGTGATGAGAATAGAGTAGAAAACCAGTTAAAACTGATAGGACTAAAACCTGAAGATGTAAACTTTGTTGTATTTACACACCTACATCTAGACCACGCTGGAGGAGCCTATATATTCGCTCCCCTAAAAACTCCTCTAATTACTCATAAGAAGGAGCTGGTCTACGCCTTATACATGATATGGCTAGGTAAAGTAGGAGCATACCAACCTGTAGACTTAGAACCACTAAGAGGTGCTTCATGGTACCCGTTTGACGGAGAATCCCTCGAGCTCCTACCAGGAATAGACTTGATACTCGTTGGTGGGCATACACCTGGTAGCATCATAATACGTGTAGTAACAAACACCGGGAATACCTATATCTTCACTGGAGACTTCATCCACCTACCCCAGGAGTTGGAGAGAGAAGCTAAGGGTTGGTTATTAGGTAACGCTGACGAGTATTTAACTAGCTTAAGAAAACTTAAGATGTTAGCAAAGAGACCTAATACCTATCTAGTAATAAGCCACGACCCTAAGCTATGGGAGAAATATCCAAAAGCACCGAAAGCCCTTGAGTAGTAGGGCTACGAGTAGATTATAGGTGGAAAAACTTCTTTTCTTTATCATCTTACTTTATTTTCACTTCCTGTTTGTCCCTAGAGGGTTATTTCCATTACTTCAGGGTTTTTCAGGATTGCCTTCAGGGACTTCCACTCGCCCACATAGCTCTTTGGTATCTATGTGAGGTCATGGGTGGCTATCGAGCCCAACGGCACGGGGCCCTCATCTACGCTTAACCCCAGGAGGCTCGGAGCGTAGCTCCCATCACCTCCTAGGACACTAACAATATATGGAATAGAAGTCTATAAAACTAGCAACTTCTCCGAGCCTAAGCACTTAACCCCAATCAACAATAAAACCCTAACAAACCTTTCTGCCCGCTTCATTAAGAATTACACCAATTTCTCCAACAATCTCTAAATTAAGCCCTTCCTCACTACCACGGCTAGTACGCGCCTAAAGCCCCTAGGATTAACGGAGGCTGAGGTCAAGACTTAGAGGATATATACCTAGCTTACGTAGAGGGTGCCTAACTCTTAGAGCTTAAGCTAGCCCTTGAGGTGGTTGGTGTCGATGAGTCCATCCTACTTAGACTAACGGTGACCACGCTACGAGGGAGTATAGAGTCTGAGGCAGGTTTGGAGGAGGTTCAACTACTTCGATCTACTGTGTCTAGGCGCACTACATTGTACCGTCTTGAACATCTGTACCTATATATTTAGGCAGATCCTCATACTAATCTAAGGGTATCGTGTTCAGGGTTAAGGTGGTTGATCACCCCTACGCGCAGGCTATACTAACTAGCTTAAGGGATAGGAGGATAAGTCAGATAGAGTTTAGGAAGGGGTTAGTTCGGCTTGGGAGGGTCTTAGGGTTGGAGATGGTTAGGGAATTCGACGTAGAGGAATGTGAGGTTGAGACACCTCTCGGTGTTAAGGCCAGGGGGGTTAGGATTAGGGATCTAGATAAGGTTACTATAGTAACCGTCTTAAGAGCTGCGTGGCCTCTTACGGAGGGTCTTGTCAAGATATTTTACAACGCTAAGCAGGGGGTTATCGTAGCTAGGAGGGTGGAGGAGAAAGGGATGAGAGACTACGAGTTCGACATAGAGATAGCCTACGTTAAGCTACCTGAGATAACTCAGGATACTACCGTCATACTAACGGACGTCATGGTAGCTACAGGGTCCACAGTCCGCGTAGCACTGAGGGAACTAGTTCAGCACGGTAGAGCGAGGAAGTACTTCCTCGCATCAGTGATAGTCACCCCAATAGCTCTCAGTAAGATAAGGAGAGAAGTAGAGGAGCTGGGTATAGACCTCACCGTATACACCGTAGCTATAGATCCCGACATAAACGACAGGGGCTACATAGTCCCCGGCCTCGGAGATGCTGGAGATAGAGCTTTCGGTTCCTGAGCTCTACACAGTACTCAACGCTACGACCGGGATACTAATCCGGGTCACGGACTTCCTCGATGAACACGAGAGGTCCGCATACTAGGCCAGGCCATACTACCGCGGCACCGGAACTTAGTACTACATCTAACTCCCATAAACATGGATGTAGGATCTACATGGAGCAACCAGTTCAACACCCCACTAATCCAGACATCACACCCTACTCCAAGCCCACCTAAACCTCTCACTACATGCCTCCAGCTATCTGTAAATCAGTAGACCGTGAATCCCCAACTACTCCACCCAACACCTCTGGGACTACTTTCAAGCTATCTCCCCCCGTACTCGCTACTGAAGAACCATTCTGATTTAGTATTAGCCTTCATTTCTTTCTCATGTCATGGAGAGGCATTCGCCGTGAATGGGTAAAGCCAGCACATCTCCCTACTTACACCCACTCAAGCTTAGCACCCCACATACCGGGCATAGACATGATATGTTAGATATCAGATCAATAAACTTTATGCTAAATAGAAGCAATTCCTCTACCCGTATCTTACTGAAGTGGTTACCTGCTACATTCTGAAGGGTTTAAGCTCCCTTAGTAAAAGAGGTCTGATCTACCCAGTTTAACAAAGCTCCGTAGAGGTTTTTCTGCTCATCGACTGGTGTAAGGCTCTCTAGAGCCAGAGTTTTATGGTGGTCCTCGAGCTCTACCCTAAGTGTACTGCGAAACTGCGTAGCTACCTAGCGTAGGATCGGTTTAGGCATTAAATATTCCGGAGTACTCACTGTAGCTATATGATAGTCCCGTTTTTAGCTCTGAAAGCACCTTCTTTTTGGGTGACCCCATGCCGAAAGTTCTTATAGTAGCTGGCCTGTTTTATTTTTGGTTGGTGTTTGTTGGATTTACTAGGGTTTTGTTTCATGTTTTGTAGTTGGTGTTTTCGGGGAGGTTTGTGTGGGGCTTGGTGTTAGCTATGCTACTCTCTCGGTGGGTTGGGGATGGTAGGATTGGAGCTGTTAACTCTATGGGTTGAGGAGTCAGAGGAGGAAGCTAGTTGAGGGATTCGAAAACTACTAGGAGAGGTTGAGGAGGAGTGAGTAGCATAACGAGAACCGTTATCGTTAGGAGTACTTCACTTCCTAGGAGGGTGTTCAGGGTTTTCGTTGAGCTTGAGGGTATGTACCGTAACATGGTTGAACAGCTAGTTATGTTCGCTGTAAGGAACGAAATAACGAGCTTCGTCAAGCTTAAAGCGTTGAAGTACCGTGAGTTGAGGGGCCTCTACCCACACCTACCGAGTCACTACGCCTACACAGCCTGCCAGGATGCCTCCGTGAGGGCTAAGAGCTTTCTGAGGTTGAGGAAGCGGGGTTTAACTAGTAGGGAGTACCCGGAGGTTAGAAGTGTTAGTATCTGGCTGGACGACCACTTGTGGAAGTCCAACGGGTTAATCTCTATCGAAATAGCTACTCATAGGGGACGGTTATCTATAGATCTCGAGCCACATAGACAGTACTGGAAGTACTTTAACAGAGGTTGGAGGCTTGCTTCTG
>JAGDWD010000011.1 GCA_023255955.1 Desulfurococcales archaeon | reverse complement strand
GGTACTCGAAGCCGAACCTCGTTAACCTATCTCTATACGTGATAACCACTACATCAACCTGCCTATTTACTACGTAGTCGAAGAGTTTGAGTAGACCCTTACGGCTAGTGTTGAGACCGCTAGCTACATCACTTAGAACATTCACTACTCTATAGCCCTTGGAACTACAGTACTGCTTGAGGTACTCTACCTGCCTCTCCAAATCACTCCTCTGGTCTGAGGAGCCGACACGAGCGTAGATAATGGCCCTGGCTTCGACCGAGATAGGTATTCCTTCAGCAATCCTCCTAACCTCACTCTCAGGAATCCTATACTTACCACCAGCAGTTCTAATAGTTCTAATCCTACCCTCCCTAACCCACCGAGAGAGTAGCATAGCTAATACCAAGCCTCGCACAGACCTCCCTAGGCCTCAGCAACCTCTCCAAAACCACTAACACCAACTACAAAACATGAAACAGAACCCTATAAATCCAACAAACACTAACCAAAAACAGAACAGCCCATGAAGCTGGTTGAAGCTGATAATGCCCAGAAAGAGCTGGCAAGCTAATGGAATTAGAGCCGCCTACAGGTACTTAAACTTAAAGATATCATCAGCTGAGAAACTCTACCCCTAGTTTGAAACCGTATCTTGAGCTACTCAAATCCCTGGAGATCTACTAAAACTCAAATTTCTCTAAAACATGACGGAGCGTAGATTCCACTATAATAAATTACATCCATTATTGAGACATTCTGATAGTTGAAGTGAATCCCATATTTACACCTTGGAGGACAACTTTAGGTTAGTATGAGATCCCTACTTCTGATAGTTATTATTTTTATTTTCTTGATTTTTTTCATCAGTTAATACAAGATATATCCCACGGTCGAATACTCCACATATTGTTCTGAGAAGAATTCTTGTTATATTATATCAAATTAGTTTTGATATAAAATTCATGATTACCCCGAGATCTAATCTGAAGTAGTTATGTTATGTTTAATAGCATCATAATCCAACGTATCATCGGTGGAAAATATCATGAGCAAGAAACCACCCGTTAAAGTAAAGGACCCGCACACAGGTCAGGAGCTAGAGCTAGTTCCAGAGAAGGTATGGACTCTAGCGCCTAAGGGCAGGAAGGGAGTGAAGATAGGGCTATTCAAGAGCACAACTGGAAAGTACTTCAGGGCTAAAGTCCCAGACGACTACCCGGCTTAACCCAGCTCAACTACTGACACAAAGACAATTAAATAAAAATTAACAAATTTTTAGTTCCTTCCCTAGTTAAACCTGTTCTACTGTTTCTAAGTTCACGGAGGTATTGACGACCTGTAGACAGAGTAGTAAAGAATGTTATTGTGGAGTGTTTGGCGCCGGGGGGAGGACTCGAACCTCCGACCACCGGGTTAACAGCCCGGCGCTCTACCTGGCTGAGCTACCCCGGCACCACAAAAGAAGAACCTGTACCGCCTTATAACCTTTTCCCAAATGCGTTACTCATGGCTGGTAAGCTTGTTCCTGGAAGCAGCAGGATCACCCTGGTAGTGTGAAGCCGGGACTGTTAAGAACTTAACTTCATAAGCAATGTCCTTGGGTCCGGGGCTATCCTTACTAGGGCGTAGCCTCTTCCTAGAGATCTCATCCTTTCTACACGTTCTTTACTTACCTTAATGACTTTACCGATATCGTCCCAGTAGTCACTACTTGTTGATGAAAGAACTACTAGTAGGCCGAAACTATCGACTAGGGGACCTAAAGTTCTCATAAGATCCTTCACTGTCTGTGTTGCCATCGCCACTATAGTTCCAAAGCTTCTTCCTATTCTTATGAGCTCCTCAACAACCCTCAATGACTCATCTCTAAGTACAGACCATGCCTCATCTATTACAATAGCTTTAGTGTATCTAGGAACCTCCCAAGACGAGTTCGAGGAAGTTATCTTAATACCTAAGGAAATGACCTTCATTATCACGGGCATCATAAACGGGTCTATAGTTAGAGCACCTGAGAGATCTACGACACTTATCTTCTCATCAGCCCTTAGGAGACTGATTAACCCCCTACCATCTTTAGATATTAACGATAGGGTTGCCAGAACCTTCCCGATAGAATATTCTGAGTAGTCATCAGAGCAGTATCTAGTGAGTTTTTTAACTACGTTGATTACTTCGGGGTCATTCCCACCGATACTAACCTCCGGAATTTTATTTAATATGCTGTACAAACATGAGAACACGTCCCTCCTGTTTAATTCGGGATGTGATGATAGAATGTCTATTAGTACCTCATTTACTTCTTTCCCTAATACACCCTGTAAACTTCTTAAAAGTTCTGAAAGACCTACTGACAGGTTCTTACCTAGTGAGAAGTAAGCTACTTCCTTACCGAAGGACTCGAATATCTTTCTATACTCATTCTTCGGGTCGATTATTATCACATTGACTCCTACTTGACTTAGGGATATTGATAGCTTACTTAGGAAGGTAGTCTTACCTATTCCTGACGGACCGATGACCAATACGTGAGGAGATGTGGTTTTGTTTATATCCCAGTAGACTTCTTCCCTACTCTCTACATCTACCCCGAGCTTTATTCCAGCTGATCTGAGAGACGATTTCGTTCTTCCGAGTAGGGGGATGAAAGTGAATATAGGTACTGACACTAGGTCAGCTACTAAAAGCTTCTTCCTTAAAGTGTTAAATATCTTTGAAGCTAAACCCT
Organism: Desulfurococcales archaeon; assembly: GCA_023255955.1. Lineage (GTDB taxonomy): Archaea > Thermoproteota > Thermoprotei_A > Sulfolobales > NBVN01 > DRZP01. The sequence continues at coordinate 88,257 of JAGDWD010000011.1, read as the reverse complement.
CCTTCTTACTTAGATTACTGAGGAGGCTTCTCGAAATAACTTTCTCTGCATCCACGTACTCGATCTCTATCCCTAGAGAGTTAACAGTACCGTGAAGAACCCTCATCTTGACATTCAGTCCTTCGAGTGCTGTGTCGATGTTCTCCCCGCATGATGAGATAGCTATGTAAACCTCTGTTTCGAAGGGCTGTATGGAGTCCCTTATGACTCTACTTCTTACTAGCCTCGCTTTCTCCGCCTTAATCTTACTGTCTGTTCTGAGGGGGTTAACTTCATAGATTATACTGCTCTCCGCTATCGTTTTCTCGAGGTCTTTAACGAATCTCATCTTATCGATAGGCCTTAATATCGTGTAGAACTCCACCGGGAAACCTAGGTTGAAGGCATTGATATATGCTTTGATGTACCTCACAGCAGCATAGTCATCCAGATCCTGAATAGCTGTGCTGACACTACTTACCTTAGCGAACTTCTTCACACATACCTCACTACCACTCCTACGGATTAGGACACCGTCCTTAAGATCGTATGTTTCGTTCTCCATAGACTACCTCACCAAGTACACCTCCAACTATTAAGGCGAGTCTGGTAAGCATCTCGATTAAGTTCCTCCAGCTAACTAGTAGACTACCAATTCCAGCAACATCAGTTATTAGCCCTGTTATTATGTGCCGGTCCTCTAGTTCTTTTTCAAGTATCTTTGAGGAGCATACATAAAGCGATAGTCTGTAGGAATCGTTGTATTCTACCTTAGCGAAAATCGAGCAGTTAGCTGAGGCTTTCAGGCTACCGCAGTTAGCGTAGAAACCCCCATTCACAATTTTTTCGGAAGCCAGGCTATTAACGCACTCCTCGGCGGTATCTCTAAATATTTTAAGCATAGTCGTCTCAAAGACGAACCCGTTGATTTCTATGTTTTTCACTGCTTGGAGTAGAGCCGGCTCCTCACAGTTTTCTACGTGAATACTGCTAAATCCTTCGATTACAGCACCATTCGAGCAGTAGAGCTTTAAGTGTGACCCTGGCAGTGCTATAGTAGATGAAGTATCTGAACTCGTTACCCGCAAATCATCATTCAAACGCGGTTTAATCCTAAGGATGTGCTCGGGTTCTATGTACACTGTACCTACCTGCTCTAGTTCCTCAGGGTCCAGACCCGCGTGAAGCTCTATGACCAGTTTCTCTCCATCTATATACTTACCAGAGAACCTGATGCTCACCTTATTATGTCCTGGGAGTATCCTACCTTGACTGACTGTGATAGCTGGACTCTCTAACCCGTAGACCTTTGCCTCCAGCTGTAGTGGTAATGGATATAGGCTACTAACGCTTAGTATGATGTTGCCGGCACAGTCATGGTTCCCACTATTTACTAGCTTACCTGACTCTACTACAACTACCTGCTTCCCAACTACTTCTTCGAGAGTCACACCTCCCGATCTCACATATTCCTCGACTAGAGAGTGGTGTGTCGGGCACTCGATATGTAGCTTTATACGTCCTTCCCACCTTAGAATTCTTGGATAGAGGGTTAGGTAGAGTGCGTCGTCCTTGTAGTTTCTTTCCAGTACTTCTATTATTCTAGGTGTGATGGAGTAGCGGCAGCTTTCGTACCACGGAGTAGCAGTAAATTCAAACAAACCTATCTCCTTACTACTGATCTCACGTAGCTTAGTTTCTACTCTCCTCGGGCTGTGGGGATCTAACAATATTACGTAGTTCTCCGCGAGGCATGCAACACCTTCAGACGTGGCTTTACAGGTCTTTAGTAGTGGGGAATCTAATGTGTAGAAGTTCCCGTCCGCTACTATCTTCACTAGCCCGGACTTGCTCACCGCGGTAATCACGTCGTGGTGTGATGATAGATCGTAAATAGAGTCTCGAGATATTGTTGTGTATGCTCCGTACCTAACTATCTTAATGCCTTCCCTATCAGCTACTACCAGGCCGTAACTTAAGCAAGTAGCTGCTACTACATCATTAAACTTCCCGAGAATATCGAGCAGACCTTTCCTAACCCTAACTAGAAATCCATCTCTATCTATAAGGTAGTCCCCGCTAGGACAGCTAGCTAAGAGCTTGAAGGATCCCGGTAATACTTCCGCGGTATATGTAGATACATACAGTGTGAAGAGCTTGCTTCCTACGGAGAAACACCCGCGGCAGAGACTCACATCCGCGGTTTCTATATCTGAAGGTCTTAAACCGTCAACCTTTAGCTGATATAACTTAACTACACCGTCGACCAGGTCGCTAATTCCAGCAAGGCAGGTGTTCTGCCTACAGGAAAGGTAATATGCTGACGTCTCAAAGAGCTTGAGGAAACCTATACCTTGAAACTCCACCTTCCCAGACCTAATTACCACGTTCTTATCTCTGACCTCAACCCCTATGTCTCCCAGATTCAGCTCCTTCATGGCGGTACTAACAGGCTTAACTGTAAGTACGCCATCTCCGCTAAACGCGTAGAGATGTTTTAATCCACGATCCTCAAGCCTTAGTACCGGTACTCCTCGGAGACTCTTAGTTAGATGTACCTCACTACCAGGTTTTAACTCACCGACTATTGACTCTACTTTAAGAACCTTCTGCACTCTCGGAACTATCATGGGGTTACACCCAGGTAGTAAAGCATTAGGAGGACGATGCCGGTGAGTAGAGTACTTTCATAGTTTCCGAAGACTACTATAGAAGCTATAATACTGTAAAGTGCTGAGGATATGAAGCAGTAAGTGCGGAGATCCGCGGTTGTTGTGACCAGAGATGACGCTAGGATTACTGAGGTACTTAATATGATAGGCATTATGATGGCTGTAGCTAGGACTAGAATCCGGACGGCCGTGCCCTGCTTAACGAGAGAGAATAGCTCGTCCACCACGCCCCTAAACGTAATCATCTTGGAAGTGTTCACCTCTCCCTGCCTTACAGACTTTAATAACATGATGTAGCATAGGGAAGCTAGGCTACTAAACCGTCTTAACCTCCCTAAACCCTCCTCTATGAGACCTACCGGGTCGTGAGCATATGGGAGTCTCTCAGTTAGATTTGTTAATATGGATGGTAAGTTAAAGAAAGTAGAGTATGCGTAGAGAATCTTGTAGGTAGTTACTACTCCTATAACAGTCATGAAGATTCCGGTAGCTAGAAGACCCCAACCCCCTAGCAGTAAGGGAGTTACTGATAACACCGTAGCTAACGCTGAGGTTAGGCTGAGCCTGCTAGCTCCAGCTGATACTTTAAGTATCTTAGGGCTTAAACTCTCGGAGAGGACTAGAACTACGCTGGGTATAGTTAGTATGGAGTAAGCATACTGGGGGATCCTACCCTCAAGTACTGTTGTAAGTGCTAGCAAAGGAGGTGTGAGGCCATTAATGACTACAACTATAAGGCTGAGGAAGACCTTGAGCTCTAGAGCTCTCTTAGAGGACGTCTTAAGCTCGTTAAGAGATTCCTGAAACTTACTGTAAATCCATGTACCGAAACTAGCGCTTTCGCGAGCTACCATATACTCCAGGAGGGTTTTCTTCATTATTTTAGGTGCTCTAGCTATGTACTCCTTAATACCCCTTATACCCGGGAAGAACCTGGTGAAGAGTCTTAGCCTGCTGTACTCCGTACATAGAGATGTGAGGAGCTCGCACATAGCATCATACTCCTCCTCTAGGTCCTTAATGAGATCATCTCCCGGACTCACACCTTCAATAACCATGAAGTAAGTTAGGTCTTCCTTTAGTCTTCGAATATGCGTCATGTAGAATAGTAGCTCAGAAACTAGAGGTACTGTAAAGAATGTGAGGCCCGCGAGTAATGGAACTAATACGATCAATTCCTTACCTACATAGGAAAATACAAGGAAAGATACAGTAGCAACTAATATCGCCGGTACTAGGCACATCTTAACTACATAACGACGTAGCTCGCTTGGAGCTATTCTTCTTCTCCCTGAAAGCACCCTAAACGTGTTTACTAGCTCAACATAACTACCTAGAGCCCTAGTTACAATACCTAGCTTCCAGCTGTTGCTAGTCATTATTCCTCGCTTTAGATAGTCTCTTAAGAAGGGTTTCAAGATCTACTTCCTCGCCGTATCTGTAGATATTATTGAGAATGAGGGCATTGGACGCTAAGACAGGTTCATCAACCCTGACGACAACCCTTTTAAGACCGTTATGCTCCCTAAAGCCGAGAGTAATGAAGAGCCATATCATGGAAAGCTGCTGAGGTGTTAGATCTATCGGTGGCGATGTTAACCTCACGATAGCCTCCTCTGGGGATCCAGCGTGGAACGTAGTGTTATGTGTAAGTATTAGTGAGCCTGATACCGCGTAGACATGTGTTCCAGGAACCTCGATATCGTACAGTAAACTACGTTTTCTAACTACCTCAACTCTCTTAACTTCTAGAAATTGAAGTCCCTGTTTTGGAGTAGTGTTCCCTACCACTACTTCACTGGGGGTATCTCTAGCATGGGTAAACTCAAGTATATGCTTGAGTTTTTCTCTACATTCAACACCATCTAAACTCACCTCAAAAAGATCCCCGGAACCATCACCAGCTTCACTTGGAGGTAGTTTGACTGATACTGATATCCCGAAGGTTTTAAGAAGTAAAGCTAGGGACTCAGCTATCTTTCTATCTTTCATGTAAACTCTTAGTCTCCCACCATCATTGACAGAATCTAGAGAGTCCCAGAGACCTTCAATTACTCCAGCTCTAAAATCATCACACGCCTCTAATGTAATTCCTAGAGGTATTCCCCTCAAATTTTCATGCTCATCTCTCCCGAATAGTCGCAACAGTATTTTCGCTAGTAGTAAGGACTTAATAGATATGTATATAGTACCATTCCCGTTATCTACAGTGCTTACGTTACGCTCAAATAGACCTATCTTCTCTAGAGACTTCAATAACTTGATTACCGCATCACTACTAGATAAACTGAAACGAACCTCCGTAGCTTTCTCGGTACCGTCTCTAACTATACTACCAGATCCCGCGAATAACCCGACTACATACCCTAAGTACCTACTAAGCTCAACGACTTTACGAACGGTATCAGGTTTCCCGGTATTGCTTACACTAACTATTTCCTCACCTGATGTTTGAGTAGTGTAGACGTCATTAACTTCGTGCTGGGGATCCCTACCCGACCCGGCTTTAACGTTGAGGTCTGAAATATTCTCATCTAGTTCGATAAACTTCCTGCAGTGTCGTACCCTAGGAGGACCTGGAAGAGCTATTAGGAGATCTCCGACCTGGAGCTCTTTAGCTCTTTTAAGTCTTAAACCACCATCTTCACCAGCAACAATAACCATGTGATCTTCGTGAACCTCGTGTGTTGCCCCTCCCTCAACCTCGATCCTGATGAACCTATCGCTACCGTTTTTCACTATGGCTGAGCTTACCTGAACCCAAGTCGGGGAGTAGTCAGGTCCGATAGACAGCACTTCGACACTTCGGTAGCTACCTTTAACAATCCCATCTACGAGCTCACTAATCTCGTAGAGCCCTGGCTCGCCATCTACTCTTGCTAATAGTAGCTGATCTGCTGGTAGGCACAGTCCGCCGAGACCCATATTCATAGCTTGAGCTAACACTCTCGCCTCAGCCCCCCTAGTCTCACCTATCACTATGAACCGACTGACGGACGCTCTAAGAGCTGCTTTTGCCAGCGTCATCTGGTCTATACCTCTCTCAGCACCCCACACATCAGTCGGCACCGTGTATCTGACCCAGCTAGCCCCCTTAGGGACGTCAACCTCCGGGGTATCCTCTATTATGGCTATCTTCCAGTATCTGGGAATAGCGGAGTACAGTATCGCTTTAAGTAGTGTAGTCTTTCCAGATCCTGGAGGTCCTAGGATAACTATCGAGCCTCCCCTCCTTACCGTAACCTTTATTAGCTCTGCCACAGACCCCGGCATAACCCCGGTCTTAACTAAGGAGTCCAAGTCTATGAAGTCGTAAGGAGTCTTCTTCCTTATTACTATCTCCCCAGCTGTGTGAGCTACATCAGGTAGGACTATATGTACGCGATGACCCCCATCATCCTCAGGTAAGGTGAAGTCCATTATCGGGATCTTCCTATTTATGACCTTCCCACATCTCTCAGCTATCAACTCCATGTAGCTCATTAACTCCTCATATGTTCCGATAATCACGTTAGTCTCTATGTAGTCTGCTAACGGGTCTTTCTCCAATACCAGCTTATGCCTAACCCATGCCGGACCAGGCCCCACTATCGATATGTCCTCTATGTATGGATCATCTAAAAGTACTTGCAGCTTCTTATATTTCAGCTCCCTATTCACTACATAGGCTACCACCTCTGGATCATAATCCTTGAGGTATTCGAGGACTGATTTAGTTATATCGTAGATACTTACTTTTCTTTTTAGACTTACGGTCTCGAGCGCCTTACTCATATGCTTTGCTATTACTTCATATCTACTAGACTCAATATCGTTAACTATGTACTGATAGTTACCTCTAGAATCTCGTACTATACTTACAGAAGAAAGACCTACGTTATAGCTAAATAAAGTCTCCAACTAAAAACACCTCTTCTTAAGTTTATGACATTATGACATCTAGATCTGCTTACTCGATGTTTATAGATATCTCAAATATTCTTTTACTGCTGACTTCTTCGGCCGTAATTACTATACTTTTTACCTTAAGTTTCGCTGATGACACAGATAATACATATATTCTTTCCTCCCCGGGACCCAGAATCCTCGTGGTACCAGATCTTTCATTTACTGTCGCTATGGCACCATCCGTGAGGACGGCTCTAAATTCGGTCAAATTGTATCTTTCTCGACCCTGGTTTTTCACCCCGATGGTTATGACCTCAGAATTCTCTGAGGATGTTCGGCTGATAACGTAGCCTGTGATTGGTGGTATAGTATTTACTCTTTCTAGACCACCTACATTTCGTGAAAGCCAGCCCTGGACAGCCATGATTGTTGGTATTATTATCGCTATTAGGGCCAGTATTATCACTAACTCGCTTACCCCCCGCCTAAGCAATTTCTTAGACACCATGGTCTGCCTCCACTATGTACAGAGTTTAAAAAAGGTCTCTTCCCGGCAAGGATGGTTATTACCCTCACTACTTAAAAGCCTATGATTAGCTGAGGGATATTGTGGGTAGATATGACCAGGATAAAGAAATTATTGGATAGTATGTATGCGAAACTGTTTACCCCGGGTGATATTGTAACTGCTACAGGGTTACCTAGGTATGAAGTTCTAGCAGCTCTCCACGTATTTGAGGAGCTCGGGATTATAGAGCTCGTTATTTCTAAGGGGAATTACAAGGTATATAGACTGACCAAGCTAGGTGAGAAGCTCTACAAAGCTCTAGAAATTAGTGAAAGTCCTGTGTTAGATGTTGAGCTAGGTGAGGTACCGCAAGGTGGAACTCAAGAACATGATGTAGCTACAGTAAGTAGTTGATTCCTCGACCTACTCCTAGAACATTAACTGGTTTCAGATAGCTTAGATAGATGTTCCTTAAGTATTTTAATGTTCCACTCATGGCATGACCTACGCCTGAGATCTAGTGGTAACCCTATCCTCCTTGCTTTCTCGACGCTAATCCCAGCTTTACTTAATTCACACTCGCTGAAGCCGCGGCCCAGCCTTAGCCTACCAGCTACCCCTCTGTCACTTATGTGTCTAGGAGGCTTAACATAGGGCCTAGCAGTCACACTCAACGGCTCATCCCCGGATGTTTATTATGATCGTTTTATAAGCATTACGAAGTACTTCCATCACCATAGTAATTACTCGTCAATTAAGTTAAATCATAGCTTCGTACACCGAGTTTTAAGTATTTGAGCGATAAAGTATTTAGGGGCTTACATCAGGAAATGTGATGTTTGCGGTGTGAGAGAAGCTAAGGTTCTGCAGAGACATACTGGGAGAGCTCTATGCGAGAGATGCTTCAAAGAAGATATCGTGAATAGATTTAAAGAGGAGGTATCGAGATACAAGATGTTCAGTCCTGGAGACAGAATATTGCTGGCTCTCTCAGGTGGTAAAGACAGCTTCGTACTTCTCGACGTAGTCAAAGAGGTTCATGACGTAAGCAAGATCGGTATAGTCACCATAATTGAAGGTATTAGAGGGTATAACAGGGTTGAAGATATTAGCTGGATAGTATCTACCGCGAAAGAATATAAGATAGACCTCCACGTAACCTCATTTAAGGAGTACACAGGGTATGACCTAGATGACCTCGTTAGGTTAGGTAAGCTAAGAAATTTTGAGGTAAGTCCATGTACTTACTGCGGTATCCTCCGGAGGAGGATAATCAACTACTATGCTAGATCCCAAGGATATGATAAAGTCCTAACAGCCCATAATCTAGATGACGAGGTTCAGACATATGTAATGAACATACTTCGAGGGGATAGGGGAAGACTTATCCAGAATCATCCCCTCAGCAAGACTTTAAGTAGGTACTTCATAAAGAGAGTTAAGCCCCTCAGGAAAATATATGAGTGGGAAACCTCCGTCTACGCATATATGGCGGGATTCAGATTTCAGGAGCTTGAGTGCCCTTACATAAGGCATCAACCAACATTGAGAGCGGAGATACGTGATTACCTATACGAAATAGAGCAGGAGAGACCGGGATCTCTTCTCAGGGTTCTTGAGACTATAGATAACTATGTAGAGAGGGAACTACTATCAAGACCGCTAGGATTTGAGGAGCTACCTACGTGTACTCTATGTGGAGCTCCCACAGCACAGGGGAGAAAAACCTGCGTCCTCTGTGAGCTCCTCGATAAGCTCGGGATTAGCAACAGGATACCGTTCTGAGAACTCAGGCCTCACCTTCAACAGGTTTGCTGTAGTAGTACTCACCTATACTTTTGAGATATCTATCCAGGTACGAGTCAGGTCTGTTAACTCTAGGTCTACCAGTCTTCACGTCACGTCTAAATGTTACCTCGAGTTCCTTTAGTAGGGTGTTCATTCCCTTCCTGACATCTAGAGGTCCGACACACCGCCCCCTCACCCCGGGCTCCCCCGAGAAAACAATCAATCTATCAGATACGTAGTCTATTAACATCAAGTCGTGGTCCACGACCATACACGCCGTTCTCCTGCCCTCTATGATCTTCCTTATAGCTCTCGCTACCACCAGTCTCTCATCGACATCGAGGAAAGCTGATGGCTCGTCAAGAACGTAGAGATCTGCGTCTCTAGCTAGAGCAACGGCTACCGAGAATTTCTGTAGCTCACCCCCGCTAAGCTCCGCTATCCTCTTCTCTTTAAGTCTGTGAAGTCTGAATTTCCTGATAACCTCCTCCGCGAACCACTCACTTGATGCTATTCCGTCCTTAGCTATGTTTTCGAGTGCCTCTCCAACGGTCTCCCAGGGATAGTCCTCACCCTTAATGTACTGAGGCTTGTACGAGATCCTTAAACCTCTGAAAGGTACGTACCCGGTATCAGGCTCTAACTCCCCCACTATGAGACGTGCGAACGTTGTTTTACCCGTACCATTGGGACCTATAACACCAACTACCTCACCAACCCTCAGCTCGCCCTGTCCAGCTTCAAGCGTGAAGCCGTCTAACGTCTTGGACATCTCAGGCCAGCTCAAGTACACCTGCCTCTGACTTAACTCAACGATTTTCTGATCTGGCTTAGTGTTGAAGATCAGTGGCTCAGATCTTATCCTCATGTTCTCAGCTGGTAGATAACCTAGAAGGAAGTGGTTAACTCCTGAGCCAACTGAGTAGACTTTCGAGTAGATACCGTAGACTCCGGGCTCGCCATATACTACAGAGACTAGGTCAGCTATGTAGTCCACCATGGTTAGGTCATGTTCAACAACTACAGTGTAGGCCTTGCTGGGTACGTACCCCCTTATAGCCTTACTGACCCTAAGCCTCTCCCTAATATCTAGGTAGCTAGCAGGTTCATCAAAAACGTAGACGTCCGCATCCCTGAGTAGGGCAGCTGCGATAGTTATCTTCTGAAGCTCCCCTCCACTTAATGTCGGGATCTTCTTATCGAGTAGGTGTTCTATATTCAGAGCTCTCTTGATCTCGCTCAGGATGCCCCGCTCATCTATCCGGCTAAGTACCTCCCTGACATATCCCTTAACATGTACTCGTATGAGGTCTACATGCTGTATCTTATGCACAACCCTAATCTTTCTATTGACTAGCTTGGAGAAGTAGTTGTAGAGTTCCGAGCTCTTGAAGAACTTCAGAACCTCCTCCCAACTCGGTTTTACATCTAGCATACCTAAGTTAGGGATCAACTCCCCGGCAAGTATTCTAACAGCTGTGGTCTTACCTATACCGTTCCTACCTACAACCCCAAGTACCTTACCTTCATGCGGTACTGGTAAGCCATATAGCTTGAACGCGTTCGGTCCGTATCTGTGCACCACGTACTTCTCGAGCTCGTCCGGTAGATTGACGACTGTGATTGCCTGGAAGGGACATTTCTTTACGCAGATACCGCAACCTACACACACTTCTTCGTAAATCACTGCCTTGTTTACGTCTGCTGGGACCTCGATAGCCTTCTTCCCGGTTCTGTTGATTGGGCAGAACCTAACACATTCGATCTGACACTTCCTGGGGTTACAGAGATCCTTCTCCACAGATGCTACTCTAACCATTGCTTCACCCACTTAGAATATCTGTCTAGTAAGGAGAACGTTCTAGCTACGATGAAAAAGCCTCGTTTCGAGTGGGAGGTTCACTCCTCTTCTTCCTCCTCCCACTCTTCTTCCTCTTCCTCCTCCCACCATTCTTCTTCTTCCTCCCACCACTCCTCCTCAAACATAGGCGGTCACTCAACTAAGCCCTCCTGCCAAATCTTATAAACTTTTCGGAGGTAAGCTCAAGAGAGTAGAGTAAGTACTCCCAACACCAACTTATGTAGTACCTCGTCGGGAGGCTTCTCCAGGTTCTCAGGTCTGTTTACGCACCCAGCCATAATCTCCGAGAACATATCCCTAGGAGAGTTCTCAGCGGTACTACCTACGCAGGCATATATAGCTACGTATTCCTCTGCTCTCTCCTCCTTTAACATGCGAAGCACGTTGCTTATCTGCCTGTCACCGAAGTAGTAGAGTAAGTACTCCAGAGATTTTTTCCTGCTCACATTAATCCCAAGTCTCATCGCACGCAGTGTCAGGTATGCTACTAAGGCGGCGTACTGAGAGCCGTAGTAGTATTTTTTAGGTAGTACCTGAGCTACACACTCATCGCTAACAGAGTCTACCTGACTTAGGATAGTGTCAGCAAGGTCTTTACTTACAAGGCATGAGGATACCTTCACGGAGTTTATCTCGTCTAGGTACTTCTCTAACGTGCTTGAGGAGCCTCCATGACTTATTGGAAGTACCTGGATGGAGTCACCATTCTTAACGATATAGTCGTACCCTCCAACTAGCTGGTAATCAACTCCGTTAACGAAGATGATGAAGTACGGTCTTACCTCACCACTCTCCTTTACAGCGTCCTTGAGTACGGGGAAAGACGTGAGTGCTTTGATGAGCACATCTCTAAGACTTAAACCCTCTTGAACTTCTAACTCAACTGAATTAGATCCTAGGAGATTCCTCAGAAAACCGTAGACCTCTATTCTAACCTTCATCAGGAGCTCCCGCTTCTTGGACGGGGGCCGCAGGCTTCTTTGATGCTTTTACTAGCCTCGTCAAGTACCCAGCTACTTGGTTTCTGAGCTTCTTGGATCTCACATCTAGATATCTAGACACAAGCTCCTTGTTCTTCTCAAAATCCTCCGAAACTTCGCTAGGGTAGAGTTCCATCAACTTCCTCGCCGTCCTCTTAATTAGCGACGTGTACACCTTACCCATACTCTGCCCTACCCAAAACATTACACAGCAACGAGTTTTTAAGCTAAGAATGTGTCTACGATAGAACTTCACCTCTCGGGGTGGGGGAGCTGATAAGGCATCTACCTGCTTTTCTTTAGCTTAATAGGTTAGGTACTGGTCTTGTCTATGGTGTCACTTTAGGTGGTTCATGTAAAGCCCGGGGATCTAGTTAGAGTAGTTACTAAGAGCGGTATCATACTAGAAGGGGTAGTACTCCCCTCTACAGAGTTCACGTCACGTGGTTTCATAGTGCTTAAGCTCTCGAATGGATACAACATAGGGGTTTCCCTAGATGATGCTAAAGTTGATGTTCTCGTAGAGAACTACCTGAAGCTAGCGCCCTCTGAGGGCCCGCAAGGTACTACCGTCATAAGGGGAGACGGTAATATGAGAATAGCTTTCGTTAGTACTGGTGGAACCATAGTAAGTAAGGTCGAGTATGAGACCGGGGCAGTGAAGCCTGCCTTAAGTGCTGGTGATCTCATAGAGTTCGTGCCGGAGCTTAAGGAGATAGCTGCGGAGCTTGTAGTCTCGGACTTCATGAGGAAGCTTAGCGAGAACATGACTCCCAAAGACTGGTGTGAGATTTCCGGGGAGGTCGGTAAGTACCTTGCTTCAGGTGCTGACGGGGTTATAGTTGCCCACGGAACCGACACTATGGCCTATACGGCAGCCGCTCTAGCTTTTTCTTTGAGGGGTCTGGGTAATCCGGTCATTATGGTGGGAGCACAGAGAAGTAGTGATAGGCCTAGCACGGATGCTCTCTACAACCTGAGGGCGTGTCCTCTAATTATTAGGGAGGCACCTTTTGCTGAAGTCGTCGTAGCTATGCATGGAAGTAGTGACGATCAGTACGTCTTAGTTCATAGGGGAGTGAGAGTCCGAAAAATGCATTCAAGTAGGCGAGACGCGTTCCAGTCTATTAACGATCTTCCGCTAGCTAAGGTGTACATTCAAGAAAGAAAGTTCAAGCTAGTAAACAGGAACTACATCCCCAGAAGCAGGAACGTGGATTTAGTTGTAATGAACCGGTTTAGCGATAAGGTTTCCCTCATCAAGTTCTACCCAGGAATGGACTGCGAGATAATTGACTACTTAGTTGATAGGGGGTATAGGGGGATAATTGTTGAGGGTACAGGGCTAGGTCATATTCGAGATGAATGTATTGAAAGTGTTAGGAGAGCTACCGAGCTTGGGGTCATAGTAGCTATGTCTACGCAAACAGTTTTCGGCCGTGTAGACTTAAATGTATATACGACTGGTAGGAAACTCCTCAAGGCTGGTGTAGTACCTCTAGATGATATGCTGGCTGAGGTAGCTTTCGTTAAGCTTTCCTGGCTCCTCGGTAACTACCCTGATGAAGAACCAAGCGAGATAGCCTCTAAGCTAGTAACGAACTTAGTTAACGAGATAGGTGGTACTCAAAGCTTCGAGCTCTTCCCGAGGTGGTATCATGGAGATTGACTATAAAGGCATAGGGCTTAAGGTCGGGTTAGAAATACATCAGCAACTAGATAGTAGGTCTAAGCTGTTCTGTGGATGTCCTACGAAGCTAGCACCGGAAGATAGTAAGTACTATGAGGTGGTTCGATATATGTGGTTGACTAAGTCCGAGCTAGGTGAGCTCGATCCCGCAGCGGCTTATGAGGTCTCTAAGGGCAGGAAAATAGTTTACAGGGTTCCGGAAGGTCATGCCTGCCTCGTTGAGCTAGATGAGGAACCTCCACACGATGTGAACAGGGAGTCTTTGGTGATAGCCCTCGCCATAGCAAACGCACTGAACGCTCAACCAGTTGATGAGGTTTACTTCATGAGGAAGATAGTTGTGGACGGCTCCAACACGTCAGGCTTTCAGAGAACAGCTATCATAGCTCTCGGAGGCTACGTCGAGGATGAGGAGGGGGTGGTTAGGATCCAGACTATAGCTCTCGAAGAGGATGCTGCTAGGAAGGTAGATGAAGGTCCTGGCTACGTCATCTACAACCTCGATAGGCTCGGCATACCTTTAATAGAGATAAGTACGGCACCAGATATCGTTAGCCCTGATCAGGCACTCAGGGTAGCATACAAGATAGGGTTGATAATGAGATTAAGTGGGAGAGTAAAGAGAGGTATCGGCACTATTAGACAGGATTTGAATATATCGATAGCAGGAGGGGAGAGAATAGAGATTAAGGGAGTTGATAAGTTAGAGCTGATACCTAAAGTAGTAAAATATGAGGTTATGAGGCAGCTCTCACTACTTAAAATAAGAGATGAGCTCCACAAAAGAGGTTTAAGGCCTGAGGACGTGCCCGAAACATTTGTCGATGTAACTGATACTCTAAAGGATAGCAAGAGCCGGATCGTAAGAGCTAGCCTCGAGAAGGGAATGAGAGTATACGCACTACCACTACCCGGCTTCAAGGGGGTTCTAGCTGTGGAAGTATCTCCCGGGAGGAGATTCGGCACGGAGCTCTCCGACTATGCTAAGGCTTGGGGAGGGGTAGGAGGTATAATACATAGTGACGAGCTCCCAGCATACGGCATCTCCGAGAGCGAGGTCCTGCAGATATACAATCGCTTAGGACTTGACGGAGGTAGAGACGCTTTTATATTAATAATCAGCGATTTCGAGAAAGCTGAGAGAGCGTTCAAAGCAGTTATTGAGAGATTGAAGTACGCATTTATTGGGGTTCCCAGAGAGACTCGGGGAGCTAACCCGGACGGTACTACTAGGTACCTACGCCCACAACCGGGAGCCGCCAGGATGTATCCTGAGACGGATATACGTCCTGTGAGAATAGATGAGAGTATCCTAATGGAGGTGAGGAAGATATATATACCTAAACCTGAGGAAATCCTTAAAATCCTTATTGAAGGTCACGGCCTCTCACACGACCTAGCATCCCAGCTAATAAGAGACCCCCTACTCCATCTCTACCTAGACTTGGTTGAGGAGCTGAAGGGAGTGACCAGCCCACAAATAATAGCTTCAACTCTGGTTGCTACCATGAAATCTCTAAAACGAGAAGGAGTCAACGTCGACAAAGTGGACTACGAGGCACTCCGTGAGATTTTCGAAGCTGTAGGTAAGGGTAGGATAGCTAAGGAGGCCATCCCAGACGTAATTAAAGCTATAGCTTCAGGAACAAGCGTCGACAAAGCACTAGACTCCTTCAAGTCCTTAAGTGTAGAGGAAGTTGAGAAAATAGTTGACGAGGTAATAACATCGAATATAGATACCATCAGGACTAGAGGACCCGAAAAATCTGTGAGCCTAGTGATGGGTAAGGTCATGTCCCTAGTGAGAGGTAGGGCAGATGGAGCTATTGTGAACACTATTGTGAGGAAAAAACTCGCTGAGCTATCTAAGCAGGGAGGACCTTAACACTCTCCCCAGATGCTAGATGAACACACTAATAGTTTAAGTATCCTTGGTAGCTTGGACGTTTAGCACCTAATTAGGCTACACTACCTAGAAAATTTTCACTACTCTCAGACCTAAGAATCTATATCAGCAAGCATTCTCTACTTGACATATCGATAACTTTATATACATTCCCATTTAGTAGCTACTTTGCTATTAGCTATTATGGTGTAAATCGATGGCGAGGTTAAGTAACACATAGACCGCTTTAACGTGGTACTGGGGTTGCTAAGGTTGTCGATATAGATTTCCTAACCTCATCTAGAAACCTTTGTGAGTTATTGACCACTCTCATTAACCTTCTAATATGTGTTTTACTGATTCCAAGCTCTTTAGAGAGTTTAGAGGTATCTACCTCCCCCTCCGTAACTAGAGTGTAAGCTATTGTAGCTATAGCATACTTAGCTCTGTCTGTCCTAGAACAGAGTTTTGGATATTTAGACATGAGAGACACTATAAACTCTACAACCTCGTTTTTCGGTAGTTCTTCCCTCCTCCTCACAACCTTAACTCTCTTTCCTAGAACGAGGTACCTGTTAAAGGAGTAGCTATCTATGTATAGCATGGGTCTGTACTTTATCTCTCTGAGGATCTCTAGATACTTAAGTGAAGCTTCACTAAGCTTCTTCACCTTCGCTTTCCTGGGGGAATATATTCCTGCTTCGTTAGAATCTCCATATTCGTACTCGGAAGTACTATAGCTAACATATATCGAGTCTAAGACGGTGCCACACTCTGAACATACTACTATACCCCTACCTACATCCCAAACCAAACTGTTAGTAGATTCACAGTATGGGCACCTCACTTTACATTCCCATCGCACGTTCAGAGGTAATACGTGGTATGCCTTCAGGTAAATGTGATACTGGCTCCGAGAGACGTGAGTGAAACTAATGGTCAATATATTAATTACCGTAGCATATAGGTCGTATAAAATGGTACAATCCAACTAAACTGAAACTATTGTTTGTTAGTTGCTGATTATATGAGCTAGGGTGAAGGTACTATTCCTATGTGAGATCATTAACCTTCTTTATATGTTGACAAGACGTTCTCTAGTTCAGCTATTAGATCGTCTAAGCCTATAGCCTCACGAGCTGAGATAGGTATAGGTGCCTTAATGAACTGTCTAAAGAATTGGCAGAGTTGTAGGGAGATGGAGGTATCTAGGAATGTCTCACCTGAAACTAGGGACGGACACTCCGATTCCTCTAGTAATAGCTTATAGATAGGTATTGTTTCATAGATCTTTCTGTAGAGTTTCTCCCCACTATACTCCGATATGTTCACCACTAAGTCTATCTTATTTAGAGCTAGGACCGTGGGTAGAGCTAACCTGTACATTGTCGAGAGGGCGAGCAATAGAAGTGAGTAAGCAGAGTAAATCCTCGATACTAGCCTCGAGTCTATAAGGAAGACTACAGCCGCTTTACTCCCTTCAGATAGCTCGTGAAGTAAGCGAGGTCCTAGAGGTCTGAAAGCTACGACCTCTAACTGCCCTGGAAGATCCACCAGTACGTAGTCAGCACTAACCTCTTCTATCTCCGTCTTTATGTCCACTACATAGTTAAGTAACTCGTCCATACTAGCAAGTAAGGCTCCGTTAGGTCCTAACCCTCTCTTAATCATCAGCTCCCGGGCGTTTACGTACTTCCTAGCATCAACATCCGGTACGTAGGGTAATAACTCAGCGGCAGGATCTAAGTTGACCTTACACACATCGTACTCCAACCTCTCAAGCCATAGAGCTAGAGTTGACGTAAGCATCGACTTCCCGGAGCCAGCTGGACCTGCTACAAACAGAACGTTCAACCCTTCTAACCCTCACAGCAGAGTTCAGAGAAGCTAATATAGGTACGAGAACCGGTACTCCTTAAGATCGTGGTACTCTGTTCTGGAATCGTCTTAATCTGCTAATGTAGTTGAAGCATATAGTAACATGTAGAGGGGTTCTGATAGTAGCAGTATGTAGAGGTAGCACTAGATAACTCAGACTAGCCGAACACCAGCCGAAGGAAGTCTAAATAAATGCTAGCCCTAGGAACTTACCTACACCAATCAGAGCAGGTATAGTAGCTGGTGCTCCCACCTCAGCTAGATAGGTTCTACTTGCGAGCCTACCACCCTCGTAAACTGTGTCGGCCGACAGCGGGACCGGACCTAGTAAGAGAAAAAGCAGGACCCTACGGCCTGGACTCACAGCACCATCCAATAGAGGAGAACTAAGACTACAATAAGCTTTATGCTCTAGCCCAGAACTCTTTCATCCAGGATGGTCTAGCTAATCTAATGAGTCCGATCGTAATTAGGGGGATAAAGTATACCGCGAAGAATACCCATGCCATAGTCCCGTAGCCGACTGCTACTAAAGCTACGAGGCCGACCTGAGCTGTAACTACTGAGACCGCAAGTATTAGCACTGAGAGTAGTGCCTCATTCCTCCTCCCTAAGCTCTTACCGCGGAGCTTAAGCTGAGCTTCAACTCTTCTGACTAGAGCATAGACCATACCTAATGCTGTCTCTATTAGGGTGTAGAAAATCCAGAACACGAATATTGCTAGAATCCCGTGGGCTCCCATAGACTTAAGTATATCATATACAGGAACAGTCATTCCGATTACCTCAGGGTAGTACGCCATAAAACATATCCACAGAGCAGTAGCTGCTCCATAGATTAGAGCTGTAGCTATAGCTGTTGCTACCACACTCTCCAGTCTACCCCTATACCTGTCCACAGACTCGAGAGCTGGCATAACTACGCAGAGATTATAGAGAGTATACTTAAACCCATCGATAGCAGCTTCAATCGGAGTTCCCTGGTGAAGCCCTGCGGAGAGTTTTGCTAGAGCATCCCCACCCTTAATTGCCAGAATGTAACCCCATACTATGAAGTACATTATGTAGAGACCTACAGTACCAACGATCCAGAAGGCCTCGATAACCCTCCGACCGAAGAAGTGTAGAAGACCTACAACAACTATAACTAAGACTACTGAGACTGCGAATGGAATTCCAACCATATCTGATATCATGTAACCAGCGGCAGCCCCTACTATAGCTATAACGAGCCATGCTAGAACTATGTAGGCTATGTCGAAAACCCACCAGAACTTCCAGAGGAACTGCTTAGACCACGTCATATAATCGTAGGCCTTGAAGACCCTGGCTACTTCTAGTGAGGGTAGTAAAGCTATAACGAGGGTCACAGTTGCGGTTAATATCGATATCCAAGCAAGAGAGCCGTACTCCGCTATGTACTCCACAATCTCCCTACCAGATCCGTAGCCCCCGCCAAACCAAACGGACTGAAGTATTATAGCCGTTATGGCTCCGTACCAAATCCTCCTCCATACGGAAACTTTAGCAGAGCCCATTTAGGACCCTTTCCAGATTGAAGGGGTTTAAGCTTATAAGCTTTTATACTCTATAAATACGTTAAAGAAGTAAAGATAGAGCCTGCGTACTTTCAGGTAGAGCTACGCATTCTAAGAGGTTTGAAGTTTATTGAAACTTATCTACCAGGAATACTAAGGCAATGGTATTGACTCTTCTTGGGGATCAGCAAGTTGGGGGATTTCATTAGGGATAATGTGAAGTTTACTAAGGTATGGTTGATTCCAATGCTTTTACCTGGTTTTACTTTCTTAACTAAGGCTAGAGTTGTAGACGGTCTTTACGCTATGTATAGTTTTGACCCTATTGTTTGGTATAAGTTTATAAAACACACCACATCTATCCAAAGTATTTTAGATACTTTGATGAAATGGAGAAAGTCACTAAGGTTTCCTGATCTCCTTTATATCCAAGGAATTTAGCCAAGTTTTGTTTATAATCTTCCTGTTTTTCATCCCAATTTCTGAATTGTTCCGTCATGCTCTTAAAATGGAACTTTTTAAGACTTTCAAACATTTCCAGCAATTCTTTCTGTCTCCTGCTGTCAGAGTTTCTGGGTTTGTAACAAGTAGTCTATCTAATCCCGACGTCTTCATTGACCATGGAGTATGGATAAATCCCGCGGAAGATCTGAAACCCCGACTGACTTGAGAGTGTTTATCACGGAGAAAATCTACTAGTACCTCCAAGAGACACTCCAATGATTGCAAACTACCAACACAGCTTAATTCTATCATCGTACTTGTTTCCTCCGTTCTAGGTAATTTTTAAGTACTGTTAGAGACAGGAAAAATGGTGTAGAATCTGCCTACTAATAGAGTTCCTATTGGAATAGACCCTCTCGATCTAGGCATTCCTGGAGGGGTTCCGCGATCATCTTCGATACTTATAGCTGGTGAGTCTGGAACCGGTAAGTCAGCACTAGTAGCTCACATAGCATCTAACTTCATGGCTAGAGGTGAGATCTGTGTCTACGTAGCCTTAGATGACTCGCCTGAGTCCTTCGTAGAGCAGCTAGAGAGCTTTGGCTGGCCTAGTAAGGAATTTTATGATAAGGGACTGCTCTACATCGTAGATGGGTACAGCTATACTACTGGAAGATACGTGGAATCACCATACTCCAAGAAGAGGGTTAATGTCCAGAAAATAGATGAGTTCATCTATACGATAGTAAGCTCGGTGGAGGAGCTTAAGCTCAGGGAATCCGGTCTTGTCATAGTAGACTCACTAAACGATTTCTTCTACTTCCACGATATCACCAAGATAGTGATGCTCATTAAATCTATCAGAGCACATATCTCTAAGTCTAGAGGCGTCATCAGCCTCCAAGTACTACATACCGACACAGATGAATTAGTAGTTCTTGAGAAGAACGTGGAGCACTTATTTGATGGGGTTATCTACACCAGGATAAATGAAGAGCTTAGGAGTATCGGGATACCTCTCAAAGAGTTACTGGTGAAAAAACTAAGAGGTGTTCCTACAAACCCATTCTGGATACCTTACGCTATTACAAGCTCGGGAGTTAGATCCGTTGATATGGAGAAGCTAGCGTCTCTCATTAGGTCCAAGATGGAGGAGTACATGAGGTTAAAGCAAGTTGAAAGTAAAGGTTGAGGTCTCAGAGAGTTGCGATCTGTGTGGGCTATGTGAACAGCTCTGCCCTACAGGAGTCTTTCAAGTAGTTGGATCTCGACTTGAGGTAGATGAAGGTAGGTGTATCTACTGTAAGGGCTGCGAGATTATCTGCCCCAAGAAAGCAATAAATCTTCGAGCACTGGACGAGGATTTAGTAATTACGAGGTGGAGAACTCTCGTGTCTTTAGATAGTCAGTAGTTTTTAACATAATTTTCGTTAAAATTTCCTGGTATTATAATTGATTAAACTAAAGAAGTTTTATAAGCTTTACAATAAAACTAGTCTGGGGTAACACGTATGCCTAAGCAGGAAACTCTTTACGCTGTGCTAATCATATTAGTAATAGTAGCGGGGGTGGTTGGGTATTTCGTAGGTAGTAGTAGCGTACCACCTCCTACTACAGTTACAGTGCCAGCTGGTGCTACATTAACTCAGACAGTAACTAGAGTCAGTACTGTCACTACTACAGTAGCACCATACATAATACCTCCCGAGAAGATCAAAGCTGCCTGGATATACGTTGGACCTATAGGTGATTTAGGATGGTCGTATATGCATGATCTAGGAAGGAGAGTTGTTGAGAAGTTATTCAGTTCTTGGTTGGAGACCACATACTATGAAAGCGTAAGCGAGGCGGAGCTACTATCACGTATAGATGAACTTGTTAGAGCAGGATACTCAGTGATATTTACAACATCTTTCGAATTCATGGAAAAGACCTACGAAGCTTCGAAGAAGTACCCCAACGTTATGTTCTTCCACTGTAGCGGTTATATGAGGAGGGAGAACCTAGGTACGTACTTCGCAGACCTCTACCAAGTCTACTACTTGAACGGCCTTATGGCAGGTGCTCTAACTAAGACCGGTAAGATAGGGTACGTAGCAGCTTTCACCATTCCTGAAGTGATAAGACACATAAACGCTTTCGCTATAGGTGCTAAGGAAGTTGGGGAGCAGTTAGGTAAGAACATAGAGGTATATGTTGTTGAGTTAGGTGCTTGGGTCGCGCCTGATAAGGCTGTTGACGCGGTAAGGTACTTAGTTGATGTGGTTGGAGTTGATGTCGTAGCATTTACTGAGGATACCTCAGCTATAGTTGAATACGCACAGGATCTGTATAGGAAGGGGAAGCAGATATATGTATTCGGTCATTATGGACCTATGTATGAGTACGGTCCCGATGTCGTAGTTTCGGGCCAGCTCGTTAGGTGGGAGGTAATATATGCTGACATATTGATTAAGATAAAGAGCGGTGTCCTAAACCCAACAAACCTTAATAACGTTGATTACTGGTACCTCCTTAATAGTGGAGCTGTCGAGCTTGGAGCTCATGTATTCGAGAATGGAAGTGTGATGATGGTTAACCCGAAGTTCGTAGCAGAGCTTAAGGGTATTTATGTGAGGGACAAACTAACTGGAGAGATGCTCTCAGTGTACGATCTCGTGCTAAGGAGGTACGAGCAGATGAAGTATGCCGCCCTTCTCCTACCACTACAGTTCTCAGCTCTGACTCACGGATTGGAGAATGTGACGTATATAGACATAGGGGGTAAAGAGAAGAAGTATCTTGTCTCAGCTATCTTCGACCCGTTTACAGGACCTTTAGATGGTTGGTGTTTGTACACAGGAGAGAAGGCGTTCACCGAGTACTGCAAGAAGGCGACAACAGTGTCTATCGCCGCTGGTAAGAGGCTGGGTCATCACGATCTATGGAATATGGACTGGTTTGTAAGCTGGGTAAAGTACCTGGGAACTAGGTAAGGAGTGAACTTAAAATGAGTTTTTTGGGTAATCAAACAGTTCTCCGTATTTCAAATATAGTTAAGAAGTTTCCGGGAGTTGTAGCTCTAGATGGGGTCTCCCTAGAGCTTTATTCTGGGGAAATACGTTCCCTTCTTGGTGAGAACGGTTCCGGGAAATCAACCCTAGCTAAGGTAATCGCAGGCATATACTCACCAGATAGTGGTAGTATAGAGATTGAAGGTAGGTCTGTGAGGTTTACAAGCCCAGCTGACGCTATTAGGTACGGTATCTTCTATATCCCCCAAAACCCTAGCTTAATCGAGAACTTAACGGTAACTGAAAACATACTTCTAGTATCTAAATCCCTCGGGCTGCTAACTAAAGTAGATAAAGTAAGAGAGATAGTGAATGAGGAGGTATCCAAGCTAGGTTACCAGATAGATCCTGATACCGAGGTTTCCAGGCTTAGCTACACCCAGAAACAGATAGTAGAGCTAGTAAAGGCATCTCTCCTAGGTGCTAAGATACTGATAGTTGATGAAGTAACTACATACCTACCAAAAGTAGTGAGAGAGTCGTTCTATAGGTATATGCGGCATATGAAGGATGAGGGAAGAACCATAATCTTAATAACGCACAAGATCAGTGAGGCTGTCGAGGTAGCTGATAGAATAACCATACTACGTTCAGGAGTGGTAGCGAAGACTTTAGAGAGGGAGGAATTTGATGTAGACTTGATAAGAAAACTTATGTTCGGTGAAAGAGCCCTTCCTACCAGGAAAGAGCATTTAGAGAATTATACTTTAGCAAGTAATAGAAGAGAGAAAGTAGAGCTAGCAAGGTTAGATAATATTTGGGCTAATGATGATAGCGGTAACATAGCTCTGAGGGGGCTGTCTCTAAAAATTAACCGGGGAGAAGTCTTAGGAGTAGCTGGTATTTCAGGTAACGGACAGAAAGAGCTGGCTGAGGTTTTAGTAGGTCTTAGGAGCATTAAGAGGGGGCATTACTACCTAGATGGGGCTGAAGTTACTAATAGAGGAGTTAAGGCCATAAGAACTGCTGGGGTGGGCTTCATACCTGAGGCTCCCTTATACTACAGCTTCTCCGGAGATCTCAGCCTGGTCGAGAACGTGGCAATAGCTTCTAGTAACAATTTCCTAATTCGATGGGGTTCCCTGGCTACGAAGGTAAGGGAGTTTATGAACATCTACGGGATTTCAGTGTCCTCTCCTAAGGCCCTCGTGAAGGTTCTCTCAGGGGGTAACGTGATGAGGCTTGCTATAGCAAGAGAGCTTGAGCTCTCAAAGAAGATGCTTATTGCCTACAATGCCACGAGGTCTCTTGATGAGATGTTCTCGGAGACGTTCCTTAATACTATAAGAATGCTTGCGAGGCGCGACAACATCGCGGTGGTTTATATTAGTGAGAGTCTTGATGAGATATTAGCAGTAAGTGATAAGGTGGCCGTAATAAGCTCAGGTAAGATAGTTGGGCTGTTCGAGAGAGAAAGTGTTGATAGGGAGACCGTGGAGAAGCTTATGGTGATGTAGTTGGTTAGAGTAGGCTTTGTAGTTACTAGGCGCACAAAGCAGAACATACTTATGTCGACCCCGGTCGTTATATCGGGGTCCTTAGTACTGGGCCTCCTAATATCGTATGTAATCATATGGATTACTATGGGTATAGACATTATTAGCTTCTTCGGAACGTTTTACCAGACTATCACCTCCTATACAGGGCTTTTAGAGCCGTTCGTCTTCCTAGCAATGATTGGGACAGCTATAACAATAGGTTTCTATGGTTCTTTCTGGAATGTCGGGGCTGAGGGACAGTATGTTATGGGTATGTTGGGAGCTATCTTCCTCACCATGTTCTCACCTTTAAATTCTATCTTCACTCAAGATAATGTGTTGCTTGCCACCCTAACGAAGGTTGTGGTGGTGATCTTTGGAGGGGTGCTTGGAGCGTTTTGGTCCTTAATACCCGGAGCACTTAAGGCGTACGCTAAAGTCACGGAAGTACCGGTTCTGCTCTTGATGAACTACATAGCTTACAGTATTTCAGATTATTTAACGGCAGGTCCCTGGAAAGGGAAGTACACATATGGCTATATAAGAACGGATCAGATACCTGAATCAGCACGATTAACTACTATACCAGGCCTAGAAATGCTGAGATATGAGGTCCTTGCCGCAATAGTTCTTATTACGGTCTTCGCGTACGTACTCCTAGAGCATACAACGCTCGGGCTTAAGATAAAGTTTTTGGGTACTAACCCTGTAGCGCTCAAGTCCTCTGGTTACGACGATAAGGTCGTAACGCTCCTAACAGCTACCCTCAGCGGCTTCATAGCAGGGTTAGCAGGGTCGTTGAGGCTTTTAGGCTATGATTTTCGGTTACCGTACAATATAGGTGACGGGAAGACAGGCTTCTACGGCTATACTGCGATCCTAGTTGCTTGGCTGTCCTTCAGAAATATACGGTATGTCCTAATTTCAGCTCTAATCGTGGCATCATTAAATAGTTTCGGCTACCGGATGCAGATGCTTTTAAAAGGGTTACTACCACCAGGGCTGTCTGCTTACGCTATCTCATTAGTCCTTATCGGGGTTACCCTCGTAGTTTACACAATAGTTAGGGTTCTAAAAGAATACTCCATTAAGCTGGTGATAAAAACATGATGGAAATCCTAAGCTGGTTTATTACGGCATTAGCACCGGCATACATTGTCTACACTCTAACCTCCCTAGGGAACTTACTGATTGAGAGGTCGGGCATCCTAAATATAGCTATTGACGGATTCTTCGTCTTAAGCTCCGCTATGTCATACACATACGCTATACTCATTTCCCAGTACCTAGGCCCGGGAGAGCTTCCCACGTTCCTATCCATAGCTCTTACAGTACTATCTATAGCCTTAATGTACTCTATCTTTACGTCTTTGATCACGGTCCTACCTGTGAGTCAGGGAGCTATAGGTCTCTCATTCATGTTCGCAGGTTACGGATTGGGAGCTATAGTAGGTAATATTGGGAGGTTAGTGTTCAGTATCCATAGAGTTAGGGTAGACTACATAGGCATGACCATCGAGAGCTCGGTCTTAGCGTATATATTTATAGCGATCGTGGTTACTTTTATACATGTACTACTCTACAGGCTTAAGCTAGGGGTATTCATTAGAGCTGTTGGGGAGGATCCTAGAGTAGCTAGCCAAGTCGGTGTGAACGTAACGTACATTAGGTTCCTCTCAGGACTGTTGGGAGGGTCACTTATAGGTCTGGGAGGAGCTCTATTTACGTTGTGGAGGATTGGTGGGTGGTCCCAAGGTCAGGGACTGAACCACGGTTGGTTTGCCTACGCTATATCAATAGCTGGGTGGAGATTTCCACTACTTGTAGCACCTATCTCCGCATTCTTTTCATCGTTATATGTACTCTCACCGCATCTGCAGAGCATAGGCTTACCTGTGGAGGTATCGACGATTGTGCCGTACATCACGTCTATAACTATAATGGCTCTTGTATCTGCTATCCCTAAAAGAAGTAGAGTCTTTACTGATCCTAAAGCTTTGGGGAGGGAGTTCTTCCGCGAAGAAAGAGCTTGACATAGCTTTTCTTTGATGGCCAGGGAGCAAACATTTATTAATGTGGTTCCCACTTAATTCCCGAATGAAACTTGATGACCTCTCTGATGCGTAAACTGGGATGTAGAGATGTGTGTACACTCATATTAGTTTCCTTGATAGTCGGTACTTTATCTGCATACATGCACTTACCTCAAGTTTCGTTACCTGTAGGAAACCCGGGGTTGAAGTATAATGATATAGTATACGGGGTTTTTTATCCGAGGTTCTTGGGGAGTCCAAATAGTAGATATTGGTATAATGTAGAACCGATATATTCCATATCGAGAGGGGAGAAGGTATGCCCACTTCCATATGTTGACTACATGTTTGAGTATCCACCTTTAATAGCGCTGCTATGGTATATCTCCACATGTATTTCTATAAAGATCTCACCGTATGGTTCGGACCCTGGGGAATTCGACCCTACAACGTTTTTTATCGATGTAGCTAAGATTCATTACATTATAAGCGTGATCCCTCTAATAACTTCTCTTCTAGTGACCTCCCTACTCATATATTCAGTAAAGTCTGTAGAAGCAGCTATTATCTGGCTCCTACTTCCGTCAACAATTCTTTATTCTACATATAACTGGGACATTATCTGCGCATCTCTAGCTCTCGCCTCCCTACTCATGTTCCAGAAAAGAAGGTACCTCATTTCAGGGTTACTACTTGGACTCTCCATAGCCACGAAGATCATGACCGTTTCGATAGCTTACGTGTTATTTGTGTATCTGCTACTTAACTTACTGGGTGGTAAAAGAGGTAGGGAACTGCTTAGTTTTCTATCATCTCTTTTCCTAACTGGAGCTCTCCCATACATCATAGTCTTAATTACGGCTCCGAGAGGATTCTGGGACTTCATATCTCATCACTCTAGTTGGTACTGTGAGAACTGTCTTTACCTGATTCTCATACATAACGTCTTCGACCCAGCGCATCGACTGCTAGCTGTCCTAGCAACCTCGTTACTGGCGGTAGTTTTAGCTATGGCTGTCTACTATGGTACGAGCAAGAGCAGTAAGGTTGAGATCTGCGAGCTATCTACATACTCCATAATCGGAGCTGTGGCCCTCAACTATGTCTTCTCACCTCAGATGATTTTACTAATCTCACCATTTGTGGTTGCTTTTCTCAGCTCTAGGTTAAGTCTGAAGATGTATGTTATAGCTGATATAGCTAGCTTCTTTATAATGTTCTTTTTCTTCTTAGATGAGGATCTGAGAGCTTTCTTGAATAGTATCGGGATTCCACTAGAGGTCAAGTTCAATCCTTGGGGAATAGACTCACCTGTTCAGTGGATAGCTACCATAAGAAACATACTGCTCTTAGTAGTACTAACTGTAGGACTAGCACGTACATTAAGACTTATCAGGCATCCCGTGAAGTAGGTTTCTGCGGGTAGTCCTCAAGATGAACGTATAGCCAAGTATCTCTCAGTCCATGGGAGTAGCATCACCGGTCAGTTCCTTCCGGATACATCATCACAGATAACAGCTATTCACAGATTAAAAACTAAGTTAAGTACAAAAGGTGTTCTGTAACCGGTCCCTCTCCGCCCTTAAGGGTAGGGATTTTTGGGTGAAGTCCATAATCCAATTCTTATATTTCCATACTCTCTCTGAACAATGCGGGACGTTGAATTCCAGTTATAGAGGGCTAGCTTTTTATCGCTGATT
Organism: Desulfurococcales archaeon; assembly: GCA_023255955.1. Lineage (GTDB taxonomy): Archaea > Thermoproteota > Thermoprotei_A > Sulfolobales > NBVN01 > DRZP01. The sequence continues at coordinate 60,882 of JAGDWD010000011.1, read as the reverse complement.
CAAATACTGCTGGGTGAATCCGATGTATGTGAGGGAACCAACTTATGAAGTAAGTTTCATGTTTAGGAGAATCATGGTTCCATTTGACGGCTCAAGCCATAGTGTTAAAGCTCTCAGCGTTGCGATAGATTTCGCGAAAAGGTATGGTTCTTCTATAGTAGCTTTAATAGTGGATGACGGGACCATAGCCTCCCTAGAGAAAGTATTTGAGGTATTGACATCAATCTCTAAGAAGTCTGGAGTAAATATCGAAGTTAAAGTAAGTAAGGTTAGCCCTACCACTTCGACCGCTACGACGATAGTGGAGGAGGTAGCGAAAGGGGGTTACGATCTCGTGGTGATATCAGCTAGGGGTCGGACCGTGAATCCAGATCTACTCATAGGCTCGGTAGCTCTCTCGGTAGCAGTCAATGTACCAATTTCAGTATTTATAGTTAGGTAGTACTACTTCCCTAAGGATTTTCAGTGTTTTAATATGGGGGCTGACATGTTCTTTCCCTTCAGACCCTGTACGCTAGGTGGTGAAACCTGAGGATTAGAGTCGGTTTTGTGGTGTACCCGGCAAGACCAGGATGGAGTGTCACAGAAGCTGTGATGAAGCTTCTCAAATGTGATGCTCTAGATAGGGCAATATTCGTGACGAAACCAGCTATAGTTACTGTGTGGGGGTCTAACAGGAGGTCCGTGCAGTTAGCTATTCCTCCGTCTTCCATAATCCTCGATTCAGAGATATCAGAATTTTGCGGTCTTGAAGAGCGGGGCTTTACCGTGGCTGAGGACGCTTGGGTAGATGGAAAAACCATGCCTTCAAAGGACTCTCTCACGTCAAGAGGTGGGGACTGCCCTATGGTGAAGTCACTAGAAGAAGTTTTTGGTGAATTAGGTGCGTCAGGTCGCTGCCTCGCTCTCTGTGGAGGAAGTCTCGATGAGGTCATTAAGAACTCTCTAAACCCTATGGTAGTTGACCTAAGCACGTTCGAGAATGTGAAGAAGGTGGAGGTATGCGGGACCTTACGTACCCTATGGAGAAGTCATCCAGTTCTCTACGGCCTCGACATGACTAAACATCTCTGTCTTAACGTAGCTGATGTTCGTAACACCGTCTTAAAGCATTACATAAAAACCATAGCATATATAGGTGATGGAGAATTATTGTATGAGATCCCCTACTCAAGTTCCATAATATTTACTGGTTACGATAGGCAGCTACTAGAGCTTGCTGTCAGGGCAGTTATATACTCTTGCTAGAAAATAGTTACCTCACTCCCTATTAACTGCCCAGGAATGTTCGTATTGAATGTTACAATAACTACACCGTTCTTTCCGGAACCGTGAACCTTTATTACTTTACCTAGGTACCTATTTCCGTAGGTGTCACTTACCTCAACCTTACGACCTACTAATGAGTGTATATCCTCGGCTGACGTAACTACTTTTACGTAAACCTGGTCCACGTACTGCCTGCCCGACCCTCTCCTGTAACCTAGGATTATACCTACCACTTTGACCGGTGTCGACGTACTCACACATCACACCTTAAATCTATGAGAAAGGGTAAGTATATAAGGATTTTAATGGGTACTCTCTGGTCTACTTCCTCCCCTAGGAATAATATCTGATGTAGTTCCTCGAATTCCTGGGAGCTGGTGGGAGTAATAAAGGTGATCTGGTCTGGAGCTAGATCCTCAAGGGGAGAGTGAGACCTAAAATCCCCACCTTAGAGAACGGAAAGAGATGCGCGGTAAGTTATTCAATACTTGTAGCAGCATGTACTTGCCGGGAATATCGTCAGTAAGGAACCTCCTTTAGCTTCAGTAAGTAAGCTATGAAATTAGTTAGAGGGTGTAAGACTAGGGCTACTAGCGCTACGATTACCAATCTAAGAGTACTTAGCTCTACATAGATGAAGCTATCTATTTTGAAAGTCTTAACTAGGATTATAGCTACTACAATGAACGATATCTGATCTAATACAGGAAGAGGAGCGCCCGGTCTTAGCCCTAACCGCCTCTTCAAGAATGAGTTTATTAGGTCTCCAACCATAGCGCCTAGACCCTCGATAAATCCAACTAAGGCTAACTCCATGTAGTGTGCTTGCGGGTAGAGAGGTGTTAAAGCAAGACTTGTTAAGATCCCGAATAAGAGCCCGCTTACGAAGCCTTCCCAACTCTTATTATCCCCAAAAACTCTTCTCCCATCGATGAAGTGTTTCCCGAAATCTATGGGATGTCTTCTCTTAAAAAAGTTCTTCGTAATCAGTGGAGCTGCGTTCGCTACGAAGGCTGGGGCGAAGAAGAGTATGTCGAGTATAGTCTCTACTAGGTCACTCAAACACTATCCCCCGCTCGCTTATCGAGAATTCTACTCTCCTCCCTCTCAGCTCGGCAGGCTTGATCGCGGAGACAACCCTACGTATTCCTGACTTCCTTACCTCTAATACCAGGTCTGACCAGAATTCAAGAACCTCATAGCCGCTTGGAATAACCTCCCTCTCTTCTTCTCTAACCTGTGCTGTGAGTAATACTCTACTCCCATATCTATCTGATACATATGATAGGATAGCTAGGGTAGTGTTGAGGAGCTTATTAGCATCAGGTCTTTCTACTACTTCATACCTATAGTGAGCATTTATAGAATCTATGCAGATGTTCTTGTACTTTGAGAGCTCTCCACCTAGGAACATATCTACTACCCGGGTGGCCAGATCTTCAAGGCTCAGAGACTCCGTAAAGTGAAAATCCTTCGTGGTAAGTGAGTATCTATCTAGTAAAGAGGTTGGTATAGAACCTTCAGTACTTATGTAGAGATTTGGGGCTGGCACAGATGAGAGAATCCAGAGACATAGATTCGTCTTACCACTACCAGCACTACCATATATAGATGTTACCTTACCATCTGTTACTTCTAGTATCCATCTACTCAGGTAACGCCCCTAGGAATTTTTATGCTAGTTCTTTAAAGCATGGTTTAGTAATATTTGAATAGCTGATCTTCAGATCATTCTTCCCGTAGTTTAAGGTTTCTTATGATCACGCTCCCTACATAAACACATATAACAACTAGAGAACCACTATTCTGGAGAGGAGGATGCTAAAAATGCTGAACTCTACTAAACTAAGGGTCCTTATCCTGATGCTGATCCTCGCATTCTTTAGTGCTTGTATGTGGAACTGGTATGATGTGAGCATATTCGAGAACTGGGTCAAAGCTTCAGGATACACTAAGTTATACAGGATCTATGAAGTACCTCTACTCCTAGAGAACCTTAGCTACCGAGTAGTTTACCCTCCGATACCTCCACTCATCTATATAGCTACTCGCTACTTAGTTGATTTAGCTATTAATGCGATAGTCTCTGCTGGTCGGGCAATACCCGCTATAGGGGGTGCTTTAGGAGCGGCAGTAGACTACTTTCTCAGGATTACCCTGAAGCTACCATTACTAATATTTACTGTAGGTTTAGCTATTCTGCTCCGGAAGAAGCTTGGGTCAGAAGCTCTTTACTGGGCTCTAGCAGGTATACCTACGATTGTTACCCTAGCTACATATCAATTCGATCCACTTGTTGCTTTCTTTCTCTACCTAGCTATAGTAGGCCTGGATATACCTCGCATCGGACTTTACGTCACCTCATTAGCTACGGCGTTAACGGTTTTAACAAAACCCTTAGCAGTCGTTGCGTTACTGCCTTTAGTTTACTATATCTTTAGGAAGGAGGGAGCAGACTCCTTAGCAAAGTACCTAATAATCTCATCTGCGATTACCGCGATCGTGGTCCTACCTTTCTTCTTAGCTAACCCATATGCCTTCATATATAACGTATTCTCATTCCATAGTGAGAGACCTCCTCAGTATGTATCTCTCTGGAATATTTTCGTACTTCTCTCAAATAGGAACCAGGAGGTAGTGAAGATAGTCAATATTGTGTGGCTTCCAACTCTCCTAATAATTATATTGATAGTCTTCCTCATTCTTCGGAGGAGCCTTGACTTCGGAGATAAAGATAGTGTAGTAATAGCAAGCCTGATCATCATGCTTACGATACTTACCTTCAACAAGGTAGTGAACCCTAACTACCTTCTATGGGCTTATCCTCTAGTAATATATCTAGCACTCAACCAACGGTTCAAGTTTAAGGGTGCTCTAGTAATGTACAACGTAGCGGCTATTCTAGCTACTCTCTGGAGCGGGCTCTACATGCTCATCCCTGCACTAGTAAATGACGTTGTTGTTATCGAGGAAACAGGTGAGTTCATCCCAGCTAGGGAGATAATCTGGAAATCTCTAGATAGCCCCCTAAACGAGACAGTCCAGGGCTTGATAAGGATCAGTGAGGAGTACCACAACTATGTTAAGGTATTAGAAACACATACTAACATTCTTGGAGCCATAATAATTTCAGCTTATAGTTTTGTTATGCTCTATCTAGCAATAACGTTATTGAGATCGTGCCGAAACACTGAGAGAGGTGTCAGGTCGACCTAAAGAATTCATCAAAGTATTTCTTCCCCAGCTCCAAGATGCTGGTCAGGAAACTATAGGTGTTCTCTGTCGGTGATATCCTGCAGAAACTTGAGGATAGGTCGTAAAGCTCTTTAGATATCATCAAGCGAACATTTGGTGTGGTAACTCCATCTCCTTGGATAACCAGGTAGAGAGTGCTGGAAGGGATAGCCTTACTTATAGCGACGGATTTTATGGAGGGAGCATTCCTAGCTAGGACATCATAAAGATCAGTAAAACCTAAGTCAACCAGAAAATCAAGAGACCTCCCGGAGATAAATAACTCCACCACCGCCGTACTGACCCTAAGATCTGCTAGGACCTCATCATCAAGTTTAAGTGCTAGGTAGTTTGTCGATTCGGTGAGGGCTTTCAAAAGCTTAGAGTCGGGAACCCTACTAGATAACTTCTTAAAAACCTCCTCAACTTCTCGAAAGTCCACCGGCAAACCTCTTAAGACATCCCTCAAGCCATTAATCAACGTTTCTACTCACCCTAAGAGATACAGCTATGAAGTAAAATAAGAGCTGAGATAGCGCGAACCTGAAGGTTAGAATGATAACCTTGGTGACTACCCTGAATACCAGCGCTAACGGATCTAACTACCACCTGTGGGGAATCTAAGAATCCTACAAACCGGTGAAGTCCTTGTTAGCAACTAGGCAAACCTCTAGAGTTGAGCGGTGAGGTACTTGAACTTCACATCTATGCTATTTTATCTACTTTGACCTTACCGTATCTTGAAATTACTTCAGCCAGTCTCTCAGCATCAGAAGCATATATCCTGAAGATAATTTCGACCCCGCCCTCAAGTTTAACGAACTCCACGAAACTTCTACTAGGGCAGAACCTTACGGAGTATCCTTGGATAGGGAACTTCAGTGTGAAGCCTGGATTACCTATGACTCCCGTAGTGTAGACCTCCATAGTTCTAAGAACATTGACGTACTTCTTGATCAGCTTACGACTCCCGATCTGCATTGTGAATGACATAACCGCTGGAATCTCGTAGAGTAAGAGAAGACCTAATACACGTGCCATCATATCACCACTCGCGTTGAAATACGGCTGTATTAGTCCCGGGTATACAGCATAGAACCATATGAGCACGAATACTAGCGAGATTATGGAGGTCATAGATACCTTAAGCAATGGCTTCAACTCACTTATCAGTTCCTGGTCCTTCATCTGGAGGCTCGTTGCTTCTTCCTGTTTTATGGTTAGGATCTTCTTACCTGAGACTACCTCCTTAGTATCACTACCCCCTCTATATCTCTTCATAGTAGAGAGGAAAACGAACGCCATGAAAACTATGAAGTAAGCCGGCATAATTATGTTGTAGTATTCTTGAGGTACGAAGAGGTTTATTACGATGAATAGAGATATTATACCCTGACTTATCATGAGAGACCTCAACATCATTTTCCTACTGTAGTAATACGCCAGATCACGCCACCTCTTCTTAGATTTCTACACGAACGATCTTATAACTAACGTTCCGATGTGTTTAAAAGAGCTTTACTTTGCGAGACTCTAGGGGGTGGTAAAGTTCAGGTTCCCCCTCGAGATGGAGGTCCTCAAGGTCATAGCTAACTACAGATCAGTTAAGGGCGTAATCAGCCTGCACAACATAGTTCATGAACTGCAGAGAAAGGGTGTCCTACGAACTAACTTCAGCTTCATTAAGTACAGCTTCGGCTACTACAGTAAGGACTTGGAGGAGGTCCTCAACAACCTTAAAAGGCTTGATCTAATCAAGGTAGGTAAAAGTGAGGATGGATTTGAGGTATACGAAGTTACCGAGAAGGGTCTGAGGATTCTGCAGTCTATGGTGGAGATTTTAGGGAGTAGATGATCTCTCAGTGGACGTATTCCTAGAAAGGGAGGTGATATACCCTCTCCCAAGGATCTCTATAACCACCTACGGCTAACCTCAGTGAGTGCTCTAATCTCTTCGTTATAGAGGTAGACATTTTAACGATCCATCTCAGAAGATCATAGTAGGGTTCGACCCTAGCCTTCCTCAAGCTCTCGATAATTTCTTCCCTACTTAGGTCACTCACCTCCACCACAGTGTATGAGGAACCAATTAACTCTAGTATATGAGCGTCACTCCCAGCTACTTTACACTTCTTACTACGGGTTGCGTAAATGGTGTAGATGTTTGTGAATATGTCTGATGACGAGTTAAACACTTCAACACAATCCAGGTGTCTTAACTCAAATATTCTACCACCTCCCTCCCTAATTAGAGCGAATGGGTGTGCCGCTATCAAAACACAGTTCTCTACATGTGCTAACTCCACTAGCCGGAAGAAATCGACACATTTCTTAGAGCCTCCTTTAAGTCTATTCACATACGTCATTGGGATATCTTCACAGAGAACCAGTACATCACCGAACTCAGTCCTAAATTCAGCACCGGGCACTAAGACTGATTTACTCCCTACGGTAGAGGCTCTCCTCAGCGCTATGTACGAACCGAGAAAGGTGTTATGGTCTGTCACCGATATAGCTTCTAGATTATTGAGTTCAGCATATCTTACCACCTCCTCTGGGCTTACCTCCCCATCACTTACGTAGCTGTGAACATGTGGATCGAGTTTTATCTTACTCATCTAGCACCACTTACTACCTCACAAGGTAGTAACGGGCTTATCGGGTGAGGGACACATATCTGAATATCTTATATCTATAAATACCTAGATCCTCTACGACCTTTTCCCACCCACTACCTGTAGCAAATATAGATATCAGAGCTGATGGTTGAGCACCGCTTTTCTTAACTATTGATACAGCTGCTTCTAGTAGTTCGCGATTATACAGTATTATAGTCGCTAACACGACCTTACCTTTCTTCGGGATACACCCCCTGCTTATAGATATGAAGTTTAGTAGTAACGAGTCTTCTCTGAAGGGTTCGATGACGACATCCCCAAGAGATACTGACCTTGTTGTTACGCACACGTTACCTCTAACCCAGTGAGCGATTATAGCGCCCAGAACCCCTGCTTCCTCTGGGAAAGCTAGCACTCCATCCACTTCCTCCCCGTTTAAGAGCTCCAGTGTTTCGAAAGCAACTAGATCGAGGAAGCCTATGTTCTTGACTACATCCCAAATATCGCTCAGGCTTTTTACTCTAGCGAAGCTCCTCTCAAATGCGTTCTCAATTAACTTCTTCTCCCTTATAACCTGCACTAGCTTTCTAGCCGTACCCTCCTCCGGTGTTGTCAGGAAGTTCGTGTACCTCCAGAGTGCTTGATAAGGTATACCTAAAACCTCTTCAAGCTCTTTAAACGTGTAGAAGTCCTTAAGCGCGGAGAGAAGCCTCATAGTAAGTACCTTCACATCCCGCCTTAACGGGTGAACATGCTCAGCTGGCTCGCTCATACAGACCGGTTGGTACTTGGAGAACAGACATAAAAGCGCAGAAACTCCACACCTAGCTCAGCACTTATGTAGCACTATTACCAACTAGGATCACCCTCCGACCTCCCGTTTGTCCCTAGATGCTCGTTGATATGAGTTTATGTTTGTTTATTGTGTCTAGAGACTTCCACCTCGCCCACAGGGTTTTGGGTATACCTGTGGGGTCATGGGTGGTGTTCGTCCCGAACGGTATGTGGGGCACATCTATGTCTAGCCCTGAGGGGCTTGGAGCGTTGCTCCCACCACCTCCCAGGTATGTTCCAGCAGGCAACTACGTCTCTATGCCATAGCTCACCACTAACGCTACACCTACCCTGGAGTTGTAGGTTATCTCAGCTTTATGTACTGGGCATACCTTAGATGTGTTCCTAGGGTCTACGTAGATTACGGGTACACCAAACTCCCTAGCTTTCTCCTCAATAGCTAGCTGAATACCTCTAAAACACGCTTGGTAGCTAATACCAAGCCCCACACAGACCTCCCCAGACCTCAACAACCTCCCCGAAAACACCAACCAAAAATAAAACAGCCCCATTTGCTACTGAAAAACTGAGGCGGACATATCCTAAGTACATCCTATTTTAAATCCAAGAGAGCTACTCAAGTCGATGGGTGAGTCCAAGCCTAGATCCATAAGCTTAAACTAACTACATAGCAACACTAGAGATAGCTCCTAAGTGGAGCTTTCTAAGAACATAGAGTTAGACCCCTTAGGGTGGAAATAACTAGGTGGGGTAGATCAGGTAGAGTTAGAAGAGTAGGAGTTGGGAGGCAAGACTTTAGATTAATTGGGTGTGCTAATCGAGCAACGTAATCGCTGTAACTAACACAGAATGCGGGGAACGCTCCCATACTTTGAGCTCTACTCCTACACTACCTACTAAGGAGCACACTGCTAGGTGGGGTAGAGCCTCTAGATAGATCCAGGCTTTAGCTTACTTTGTTGATGTTAACCAGCTCTAACTCAAGCTTATTTCCATCAATAGATACTGTGACTCTAGTTGGTAAAAGCCCGAACTCAGCAGCCCTCAAGGACCTCACTTCAATGAGCATGAGCTTTCCGTTTATGGATTTATAGTACTTGAATAGCTCGGGTATGACTGATATATCTCCAAGAACCTTCGAGCTGTATTTTTCCTCTCCATATCTCTCCACTGTAAGATTGGTCCATGTGGATACTATCGATGGGTTGAAGAAGATTTCCGAGAAATTACTGGATCTGAAAGCTATTCCCAGTACTTCTGCTAGTATGTACAGTGGTTCTTGAACGGAATACATTATCGACCTGTATGTGATCGTAGTGTTGGTTGTATTCCCTCCTAAGACCACCTCCTTATTTATATAGATATACACGTAATCAAGTGTCCCTAAGGTAAATGAGCTAGCTGGGACATCCCCACGAACCTTATACAACAACACAACACTTCTGTTATTAAGATCTTGAGTAGATATGAACTTCTTCAATAAATCAACAGGGTTTTCACTGGTGCTACTACCTACGTTGGGGGGTTGTATCGCTAATATAATGTTGTAAACTAAAACACCCACAATAATTAGAACCACACCCACAATCAGTAGGTCGTACCTAATCCTCCTATATCTCCTCCTTGTTATTTGCTTACCTACCTGCTTTCTACTACTCCGACTCAATGAAACACCCAGTCTAGCTTAGTAAATAACAAATAAGTACCTTAAATTACAATTACTCGCTCTGCTTAACATACGTTACGAGTAGATGTAGACGTAACCATAGAAAAGCTTCAGTTTCGGTTTAGCTAACATCCTCCTCGTTCTGAGGATGAAGCCCCAGCTGAAATCCCTCCTACTCTCTACCTGAAGCTCCCCGTTGGTAGTATGGTACTTGAGGTCTAGGAAGATACTCTACTCCAGGTCTTTGCTGTAATGCCTGTGGGTAGAGTTCCATAAGTGCATATATCTCTGGAGGTACGTTAGTATTAATGTTTAGACCGAGTTTCCGAGCTTCATCGGCTGTTATTGGGTAGTCATGGGTGTAGTAACCTTCTGTAAGCTTCCTAGCAATCTCAGTAGCCTTCTCTCTACCCACCTTATCTTCGAGGAGGTAAACAATGAGTTCCTGGACTTCCTTAATAGCCTTCTCAGCTACATCAGCTAGCACTAAGGTCTGATCATCTGCTGAGTTACCCTTTATCTTAGCTACCTTAATTAAGCTAGGAGCCGGGAAAACTGCGTTACCTACCTGTATTTGAGGATCTAGAGGCCCTAAGACCGCGTCCGGATCCATCACTATCTCGTCAGCAGCTAGAGCTATTAGTGTACCACCACTCATCGCGTAGTGAGGTACTACAACAATCTTTTTTGCTGGATGTCTCTTCAATGCTAAAGCTATCTGAGAAGCTGCTAGGACCAGACCTCCGGGTGTGTGTAATACTAAAGCTATGGGCTGATCCGGTGGTGTCGTTCTTATAGCTCTCAACACGGTCTCGGAGTCCTCTATATCAATATATCTATAAACCGGGAATCCTAGAAATCCCATACGCTCCTGCCTATGAATCATCGTAATAACTCTCCACCCATACTTACGTTCAATACTCCTAATCAAAGATATTCTAGTACTTACTAGATATCTATGCTGCAGTTGTGGATGTATAACCATGTAGAGTAGCAATATAAAGAACAAAGCGTTCATAACGTCGGCTAAGCTCAACGTTATCACCCGGAGGAATAGTTGTTGCTATAATTTAAATCCATTGATCTTCTACTACCCTAAATTACTAATGTAATATTCTACATTCTACATGGACGATAACCTGAAGAGCCTGGTAGTAGGAAGATACATCGTGTCGATATGAAGCTACCAGCTTAGGGGGTAGCGCCGGGGGCGGGATTCGAACCCGCGCGGGTTGTTCACCCACCGGCTCTCAAGGCCGGCCCCTTAGACCGCTCGGGCACCCCGGCACCTCCTAGTTATTCTTCCCTAACTCCTCTTAAATTTCTTAAGCTTAGCTTGAGCTAGAATCTTAACGATCTCGGTAGCTACCCTAGCTACCTCCTCCTCTCCGAGGAGGGAGGTGTTTATAATTACATCAAATACATCTAATTTATCTACGTCTATCGAGTAATACCTCATATATCTTATCTTCTCGGACTCCTCCCTCACTTTAATCTCATGTAGAGACTCCTCAAAGCTTTTTCGATCTCTTCTCGCTACCCTATCTGCTCTAACTTCTAGAGGTGCGTATGTTAGGATCTTCACGTGTGCTAGGTCTTTCACTATCCACGCTGTTATGTGGCCGTCGAGAACTACACAACCTTTCTTAGCTTCCTCTATAGCAGCCGCATCTATCAGTCGGTCAATGCTCGGATCTTCCTCAGCTACCCTACTGAACTCCTCCAGGCTTAGGTTCCTCGACCTAGCTAAGTCCCTGAATATCTGCCCCATAGATACGTATCTCAAGTTAAGGGTTTCAGCAAGTCTTCTAGCTAGAGAAGTCTTCCCACTACCCGGCTTACCACTCACAGCTACTACGAGACCGAGCTCACAAAAATTCTCCAAGACTACTTAATCACCCTATTCCACGTAGGACTACCTTATATGCTAGAACAAGACATGATGGGCAGAGAGTCCCACCATATGGCCTCTCAGGTCTCTTCTCCGTCTTAGCGCCGTGCCTTATCAACCTAAGGTCTCTGGGGACTCCTCCCAGGGGTTTACCGCAGATCGAGCAGTGAGCCACGTATGAGTAACTCCTATCATAGAATACTCTCGACTCACCACTAGGCACTCTCTTATGGACCCTCCTCTGAGATCTCGATCTAAGTGCTGGTCTTACCAGAGACCTCACCCACTACCAAGAAATCAGGAACCTAAAAGCTTTACGTTTCCCTAGATATGGCACGTAACACACAGCGTGTCTAGATGCCTCGGTGTTCCTAGGCTGGACGTAGCGCTCTCCCACAATAACTACTAATCTTGGTTGCTGGGAACGGTAGTGACCTACAGTCCCCGACCGTACTTAAGAACTACCTCCCATGCAAGCTTAATAAGCAGTACCTATCTTCGATTAGTGGGTAAGGGTACGTGGTCATCTACCAGGGGAATGACTCGAAGAAGATAACTGGTGGTGTGAGGAGGGCTAATAGAAAGAAAAGGAAGTACGAGCTGGGAGGCTATCCAACTCTAACTAAGATCGGAGAAAAAGATCTGAGAATAAAGGAGAGGGTGAGGGGTGGCAACATAATCGTTCGTGCTAAGGCAGTTGCTTACGCCAACATCTACGATCCTGGATCTAAAACCTACAGAAAGGTGAAGATCTCCCGCATAGTTGAAAACAGCGCTAACAGGGAGTACGTAAGGCTTGGGATAATCACGAAAGGTGCTATCATAGAGACCGAACTCGGGTTAGCACGTGTAACGTCGAGACCATCTAGAGACGGGGTAGTTAACGCGGTCCTCATCGGTAGTGGGTAAACTTAATGTCAGCTAAAGAAGTCAGAGTGTGGTTGAACTATTTCGACCAAAGCATAAGCCGGAAGTACGGTAGGAAACTACCAAAGAAGCTTACTGTCCCTGACCCAAAGATAGCTGAGGTATTGAGAGCTTGTGAAGCATTGAAGTACGAGTGTGAAGTTGAGGAAAAGAAGTACCCTAGAACCTGGTACAAACCTTCAGCTATAGTAATAGTGAAAACTTCAGACATTATCAGTAAGTACGAGATAGTCAAGCAGATAGGGAAGAAACTCGTTGAGTTAAGGAGTCAGCAGACACAAAGCTTGAAGAGCTCGTTAACTAAGCAGTAGGATAAGGCATGTTATCCCTCACATTAAATAACCTCTAGCTCCACTGGAGCTCAGGTTATTTGTGAAAGGAGTGTGTTTACTAGATCCTCCGGTTTCATACTATCATAATACCTCTTGAGGTCAGCTACGTATACTTTCCCTTTGTAGAGGAATCGCACGACATCCTTATCCTTGAACCTGTAGACATCTAACACCCTAATACCTACCTTCCTCAGGACCTCTTCATACTCTCCTCTCACTGCTGAACCCTCAATACAACTAAGCTTCCAGGAAATTAAGCTGTTCTCGCGATGTTCACATCTAGATCTGGAGGAGCTTCGTAGATGTAGATAAATATTGTTTAGTATAGTATTTTTTGAGGTTGTTTATAGTTGTTGGGGTGTTTGGGGTGGTGTCGCGGAGGTATTTCGGTGTTTTGGTGTTGGGTTTGGTGATGGTTAGTGTTATCGCTATGGTTGCTTACTATGATTACTGGAGGAGGAATAGGGATAGTGACAGGGATGGAATTAAGGATATAGATGAGATAGAGAAATACCATACAAATCCTCTAAAGCCAAACCCCAATGTTAAGAATGCTGTTGATCTAAATTTGGAAAAATATATTGATGTTGTCAAGCCTCTGGATGAAGATGGAATTCAGGATATTAATGAAAAGCAATTTATAGAGCTTATGAAAAAGAGCAAGGATATTTTAGATGTCAATACTTTTATCAATTATTTGAAAGAAAAAGCTATTGATGGTAAAATAACCAATGATGAATTAGTTTATTCGAATAACTTTGCCAAATTAGTTAAGGGACTTTATGATGAGATATCCAACTTTTATTTCACTAATATGTATGGCCATAAAATCTACATTAATTATAAAACTGATGTTATTGATTATGCCTCTAGTTTAGGATTGAGGTTAAATTTTGATAGGGAAATAGCTAGCAATTCAACAGTAAGGGCAATAGCTTACTATGGAATTGCGGTAAAGAAGGGTGATTTGCCGGAGGATATAGAAGCTGTTTATTTGTTGACTAGGGGCACTCAAATAGAGAAATATGGTAACAATTTGGTTGATTTTGAGCCTATTGTAATAAGGGATGCTTATGATAAAATTATTGTAATAGAAAGCTATGATAGGGCAAGAGATACATGGATGATTGCCTACTTAATAAAGCAAAGGCCAGATATAATAGAGCAGCCTAAGAAATTTGAGTGGGTAAATAGGATGATTCAGCAAATAGCTTTTCAAATGTTTAATGATCCATTTAGACCTTCGCACTATGATAATAAGAATTACTATCCCACTGATAGTGATGTTTGGGAAGTTATATTGGGATTCTATGATTATATGGATAAATTGCCATCAAAGATGGAAAGGGATAATTTGCCTGTATTCTTCCATTATTGGGATTCTGATTTGCTTAAAAATGAAATACCTGATAAGTTAAATAGAACCATGGCACTGTTTTATTTAGCAAGTTTTCCATATGGTGCTTTTGATAGAGATAAGTATGAAATCATAGAAGGAATGAATGCATACAAGCTTTTTGTAAGAAGATTGCCTGAAATGTATGATTGGGTAGTAAGTGCATGGAAGAATAGAGATTCGGAAGAGTATTATTATGCTATGGTAGCATATAAAATGTGGTTGCAGGATAGACGTGCTAATGGTCTTAGTAATGTGGTTGAGCAGTTCTCAGGAGTTTGGCCTTTTGAGGAAGAGGGAACAATAGATGATTTCTTGAACAAAAACTTCTTTGCATGGAAGTTTGCGAAGTTTCCTTATGCTTATTTGCGTGGCAGAGCTTATTGGGCGGATGGATCAATACCTACTTATGGAGAATGGGACATGTATAGATATGAACTGCCGTTGGCATATAAATCGGTTGGAATACCTTTTGGTATGATGTATGCCACCGGAACAAGTCGAAATTTTGGTGGGCCCGGAAACCCCACAGCAGCAGAATACGTAATTCGTGGAATACCACAAGAAGTGATAGACTCACTGCTATCTCAAAAGAATTTGGGTAGAATAGCAGTTGGCTATGGAAATGGAATATCTCTGTTGTCAGCTATTGATGGTGTGGAGAAGGATTCTGGCTTTGTGATATACGATGTCATAAGAAAGACTGAAATTTACCTTTGGAAGAAGTAGTTAAAGAAAGTTAAGACTAGTTCAAAAACATTCTTTTACTTTCGGCTTATTTTATCTCCATGATTCCACTTTCAAGAACTCACACCCAGGAAGATCACACAAGTATGAGGTATAGCCGACATCTACAATCCCCCACTACCTACACACCTACCCAGAATACCTCCACCATATACTCTACCGTAGCAACAACTATCTGGACTACCTGAGAAATCGAGAAGACATGCATCTCTAGATATATCCTATTTGTTTAATCTTCACCCTAACCCTCAGTATGGATACCTAGAGACTCGCAGAGCTTGATATAGATATTGCTGGGCCCTAGAGGTCCTTATATAGCTGAGTAGAACCTCGCGTGCTAGCTGATCTCCTCCCCTTCCTGGGAAGTGAGACTCTCGGTTGTGGATTAAATAAAGAAGCATACTTTGAGCTTAGGAGCCCTTCACCCTCTATGTGGTGGGCCCGGGGGGACTTGAACCCCCGACCTACGGGTCTCTCCAAGTCATCCCGAAAGGTCCTAAGACCCGGACTGGAGCTTCGGCCTTCATCCGCCGCTCTGCCTGGCTGAGCTACGGGCCCTCCATAAAACACTTACCGACTAGAAGTTTTTAAGCGTGAGTTAGGATGTGTTAGCTACAGCATATAGCGTTGATACTCCCGCGATTAAAAGCTCTATCTTCTAGGGTAGCGAGGGGTTGGGTGGTGAAGCTCCTGGGAGAGTTTCAAACATCGTGAAATGCGTGTCTGGATAGCTACTCCTCTTTCTCTTCTTTAGTTGATGGGGCCTGCTTCATGTATTTACTGAGGGTGTTTCTCAGCTCCTCAAGCTGCTTCTTAAGTATCTCCTCCATCTTCTCTAAGCTTGTTAATCTTATCTCAAGCTCCTCCTTCTTATTCTCGAGGTCCTTGATGGCTTCATCTCTAGCTACGCGAACGAGTACGTGGCCAGTACTTCTGTAGACTGTAGCGTCTCCTGGAAGTTCTTTAAGTATTCCTAGGGCTCTCTCCATCTCCCTTATATAGGATATCACCGTCCCTTTCTGAGTCATTACTGACGCTAGCTGGGTTTCTACTTCCTGGTACTTCGCCAAAGCTTTCTCTACTTCAGGAGGTAACCTCTGCACATTCACACCAAGCTACATGCTTATTAGAAAAAATAAGCTCAAGCATGTTACTAAAGGGTAGTACCTCGCAATCTCTCACCATGTTTTAATTTACGGGTTCCTAGGTGAGCCGCTCTGTGAGTGTGGAACCGAAGTTTATGTACTCTACAGGTAGAGCCGTAATTCTTTAAGTGTTGAGGTCATTTGCTCTAGATTTTATAAGGGTTCTGTATTGAGACCTGTTCTGGTGTGGTGATGGATAAGGACAGGTTAGTTGTGTTTATAGGGTTCAACCCTAGGTCGTACCAGAACCTGGGGAGGCTTAGTTTATTGATAGAGAAGATGAAGAAGTACTATGAGATATCCTTAGTTTACGTACCTGACGATGTAAGTGATGAGCTACCATATATAAAGGTAGAGCCAGCTAGAGCTGAGGCGGGTAGGGATTCCGTCAAGGAAATAGACTTGCGGTCAGCAACCGAGATATAGATTTAAATGTCTATTGCTTGAGTATATCTTGGTGTGAGAATGCCTGAAAGTCTGGCTACAGCTATAGTGTTACTGAATACGGATATAGGAGCGGAGGACGAGGTCCTGGAACAGCTCTCCACAATAGATGGAGTTGTTGAAGCGAGTGTAGTGTACGGTGTCTACGATATAGTGGTTAAAGTTAGAGCAAGAACTATCGAGGAATTAAAGGACGTGATAACTAATAAGATTAGGAAGCTACCTAAGGTTAAGTCTACCCTCACAATGGTGGTTGTTGAAGGTAAGACATTCGAAAGGAAATAGTTTGAAGGTTGCTATAGGTATAGATAGTGCGGACTCCCTCTACGGTGGCTGCACAACACACGCGTTGTACAGGATATTTAAGAGGTTATATGTGAAGGGCTTTATAGATAGGCTCCTGGATTATCCACTACTTATTAGACTAAACCCGGCCGTACCAGGTAAGACACGGGGTAACGGTGCAGTAGCGTTAAAGCTGGAGGTCAGTGAGAATGTAGCCCCGGACCTCCTAATCGAGGAGGTTACGGATGAAGTTACGAGCTATGTCTCCAGAGCTTTGGGTGATGTTTCTAAGGTCGGTGTAGCGATAGTTTTCGGGGATCCCGATAACATACTCTACGATATATACCTTAAGGCGTTGACGGACTTCGTCCACTTAGATTATGTGAAGGCCGTCATAGACCGTGTCAAGGGTGTGATGCTACCGTTAGGGTTGAGTAGAGGATGTGTGGGAGCTTTAGCGGCAATAGGATGGCGTGGTACGAGATGTACGTATGAGTTGTTAGTGTATAGACACCCTCTCAATGCCGGGAAGACTGAGAGATCCGTGGATGTTGAGAGGTTAAGATCCCTCGACCTAATACCCGAGTACACTACTTTCTGTAGTTATGATCATGAGAATGAGAGGGATGTATCTGTCCCTAAAGGACCTGACCCCATACTACTAGGCATACGCGGCCTCGACCCCGAGAAGCTTGTGGGTACATTAAGCTACCTACGTTTTAAGGAGCCTATAGAGGGTTGGATTATTTTTAAAACGAATCAAGCAACAGGAGACCACATGATTCCGAGAGCGTCCGTAGAGCTCAAGCCTTTTAGAACTGGTTGTGTCGCTGGGAGGGTTGAGGAAGTCTCAGTGATGGTTGGTGGGGATGTCCTGCTCTCAGTTGATGATGGTTATGGGAGGCTTAGAGTAGTAGTATTTAAAGAGACTGGGCTAACTCGGTATGCTAGTTTACTGAGGCGAGGTGATGTAGTTAGATTTTGTGGTGTGGTGAAAGCTTGGAGTAGCCTGGAACCGGTCCTTCACGTCGAGTATATTGAGATATTGGATCTAGCAACCAGCTACTTAAGGATGAACCCTAAGTGCCCTAAGTGTGGTAAGAGAATGAAGTCTGCTGGTAAGGGGAAGGGATATAAATGCCCTTCATGTGGTTTCAGATCCTCGAATCTAACCCCGGAGACCCGGATCCTACCGCGGGAGCTGTCTCCAGGCGTTTACCTACCTAGCTGCGGGTCAGCAAAGCACTTAAGTATTCCGGAGCAGCTACCTATAGCTGGGGTTGACTGCGTATTTAGGGAACCGAGGCACGTATCAGATTTTTATGGTCTTTAGAGTTGGAGGTAGCTATCGACGTGGGTTACTTATAGGTAACTAACATTATATTAACTGTATAAGTAAAATTAGTTAGAAATAATAACAATTTTAAATACTCAGTCCAAGCTTTGCGTGGGTAGTAAGTGGGTTTAATTGCTGAGCGTAGTTTGATTGAGTTAAGATTCCATGGTAGGGGAGGGCAGGGAGCCGTCACCGCCGCACACATTACTGTAGACTCCGCAGTCAGGGACGGCTTCTGGGGGACGGCTTTCCCTTTCTTTGGAGCTGAAAGACGTGGTGCGCCTGTCGCTGCTTTCGCTAGGTTGAGTCGTGGTAGGGTTATGACTAGGTCTATGGTTCGAAATCCTGACGTGGTAGTTGTTCTAGATCCATCGATAATGAGCTACGTTAATGTGTTTGATGGCTTAAAAGATCGTGGTATTGTAGTGATAAACTCTCCTACGAGACCTAACATCTCTAGGGAGGTGAAGCTGTACACAGTAAACGCTACTAGGATTGCCCTAGACCTGGGGCTGGTCCTCGCAGGATGGCCCCTAGTTAACATAGCAATGGTCGGCGCACTGTCCCGGGTTTTAGGTATAAGGCTCGACAGCGTCTTGGAGTCCATTAGAAATATGCTGTCAGGACGTATGGCAGAGCTTAATGTTACAGCAGCGGAGAGAGCATACCATGAGGTGAGTGAGATTGGAGGTGGGTAACCCCCTCCTACCTCTCTCTAGACCTAAGATCGGGGTTCAGGGAGCTACAGGTAGCTGGAGATTTAGAAAACCTGAGATAGATCAAGGAAAATGTATTGGGTGTGGAATCTGCTGGCTCTACTGCCCGGATAGCGTTATCGATGTTGAAGATGTGGGTGGTAGGTTCAAGGTGAGAGTAGACTACGTATACTGTAAGGGTTGTGGTGTATGTGCCTCAGTCTGTCCAACTAAAGCTATCAGGATGGTTAGTGAGGTGTGATTATGGTAAAGCTTACCTTAACAGGTAACCACTGCGTAGCTTACGCAGTTAAGCTCTCCAGGGTGAAGGTAGTCTCAGCATACCCGATAACTCCTCAAACAACCATAGTCGAGAAACTCTCTGAGATGGTTGATTCGGGGGATGCTGATATTAAGATGATAAGAGTAGAGTCTGAGCACTCAGCCCTCTCAGCTGTCTACGGAGCTGCGACAGCAGGGGTGAGAGCGTTCACAGCTACATCATCACACGGTCTTCTATATATGCATGAGATGGTTTGGTGGACGGCCCAGGCCAGGGTACCCCTAGTTATGGCTGTAGTCACGAGGACTATAGGTCCTCCGTGGAATATATGGACGGATCATCACGACATAATGGGTCAGAGAGATACTGGGTGGTTGATAGTTATGGCGGAGACCAATCAGGAGGTATTAGATGAGACCATAAAGCTCTTCAGAATAACTGAGGACCCCAGGGTCTTCCTACCTGGGATGGTGGGGCTCGACGCGTTCATTCTTAGTCACACCGTCGAACCTGTGGAGGTGCCGGAGCAGGAGGTGGTCGACTCGTTCTTACCTGAGAGGAGACAACCCTACACCATAAGGTTCGGGGACCCGCTAATCATGGGTAACATCCCGTCGGACCTACTACTAAATGCTAAGATGCGTTGGGATGTTCACGAAGCTTTGGGGAGGTCTACCCAGGTCATCGATGAAGTTGACCGCGAGTGGGGGAAGCTCACCGGTAGGTATTATGGGGGGTTAGTTGAGTGTTATAGATGTGAGGACGCTGACTTCCTGTTTATTGGGGCAGGTGCGTGGGTCGGTGATATGAGGCTAGCTATAGATAAACTTCGGGACATGGGCTACAGGTTCGGGGTTCTTAAGGTTAGGTACATAAGACCGTTCCCAGGAGCTAGGATACTGGAGATAGCTAGAGGAAAGAAGGGTGTGGTAGTTCTAGACAGATCTATCTCCGCTGGGTCTGCGGGACCTATCTTCCTAGACCTAGCAGCATACTTCCAAGGAAAGAACGTCACTATCCCGATTAAGAATGTGGTAGCTGGGTTAGCAGGCTTCGACGTGAATTACGAGGATTTCGTTAAGATAGGTGAGAGGTTCGTGAATGAGGTATCGGAGGTGGGTTGGGTGGAGAACCATCTAGAGTTTTACCCGTTAAGGTGATGGTGATGCCGTTGACTATAAGGGATCTACCTAGAGAGAAGTATGTCCTACCAGGTAATGCTGCCTGCCCGGGCTGTCCAGAGACTATGGGTTTGAGATATGTTGGTATGGCCTTGGGTAGGAGGGCCATATTAGTTATACCTGCTGGCTGTACATCTATAATTCAAGGTCTGCATCCCGGCTCAGGACTCTCGTTCCCGATAATAAACGTGGCCTTCGCGTCCTCCGATGCTGTTGCTGAGGGGGTTGCTGTAGCGAAGGAGTTGCTGGGTGAGGACGGGGTTGTAGTTGTCTGGGCTGGGGATGGTGCTACGGCTGACATAGGTTTCGCAACTCTCTCCGGGGCAGCGGAGAGGAATGGTAACATAATCCATGTATGTGTAGATAACGAGGCCTACATGAATACGGGAATACAGAGATCATCCCTAACACCTAAAGGAGCTTGGACCACAACTACGTGGAGGGGGAAGACTGAGTCTAAGAAGAATATGCCGTTAATAATGATGTCCCACGGTATTCCATATGTTGCTACAGCTAGTGTAGCATATCCACTAGACTTCATAGAGAAATTACGTAAAGCAGCCTCTATGAGGGGGTTCAAATACATACATCTACATGCCCCGTGTCCAGTTGGATGGAGGTTCGACCCGTCAGAAACTGTTGAGATGGCTAGGTTAGCTATTGAGACGGGGATGTGGGTTCTACTGGAGGCTGAGAAAGGCAAGATCACTATATCCCCACCTAGTAGACCATACATTGATAAGAGTAGGAGGAAGCCTATAGTTGAGTATCTAAAGAGGCAGGGACGTTTCAGAGAGATATCTGAGGAACTAGTTAGGGAAATAGAGAAGGAGGTGGATGAGTACTGGTCAACGATATTGAAACTATCTAGCTAGTAGATTCAGCAACGCGATAGACATTATGAATATGATGGATACTATCACCAACTGCTTAGGAGTTATTTCAAGTACTGACTCTGCTTCCTCAAAGAACCGCACAAGCCCTGCAGCAGGAGATATCGGAGCTTCTTTTCTTTTCCTACTCCTACTAGACAGCGTCTAACACCAACACATCTCAGCTTTACTTAAATATAAATACATACTCCCACAGCTAACACTCGGGAACGTGATGCTGACAATAAAAGAAGCTCAGAAACTGATGCATCAGATGTTCTTTAAGAGAGACTCAGAGAGAGGTGTTTACGCAACGTTTACCTGGCTAGTCGAAGAAGTAGGTGAACTTGCTAACGCCATACTCAATAACGACACAGAAAACATTGAAGAAGAGATAGCCGATGTTATAGCATGGACATTATCACTAGCTAACCTACTAGGTATAGATGCTGAAAAAGCTTTTAGAAAGAAATATGGTGATGTTTAAACTAGTGGGATACTATTCCCACTCCACACGCAAAGAAGGGGTCAGAGCTCACACATCTGTAGGACACCCTTATTTTTCCTCTGAATAATGACAGCATCTTTCTGTTAACTTATATGTGATTTAAGTAATTGATTGAGACTGCAATATGGGATATTACTCTTAATATAATGCTTTAGAAAGTATTATAAACTAGTTTGTATAAAGTACGTTACTGGTCATCAACTTAAATATGATCTTACGGAAACATAATGTCTGCAAGAATCTAGAATGGAAAAGGAGGGGTCTCCGCTGTCATGAGTTTAAGTGGGAATGTAGTGGGCTCGACTCGCAAAGAAGGGATTCCATTAACTAGTCAAGCTGAGAGATTAATTGTATTCCTTCACAGTTGGAAGCTTATCTTCAATAGTGGGAAGTAAGTGAAATCCAGGTCTAACATGTTCCTCGGGTTTCTGTGGACTCTATATGTTTAATCATTTTGTGGTTTTATGATTCCCTCCTTAATTAACTCCCTGAGAGCTTTCCTGAGAGCTCTCCGCACCTTCAATCTCTTTAGTGGTGAGCCATACAACATGTTCGCAACCTCTCTAATGGAGTACCCTCTCCCCAGGAGTTCAAGTATTTTGAGATCCTCTTCGTTTAATCTGTCTCTTATATATCTCAGCCCTATCCTAGCTATATCGGATGGAGCTATCCCGTAATACATATCATCACTCCTAAGCTTATCAAATCTTTGAGTTACCTCAAGTTTTATTATTGATACGACATCATCCTGGCGTAGCCCATTATATACCCTCCTCAACTCTTTGAGGAGTTCACTGACGTTATTGAAGCCGTCAAGCTTAGCATCATCATCAGTTAACTCCCTCACCTTCTTATACTCAACACCAACTATCTTAGCCTTAGCTATAGGCTTACCACCACTATGTATTATTACTTCATCATGTTTAGGGATTACATAACCTAACCTTATAGTTGCCTTCTTCACACCGTTTAGCAATAGCTCAGCATACTTTTTACTCAGCATTAGATGTCTCCTAAGAAATACCTTACCTCTAGTCATCAACCCACCCCATGAAATCAATTTAATTACGGTAGTTAAGCATTACAACTGAAAGTCTCGTCCTTTAGGGCAGGGAGGAGGTCAGCTCAAGATAAGGAGGTCCGCTGTTAGCTTTATTAGTAGCTTAGAACAGCTAAAACATTATTATCTTCAGAAACACTTCAGCGTCGGTGGTCGGAGCCGGCTGGCGGCTACGGAGAGCTGAGGAAACACCGCCCTCCACACGGCACGGAGGCTCCGCAAGGAGCGCGGGGAGACCCGCGGCAACGGCACAGAAACGACACGGCCACCCCTAGATGTCGATGATGCGGTGAGGACTCCCCGGTAACGGGGGGTCAGTAACCCGCGGAGTATGGGGGTGGATGCGATGAAACGGCCGTCCCTCCGGGAGCAAGGCCGAGCAGCACCGATGAGTAGCCGTGTGAGGTGCGGGTAGGCCGCACAGTCTAATGCCGCCGTAGTACAGAAGGCGGGTTATAGCCGGCACCGACCACCAACTTCATTAAGGTGTAACGGGGTGTAGGGGTGTACGTACTTCATAAAATACTATTCATAAATTCCTTCACCTAATTAACCTAATCCTCAAGTGAAGCTTTCAGTATGTAAGTATGTAAGCTAGAGGTGTTTATGGTGCGGTTCTTTTACGTAGGTTTACCCAGGGTTCGTGGCAGATCCTCTCCCATAGGTTTTTTACTATACTCATGTTTCGCCTCGACTTAATTAATTGCCTTATAACAAGTTTAACGTCTTCAACATTCTCGACCAGCTCCCCTTTAATTAAGAGGACGTCATCATCGTATCCACATGTAATGTATCTGATAACCTCCAGGAGGTCTCCTAATGTGCTTAGCTCTACAGCTAGGTAGCCTAAGCTCCTAAACATGTTGATAGATGGGTTATTTGCCTTTCTAGTTGTCGCTATGAAGTATCTAACACCATCCTGGCTCAATAATTCTTCAATAGAAGAAACTATAACTTTACCGTAGCCTAACCCCCTAAAAACATCCTTCACAACTACGTAGTATATGACGCCTAGGGGTTGAGGTTCGATTGTGACCTTATAGTATAACCCGGAACCAACACTTTCTTCACCTACCTTGACTATAACGGCTTTACATATACCAGCCTCTAGGCAAGATCTAGCGTAGTACCCATGAAACCAAGACATACTTAAAGAAACTAATTCTTCTACGGTTGTTACACATTCCACACCACAAGTCTCAACTACTATCGTCATGATGCTTACTCCACTAGGTTGGTTAGAGATATCATCTAATTTAACGTTTATCTGAAGCCAGACATTCCACAAATTCTCTTATTATATGTGAGTAAAACTCTTTGAATTGTGTTGAATTTGTAGTAATTTTAGTATCATCCTTAAGTAATGTAAACACCTGACCTGCTCTATTCTTCAAGTCGTCGCAAGCCATTACAGCTAACTCCGAGTTAAGCTCATCGTAAGATCCTTTGTTGACTACTAGTAGCATATGTTTAACGAAGCACTTAAACGTTCTAAGAGGATCAGCTGTCTCCACATGTTTTACGTGTTTCAATATGTAGTTGCTGGTCATGTTGATTACCTCCTGCTTCTTCAAGTTTGCTAGCTCAACAAGCTTCATTAAGGAGTTAACTATTTTCTCGTTGAACTGATTAACAGTAGGAATAAAGACGTCTTTATCTGAATGATACACGGGCTTAATGGCATGTAAGTTATGTAAGACTATTGTGGGTACGGCTACCTCTAAAACCGAAAGAGCGTCTGTGTAAGCTATACCGGTATCTGACTCTACGGTGCTAAGAGCTATATAACTCCCTATTCTTTCGTCTAACCCGATATAGCTCAACTCAACAGGTTCCGTAAAAGCTGTGTCTATAACTACGAATAGAAGATTATCGTCAAAGACTTCCTTATACCTACTAAAATATGTTCTCGACCCATAAGCCCAGTAAAGCATAGGTTCCTCCGGGTCACCATATTCTTCAGCTGTAAAACTCATTATCCTAACAGAATACGAGCTCTTCTCACTCAATCTTTTAGCTAGCTTCAATAGGACTAGAAGCCCATTAACATCGTCTCTAAACCCATTTAACCACCTGTCATGATGAGCAGCTAGAGTAATCTTAGGGTTTTCTCCACATGTTGCTTCAAGGTTGTAACCTACGCTTAAGGTTTTGTTAGTTTTCACTTCAATATCTATTAACTTCCCCTGCAGTTCCTTAAGCTTCAACCCTACGTCTAGGGGTACGTGAACACCTAAGACATCATCTTTAACTCTAGACTTCATGGAGTAACTTAACTCACCAGTTAATACGATTCTTCTCTTCTTAACGTCAGGGTAGCTATCATAGAAAATAACTGCTTTATATCCTTCTCTACCTGCTTTTCCGTGGACTATCCACATGTTGTCAGGGTCTCCTGTAGTAGGGGTCAGTAAAAATTCTCTACCTAAAATCCCACTCACATAGGCCGACCTTTGAGGTGGTTGTGCTGTACACGGTATCGATCCGTTTATTAAACACTCAACCTCATTCCACGAGACAACTTCAACTGGATGTAGCTTAACAGTGAAGCCTAAGCTACTTAAATAATCACGTAAGCTCCTAACTAGGTTAAGCTCAGCTTTAGACCCAGCAACCACATCCATAAAATCACCTGAGAGGATAGGGGTTACGACTAAATAAAGTATTAAAGAGCTCAGTAACCGAATGTCCTCTCATAAGGGTGGGAGAAGTCGATACTACTCTCATATACCGCTTTTAAAGCCATTTTAGCTAGTAAGATATATGGGGGCCGTAGTTTAGCTTGGTAGAATGCGGGGCTTGGGCCCCCGTGGTCCGGGGTTCAAATCCCCGCGGCCCCACCACTAGTAGGGAGGGTTAGAACTGTGGTTTGTATTTATGGTTTTAACTAAAGTTAATAGTGTGATCGAGGCATGGCTACAGAGGTTGCTGACGTTCCTGCCTACATAGTTCTCACTGTTCTTGGATTGGTGATGAGCTTTTGGGGGTCGCAGATCGCGAGGTTTCTATCATCGATAACGTTTGCTTCCTTCCTGGGATATACTTTATGGGTTTATAGCTATGGTTTGTGGAGGAGTACGGCTTTATCAGCTCTACTAATGTTTGTAGCTGTAATTATAGGCTTAGCTACGGGTTTTATTTTGTTTAGATTAGCTATCTCGATGGTCTCTGCTTACTTAATAGCTGGCTTACTTAGTCCTGGGAGGTGGGAGGCTCTCTTCTTACTTCTCTTCATAATATTCACCGCAATAATTTATGTTTTAAGTAGGCACTTCATCTCACTGTTCTTCGCGTTAGCGGGCTCGACTATGGTATTTAAGGGCTTAACATCACTAGGTCTTGATATGAGGGTGGTTCTAGTGATATGTGTTATATTGCTTGTGTTAGGCTACTATAATCAGGTTAGACATAAATCATGATGTTAGGGTGTAGGTGTAGGTATCTATGCATATACCTGTAGCACACCTACCGATACCCGGAGTCAACAACCCGGTAGTCATGGTTAACGTGGATGAAATAAGAGTGGATGTGTATGTGGAGGTAGTCCTACTAGGTGGGAGAGACCGGATTGAAGTCCCAGGGGTTCTAGGTGAGTACCTGCTAATGTTTAAGAAGTCCCTGGAGAAGCTCCTTGCACGAAGTTTTTCATTGATATGTTACGGTAGCTCAGACTACGATGTCCTCGCATATACTGTAGCCACAAACAAGATCTTGAAGGAGCTTTCAGGTTCCTTATCTGAGGATGAGTTACGAATAGCTTCGTCAATAGATTTAGAGATGGGTCTTCCGGGTTATGTATCAGCATCTAGGTACTCTCCAGTACTAGCATCACACTATGCGTGGAGGTATGGGGAGCCTCTCGTAGACCTCGGTCTAGAAACAGTTTTCAAGTTAAGGTCCTTCAAAGCTGTTGGCGAGCTGGATCAACCATTTCTGGATGTTAGTAAAGAAGCTATATCACACCTAGCAGGAAGATCCTCAGTATTACTAGCGAGGGCCATCACAGAAGGTGATGTGGGAACTATTAGACAGATAGTGAGGTTTGTTAACGGGTTATGGCACTCTGTTTACGGGTTGAAGGTACCTTGCGGTGAGAGTACGTCACTCTACGTACCGGGGCTGAGTAAAGTTTACTGTGCCGAACTAGAGGTCAGTCCCAGAACTTCCTAGTCTTAACGAACTGCTTCTCGAGCTCGTAGAGCTTTAAGTAGAAGTCCTCACCATCATATCGAAGAGCCTTCTTAGCTGTCTCAGGTCCGACACCGTAGGCTGTGAGAGCTTCAACAGCTTTCCTACCGTAATCCAGGACCAGTACAGCACTATCCATCAACTTCTCAAAAACCTCTAGCTCGTCGTTGTTAAGTCTGAACTTATAGTTCTTCCCTAGTCTTATGGCCTTCCTAGCTATCTTAACTATCTCATCACTAACTACCTTACTTACCCCGACTAGACCATATCCACAACGTTTGCAGTTTATCCTATCCTCAAGTTCTCTGACTTTCGAAACCCAGCTATGTCCGCAGTGAAGACATATTAAGAGAACCTCCTTTTCAAGTATCCTCCTACGCACTATCTCAGCAACTAAGCTCCTCGGTATAGTACCTCCTTTAACCCTCTCATATACCCTAACATCTTTAAGTCCCTCAATAGCTATGGGTGACGGCTTAATTCCAATCACTGAAACTATCCTAGTCCTACCTTCCCTAACCCTCCTCACAAGATCAGCAACCACGTCAGGGTCTACATAGCGGGTAAAGCCCTCCTTTATAGCTTCCTCAACAACTATCTCATCATTACGTATCCCAAGTATGATCGTTTTAACTACTCTGGGTTCTACTTCCCTAGGTATTATCCCCAATCTCCTACCTACGTTAAATAGAAGTAAGTCGAAGAGTCTAGACCTCTTCATACCATCCGCAAGATCCTCCAGGGGGTTCGCACTCCTAAAGATATTGGAGACCTCCTCTAGGACCTCGTATGGAGGTAATCTATACGGTATCTCGATAATGACCCTGTACGGGTCTGCCTTATAGGCGGGGTTTATTCCGTACCTCATGCTTAGCCGGTGTAGTAGTAGAAGTGCTAGACCTCTATTGCCCTTCGTACCTAAGCAACTCGATAAGATAAGTAAGGGTCTATCACCATCCACATACTCAACAACTATGAGACTGTCTGAAGGTATTGGGTAGCCACCACGTTTATGTTCCGCTACCACCTTCTCCACATAGTCTCTGGCCTCCTCACTCATAAACGAAGCGTATTGGGGAGGTACTTTACCGATAATACTTACAGCTCGAAGAGTACCGCACACCTCTCTGGAGACCTTATAATCTACAGGGATAGTTTCACCAATCCATGAAGGGATGAGGGCCTCACCCTCAGTTAGCTCTTCAACATATACGTTGCTGTTATCCGGATCTACACTAACCACCTTCCACAGCCTCCCACCTAGTACCAGTTTAGCACCTTCCTCTAACTCAGCAACGAATTCCTCGTCGAGGCTCCCGATAGTTCTCCTAGTTAATGTATCGACAACATCATATGACGCCGTATCAACTATGGTTGTAGTAGTCATGTAGTATATCCTTCCTTTCGGGGTACTCCTCAGCTTACCGCCTCCGTAGACCTTAACATACCCGAACTCAACGGCTTTATTCACTAACTTGTTGAATTCCTCAGGTGATAGCTCTGCGAAGGGGTAGGACCTAGAGACAACTCTATATGCCTTCTCTAAGTCGTACTCACCTTCCAGGGCCATCCCCACTAGGGTATGAATCAATACGTCGTAGGGGTTCTTATATGGTTTAGCCCTCTCTATGAGTCCGGTAGTAGCTCTCCTAATTATGACAGCTGACTCAACTATGTCATCTAGGGAGGCATCGCAGACAATATAACCAAGTGCTTTCCTCCCAGGACCGTGGCGCGCTCTTCCAACTCTCTGCACAAGTTTAGAGACCTGTCTAGGTGATGATATCTGAATTACAGCATCTACATGACCTATGTCTATTCCGAGCTCGAGACTTGAAGTAGCTACAACACATGAGAGGCTCCCCTCTTTAAGTAGTTTCTCAGCTTCCTCACGCTCATCTCTCGATAAGCTACCGTGATGTACCCTAACACTTAAGCCTAGTTCAGCAAGTTTTCTACCGATGAGCTCGGCCTCGTCCCGGGTGTTCGTGAAGACAATAGAACTCCCATGTCTTCTCACTAGCTCCGCCACAGTCTCAATCTTCTTCGACGGGTCTAGAGCATTATAGTTTGCTATTAGATGTATCTCCATGTCTCTCACACCCTCAACCACCACCTCCTCAACGTGACGTCCGTAGGCTAGGAACCTCTTAGCTGTCTCTACATTACCTATGCTAGCCGAGAGGCCTATCCTCTGGAAACTACCAGCTATTTCTACAAGTCTTTCTAGGTTAACTGCTACCTGAGACCCTCTCTTACTTTCTAGAAGTTCATGTAGCTCATCTACTATTACCCACCTAACGTTCTTTAATGCTTCTCTCAGCTTAGGGCTAACCAATATGTACGCGAAGGTTTCGGGGGTAGTTATCAATATGTGAGGAGGTCTCAAGCTCGATGCCCTCCTTAGAGAAGCCGGCGTATCACCGTGTCTTACAGCTACCTCAATACCTAACCTACTAGATATGGTCTCCACCCTCCTCATTATGTCTCGATTAAGGGCTCTAAGCGGGGTAATGTAAATTACAGAAATTCTTTTAAGGTAATTAAGCCGTAACATCTCCGAGAGTATCGGGAATATAGCAGCCTCAGTTTTCCCTGATCCTGTTGGAGCAACTATTAATGTGTGCTTACCTGAGAGTACCTTCGGAATAGAAAGTTCCTGAACCTTAGTTAGAGCTGTGTAACCCTCCTTCACTATCTCTCTTCTAACTACATCATTGAGTAGCTCCATAGCTCCCGCTGCTTCACCTTCTCTCCTAGGTGTTAATGTCTCCGGCATGCCGAGCGGTAAACGCTTTCAGTGAATTAAAGTGTGCTCTAAGTTATTATTGAGAGCCTCGGTGCCCCCTTTAGATTGTGAGGGTGTACGTCACGTAGTTAACTACGGGAATAACCTCTTCTTATCTCGGGGGAACGTGGTAACCTCCCTAACGTTTTTAACACCTGTTAGCATGAGTCCCAGTCTAGCTAGTCCCATACCCCATCCAGCATGTGGAGGCATGCCGTAGTCAAACCACTTAAGGAAGAAGCTGAAGTTATCTGGGTTTAACCCTCTCTCAGTTAGCCTCTTAATCAGCAGGTCCTTGCTGTGGACTCTAGTACTTCCGGAAGCTATCTCAAGGTTCCTCCACACGAAATCGAAGGATTCGCTGAACACCCCGTCATCCTTAGGCATTGTATAGAAAGGTCTTGCTTTATCCGGCCAGTCCACTATGAAGTACACTTCCTCATCTATAAGTTCTGAGAGTCTCCTCAAGTGGGGTGTGGAGATGTCTTCCCCTAGCTCGATCTTCTCACCACTCTCATTCAGCAATCGTACTGCTTCAGCATAGGTAATTCTCTTCACAGGTATTCTCACATCTGGAGGCTCATATTTCAATATCTGTAACTCCTTAGAGGCAACCTCCTTCACGTCCTTGACGACTCTTTTTATAACTCTTTCCAGGACGTTCATCACGCCTTCGTAGTTAGTGAAAGCCATCTCAACGTCTACAGATATAAACTCCGAGAGGTGGTATGGAGTGTCCGACTCCTCAGCTCTCCACGCGGGTGCTATCTCGAAGACCCTCTCGAAAGCTCCAGCTAGTAGCTCCTTATATAGCTGAGGACTCTGAGCTAGATAGGCTTCCCGCCCGAAGTACGCTACCGGGAAGAGTGCCGCCCCTCCCTCTGTTGCTGCCGCAACTATTTTCGGTGTGAATACCTCGATGAACCCCATCTCATAAAGTTCTTCTCTTATGGCTCTAAGTGCTACTGAGATTATCTTGAATATGGCTCTACTCTCCTCCCTTCTCAGGTCGAGGATTCTTTCTCTAAACCTTGTATCGAAGTCAGCTGGTACTTTACCACTCACATCTAGTGGGAGAGGTGCTTTAGCTAGGCTATGCACTACTATCTCACTCGGTACTATCTCAAACCCTCCCGGCGCTCTAGCATCAGCCTTCACTGTCCCTACGACAGAAACTGTAGACTCCTGCGTTAAGTTGTAGAAGAGTTCTACTAGATCTTTCTGCTCCTTACTTATCACTACTTGAATCACTCCGTCTTTATCTCTAACTAGGAGAAACTTCTTCCCACCTAGATCTCTCTTAGAGTGAACCCAGCCTGCTATAACTACCTTAGCTCCATCTAGTTGAGGTCCTAACTCAGAAGAGAGGTGAGTTCTATACCTGCTCAGCCCTCGATCACCCTAATCCTCACATTTGCTCCGACCATCTGGGAAAGAAGGTGTTCGACATCCTCCTGAGGTGCTGGTAAGTGCCTCAGATCTGATCTAGGTATTCTAACTACGTACTCTACAGACCCGTCCGGGAGCCAGAGAGTGTTTACACCTAAAACCCTCGCCGGCTGTATAATGCTTCTTACAAGCTCCTTGGTACTAGTACTCTTAGAGTCTACGATCCTCACATGCGTCTTTAGCTGACTCTCTAGGTACTTAGCAAGCTTTGTGAGTGTTCTTTGATCTGCCCACTGCTGAGGAACACTTAGTTGAATAACTACCACGTTTCCGACATTGACAGACTTTACGTACTCAGAGTCCCGCAGAAACCTAAAGTCGTGGGTTGTCTCAGCTTTGAGAAGAAGCCTCATTATCTCTAGATCTAACTCGGTGACAGTACCGCTCCTAACTAGTGCTTCACACCTAGGACACAGCACTCCAGACCTCACACACAGCTGGTCTAGAGGTATCTTCAATTTCTACCATCTCCGTGGTTTGATCCGTAGACATATCTAGATTTAAACTTTTAAGTCTAAGCCCTCAACTACCTTGGTGCTGAGAATGCCAGTGACAGATCCGACCCTCCTAAAGATAGTGGAAAACAGAGTACTGGATAAATTGATATGTAGGAAGTGTGGTGCTAGAAACCCGCCGGGAGCAACTAAGTGTAGGAGGTGTAAGAGCCGCAATCTCAGACCTAAGAAGAAGAAGATAGGAGTTAAGAAGTAACTCTAGTTAGGACTGTTGACGATAGAGCCCTTGAGAGTTCTACGGTCTCTCTATGGACTAGGTGGAGGTCTCTATTACTAACCAAGTGGGCATCTAGGGGCCGATCGTCTCCGCATCTCAGAGCTTATAAGCTCGTTTATTAGCAATTATGAGGTCTCGCATGTTAAGAAAGCTAAACATCTTTAGAAGCGGGGAGAAAGAACTTATAGAGGAGTTGAAGAAGCATCTATCTCTTTCACAACGTGCCATAGATTACGTACTTGAGATGCTCTCGTCACCGCTGGATCTTAGTTCATCGCAGCTTGATTTCTTCAAGACAAAAATAATCGAGTTAGAGAAAGAGGGGGATAAACTATATGATTCATTAGTATCCTCAGCCTTAAAAGGTGCTTATCCACTGTTTATAGCTGCTGACTTAAATGTCTTGCTAGATGACTTTGACGATATCCTTGACTTGATATATTTTCTTGGTATGGAGCTCGGTCGCGGTATTGGGATCGGGGTTCCTAAGAACCTCACCGTACTGGAAATATACAGTATAGTTCTTAAAATGCTTAGAGAAGCTGTGAAAGCCCTTGACTCGCTGAGTAAGGTGCTGGAAAACGTACTGAAGGATTTACCTAGAACCTCGGTTGAGGTTTCCAATATAGATCTCATCGAGGATGTTGTAGATGAACTCAAGAACGAGGCTCTTGAAAAGTTGTACTCTAAGTCAAGGGAGTTAGGGGTTCTAGAATTTACGCACTTACTGGAAATAGTTAGGGCTGTAGATACTATAGTAGATAAAATTCAGGACGTATCTCAAGAGCTGATTAGAATATTCTCCGCTTTAATATACTGACATACTAAGAGGATATACCATGCTAATGCTAAAATCACTAGTACTTGTTAGCATGGTTCTAGCAGTAATCAACAGTATGGGACTCGTACTTAACCTAACTAACTGCTTTAGATATAGGAACAGAGCTTACCTCGCATTAATAAGTGGTGCTGGGTGGGTCTTCGGTTACTTACTTGAAAGAAGCAACTTCAATCTACCTCAGGTAGATAGTGTTGTGATATATGTTATTCCCATAGCAGTGATTTCCGTATTAACAGCTGTAGGGTATCCTACATCTATAAGTCAGCTCTACATATCGGTCTTACTAGGCTACTCCCTAGCATCAAACTTTACTCAGGGCGTCACATCTACTAGCCTGATAGTAATATCATGGCTGATCTCATTTGCTGCTGGTCTAATCATCTCAGTACTTATCAAGGAGGCTTTAGTAACGTTTGTTAGGCCTACTAATATAGAGAAGGCTCTGATAATCCTCAAATTCATTTCTGCTTCCTACATATTTCTACTCTCATATGTTTTGGGAGGAAATCTACTCAGTACAATCACTTCGTTACTAGGACTCGGAAACGACCTAGAAAGTCTGATACTAGTCTGTGTTTCAGTCATTATAGCAATACCGATATCTCTAAGAGCAAGCATATCGCTAGGGTTAGCTAAGGTACTCTTTCCTACTAAATACCTTACTTCACTGATCCCCTACACTACTGCTATAATATTAACACAGCTTGCGAACCGTCTTGGGCTACCCCTGGTTCTTTCTTTAGTAATGTTTTCCTCTACAATAGGCATAGGGTTAACATCCAGGCTCAAACTATTTCATAGAAAGAGAATAATTAGATACCTTATCGGATCCTACATACTACCTTTTCTTATCTCGATGATACTGAGCTACTCACTCACATTAATCTAACCGATTCACGATTTTCAGGAAATAGGTAACTAGGTCTAAGGCTTTTGGATGTGAGGTAATCATGATAATGTCCTCCCCCTAGAAGGACGTAGATGGGCTGACCTGGAACTAGGAGCAGATAGTAGCTGGAAGCCCTGCCCTGGAGGGTGAGGAGGAGGTTAGAGGGAAACTCTCCTAATTTTAATAACCTCTTCATACTCCTCTACTAGACCGTAACTAAGGACGGCTATATCACCTGCTTTAAGGTAGCCATCGGACACTACTGAGGTATAGAGTTTTTCGAGGCCTTCCATATATGTAGGTGCCTCTACAACACGGGCTGTGATTCCCCAGAGTATTGATAACTTCCTCGCTACCTCCGGGCTTGGCACGCCCACATATACAGGTACCTTCGGCCGCATTGCCGAAGCTCTCCTGGCTGTGTTGCCTCTCATACTGTAGATAATTAGAGTGGCGTTCAGGTCTTCAGCAAGTTCCACTACACCTTTCACAAACCTTGTTCTCATATCCCTAGCAGATCTTTCCTGTAGCTGTGACGTGTGGGATTCAGCTACTTTAATTATCTTAGTCAACCATTTTACTACCTCGAGGGGGTACTTACCCACCGCGGTCTCTCCTGTAACCATTAATGCGTCCACACCGTTCTCGACAGCCTCATAAACATCCACGACCTCGGCTCTAGTAGGTATAGGGTTCCCTATCATGGACTCCAGTAGTTGTGTTGCTACTATGACAGGCTTTCCATATTCCCTACTCTTCTTTATTATTTTCTTCTGGAGGATGGGTATCTCCTCGAGACCTAAATTCATACCGAGATCTCCTCGAGCGACCACGACACCATCAGATGCCTCTATAATGCCGTCCAGATTCCTCAGCGCGCTCAGGGTTTCTATCTTAGCTAGGAGACTCAATCCGCAGCCGAGCTTCTCCAGTATTTTCCTTACATAAGCTACATCCTCCGGACTCCTCACATAGCTTAACCCTAAGTAATCGAAGCCATTTGCGCAAGCAAACTTAAGGTCGTCAAGGTCCTTCTTACCAACTATCGGTAGATCGAATTCCTTCCCTCTAACTACGAAGGTTTTCCTGGACGAGATTATGGAATCTACCTGAGCTGTAGCATCAAAATAGGTTTCACCCACCTCAACTACACTAAATGTTAGTTTACCGTCATCCATAACCACAACATCCCCCTCCGATATACTCTCAAAAACTCTTCGAGGTACGTCTACAGGGATGGCGGTAATTTCTTCGCTTAATTGGGGAGGGCCTTGAACCAGAGAAAACCTGACGAGAGACCCTTTCTTAACTACTATCGGGTTCCTCAACTCTCCTAATCTTAAGGAAGGGCCAACTATATCCCCTATTAGAGATACATATCTACCCACATGCTTCTCAACATCCCTAACGGCCCCAGCATAGCTAGACCACAAGTCCGGGTTCCCATGAGCGAAATTCACCCTAAAACCACTTACCCCAAGGGAGATCATCTTATGGATTATGTCGGGATTACCGGATGCTGGCCCAAGAGACGCTATCACCTTAACGTTCATATACTTCCCAAGCTAACTCTGTGCTGTATAATTATTAAAGAGCATCTAGTAGGTCTCAACTATCTTAGGGAGAGTACCTAAGCATGTAGACGTGATTTTGCTACTAATCGTGTCCGAACCGGGAATTCTGAAGCTGTAGATGTGAAAGCATGTTATCTACTGATAAGATTGTCAGTTCTGGTGTCACACATCACTACTCAGAAATACCGACCATCATCACGTTCCGTTCTCGTCTCCCAATAACTACTTTAAGACCTCCTTCTTCTTTCTCTCTTCCTCGGATCTCACCTTAATTATCCCGAGGAATACAGCACAGCTAACGCAGTAACATCTAGTGACAGGGTATTTAGCTATTATAGCACCTTTCTTCTCCAACTCATCAGCTAGCTGAGGATCTACCGGGGAATACCACTTAGTCACACAGATAGCTTTATCCTCAGGTACGAGCCTACCACACTGATCACACTGCACAGTCTCGACAGATCCTTTCGATCCTTTCCGCCTACCCCTACTCTCACGTTTCTTTGGCAAGAGACGCACCTACTAGCAGATAGTGTGGAACTTTAAAAGCATTTTAGAGATGGCACCAGGGCACGCACTATTTAGGTATCTAACCTCCGTGTTAGTAAGGGTAGAGGTATTACTTAAAGCTTTTTCTACCACTCCTGCATAAAAATCTCGGTGGGCCGGTAGCTCAGCCCGGAAGAGCGCTCGGTTTGCACCCGAGAGGTCCCGGGTTCAAATCCCGGCCGGTCCACCACATCAAACTAGGATCTTCTAACCGGGTGTGGTAGTAAAGTAATAACGCTTAAAAACTTCTAGTCGGTAAATGTTTTATGGTGGGCCCGTAGCTCAGCCAGGCAGAGCGCCCGGCTCATAATAGGTTATATGGGATACCGGGTGGTCCGGGGTTCAAATCCCCGCGGGCCCACCAGTATTTCGATTTATAATTTCTAGCTCTCTACTTCATGGGGAGGTATGTGGGCTATGAGCGTATAGGAACGGGTGCTACGGCTGTAGGGTTAAAATTGCGGGACACTATCGTATTAGCAGCTGAGAAGAGAGTCTCCTACGGGGGTTTCGTTGTCAGTAAGTCCGGTAAGAAAGTCTATCTACTAGCTGATAGGTTCGGGATAGCTCTTGCCGGCCTCTTCGCGGACATACAAACCATAAGTCGCTGGCTATCTGTTGAAATAAGGTCCTATGAGATCCAAGTAGGTTATCCACTCAGCGTGAGAGGTGCTGCTAAGCTTCTCTCAACTCTTCTGTATCAGTACAAGTACTACCCATTCCTATCTGAGATAATTTTTGGTGGGATAGACGAGACAGGAGCACATCTCTTCGTTATGGATCCTCTGGGCTCTCTAATAGAAGATAACTACGCGGCTATCGGGACAGGAGCACCTATAGCTATAGGGATTATAGAGGGAGGCTACAGGGAGGACCTAAGTGAGGAAGAAGCAGTAAAACTTGCCGTAAACGCAGTGAAGGCAGCTATTAGTAGGGATGCTGTGTCAGGTGACGGTATCGACGTAGCTGTAATAACTCGAGGTAGATCCTACGAAAAGTTCTATCCGGTAGCATAGTTTATGGAGTTTAACCCGGAGATAGCTAAGAAGCTACAGGTAGCTCTATCCTCGCACGTAAGTACTTCCGGTATAGATGTAGGTAGCGTGAGGTACGTAGCAGGACTTGATGTGAGCTATAGAGGGAGTAGCGGTTTGGCTGTAGCAGCATTGTTGAGTTACCCCCAGCTAGACCTCATCGAGTATGTAGTAGTTAAAGGTGAGGTTGGGATACCATACATCCCAGGACTTCTAGCTTTTAGGGAGGCACCCCTACTCATTAAGGCATGTGAATTACTCAGCACCAAGCCGGATCTCCTGGTTGTTGACGGCCATGGTGTGACACACCCGAGGAGGTTCGGTATAGCTTCGCACATAGGTGTGGTACTGGACACAGCTTCAATAGGTGTAGCTAAGAGCTTACTTTACGGTAAGATCGTAGACTCAGGCTCTGAGAACCTTGTATTAGTCGGGGACTTTATTGGGGGGTTCGTGGTTAGTAGAGGTAGGAAACATCTTTACTTCAGTATAGGCCATAAAGTAAGCCTCGATAATTTAAGGACATTATCAAAAACCCTTTTTAGAAATCACGACCTACCGGAACCTACCTACTACGCGGATATGATATCCAAGCAGGTGAGGAGCCGTGAGGTTAAGAGGTGAGGTAACTAGAGGTATCGGAGTTGGGAGGCAGTTCGTAGGTAGGCACATATACTATGTTATACTAACTGAGATACTAGGTGAGGAACCCTATCTAGGCACATTAAATGTTAGAGTGGAGGTGCCTGTGGAGGAAATAGAGAGGCGGTGTGCTCCTCAACACGTAAAGACCGTTATATCCAACGGTAGCATATTCGGGGGTTTCAGATACTGGCTAGGTAAAGTGGCTAAAAACCCTGATCGTGTGGTTGATGCCTTAATAGTCAAACCCGATCTCTCAAAACACGGTAGTAACATAATTGAGGTAATATCCTCTAAATACCTCAGGGAGTATCTTGGAGTCGGAGACGGAGACTATGTAGAAGTCGAGTTGAAGTGTTTATGAGTAGTAGATTTACATGCTATAGATGCGTTCACTGCTGTTTCTTTAGTGAGGAGAAGGAGAGCCCCGTACTTCTATGGCATGAAATGCTCTATCTAAGTAGGCTTGGAGAGCTTCTAGGTCTGAAACTCGACTTCAAGAGTCTAGGTCAAGGATTCTATAGGTTAGTTTTCAACGGGTTCTGCCCTTTTTATGATGTGAGTAATCGGGCATGCAGAATACAGAGAGAGAAACCTTTAGCGTGTAAGATGTTCCCGCTCTTGGTGAGCATATCTTCACTAGAATTAACAGTATCCCTTATATGTCCATGGGTCCGCGAGAACTTCACGAAGATATCTAAAGGTATGACGTTGGAGGATATTGAAGAAGTGTTCCATGAAGAATTTAAAGCTCTTAGAGAGGTTGTAGAGTGGGTATACGTCGTGTCTAAGAACACCTCGAAAACAGCTATATACTTTACCACATACTACAAGGACCTAGCTCAGGACGTAATAAATAAGTTTAAAGAAAAATATGAAGTGATAAAGATAGCTGAGAGCTCTGTAGTTGACGGATTCTACTACGTTCTAATAGAGGGAGAAGTAGATGTAAACGACGCTGAAAGTATGCTTAAGCGAGATGAGATTACCTGGTATAAAATAGAGAAAGTACCTCCAATAACCTAGGCACTTAACTCGACACTCTCTCAGGATCTATATCTAAGTTCTCGGTCTCAATATCCTTTTACCCTAAGCTTATGCACAACATAGTATGTCGCAGTAATGAAAGCTACTTAACGACTCTTACTCCCTTTCTTCTGTTTTTTACTGCTTTTCTTCTCCTTACTAACCTCGGTTTTCTTACTTACCTTCTTCCTACTTTTCCTCTCCTCTTTAGGTATTGAGGTGCTGATGATTTTTGTTATTTCCTCAATATATTTCGTCGGATCAGGAGCACGTGCGGCTTCATAGAGTAGGTCACTGACTTTAATCATAACTTCAAGACCGTTAATATCTACTACATATTCTGCCGGTGCTTCCTCCAGAGCTTCAGTAACCTCCTCAGTTTCTTCTATATCCTCTTTTTTCTCCTCCTCACTCAAACCTATGCCCTAGAGCGTGCAACTATCCAAACTTAAGAATTTTTCTTTGCGGGTTCAGGTGGAAAACATCTAATGGTTTAATGTCTAGATTTAAGTACTGTAACTACTCTATAGTAGAAGAACATGAATGTGCGTCAAGGTTTACGTACTTAGATTCGGATCGGATGATCCGGGAAAGTCGACAGCTCTTAAACTCGTAAGGAAGGGGCTGGCTATCAAAGCATCCATAAATGAAGTACCTAGATGTTGCGTCTTACTGACAGTTTTCTCTAACACTATATTTTCTCCCTTAGATAGGGAGCTTATAGAGAAGTGCGGACTAGCCGTCGTCGACTCCTCCTGGAAGAGGGATATTAAGGTAATAGAGGACATTAGTAATACCTGGAGAGGCCCGAAAAGAATACTTCCTGCCTTGATAGCAGGTAACCCAATTAATTACGGATACGTATCTCTCCTAAGTTCAGCAGAGGCAGTCGCTGCGGCTCTCTACATAGCAGGCTTCATCGATGAAGCTCTTAAAGTACTTTCTCTATTTAAATGGGGGAACACATTTCTAGCTCTTAACAAAGATTTACTTGAATCGTATAGGAATGCGAGATCTCTAGATGAGATCGTCAATATTCAGTTAGAATTCCTAAAATCGAGAAATCTTATATGATTTAGCCATAAAATTTATCGATAATCGTTGATGCTGGTCAGTATATATATGAACCGGCTCCTCAGATCATGTATTGTTATAAAATGCTCAGTGAATGTACATCAGACGTAGCTGTGTTACTGGTGGGGAGTAAATAAAGAGAGGAAGTCCTTGGATATAATGAATGTATGTAAACCGATGAGAGGGTATCTAGGGATAAACAGGAATTCGAGGTTAGAGCAACCTAAAAAACACTATATATCCTGTATGGGCTACGTAGAGGGTCTTAGGCCTTAAGGCTGTAGAATCGGGCTCGAATTCTCTGGTAATGGTTTCGTAGACTCTGAGATCGATACCACACTTTGCGGACTCTACAAATTCTATTGTCTTAATGACCTGGTTTACTGTAGGAAGAAACGTTATCACGGGGGAAGACGGACGGGCTACCTCCCTAAGCCTCGGGTAAATGTTCCAAGGATCTGGAACATCTATGAAGACCGCGTCGAAGGCCCTCTCTCCAGGTTTTTCTAGTTGCCGCCTCGCATCAGCTACCTTTATGGTTACGTACCTATCCAGCCCTATCTTTGAGAGGTTCTCTAAAGCTGCTCTAGCATACTCCTGCCGCATTTCATAGCCTACGACGAGGCCATCAGGTCTAACTACGTTAGCTAGGAATGATGTCAGATACCCTGATCCCACACCTACTTCAAGTACATAGCTTCCTGGCCCGATCCCTGATAGTAAGATCATGAACCCTGCGTCCTTAGGGTAAATAACCTGCGTAACTCTTCTAAACTTAGTTGCTAGATCTATAGAGAGAGGTCTAAGCAGGTAAGCCTTTACACCGGTACTTAACGAAACTTGAGAGCCGTAGGGCAGACCTATAATTTTCTCTAGGCTTAGGACACCCTTATCGCTCTCGAACCTACCTTCTCTAGTAACTCTTACAACACGGCTTCTTCTACTATCTATGTAAACCAGTACGTAGTCTCCTTCGCTAATCACATCTAGGCTCACTCAAACCCCAACTTCTTGTTCACACTACATAGAGTAATATAAAGCAAAGCTCTCCGGTATATTTAAGTATATGTCGGTTTCGTAATGAATCAGTAACCTAGAGAGGTTCAGCTACACAGCTCATTCCACCTCAGTATTAACAGCTACATCGTTGACGAGCTTAGAGGGGCGTGTTTTAGTTGGAAGTGGTGATGCCTGAGGTACTACAACCTCGAGTTCCTTATAGAGTAGGAATAGGAGGTCCGACGACCGGATTCGGGATTAAACTACTAGGAGGGGGCCATAAGCCTCCTCGCTCAGTATAAACTCTGTCCTTTAAGGCTGGGAGGAGATGAGAATACTAGCTGCCGTGCGAGCTCGATACCGACCTCCACATTCTAATAGCAGAGCCCCGGCTAGCAGTTTCACAGTTAGTTGTGGATAGTTTTGTTTCTGCTAGTTAAGTCAGTACCTTAGCAGGATATAATCAGCTTCAACTATCAACTCCGAGACAGACTACATCAAAATACTAAGAACTTATAAAATTTGAGGCTGAGATAATACGTTAAGGTCTTCTTGATTCAAGCTTAATAACGTATGAGCCCTTCCCCACTACATGTGCTAGGGCATGAAACTGTGGTAGTGACATCAGCTTTCTCAGCACTTTTTCATAGGATGACTGGTCATCTGATGATACAACTTTAGCTATGTACCGAGCTACTGAGACCTCAGGTACTGAAAATGAGATTATGGTAGCGGAGTTGAGTAGTATATCTCTTGGTATACTATTAATGTCCTGAGTGATGAGTATAGCTGATATACCGTATTTCCTCCCCTCTCTGAAGACTCTCGTAATCGAGACATCCCGTCTTAAGAATCTGTGTGCCTCATCTATAACTAGAACCATCTCTTTATTTAACTCTCTGAAGCTATGGTAAAGCTCGTCTATCACTAACTCAGCTACTATTCTCGATACCCCGGTACTCAGCTTTGAGAGATCTACTACGGTTATTAAGTCCACTATATCGCTAATTCTCCTGCCATGCCTCTTAAATGTGGACTTCAACGACTCTATGTAGGGTATTAATGATCGGATAACTGTCTGCGGGATACCGAGGTCTACGTCACCATCCACAGCTCTCCACAGGTACTCAAGTAGGTGATCAAAACCGACCTGCCCGTAGGAGCTGCTATAAAGGTGTGATAATGCTTTCACTAGGGCAATTCTTTGGAGACTACCTAAGGGGTATACCTCCGAGACCGCATCTGCTATGAACTCAGAGCGGGTTTGGGGGTCGTCCTCGTAGGCTTTAAATAGGTCCACTGCTAGTTCAGAAGCATCAACACAGTCACTAGCACCGACCTCGTGGCAGTACTCTCCGTGGGGGTCCAGTACCACTACTGGGATGCTTAACTCCCTTAGTTGCCGCACTAGGTGTTTAGCTAAGGTAGACTTCCCGGTTCCAGTAGCTCCGGTGATCACTATGTTGCGGTTCAGACCTCTCTCATATGGGATCACGAGATCACGGGCTTTAGCACCTTTGATGGTTTCAACAACTCTACCCAGCCTTAGGTATTGTCGGGTGATGTAGGCACCACCATAACCACCTGTTACAAGTACAGGGAAGAGGGGTAGGGTATACGGCGTGAGAAGTGAGATGAGGGCTAGCATAACAACGTTAACGTCAAAGTAGAGGGAAGATATATATATCTGCACCCCGTAAGAGGAAAGTATAGATATCAAGAGCTCGGTCGAGACCGCTCCCCTACTTACGGCAATAGCTAGTGGAGTAGCTAGCGGAGCTTTTACGAGTCCCAGGATTCCTGAACCCACTACTGAGCAGCCGAGAGATATTAGTGCGTAATGGTAGCTAACAGGGGATTCAAGCTTTAGCTCGGAGAAATCTCTTCTCTTCACTAAGCCAGCAACGACACCGAGCATGTATGCGAAGCCTATTGCTACAATGGAGTTCAAATCTGAGTGGGCTAGGATTATGGACGTCAAGCACAGGAGTTCAGCTAAGATAGTGATCAGCTTACCAAATCTAGACACTAGGAAGCCGCATATAGTAGCTATTAATGGCTGTAGGAAAAGTAGAGAGATCTGTGGGCTGGCTATACTGCGCGTAGAGAGTCCTATAACTATGTTCAACCCGGCAACGACGATTGCCGCAACCATATCGGATAAGTACATCAATCAAATATAGGCTAGCAGATATTAAAACTAAGCTCAGGGAAGCTGAAGAATTCGTTGCGGGAACAGATATCTGTGCATTAATCATAATATCTAAGGATTATTTAAGGAACTCCTCGTAGTAGGAGTTACTGACTACTCCTCACCAAACCGACCCTATCAGCTAATTAGTTACGGCCAACTAATCAAAATTTAAAGCTAGGATATAGAAGAGTTAGGGGCCGCGGTAGCTCAGCTCGGTGGAGCGCCGCCCTGGTAAGGCGGAGGTCCCGGGTTCAAATCCCGGCCGCGGCTCCAGTTTCTTACTATTCTTGCAGGTCCCTAGGTAGGATGCTTTTAAGCTTGGCAATAGTATAAAGGTTGGGCATACGGGAGTAGTACTCGCCCTAGATTTCGTACCTGGGGTGTGCCGGAGCACAGAATGTTTGAAGGAGTTAATCTCGAGGTTCGACGGAGTTAAAGTAGGTCTACCACTCCTCCTCAGAGAAGGTCCGGATCTTCTGAGGAAAGTAGCTGAGACTGCTGGAGAACGTCTAAGGATAGCTGACTTTAAGCTTGCTGATATAGGTGACGTAATGGCGAGTTCCTTGGAAGCTATAAAGGCTTTAGGGTATGATGCTGTAATAGCACACGCATTTACCGGTAAGCGTGGCGGGTTAGAGGTGCTGAGATCAAAAGCAAGGGAATTAGATGTTAAGGTAATTCTAGTGACGTCGATGAGTCATGAAGGTTCTAGGGAATTCTACGATAGGCATTTCAGGGAATTCCTTGAGTTAGCTAAAGAGCTTGAAGTTTGGGGTGTGGTGGTACCCGCGACGAGACCTCAGTTGGTATCTGAGGCTAGGTCTGTCCTGGGCAGTAATCTCCGGATCTTATCTCCAGGGGTGGGTGTCCAAGGTGCCGGTTTCGGATCGGCACTGTGTAGTGGAGCTGACTACGAAATCGTCGGTAGATCCGTACTCAGATCTGATAGGCCGGTTGAAACTGCGGAGAGAATTCTTAGTGAAATAAAGGAGGTGGTGAGCACATGCCGCACGAGCTCTGCTTAGAGGCTGTTAGCTTAGGCTTAGTCAAGTTCGGGAGGTTTAAGCTATCTTCAGGTTTGGAGTCGTATTACTACATAAACTTCAAGGAGGCTACTATGATACCTAGGTATATGAAGAAGGTAGCATATGAGTTAGGTTCTATTCTGCTGAGGGAGGGGGTTGAGGCTCTGGTCGGGGTAGCTGTCGCCGGGGCGTTAGTAGCGTCATATATGGGAGCGATGTTCGAGTTACCGGTTACCTTTGTGAGAAGCGAGCCTAAGGATCATGGTTTAGGTAGGGAGGTTGAGGGGGATGTGAGGGGTATGAGGGTCGCTATAGTTGATGACGTACTCACTACGGGCGGTACAATAAAGAGAGCTTATGAAGCACTAAAGAACTTCGGTGCGTTCCCGCAAGTAGC
The DNA here is from genome assembly GCA_023255955.1 of Desulfurococcales archaeon. Taxonomy (GTDB): domain Archaea; phylum Thermoproteota; class Thermoprotei_A; order Sulfolobales; family NBVN01; genus DRZP01. Next base: position 16,797 of record JAGDWD010000011.1, on the reverse strand, counting down.
GGCCGTAGTCTTTAATAGACAGCAAGGTGGTAGGAAAACAGTGATGGATCTAGGCCTGAAACTAGTATCTCTCTGCGACATTAAGAGCTTAGCTAGTGAGGCTTTAATTAGGGGGCTGATAAGCAGGGAGCAGTACGAGTTAATAATGTCGCAGGTAGTTGAGGATTGAGCTACATACCATCAAGAGTGATCTCCAACGAACAAATCCATGGAAACTACTTCATGCTTGCGGGAAGAATACTTAGGAAGCCTAGGAAGAGTCCTCTACCACCTCAGTTCGCGATGGTTTGGGTTCCGGGAGTGGATTTAATACCACTTAGCTACGCGTACTATGATAATGATACCGTATGGTTCCTCTATAAGGTTGTAGGAGAAGGTACCAAGGCCCTCTCCCTTAAAAAACCTGGAGACATTATAGCCTTATCACATCCTATAGGGAGGAGCTTCATCCCGGAACATGATCCGGTGTTCTTGGTGGGAGGCTCAGGTATAGCTCCAGTACTTCACTATACGAAGTACTTAAATAGGTTTAGAGGTATCTGGGGAGTTAGATATGGAGAGCTAGCTGTTAGACTCATAGAGAAATTCCCCAAACTTAAGCTCCTAACAATAGCTAGTGAGGACTGTACTTACGGTCTCTGCGGTAAGCTTACAGATGTTTTAGATAAGATAAGTCTAAGTAGAGGTGATGTAGTGTTTGTTGCTGGACCCATAGAGATGGTGAGACAAGTCTGTAGAGAGTTCAGAGCTTCTCATCAGGGCCCTGTCTACGTGATTGCCGAGACCTTAGTTAAATGTGGTATAGGTATTTGCGGTAGTTGTGTTATTGACGGTATACTACTATGTAGAGACGGCCCTATCGTGGGGTGCGAGCACTTTGGATGAGAGACTCAGAACTAGCGTAGCTGGTCTAAGGTTAGCCCACCCAGTAATGAATGCTAGTGGAATACTTGGCTACCTCCCGGAGCATGTAGGCACCATGGTCTCGTGGGAGGTCTCAGCCATAGTATCAAAAACGTTCACGAAGGAACCTAGGAAAGGGTACGAGCCTCCTATAATAGTAAAGCTCGGATATGGGAGCCTAATTAATGCTGTCGGCCTCTCAAATCCAGGGATTGAGGGTATCAGGCCGTTCGCTGAGGCTGTGAAAAATCGGGGCCTGCCCCTAATAGTCAGTGTAGGCGGTTTCTCGATTCAGGAGTATGTTGACGTGTCGGTGGCAGCAGAGGAGTCTGGTGCGGACGCTATCGAGCTAAACATGAGTTGCCCACATGTTAAGGGAGGGGGGATGGAGTTTGGTCGAGATCCATTGGTCGCCTTCCAGTTAGTTAAGGAAGTGGCCTCAGTTGTGAGGGTACCTGTTATAGTGAAGCTAGGGGTGTCCGATAAACTGTTAGAGGTATCTAGTAAAGTTCTTGGGGCCGGTTCCAAGGCCTTAACATTAATAAACACCGTCAGAGCTATGTCAATAGACGTATTCTCATTCAAGCCCTACCTCTCTAATGTCTTTGGAGGACTCTCCGGTAGGTCGATACATCCGATAGCTGTGTGGGCTACCTACGTAGTCTTCCGTGAGACTTCAGCTGATATAATTGGTGTGGGTGGGGTATTTACATGGAGAGATGCTGCTGAGCTCATCTTGGCCGGGGCCCGCGCAGTGCAGGTAGGGACTGCCTTAGCTTACAGAGGATCGACCGTGGTGAGGAATATTGTGGCAGGACTACGTCGATGGCTCAGGGAGGTCGGAGCAGGATCCCTCAGCGAGTTGGTTGGAGCAGCTCACAGGAACTAACCATGTACACCCCCGGTAGTTTTTAATCAAAGCTTTGCAGGTAGTAGCGGTTGGACAGTATGGGAAGTCCAAGGCTTTACATAGCAAGTGAGGAGGACATTATTAACGGTAAGATAACAGACGTCTATTTCGTCAGGACTAGGAAGATCCTCGAGGCTAAGGGTCTCGATAAAGTTCGAGTACGTATGGAGGTACACGTATCTGATCTTCCGCGCGGGTATGACTGGGCTGTCTACGCAGGTCTTGAGGAGGCTTTGAGGATTCTGGAGGGTAAGCCCCTCGATGTTTACTCCCTGCCCGAAGGTACCCTAGTGAGGTCAGGTACTCCAGTGATGCTTATAGAGGGTACCTACGCCGATATGTGTCTCTATGAGACAGCTGTTCTCGGGGTTTTAAGGCAGGCAACATCGATAGCGACTAAAGCTGCTAGGATAAAAAAGCTAGCTCGAGATAGGAAAGTCGTGTTCTTCGGGTTAAGGGCGCTACACCCAGCTATAGCACCATCAGTAGACAGGGCTGCTTTTATTGGGGGTGTTGACGCTGTTTCTGGATATTTTAGTCAGGAGTATCTGGGGGTGACACCCGTAGGCACAATGCCGCACGCCCTCATCGTAGTATTTGGAGATAATGTCGAGGCGTGGAAGGCTTTTAACGACGTAGTGGAGCCGGGGGTTCCCCGGATAGTTCTTGTGGACACCTTCAACGACGAGAGGGTGGAGACGTTGCAGGCCGTAGAGGCTCTTAAGGATAAACTATATGGAGTTAGGCTTGACACACCTAGAAGTAGACGCGGTAACATGAGGGAGATAGTTGAGGAAATTAGGTGGACTCTTAAAGCTATGGGCTACCCCAACATAAAGATAGTTGTTAGTGGGGGGATAAATGAGAAGTCTTTAATAGAGCTTAGAGACCTCGTCGATATGTTCGGTGTCGGTACATCCATTGCCGTTGCTACTCCGGTTGACATAAGTATGGATATAGTCGAGGTGTTTAGGGATGGGGTGTGGAAACCTATAGCTAAGAGGGGTAAGATGCCGGGAGCTAAGAAAGTGTATATGTGTGATGTACTAGACTATGAGGTAACTCTATGGGATGAGAAACCGACAAGATGTTACGACGATGTGTTAGTGAAGTGGTTGGAGGGTGGTAGGTTAGTTCGGGACTACCCAGGTGTGAATAATATACGTAACTACGTCATTTCTCAACTAGAGAAAGTCCCCGAACCTCAAGCAATTTAATCTCTGCTTAATAGGACTTCAAGAAGCATCAGTTTTTTAAATAACATAACCCTTGAGAATAACATCGCGGTGCGGCGTATGGTCACTCTAGATCAAGTAGAGAAGTTCCTGGGTCAAGTGGTTAGGGATGAGTACGGGAGGAATTTAGGTAAACTAATAGCGGTTTTTGCTGACGTCTCCGGCAATGTTGAGGCAGTTGAGATAGCTACAAATGATTATGAGCTCATTAAAGTAGAGGCTGAGAGACTCATGAAGGCTCCAGACGCCTTGATAGTGCTTCCTGAGTGGAAGGTGACAGTAATAGACGTTGAGAACAGGCTTGATAGGGTTAAGAGGAGGTTAAGGTCCCTTGAGGAACTTAATAGGAAGAGCATGATTCCTTCCCATGCTTATGAGGAGATGAGGAAGAGACTTGACGCTGAGTTTAGGAAGGTGAAGGAGGAGTCAGCCAAGGTAAAGGAGATGTTGAAGGCTAGGATCAACGATCTCGAGGATCAGATCATCAGATTCGAGAGGGATATGGCGAGTGTGTATATGCTTTACATGAGCAACGAGATTAGTGAGCAGTCCTATAAAGCATCTATAGACTTCATGAGGAACGCCAAGAGTAAGTGTCTAGATGAGAAGAAGGACGTTGAGAAGCACTTAGAGCTGCTATCGAAGTTAGAGGCAGAACAGACAGAGCCTATAAAAGCTACCTCAGTGACCCAGCCACAACTACCTACACAGCAGCAAGCTCCCATACCTGTCGTCATAGTCGAGGACACCCCGCACTAGATATGGGGTGCTATTGTTGAGTATTTTTAATTTTATGAGTTCGCTGTTTAGGAGGCCCTCGAGCGAGAGAAAGAAAGCTCGTATGGAGCTCTCAGAGCTTGTAGTAAGGTTAGACATGATACTTAAAGAAATTAAGGAGGTCACTGAGAGATTGATGAATAGATATAAGGAGTTAGTCCGCGAAGCCCTAGTTGCTAAGTCCGAGAAGAAGAATGAGAGGGCCTTAGTCTACGCGAATGAGGCGGCTCAGGTATCGAGGTACATAAAGAAGTCGATGATTACTGAGATGATAGTAGAGCAGGTTAAGCTCAGGTTGGAAACCCTAGGTGAGGTAGCAGATATTAACAGGGCCTTAGCAAGCATATCGTCCCTGCTACAGGTAGCGCGGGAGTATGTTAGCGATGTAGCACCTAACTTAGCGGTAGGTCTCGAATTAACGATAAGTAAGACCAGGGAGCTTATGACGAGCACTGCCGATACGATAACGGTTAAGGTGGAGGATGCTTTAGTTCTGTCACCTGACGCGAGGGAGCTTCTAAGTAAAATAGAGAAGTCCGTCGAAGAGAAGCTTACACAGCTCCCGGAGATACCTCCAGACCTGATAGTCAGTAAAGGTGGGGAGAAGAATATCAGCTTCATAGAGGAGATGCTCAGTGGTAAGAACAGTACGGCAGAAGCCGTAGCACTTCCAGCAAAATCTAAGCCTAAGAACGTAAAGATAAGTAGCGAGCACTTAGCTGAGCTCGTACTAAACCTGGCAAGAGAACGTGGAGGATTCATTGAGGTAGGCTATATAGCAGAGAAACTTGGAGTACCTAGAGATGACGTGGTTCAGGCCCTGCTAGAATTAGAGAAGCAAGGTAAGATCTCGATAACTTACCGCAACAAGCCATAGTTTTCGGGTGACGTCTAATGAGCTCGACATCTCTAACATACCTCGAAGGTCTAGCGCGCAACTATGCTGTTAGAGCTGTCATGAGCGATAAAGAGGGTAACTACGCCGACGCGGTTAGTTACTATAGAAGGGCTATAGAGGTTCTAGAGAAAATCCTCCAGCTCTACCCCGATCACAGCCTTAACAACATATACAAGCAGTGGATAGGTCAGTATAGGAGGAGAATCTCCGAAATAGAGAACATGCTGGGGAAAGTAAAGCTATCCGCTACTGGAGGTGAGAGCACCCCGCAAGAGGATATAGACGAGCTCTTCAGAGTCATGGACAGGACTGGCGTAACATTTGAGGATGTCGCTGATATGGAGGGGATTAAGGAGGCAATTAAGGAGGCTATAATATATCCTTCAAAGAGGCCCGATCTCTTCCCCCTTGGCTGGCCGAAGGGTATCCTACTCTTTGGTCCACCAGGGTGTGGTAAGACCTATATAGCTGCTGCCGTAGCAAGTGAAATAGATGGCTACTTTATTAGTGTTGACGCAGCGGGGATAATGTCTAAGTGGCTTGGCGAGGCAGAGAAGAAGGTTTCTAAGCTTTTCTCTAAGGCTAGGGAGTTAGCAAAGAATGGGAGGCCCGTGGTGATATTCATAGATGAAGTAGATTCTCTATTTGGAACATTTGACACGGAGGTAGGCGGCGAGGTTCGAGTGAGGAACCAGTTCTTGAAGGAGATGGACGGTATCGAGAGTAAGGTCAACTCAAAGCAGCTCGTTTTCGTGGTAGCCGCAACAAACAAACCGTGGAGACTGGATGAAGCTTTCATAAGAAGATTCCAGAAAAGGATATATGTACCTCTACCACCGAAAGAAACTAGGATGGCACTGTTAAGAATGTACTTTAAGAGCTTGAAGGTAGATACATCAGTTGATGTGGAGAAACTCGCTGACATGCTTGAGGGTTATACCTCGAGCGATATAGTTGAGATAATTGCAGCAGCCCATATGAAGACCGTGAGAGAGCTCTTCGAGTCCGGTGGGGGTAAGGGGGAGCCTAGGCCTATAAGCATGTCAGACTTCATCGAAGTACTTAAGAATAGAAAGCCCAGCGTCAATAAAGACATGGTAAAAGTTTACGAGATGTGGTTTGAGAAGTATAAGGCATTATAGTATGTTTATAAAAGCCCGGAAGACCCCAGAAAGCGTGTTTCAGCTAATTTTATAGGTGGTACAACCACTTAAAGTGGGATCATGAAACTGGAGGTCTCGGTCACAAAATTTGATGGTAGGACGGAACCTTTCATTGCGGAGAAGCTGAAGAAGTCTATAGAGAGAGCATTGAAGGCTGTAGGACTTGAGAAGTACCTGGACGAGGTATTGAACGACGTTCTTTCTGGTATTAGCGAAAAGAGGAAAGTTGTTACCTCTAGCGAGCTGGCTGACAGAGTGGAGAGGGCTCTCGTCGAGAGGATAATAGTTGACGACAGGTTCGAGTTAGCAGCTAGAAGATATGTGTTAGCTAGAATATACAACCACGTATACGGAAAAGGACAGTGGAGTGAGTTCGCATCTGAGGATTTAGCACTAACATACTCCTCCTTAAGAACTCTTGTCTCTAGGTACCTCAATAAGGACCCCGTGACCCTGAGAATTAGGGAGACCCCTTCACAGCTTTTCTGGAGAGTTGCTAGGTACATAGCAAGCGCTGAGAAACCTGATCAGAGAGAGTATTGGGCGAGGAAGTTCTATGAGTTAATGAGTACATTAAGATTCCTACCTAACTCCCCCACGCTAATGAATGCCGGTAGTAAGCTCGGGATATTATCGGCATGCTTCGTTATACCCGTACGCGATGCTATAGCAACTGATGAAGGGGACGGAATCTACGATGCGCTTAGAGCTCAAGCCCTAATATTCCAGCAGGGAGGGGGTTGCGGCTTCGACTTCAGTGAGTTAAGACCTGAAGGTGATGTAGTCGCCTCAACAGCTGGTGTAGCAAGTGGACCACTCTCATTCATCAGGGTGTTCGATGTCAATACCGAGATAATTAAGCAGGGAGGTAGGAGGAGAGGTGCTAACATGGGTGTCCTACATGTCTGGCACCCAGATATCGAGAAGTTCGTTCTATCTAAGTCTGGTAAGCTGAAGGACGTCAATCTCCAGAATTTCAATATAAGTGTGGGGGTTTACGACTACTTCATGGAGGCTGTACTGAAAGGTCAGAAAATCCCCTTGATAAACCCGCGAAAAACTAGTCTGATAGGGGTTAATGATTCAAGGTACTACGCTATTGTTAGGGCAAGACACTATATGGATGAGGAGTGGGTTCAGGAAGTTATACTCAGAGAGTTGGAGGAGTCTGGCTGGTCCATACCTCTCGAGAAGTCTCGCTTGGTGACTATTGATGAGGCCATGGCTATAGCTGAGTCGGAGAAAGCTGTAACGAAATGGATTGACGCTGGGGAGCTCTTCGATGTAATAGTTAAATCTGCTTGGGACTCAGGAGATCCGGGCATGTTGTTTATAGACACCATCAACAGGCGCCACCCTACCTGGTACCTAGGTAAGATAAACGCTACCAACCCATGCGGTGAGCAACCTCTCCTTGAGTGGGAATCATGCAACCTGGGGAGTATTAATCTAGAGAAATACGTAGTAAAGGATCAGAATGGGCAGCCAACAATAGATTGGAGGTCCCTAGCCGAGGATGTTAAAATAGCTGTGAGATTCCTGGATAACGTCATATCCGTAGCTAAGTACCCCCTTAAGCAGTTGCAGGAGGCTGTTTTGAGGACCAGGAAGATAGGGCTTGGGGTTATGGGTTGGGCACACATGCTCGTGAAATTAGGTATAAGATACGACTCTCCCGACGCAGTTTACCTAGCATACCATCTTGCTGAGTTCATAGCGTACTGTGCTTATGAGGCTAGTGTAGAGCTAGCTAAGGAGAGGGGCCCGTTCCCAACTTGGGATCCGAGACTGTACAGACCTATCTGGCAAACAGCTCTAACTATAGATAGGTTATTCGCTGAGGCGAATCTCTCCCAGAGCGATGTATCCGAGAAGGTGAAGAGGATCGTACAGAGTAGGCCTCCGGTAGATTGGGGAGCGATCGAGAGCTCTATGTTGAGGTACGGTCTGAGGAATGCTACTTTACTGTCGATAGCACCCACAGGCACTCTATCGATAATAGCTGGAACGTCAAGCTCCATAGAACCCATTTTCGCTTTAGCGTTTACACGGGTTGTAACGGTGGGTACGTTCATAGAGATAAACAAGCTATTCCTCGACGCATTGAGGGAGTACGAGCTCGACGAGCAGGAACTCATAAAGCTAGTTGCTGAGACAGGGAGTATAGCGCACAGTCCTTACTTCCCCAGGAAACTCAAGGAGCTATTCAGAACAGCTCACGATGTTTCACCTAAGTTCCACGTGTGTCACCAGGCCTCATGGCAACAGTGGGTTGATGCGGGGGTTAGCAAGACCATCAACATGGTCTATGAGGCTACCCCAGCAGATGTAATGGAGGCCTTCATGTTAGCTTGGAGACTAGGTTGTAAGGGAATCACAGTGTACAGAGATAAGTCTAAGTCGAAGCAGGTAATCTACTTCGGGGTCAAGATATCTGAGAGATCTGTAGAGGAGAAGAAGGAGGCTCTCAAGGAGGAGAGGGCCGAGATAAGACCTGAGAGGCTCAAGACGACGGGCTATGTCCTTAAGGAAGGTGAGGTAGGAGGGTGTCCCACGTGCGAGTACTAAAATACTAAGGATTAGGTGGGGTTTGAGCAGAACATAAAACTACTATTTAGTAGTGAAGTACGTAGGTTGTGGATTATTATTCGCTATCCTTAAGCATTTTCTCTAAGAGCTTCCTTCTCTGCTCTCGCACCCAGGACCTAATAGAAGCCTCATAAACAAGCTCAACGAACTGCTCCTCGTAAGGTACCCCTACGAAAGCTAGCTGCTTGTTGATGGCTACTGCGGGGACGCTCATTATGTTGTAGGAGTCCGCTATATCTGGATTTTCGTATGCTTCGATTATGTCCGATATCACGGCTTTGTTGCCGGCTTTATAAGCCTCGAACGCTATCATGTTAGCCATTAGCGCCACATATGGGCAGTAAGGACACATAGGTGTTACTATGACATCTATGTATACAGGTGTTCTGAGTTCAGATATTCTCCTTATGGATTTTTCCGATAAACCTGAATCACCAGTACTTAATCTAATTATCGTTTCGATAAGTCCCCTAAGCTCCTCGCCAGCAGGCATTCCAGTGTACCTTATGTAACCATCTAACATCGCTATGGACGGGATCCTAGATATCTTAAACTTTTCGAAAAGATCGTCGTTTACTCCACGCTCAGCAACTACATAGTTGAGTAGAGGTGGGTTGGATATCTTAGCACTAGCAGACGCTAAGGCATCAACGAGTTTGATTGTGTTGTCGCAGTATCTACATCTCCCCCTGTCCTTCTCGACGAACACGTAGAGGGTGACAGGATCCTTCATTTCTTTCAGTGCCTCAGCTATAGCCTCAATGTCGCTGGGACTTAAAGACACCTCAAACATCTCATCTATGTTAAACATCCCGCTCCCCCCGTAAATGTTTGCAGACCTAGATTATAAGTAGGCATATCCACTATTTAATATCTCGAATTTGCTGTGTAATTGGATGCTCAGATGGACTGGAATAAGCTAGTGAAGCATTTGAGTGACCTAGCATTGGTGGATCTGCAGGAAGACGAGATTGAGCCGTTACTACGTGACTTAGAGAAAATAATTAAGATGATAAACGCTGTGAACGAGTTGACGGTTGCAGAAGATATAGAGCCTCTATATACGACGTTCTTCGGTGATGTTAATTTAAGAGATGATGCCGAGGTCGGCGAGTCCACCGACATAGAGAAGGTGTGTGCAGTTAGAGAGAGGATCGAGAACGGGTATGTGAAGTCTCCGAGGACCTTGTGAGAACATGTTCCCACCACAATGCTCACAAAACTCTCTAATTTCCTCGCTAAGTATAAGAGCTCTAAGAGAGAAAGTAAGGGAGGACCCTGATTTCCTCTTCAGCTATATCGAGGAGATATATAAAGTGATAGAAAAACATGAACATCAGTTGCGGGCCTACATAACTGTGAGACCTAAGGAGGAAGTACTGAGAGATGCGGAGGCTCTACTGAAATCAAATAATTTAGGACCTCTCGCAGGAGCTCTAATCGCCGTCAAGGACAATATAAGTACTTCCGGGATTAGAACGACATGTGCTTCTAGGATGTTAGAGAGCTACATTCCCCCATATGATGCTACCGTAATAACTCGGATAAAGAATGCTGGAGGCATAATCATAGGTAAGACCAACATGGACGAGTTCGCAATGGGGTCTACAACCGAGAACAGCGCTTTTTACCCAACTCTCAATCCGTGGGACCTTGAGAGAGTGCCCGGCGGGTCATCAGGAGGTAGCGCAGCCGCTGTCGCCGCATGTGAGGCTACAGCAGCTCTAGGCTCGGACACCGGCGGCTCAATACGGTTACCAGCTGCCTACACAGGTACAGTAGGGCTTAAACCTACCTACGGGTTAGTCAGTAGATATGGGTTAGTGGCCTATGCTAGTAGCCTCGATCAGATAGGCCCTATAGGGAGGTACGTCGAGGATGTGGCTATAATGCTAGAGGTTATATCGGGCCACGATCCTAAGGACTCCACAAGCTTGAAAGTAGCTGCGAAAGACTACGGAAGCTACGTGGTTGACAGGCCCATAAAGACGTATAGGATAGCTGTAATCGAGGAAATGGTTGAAGAGGGTGTCGATAGAGAGGTAATGGCGGTATTTAACAAGACCTTGGAGAGACTTGAGAGTTACGGGCTTTCTGTCGAGTTCAGGAAGATGCCGATAATACGTTACTCCCTCCCCGTTTACTACATAATAGCTATGGCTGAGGCTAGCTCGAACTTAGCTAGGTACGATGGGTTGAGGTACGGTCTAGCTCAGGAAGTAGAGGGGAGGCTCTGGACAGAGGTCTATAAACGTGTCAGGTCTATGGGTTTCGGTAAGGAGGTTAAGAGGCGGATCCTACTCGGTACCTACGTCCTCAGTGAGGGGCTCTACGAGGGGTACTACTTGAAGGCCGCTAAGGTGAGGCGGCTCCTGTACGAGGAGTTTATGAGGCTCTTTAAAGAGTTTGACTTAGCTCTCTCACCGACTTCTCCAATACTACCTCCAAGACTTGGTGAGGTGATTGACGACCCACTCAAACTCTATAGTCTAGATGTGAATACTGTCCCAATAAACCTAGCCGGCCTGCCAGCTCTGAGTGTTCCAGGAGGTTTCATACGTGGGTTGCCTGTAGGTATACAGGTATTCGGGCCGCACTTCTCTGAGGGATGGTTACTTAATGTAGCTCGCTTAATAGAGGTGGCTGGGAAGTGAGTGACGAGGTTGTGATAGGCTTAGAGGTACATGTGCAGATCACCTCCTTAAGGACGAAGCTATTCTGTGGTTGTTCTAGTAATTATAGGGATAGGCCTCCCAACACTAATGTGTGCCCCGTATGTTTAGGGCTTCCCGGGGTTTTACCAGTACTAAACGAGAAAGCTATTGAGAAAGCTGTAGCTGTAGCACTAGCACTTAACTCGAAGATCTCGGAAAAGATAGTTTTTGTGAGGAAGCATTACTTCTATCCTGACCTACCTAAGAACTACCAAATATCTCAGTACGATAGGTATGGTCTAGTACCGGTAGCTACAGGTGGTAGAGTTGTCATCGATGTAGGTGGTTTAAGTAAGACTGTGAGGATACGGAGAATAAATATTGAGGAAGATACTGGTAGGATAGTATACCCGGAGAAGACAGTTCTCGGCAGTAAGTATGCGTTAATAGACTACAACAGAGCCGGGGTAGCTCTACTGGAGATAGTGACAGAACCGGACTTCAGATCCCCGAGAGAGGCTAGAATATTCCTAGAGAAGCTCGCATCAATACTTGAACACCTTGATGTAGCGGATACGTCCCTGGAGGGGGCTATGAGAGCTGACGCCAACATATCGATAGGTGGGAGGGCTAGGGTAGAAATTAAGAATATAGGCTCCCCAAGGGACCTCGAGAAGGCGTTGAGTTACGAGATTACTCGCCAACTTAACATAGTGAAGTCAGGGGGAACTATCGAGAGGGAGACTAGGCACTGGATAAAAGAGCGGGGGATGACGGTACCTTCTAGGGCGAAGGAGCTTGAGGGGGAGTACAGGTACTTCCCGGATCCTGATCTACCTCCTATACCGATATCGAAGGAGCTTATAGAGAGGGTAGCCTCATCCTTACCGGAGCTACCTGATTCTAGGGCTAAGAGAATAGCTAAGGAATACGGTATCGGTGACTACATGGCTTCGGTACTAGTTCTTAACAAGAGGTTGTGCGATCACTTCGAACATACTGCTAGAACTTGCGGGAACCCGAAGCTTATTTCCTCGATACTTGTTAATGAGTTTCTTAGGTGGTTGGACGAAGCTGATATACCTCTATCTACCGGAATTCTCAGGTTAAGTGCGGATAGACTATGTAAGCTAGTACAGTATTTCGAGAAAGGTATTGTGAGTATAAAGCTCCTTAAGGAGTACGTTAGGTTAGCAGTACTTGAGGATAAGGATCCCGATGATTTGGTCAGACAGGGTATTACGACCATCGGAGAGGAGGAGGAGTTAGAGAGGATAGTGACTGAGGTATTCGAAGAGAACCCGAAAGCCGTTTCAGACGCGTTAAGAGATCCGAAAGCTATTAACTTCCTTGTTGGTCAAGTCATGAGGAAGACTAAGGGGAGAGCCGATCCTAAAATCGTTAATGAGATAATAAGGAAGAGGCTGGTGGAGTATGGATCTAAGTAGCTATGTAGATAGAGTTTCTAGGATAGTTTCAGACCCAGCTGTACTTAGGTCCAGGCTCGAGGAATATGGGAATATACTAGAGAACTTACTGAAGAAGTATAGTGAGGTAGTACCGCTAAGCGATAAGGTTACCTACATATTCGTGGGTGATTTACATGGGAACATCGATGATCTCAAGAAAGTGCTTAGACACTTTAGTGAGGATAGATTGAGGAGCGGTGATCTAAAGCTGGTTTTCCTCGGAGACTACGTAGATAGAGGGAACAACCAGCTGGAGGTGTTGATCACTCTCCTAGAGCTTAAGGTAGAGTACACTGAGTCGGTGATCCTACTTAAGGGAAACCATGAGGGGGTAGATGTGGTTGAGCCATCACCCCACGATTTTCCGGAGGAACTGATATCGAGGTACCTGATAAGTGAGGGGTTAAGGATATATGAGGCTATAGTAGACAAAGTCTTCAAGAAGTTACCGCTGGCTGCATACCTCAGGGATCACTTCCTAGCTTTACATGGAGGCCTACCTACCGCAACATTCAGGAAGGCGCAGGATCTGAAGAGCTACTTACTAGGATCTCAGTTCAAGCCGCTAAGGGATATCATAGTAGAGGTACTGTGGAACGATCCCATAGAGTCTAACGACGAGGCTTACCCATCTCCTCGAGGAGCTGGAATGCTTTTCGGACGTCCAATTACTGAGTGGGTTACTAAGACCTTTAACGTAAAGCTCATAGTAAGAGGACATGAACCATGCGCCAGAGGCTATAAGTTTAACCACGGGAATAGGGTTATCACCTTATTTAGTAGGATCGGGCCACCATACTATAACTCGACTGGCGCCTTCCTTGAGATAGATACCACAGAAGAGAACTGGTACAGGTTTGTGAGGAGCGCGCAGTCATTTAGATTCATAAGGCCGGACACATAAAAACCTAGTATTAGCTGGAGAGCCCTACCCCCGAGAGATATTCCAACGCTTTCGTTGGATCCACAAACATATAACGGGATTAAACACTTCCACCTCAACAAGATTGAGAAAAGCGGTTAGAGAAATTCAGATAGTCATCGGCTACCCAAATCAGCGCAATGATGTGGTACTGGGGGTATTATTGCTTTGTTCGAGGCACCCGCTCCGCGCTTCAAAGACTGTGGATCTCCTCGATACTACCTCCATGTAGTCTTCAGGTAAGACAGGTACCCCGTTTTCGTATGGGAATGCGTAGGGTAATTCTATCGACACCTCGTAGTTCCCGATATTGACAGAGAGCCTCAACCCGAACTTAATGTCTAGTTCCTCAAGTAATACTCCCCCCGCTATTTTACTTAATACATAGGCTGTCCCCGCTATCGTTAGCTGTAACTTACCTAAGTTTCTAACTAAGCATTTCAAGCGGAGCTTCGATGTTATACTAGCGTACGTCCTTCCTTTAGGTGGGTGCTCCCCCATTATACCCCCTATTACAACAACATCAACCTCTCTCAGATCCTCCGGCTTTAGACCATCTCTAGCTCTCGGATCAAGAACTATAACGCGCCCTATAACACCCTCCGTCACTAACTCAACTATACTCTTTTCAGTTACTTCAACATTCAATCCTCTTAGAATATTTCTGGTAACCGGATCTCTAACGTTAGTGAATACTGTGGATTTCCCAAATAACTTCACTACGTACTTATACTCACTCAATAGCCAGGGAGATAAGCATTCCTCAAGATGCTCTACAACTACCTTCGTACTACCCACCAAAAACTCTCCTCCACTAAGCTTAATAGAGAAGCTCATTTATAGGATTTGCTGCTATAATGAGTACATTTACAATCTAGTTAAATTTTAAAAATTTTAAACTAGTTAAATTTTAAAAATTTTAAAGTTAGAAAAGCGTTTTTCCGGGAACAGAGGCTGTGCCCTTCACTACATATCACTTAGCATCTGGTTTATTGATCGGGTTCCTACTTAGAAAATATGTTTACTGGCCCAGCTTCCTCATAGCTACCACTATTGTTGTCGACATAGACTTCCTAATTTATAACATTATTTTTTGGAGATACTCACCTCACGGTTATCTTCATACATACTTAGCATCTATAGTAATAGGTGCGTTTATGGGTTACTTAATATACCTAACTAGAGCCTACACTCACTCGTTCTTCAGGGAGCTCTACTTAGCTTATGAGGAGCCCACAGCTCTGAATTCTATTTTGGGTAGTATAGGGGGTTGGGCCCTCCACGTGTTCATGGATTCACTTGTTTATACTGATATAAAGCCCTTCCTACCTATTCAATATAATCCGCTCTATGTGGGGTATTCCGGAATTTATGTGCTCTTAGATGTAATCCTGTTTAGTGGACTAATAACATACTTCATTCATCTTTATAGAGTTTCAAAGAGCGGTAATAGCTTAGTTAGTAAACTACGGATAGGATTTTTAATGGTTTTGGTAGGTCTCCTTGCGGTTCCTATGGGGCTTTGTGGAGCTCTCTATATTTGCGGAGATCTTAGGTCGTGGTTCTATATTTTAGCTGGTGAGTTCCTGGTATTGCTAGGTTTAGGTCTAGTTACGCAAGCTCTTGTAATTCTCGGGCACTTTAGTAGAGTTAAATCCTGGATTACATTATTACTCGTACTAGTCGCGGTAATTCTCTTTAATATTTTAGAGGTCTTACACAACCCTTCAGATGCTATTATGATCTCATGGGTTCTCTCATTAGTAATATCGCTACTTCTAAGAAAACCTCTCAGAGTAGTTAAGCTCGAATTCAGTAAATTCAGCATATCGATAGCAAATCTATTAGTAGTAGCTGTTTTTCTCTCGGCATTTGTAGTTGGAATACCATTACTTTTGCTCTCACTATTATTGCTAGCTGCTAAGGCTCGTAACATAGCTTAGCTACAGTATGGGGTACTAGGTTTCCTAGGTGTTGTTATACTACTTACTCTCTGCTGGGGGCTGGTAAGGTAGGTGCCGAGTTTTTTGTGTTGTAGTCTGGGTCGTGTGACTGGTCTCACTAGGTATTTCTACCTCCTCAAAGAGTTCAAGTATTTTTCTAGCTGTCTCAGCGGTTTCCTTATCTACGTGGACTACCTCGGCACCACAGCCAGGTAAGCCGTAGACTACGCACCACCCTGGTGAGGACGTAGCTAAGGACGTGAGGGCTAGGAGGTCCTCTTCACCCTCTACGGATATCAGTATTCTCTCTCCTTCCGCGGACTCCATCACGGCGCTAGCTATTTTCTCAGCAGGGTCAGCACATATATGGGATCTGGGGTTAGAGCATTTCACTATCTTACTGAAGAACGTTATTGGTATAGCCTCAGCTTGCGTCCTCCTACTTAACCCGTCGACTACGCACACCCTGGGTGTATATCCGTACTTGAGGAGCCTTGAACATATGAAGTCCCCAACAACTATCACCCCACTACAATCCTCCACAAGCTCGAGGACCTTCTTCGTTACGTACTCTTCACTTCCACATACTACTACACCGAGAAATCCTCGCCCCAGCGAGTTCCTCAAGTATTCAGGCATCTTAAGGCACTTCACCGCTCATCAGGTAAGTCTATGTCACAGCCTAAATTAGTTCGGTGTCGGTATTAGACATTCTTCATACAAAACTTCTGAGACATCATAATACAAAAAAGCATGAGAAGAGCCTTCGAGATCCCAGCGTATAGCTTATAAACTCACTAAGTAAGAAAGTATACGGCCGCAACCTCCCGGCGGCGGCTGGACTGGACGGGGGGTGAAACCCCCTGAATGAAAGGACGCCTCCGGTTGCGGCCACAGAGAAAATTACGCTGACATACAATGGGGGCCTGAATAAACCGGGGCACTAACCCCGGGCTATTCAGGTCCGACAGGGGCTACCTAGACCACGTAGTAGACCAGCTAGCACACCCCGCGGCCTTGCGGCCGCGACTCCGGTTGATCCTGCCGGACCCGACCGCTATCGGGGTGAGGCTAAGCCATGGGAGTCGTACGCCCCGGATACCGGGGCGTGGCGGACGGCTGAGTAACACGTGGCTAACCTACCCTCGGGACGGGGATAGTCCCGGGAAACTGGGGCTAATCCCCGATAGGTGGGGACTCCTGGAAGGGGCCCCACCTAAAGGGTTCTACGGGGATGTCCGTGGAACCGCCCGAGGATGGGGCCACGGCCCATCAGGTTGTTGGCGGGGTAACGGCCCGCCAAGCCTATAACGGGTAGGGGCCGTGAGAGCGGG
>JAGDWD010000002.1 GCA_023255955.1 Desulfurococcales archaeon | reverse complement strand
AGACCCTCCCATGATATGAGGAGGAAAGGGATGAAAGTTTACACTAGGCAGGAACGGGAGCGGGTTAAGAGGTAGCTCACAGGTGTTTGACCACTGTCTCCAGATAGTGGTACTTAGCTAGGAGTAATGTAAGCGCTAGAAGACCTCTATCAGTCAGCATGTACCTATCGCCAGACCTAGCTATCAGACCTCTTTTCTCAAGTTCCCAAAGGATAGTGTAGAAGGTACTCAAGCTTATTCTTGACTTAGTAGTCTCCCTTACCCGTCTATAGACTTGATAGCCGTGTGAATCTCCCTTACTTAGGACACCTAGGATCAGCAGTCTTAATAACCCTCGGATGAGGGGTTTTTCGATGTACCTACCTACATCGTCCATACCAGACCCACATTTACTTCTCAGATTCTCACTTCTTAATTGTTTCCTCCTTAATAATATTTTAGATACGCCCCAACATAACCTCAGCAGAACTCTACAGACTTCAGGGGCGCAGGATAGAACACTCTGCTTCAGGTTGCTGGGAAAAACTTATATAAGCTGCATACAAAGTACTTATATTGAGGTGTATAAAGTGGTCGAAATGAGGCTAGCAGGTAAGATTGAGCTGATGCTTGAGAGAGCTTCAGCAATATTTGAGAGTATGGTTGGGCGGAAGCTTAAGCCTGAGGAGATAGTAGAGCTAGCCTTAGAAAGACTGTTACAGGAGCTTGACTCTAGGTACGAGTACTACAGTGCTAGCTAGGTTAGACAGGGAAGTAGAAACTGTGTAGAAGTCTCCTCCACGTAGCGTGCAGATGTGGATAGCGCGTAAGATGTCCTCTAGTCTGGATTTAACTTAGGTATCAGTAACGTGTTTTAGGTCTCTTCTTCAGTCTATAGCAGGGTATACCGGTTACTAGCTTAACAGACATATAAATAATGCTGATAAATACATAAAGAGAATAAGCATTGAATAGATGCTTCAGCTCTCCTCTAACTAGTAGGTATGCTAGTGGATGGTCGGAGACTGGGAATGTTATGTTTTTGATTATTGTTCGCTGGACTTATGGGGGCTACTACCTTACTCCCGTAGGGCCCACCAGGTAGTAGGATCACGTCCGAGCCCATAGGTTAGCTGTAGATGGGGTCCAACATCGCCTAACTCAACAACTACCTGCAAGTCCATGGGGTATCCAAGTCCTGTAAGCTAAGTAGAAGTCCCTAGGTATGTTGAGGTGATAACGAGTATCTATGGACAAACACACTCTTCAACTTCAGAGCGTTGTGATGTTCCTGTAGAGGGTTTCATAATTCATTAAATACTTCACCTCTTTAGTAATGAGCTAAATCCTCGGGCTCTCTAGATTCCTCACAGGTACTTCTTCCTGGAGATCAAACCTTCGGATAGGAGGATTAGTGAGGCTATTAGTGATGTTATCACAGCTACAAGCCTGTCCGGGTTAAGACCTGCCACTACCACTAAGGCCAGCTCACCGATAGTTACCCCGACAAAGAAAGCTGAGTACACTAGTAGCCTAGGTATAAGTCTTCTACGAATTATAAGAAACCCCTCTGGGTTGACCAACTTCTTGATTACGTACCCATCCCCAGACCTCCGAACTAGATCTAGTTCCTCAAGCCTCTTCAGGCTGTAGTAGACCGTACTGACAGGTAGGTCTAGGTCTCTTGCCAGCTCCCTAACTCCGAGAGGTCTATCTGACTCTACGAGCCTGACGTAGACCCTCAGAGCATTTCTACTTAACTCTTCCGCAGACAACGCTCAGCCCTGGCTAACCTGACATTAATGTGTCGTTACGCAAAAAAGTCTCCACGTAAGGGTTTACTCCTTTGTACTCGCCACGCTCTCCACCATATTTTCAGTATCTCATCAGTATCTCACTAGATATTCGTAGAGGCTCAGCATCTAAGAGTATGTGAAACCCAGCTTTAGGTACTTCCTAGTGATTCCCATCCTCGGGAACACATTGAGTATCTCACAGCTAAGTGCATAGCCCTCTAGGGTGGGGGAGGTCAGCGTAGGGTAGCCCGCAGTAGGTACCGCTAAAGCAGGCCTCTATAAAACTGAAGCGAGGTCGTCGCGGAATGTCGGTGTTCAGTACCTAGAACAGCTATGTCCAGCCCTTAGAGTAATTACCCATTATCTTAGTAATACGTGGGTGTGAAAATGAGGCGTGAGATACTCGTAGTGATGGTAACCATAGCTCTCGTAGCAGGATCTCTACTACCTATGCTAACACAGCAAGCCTTTAGATGGGTGGGTACCGGAGTTACCACAGCTACTACATTCCCAACAACCCCCACTACTACCGCAATAGCCGCTCCAGTACCCACCTCCCTACCTGAGGCCCTAGCATTCAATAACTATGAGGAGCTAACGGAGTTTCTGGAAAATGTAAGTAAGATAAGGCAGTCCCTGAGTGGTGTATACTCAGTTATCAGGTCAGTAGCATCACCAGTGTTTGCTCCTTCAGTAGCTACTGGCTTGCCGTCGGCCGCCTTACCCGCACAGGAAGCTAAGTCAGGGACTGAAACCCTGAGGGTTTCGGGAACGAACGTGCAGGTACCGGGTGTGGACGAACCCGATATAGTGAAGTGTGACGGTAGGCTCCTGGTAATAGCCTCCAGTACTGAGGTATTCGTAGTTGGGGTATCCGAGAAGAGGGTTCTAAGCACTCTCCGGTTCAGGGAGCCTGTCAGCGGGCTATTCCTTGATGGTGGAACCCTCATCATCACTACTCAGTCATATCTTTACTACCCACTTGAGGTAAGGCCGGTCACTACATGTAGTAAGTGCGTCTTTGTTTTACCGGCCGGGACAACTAACACCACTATCTACATCTACAACGTGGATGACCCAGCTAACCCGGTGTACAAGGCTAAGATATCGGTCTCAGGGGCTGTTGTTAGCTCTAGGCTGGTTAGAGATCATCTTTACCTAGTGGCAACCTTACCGATAGACGGTAACGTAGTACCTGTAGTAAACGGTGAGGCAGTCCCACCAACATCGGTAGTTGCTGTAGATCCGGACCCTACCACATACACGATAGTGTTAGCAGTGGATCTACTGAACCTAAAGTACGCTAGCTACTCGTTCATGACGGGCTACAGTAGCTGGCTATACATGTCAACTAGTAGGCTCTACATAGCTAGTGCGAGGACTCCCTCTATGTATGAAGCGTACAGGCTCTTCATATCAGTGATAGCTAGGTACCTACCTGAGGAAGTTGCTTCTGAAGTTAGTAAGTACCTGAGTCAAGGTGAGATAGATAAGTGCCTCAACTTAATAGCTGATTACTTGAGGACCCTCAGTAGGGAGGAGTTTGAGTCATTAATGGAGAGGGTGTCTAGGGAACTCAGCAACATAGTCTTCGGGGACTCAACGAAGTTCTATGTCTTCGATGTGGACGGAGTTAATGTTGCTCTATCTGGTTCCTTCGAGGTTGATGGAGCTGTTCTGGACCAGTTCTCGATGGAGGAGATGGGGAGCTACTTCGTCACAGCTACAACCTCCGGGAAGTGGAGGGTTGGAGTGGAGTACAGGGTATTCTACATCAAGGCGGAGGCTCTCCCCTCAGGAAAGAAGGAGGTAGTAGTCGTTGAGTGTAGGGGAGATAAATGCCTGGAGAGGACCATAACCATAACAGTACCGCCTGGAGTAGCTCCCTATACAGGTACTGCCTTCTATGTCTACATAGCACCAGTAGATAGCACCCAGAACAATGTGTTCGTTACTGACCTGAGAAACATGAAGGTGGTTGGGGAACTTAGGGGGCTTGCGGAGGGTGAGAGGATATATTCTGCTAGGTTAATTAAGAACATCCTGTTCCTAGTTACATTTAGGCAGGTAGACCCGCTCTTTGCTATAGACCTGAGCGACCCCGAGAACCCCAGGCTACTCGGCTACCTGAAGATACCGGGGTTCTCTGACTATCTCCACCCGCTATCCGAGGACATGATGCTGGGGATCGGAATGGAGGACGGAATGCTGAAGCTATCTCTCTATGATGTCTCTAACCCAGCTAAGATGGTTGAGGTAGCTAAAGTTAAGGTACCTGGGTGGAGCATGGCTTTACAGGATCACCACGCAGTTACAGTTGACCTGGACAATAAGCTGGTGGTTATTCCCGCTAGTATAGATTGGGCTAGTGGTGTTCTAGTAGTAAGCTATGAGGACGGTGCGCTAACCTTAGTTAAATTCATTGAGCACGCAGGAGCTCTCAGATCAGTGTACGTTGGCGACGAGCTCTATACTATTTCAACGGAGCTAGTTAAGGTATTTAACATAGTGGATCTAACACAGAAAGCTGAGATAGTCCTTAAATAGAGTAGAGGAGGTAGTTTTTAGCCATATGAAGCAAAACCTACATGATTTTTAGTTCTTTAAGGCAGTTCGTCCACCTTAAAGGAGTTAGTTGTCAGTCCGGGGAGTTTAAATCACTACTCACACCGTCTCGAACTCATCACGCCAGGAAATACATCTATTTAATCTTATAAGAGCTCTACACACAACTAGAGAAGTTCTCCATGAGAACCTAGTAAAGATAGACTCCCCCAAACGGCGAGCCTATGTTCAGCGGTTTGAACGTCGTGTTCTAAGCATAGATGTATAAACTACCTAGCCAAGACGGTTTCGGTGTGTCGTATGCGTAGAGAATACATATATGTACTAGCAGGGCTGGCTTTAGTGGGTATAGTAGTCGCGGCTTCATATCTAGGACCGCTCCTCGAGGTCTACATTAAGGGGGAGGTGAATGTTCCGAAGAGCTTGAAGACAGCTGAGATAGTGTTGGTCATTGACCGTGAGGAAGGCTCCGAGAAATTCGATCTGGGCGAGGTCTTCATCCCTAAAGGATCGGTGATCGTCAAGACCTCCCTCGAGAGCTATGAAGGTGATTTCAGCCTAGCCGTGAGCGGGGTTCTCACCCTCGAATCCGAGTCTAGGAGCTACGTAGTGTCCATGCCATGCGCTATAGTTGTGGGGGAACCATGCTATAGGATAATGATAGTGATACCCGGATATGACGTGCCAATGCCTGTTGAGGAAGGGAAGTATAGGGTTAGGTTAGACCTCAGCTGGAGAGCTAGTGGTAGTGGTAGATTCACTGCTAGAATGTATATACTGAGAGCGTCGGAGGAGGGCCTAGGGATAAGGATACTTGGAGTGAAACCTGAGAACACTGATGGGTGGGTCACGGCCAATAACTCAACGAGGAGCTACGCGATGCTACTGAACACCCTCAGCACTAAGGAGGGTAGGGTATTGATATATGTCTGGATTTTCGATCCACAGAACACGAGGTCAGGTGAAGGACTGATTAGGGTGGTGGAGTTAGAAACAGGGAGAGCCCGGGAGGTTAACGTGAGGATGTTTAGGGAGGGATTTACATGGAGCGCTCTACTAGAGGTAGGCGTCGAGCCCGAGAAAGGTTACGTAGTTGAGTACGGCTTCGACAACGTAACCCTCAAAGCTAGGATAGGACCATGAAAACCTGGAGACCACCTCCACAAGGTAAGCACTAAACAACTCAAAATCTTTTCTATTAGTTAGAGATGAGCATAACCATGCACCGATAGTGTTCTCCAGATAAACACTTTCCGTTCCAGAGCTTCACTGATCGAAATCTTCACCTGCTCCCACCTTGAGGGATACCCATGCTAAGCCGGGGTCACACTCACTTTACAGAAATTCTCTACCTGCTTAAGGTAGAGACTCTATAGTAAAACATGTTTTGCTGTGTAGCTAAATACGTTTGTTAGCTGATATTTGCTTTCATGATCTCACCGAAATATTTTATATCTAAACAAGGCATTCACATGTACATAATTTTATTGCGTTTTTAAACCTGCAACCCTCTAAGTTACTGGTGTGTGCTATGAAAAAGTCCCGAAGCTCCTGGATCGTAATCTGCGTAGTTCTAACAGCAATGATCACCAATAGCGTTCTGCTCCCTGTCGTGTGGGCTGAGGAAACACTGATAGTTGCCTCGATGAAGTACATTAAGAACCCTAACCCGCTTAGGGAGGAAACCTGGTATGACTGGTGGTTGAACTTAGTAATGTACGATAGGCTCTTCCGGGATGGGCCCGACCTAGAACCACATCCATGGCTCTGCTCCTGGTATGAGTATAGCCCAGACGGCATGGTCTGGACATTTAGGATTGTCGAGAACGCCTACTGGCACGACGGGAACCCGATTACGGCTGAGGACCTAGCCTTCACAGTTGAGTTCTACAAGAAGTATAAGCCATCGTCGTGGTACCCGCTCGTAGAGTTCGTCGATAGGGTAGAGGTGCTGGACAAGTACACGGTCAGGGTGTATCTAAAGACCTTCAATGCGTGGCTCCTCAGAACCTTCGGGGAGATGATAATCCTCCCAAGGCATGTGTGGCAACATGTTGCCGAGGTCTTCAGCGATCCAACACTCTTCAACCCTCTCAGCAGCTCTGATGTCAGTAAGGTGTTGGAGAGAATAGTTACTGGAGAGCCTCCCGATGTAGCTTCCAAGACGAAGAGCTTTGTAGATACCTATAAGCATCTGAGGATCGGGTCCGGTCCTTACATGCTGGTAAGGTGGGTAGAGGGGGAGATCCTCGACCTGGCTAAGCACCCGAAGTACTTCAAGCCAGGGTTCCCGAGAGCTGATAGACTAGTGTTCAAGGTCTACACAACGGATGAGGCACAGTACCTCGCAGTCAAGAAAGGTGAGGCGCACATAATGATGTGGACGGCCCCGTACGCTGTTCTCTCCGAAGCTCAGGCAGACCCTAGCTTGGTGGTGCCTAAGAGCCCGGACACCTACATAGGATTCATAGGCTTCAACTTGAGGGACCCGATAACGGGTAACAAGAACTTTAGGAAGGCGGTAGCCTACGCACTAGATAAGGACTTCGTCGTGAACACCCTGATGCTAGGTTATGCTGAGAGGGTAGATACCTACATCCACCCAGGCTACAAGTTCTGGGTCAACCTCGACGTACCTAAATACAGCTTCGACCTAGAGAGAGCTGCTAAACTACTGGATGAGGCAGGCTTTAAGGACATCGACGGAGACGGTTGGAGGAGTCTCCTACGGGGCAGAAGTTCGAGGTAACTATATACTCACCTGAGTACGACCCGGTTAGGGTCAGGATATGTGACCTACTAGTTGAGAATCTCGCGAAGATAGGTGTTAAGGCTGTCAATAAGCCGGTGGACTTCGACGTTATGATAGACTACGTCTACAACCAGCAGAAGTTCCAGATATACATAATAGAGAACGATGCTAACTTCATGCCCTGGTACTACTCATCCTTCTACGTGGAGGAGCAGACAGTGCCGGGAGGGAACAACCCGTGGGGCTTCGTAAACAGGGAGTTCGAGGACATCCTCAGGAGAGCTGACTCAACACCCGACGACAACTTGAGGGCCCAGATGTACAAGCAACTCCAGGTAATACTAGCCGAGGAGCTACCGATATTACCCATCTACGTTAGGTACTGGATACAGATCTACAGAAAGGAGCTGTCCGGAGTCATCGACATGACCGGCGGTGCCCTGAACTTCTGGACCCTAATAAACGGTAACTTCAGGGGAATACCTCCCGAGCTACCTTACACAACCCTCGAGAAACCCACACCAGCAATCACACCCACTACACCACCCCAAGTAACCACGGTGACGGCAGTCATTACTAGGACCGTGCCCACAACCATCCACGCAACGGCAACAGTCACCGTGACAGCCCCATACACACCACCAGAGGTTATCGTGGCTTCAGTACTCGCAGTAGTGTTTATCGGTGCCCTCATGTTCTTAATGGGTAGGAGAACCAAGTAGGTGAGTACTAGTTGGGCATGCCTAGGTACGCCGCCCTCAGGGCGGCCCAAACCGCAATATCTTTTTTCATTCTAGTAGCTATAGCCTTCTTTCTATTCAGGGTAATGCCGGGAGACCCGACAGCCTTCCTCTTGGAGAGCACTAGGATACATCCCGAGACAAGGTTGCTGCTGAAGCAGAGACTCGGCCTGGACAGACCACTAGTAGAGCAGTTCTTCATATACATCAAGAACTTGTTCATCGGTGAGCTCGGCTACTCCCTCTACTATGGGAGACCTGTAACTGAGCTGATTTTCAGTAGGAGGATGGTCAACACCTTAGTGCTGGTCGGGACATCCACAGCAGCCGCTATAGGTATCGGGCTCCTACTTGCTCTCACATCCGCCAGGAGATACGGCTCCAAGGTGGACTCAGCACTCACTACGTTCTCGATGGTTACCTACTCCATGCCGACGTTCTGGCTTGGGATGATACTTATAATGGTGTTCGCTGTTAGGCTCAGGTGGTTCCCAGTCGGTGGTACGGTAACAGCCATAAAAACACATTCAAACGCTCTCGAGTACCTAGCTGACTACCTCTGGCATATGGTCCTACCGTTTACGGTCCTCACCTTAATAGAGATAGGTTACAACTACCTGATAGTTAGGAACACCATGGTCTCATTACTCCAGGAGGACTTCGTCTATCTAGCAAGAGCTAAGGGACTTAGTGAGGGTGACGTCATGAGGAAACATGTCTTCAGGGCTGCCTTACCACCATTCGCAACGATAGTCGGGCTACAGATAGCAGGGATCTTCACCGGGGCAGTCATGACTGAGACGATATTCTCGTGGGAAGGGCTTGGGAGGCTCCTCTACGAAGCTGTGTCAACTAGGGATTATCCATTGATACAAGGAATATTCATGCTGATACTGGCAGCTTTCCTGATAACTAACTATGTCGTTGACCTCCTCTACGCGGCTCTAGACCCTAGGGTGAGGTTGAGGTGAGGTTCAGGGAATACCTCAGGATCCTCCTCAGGAACCCCTACGGGCGGCTAGGACTATCCCTCATACTGTTCCTATCCATAATATCTGCTATAGGTCCCTACATATCTCCTTACGGTGTGTGGGAGTACGGAGTCTGCAAACCGTTCGAAGCCCCGTCGCCGGCACACCCCCTCGGTTGCGATGAGATCGGGAGAGATCTCCTAGCTCTACTCCTACATGGGAGTAGAGTATCGCTTCTAGTCGGGTTCGCAGCAGCTGTATTCTCGACGCTGATCGGGGCC
Organism: Desulfurococcales archaeon; assembly: GCA_023255955.1. Classification (GTDB taxonomy): domain Archaea; phylum Thermoproteota; class Thermoprotei_A; order Sulfolobales; family NBVN01; genus DRZP01. The sequence goes on along the minus strand of JAGDWD010000002.1, from coordinate 11,449 downwards.
TTAGTAGGGCTTCTAGGGGGGTACTTCGGGGGCCTTATGGACGTAGTGCTAATGAGGGTTGTTGATGCTTTACTAGCGATCCCCGGCCTAGTCCTCATGATAATCTTCGCGGCCGTCTTGGGGCCAAGCCTCTTCAACGTGGTTCTCGTAATATCCGTCCTTTCCTGGCCCCCGATAGCTAGGGTAGTGAGGTCTCAGGTCCTCTCCCTGAAGGAGAGCCCTCACGTCGAAGCTGCGAGAGCTTTCGGAGCTGGGTCTGCTAGGATAATACTTAGACATATAGCCCCAGCAACACTCCCACTCCTAGTAGCCAACATGGTGCTACAAGTCTCAAACGCTATCATATCTGAGTCAGCACTGAGCTTCCTAGGGCTCGGAGACCCTAGGATACCGACGTGGGGCAACATACTGAGGTTCGCTTTCAGGATGGGCGCTATGTCAGCCGGGTACTGGTGGTATGTAGTACCACCAGGAGTCGGTATAGTCGCAGCAGTGCTCTCAGCGACATTCCTCGGCTACGCATTCGACGAGATAGTCAACCCGAAGCTCCGGAAGTACTAGCTAAGCCCTCAGATCTGCCGGGAACTACGGGATCCTACACAACTTTATAGGCCGCATCTCCACTCAATCCGCAGGGGTACACCATCATCATAACTCCTATAGCGGCTTCTTAACCTAGTTAATACTACGCACTCCCCGAAGATCGGTTAGGAGATGCCTTTATCCAATATCAACCAATGTAGATCCTCAAGTTTATTTATCAAACAGTAAATAGCTAAACAGGAGGGGTTAGCATCTGCTAGCTCTCAACGTTCTGTACAGATATGCGGGGAGCGCGGCCGGGCTTCCATCCAACATTGCCGGGGTTCTCGCTAGGGTAGTTCCCCCACAAGCTGTTACTAGGGATGTTGTGAGGAGCTACATTAGGAAGGCTATTTGTGTCGGTATATGGAAGAGCCTGAAGTCGGAGTCAAGGGCATCACTACTTGTAGCTTCCCGTGTTTTGCGAGTGGTTAGATCTCAAGTACTACGGGCACTACTTCAAGGTATATTTCTTGAGGTAGAGCTCTCAACTATTCGGGGGAGAGCTTTCCTTTTCGGTCTCCTCACAACACTTAAAGACTCATTCGAAAGAGTGGAAAACATCTTAGCAGACCTCACTAAGTTATTAGCTATAGGGATATTCTACCTCAGTAACCCACCGGTGTTCAGGGTATATGGCTGATCTCAAAGACCTAACAGTCATTATCCCAACTCTGAACGAGGCTAAAGCAATCGGTAAGGTATTGGAGGAGGTACTCGCAACCGGGGTCCCCAGGGAGAACGTGGTCGTAGTTGATGGCGGTAGTACCGACGGCACCACAGATATAGCTAGCTCGTACCAGGTCGTAGTTGTGATGCAGGAGGGTAGGGGGAAAGCCAATGCTATAAAGACGGGGCTTAGATACGTTAGAACCCCCTACGTGCTGGTCATGGATGGTGATTACACGTACCCAGCGAGGTACATACCTCAACTCCTCGACATGCTGGAGAGAGAGGAGTGTGATCTAGTAGTAGGTGCTAGATTATTCGGGGAGAAGTCTCAGAAAGCCTTATTTAAACTCGGTAATAGATTGCTGACATTATTTTTTGACGTTATGTTCGGTGCTAAGCTGAAGGACGTACTGAGCGGTATGTATGCTACTCGCTTAAGTGACTTGAGGAAGGTTGACTTCGAGATGCCGGGTTTCAGTGTTGAGTCTGAGATAGTGGCTCACTTCGCTAACTTGGGGAGGGTCTGTGAGGTACCTATAGAGTACAGACCTAGACTTGACCCGAGCGCGAAGAAGCTTAAGGTCCTTCACGGGTTTAGGATAGCCCTAGACATGCTGAGGCTTACCTGGAGATATAACCCAGCATTCGCTATATTCGCGCTCGGAGCGTTACTGCTAGTGCCTGGGCTAGCCCTCGGGGCCTGGGTCGGCTATAACTACTTCTTCACAGGTATAAACTACTACGTTAAGGGTATAGTAGCTATCGTTACGACCTTAGTGGGGCTCGTGTTCCTAGCGTTAGCTATACTAGCCTTCTACATTAGGAGGACCGAAATTAGGATGAGAAGGTACATCGACGAAGTGTTGAAAGCTATAAAAGAGGGTAGATGCCGAGGTACTTGAGCGGACGTTGTTTAAGGTGTTCATAGATGATGCTGAGGTTATGGGCGGGTACTAGTAGCTGGTAACTGTAGGTTGACCCCCAGGTAGTTCTAGTAGGTAGATGAATGCTTTCTAAGGCTTCTTACGGCCCTTACAAGGTAGTGATTCGGGTAATGCTGAAATCCTCCGTAATCGTTAGGAAGGCTAGGGAGGCACTCTCCACCTACATTTCGAGATCGGTACCGGAAGTCTACGTCGGTAGGATTAGTTGAGTGGCTGAACCGGCGGTTAGGGCTGTCCTGTTTTTGATTGGTGGGTGTTGTGTTTATGGTTTTGTTTTGTGATTGGTTGTTTTAGGATACCCTGCTGAGTGATGGGAGCAGTGCTCCGAGCTCTGCGGGGTTAGACTAGATGTGTCCCGCGTTCCGTTCGGGACGAAGATCGCCCATGACCCCACAGAGGTACCGAAAATCCCTGTGGACGAGGTGGAAGTCCCTAGATGTGGCGAACGAAAATAAACTCATGTCAACGAGCATCTAGGGACAAACGGTTACCCAGCACAGCGTAAGGTAGAAGACTTAGTTGAGTTGCTTAAGGCAACTGCTAGGTTTAGACTTAGGTGGGAGTCAACAACAAGAGTAGTTGAAGCCCTAGCTAGTACCTCATCTAGGGCATCTAGAGGTGAGTACATTGGTGTTAGGGAGTATGTTTCGGGAGACAGCCCGAGATCGATGCACTGGAAGAAGAGTGTGGGTTTAGGTGAGCTAAATTGTTAAGGTCTGCGGATCGGAGGGTGGTGAGTACGGTGGTGGCCCGGTAGTCGTGGTAGCTGGCCGGGATGCTTTTGGTCCCGCAGAGCTCGATTCCCTCATCCAGGCAAAGTATAGCGTGTTGGTTGTCGGTGGTGGGGAAAAGTTCCTCTACCTCCACATACCGAACGCTGACCTCCTCCCCGCCCTAAAGGGTGATGGTTCCTGCTAGTGCGGGGAGGTTTGGGGCTACATTCCCGGGTTCAGCCCCGGGCCGGGTCTTCGGCCCTTTACTCCTATCCCGTGCGGGACTCGGAGTTATGAGGATGTTGTAGGCTCCTACTAGGTCTGCGTTGAATACCTTGTTTAGGGTGGTGCACTTGAAGAGCCCTCTCCTGACTCTGACTCCGCATTCCTTCCCGTGGATTGGACAGGTTTGGGAGGTGTGTGCTTCGTTGACGTATGTGACTGTTATTCCATACTCCTCTGCTACCTCACCGATCCTCCTGAGGAGGTAGCTGTATGTCCAGACGTGGACGTTGTTGAAGTCTCCGTTCTCCTGGGCTATGTACTTTGGGTAGCCTACCTTAATTACCGATACACCCTTCTCGTAGAGCCACTCCAATACCCTCCTAACACAGTTGTTGATGTAGCTCTTGACCTGCCTCCTCCACTTAGAGTACATTAGTCTCAGTCTCCGAGATGTTCTATGCCCGTATCGGTTCAGCGTAGACTGGTATCCTGCTATCTTCCTCCTCCAGTAGTAAGAAATGGATTTTAATGGTCTGCCATTCACTAGTAGTGTAGAGCCGTTCGCCACGTATATAGCCATGAGATTGTTGATACCGATATCTACACCAGCCGCTAGGTTTCCTCCGGGATGTTTGGGAACCTTGATGAATACTCCTCTCACAGCTTTCTCACCCACCTCGAAGGAGATGTGAGCATACCACTTCCTCCTATCGGGGTCGTAGTGTATTTCTAGGCGTCCCTGCTTTCCTCTTAAATGAATAAGCCCCTTATACTCCACTACTATCTGCCCAATGGCTCCGAGGCCCTTAAGGACTAGCTTATCACCATCTATTTTGTACTGGTCGTTTCTAAGTACTGTCCAGAGGATCCTCCTACCTACCCTCTTTCTATAGCCTGGTGGGCTGACCTTAGCTATGAAGGGAGGTAGCTTACCCTCCTTCCTCAGCTTTAACGATTTGAAGAAGCTGTTCCACGCTTCATCATTCTTGTTCAGTATTTGCTGTGTTGTTGCCGAGCCTATCAGTGTCTTGTACTTCTCGTAGAACTCCCTGTACGTATTCCTCAAATCAACACCTTTCTCCTCGAAGAACATTCTACGCCTGACATAGTTGATTTCATTCCATAGCTTGGCTGATAGGCTACAGAGTACTTTAAGCTTGTTCTCGACCTCACCATCAACTACTAGCTCTACTATACTAACCCTCCTCACTTCTCTCTCGCCCACTGCTCCTCAACATACCTCCTGATGACCTCGGCAGCCACGTTTCCAGCAGTTACCACGAAGTAGCTCCTACTCCATAGTTTTCCATGGACAGCCCTAGACCTCAACTCTGGGAATCTCTGTAGTATCCTCCTCGCACTCTTACCCTTGAGGTAGTTTACTACGTAGGCTGGGGAGTGCCTTGGAGGGCATAAAGCGAGGACATGAACATGGTCGGGCATGACCTCCAAGGCCAATGCTTCACACCCTAACTCACTAAGTATCTCCCGCAAGACCACTCTAGTGTATTCTGCAACCTCACCAACAAGAACATCCCTACGATACTTCGGAATCCACACAAAGTGGTAGGCACACCAGTACCTAGCATACCTAGTACTCCTAAGCCTAACCCACCCTAGAGATTCACCCTCCAAGACATCCCAAGAATATACTAGAGTATTCCACTTATAAACTTTTTATCCCCGCCCTGAAGGGCGAGGCTTTCAGTTGTAAGATCTACTACATAGCTGGGAATTCTCTGGATGTCCTGAAGGCTTTGGATGCGGTGCTGTCTATCGAGGAAAGTGGAGGCTAGGTTTAAATATGAGAGCTATGGGAGGGAGGGGGTGTTTGAGGTAATTAGGGGAATTAGTAGTGTGGGTAAGCTCGCCTTAGTGGATAGCTATTATAGAGCGTAGCTAAGACATTAGCGGAGGATATCGAGAGTAAGGGTATTACGAGAAGGTCTAGATACGTACTCATACACCCCAAAGCCTACACACTCAAATACTCTTACCTAGCTATGGAGCTGGAAATGAGGGGCTATAGTAGTGTTACATACAGGCTACTAAAGCCTGAGGAAGTGGTATCTGCCCTGAGGAGGAGGGTAGCTGAGGTTATGTAAAATACGATCACAGCTAATTACCGTAGCTGTAGATTAATGGCTCGGTGCCGAACATGAGGAGGACAAAGATTTCAGTTGCCTTAGCTATAGTCTTGTCGATCGCTCTAGTAACAGCTAGTGTTTACCTAACATTAATGAGCAGATCCCAGCCGGAGGTTGTTATCACGATATCTTCAACTACATCACTATACCAGATGGGTGTCTTGGAGGATCTACTCAACGACTTCAGGAACTACACGCAACACGATGTTAGGTTTAAGGTGCTGGCTAAGGGTTCCGGTGAGGCTCTGAGGCTACTAGCTGATGGTTCAGCATGTCTGGGCTTTGTCCACGCACCGTCCCTGGAGCTCCAGTACATAAGTAGAGGAGAGATTGAGAGGTTAGCTATCTTCGCGTACAACGAGTTCGTTATTGTAGGCCCTAGGACCGACCCAGCTAACGTTAGCGGTGCTAAGGACGCCGTGGAGGCATTCAAAAGGATATACTATGCTGGTGAGGTAGGGCTAGCTAAGTTCATTAGTAGGGGGGATATGTCCGGAACTAACGTTAGGGAGCTTCAGATATGGTCCCTCACCGGCCTCAACCCTGAGGGTAGGAGCTGGTACTTGAGGACTGGTCAGGGGATGGTTCAGACGTTAATTATGGCTGAGAACCTGGGGGCCTATACACTAACTGATGTCGGGACGTGGATGTCTCTCAGGAATCAGGGGAAGCTACAGGAGCTTACCGAGTTGAAGAGGGATTTAACGTACCTAGTAAATGTCTACTCCCTCTATATATCGAAGTCGCAGGCATGTAGTAGCCCAGAAGTTCTGCGAGTAGCGTACGCTCTCAGGGATTACATAGTCACTAGGGGTCAGGACATCCTATCCCAGAAATATAGGGGCCTTCTAAGCCCGATTCGAGGGAGTGAAGAGGTTGTTCTCAGGGCTTGGGAGTCTCTGGCTGGACTTGGCTAGTTCTCCCAATCTTAAAGGGTTGTGGTGAGATAGTAAGGACTGGGTGGGCAGTGAGTGGCTGAGGGCGTAGTCCCGATAACTATTAGGAGTATCTACATATCGGCTTCAGCATCCGCGGCAGCATTCATAGTTGCGGTAGTAATTAGCTCCTACGTGTCCAGGTCTAGGAGGCGTGTGGAGCTTCTAACCCCGATATTTGAGTCCCTGGTAGGGGTCCCAACGACCGTTATAGGGCTCTTAGTCTACATGCTGCTCTTCCCTAGAGGCCCCCTAGGTTTTCTAGGCCTCCTCTACACGCCCTACGCGATAATGCTTGGTGAGTTCCTCGTAGCTCTACCAGCAGCTGTTACCTACATGGTTAGGGACTTCTATGTCGTCAGGGAGGGTGTTAGGGAGCTTGTGCTGTCTTTAGGAGTATCTAACGAGAAGGCTATCTCGGCACTAACCTTGAGGGAGCTAGCACCGACACTGCTATCAGCTTACCTAATAGCTTTTTCTAGGGCGATCGGTGAGCTGGGTGTCGCCCTAATTGTGGGTGGTGGTATTGAGGGGTACACGAACGTCCTCACGACAGCTATAGCTCTCCAGACATCCATAGGGATGTATGAGGGAGCTATATTGACGGGCTTAATGCTCATCTCAATAACCATGACCGTAGTCTTCGTAGTTAGGCTCCTAGGTGAGAAGGTACTGTGGAGGTAGCTTTGCGGGGAGTTTGGTACAGCTACGACGGTCAGGTACATGTCTTGAAGAACGTGGAGTTAGAGTTCTCGGAGCCCGGCATCTATGTAGTGCTAGGACCTAACGGGGCTGGGAAGACAACCCTACTTAAAGTCTCCTCACTAATCCTTAAACCAGCACGTGGTGCGGTAATTGTTGACGGGGCAGACTTCTGGGAGCTTAGCGAGGAGGAGAAGGAGAGGGTTAGGAGGAGTGTTACCTACGTACATGATAAACCTATCATCATTCGAGGTAGCGTTAGAGAGAACATAACTATAGGTATGAAGATTAGGAGGGAGGTGGACGAGGAGCTCGTAGACTACTACATTAAGCGGTACAACCTAGCCAGCGTCCAGAGGATGCCGGCATCTAGGTTAAGTGCTGGGCAGGCGAAGGCTGTCTCAATAGTTAGAGCCCTAGTTTTGAGGCCTCAGCTACTAGCACTTGACGAGCCCTTCGCCTTCCTGGACGACTTAAGAGCTCAGACATTAGTGGAGGATATAATTAACATGGTCAGCAAAGGAGGTAGGGTACTGATAGCTACGCACTACATGTACGGAAGGCTGAGCAACATAGCAAACTACTTAGTGGAGCTACTGTCAGGTGAGGTAAGGAGATTTACTAAGCTACGATAGGTGGCTTAAAGGAACTGCCTTACTCTCTCAGTTCTCCTGCCGCACAGTCATGGAGAGGCTCCGATGGGGCCCTACACTAGGTCGTAGCAGGGCTTTACCTCATCTTCGTAATTCCTCAGCATTTCCCTCCTAACCCTACTTACGAGTTCCTCCCCACACAACTCCCGTAGCTTACCCAGTAACCACATAAGCTTAACCGTGGTAGCTTCCTTACTCATATCGCAAGCAGGTATGACCCCGCTCTCCAAGAGCTTTACACCGACTTCATACTTCCTGAGGTCGACTCCTCCGTATGTAGGCTGTGAAGTTACTACTATCGGTACCCTACTAGAGAGCTTCGAGAGCTTAGTGATCAGCTCCTCTGGGAGCCCTCCCAACCCGAAGGACTCAACTATAATGCCCCGCACTCCAGTTGATAGGACTGAGTCTATTATGCCGGCTCTAATCCCTGGGAATGCCTTCAGTACTGCTATGGAGTTATCGAAGGAGGCCTCAAGCCTTAGAGGCCCTTCTACCTGTCTCGCGGGTACATGATTTACTGATACTTCCTCACCCTCTACGTAAGCTATGTACGGGTAGTTAATCGAGGTGAAAGCATCTACATCTACGGAGCTTACCTTACTCGCTCTAACCCCTAGGATAACCTTACCGTGGAATACTATGTAGACCCCTGAGAGCCCGAGTTTAGGTGCTTCTCTGGAGAACACTAGAGAGTCCCATAGGTTAGCAGGGACGTCTGTGTCTACATCCTCCAGGATCCTCATAGACCCCGTCAACACCACTGGCTTTCCGAGCCCTCTAAGCGAGAAGGCTAGTGAAGCTGCTGTGTACGCCATCGTGTCGGTACCGTGTAGTACTAGGAAGGCATCGTAGCTCCAGTAATTCTCGAATATCGTGCTAGCTATCTTAACCCAGTCCTGCGGTAGCATTAGCGAGCTATCAACCCTCATTAGATCCAGGAACTCTACCTCAAGATCTCTCGGGAGCTTACCTCCGAGGGCTCTCCTAAGGATTTCTCCAGCACCCATCCCCGGAGCTATCCCCCTACTAGTTGTGACACTCGCTATAGTGCCTCCAACACCTATTACTAGAATCCTCACCGACTCACCCAAGCCCCACCACCTTAGCGGGATCTACGTACCTACTCTTAAGTACCTCCATGACCTCGTCATAGTTAGCTATTACCTCCTCCACAGATGCTAGCGCTACCTCAGCAAGGGTGTCAGCATCCTCTCTAGTAGCATACGGTACTCCAACTTGAGCCATGTAGTCCTCACCTACCGCCATAGAGATCACCACACCTGTCCCCGGTACTAGACCTGCTGAACCCACTACCTCAGCTAGCTCCTCACTCATAAAGAAGACACCTCCGAGGTCCTCACAAACAACTCTAGCTAGCTCCGCAGTAGCCACTACCTTATCCAAGGATTTCGTGGACTTGCTTAGAGTGGAGGTAAGCACAGCTATCTTGGAGACTACCCCGGCCTTAACTCTCTCAATGGACTTAGAGTACCTCGGGAAGGTGTTGTCCAGCTCTATGTAGCTCACCCCAAGTCTGGAGAGTGCTGTCGAGACAGCTCTAGCTACTGCTACGTTATCGTAGTCCTTATTGTACCTTAGAAGAATGGTTGAACCATTAACTTTACTAGCTAGGGACGGTATGAAGGCCTTACTCTCAAGGACTAAGGACGGAACCTCCACACTATTAAGTACCTCCATAACCTGGCGCTTAGGTCCTAGCGGTACGTTACCCTCAAGATCCTCAACAGGCCCTACACCACTACCCGAACCATTTACTGTTATGACTACCGAGAGAGAGCCGCTGGGAAGGTTGATGTTGAGCCCTCCAACAACGTCGCTCTCATTATCTAGCTGACCGAGAACGAAGCCCCGCACTCTCCTTGCCACTGTATCGAGAGCTGCTATAGAGAGCGCGTACTCCACTGCTGTAGGGACCTCATCACATCCTCCCCCACGTACCTTACCGAAGAGCTTGAGGACTGCGAGATGCGGTAGTGATGCGTTAGAACCCTCAAGACCCTTCAGAATCTCGGTCTCGAATATGTTGAGGCCCCTCCTAGGGGTAGCACAGCCTATCCCCCCATCAGCAGTCTCAACGCAGAAGCTCCTCGAGGGTCTCACAAAAACCTTTCTAATCGTCGTATCGAAGTCGTGGAACCTACGCACCACGGCTAGTGCTGCTGAGAATCCTAGGGAGTCATCCTGGATGAAGCCGCTGTGGCTGTGTGTATGACCTACACCTATGTGCCCAGCTACTAGAACCTTACGCGAAGCTATCCCTGCAAAGGTTTATGGTCAAGTAAAAAAGTTTGGTTTAGTATCGAGGTTTGCTGTTTCTACTTAGACCTGAATTTCTGTTCGTCGAAGTCCTTGAGGACCAGCTTACTTACTACTAGAACACCTAGCGGGTCTCCGGTTACGTTCAGCATCGTATTCGGCATGTCTATCAAGGTGTAGACACCGGCAATCCAACCAACGGGTTCCATGGGTAGTCCGAGAGTTGTCATGGTCATCGCAGCTATCATTATACCGCCACCGGGTATACCAGCACATGCTGCTGATCCTAGGACACCCATGAGTAGGGCAATGAACGTGCCGGAGCCTCCGAGTGATACGCCGTACATCTGGGATACCCACACGGCGTATATGGGCATCTCAGCAGCTACTGCCTGCATGTTGATCGTAGCGGCTATCGGGAGTATTATGTTTGCCGCGTCAGTCGGTACACCCAGCTCCCTAGTGACCCTCATAGTGACCGGTAGGGTAGCTGAGCTACTGCATGTGGTAAAGGCTGTTAACATAGCTGGATATATCTTCCTCCAGTACTGGAGTGGGTTGAGTTTGAGGATTCCGGCTAGTATTATCGGGTGGTAAACGAAGAGTACTATAGCGTAGCTGACCCACTGAGTCACGATCATAGCGCCTACAGCAGTAAGCCCCATAGCCCCGACGGTAGCTACTAGGTTAGCCATCAGAGCGAACACACCTATCGGTGCGTACCACAGTATGAAGTCAACTATCTTGTAGATTACTGCTAGGACAGCTGAGAGGAGCTTTGAGAGAAACTCCTTGGTCTCCGGGGAGAAGGTACCTATCATGGCTATCGCGAAGCCTGTTAGGAGAGCTATAACTATTATCTGAAGGGAGTTCAGCTCTAGGAACGGCTGGATAGGGTTCCTAGGTATGAGCCCTAGCAGGACATCAATAGCTGAGGCAGGTTTCGGCGCTGTCCAGCCCTCAGGTGGAGGTAGCTGAAGTCCAACACCGGGTCGGAGTACTGTAGCCATGACGTAGCCGGTAGAAGCTGCTAGTATCCCCATAACGAGCCAGTAAGCGAAGAAGCCGCCAAAGATCTTACCGAGCCTAGTGTATGCCCTAACCGTAGTAACAGCCCAAGCTATTGAGACGAAGATTAGGGGGCCCACAACGAACTTCAGTAGGTAGATGAAGATATCGCCGAGGAACTTTATGCTAGTAATAGGCTGACCCACAGCTAACCCAGCAACTATGCCCAACAACGTCGCAACAAGCATTAGTAGAGGTCTCCTCCCAGGCCTTAAAGCAAGCTCAAAAGCTTCAGCTCTTCCAGAGCCTTCACTGGAGGAAACCGTTGTAGTCACCAATAAGAAATTCGTAGTAACTAAAAAATCTTAGTTTTGCTTACTCTAGAGAACCATGCTCCAAGATCGCGAGGTCCCCACCGATTTCACCACGGTTCGGCTGGGTGGAGGAACTGATTCTATTCTGTGTAAGGTTTATTGATTTGATGTCCGACGTATGATGTCTATGCCCGGTATGTGGAGTAGGACAAGCCCGAATAGGTGTAGGTGGGGGTGCTGGCTCCGTCCGCTCACGGCGAAGACCCTCCCATGA
>JAGDWD010000012.1 GCA_023255955.1 Desulfurococcales archaeon | reverse complement strand
TCCAAGCCTCTCAGGGCTAGACCTAGATGTGTCCCGCATGCCGTTCGGGACGAACACCACCCATGACCCCACAGAGGTATCGAAAACCCTGTGGGCGAGGTGGAAGTCCCTAGATGCGATGAACAAACATAAACCCACATCAGCGAGCATCTAGGGACAAACGGTCCAGTCAAGCCCAACGTCACGAGGTCTCCATCCCCTTACCGCAGAGCGGATCACAGAGGAGTTATACATCTACACTACCAAGGCACTTACAGACATTGAGAAGTAGTATTCACTACCTTTGTGACAGCCTTCGAGCTATGGTCTGGGGTTCTCCGAATAGCTTTATTCTGGATTCGATTAGCTTTCTATCTATCTTCAGCTTCTTGTTCTCAATGTACTCTCTCACCTTCCTTAATGCCTCTAAATCCTCGTCTCTCCCTGCTACAGCCTTTAAGACCATATAGTCTTCAGGTCTGATAGCTCTTACTTCAACACCGGAAACCTCGTAAGTCAGGGAGTCATCGATTATCTCCTCCGGGACGTAGAAGTCAAACATGTTTTCATAGAAATCTATGGTTACTTCCTCACCCTCAATAAAGCATGTTATGTTGGGTGTCCCAAGCCATGTCGAGCCCAATACACACCCGTACTTCCTAGCAAACTCCTCGAGAATCCCATAATTAGCTAGGAGTGATAGGGAGGTCACGAACATATCGATATCTCCCTCGAAACTATCCTTCCTCAAAGCTAGGTCTACTGCTGTACTCCCTATGATAACACCATCGACCCCTTCATGCCTCAAGAGCTCGATGACCTTACCCAACACCCTACCCGAAAACACAGACTCACCTCAGAATACAGTGCCTATAAGCTATTAAGTAGAAAAGAATTCTTTATCCTCCACCTACTTTTATTAGGATGTTTGAGACCGTAGCGGGGGAGTAGAAGAGCCTGTGATGAGGGAGGTGATCTCGGACTCGGTGAAGATGGATGCAACCGACTGACTTGTACTACACCATACTCAGGCTATTCTCAGAGAAGCGGTGTGTTAATCGAGAAGAAATAGATAGCAGACTCCTAGAAGAACTCAGCACGCTCGGCCTAGTTTATCAGGGTTTATCAGGGGAGGTCTGCGTAAAGTCTATTGTCGAGCTCGCGATATTTACAGTAAGACGTGGCTGTGACCCGAAGAATGTTTCTGGCTATCTTAGTTGGAGGGATTTTGAGTCTTTCGTAGCGGAGGCCTTAGAAGAAAGTGGTTACTACGTGTTTAAGAACTTCAGGTTTGGTGTGAGGAGATGGGAGTTCGACGTCTTAGCGGTCAACACACTGTCCTCAATAGCTTTGGCAGTGGACTGCAAACACTGGTCCCCAAGGCATGTAAGTGTCAGTAAGATTAGAACGGTCTCCCTCGAGCATATCAACAAGCTTAAGCTTCTACTAGATAGCTGTGGCTACGAGTTCTCAGGTTACCCCATCCTTAGGAGAGCTAGACACTTCTTCGGGGTTGTAGTGACTATGAGCGAGTTAATAAGGGGGTCGGTCGAGGGCGTGGGGATAGTACCAATATATTACTTCAGGGATTTCCTGGAGAACCTGAGCTTCTACGTCGAGGAACTTAAGATGAAGCCGTCAATTAACCCCTGCTTCCTACAAGACAGGAAGTAGGAGGTCCCGGTTTACGTGCTTATTAGATGAGCTCTACGGAGAAATACATGTGGGAGTATGCTGGGTAAGCCCATACATATGACCATATCCCCCGAGACTGTTGCTAGGAGGGCTATAGTTGCTGGAGATCCTGCTAGGGTAGAGCAGGTTAAGGAACTACTTGAAGACCCTAAGCTAGTTAATTCTAGGAGGGCTTTCATCACATACACCGGGACATATAAGGGTGTCCCAATAACTATAGCAGCACACGGAGTTGGATTCTCATCATCTGCCATAGTCTTCGAAGAACTTGCTATGGTCGGTGCTAAGCTCATAGTTAGATTCGGTACCTGCGGTGCCATGGTTACTGGTATGAAGGTGGGGGACGTAGTCATACCTACAGGAGCTGCTTACTATCCTGGAGGAGCTTACTATCAGTATCTCCGTGAGTGGGTCTGCTGTCCGGCCGTACCCAGCTTCGAGGTAGTTAAGGCTTTGGTAGAAGAGTTTGAGCGTGGTGGTGTAAGGTACTTACTGGGTCCGGTAGTGAGTAGTGACGCGTTTTATGCTGAGGACCCTGACTTCGCTAGAAAGTGGTCATCGCGGGGTGTCATAGCCGTAGAGATGGAATGTGCCGGGCTCTTTACATTAGGATTAATGAGGGGGTTAAAGACAGGGGCTGTTCTAATGGTTAGTGACTCCTTAGTGGAGCACCTAGGTTATGCATCAGCAGAGGAATTACGTGAGTACACGATTAGGGCAGCACGGCTGATTTTAGAGGCAGTATCGAAGGTTCCCGTCTAGGGTTCGGGTAGGATTAATAATAGCGTTTTTTAAAATGTTGTTTCGGCAAGGTAGCTACGGGGTCGCTGATGATACTCTCCGATTTCGATATAAGGGCGTACTTATCGAGCGGTCGCCTAGTTATCACACCTTTCACTGAGGAGATAGTTAGGGAGAACGGTCTTGACCTTAGGTTAGGTGAGGGATATTGTTTAGTCAATGAAAGTAGTAAGGTTCTAATTGTCGGGGAGGACGACGTGAGTGGTTACTATAGTTGCGGTAAGTCGGAGGATTACCTCTACCTCAAACCATCATCTCACTACCTCCTACACACGGTTGAGTACGTTAGGATGCCCCCTGAGCTTATGGGATTCGTGGAGCTAAGGTCGACCTTCGCTAGACTAGGTTTTCTAATGCCTCCTACAATAATTGATGCTGGGTTTGAGGGGCAGCTAACGGTGGAGGTACGTACCCCACCATATCCAACTAAGATAAGAACAGGGACTAGATTCCTGCACGTTGTTTTCGCTAAGGTGAGTACACCAGCTATTAACCTATACAAGGGTAAGTATCAGGGTCAGAGAGGTGTTACACTACCGCGATGGTAGACATGAGGCTCAAGCTCCTCGCTTCAGTAGAGGTCTCTTCTGTTTTCATGGATAGTATTTTAGGAGCTTGTTCCTATCCCTGTTCAGATCTCGGCAACTTCCTACACTGAGTTTACCAGATACGTAGGCAGCTGTCTGGATGAACCCGTTCAACTTTTTGAATAAATGTGACGTATAGGCATAGAGGCACTTCATCCTCATAGGGCAAGCATGGCAGTTGTACATAGAGCAGAAATCTTTATTTGGTGGTGAGAGCGGGTCGTTAAGTAGGTTATACCTTTTTAGAAAACGTACGTAGTGTACGTCTACAGGTGCGGTACTTTGGTCTAGACCGCTATGCAGTATAAACGAGCTTACTACTTTAGGGCCTACATATCTTATCCTCATCAGTTGTTGTTTTAGGCTGGTAAGGCCCAACCTTGATACTAGAGAAACAGTACTGTAGAGTTTATCTAGGACTTCGATGTATTGTTGAAGCTGGTAAGATCTAAATTCCTGATATACTTGCGAGGCAATAGCTTTCAAAGAGTCTAGATCCTCCCTACCTAAACTAGCTACCCTAGAGAGTATAGCTCTAACCCATCTAACAGTGTTTCTATGATAGTCAGTTCTCTTAGAAAGGAAAGCTGCGGTAAGTATCTCCAAACCATCCCAAGGAGATGCTGAAACACTAACACAGTAAAACCTATCTACAACATCCTCAGCTACTAACAGAGCCTTACCGTCAAGCTCCATTAACCCTTCCTCCTTGTCTATCCAAAGACCCGCTGAGAACCTCAAAAAATCAGAAGAACATGCCGGTCCGTAACACTCTATACCTCCGCCCCCGCATATATATGTCCCAGCTCCGTAGCCATACACTTTGACCCAACAGTCTTCACTCCTCTCATACATAGGTAGAGAAAAACTAACATACAGAGCTACGTCGAGATCCACCTCACCTTCGCGGATCCTCATTCCTCCCCGATTTTTCGATGTCTCAGAGTTAATGTCTTTAGATTCTTCAGATTACCTAAATATCACGTAATAGTATCTGTAGTGGGTAACGTAGTGCTACTTAACCAGCAAGTAGCTAGAGTGATAGAGTTTATTAATGGTCTTAGCTATGTCCCGACGTTATCAGAGATAAGTTCCGCTGTCGGTTTAAGTCAGTCAAGTGTTTGGAGAATTGTGAAGAGTTTGAAGGATGTTGGAGTAATATTCAAGGCTGTTACAGACTTAAGTAGGCTGGGGTTAATCGAGGTCGTGTTGGTGTACAGAGCAAGAGTACCTAAAGAGAAGATACCTCGAAAAACATTGAGGTTCTTTATAAGAACTTTAGAAGGAGTTACTTTCCTTAAGTACGTTAGTAGAGCTCATGAAGTAGAGCTCCTCGTGAACTATGTAGTGGATTGTATAGGGGAGGAGCCGTCGGAGGTGTATGTAGTTGATCATGTAGTCGCACCAAGGTATGTAATGACCCACTTAACACGTAGTTCTTTGGATAGGCTCTTCATCAGGGAACTTCTAGCGTTAGCTGTAGCTCCCACACTACCAATGAAGTTGGGAACTACTGGCCGTTGCGATAGCATAGACATAGCGATAATAAACGCACTCGAGGAAGACGTCTTCAGTAAGATGAAGGATGTATATAAAGCCATCAGCTCGCGGATGAAGCCCTCACCAAGCTACCAAACAGTATTGAGACATTATCGAGAACATGTGTTGGGAAAAGGGGTGATAGCTGGAATTAGACCTACTCTTGAAAACTTAGTTGAGAAGACCGTCTCATCATCAAGAAAGCTATTAGTTCTCAGAGGCCCGGCAAGCCTCTTAATCAAAGCTGTTAGAGCAATCATCGGGATACCTTCATTTACTGAGGCGTATTTAAGTACTAGGGAGGGCTACGCTATCGTTCTATCAACTCTACCTCTCAATCTAACCCCTAAAATAGTAGATTTTATTGGCATGCTAGAGTCGAGAGGTTTAGTAAAGGAGTGGTCGATTTTCGAAGTAGAGCCCGTGAGCATGCTTAGCCTACCTATACCTGAGTCAATAGGAGAAGTAAGTATCAGTGAGCTACTGGGAGAAACTAGTTGTAGCTAACTAAGTTCTATACCCTAGAAAAACCAAAATGACCATATACTGTTCCCAGCCTATAGAAGTAGCCTGACTCCGCAGATCTCTCGGTAGTAATAGTCGCTGAGACCTTGAGATCGCAGAGTTATGTACAGTGATTTATACCTCAACACTTTCAGACTAAGATTAATTACCGGGTCCTACAGATGTATCTTTGTGAACTAGGTGTGTCGCAGATTAAGGACTTTTTCAACGTTGTAGGAAGTAGGGTCTCCGTACGTAGATTTAGACCTGATCCTCTACCAGATGATGCTGTTAGAAATGTCCTCTGGGCAGCAACTAGGGCTCCCACAGCTGGTGGACGTGAGAACTGGTTGTTTATAGTGGTTAAGAGTGAGGAGGTTAGGAAGGAAATACATAAACTACTTATCGAGTCACACATCAGATATGCCATTAAGATATCCAAGATGTCTCCTGAAAGGATCGAAAAATGGAGGAGGGCTATGGAGGAGGGTATGTACCTAGCTCCTCTCTACATAGCTGTTTACATAGATCTGAGGAGGTTAACAAGTGGAGGTGCGAGAGACATAAACGACGCAGAATTCATAATGGAGGTTCAAAGCGCGGCAGCAGCAATGGAGAACGCTATCCTAGCTGCTTGGAGCCTAGGTATAGGATCCGTCTGGTTGGGAGTACCACTACTTCTCGAGGAAGAATTCAATAAACTCTTGAAGCCCCCTCCAGATCATAAGCTGATGGGTATTCTAGCACTCGGCTACCCAGCTGAAGAACCGAGAACAAGGAACCGCAAGCCGGTAGAATCCGTTAGTATAGTAATCTAAAATCTAACTTTCTTTTTCTACTATCAAGCCTCTCTCCACCCTAAAGAACCAACTAAAACTATGAACAACCAACACCGGAATTCACGTTCAAGGAGATAAGGTTAAGATAGATTGGGAGAGACGTCGTTATTAGTGAGCTGGGGTAATCGTACTGGTAATTACATAACTTAATTGTTATTACTCGTATGTTTAGTTGTAGTTCCATGGTGAACGGTTTGGTAGAGTCTAGGTTGAACTTAGCGATGAGGCTTTCTGAGGTAATGAGTAGAGATAGTAGGATTGCCGTAGGTGCTATGTCTGGTACTAGTGCTGATGGGGTGGATGTGGTCGTAGTACGTCTAGAGGGGCATGGGAGGAACATAAAGTGGAAGATCTTAGCGAGTAGAGTTGTTCCGTATCCTCTGGAACTAAAGAAGAGAATTCTCATGTGCTCAGAGGGAGGTAGAGTTAAGGATGTGTGCCTCTTAAACTACGTGGTTGGGATATCTTTTGCGAGAGCTATTCTGAGGACCATAGATGAGAGCGGTATTAGAGTATCTGAAGTAGATTTTATAGGGTCACACGGACAGACAGTCTACCATATGCCAGAGTACATCAAGATCGGGGATATAGCGACTAGATGCTCTCTCCAGGTAGGTAGCCCAGCTGTTATAGCTGAGCATACCGGGCTTATTACCGTCGGTGATTTTAGGTGTAGAGATGTAGCTGCCGGCGGGCATGGGGCACCGATAATAGCGTACGTAGACTGGGCACTACTAACGTCTAGTGAGGTAGGTAGGTTGGTTCAGAACATCGGTGGTATAGCTAACGTAACTGTTCTACCACCTAATGCCACACTCTCCGAGGTTTACGCTTTTGATACAGGACCTGGGAATATGGTGATAGATGAGGTTATGCGAATTCTATACGGTGTCGAATGTGATGTTGATGGTGAAACCGCGAGAAGAGGTAATGTGAGTAACAGCCTTTTGAGGGAACTTATGAATCACTGGTTCATAAAGGCTAAACCCCCAAAAACTGCTGGTAGGAGAGAGTTTGGTCGTAGATTTGCTGAGTACGCTATCCGGAAGGGACTTAAGATGGGTATTTCGAAGGAGGATATAGTAGCTACTGTCACAGCGTTAACTGTTGAGAGCATAGTCTACAACTACGATAGATTTGTTTTGAGATCTCATTCCCATAGATATAGAGAGGTAATAGTAGGTGGTGGTGGAACCAAAAATAGGTTTATAATGGAGAGACTCAGGGACGAGTTAAGAAAGAGGGGGTTGAGGCTACTTACACACGAGGACCTAGGTATTGACTCGAAGTTTAAGGAGTCTCTAGGGATGGCTATATTAGCTCATGAAGCACTTAGTGGGATACCTAACAACGTACCTAAAGCTACAGGAGCTAAAAAAGCTGTCGTAATGGGGCTAATAGCACTCTAGCTTCTTATTATGGAACCCGTGAGTATAATCATGACATCAACTTTGAGCTGTTATCATCTAGGAAGCACTAGAAAAACGCGAACTCTCCATCACATCGTATCTAATCGGTGTCTTCAGCTATGACGGTGCAACACTTATAAGCTAAATTACGAATATAATTAGACAGGGGCGGCGGCCGAGCGGGAGAACCCCCGTGACCGGGGTTCGAATCCCCGCCCGGCTACCACCTTAACTCACTTTGTCTGGGTGTATCTCTCAACGTATATTGCTTTCACTACTAGAGAGCCTTTATCGTTAGGGCAACTACCAACTACCTTACCGACGTAGTCCCCCTTTTCGTATTTCCTTACAGATTCGTAGTCGCATTTGAGGCATTTCACTACCTCAACTAACTCCTCTTTCACTACCCTAGATTTCGAGCTAGCTACTGAGAGGATCCAAGGAAGTACTGCTGTTAGTAGCAAGAGGAGTGCTGCTATCATTAGCGCTACTAGGAGTGAGTCTAGCTGTAGGGCGACCATTTATCTAACACCTACCGTGTTACCTACTCCAATAACTACCACGGTACCGCCCTCCCTAACCTTCTCTCTTATTATTTTAAGAACTGTGTCGTATGCCCTAAGAGCACCTTCATAGATTTTCTTACTTAGTGGGCTGAGTGCTTCAGCTTCACTCATTTTTACTACTACAGCATCTAGAGGTATTGAGTGCTCGCTAGCTACTCTCTCCATAGCTATTTTCTCCGGGCCTGGATCACCTATAGCTGCACCAGCACCGTAAGCAACCTCACCGGACTCCTCACTCTCAAGTTTCAGTGCTGCGTCCACGGTTATGATCCTCTCAATTTCCCCATCATACTCCCTGACTAAGCGCTCCAATGCTTCGCCAGGCCACCCAACATTGGAGCCAGGTCCGGAAGCTTTAATTACGTACACCTTTCTCTTATCTATTTCGACCTCGTAAAGATCTGTACCTTCGGATAGCTCACGCGTCGGCTCTCCCCACCCAACAAGCATCTTAGCTACTAACGGACCCACACTATCTCCGATCGGTATCCCGGAGGAGAAAGCGTCGATGGAGCCTGCATATGCCTTAGCTACTTCCACTACTTCAGGAATCTGCATAGCTAGCTGCATGACCAGTATCCAGTTATTGTACTTAAGCCCCAGCTCCAGGTAGTGCCTAATCAACTTATTTAAAAGCCTCAACGCGCTCACAACCTCTAAAACACTCTCCACAGAATACTGGATGCTCCTATCAGCTTCACTCAAAACCGTCCTTACGTAGTCTCTGACGGACCCCTCTCTAACCCTTATGAGATGCTTAAGCCTCTTAATTATGTCAGTAGGCTCTATGTCCACTGGTCTGATGAGGAAGAAGTTATCTATGAATCCCTCTAAAACCTTCGAAGGTTCCTTTATGCCGACACTACTCATGTACGCTATTGCTTTACGTCTAGTATCTGCTTCAAGCTCCTCGAGAGCGTACAGCCTCTTCCTAACAAAAGAAGAAAACCTCTGCATCTGTATCCTCTGAGGAATGTCAGTGAAGTTCATTAGAAACGAAGCTAGGAAAAGCAGAACAATCAGGTATGATGCTATTTCGTTACTTCCATCCACAGCACACACCGCTTAAGTAGAGGTCACCACATTTTTAACCTGTTGTAGGAACCGTTCCCTAACCGGTTTCGAGGGCTGAGTTTGTGGTTTCCTCTCTGTATTGCGGGCTGGGATGTACCTGGGTGACGAGATAGTGCTATGAGCCTAGTTGAGTTTCCGTGTTGCTTACCTCGACCACTACCTCTGATTTGTACGAAGCACCTAAGTCTCCATGGGTGAAGTGGAGGTCTCTATGTGTGGGAGTGAGCATAGTCGACAAAGACAAGTGCCTAGGGGTAAACGGTCATACAGGGATGGAGTCAATCACTTCTCAGATTTGGAGTCTTCAATCATCCCGAGTGCCGCCGCGGGGATTCGAACCCCGGATCTCCGGATCTCCCAGGCAACCGTATGAGTCCGGCGCTCTAACCAGGCTAAGCTACGGCGGCACTCCGTAGATATGATTTAAACAAGAGTGTTTAAATAGTTTTATGTTTCTTACGTTTAAGCATAGCTAACTGACCACGGTTTATACGGCTTGCCGCCTCCAAATATATGAGCTTAGAGATAGGCGGGAGATCTTCTTAGGGAGGTTCTACACTCTACGACTCATAGCAGGGTTTGAATATACTAGCCCTACTTCTACAAAACTTATATCCTTAAGTTCGTGGGGGATCAGGTAGCAGATATGGATACAGGGTTCCTCGAACTACCGGAACTTAAACTCAGATATTATAGGTTTGGAGTAGGAAACTCACCACATGTTTTAGTAACTGCTGCTCTACATGGAGATGAGGTTACAGGTACCTACGCAGCATACAAGCTAGTTGAGTACCTCAAACTTAGGGAGAATATCGAAGGTACTGTTACAGTGATTCCAGTAGTTAATGTTCCAGGATTCATATCGAGAATAAGATTCAACCCAGTAGATTACGTAGACATGAACAGGGTCTTTCCAGATGGGACGGGATCTCTTACTACTAGGAGAATAGTGAGTTTTGTCTGGGAGCTTGCATCCTCATCGGACTATGTAATAGATCTACACTGTGCTGGGTTAAACTCATACCAGTATATTCTAGCTCTCTATAGGGAGTTCCCTAAAGTCAAGGAACTTACCGATAGGATGCCCTGGGATACTGTAGTTGAATCTAACGGTACTCGTGGCCAGCTGTTTGTTGAGGCTTCGTATAGAGGTATCCCAGCGGTTATTATAGAGACTGGGGCTGAAAAGTTTATTAGGGTCGTATAAGGAATTTTATTATTGGAGGGGTGTAAGCCCTACGGGGTAATGGGAGCGACGCTCCAAGCCCCGTGGGGTTAGGCGTAGATGGGAGCCCCATGCCGTTGGGCTCGACAGCCACCCATGACCCACAGGGGTAGGGAAAACCCCTGCGAGCGAGGTAGAAGTCCCTAGATGTGATGAGCAAACATAAACCCACATCAACGAGCATCTAGGGACAAACGGTGGTGACGGGTACTACGATGAGTACTGGGGAGACACTATGTTCCGGGTTGTTCTCGGTACTTTAGCTCAAATAGGAGCTGTGAGAGATCCGGAGCTACAGACCCTAACTACGGAAAAGGTCTACTACGGTAAGTTAGTCCAAGTAAGGACCCCGGTAGAAGGTTTCCCAAGGCCTACGGTAAAGCCTGGAGCGAGTGTGCAGACGGGCGAGCTCTTAGGGTACGTAGGTGACACCCCCATGTATTCACCGACTACAGGCAAAGTAATAGAAATACAGAAGAACGTATTCCTATTTGAGGGTAGTGGTGCTGCCAGTATAGCACCTCTTGAAGATGATTAGACCGGAGTTATCGTAGATTAAGTACTTACTAATATTAGCTCCCGCTGTCTTGGTTTGTGTAAGTTAAGATACTCGATACTGTTTAAAGGTTTTTACCTAAGGCTTTCTAATGATAATATAGCAGCAACATCATTTGAAGAGTCTCAAACCACTCTAAACCTCTTCTCGTTGTCTAAAAGTATGAATATGAAATAGGTATCTAGTAGTTTAGGGACTGTTTCTGGTCAGTATTTAGTTTAATATGTAGTGATAGGTTTACTAATTCTTTTTAGCTAGTTATCAGGAACCTCGACCGCGCCCGGTATGTGGAGTGCTAAGCCCAAATAGGTGTCAGCGTAGGTGGGTGGATGAGCTGTCTTCACCGTTCACAGTGAGGGAACTTCTCATGATGTGAGGGGATGGATAAAAAGCTAGTGCTAGACTGGAGCAGTGAGTCATGGGGAGTTAGTGGTAGTGTTATATAGTCAATCCTTCTTTTAAGGATGATATTAAACATATTGTTGGTGATTAGGTGTTCAGTAAGGTTGTTGAACCTGAGGAAGCTCTTCGGCAGATAAAGGATGGTTCGGTCATCGCTGTATCAGGTTTTAACATGATTGCTACCCCAGCATACCTAGTAAACAAGCTTTATGAGGTCTACTCAACTTACGGTCATCCGAAGAATATCTTCATTATAGCTGAGACATGTCCAGGAACACCCGGTAAGGGCTTGGACCTCGTTGGGAAGATGATTATTGAGAATAAAGATTACGACTTCCTGAGGGGGGTTCTAATACCTTTCTACGGATGGGTTCCTAACATAGCTAGACTCGTAGAAGAGAACATAATTGAAGGTTATAACTGGCCTATAGGTATTGTCTCGCACTGGTTTAGAGAGGTAGCTGCCGGTAGGCCAGGCCTGCTCACTAAGGTAGGTCTGGGCACTATGTTCGATCCGAGATATGGTGGTGGTCTACTAAACAGCTTAGCTGAGGAGAGAAAGACCTGCAGAGTAGACTTAGTTACTTTAGATGGTGAGGAATACCTACTGTACAGATGTCCTAAACCTAATATCGCGTTAATACGTGGTACTACAGCTGATGAGGTAGGAAACATCTCTATGGAGCATGAAGCAGCAGTACTTAACGTACTAGCAATAGCTCAATCAGCTAAGGCACGCCCGGATAAGGGGGTGACTATAGCCCAGGTTAAGAGATTAGCTAGAGCTGGATCAATAAGCCCTAGAAACGTGCAGGTACCTGCCCCACTAGTAGATTATGTCGTCATAGCTCCCGAGACTCCGGACCTCCACGGCCAGACTGATAGCATTCTATACGATCCATCGATATCAGGTGAACTCATACCACCAGAGAGGACCCTAATATCCAATTTCCTACAGCTATCGGTTAGAAAGGTTATAGCTAGGAGGGTGGCCCTAGAGCTAGCATCCATGGTAGCTTCCCTCGGGAGGCCGATACTAGTTAATCTAGGTATAGGGATACCGGCTGACGTCGCCTCAGTAATAACTGAGGAGGGTATAAACGAGTTTATCTTCACAACCGTTGAGTCCGGTCCTTTTGGTGGGGTGGCTTTAACCGGCCCAGATTTTGGGGCGTCTAGAGGTTTCTTCGCTTTAATACCTATGGCAGACATGTTCACTAACTA
Organism: Desulfurococcales archaeon; assembly: GCA_023255955.1. GTDB lineage: Archaea > Thermoproteota > Thermoprotei_A > Sulfolobales > NBVN01 > DRZP01. The sequence continues at coordinate 8,205 of JAGDWD010000012.1, read as the reverse complement.
CGAGGGTGGGATAGTAGATGCTGCTTCGTTGGGGTTTATGCAGGTTGATGAGTTAGGTAATGTAAACCCCGCTTTCCTCCCCGGTAGAATGCCCGGTGCTGGCGGGTTTCCCGTTATAGCTTTCGGGGCTCCCAACCTCTACTTTGCTGGTGAGTTTACAGCTGGTGAGAGGAATATAGAGATCTCGGGAAATACCCTGAGAATAGTTAAAGACGGTAAGGTAAAGAAGTTTGTTAAAAGGGTTTACAAGGTAGTGTATAGCGGTAGCTATGGTATTGAGAGGGGTCAGAAGGTTCTCTTCATAACTGAGAGAGCTGTGTTCAAGTTAGGGAGAGGGGTATTGGAGTTAATTGAAGTAGCTCCTGAGATAGATATAGAGAAAGATATACTCACTAGGATGGAGTTCGAACCTAGGATACCTAGTAAAATAGAATATATGAGTAAGGAACTCTTCAGCGAGAAGCCGATGAATTTAAGGAGCCTAGTACTTGAAGCCCTAAGAAAGTGATAAGGAGAGACGGACTGTTAAATCTGTTCAGAATTTGCTGATTATAGCACTGCCTACAGCTTATTAGTTACTCTCCCGCAGATTTAAGAGGTATGTCAACAGCGAGAATATTTCACAGGCTGGTTACTGTAGAGGAAGCACTTAAAATACTTGAGGACTTCTTAAGATCTTGGAAGCCTGTCGTAGAGGAGGTAAGTTTAAGTGAAGCACGTGGACGTGTGCTAGCTGATGATGTCCTAGCATTCGTTGATTACCCACCGTTTGATAGGTCTGAGGTTGACGGATACGCTGTGAGATCAGCTGATATTGTTGGTGCCGACGAGGATAGACCGGTGAAGCTGAGGGTTCTAGGATCTGTAGGGGTAGGTATGAAACCTGAGTACAACGTAGAGCCCGGTACATGCGTTGAGGTAGCTACAGGGTCTATGGTTCCGCGGGGTGCTGATGCTGTTGTTCCTATCGAGTACGTTAAGAAGGTGGGTGACTCGATCTACGTCTACCGCCCGGTAGCTCCGGGTGATAACGTAGTTCATGGAGGTTACGACGTTCTATCAGGAGATGTCGTGGTTTCTGAGGGCACTCTCATAGGTCCGGAAGAACTTGTTGTTTTAGCAGGTGTCGGCGTGCCGAGGGTGAAGGTCTATGGTAGAATAAAAGCCTGTGTTTTCTCTATAGGTAACGAGCTTGTAGAACCTGGAAAGAAACTTGAGCCCGGCCTAGTCTATGACGTAAATGAGTACTACCTTAAAGCAGCTCTCGAAGAGCTTGGGGTAGCAGTATCAATCTGCGGTATCCTCAGGGACGACGAGCAAGCTGTGTTGGAGGCTCTTACGAGAGCTATGAGTAAATGCGATATAGTGATCACAAGTGGTGGTACTTCAGCAGGTGTCGGGGATATTACATACAGAGTTGTTGAAAAACTCGGTAAGCCTGGACTACTATTTCACGGACTGAAAGTTAGACCTGGGAAACCTACCTTCATAGCAGCAGTGGATGGGAAGCTTATTATAGGGCTTCCCGGTTTCCCGCTCTCAATGATGATGATCTACAACATCCTCGTCAAGCCTTTAATAGCTAAGATGCTCGGGCTCAGGGAGAGTTACTTAAGCTACTACGAGGAGGCCACCCTCTCAGAGAGGGTGCTAGGACATGTAGGTGTCGAGAGACTGGTACCAGTAGTTCTGAGGAGACGTGAGAGCCTCATAGCCTACCCCCTAAGCTATCGCTCAGGCTCCATAAACATTCTACAGCTGGCTGATGGTTTTATAAAGGTGGGTATTGGGGTACCGTTTATCGAGTCAGGAACTTCAGTCACTGTATTCAGACTACATAACCGTAGGATAGCTGATTTAGTGGTTGTGGGAAGCCATGACTACCTCTTTAACGCTATACTAAGACATGTATCGCGGGACTTTCAGGTAAAGTCTGTTTACGCAGGTTCGTTAGCAGGTCTAGACTCGGTTGCTAAAGGCATAGCAGACTTAGCTGGCATGCATGTTCTCGATAAGGACACAGGAACCTATAACGTCCCAGTAATCAAGAAACTCGGATACGAGAAGAAAGTCGCGCTCATAGCTGGGTATCTAAGGGAGATAGGGCTCGTAGTCCCCAAAGGAAATCCGAAGAATATCTCGAGCTTACTGGATCTACTCCGTGAAGACATAGTCTTCGTAAATAGGAGTAGGTACAGTGGTACCAGGGTTCTGATAGACATAATGCTAGAAAAAATAGCTGAAGAGAAGGGCATCCCATTCGATGAGCTAGTAGGTAGAATCAGAGGCTACTACTCGGAAGCTAAAACTCATAGCGGGGTTGCAATAAGTGTATTAAATGGCCGAGCCGATGTGGGGGTGTCCTTAAGATACGTAGCAGTCAAGTACGGTCTCGACTTCATACCGCTAGCGTATGAGAGGTTCGATATAGCGGTCTCGTTAGACTCTATAGGTACTAAGGAAGTTAGGAAAGTCGTTGAGTTTATGAAGTCGAGCGAGTTTAAGGAGATGTTAGTGGAGTACCCAGGCTATAAATTACTAGACAATACTGGGGAGCTTATCTCCTCAGAGTAATTGAAGTGTTGTCAGCTAGCAATAGATTTCCTAAACTAAACCAGAGCTAAAGATATAGAAAAGGAAGGTTCAGAGACATGGATCTGTGATTCTGTGGATACCCCTGGCAATACGTAGTCCGAGCTTCATGGGTGTATCACAACTATTGATAGGGAACCTTCTTCAATGTGAAGCAAGCCCCCATACCCTAACTACACGACCTTAAAGTGAGATAAGGTTTTATGCTTTAGAGAGTTCAAGTGTTAGGATAGATACTATTAGGTGATGATGTTTTGAGTGATGAGGAGAAGATGAGTACAAGTAGCTATAAAGCTGAGGCTAAGCTAGGTACTGCGGGGAGAGTCCATGAAGCTGAGCCTACACCCCTCCATGACTCTTCAACTACCTGGAAACAGCAGGAGAAGCCTGTAGTAGGACTTAAGGTAAGGTTTTTAGCGTACCTAGAGCTTATCCGGCCTCACAACGTCTTCGCTGCCGTTATCTGCGTATTGCTCGGTATGGTGGCTTCATATAGAGTTGCTGGCTACGCCTTTAACGCTGTAGATATGCTTATGGCTAGCCTAGTAGTAGCTCTTGTTTCAGCAGGTGGCTACGTCGTAAACGACTACTTTGATTACATGGTTGACCTAGTCAACAAGCCCTATAGGCCTATACCTTCAGGTAGGGTGAGCCCTAGAGAAGCCCTTACTTCCTCGATAGCTCTCGGCGTGGTTGGTGTAGCTATCTCGGCGTGGTTTGGCTACGTATCTGTGATTTTCGTTCTGCTGAACACTGCACTAGTTTACGCATACTCAGCTAAGTTGAAGGAGCTGGGTCTCGTGGGGAACATAGTCGTCAGCTTCGAGGGTTCCGCTTCTATAGTTTACGGCTCGCTAGCTGTGTCCTTAAGAGTTGGGGAGTATAGTGTTCTAACAGCTTCAATTATTCCAGCCGTCATAGCGTTCACTTTACTGTTAGGTAGGGAGATTGTTAAGACTATAGAGGACTACTATGCGGACTCTGTCCGCGGTGTGAAATCCCTGCCTAGGGTTTTAGGTCTCCGTAGATCAGCTTACATAGCCTCAGCCGTTCTCTTATTAGTAATTCCGTTATCGATCCTACCATACTTTTCTGATTTATATAATAAGCTGGTATACACTCCCCTAGCTACGCTCACTCTAGTTCTCATAGTCCTCTCTACTGTTAAGATACTTAAAAGCTCCAACATAGTGTCAACTGCTGCGAAGGTTAGATCAGTACTGAAGATTTCAATAGTAACCGGTATTTTAGCACTGCTTCTATCTCTACTACTTTAAAGTGCTTTAGCACGAAGTCTCAGCTGCTGGTACCTCTCCCAGTAACTAGAAGATATACTTATGGTTTAACAACTAAAGCCCCACTCTCCAGGGTGGGAGGAGGTTATTCTATATATGACCTATCCGCAACTGTGTACTCAAACCGTGCTGGTTTGAGGGCGTCGACGATGTACTTGAAAGCCTTCTCAGGATCTGAGTGTTTTCCACATGAGTAAACGTCGACGGTAGCGAAGTTAAACTCAGGCCATGTATGTATAGCTATGTGGGACTCAAGTATTACAGCAACTACGCTAACACCAGGGCTTATATGCCAAGTCTTAACATCGAGTAGAGTCATATTACCTACCTTAGCTGCTTTCACTACCACATCCTTAAGAAATTCTGGGTTTGCTAGTACATCGTAGCTACAACCGTAAAGGTTCCCATATACATGCTTCCCATATACCTTATACTTAATTCCCTCCATCTCCCCTAGAGTTCTGACACTTACTGTAAATATAAGTGTATCCCCCCGTACCCACACCCCTTATCATTTATTAATTTTTATTCAATTAATTATCATATATCTTGAAAACTAGATAATATGACTCTTTATATTTTATTTCAAAATTAGAAACTATATAAATGAGATCTATGGATCTGAACTAACGTAAGTACATCCGTGGTTATGTGGGGATATGAAGTAATAGGTTAGCATGACCTAGTTTTAGAGTGCTGGCGCCGCGGCCGGGATTTGAACCCGGGTCACGGGCTCGACAGGCCCGCATACTAGGCCGGGCTATACTACCGCGGCACCATTTATTTATAGATTAGTTGAGGCTTTTAAAGCTTTGTACAGCTACAGTAGTGAGGTGCCTAAGTTTGAGTGTTGAATATGCCGAGATCGGCGAGCTAAAGGAGGGTAGCTATGTAGTTATTGATGGAGAGCCCTGCCGGGTTGTTGAGATAACTAAAGCTAAGACAGGTAAGCACGGTAGTGCTAAGGTTCATTTAGTAGCTTTGAGTATATTGAGTGGTGCGAAGAAGACTTTAGTAGCTCCAGCTGATCAGCGGATTGAGATCCCAATAGTCAACAAGAGAACTGCCCAGGTCATAGCAGTCCTAGGAGATAGAGTCCAGCTTATGGATAACGAGACGTATGAGACCTTCGAATTAGAGCTTCCGAAAGAGCAGGAGATAGCAGGTAGGATTAAAACGGGAAGTGAGGTCGAGTACTGGGAGGTAATGGGTATCAGGAAGATAATGAGAGTTTTGAGGAGTTAGGAAGCTAGGAGTAACTATGACTACTGTTTTCGGTAAGATCAGGGATTTGGTATCATCGTTTCTAAGATCTTCAGAGAGCTATGAGGAGGCGGTGAATAGCTTCATCAGGGAGCTCCAGAAAGAAATGATAAAGGCGGACGTTAACGTTAAGGTAGTTTTCGAGCTTAGTGCGAGGATCAAGGAGAGGGCTCTTAAGGAGGAACCTCCGGAGGGAGTTCTAAGAAGGGAATGGTTTGTAAAGATAGTGTATGATGAGCTCTCTAGGTTATTTGGTGGTGACGTAGCTCCAGACCCGTACCCTAAGAGCTTCCCCTGGATAATACTACTGGTCGGCGTACAGGGTAGTGGGAAAACGACTACAGCAGGTAAGTTAGCTCTCTTCTATAAGAAGAGAGGTTATAGAGTCGGACTCGCAACAACAGATACCTACAGACCCGCAGCTTACGACCAGCTTAAGCAGATAGCAGAGACGATCGGAGTACCCTTCTACGGTGAGAAATCAGGGGATCCAGCAGAAATAGCGAGAAAAGCTGTAGCAACCTTACTGAACGAGTATTCTTGTGATGTAATCATAATTGACACAGCTGGGAGACACGGCTACGGTAAGGAGGAGAGCCTACTCATGGAGATGAAGGAGATAGCTGAAGCTATCAAACCATCTGAGGTAATTCTCGTGATTGATTCCTCAATAGGTCAGAAGGCCTATGAGCTAGCTAAGAAATTCAATGAGTGGACACCTATAGGCTCTATAGTTATCACGAAGCTGGACGGTACGGCACGGGGTGGTGGAGCTCTCTCAGCTGTCGTAGCAACCGGGGCTAGGATAAAGTTCATAGGCGATGGAGAGAAACTTGAGGATCTGGAGGTGTTTAACCCGAGGAAGTTTGTTGCGAGAATTCTCGGACTAGGTGATCTGGAGAGTCTTCTCGAGAAGTTCAAAGCTATTGAGGAGAGTGATGAGGTTAGAAAGCGGTTGGAGAGAGCTATAGCTCTAGGGAGGATCTCCATGAGGGATATATACCACCAGCTGAAATCTATAAAGAAGCTAGGCCCTCTAAGGAAGGTCATTGACCTCGTACCTGGCTTCTCCATGCTTAAGTTAGGTGACGACATGCTTAAGGGGAGTGAAAAGAAGATAGACTCGTGGATTGCTATAATAGAGTCCATGACTTACGATGAGTTAGATGATCCAAGCATCATAGATAGGAGTAGGGTTAGGAGGCTGGCCATAGGCTCCGGGAGGACCGTTAACGACGTTCGTGAACTACTTAACTACTACGAACTAATTAACAAGATGCTGAAGGACTTAAAGAGAGGTAAGCTTAGGCTTAAGGGAGTGGATTTAAGCCGACTAGGTGGAGAAGCTGGCTGACGTATGGGGCTACCCCAGTAAGATTCTCGAGGCCTCTCTGAGGGTATTAAGTAGGTACCAGCTTTGCGATCGTTGTTTGGGAAGGCTCTTTGCCAGGCTGGGTAGGGGGCTGGATAACGCTGAGCGAGGTAGAGCTATTAAGGTTTTCCTCAGGATGCTGTCCACTAACTCAGAGTTCTCTAAGAAGACCCTGGATTCGCTACAGGAGGGTTGGTTAGCACCGTCAGAAGGTCGTCTAGAGGTATGCTATGTATGTGGGTCGAAGCTCGACGAGATAATACTTGAGCTAAGCGATAAAGCTGTGAAATCCCTGAAGGAGAGTGGTATAAAGGTTTCAAGCTTCCTTGTCGGGGTTAAGGCAGGGTCAGATATCGAGAAAAGACAGAATGAGGTAATCGGAGTGCTGGGATTAGATACATGGGAAAGCGTCCGTAGGGAAGTTAAAAGGCTAGTAGGTAAGGCAATAACTCGCGAACTATCTCTTACCCCGGACTTCACCAATCCCGATGTTATCGTTGTTCTAGATCTAACGGAGAGGAAGGTCGAGCTACGTATCCCTCCCCTAATCCTAGGAGGCAGGTACGTGAAGCTTGGTAGGTTCATCTCCCAAATGCCTTGGATTAGGAGTAATGGTTCGAGGAAGTATAGACTCTCCATATACGAGGTCTGCGAAGACGTACTCAGGGCGTTTAATGGGGCTGGATTAGTACTTCATGCTGCTGGGAGGGAGGACGTAGATGCTAGGGCCCTCGGCGATGGGAGACCGTTAGCACTTGAAATTAAGGAAGCAACCACTAAGGACTTCCCACAAGGTGAGGTTAAGGCCCTGGAACTCAAACGTGAGCCCTGGATCCATATAGTGTTGAATAGCAAAGCTAGTAGGGAGTACGTCAGACTTATAAAGACCGCACCTGCGCGGAAGACATATAGAGCAGTAATTTTTTCCTCCAGTAAGCTAAGCAAAGACGATCTCCAAAAAATCGAGAGCTTAAGCCACCAGATAATATCTCAGAGAACCCCGACTAGAGTTCTAAAACGGAAGAAGGACATCGTCCGCCGAAGGAGAGTTTACGAGATTAACGCTACCCTTATTTCAGAACATGTTATAGAAGTTCTACTACGGGTGGATGGGGGTCTCTACGTCAAAGAGTTCGTAGACGGTGATGATGGTAGAACAACACCGAGCTTCTCAGAAGTTACTGGGAAGCCTATGAGGGTGGTATTACTGGACGTACTAGAAGTCGAGAAAATACAGTCACTAAAGAAGTGAGAGCTATTCTCAGTATCAAGTACACTGAGAACCTCAGAACATATTCGTCCAGCTATTTGTCCCTAGATACTCTTCCATATCAGTTCTGCTCATTGATTTCCTATATACTCACCGGTAGCTCCGCTACCCTCGGTGAACCCACATGACATCGAACTTGACAGTACGGGGCTCTAGGGAACTCCACGCTCTTGGGGTATTGCTGCACAATACCGTGGAGACAAAGAAAAAGAATAAGAACATTCAACTAGGATAAGGCCTGTAGACAAAACTACTATACTCAAAGTCTTTGCTCTACATACAAGCAATAGAAATATATGAAAACTTTTAAGCTAGCCACAGATAAACTACGATATGGAGCGGGCCCGTAGCTCAGCCAGGTAGAGCGGCGGGCTCTTAACCCGTAGGTCCCGGGTTCAAATCCCGGCGGGCCC
>JAGDWD010000001.1 GCA_023255955.1 Desulfurococcales archaeon | reverse complement strand
TAGGTGTAGGTGGGGGTGCTGGCTCCGTCCGCTCACGGCGAAGACCCTCCCATGACGCGAGGAGGGAAGGGATGAAAGCTGATGCTGGACCAGAACGGATCTTCCATGAGCCCACTAAACAGCCTCAGGATGAGGCTACTACCTCTAAAGGGTAGAAGAGCTTCGCACCTACTTACCTACCGAGAGAGCTGAAACCCTCTCGGCGTGGTCTACTATCCTCTCTATATGCCTTAGGACTAGTAGTGCTATCGCATCGGTGTTGTTTATTATCTTGTTCGCTGACACCTTCTCCAGCTGCTCGATGTACAGCTTATCCGATACCTTACCGAGCTCCATCACATCCTCAACACACTCCCTGCAGTTCTCGAAGTACGCTTTGTAGGACTTCTCAACAGCCTCCACAGCTATCCTAAGCCCTGACTCCACCAGGTCCCTCAACCCGGGAGTTGATAGCCTGACCCCCCTCCTATCTGCTAGGAATATCTCCCTAGCGTACCTACCGAACCTGTACACATCGTAGACTATGTAGAGGAGGTTGCTAGCCTCGACGAGCTCAGTCCCCAGCGGCTGGTTCCTTACTATGAAGAGGAGTATATGATTTATCAGCTCAGTACGTGAGATGTTGAGTAACCCCATCTTTTCATTCAGCTCCTTCTCTAGGGCCTCCCTCCTACCCTCATCGGGGTCCAGTAGCTTAGCTAGGTCCTTCAGTATCTCCAGCGCTACGAGGTAGAGCTTAGCTACCTGATTCCTCAACCTAAGAAGCTCGGGCCTCACCTACAACACCCTCTCAAGTAGCTTAGTGGTCACCTCATGCCTTGGGTGTAGGAATACCTCACCTACAGGACCCTCCTCAATTATCTTCCCATTGTACAGCACGTATATGAAGTCCCCCACTCTCGCTGCTTGATGGGGCATGTGGGTTACCAGAACGATCGTCATATCCTCCTTTAACTCCTTCAAGCTCTCCTCGATCTTCAGAGTGTTTGCTGGGTCTATGTTAGCCGTGGGCTCGTCCAGTAGGAGGACCTCTGGACGTAGGACTAGAGCCCTAGCTATGCACAGCCTCTGCCTCTGCCCACCACTTAGAACCGTGGGGGGCTTCCTCAACCTATCCTTAACCTCATCCCACAACATCACCTTCTCTAGGGCCCACCTAACGAGCTTCTCAACCTCCTCCCTACTCCTAGCTACACCGTTTAGCTTAGCTGGTAGTGCTACGTTATCGAATATACTCAGGTTCGGGAAGGGGGTCGGCTCCTGCTGTACCAGTACTACGTACCTCCTCAGCTCGTAGGGGTCCCATTCGTAGATATCCTTACCCATAATAACTACCCTACCTGACACCTCCGCCTCGGGATTCAGTTCTATCAACCGGTTAATCACTCTCAGTAGGGTGGACTTACCCGAGCCGCTGGGGCCCATAATTACCGATATAGAGTTATGCTTAATACACAGGTTTACTCCGCTTAGTACTGTCCTACCACCCAACCTAACGACCAGGTCCCTAGCCTCAACTACACAGGACACTACTTCCTCGCCTCCTTCACCAGTACTTCAATCAGCAGGACAGGTATTAAGACTAGAATGAGTAGTAGGAGGGCAGCTCCCCAAGCAACCGTGTGGTAGTTGGTGTAGGGCGATAGTGCGTAGATAAAGATTAGGAGTGAGATAGCGTTACCAGGTCGGTTTAGTCCCTGAAATACGGAGTTTGTGAGGAAGCCCATGGTGAATAGGAGAGGAGCTGTCTCCCCAACAGCTCTTATAAAGGTCATCAATATACCTGAGGCTACCTGCCTCCTAGCTACCCCAAGGTAAACGTACCTCAACACGTGAATCCTCCTAAAACCGAGGGATAGAGCTGCCTCTCTGTACCTCTCCTCAACACTCCTTAGAGCTGAGGAGAGGTAGTAGTGTGCCGTGGGGAGGACAGCTATGAGGAGAGCTATGGAGGCTGCTACCACGTTCGGCTCCCCCATCCACAAAACCACGGTGGTGTAGACATACATCGAAACTATTATGGTGGGTATCCCGTTGAAGGACCTGACCACAGCCTCAATAAACCCACTTATCCGCGAGTACATGTATTCACGAGTGAATAGAGAGGAAATAACCGCAGATACAACTGCTAGCAAAGTCGCTATTGAGGAGGAGATCAGGGTCCCAACTAACGCGGGTGCTATACCCCCGATATCGGTGCTCATAGGTGTCGGGGGTAGGTCCGTGATGAATGAGAGTCCCTTCTCGAGTAGTGGTGGGAGCCCGTTCACCGCCGTACTGTAGAGGAGCCAGATAAGCGGGAGGAGGCCTAGCACGCCCAGTGCCACTATTACAGCTATGACCAGTAAGTTTATGGCTTTCCTAGTGCTCCTACCCATAGATCACACCCCTCCACTTACTGATCAGCATTATACCGAGGAAGCTAAGTAGGAGTGAGAGAACCATAACCAGTAGCGCACCAGCGTAGAGGGCGGGTAGGGCACCCGGGTAGATGAAGGCACTCTCGAACTGGCTCACGATCCATGCGGACACCGTTATACCGGGGCTTAGTAAGCATGGAGACGCTACGTACGCGTTCCCGATAGTTAAAGCTACGATGGTGGTCTCACCGAGGGCCCTACTCATGGAGAGCATTATAGAGGCTATCAGGAGGGGCTTCATGATGCTAGTCACCAGGCCGTAGGTCTCGAACCTGTAGAAACCTAGGGAGTAGGCGGTCTCAATATATCTGGAGGGGATGGCCCTGTACCCTTCTATTAGTAGTGAAGATGCGTAGGGGATCATGGATATCCCCAGGACCACCCCAGCCGTCAGGATGTTCTGACCGCTCAGCGGTCTACACGAGAATAGTGGGATGTAGCTGAGGTAGTCATGGAGCCAGGTATACACCGTGCCGTGTAGGAACCTGGATAGGGTGAACCCGCCCCATAGGCCGTAGATTACCGTCGGGAGTGCACCCATCACCTCAACCAAGCGGTGGAAGACCCTCGATAAACCTCTCGGTAGTAAGTCCCCGACTAGAAACATTATGGAGAGAGATATGGGTGTGACCACGACGATAGATATGAGGCTGGTTAGAATAGTGCCCACTAGTGCAGGTAGCAACCCGTAGTCCTGAGTAGGGGGACTCCACATCACACTAGTGAGGAGGCTCAGCCCCCTATCTACGAAAGCCGGTAAGGACACGGTCGTGACATGGATTAAGATAAGCATAAGTATAGCTGAAGAAAAGAGGGACGGAACTAAAAGCAGGTAAAAAGCTCGGTCTCCCTTACGCATCCTAGCTACCTCCCCTAAGTATATTCACAGCTTTAAGACCTATATCGACGACTTTACTGGGGAGTCTGTAGTAGCCAGGGATCAACTTGTTCTGACCCTCCGTTAGAGCGTAGTATATGAAGTCGCTGAGAGCCTTAGCAACGTCTCCATCCTCGTAACTACTGTAGACGAACACGTAGGAGAACGTCACGATCGGGTATGTCTTGGGGCCGGATGCGTCGAGCATGGCATCCATAACATCGCTGAAATCTCCTAGGGGGCTGTCCGGTATCTTATCTACAACGTTCTCCACTGCTGACATAACCGATTCCTCGGTTGGTAGGACGAAGTATCCGTCCCTGTTCATTATCTTAGCCATCGGCATGCCGGCAGTTAGAGCGTAGCTAGCCTCGACATAACCTATCGAGTAGGAGGTCGTATTTATGAGTTTCGCCACACCCTCGTTACCCTTACCTCCAAGGCCCCTACCGATCCTATCAATGGGCCAGTCAATTGTGAAGCCTACTAGGTCCTTACCCCACACGTCAGGGGCAGCCTTGTTGAGGTAGCCTGTGAGGACTCGGGTCGTTCCGCTGGAGTCTGATCTATGTACTACTACTATCTCTTTATCGGGTAGTAAGTGAGCGACCCTGGGGTTAACTTCCTTTATCCTCGCATCGTTCCACTTGGAGATCTCTCCCTTGAATATTAACGCTAGGATCATACCAGTAAAGTTCAGCGAGACATCGCGAGGTATTTCAGGTACATTGTAGGTAATGACCACAGCACCTAGTATCCAGGGTACCTGAAGTATCTTGCCCTGGTGCTCGCTGTACAACTTCTTATCCAGCGGGGGATCACTACATGCGAAGACCACTGTCCTATTGAATAGCATAGCCCTACCAGCCCCGCTACCGATAGAGGAGTACGTAACAACTATCCCAGTCTTCTTAGTGAATTCCCTAGCCCACTCGAGTATCTGGGGAGCTGGGAAGCTAGCGCCCGCCCCACTTATAGTGATGGCCTGCTTAACTGGACTCTGGGTGACAGTACTTCGGCCTGGACCTTGGATGAGGTAGTATGATGTGAGTGCTATAGCTACTGCTAGAGCAACTACAGCAACGATCACCTTCTTCTGTGTAGGTCCCATACTTACCACCATGGTATGAGTACCCTTATCCTTAAGTCTCTTGTGTTACTACATTTACTACTCTGCGTACAGTACGAACGTTCATGAACAATAATGTGAGTGTAAGAGCTGTACATATATGTACTTACCGATATGTGCAGTGGAGAGGTAGGTAACCATGTACCGGAGGAGGCTTCAGAGGATGGGTACCGCATCGCTAGGTGTATCCCTTCCTAAGGAGTGGCTTGAACACTACGGCTTAAAGCATGGTGATGAGGTGGAGGTGGAGATACTGCCGGACTACACGCTACTCATAAAGCCTTCTCTCAGTAGGAGTGCTATCAGTGATAACTGCCGAGTCCTCCGCTACGACGATAACGCACCGAACGAGTCCATCATGAAGCTTATCTCCCTCTACCTTAACGGTATCGACCCCATTAGAGTCGTATGCGGGAACTACTGCAGCTCCTTCAAGGAGAAGGTCTACAGGGTTATTGAGAAGAACGTAGTCGGGCTTGAGGTGGTCGATGAGGGGAGGGGTTACATCACGCTAGCTTGCCTAGCCGACGCATCCTCCCTACCTCTATCGAAGGTCCTGAGGAAGATGGGTACGCTAATACCTGTACTACTAAGGGACCTGAGGTCGGCTATGGAGACCGGTGAATTCCTGGATATGGAGGAGAGGGATAGCCTGCTAGACAGGCTTTACCTTTACGCACTTAGGCAGCTAAACATGGTGATGAGCGGGAGGCTCCTACTAGAAAAAACAGGACTGAGGTCTATGAGCGAGGCCATCCCAATAGCTAACTTACTTAAAACCCTTGAAAGAATAGGGGACCACATAGTACAGCTCCACGACTGGTTTACCGGTGCGAGGAGGGAGGGAAGGGCGCTGAACAATGTCATCACAGCACTAGACGAGATTATACCGGTAGCTGAGATGATCCTGAACGGCTACCTAGTAGCACTGAAGAACCCGGATAAGATGCTGAGCATCGAGCGAACGGTATCAGAGCTAAAGACTGTTGAGGAGAGGGTGAGGGCATTAGACCTCGACGCGGTTCCACTAGTAAACATCACACGCATAATAGCGTACCTAATGGACATCGTCGAGATGGTAACCGACATAATCGTAGGTAGGGAACAAGAGGGAGTAGCATGTGGGGAGGGACCCATCGAGGAACCAGCAAATTCCCAGCGCTCTCACAGTTCATTGCGGTATTCTCCCTAGCTTAGGGATGCAGAGCTATAGGTATGCCGATGCATCTGATGAAGGTTAGTTATACTTTACATAAATGTTAAGTGGGTTATCTTCGCAGCTTCCTGAAGTACTTCAGGAAGTCACGGTATGTTAGTGGTAGGCTGAGAAGAGTTAGGAACGAGAACAGCTCGAACTTGAGCCTGTTTTTCAAGCTCTCAACTAGGCTGAAGCCCTTCAGTTTCTTATATATTGCGTAGCCTGAGGTTACTGCGAGCTCGGCTAGAGCTCCAGCTATGAATAACCTGAAGTTCTTTACAGCTAGTACTGGTAGTAGTATGAGGAGGACTACTAGACCTGAGTTAACTATGTGTTTGATGAGTATTCTCAGCAACCTCTTATATGAGAACTTGAGTAAGCCGTCCTCAATGCTGGCTATGAGGATACGTAGAGTCTTCTTCCTGACGGACCTCAGATATCTTCTAGCGGGCATTCTCCAGTATATATCGCCTCTACTACCAGCCACATTAACATCGTATATGGGTAGTACTCTACGTGCTTTATAAGGGATGTATCCGGTGCTGAAGGCTTTAAGAGCGTATAGGTGGTCCTCACCAAAGTCCATATCCTCATCGAATCTTACTGTAGCTGCGAGCTCCCGGGGGATTATGGTGAATCCCATACCTATTTGAAGGGATGGAACTAGGTCTTCACTAACTACGCTGACCTTACTGGGCTGAAGTCCGCTAACGAACTTGTGAAGCTCTGTCACGTTCTTAAAGTACTTAGGTATGAAAGCAAAATAGATTAGGGACCTTCTGTCCTCAGCTAGCTGTGTGATTAATTGGAGGGCATTTGTTGGAGTTACAACAGTGTCCGAGTCTACGAAGAGTATGTAGTCTACTCCGACCTGAAGAAGCTTCTCGAGGCATACATTCCTGGCTTGAGGTATGTTAGATCCAGTAGCTACTACTATATCGTAACTTAAACCAGGGTACTCACCGAAGATTCTGCGAACAATCTCCAAGGTCCTGTCCGAGCTACCCCCGTCAACAATTAAGTAGAGGAGCCTGTCCTTAGGGTAGTCCTGCTTTAGTAGGTAGCTAAGTACGTAGCCTATACTTACCTCGGAGTTCATTGTTAGGATGCACACACCGAGTGTCGGGATGTCCTTCAAGATCCGCGAGCACCTGCTCCCACCTGCTAAACTGCCCTAGGTTAAAAGGTATCTTCAGTAAGTACGTTAAATACAGCTATAGCTCCTACTAGTGGTGGACTCCGTGGGTAAGCTAGTTGTTATAAGGGGTGCTAAGCTCTTCGATGGTAGGGAGAGGATTCTGGAGAACTCTGTCGTGGTCGTATCACCTAGTGGGAGGATATACGATGTCGGGACCGAGGGGTCTGTGGAGATTCCGAGTAATGTAGATACGCTGGAGATCCACGCTAAGGGTTTCACCCTCATGCCTGGGTTAATTGATGCTCACATGCATCTATCCGGTCTTAGGACTGGTGATGTTATTAAGGAGCCTCTTCTAACTCCCTACGAGACCTTGGTAGCCAGGTCCATCAAGGATCTTGAGGCTCTAGCTAATGCTGGGTTCACTACAGTGGTCGATGCTGGGGGCCTCATAGCTCTCGGTCTTAAAGTAGCTGTGGAGGAGGGTACTATTAGAGGGCCTAGGATAGTTGCTGCCGGACCTCCCCTCTCCCAGACGTTCGGTCACGGTGATGTGCACTACCTACCGTTAGAGTACGTTGACTTGAGGACCAGTAAGTTGAGTAACGCATTCAAGGGCCTGATATGTGATGGAGTTGAGGAGTGTAGGAAGGCAGCTAGATACGCTCTCAGAATGGGGGCGGACTTCATAAAGATATTTACGACAGGTGGTGTGATGTCGCAGAGAGATAGACCTGAACACACGCAGTTCACCTTAGACGAGATAAGAGCGATAGTTTACGAGGCCCAGGCAGCCGGTAGATTCGTCCACGCTCATGCTGAAGGTGCGAGAGGGATAGTGAACGCCTTAGTCGGGGGCGTTAAGGTGATTGCCCACGCAGATATGATTGATGAGGAGGGTGTGGAGCTAGCTCTCGAGAAGGACGCTGTGGTAGTCCCAACACTCGCGGTTTCAGAACATATAGTTATGTACGGCAGGGAGCTCGGCCTACCTGAGTGGGCTATGGAGAAGGAGGCTGAGCTAATTAAATACCACGTAGAGAACGTGAGGAGAGCCTACAGGAGAGGGGTTAAGCTAGCAACCGGGACAGACTTCTGGGGAGGTGAGAAAGCCTTCAGACACGGGGATAACGCGTTTGAGGTAGTACTATTCGTCGAGAGGCTGGGTATGAGTCCGATAGAAGCACTCAGATCAGCTACAAGCATAGCAGCTGAAGCGGCTGGACTTAAAGAAGTGGGCACAATAGAGAAAGGTAAGATAGCTGACTTAATCTTAGTGGAGGGAGACCCTACAACTGACGTGAGGACCCTACTATCAAAAGATAAAATAAAGCTAGTAATGAGGGACGGTAAAATCCTGAAGAACTTAATGAGCGGGCAGCAATAACCTTACGATAAACGTGTGGAACCTACTTTTTAACCAGGTACGGAGTAACTCTTTAATCTTTCTTCAGCCTTACCCAGGCCTGAAACCTAGGGCATCTCTACCAGCCTACAGATCCTAGGACGTCATCTAGGTTATCTAGAGCCTTCCCGAAGGGTGCGACTACGGTCGATTCAGGAAGTGGGCTCCAAGCCTCGAATTAGGAGACTAGGTAGCCCACCTTCTACATCCTCTAAAATCGTTTACTGGGTAGCTGGATTTACTCTCTGCTAGAGATAGGTGGTGTTACATCAGAAATCGGTTAGAGCTGAGAATATTCTGAAAAGTCTTTGAACTGATCAGCAGTTCCCGAACAGCTGGTTGTGTCGGGTGCGCCGGGTTAGCTCACCCTCAATAATATGAGGTACCGCGCACGAAGCCTGGTTGAGAGGTATCTTAACTAGCAACTCTTCCCTGGATGTGCTTAGGTAGTCTGGTTAGCGAGGTACAGCCTTAAGCGATGTACTACGTATGGTAAATAGGTGTGCATACTCATCTAAAATTTCTCCACCTTTCAGTCCCAGCGTTAAGTAGAGTGGGAGAGTTAGCATGTGATTTCCCCCGTACTTTGGAGATGGGATACTAAGCTTCTGAGGAGCTTACCTAGCTAGAGAAGAGCTAAACCCAGGTCGCCAGCTAGGGAGAGGGTTATATAGCGTGGGCAAGGTTATAGATGAGTGGGGTCCTCGACTTGAAGAGTGCTAGGAGGTACTTAGAGGAGCTAGTACAGCTGGGGCCTAGAGGTTCTGCCACTGAGGGTGAGAGGAGGGCTGCTGAGTACATTTCAAAGGAGCTTGAGCGCATGGGCTACAGGGTGGAGTGGCAGGATTTTAGGACTACGAGGGATAATCTCTACCTACTACCGTTGCAGGTAGCATCCCTACTACTCATCTCCGCACTCATCTCCCTGACGTACGGTGACATGTTTAACGTACTAGCGCTCCTTCTAAGCATAGTAGGGATATCACTCCTCCTGCTAGAAGTAAGTGGTGTCCCCATCGAGACTAGCATCATGCCGAGGTATAGATCTCAGAATATCTTCACAGGGTTTGACGATAGTAGAAGGAAGAAAGTGATCGTGTCAGCCCACTACGATACCCAGAGGGCGAGCATAATGTTCCACCCGAGGCTTGTAGACCACCTGGGGCTGGTGTTCAAGGTGCTCTACGCGGGCTTTCTACTCGTCCCGGTCGGAATACTGCTCAACACACTCAGGCTCCAGCTACTTGCGGAGGTCCTCCTGGTGGCCGGCCTCGCAGTTACTTCCGCGAACGCGGTCTTCATGGCCTTATGTGAGGTAACTGGTAGCTACACCCAGGGAGCTAACGATAATGGGACCGGGGTCGCACTAACACTAGCCCTAGCCGAGTACTACGCTAACCGCAAGAAGGAGTTCCCGGGAGACGTCGACGTCGTGTTTCTGTTCACTGGTAGCGAGGAGGCTGGGGAGAGGGGTATGAAGCAGTTCATAAGGAGGTACTCCAGGGCCCTCCCCAGGGATACGCAGTTCATAATCCTCGATAACCTGGGGGCAGGTAAGGTCACGTTCCTTGAGGGTGAGGGGATGATCTTCTATAGGAGAGCTGGGAGCATGCTACTCGAGATAGCTGAGGAGATGCGGAGGGAGAGTGGGGGAAGAGTGCAGAGAATGAGGAACCTACTCCTACCGACAGATGCCCTACCAGTTATGGCAACCGGTTTCAACGCTATAGCCTTCCTAGCAAAAGACGAGAAGGGAAGGATAGCGAACTACCACTGGTACACAGACACGATCGAGAACGTAGATATGGATCTCCTCCAATACGAGGAGGAGTTCTTCAAGGAGTACCTCACCAGAGTGGTGAAGGCTTTGAGCAAGAACCCTTAATAGCCGACGCTATCAGGCCCAAAGATAGGGCTTCACCAAGATAGCGAGCACTTGAAAATAGTCACAAGCTCTGTGCTAGTGGGTAATGATGGAAGCCTCTCCACATTATCCCCAGACCCAACACTATTTAAGAAGAGGAGAATTGGCTGAACTCTCTCAGCGATCCCCCTAAATATGTTGGGTAGGGCTATCTTGATCACATTCCTAACCTCAACACTGCGTAGCTAGGGATACTTGCGGATATCTCTAGGCTAGAGGACTGCGAGAACCAGGTTGATAGAGCTTAGTGCTTACTAGTAACTCGACTTGTGAGGGAAGGTATCTAGGGAATTAAGGGAAGCGGCTCCGGAGAATAGCTGGACACATTTATTTCCCGTTTAAGCCCTCTTTAAGTAAGGAACTGATTATGCTTGTAGCTGCTGTACCAATTGCCGATATCCTCATATCTAGCTCTTTGATAGTACGCAGAATACTTCAAGAGATTACTAATAGTTCAGCGATGGATAGAGTCTGGGATGGTAGGTGGTGTAAGTACTAAACGGTCTCTAAACCCGTCGTGATGAGGTTTCTACGTTTTAGCTGTGGCTCTCACTTCGTTTATCGCAGGCTTGAGAACCTGGTCTTAACCTGGAGGCTGAAGATGGTGTTCCGATGTTTTACTCGAGGATTAGTTGCTAGTTTCGGTATGGAGAGGTTTATTTTGTTTGTGGATTGTTTTATATTCTTGTTTGAGGTTTAAAGTAGTCTAAGTGAATTTTCTGCTTTTTAGTACTCGATGTTAACAGAAAAACTTATAAAGGTTTCCATGCCTGCGATCGGTAGGGTGTCTAATACCATGGTAGCACGTAATACCATGGCTTTAGCTCTAGTCGCGGTCTTGGTGCTAGGGTTAGCGGCTGGCTACGGTCTAGCAGTAGCTACTGGTAGTGGCCGTGTTACTACTGCGACTGTAGGTGGCTCAGTAGCTACTGTGACTGTGACGTCAGCGCCTACGAAGAAGGTTTTCAGTATAGGTGTCACCCTACCGCTATCGGGGGAGCTGTCCTCGATCGGTAAGATATGGGAGAAGGTGGTTCAGCTAGCTTTTGAGGACCTGAATAGGGAGGTGCAGGCTTATGGCTTCAACGTCGAGTTCCGTGCTGTGGTACTAGATGACGGTACTAGCGAGGAGAAGGCTCTACAGAACGTGCAGAGCTTTGCTCAGCAGGGTATTAAAGTTGTTATAGGGCCTGCTACTAGTGCTCAGGTGAAGGTTGTTAAGTCCTATGTTGACAGTAATAAGATAGTCATCATATCACCGTCCTCCACAGCACCTACGCTAGCCATACCTAACGACTTCATCTTCAGGACTGTCGGCTCCGATGCTGGGCAGGCTAAGGTATTAGCCACTCTAGCGTTTCAGGAGGGTGTCAGGAAGGTAGTAGTCTTCCACAGAAACGACGAGTACGGTAAGGCTTTCGCAGACTTCTTCGAGAGATACTTTAAGGAACTGGGTGGCACCGCGATCAAGATACCCTACCAGACAGGCTTACCGGACTACGCATCCGAGGTAGCTGCTCTAGCAAGTAGAGTCCAGAGTGAGGGAGCTGACGCAGTGGTGCTAATAGCTTTCGATACTGATGGAGCTAACATACTATCACACGCAGCTGAGTCACCGGTACTCTCCGGTGTCAGGTGGTTCATTTCTGAGGGTCCGCACAGTGCTGAGGAGCTACTATCTCAAGCTATAGGGCAGTTCGCTTCTAAGGTGAGGCTCCTCGGAACTAGGCCCCTCTTCATAGCTAACCCACTCTACGAGGATCTTAAGAAGAGGATGGTTCAGAGGTTCGGTGTCGAGCCAAGCGTGTTCTGCGAGAACCTGTACGATGCTGTGAAGCTAGCTGGGTGGGCAATACTTAGGGCAGGAACATACGACGGGGAGGCTATCAGGGCCGCTCTAGTGGAGGTAGCTAAGACCTACTACGGCCCCAGCGGGTGGACTATGTTCGATCCCCAAGGCGATAAGGCACAGCAGGACTACGGTATTTGGGCTATAGTGCCCGGAGGACCTAAGGGCTACCAGTTCAAGGACGTAGGTCTCTACGAGAGAGGTACGGTGATATTCCTTGAGCAGCCGTACCAGTAAGTTCAAGATATTTTCTTCTTCACGTCCCCCACTTCTTGGCTAGGACTTGAAGGAGGTGTGGGGAGGAGATGGTACTTGAGTACCAGGTTATGATTAACACTGTCCAGTACGCCTTCTTCTACCTGGTTTTCTCGATACCTCTAACACTAAGCTACAGAACAACGAAGGTCATCAACTTCGCACACGCGAACCTCATAACCTACGGTGCTTACACAGCCATATTCCTACACGGCGTGGCGGGTCTGAACATAATGTCTCTAGCTACTGTAGTGGCTTTCCTAGTGACCGGCTCTATAGCTGTTCTAAACAACGTACTCGTCTTTACACCTCTTCAGAGGAAGGGCTCCCCGCCGAGCATAGTGATGATAGCTTCGATGGGTCTTTGGATAGTGTATAAGTACCTACTCTACATAGCTACTGACATAGCCAACTACTACACATCCAGGAACTTCATGTCCTACGGGAGGATCACGTACCTAGACATACCCAGAGGAGTCGGGCCCAGCCAGGCACTCGTAGCAGGCCTAGCAATAGCTTTGATCACCGTGGTGTCCCTCTACGTACTTCTTGAGAGAACCAAAATAGGTAGAGCTATGAGGGCGGTCGCAGACAACCCACTACTTGCCGAGATCTCGGGAATCCCGAGGACGTTAGTAGTTAACTTGACGTGGTTCGTTTGTGGTGGGATAGTAGGGGCTGGTGGTGTGGTATGGACTTCCTTCTCCGGTGCTACGACTCCCGAGGTGGGTGACTCGATGATTCTCCAGGTGTTTACAGTGAGCTTCGTAGGTGGCCTAATCTCCCTGTTGAGGACTGGGGTGGGGGCCGTACTCATAGCGGCGGTAGAGAATGTGGGTATAGCCCTACTCAATACGTACTTCGGGGTCCCAGTGAGCTTCAAGCCATTCCTAACGTTCACGACCTTACTAGCTATTTTGATAGCGTTCCCACCATTAGGTGCTGGGGGTGGGCTACCCTACAGATTTCTGAGGAGGGGGAGGGGCAGTGATTGATGTGGTAGGGTTCGTGATTAGCTGGTTAACCATCTTCGGGATTTACTCGATATTATCTCTGAGCCTCAACCTAGAGTCGGGTACGGCTGGGGTAACAAACTTCGGTAAGGTAGTGTTCTACGGTGCTGGAGCTTACATCGCGGCGACCTTAACGACCTACCTAACCCTAATACTAAACGGTGTCGATGTCACTGAAACACCACCTTACGATGTGAGAGGGATAGTACTACTTGGTGAACTAGGTAGTAGGAACCCACTGATGAGTCTGGGTCTGCTAGTGCTCTCACTCGTAGTAGCGTTCGTGATTGCGGGTGCTCTCGGCTACCTGCTCTCATATCCTATAATCAGAGTGGGGCCGGCTTTCGTAGGCTTCACACTACTAAGCTTCGGAGAGCTTATGAGGGTGTTCCTACAGCACTACGAGCCTGTAGGTGGTAACAAGGGCTTGATGGCTATTCCGACACCGTTTGGGTGGGTAGCTGAGAGTAGGGTGCGTGAGGTGGCGTATCTAGGCTTAGTGATGGGTGTGCTTGCTACTACCTACGTAGTTATTCACAGACTGGTTAACTCACCTCTTGGGAGGACCCTCAGGGCTGTTAGGGATGATGAGGTAGCAGCCCTCTGCCTAGGTAAGCACGTCCCTAAGATTAAGGCGAAGGTACTCTTCGTGGGCTCAGGGTTTGCCGGTGTAGCTGGGGTTCTCCTAGCTTACTACCTAACGTCGGTTAACCCCAACATGTTCGTGCCGGCAGTGACGTTCAATGTGTGGGCCATGATAATTCTAGGGGGTTGCGGTAATCTAAAGGGTTCGCTAGTCGGTGCTGCTGTGGTGACTTTCGTAGATAGGGTGCTGACTTTCGTGACTCCTTACCTGGGTGTCACAGTAATATCTCCGGACTACTTGAGGTGGGTGATTGTGGGGTTGCTGATAGTGGTGGTGTTAATAGTTAACCCTAGGGGGCTACTACCTGAGGAACCTATCAAGACCCCGGCACTTGAGGTTGTTTCGGAGGAGCTTGGGGGTGGGTCCGGGTGAGGGCTGTACTCGAGGTTAGGGATGTAGCTAAGTATTTCGGTGGTGTTAAAGCACTCGACGGTGTCTCCCTGGAGGTTCCTGAGACGGGCTTGGTAGGTCTTATAGGTCCTAACGGTTCCGGTAAGACGACCCTCTTTAATGTGGTGACCGGCTTCTACGTGCCTGACAAAGGTGAGGTCCTGCTTAGAGAATCTGACGACCTGGTGAGGATCGATGGTCTGAACCCTAACGAGGTGTTTAAGAAGGGTGTCGTACGAACATTCCAGATACCTAGGCTCTTCAACTCGCTGACAGTACTTGAAAACCTGCTAGTTACACCGTTAGGGCAGAGGGGGGAGAGCCTGGTCAGAGCCCTCCTCAGGGGATCGTGGAGTGGGCAGGAGAGGGAGTTAGCTAGGAAGGCTGTAGAGCTCCTCAAGATGTTCGACATGCTACACTACGCGAACTCTAAGGTCTCTGAGCTGTCGGTAGCGCACATAAAGATGCTTGAGACTATTAGAGGCCTCATGACGCCAGCTAAGCTCTACCTACTCGACGAGCCAGCCGCAGGTGTTGACTACTCTACCGCTAGGAAGCTCTTCACCTACGTGAGGAAGTTGAGAGATGAGCGGGGGTTGACTTTCCTCGTAATAGAGCACAGGCTTGAGATACTCATGGAGTACGTAGACTACGTGTACGTCCTCCACAACGGTAAGCTACTCTCGGAGGGTAAGCCGCAGGAAGTTGTCTCTGATCCGAAGGTGGTGGAGGCTTACATAGGTGCTTAACATGCTGAAGATAAGCTGTCTAAGGTCTGGGTACGGTAAGATGGTTGTGTTACATGAGGTAGATATGGAAGTCAGGGACGGTGAGATCGTGGTTGTCCTAGGCCCTAACGGAGCCGGTAAGACCACACTCCTGAACTCGATCTTCGGGTTAGCAACGGTCCACGGAGGGGATATAGTGTTCGAGGGTAGGTCGATACTTGGGATGAGGCCCTTCGACATAGTTAAAGCAGGGATCAGCTACGCTCCCCAGCTAGACAATGTCTTCCCGAACCTCACTGTCGTGGAGAACCTACTTATGGGTTCCTTCATTAGGGGTGACGACCCGACAGTGAGGAGAGATATTGAGGAGATCTTCAACTTGTTCCCGGAAATAGAGAGGAGGAAGAATCAGAAGGCTAAGACCCTGAGCGGTGGTGAGAGGCAGATGCTGGCAGTAGCTAGGGCCTTAATGTCTAGGCCTAAAATGTTGCTACTGGACGAGCCGACAGCCGGGCTATCACCTAAGGCTGGCTCTACTCTGATGAGGAAGATCAGGGAAATCAGGGACAGAGGAGTTACGATACTGTTAGTAGAGCAGAACGTTAAGAGGGCCTTGGAAATAGCTGATAGGGGCTATATCCTGGTAAGTGGGAGGGTGGTGAAGGAGGCTTCAGCTGAGGAGCTAGGTAAGGTAGAGATCGAGAAGCTTTTCCTGGTCGGGGCGCGGAGCTGAGGAGTATTTTAGCTGTGTTCGCAGTAAGGCTGTCTGCGCCAGCTCTTCACGCTATTATCTACCCTAGCTATAATAGCTAGGGACTCTCTTGAGGAAGGTAGTGGTAGTAGGCTTCGCAACTAAGCTCCACGGTGTGAGCTACTATGAGTCCGTGTACGACGTAGTTAAGAGGCATATCAACGCGTTAAGTAAGCACGTGGAGTTCTTACCTCCCGTAGTGAGTGTTGAGGATGCTCGAGCTGCTGGGGAGTTAACTAGGGGTAGCTTCCCGATCCTAGTATCACTAACAGGAGGTTCGAGCCAGCTGATGGTTGAGTTCGCTAGGTCCGGTAAGCACCGTGCGGTAGTCCTGGTAGGTCACGGGGAGCATAATAGCCTCCCGTCAGCTATCTCAGCTAGGTCTAGACTGGAGGCCGAGGGTGTTAGAGCCTGGATCTACCACTGCCGGGACGTTAAGAGCCCGGACTGCGGGGCCGTTATCGGGAAGGTGGTCAGGGTTGCTGGGGCCGTCTCCGAGTTGCTCGGCTCTAAGGTCCTACTAATCTCTGATGCCGGTAAGTCAGTAGCTGTTGAGGGTTTCGAGGAGAAGTTCGAGGCAGCAGTTGATGTGGTGCCTTTAGAGGTTATAGCCTCTAAGCTCGGGGAAGCTGATCACGACCTCGTAGAGCACTTCCACAGGGTTGTCGAACAATTCGAGTTCACGGTTCCGAAGGATAGGTTGGGGGACGTTGCGAGGTTCTACGCTGTCGTTAAGTCCTTAGCTAGGGTTAGTGGGTATAGTGGTGTTGCTGTTGACTGCTTCCCATATCTAGTTAGGTACGGGGTCACACCGTGTCTAGCGTTAGCGGTCCTAAATGCTGACGGCTTGGTAGCTGCCTGTGAGGGTGACCTAGCTTCACTAACTTTAATGGCAGTGTCTAGGGAGCTGACCGGGTACTCCGGGTGGATAGCTAACCCATCAGCATTCTCCGGGCACAGGATCTACCTAGCTCACTGCACTGTAGCGATCAACATGGTCAGGTCCGGGAAGGTGGTGACCCACTTCGAGTCAGGCTATCCCTATTCCCTCTCAGGGGAGCTTCACGGAGGGGTGTACACGCTCACATCCCTAAGCCGGGACTACTCGAGGATGGCTGCCGGTGTTGGTAGGCTTGTAACCGGAGGCCTACTCTATGAGACTATGTGTAGGACGCAGGTAGTTTTGGAGCTAGCTGGGGATGCTGAGGAGATACCGCTGATAGCACCAGCAAACCACCACGTACTGATGCCCGGAGATGTTAGGAAGGAGCTGAGAGCTGTCTCCAGGTTACTAGGTATAGAGTACTTCGAGTACGCTAGCTAGCCTAGTAGGTAGTTTTCAGAAAGCTACGCACACTTATTTCCTACTTTACGTGATAACCTCTTGGGCTGATCATGGAGTTACCTGCTCTCATAGGTAACACCCCCCTAGTTAGGCTTAGAAGGGTTGGTGTTAGTGGTGTTGATATATACGTTAAGCTCGAGTATATGAACCCGACTGGGAGTCATAAGGATAGGATTGCCTACTACATGGTGCGGGACGCTGTCGAGAGGTTCGGGCTTAGAGCTGGTGACGTAGTTGTGGAGTCTTCCTCCGGTAACACAGCTATCTCCGTTGTCTTCGTATCTAAGTTCTACGGTCTCAAGCCCGTGGTCGTCGTTGATGAGGAGGCTAGCCAGGAGAAGATCTCGATGCTGAGGCTTATGGGTGCTGAGGTCATTACAGCTAGTACTGACCCGACCTCGGATAGGTACCACATAAAGGTAGCTAGGAAGGTAGCTGAGGAGAGGGGCGGTGTATTCCTGAATCAGTACGAGAATAAAGCTAATATCAGGGCACACTACGAGACGACTGCCCGGGAGATATGGGCAGCCCTCAGAGGTAGGGTGGACTGCTTCGTTATGGGTGTCGGGACTGGTGGGACTATATCAGGTGTGGGCAGGTTCCTCAAAGAGATGTCCAGGGACATAAGGGTCGTGGCTGTAACCCCTAGAGGCTCTAAACTCGCGGGTGGTTCGGGGCTGGACATCATAGACGGGCTTGTCTCCAAGAACGTCCACCCGAATCTCGATAGGTCAGTCGTCGACGAGGTTGTCGAGGTGTCGCGCGCCGATGCTGTTGAGATGGCTAGGAAGCTCATAGAAGTTGAGGGTATCTTAGGCGGCATATCGACGGGGGCTAACGTCTACGCAGCGATAGCAGTAGCTTCTAGGTTACCTAGAGGGAGTGTGGTGGTGACGTTAGCACCTGACTCAGCCTTCCGGTACTTAAGGGAGTTGCTTAGGTAGGTGCTGGACTGCCGAAGGCTTCTCTCCGAGTACGTCACGGGTTAGTGTTTGGATGGGTGTTCAGTGTATAGGTTTATAAACTCTGTAACTCTGTAATTCTGTAGGTGTGTAACTTGAGTGACGATGTTAGGAAGGAGATCCAGGAGGTTATTGAGAGGTTGAAGAGAGAGCTCGAAGATTTGAGTAGGAGGGTTGAGGACTACCTAGATAGGGGTGAGGTTCTGAGAGCCTACAGGGTTTGGAGGGATACTGTCCTGGAGTCTATGAGGGAGCTTAGGGAGTCTCTAGATAAGCTAGGTGAGTCAGTCAAGGAGGTTGGGATGAGTGAGGAGGAGTTGAGGAAGTTGACTGAGTATTTGAGGGACAGTATTAGGGAGGTTACAGAGGAGATTGAGAGGATAGGTGAGAGAATTAAGAGTGCTAGGGGTGGGAGGGGGATAGCTCTCTGGGTTTACGGATCCCCCAAACAGTTCATCCACAAGATCGTGGGTAACGTGAATCTAACTATCGATAAGATCTTGGAGGGGGTTGAGGAGCTGGTTGAGGGTATTGAGAGGTCCCTCGAGGACATCGGGACGAGGCTGACGCAGGTGGTTTCAGTTAGGATTAGGAATAAGGACATGGAGGTAATAGATCAGCTAGTAGATGCCGGTATATTCAAGAGTAGGAGTGAGGCAGTAGCCTACTTCACTAGGAGGGGTATCGAGGCCAGTAGAGAGTGGATCGAGAAGGCGTTACAGCAAGTGAAGAAGATTAAGGAGATTCAGGAGTCCCTCAGGAAGGAGATAGAGCAGAGTAGTGAGGACTCCTCAGATAGTGGTGAGGATCCCTCACAGCGGTAACTACAAGCTAAAACGTTTTTATTGGTGTAGGTTCCTCCCTACTCAAACCTCCCTCTACGTATCACTACCCCGTTCTCCATCAACACCTCCCCCTTCGCTACTACGTACTTAAGCTGTAGGGTGTCCTTATCTAGTAGGAGTATGTCTGCGTCGTAGCCCTCCCCTATCCTTCCCTTACCCACAAGCTTCAAGTGCTCAGCTATGTTTGTCGACACTACCCTCACAGCTTCCTCTAATGGTATCCCGTCCTCTAAGACCATATCTCGGAACTCCTCTAGGATACTGTCTAGTGGTACTAGACCGACAGTCCTACCGTTCTCATCCCTCCGCGAAACCCCGCGGCCGTCGGTACTCATCGTTATCCTAGATATGGGCACTCCCCTAGCTACTAGTTGCTTAACTGCCGTGCTGGGTTTTACTGCCTGCTTAGATCCGTACCTAGGTGATACTGAGGAGGTTATGTCCACATACCCACCAGCCCTCCCGAACTCAACAGCCTCCTCGAGGACGTGTTCAGCTCTGTTTAGGTGTGTAGGTGCGAACTGCTCTATAGGTATCTCCGTCCCCTCGATAGCCTCCAGGAGGGGTCTCAGCCCCGCTCTCTCGGTCCCTACATGTACGTGGACCACACCAGCCTTACCACCTAGGAGCCCACCGATCCTAGCCTCCGAGGCAACCTTCCTCAACTCCTCTACGGATGGGTGGGATGATCTGTGATCCGAGATGGAGATCTTAACTCCGATCACCTCGTTTATGAGGGCTATGTCCGAGGCGATCCTACCAGTAATCGTTGGTGGTGGTACCTGGTAGGAACCTGTATATATCCAGGCACTAACACCCTCAGCTTCGAGGGCTCTAGCCTTCATCAGGAGGTCCCTGAGGGACCTGGTAACACCGTCAAACCCGAGCAGTCCCACTACCGAGGTTATCCCAGCTCTAACCAGCTCGCTGAGCATGACGGGCGGGGTCCTGGAGACCGGGCCCCCGGCACCGCCAGCACCGTTTATATGGTTATGCTGATCTACGAAGCCGGGTACAGCTATGTAGCTACCTGCCTCAATAACCCTCACACCAAGCCTCTCAAGTGGGGAGGTATCCACATCTTTACCGATGTAGAGTACCCTACTCCCGGTAATGAGTATATCGACCCTACCTAAGGGTTCGGGGGCGTAGGTATGAGCACCCCTAATAAGTAGGAACCTATACTGCTCATTCATATCTACAGCACCAGGACCTCACTACGGAGGAGGACTAAATAAGTACCTCGCAGACTATTAGCTCATGAGGTAACGGTGGGAGTGTGAGGGTCCTAGCCTTCATCAGGGTGGTCCCAGTGGGAACCGAGACCGCGAGCATTAGTAGCTACGTAGCTGAAGCAGTGAAAATCCTGGAGTCGGCAGGCCTGAAGTACGAGGTAACACCATTCGGCACAGCAGTTGAGGCAGGTTCTATTAGGGAGGTAGCTGAAGCTGTGGAGAGAGTTGCGGAGAGGTTGAGGGTTATGGGTGTTCCTAGGCTACTCATAGACATATCCTTCGACCTAAGATACGACAAGGAAATAACGCTAGACTATAAAGTCAGGTCACTACTCAGTAAAGTAGAGAAAGTAAGTACGTAAGTTAAGCTCTTCAGGAACTACGTAAACTTCTGCTTTCTGCTGATCCCCGTTTGGGTTCCAGCTCCTTAAGGTTGTTTAAAGGTTCTACCGGCTACTCCGGAAATTCTTAGGTTAGAGTATAGTACCTTAAGCTACTAAACAGTGTTAGGACCTCCTGCTTGGAACACGCATTCTAAGTTAAGGTTTATTGGGGATGTCCGTAAGAGATTATGTAGGTTGGCCAGCAGATATATACACTTAATTAGTGTGGGTAAATTCACTAACTACCTCCCCGCCCTAAAGGGTGAGGCTTTCCTTTAGGGGTTCGCTGGTTCTCCGCATTTACTTGGATTTATTCTCTCATTTGTAGGGCGTCAGGGTAGTAAAAGCTTAAATAGTGACTTTTCGCACTAGGGGTGAGGTCTGATATTGGAAAGACTCGCTATATTCGTGCTTGTTCTACTCTCTGTAAGTGTTTTCTCAGCGGCCTTGGTGTGTGCGGGTAGTAATGGAGCCTACGATGTGGAGATAACTCCGAAAATCAGTATTAAAGGACCTAAGGGTGGGGGCAAACCAGTAGCTCCGGTAGCGACAGGTGTTCTAGGTGATCCTCCCCCAGATCCGGAGGATAGGTGGGCTGTGATCATAGGGATCTCGGACTATGCTGGTGAAGCGAATGATATTCACTATTCCGATGATGATGCTTTAGACATGCTTAATGCTCTAATCAATGTGTATGGCTATCGCAGAGACCACATACTCCTACTCATATCGGATTACAAAGTCAATAACGCAACCCGCAATGATATAATTGAAGCCATTGATTGGTTGAGGGAGCATGAGACCGAGGGTGATGAGGTCGTATTCTTCTATAGCGGGCATGGTGCTAGGGGGAGGGCTAACGACGGGGATGGAGAGACTATTGATGAGGGGATAGTACCTTGGGAAGCAACAGCTAGCAGCGTAATCTGGGACGGAGACCTGAAGCAGATGTTCTCGAATTTCGACACCACAAGGATAATCTTCATCTTCGACTCATGCTACTCCGGCGGTATGACTGACTTGAAGGCGGGTGGGAGGATCATAGTTATGGCCTCCACAGAGACTGGGCTAGCATACGAGGACAGCAACCTAGAAAACGGGGTCTTCACGTACTACTTCATCCACGAGGGGGTAGTTAGAGGTATGGCAGACGTATACGACCATAACGGAAATAAAGCTCTATATGAGCCTCAAGACGTCACCATCGAGGAGGCATTCGATTATGCTAAAGCTATTGTCCGCGCTATAGCACCGCAGACTCCAACAATAGTTGACACATTCGAAAACGATCTACTCCCATAATCTCAACACGTATTTTACCCTACACAAATATTTTTACTACCACTTCCCCGGAATTTCCTAATTAAATCAGTAGCTCACGCTAGTTAGAGCTGGCTAGGTCTGGGGGAACTATCGAACTCTTCAACTAGGTCTAACCTGGGTCGTGCCCTAACCCCTACGTGTCCAACACAAACTAAAATAATTTTCCTCCCACAACGTTTCGTGGGGTGGGGATTGAGGCTCTTCAAGCTCGGTAACCTAGTTAGGTGTTCTCTGATCGGTAGGTTGAACCGCTTCACTGTTCGGGTGGTGGTGGATGGTGTGGTTAGCTCAGCTCACTTAACGAACACCGGGAGGTTAAGTGAGTACCTCGTTAGCGGTAGGGAGGGTCTCTGCATCCCTATAGGTGGGTTAAAGCTCAGCTACAGGTTAGTGGCTGTCGAGGACGTAGGGGGCTACGCAATACTGGACACCTTAACTCAGGGCAGGATCTTCGAGTACCTACTTAACGAGGGTTTAATTCCCTGGTTAAGTGGGTGCACCCTACTTAAGAGGAACTTCAGGCTATCTAGTGAGGTCATAGACTACGTCCTCAACTGCGTGGACGGTGTGAGGCTTGCTGAGTTGAAGAGTGCTGTGTTGAGGGTCGACAATAACTACGCGTCATACCCCGACTGCCCGACCACTAGAGGGAGGAGGCAGATCAAGACCTTAGCCGAACATTCAAGCACCTACAGACCGTACGTCATCTTCATGGCTTCCCTACCCAATGTAAAGGGCTTCAAGCCCTACTGCCCAGGCGACCCCGAAATACTCGATGTAATGAGGTACGCACACGAGAAGGGAGTAGTATTCAAAGCAATCAACTCATACCTGGATGAGGAGGGGTGGGTTACCCTAGGGAATGCCGACCTACCTGTGAGACTCGAGTGCTGAAACCTCCACCCCGCGAATTAAACGGGTATTTAAGCATTAGAGGTACTATTTAGTGCTAACTGATCTCGGGTCGAAGACCTAGAGAAGGGGCTTACTTAAACGTAATGAGGGGGGTTAAGGAGCTCGAGGAACCTTTCTAGGACACCAATACCTTCTTACTAGGTACGAGGAGGATTGGTGAGACTCCTACTTTAAGAGCCCTCCCAACGAGCTTAACATGTTTCACGCCTACCTAGCTGTAGTAGGCTTCCCAGCTACTTACGCTACCTTCTCTCACTACCTACTTACTACGTTAGATAGCACCTCCCATAGTGTGGAAGCTAGAAGATGAAGTATTCCTCAATCAGCTTTCTAACAGCCTTCCTCAGGTGCTCGAGTGTGGTGGATTTGGATAGCTTAAGGTCCCTAGATAGTTGCTCGAGAGAACATCTCTTAGGCCAATCAAAGTAGCCCATCTCATATGCTTTCCTGAGAACTAGGTACTCTAGCGGAGTCAGCAAGCCGGAGCTGGAGGAGCTCGCTCTTATTACGTTCCTCGATGTATCAACTTGACTTAGGTCGAAGGGGTTGAGGCGCATTATGTGGCGCTTCACCTTTAGTCTGACTCGGACATCTCTTTCTCCCACTTCGAGAGCGTTCTTTTTCAATAGGGAGGCTAGAGTATGCTTCTTAGAGCTCTCTAGAACCACCTTAAAGTTCTTAACACCGTGAACATCGTGAAAGACCGTGCTGGATCTAAACGCACCAACCTCCAAGAGAGCTTTTTGAACACCGAAGCTTCGTTTCACAATGTAGAAGATCGGTGGGCTCCTGTGAAGAGCTGTCAGCTCCTTAATGACGCTACTTGAGCTGGCTAGATCCACGATGTCAGTGACCTCGACTTTTTTGGAGCACTTTCCTATAATTAGAAAGCCTAAGGTGTAGGAATTAGTGAGGGACATGTTAGTTAAAATACTCTCACAAAGAAATGTCCTACTAAGCTTCGTTATAAAGTCTGATCCGTGGAAAACCTTGAGGATTATCTCCTCATAATGAGGCACCCTCTCCGCCCTTACCTAACTTCTAAGAGAGACTTATAAGTTCATTACCTAAGTGATGGCAGCTACAACATAGAAATCCTATATCTGAAGGAGATAAGATTAGATACTCGGGTAGCAGGTGGGTAGGGGAACTATAAATCCGCAAAGGGAAACCTCACCCGGAGGGTAGTAGAAGGTTAGCCAAATTTGTTAGGCACGTACCTTATTAGACATCTTTTCTGTAGGAAGATGGTGGTACTATGGATAAGAGGCTACTGTATGTTACTGTAATAATCGTCATAGTAGTTGCTAGCATAGGTGCCCTATACGCCTATAACGTTCTTCGCACCCCAGCACCTACGGCTACAACACCTACAACTCCTACTACACCTACAACGACCCTCCAATATAGCTTCAAAATGCCTACAGGTTCTCCCACCGGAACTTTCTACATAGCCGCCCAAGCGATCGCGGCGGTGGTCTCTAAGTACTCACCCGAGATAACTGTAGTAGCTATCCCGGGTGGTGGTTCCATTAGTAACTGTAGAGCTGTTGGTAGGGGCGATGTCCCTATATCATTATCGACAGCTCTAGTAGCACACTTCGCATATAACGGGCTTGAGCCGTTCTTTAAGAATGAGACCTATCCAGCATTGAGGTTTGTTGCACCTATACACCCACTTGTTGTAGGATTCATCGTGCGCTCAGGGAGTGGTATAAAGACGGTTTACGACCTAGCAGGTAAGAGGGTCGCTATAGGTGAACCAGGTAGCGGGGATGCCGTAGTCTCGGAGATAATACTAAAAGAGGCAGGTGTGTGGGATAAGGTAATAAAGGTAAACGTAGGTGACCCAGAGTCCTGGGATCTCTTCAAGAGCGAGCAGGTGGACGCATTCATACACCACACTACCGTGCCTAACCCAAGCATATATGAATTGAGTACGAGAGTCCCCATAACCTTCGCAGAGATCCCAGACGACCTAGCCAGTAAGATAATCAGTAAGTACGGATTCTTCAGTCAGGCAGTAATTCCTAAAGAAGGCTATGTAGGTATGGATAGAGACGTTAAAGTACTTAAGATACCCTCCATAATAATAGCTAACGCTAATGCTCCGGAAGATATGGTATACAAATTCGTTAAGGCGTATTGGGAACGCTTCGACGAGGTCGTAGTTATGGCTAGCTTCCTAAAGGATGTAGATAGAAACAACCCGTTTGCTGGTGTAACCCTACCTCTACACCCCGGTGCTTATAAGTACTTCTCTGAAAAGGGCTATACCATACCTGAGTCCCTTAAGCCGAAGTAGGAACGGGGGATTACGATGAGCTCCCTAAAAGCTAGGAAGTTTTTTGATCTACTAGGACTAGCATCAATGATTTATCTAGTCGTCATTACGGTCGGAGCCTACCACATAGTGCTCTCGATACTATCACACTTTATCCCCGTACCGGAATTTCTGGTTTTAACGAGTCAGCACAATATGTCGTTCTTTCTAGCGATAACCCTACTCTACACATTCCTCACGACTCCCGCTAGAAAGAAAGGCAAGATCGGGCCGCTCGATTATGCCCTAGCGGTAGCATCCTTTGCCGCAGCCTTCTATAGGTTCCTCATATATCACGAGCTATCGATAAGGATCGGGATAACGACGACTACAGACATAATCTTCGGTACACTCACGATAGTTCTAGTAATTGAGGCCGTGCGCAGGAAGGTCGGGCTAGCATTGGCGGTAATAACGGCATCATTCGCGCTATTCGGACTGTGGGACTCGAATTTCGACATTAAGATCTTTGTGGAGAGGTTGTACCTGTTTAATGTTGGTATATACTCCGTGCCGTTGGAGGTAGCCGTATCGATGATAGCCGTCTTCCTACTCTTCGCTAACTTCTTGGAGGCCTCCGGAATCGCAGACTACTTTACTAGGCTTGCCTTAACTTCCGTAGGAGATAAGAGAGGTGGGCCTGCGAAGGTCACGGTTATAGCGTCAGCATTACTTGGAACGTCAACAGGCTCTGCTACGGGTGATACCGCTGTCATAGGCTCGATCACCATACCCGCAATGAGGAGAGTGGGTTACAGTGCTGAGGTAGCTGCGGCTATAGCTGCTGCTTGCGGTACTGGGGCTCAGATAGTTCCACCAGTCCTAGGTTCAGCAGCTTTTATAATGCCGCTCTACCTAGGACTAACATACTGGCACGTAGTGCTAGCCGCTATAGTGCCCGCTATTCTCTACTACATATACCTGTACTTCTATACAGACCTCCAAGCCATAAAGCTCGGTCTTCGCGGCCTTCCTGACGAGGAAATACCAGCAGATAAGTCCTTCATTATTAGGGAGATGTACTTCCTACTACCTCTAGCGATTCTGGTAGGCTTACTAGCATTAGGCTTCGAACCCGGAGCCGCGGCGCTGAGCGCAGCGATACTGGCAGTGCTGATCATCGCGTACCGCTTCCGGAGGATTGTGGGGTTAGCTTTAAGTGCTTTAGTTGCGGTGCTGTTCATAGTGCTAGCTACATCCTTGGGTTCGCTGGTCTCAGCTATTTTCCTCACTTCAGCTCTGTTAGTGCTCATATCCCTGACTCTAAGGTCTCGAGGAGCTGGCGGTACTCATAGTAGCATCTCGTCTAAGGTTGGGGA
This sequence comes from Desulfurococcales archaeon, assembly GCA_023255955.1. Taxonomy (GTDB): domain Archaea; phylum Thermoproteota; class Thermoprotei_A; order Sulfolobales; family NBVN01; genus DRZP01. The sequence goes on along the minus strand of JAGDWD010000001.1, from coordinate 74,797 downwards.
GGCCATGATTAAGGCTTTCAGGGAGACTACCTCGATAATACTAACGTGCGCTGCTGCGGGGATTATAGCGGGGGTTCTATCTCTGTCAGGTCTCACATATACGTTAGGGAGAATAATCTGGGATATCTCAGGCGGTAACTTAGTTATCGTGCTACTGATAACGATGTTTATAGCTATACTTCTCGGGTTCGGGCTTCCAACCCCCGTCGTCTACGTAATGACCGTCTCAATCCTCGGGGCACTAGCGGCTTTCCTCGGGATACCACCGATAGTACTCCACTTCTTCATATTCTACTACGGTGTCTTCGCACCACTAACTCCCCCAGTGGCGTTAGCGTCCTACGCGTCAGCAGCTTTAGCGAAAGCTGACTTCTGGCGTACGAGCCTGGAGGCGTTCACGATGACCTTGGGAGCGTGGCTTATAGGGTGGTCGTTCGTGTTAGAACCTAACATGATATTGACTGTAGTGAGGAATTTTGATGTCGGTACAGTAGTGAGGATAGTGATCAGCGTGCTCACGACGGTGGTTGGATTAGTATCGATATTGATATCCTATGTGGGGGTCTTGTGGAGAGTGGGTAAGGTCGGAATAGTTGTGAGGGTTCTCTACGCTGCTATTGCTATCTTAGCGGTAGTTAGCTTAGCCTACAAGGTTCTCATACCTGTGGTCCTCGCATCCTTCCTGCTATTGCTTGCTTTAACTATGTTTAGGGGTTCTAGGTATAAGGGGATGACCTTGTTTAGGGGTGGTGTAGGTGCCTAGAAGGTCTAAAGGTAGGGAGTTTAGAAAGCTGTTCGAGAGGGAAGGTGCTCTACTAAGGCCCTGCGCCTTCGACGCTCTCTCAGCGATACTCATAGAGAGGGTGGGCTTTGAGGTAGTTGGAACGACTGGGTACGGTATAGCAGCTACGCTAATAGGTCAGCCTGACATAGGTCTCGTAAGCTTCGGTGAGATGCTTGAGAGAGTTAGAACGATAATCAACGCCGTGAATATACCTGTAGATGTGGATGCTGATACCGGTTACGGTAACGCCCTCAACGTATACTGGACAGTGTACAACTTCGCGGCAGTAGGTGCTGCTGGTGTGAGGATTGAGGACCAGGTCTGGCCAAAAAGGTGTGGGCATATGCTTGGTAAGAGATTGATATCGAAGGACGAAATGGTCCAGAAGGTGAAGGCAGCTATAAGAGCTAGAAACGAGATAGACCCCGATATGGTCATTGGAGCTAGAACCGATGCTAGGGGTGTTGCAGGGCTTGAGGAGGCCTTAGAGAGGGGGAAGGCCTACGCTGCTGCTGGTGCTGACTACGTTTACGTTGAGGCACCACAGAGTATAGAGGAGGTGGAGCGGTTAGTTAAGGAGATACCGGTACCGGTAGCCCTCAACATAATACCGGGAGGTAGAACACCTCCATTCGCTATCCAGGAGCTGGAGAGGGTGGGTGTAAAATACATATCAGTACCTATGGTAGCTCTCTACGCTGCTACTAAAGCAATGTACGAAGCTCTGAAGGTGCTTAAGGAGACTCGTGATGTGAGGGCCTTAGAGAAACTTGGTGTTACGTGGTGGGAATTCAACGATATAGTCGGGTTAATGAAGTGGAGGCTCCTAGAGCTGGAACTACTACCACAGAACGAGCTACTAGAAATGTACGGAACTACCGACATAAATGAGATCCTCAGCAGGGAGTTTAAGGAGACCGCAGCAAAGTGGAGGAAGGAAGAACAAAGAAGTTAGTTTATTTTTACTTCTCTTCAATGTCTAAGCTTTTACTATCGTTAAGTACCTTACTTTCAGAATACCGAGAACAACAAAATTCGGGATATTCAACAGCTGGAGGACAGTGAACTCACCATTTTTGTTTATTTCTGTTTTAAATCCTATCTACTTCACCTTTACTTAATTAGTTCGAAAAACCGAGTTGAGCCTTAAGTATCTTTAAAAATAAGTTCCTAGAGCTCCGTTGAGAGTCTGTGAATCTGCTTCCAGCTTAAGCACCTATGTGGTGGGACGTCATGTGCTGCTAGTCCTCTAGGGTGGCCTTCTTGAAGGCTCTTACAGCGAGGCTTAGTGCTGCGGTGGTGAATCCTAGTAGTATTGCTAGGTCTGTCCACGGGTTCATGTAGTTGAAGCCCGTACTTGAGCCTACGAGCCAATATCTTACTGAGTGGACTGCGTAGGTGAGTGGGTTGAATACTGTTAAAGCCTTCATCCAGTCCGGCATTGATGTTACTGGGTAGAATACCCCGCTCATGAAGACTAGAGGCATTGTCAGTAGGTTAACAACCATTTGGAACCCCTCCATACTGCTGAACCTCAGTGATAGTACTACACCGAGTGATGTGAACCCTAGTGACGCTATGAAGACGTAGGCCATAGCTAGGGGGATGTTTGTGAGGATTAGCTCGCTTGTTAGTACAGTGCTGAGGAGGACGATGATCATTGACTGGAGAGTGGTTACGATGCTGTCCCCAACTATTCTACCAGTAATGATTACACTACGTGGTGCTGGAGCTACTAAGGTCTCCTTGAGGAAGCCGAATTGTTTATCCCATATGACGCTTATACCTGAGATGAAGCTACCCATGAATGCCGTCATCACAGCTATACCTGTAACCATGAATGTTACGTAGCTCACACCACCGAAGGTTTGCTTGAAGTAGCTGTCGATAGCTTTCCTAATCACCTCAGCCATAGCCGGTATATCCGATAACCCAGGTATGTTGGGGATGTTCTGGGAGCTGAATATCCCGCCCCAGCCTAGCCCGAGGAACACCATCCATATTAGTGGGTTAAGTACCGTCATTATGACTCTAGACCTAGCACTCCACCACCTCTTTAACTGCCTATACAGCATAGCTAGTAACGCATCGAGTGATGAGCTCACTCTACATCCACCTCCTCCTTGCTAGTACTGGGGTGGTGTGTGACTCACCTGAATCCCTCAGCTCACGCCCGGTGAGATGTAGGAATACTTCGTTTAGTGTGGGTCTTCTATAGCTTACCTCAGTGATTCTGAGTCCGTGTACCTCCACTACTCTGAAGACCTCGGGTAGGGCTCTACTAGCGTTATCTACTACAAGCTCTATCTTACCACCCCCCAGGGACCTACAGCTCTTAGTGAAGTTGAAGAAGTGGCATATGTCCCCGTTATCGTTGTTTAGTGTGACGTATATCACGTCGTGGCCGAGCATGGATTTAAGCTCTTCTGCTGTACCCATAGCTAGGATCTTACCTCTATCCATTATTGCTACTCTATCAGCTAGCTCCTCAGCTTCATCCATGTAGTGGGTCGTCATGAGGATCGTTATGTCGTAACTCTTCTTCAGGAACCTTATGTATTCCCATATCCTGGCTCTGGACTGGGGGTCGAGACCTATGGTCGGCTCGTCCAGTATCAGTATCTCTGGTTCGTGTAGTAGGCTTCGAGCTATCTCGAGTCGGCGCCTCATACCACCGCTATAGTACATCACCTTCTTGTAGGTGAAGTCTTTTAGCTCCACCAGGTCGAGGAGCTTCACTATCTTCTCGTGAAGCTCCCTCCCGCGTAGTCCGTAGAGCCTGCCGTGGATGTACATGTTGTCGTAGCCTGTTAGCTGGTTGTCGAGGCTCGGATCCTGAAAGACTATCCCGATCTTCTTCCTCACCTGGTCCGGGGATCTGACGACGTCGTACCCAGCAACAGATACCTTACCGCTCGTCGGCTTAAGTAGCGTGGATATTATGTGTATCGTGGTCGTCTTCCCAGCACCGTTCGGGCCTAGGAGTGCGAAGACCTCACCTTTCCTGATCTTGAGGCTCACACCGTTAACAGCCACTAAATCACCGAACTTCTTAACTAGGTCCTCAACTACGATGATGTCACTCACGTACCGGCCCCCAGACCTCGGGTCTCCTCTAGGAATGAGGAGACAGCTCTCCTAAGTCTCTCGAGGTCGTCGTCACTGAGTCTATCTATGTTCTTGAGGACGTACCTCAACCTCGTAAATAACTCAGTCAGCTTACAATACCTCACCCTACGTATCTTCCCCTCGAACAACTCTAAATCCCCTCTATGCCTCTCCAGGAACTCCCTACCATGCTGAGTCACCTCATAGGTGATCACCCTCCTACCACCACCCTCAGACCCGGCTGTCACTACAAACCCCAACTCAAGCATCTCCCTCAGAACCGGGTACAGCATCCCAGGGCTGAGGGTAAAGCCCAGATCCTCCTCAAGCTTCTTCATTATCGCATAACCGTGCATAGGCTCCCGGCTAAGTAAGTCCAGTATCTTAAGCATTACGTAACCGCGTACCCTACCCCAAGGAACAGTCCTCCCCCACATTCCGTGTCTCACGATATATCACCTGATACATTACCAGATATATCTACAATCTTATAAGCTTATACCCAACTACACCAACACCCCCACGAGAGAGTCAGGTAGCAGTAAGCTCAGATCACACATACTAGACCTTCACTACGACACTTCTTGGAACTAGATATCCCGGTGGGTTGAATAGTGAGGTATCTATTCAGCTTCTCTCACTCTACACACCGATGTGGACTGGGAAAGCATTAAATTCTTTCAATTCTATCTCTTAGATCCCGTCTCACACTAATGGAAATCACTAAACTCCGGTAGTGGGACTGGGCCTCCGCTAAGTCCTTGACTACACTACCGTTACTTTCACATTAAGTTTCCCTTGGGTATTCACCTGTTTTTCATCACTTGTTACGAGCTCTAAATCTCCTCTTAGCTAGTGCTATGAAGAGAGCATCGTAAATCGTTACCCCGCTCTTCACGGATATTTCGAAAGCTTCTGCGAGGTACTCTTCCTGGGACTCTAGCGGAAACTGCTTACCCTCCACTAAATCCCTAACGATCTTTAGGGTTGGCTCGAAGCTCATCTCACCCCTTAAAACCTTCTTCCACAGAGCACTCGCTACCCCCTTAATGGCTAGGTCAAGCGTTAACACGCCTCCAAGAATTATTTCCCTGGCTCTCTTCCAGCCAACCTCACGTGATAGGTACTTGATTAGCGTTGAGGAGTCAATGACCCTCACGATCCTCCTTCACGGACGACACTGAGAACCCCTCCTCACCGGGCTTAACATCCTTGAGAAGTTCATCCCACCTCTCAACGAACCTCCTTATCTTAACCCTCCACGCAAGATCCTCCAAAAACCTCCTCACCTCCTCACCAACATCAATACCACTCTCCTCCAAAATCCTCTTAACCTCCTCACGAACCCTAACACTGATCACAGAGCTCGTGGTCCCACACCGTAAACAGATCTGTTTACCAACTTATAAGCATCCATGTCTACAAAAACCGCAGACGCGATCATATCAAAGAGGAGCATACCACATCTTTACGTTCTCCAGTTCTATCTTCTAGAAGCTACGGTTTTCGAATTTGAAAGATAGAATTGAAAGATAGTTCTACTGAGGTGGAAGCACTTTTCAGTCTTGAGATTTTTTATTTGTCTCGATTTGGGTTGGAGTTGGACTAGTACTGTTACTTGGCTTGGGCTGGAACTCAAGATTTAGGTGGTTTAGCGATACGGGCTAGCTATCGAGGTTAGAGCTAGGTGTATTAAGTACGTGCTTCTCGCGTTTGATTTTCCGTACTCCCTAAGCTCTGCTTCCAGGGTATCTCTATATCTCTTATCTGTTCGTGCTCTATGTACGGAGTCTATTAGCTCCTGTAGATTCACTGATCTTTCGCCTATTTGTGCTCCGTGTACGGAGAGCTTTAGATACCTCTCCAGCTCCTCTATAGGGGCTAGGTCGACACCCAGTAACTCCTTAACCTCCCTGTGTACGTCTACGATAGCTTCAGACCCCCTCAGGCTCTTCAGTATCACTCTGAGGGCTCTAGAGCTCCTCGCTAGCTCCTCTAACAGCCCTACCTGCCCGTAGGTGAGGACTCTAACCTCCTCGTCGAGAGCCTTCATAAGCACCCCTAGGAGTGTGTGGACTGCCTCATCCCTACCTCTAACTACTTTCTGGTGGTAGTCCTCCCCGTCAAATGCTGTGATAGCCCAGAACTCCCTGTCGTCGATACTCACTACCGTTACATCTAGGGACATGAGCTTAAGGTCCTTGGAGGGCTTCGGGATCCTGACCACTCCAACCCCCTCCAGCTTAAGCCTGAGAACCTCCCCCACATAGTCGAGGACCCTAAGAGCGTACTCCCTAGCCTCACTCCAGGTTACCCTACCCTCCACAAGCCACCCAGCAACCTCCTCATCAACAGCCCACAGCAGGAGCTCGGCAATCCTAGACGGGTTGAAGCCACCGACAACTCCTCTGACGTAGTCCAGGTTCTGCTTCAGGAACTCCAGGATCCCGCAGCAATCACTCTCCCAGAGAGTTAAGAACTTCCCGGGGACCTCGTAGACTACGTATTCAATCTCGTGGAGGGGTACCCTAAGGTCTGATAACCTTAGAGCTACTTTAAGTAGAGCTAGACCAGCCCTGAGCTTAACCACATCATCATCTGGATCCAGCTCGTAGGTGTAGCCGTAGGTAAAGTCCCTGTACCTACCGTAAACCCTAGACCTCAGCTGAATAGTCCTCACCATGCGGACAGCCCTCACCTCACCACCATACCTAACAAGCTTACGCCTCCTAGACTCCACCACCCAGATAACACTCTCAGGCCTCTCAACTAGGAGGCCGAACCCCCTCCTAGGTACCCTAAAGTAGCAGGACACCTCAGACGTTAACCTACCGGATCTGAGGTCTTCTAGAAGGTTCGGGCGCTCACGCCATGAGATCTTCTCGTGTTGGTATCTCTCGAAGGCATCCTCCAGAAAGTCCCAGCTCTCGATAACTCTAAACAGGTTCCCCTCACGTAGGATCTCCTCGAGAACGGATTTCTTATCGACCTTCACCACCACAGCATCATTAGAGTAGTCGAAGCATCCGGGCTGGTACTTCTCGATGAAGTCCCTCAGCGATACCTCCTCAAGAGGTATCTCCCTATCGCCCGGGCCGACGATCTTCCTAGGGACACCGTAGGGTGGTCCAAACTCGTAGAAGTTTAAGTATCTCCACACATTCCTACCTCTATCGCTTAACTCCAGAACCTCACCAAGCCTCCTACGGGTGATGACCAGCCCCAAATCCTTAAGTAACCCAACCTCCTCCGCGGTTAGCTGACTACCGAACCCCGCTCTGAGCTTAAGTAGGGCCTTGAATAGGACGACATACTTGTTCGAGGGGTTTATGAAGACCTTCTCGAGAGGTAGAGACGCGTACTCCTTAAGGCCCTCAGAACCCAGCTCCAGTAGTACCCTATCCATAGGCTTAACCGGTACGATGATAGTCTCTGAGAAAGGTACCTGAAACCTCCTACCCTTCCTACCCTCCCTCTGCTTAAACTCCCTGACATCCTCGGGGAGCCCGTAGTGAACCACCCGAACTATCGTCCCTATGTCTATGCCCTGGAGTAGGGTCCTCACAGTGAACACTACCCTGACCTCCCCCCTCCTAGCCCTCTCCTCAATGTCCCGCCTCCTATCCAGATCCACTAGGTGGTGGTGGACAGCTACCAGCTCATCGAACCCCTCACCCACCTCCTCCTTCAATCTCTCCCTAAGCCTCCTAGCTAGGACTTCAGCACTCCTTATGCTCGGTGTGAAGACTACTGTTACGTAGCCCTCCTCTCTCTTAACGTACTCCACCAGTAGATCGACAACGTCGAGCTCTAAGCGAGGTACTTCAATGCCGGCACCCTCTAGGGCCTCAATCACGTCGAGGGCTGCTAGCCTAAACTTCTCGAAGTCCTCAAGGACATGAAGTACTTCCGGTACCTTAGACTCCACCTCGTTTCTCATCCTCCTTAACTGCTCCCAGACCTTCCTCAGGTTCTTACCTAGTATCGCGTAGATCCTGTTGGGGATCCTGAAGGCCTTCCCCTCCACCTTCTCAGACTTCCTCCCGTTGATCTCAGTAAGGTACCTAGCCAGCTCGTCCGGGTTCCCGAGGGTCGCAGCTAGGACCACTACCTGAGGCTTCTTACGGCAGACATACCTTTCCAGGAGCTCCACCATAGCTAGGAGCAGGTTAGCCCTCCTGGAGCCGTAGAAGTCCAGCTCATCGATAACGATCAGATCAACCTCCCTAAGGAACTCCACCAGCACGGACTTCCCGCGAGCTACAACCCTCTTAAGGTCCGCCATGAGGAATGCCGGGTTGGTGACCACGACATAGGCTCTCGACAACTCCTTCCTAACCGTCTCGTAACCACTCACCTTAACCTTAGGCCTATCTACCTCCACAACACCCTCCGGGAGCCCTACAGCAGTGTAGTAACTTCTAAGCCTATCTATCTGGTCACGGGAGAGAGCTAGAGTCGGGTAGATAACGAGTACCTTAAGCCTATTCCTAATTGCGTGGATAGCCCAAGCCTCCGTCTTACCGGACCCGGTACCAGATATTAGGATGACGTTCCTACCCTCACTGAGGGCATTCAAAGCCATCAACTGGTGACTGTAAAGCCTCTCAGAAGCTAGTCTACGAGCTCTCTCAGGCCCTTCCCCAAGCTTCGGCACTAAGTCGCGGAAAGTAACCTCAGAGGAGTCCGGGCTACTACGCTCCTCCTCCACGTACAGGTAATCATAACCCAAGTTATCCAGTACCTCACCTGATGAAACCGGGCAGCGTTCAAGCTCGAACTCCTCGAAGTTACTGCGCATTAACAGTACCACTTAGAGAACCCTACCCCCACCTTTTAAACGTTGGAGACATTACGAGCAAACAACACATTCCTCCAACTAGGAACCCGACTCCGCCGCAAGTACCTCGGAAGAAGACACTATCTACCGAGCCAGCCCAAGCTTACCTGAGGTCCCCACCTACTGATATCAATATCATATAGAGTCTCAGGAGCTCTGCACTAGCTCTCCCCTAAGCTCCCCCCTAGTTGCCTCGGTCAGGCCCTATCTGTGAACCTGCCCCAGCTAAATAACCTCCAGCGGAAACCTCGAGGAGCTCAAAGAAGGGGTCGAGGCGTTAAAGCCCCTCCTCGATATCGGATATCTCACCAGCTAGCTCCTTAACGACCTTCGGGCTCTCCAGATGGTTAAGCCCTAGTAGAAATAGGATCATTGTCTCCCCTCGGAGTCCTCAACACCCACGATTGCCGCAAAGCTACCGCTGTAGACCTAACTAGCTTCCTCAGCCTGCTCCCCGAAGAGCTCAGGATCCGCAGCATCCTACCTTAACTACTCTGAGTCCTCTCTGCTTTAGGCCTTTCCCTCCCGCTCCTGGGGAGTGTAGAGTCACCTGAGGCGGTTCTTTGATACCTGTAACGCTGAGCACAGGTGCCTCAAAGCATTCCCCTAGTTATCTACGACGTGCTCTCTATCCCCAACACAGTACTGAGAATCTTACTGATTACGCTCCCAACAGGTTCCCTAGGTATCGTTATGGATGAGGTCTCTGTGTGACTCCCGTAAACCCCTCCCAACGAGTTAGCTAGCTCCCTCTTCGCACTCTCCGGTACCTTCTTCAGTGAGGCTAAGACCATGAAATCGGGCTTGAAGATCTCTATGTACGGGATGATCTGGGTGTTGGTAGGTAATAGCATTGGAAATCCTGACAAAGATAACTTAGATACTTAGAGAGGGTTTACGGTGTTAGGAGTGGTTTAAGTGATCGCTCTATACTATCTTTAATCTTGTCGTTACTCATTCTAGGGTCTAGCGGGTAGGCGCGGACCTCTACTTTAGCGGGTATCTCGCTGTTTGTAACCGCAGTGCGTGGTTTATCTGTTTCGGGGTTTTCAGCTAGTTTGTAGAATACTCCAAGTAGTATCTTCTCGTGGTTTACTGTTAGGGGTCTGGCGTACTCCGCTATATAGGCTAACATTGTTTTCAAGTCTTCTGGGTAGATTCTTTCCTTGTATTTAGCGTCATAGACTATTGTCCCGTAACCTCCCTCTACTATGTAGTCTGGTCTTAGATGAGCTTCCTTCCCGGTTAGCTCCTCTAGGAGGGCCCACTGCTGCGGCTCATTGTATGCCAGTGAAAGCCTCCCTGAACCGAACCTAATATCGAACTCGATGTAGAGGTCTCGGTACTTCCTGATACCAATTGATGCTCTGTACCTCTCAACCAGGAAGTCGATTATCCTCGTTAGAACCCAGAGCTCGTAGATTTTACTAGAAGCAAGTGGGGCTACTACCCCCTTCTCAACGTATTCTTGGATCAAGCCAATATCGTTAATATACATCTCGTAGAGATCAGCTAAATCACTGAAGTAGGGGTTTACCCTAGCTACCTTCCTAGTTTCCTCCAGGAGCTCTTGAACGCTGACCTCCTCTTTTAGTAGAGCATCGAGGTAGCTACTTAATGGTGGGGTAGTGAGGTAAAGTATGTGTAGTTTCCGCAGGTGGGTAATCCCTAATGTTGCTTCGTGGAGGTTACCCACCGGTAAATCAGGTAGTCTAGAGAAGAGATCGTAGTGAAACCTTGCTAGGAGCATGAATGGGTAGTCGTGGGGTTCAACTCTAACCCTCTCGAACATTCCGAGTGGGTAACCCTGTAACATGTACTTCAATGTGTCGGGTATAGTAGGCCGCCCAACTACGTCCTCAGAAATTACTCTTACGGTGGTGGTTCTCCTGGGTGGGCTTGAAGTCAGTATTAGACCTGTGAGGCGGAGTAGTAGTATGCTGTAGGATACTGGGGACGATAACAGCGGATAGTAGAGGTTTCCAAGTAGGGATTCGAGAACACCTGTCTGCGATACTAGTACGTCGAGGAACTGCGTAGTATCTCTAAGCATCTTGCTATACCCACCCCACCCTGTTTTAGGCTCTACATGTAGTACTACCCTAGACCCGCAACCACTGTAAATCAGGAAGTCCCCGACAAACTCACCTGGGTTAACCTCATCTCCTGCTACCTTCGGTAGTGAGATATCTCTTAACTCACCACTAAACAGGGTTTCAATTGATCTGTTTACGGCTTCTTTAAGTCCATCTAGAAAGCGACGTACTTCCTCTACAACGTCCTCCGGTTTTAAACCGAGATCTCCTCTCCCCCTAGCGCCTCACGGACATCTTCCTCTAGTTTCTCCCTTCTTTCTGTTCTGTCTTCAACTAGGCATATATGTAGCGTCCTATCCCGGCCTGAAAAGTGAGCTAGTTTCTTGTCTGGGCACGGCCTCTTCGAAGAAGAAACCTGGTTAGAAGACATGGTACCCCTTCACTAGCTTTTCAACTAGTTTAGCTGAGTATATCAACCCCGCCTTCTTCAACTTCTCGTTGATGCTTCTCAGTATATCTTCAATGCTATTCCCTTCAGACTGTCCAGCTGCTCCTGGCCTCCCTCGATAGAGTTTCTCTCTATGGGCATAGTCTGCCAATATATCCAGTTGTGGCAGGATGTAAGTGGAGAAAGCTGTGTCTAGTAGTAGGAGTGCGTACGCGAGTGTCTGTTTATCGTTTGACGTACTGGCTAGGCATTCTAGTTTGCCATATCCCTGTTTATACGCGTAGATACCTACGGCTATGTATTTCAAAGCATCTGCTACAACGCCAGGTGTTATTTGAACCGGGCATATCTCGCAGTCTTCGTAATTAGCTAGCTCGCTATTTAGTTCCTCTACAAGTTCGAGTAGAATTCTATCGAGTTTAATCTCTGTCTCCGAGACTTTGAGAGAAAATACTTCTTCAACCCATTTATCACCATACCCCTTTATTTTCTCTGCGAAGTCTACCGGTGTTATACAATCGTGTCGAGTATATTCCCCGTGCTTAACTTCTCTACACTTAACTAGTTCTTCTCTTATCTTCTCGAAGTCTACGTGGAGAAGGTCTTTAATCGTCTCAGAGTACTTGACTAACTCTCTTAAAGTGTTTTCCTCCGAAGCTTTCTTAACGTAGTTATTACAGTACGTGGATAGGTCTTCAAGGTAGATGTGGCTTATAATAGCAAACCTCCTTGTCAGCGCGTATCCTAGTTTAAATAGCATTGCTCTGTCATAGCTGTTCATAGTAGCCAATACTCTAAATGAGAAGGGGACTACCGTACTACTCTCTCCACCTTCAACACCCGGTATTTCCAGTTTCTCCTTCTCCCTATATACAGGATCTAGCAGAGTGAAGAACTTACCGAACGCTAAGTCCACATTGGCACGGTTAATCTCATCGAGAATAAGCCAATGTAATCTTCCGTCCTCCCTAAACACTCTCACGCTTTCCTCTATTGTACTAAATATAAACCCCTTCCTCACACCCCCTCCAACTAACATACCACCAATAGTGTCAAAAGGAGTCCACTCAGGATTACCGGTTACCAATCTATAACTTACTCCAAGCCCGTCGAGCAACTCCCTCAATAAACTAGTTTTACCAGAACCAGGAGGACCAACCAACAAGACGTTCTTACCACTAAACAAACTAAGTAAAATAATAGATACCTCGTCTCCTCTAAACTTCAATTCCCCGGATTTATTTCTGAAAGGCCTTATTCTCCCAAGGAGATTCTTAAGTGTGTATTTGAAATCAGCCAGTGTGAAGTTCTGCTCTAAGTATTCAAGGAGTTTACGGGCTTCACATCCTTGCAGGGTATTAGCAGACCACCCTACTGGAATTTGCTTCTTGCTTCCACATTTTTCTTCGATATACTTTTCTATATCATCTAATTTAATAAAAATCTCTTCTGGTGGCTCAGCTCCGGTACAAATATCGGGTAGTTTTTCTGAGGTCTTCACTGGCACTAAGTAAAATCTATATGGATATATTATTTTATTGGCTCTAATTTCGTCTGGCCAAAAGAGCTCTCTAAGTTCTTTATCTTTTACTTCTTCACCTACTTTTGCAATCATCTTAACAAAACACCTCCCGATAACAGAACCCTCTTTCTCAGGGATGTAGAAGACCACTGGTGAATCTCTATTTTCTCTTTTTAAAACCTTATTGTAATCTTTCTTATGCTTAAAACCCCATAGAAATCTGTCCGTTTCAAGTGCTTTACATAGCGATGTCTTAAAGTTTTCATAACTCCCTTCTAAAATCAAAACTTTATCAGAGAGACTTAAACTACTCATCTAACTGCTCTCCACGCTTTTAAATTATAGGAGTAGTTTATATTACTATATCATGAGCTAAGATATAAAATTGTTAACAAGTTCGTATCGCTCTGTGTGAACATTCCAGAGATACTCAAGAATAACGGTTTTATCGTAAGGACTGCTCTAGGTGTTAACCTAGTTTCAGGTCATTAAACTATCTATTTTTAAGTACTGACTCCCCAGCTACCAAGAGTAAAACCACGCGGACGTCGATACCTCGACTTTGATTGCTTACGTGTAGATGGGGAGTGACGCTATTACTGCTACAACTATTACCATCACTATGAGTGGGCTGAAAAGTTTATTAGGGTTGTGTCGGGGGTGTAAGCTCTAAGGGGTGATGGGAGCAATGCTCCGAGCTCCCTAGGGCTGTACGTAGATGGGAGCCCCGTGCCGTTGGGCTCGACAGCCACCCACGACCCACAGGGGTAGGGAAAACCCCTGTGAGCGAGGTGGAAGTCCCTAGAGGAGGCCAAACAACCCTGAAGTAATGGAAATGACCCTCTAGGGACAAACGGTGATAAGGTTAAGTGCCGAAGAGGTAATTACTACTAGGTCGAGAAGCCCTACCAGCAGTATTGCTTTAGAGTGTTTTAACTATATCTTTATCTTCGAGCGCTTTGATGAAATCGTTTCTATCTTCGGCTAATCTGTGGGCGTTCTTGAGTATTCTGTCTACCCTGTGGAGAGGCCACGGAAGTGAGTGTACCCACGTGGTGGTGTTGTTTAGTGTACATAGAGTCAGCGTGTACTTTAGTACCTTGTCTATGTTCTCGGATCTCCAGATATCCTTATTCAAGATGATTGATAGCAGTGTTGGTTTAACCGTTAATCTTTCTCCAACTTCGAATTGTGCTGTAGTTGTTATCGCTAGGTATCTTGAGATCTTTGCTCTCGCATTTCTCAACTCTTTTAAGTCTCTGGTATAAAGTTGGTAATACGTTGTCAGCTCTGGATTGCTGAATGAGACGTCATTTACTTTCTTGAGTATTCTTGAGTAGGTGTGGGTCTTTGTAGCCCCAACTATTACTGCGTTATTTAAGAGTTCTCTAACTTCATCTTCTTGAAGATAGTTGAGAAGTGCTTCAGGTCTAGCTCTGTTGACGTATATTATCAGCTTCGTATCTTGTAGTTGTTCCAAGGCTTTCTTGATCGTTTTAGCCAACGTAGGGTCCTCTCCACTTTCATTTATCTCATAAGTATCTGTCTCAATCGTATAGCTACCTCTACTTAAATTCATAAGTATTAGTACAGCCCCAATTCTTAGCTGACTTCTCTCCATACCTATAACAGTCGCATCTGCTGCCGCTATAGCGTCAAAAACGTCTGTACCACCATCAATCTTTGATAGCTGTAGTGGTTGAAGCTTATGCGAAAACAGTTGCAACCTTATAGCTAGCTCCTTCATTACTACAAGAAGCTTCCTCGAGAGCACATTCCTAAACTTCCTCTCTTCCTCTCTACGCTTAGGAATAATTGATGTGATTGATATGTACCAGCAGAACAAACCTCTAAACCTGAACACCTTCTCGACTTTATTTCTGAGATCGCGATCCTCTCTAGCATCTATACTACCTGGACCAATAACTAGCACAGCACAGTTTACGCCCTTAGCTGTTTCAGTTATGTACTCTAATTGCCTCTCGATCTTTCTAGAGTCTCGCACATAAACATCTCCAAAATCTATCTCAAGCATTTGAGGCATAACATCCAGGTTCTTATGTAGTTCCCGTCGAATGAGATCCGCAGCTCTATAGCTATCCTTATCACCTTTACTGTAAAGTACGTAGATAAGGAGCTTATCTACGATCTTCTTCAGAAGTTCGTAGGGGCTCCAGTCGAACGTAACTTTTTCAGTATCCTGGTTTCCGGAGTCTTTAAGATCTATGTAGAGCTCATTTGGGGGTACTTTCCCAGTCTTTATTTCTAGTGGATGAGGGTCTAGAGCTATGGAGACATTTCCGATCTCTATGTCTGAACTAAGCTTCCGCACAAGATCGTAGACCTCTTTATGACGAGTGGTCGGCCCGAACTTTAGCGTGATGTATTCTTGAAGAAGAGTGGACACGTTATCCATAGACGCTACAGGTACTAATACATTTTTAGGTAGGAAGACAACTTCTTTATCACCGATAGTTACAGTATAGCCTTTTCTATGAAGCTCAAGTCTAAGCCCAGCGCTTTTAGGTGTTAAAGCCACGACATCACTACTATCGATTTTATCGATGTCTAGAGGTATGTACCTCGACTTAACAATGTACTTTAAGGTATTGACTACCTTATCACTAGAGCGGCCAAACTTCTTGAAATCAATATCGGGTTCGATGTAGAACGAAACTGTGGAGTCCCTTATCTTAACCCATTGAATCTTGGATGATGTACCTAGCTTACCTTTCGTCTCCAAATCTCTGAGGGTAGCCGCGAATTCGAGTTTCCTTGCTGCGTCTACGAACACGTAGCTAGAGTTACTAATAACGTCGTGACTCACTACATAGGCTTGAAAGACGTTGAGGATATTGTCGTGGCTTTGCACAATCTTGCTAATATCGTAGAGTTTTTGCCCGGAACCTCTTCTAAACCCGAGCCTCCTGTAGATGTACTGCCTAACAGCTCTATAAGCCATGTCACCTTTGATGCTATCATCGAGACTACTTACCGAGCCTCCACCACCCATATTGACAGGTAACTCTGACTTAGGGTCATGCTCTTTTATAAAGTCCTTAACCCTGTTGATAGTATCGTTATCACCAACTATGTAAATTAGGTAAAGTGATTCATTAGGTAGCTTCATCGGTTTTGAGTGGGTAATTCCGGATATGAACAGGAAGTTTAGTAATGGTTGGAGAATTACCTTGGGAACGGTGACTGTGTGTACCTTACTCTCTCGGAATCTGAAACTGAGTTTATAGGCTTCCAGGACGTAGCCTCTACTACTCATACCCTCTGACACCCCAAACGTTATCCACTTCGATTTCTTCGTGAATTAAGGACATCTCGACATTGTATACGAACTCTCTACATATATCAACATACGGAACATCATCACTTTTATCACCTCTTTTCGCTAGAGTAAATAAGCACAGACCTACTGGGGTTACTCTAAATAGGCCTTTAACATCCTTACGGCCCCTCTTCAATGAGTTCTTCAAAGAATTAAATGTTCTGAAATTCTGGGGAAGTCTAGTAAATAGCCGCGGGGCTTCGAAACCAGCACCATCGTAGAGAACCTCCGCATAATCAATGCTATCCAGTATCGCATCTAGAAGGATTTTGAAGCCATATGGGTTTAACTTCGATAGATTCTCTAAAACAATTCTCCTCTTAACCATGAAGAAACCTGACATCGGGTCGGATATCCTTCGTACCGATGGCAGAAACAGCTTCGCTATAAGTGTTGCCGTCTTAGATATTAGTAGCCTTGTTTTTGACCAACCAGCAACACCCCCACCCTTGGTATACCTTGAGCCGATTACGACATCAACATTGGTTTTCTGCGCCTCGAAAATCATATCTTTTATATACTCTGGTGGGTGCTGCAAATCGGCATCGAGCACAAGCGCATAGTCCTTAGAAGAAAAAATTATGCCATCTATAACAGCCGTTGAAAGACCTTTTAAACCAATCCTTCTAACAACAAATATGTTATTTTCAAGCAGTTCAACAGCCTTTTTCCATGTACCATCAGGGCTATTATCATCGACAACCACTATCTCATAATCAACATCTGTGGGAACATTCTTTTTTATCTCCCCAAGCAGAATGCCTATATTTTCGACTTCGTTATAAGTTGGAATCACTATAGCTACTGACATCGTTTGCCTAGACATATTTTTATCCTCGCATACCGAGTTTCCGCTAAAAATATATTAGCTTCTAATAAGTACCCAGCCAATTTCTACAGTATTCATAGCATATAACATATTTATATCCTTTAACTACTAAAAGGTTTGTGTCTAGGACATGAATTTATACGAGATTTTAAAAAGATTAGAGAGTGTCTATAGACCGAACAAGGATGAATATATCGTTTTGCATATGATTTCCAAAGATAATCAGGTAAACCACTTTGAGATTTTGATTGGAATCGTTTTGAGTCAGAATACAAGTGATAGAAATGCTATGCGTGCTTTAAACAATTTGAGAAGGGATCTTGGCGGCATAATAGAACCGGAAAGGGTTCTTCGAACCCCAGTTGAGACTATTATAAATGCTATTAAGGTTGCCGGGATTGCCAAGAGAAGGGCAGAAACAATATATGAATTAGCTAAGTGGTTCAAGAGCGATGAAGGCATTGTTAACAAGCTCCACATGCTAGATGTTGATGAAGCGCGAAAAATTCTGATGCAAATACGTGGTGTAGGGCCTAAAACAGCTGATGTGTATTTATTAGCTGTGCTAAGAAAACCGACATTTCCCATAGATACTCACATCAAAAGGGTTTTAACACGAATTGGTCTAGCGCTTGAAAATGAGGGTTATGAGAGTATAAGAAAGAAGATCGTCTCAGAAACTCATAATGATGTTGACATTTTAATGAAATTGCACATTTTGTTGATAGAGCATGGAAGGAGGGTTTGTAAGGCTAGGAAACCTCTATGTAATGAGTGTGTGTTAAGAGACTTGTGCAGTTACTACAAAAAAGCTGATGCGGGTAAATGAATGTGTCAGACAATCCGGGTACATCACTATTCAGAGCTCAGCTACATCATCATTTAACTATATAATCCAAGTTTATCCAAAAATAAACTTATATTGGTCGCATAGGAATCTGTTTTGATTTGATCATAGCCCCTCTGGAATGATGGTATGATATACCATTATAAGCCTATTGAAGAAGCATTGAAATCGCTATTACAGCATGTTAAGTTAGAGTTAGGTTTTGCAGAAGTTGAATTGGATAATGCCGTTGGTATGGTACTAGCCGAAGATGTTTATGCACCTATAGACCTTCCGCCATTTGATAGAAGTGCTGTTGACGGTTATGCAATATGTAGCGGGGCTGCGTCATCAGCATCCCCAAACAATCCAATTCCATTGAAAATACAGTTTGGCGACGCTCTAAACTCATGTGATGAAGCGATACCTGTTGTTACAGGACAGAAAATGCCTATAGGAGCTGATGCTGTAGTAATGATAGAGGATGTTATAAGGGATAGCAACACAATTTATGTGACAAGACCACTGTCAAAATATGCTAATGTTTCTAGATCTGCCTTCTTACCGCCGTAGAACTTAGGCGAAATGTCTAGAACCACATCACCTTCTCTAAACACCATGCCAAGAATCTCCTCATCACAAACAGCAACAATCTTTTTCCTGCCTACGCTATGGATCTTCATAAAGTATAGACTCATGTTTAGAGCCCTCTAGACACAGACAATCAGAGTATATTGTGGACTGGAGACACCTGGTCAAGTGGGCAAAGCATGTGAGAAATGCTAAGGGTGGCGACGTGCTAGAAGCTCTCATAGATGGTGTGGGGGAGCCCCCAACACACCCAAACATAGTTGACATCGTTAGAGAGCTTAAGAAGATCTTTCCAAGGGTTGCTATGGAGAGTAGGGGACAGACACTATCCAAAGCATTGATAGACATGCTCGACGAGGCTGGCCTAGACAGGCTGAACATCAGCATCGATACACTCGACGAGGAGAAGGGCAAGATCATCCAGGGGGTTCCGTGGTACAGCGTTAAAAGTGTTATGGAGATCGTCGAGTATATTGTTAGAAACACCAGGATAGATGTCCATCTAACCCCTGTGTGGATACCGGGTCTAAACGACGACGATATAAAGAAGATTGTTGAGTGGGGTCTCAGAATAGGGGTTGGAAAGAGGTTTCCACCCTTCGGAATACAGAAATATGAGGTTCATAGGTATGGAAGAAAGGTTCGAAACGTCAAAGAAGTTTCTTGGAGCACATTCAAAAGGTTTTTGGAGGATCTGGAAAAAGAATATGGAATTGCTCTATACTATAAAAGGCTTGATTTTGGTATTAGACCCGCTAGAAGGTATCCGATAAAATATGGGAGAGGCGATGTCATAGACGTTGTCATTGCTGTTCCTGGGTGGCTCAAAAACGAGGTTATAGCTGTTGATAAAGACTATGATGTTGCGATTACTGTGGTTGGTGTTCAGTGGTATGATAGGCTTGTGGGTAAGAGGATTAAGGTGGAGATTGTGTCTAGCGATGATGGGATATACATTGCAAGGCCCTTGAACGGTTCTCTACTTAGCTAGCTTCTCCTCAACACTTCTAATCTTCGACTCTAGATATGAACCGAGCTCAACTGGTTTGTGGTTCACTATTTGTACAGCTTCTCAAAAGCCTTTTCTTAGAGGAGTAGAAAAGACTCCAATTCACCTTGTATCCATACTCTATCTCTAGACGGCGAAGAAAATACATCAATTCGTTGATGCCCTTCACCAACTCACTGCAATTAAACATCCAGTAGGACGCTAATGGGCATTCCGAATCAAATCTAATTCCAGTATCTTCATCGTATATGAGTGGGTATATTCTACAGCCAAGAGGTCTCGCATCGTAGATGCGACAACTACCAGAAGACTCGTCGAGAAATATGCAGCGTCCATCGACATTCCTCAGCCTAATGAAAGAGTCCCGCAGCTCAGCAAAATCGTCGCATCTATAGCCCAAACCCTCTATCCTCTCCAAGTCACATCTAAGCAAAATCATTTCTGTGTTTCTACAACAACGCAAACACGTTCTGCAATACGTGTGTTCAAACACCATACCACTAACCAAATGCATCAATCAGCTGGTATCTGAATATTTATAGAGTATCTATTTTAGCTATTGTTGCATAGGTAATCAGTTTTGTATGCCAGTTCCACCATGCAGTCTAGGAAACTGCGTATGCACCACGGCATTTGCTTGAAACGACTGTGTTTATTACCGTATGAAAGGCAGAGATAATTAGCTAGGCTATCTCTAAATAAGCTATGTAGCTGAGGTGGCAATGTGATGAATAGAGGGCCTAGCTATACAATCTACGTAGAGGAACTGGACAAGGTGATAAACTTTGTTGACAGAGAGGATGAGGCTCTATGGTTTAGAGACATTGTTTCTAGGGGTACAGCATTTCCTGTGACTATCTATGGCCCTGAGGGATGCGGAAAAACAGCGTTTCTTAGGTATATGGTTAGAGGGCTTGGTGTAAGCAGAGACATGGTTATTGTTTACGTGGATGCTCTAGAGCATTTCGATGTTGGAAAAGCCTTGTTTGCATCATACAAAGAGGTCTTTGAATTTATACAGGATCTAATTTCAATACCGCTGGGAGCTTCAATAGCTAGGGCTATTATGTCTGTTGTCAGCAGATTTGCTCAGAGAATTGGGTTGGAGGGCAAGTCCGTGGTTGTTGTTCTCGATGATGTGTATAGAGCTATAGGTTTGGATGAGGTGGATAGATATACAAAGTCTCTCTATGAATGGATTGGCTATCTACATGAAAGATACAAGGCATCGAACGTAGCCATAGTTCTAACAACCTCTGAGGGCATGTCAAAGAGGATTCTATCCAAACACACATATGTATCCATATACATGATGTGGAACCTGCCTAAGAAAAGCTTTGAAGAGTTCGTCGAGCAGCTGAATCCACATATAGATGCCGAAGCCATTTGGATGCACACCGGAGGCAATCCACGGGCAACCATAGACCTGGCAAGACATGGCTGGAGCATCGACAAGTGGCTTAGCAAAATCTACGAGGATAGAATCAGAAGAGCTGTACACATAATCGGAAGAGACAAAATCCTCCAACTTGCAGAAAATCCAGACTTTGATTGGGCAATAGCCGAGAAACTCGAAGAGCTAAACCTTATGATAGAACTTAGAAGAAGTTCCGCCATAAGCCAAATACCTAAGAAAGACCTTGACCTCGGCATAGGCGAGGAGTGGGCATGGCAAATACCGGCATACAGATATGCAATCACACGATTCGCAAAAAGCTAAACACAGCATTGAACAAGCATTTATTAGAGGCTTTTAACTTTGAAAGCCATGGCTATTGCTTAATACCATTGCAAAACCTCTTTTCAGAGATGCTGAACCAGGGAAGGCATCGATGTATAAATTTTTAGATTAGACAATATGCTAAACACAATGTAGTTATGATTTTGGATGATACAACCGCTGAAAAGAATTTGGACACCATTGCCAAGTGTCCTGTCAGAGAAGGTATGGGTAACAACATCAAAAGAGATATATTTAAACACAATATCAAAGGCTATTAGCAGATATGGTGCCATAGATGCTGTATCCAGCAATGTCTCAATCTATGTAGTCAAACCTGGATTCAACGAAAAAGCGAAGAGGAGTTTCACAGCATATATTGAGATGTCCTCAACTCCATAGAGATTGTGTGGCGGGCCCGGAGGATTCGAACCTCCGACCACCGACTTCAGTGGCTTTGCTTCTCTGCTTTTCGTATGTATTCGCTACATAGTTCTAGTATTCCCTTGTAGTCGTCTGATGAGATATCGTCTCCTACTCTAAGCTCTAGGAGGCTTCTACACTCTTCTTCGCCGAGCCTGAGCCTGGCCATGGGTTCACCACTTACTTGTTTACTGTTGCTCACATAATTATGCCTTGCCGGCTCTTGGTTAGTGGGGAGCGCAGTGTCTCTTGTTGTGGAGAGTGATAGGAGCGTTGAAGCAGGGGTGAAGCAGAGGTACACAGTGTACGTAAAGCCATCGAAGAAGGTAGTCGTTACCAGACCGGGTTCAGAAGCAAGCGTATCATTACATGTAGAGTCGAACACCAGTCTAGAAGTCCACTTATTCGTCGAGGGACTAGAGCCGACCATAGCAACCTACACTCTTTCACCGCAGAGGGAATATATACCGTTCACTTCGAGCCTGGAGCTCCTAGTGTCGCATAACGTTATAATAAACTAATAATAAAAATAACTAGATATATGGTCTTGAAAATTGGGAAAAAATAGAAAATGAGTTGGGATATTAGCTGTTGCTAAAGCTTATTGTTACTGGGATATTCCAATGAACCGAGTAATCCCACTCCCACCAACACCAGAACAAGAAACAACTCTGGTACCAATGTCTGAATCCAGCAGCAGGGCCAAGTTCTATTGTATACGTTTGAGTGCCTGGATATGTTGGATATGTTTTGATATAAGCTACTGTAATTTCAAATGTCCATGCAGCTCCTAGTTCTGCAGAACTTGGTGGAGGTTCGTTGCAGTGCCAGAACTCCCAATGGCTCTTGGGGTAAACGTCTGTTAGAGACCATGATACACCATTTGCGCGCCATGATGTTGACTGAGTATAGCTCGCAGTGATGGCTGGCCCATTCTTAGATATTGAAGCTGATACGCTAAACGTTTCACTCCAACTTTGTGCACAACTTGTTTGAGATGACTGCGGAATCAAGTTGTAAATGCCAAAGACACCATATTTATCATAGATATATGGGCCAACGCCTCCACCAGTAGCACTTTGACCTGCTTTTCCAGCAACAGTAAATCCATCATTATTGCTTGAGGGATTTACAGGATCGACAATATCTCTCAAATACACTGCATACCATTCATGATATCCAGCCTGTGTATATCCAGCGAATTTATATACTTCATAGTAATAATATATGTTACCATAAGAGCTACTTTGATAGCCATAACCAACCAATATCAAATTCCAATTTTGTTGTGTCACACCAGCATTTACATCAGGCAAGCATAGTATTGCTAACAGGCCTAAAAGAGCTAGCAGAACCGACAGATGCGCTCTGCCTATCGCCCTCATCATACTCACCCCTTCACCTCCCAGGTACTAAATCATTTTCTGCTTTTACAACTAACATTAGGGTATTAAGCAATGCCTTTTGGATTGCATCATCTATGTTGTTGAAGTCGTCGATATGCACTGTGCCTGTAAAATCGATTGGAACTAGCCGCCCATCTATGTTCCTATATGTCCTGCCTACAACGATTAACAAATTCTGTGATATGGTTTCGGCTCTTCCATCTTTATACTGTTTTGTGATTGTAACTCTAGATTCGCTAATGTAGCTGAGTGGTGGGTCAAATAATTTACTAATACTCTGAATTACTCTTGAATCATTTGCTACAAAAAGTATGTAGTTGCTGCCTCGTGCAAGTCCACGAAGAACATCGATGTTTCTAGCAGAAGAATTTATCTCTTTCAACACCTCCTCGTCTAACAGATTCAATATGACTATAGACGGCTTCCAAAGTTCGCTACCAGCAAGCGTGGATACACTACCACATCTTGTTGTCGAAGCGTTAATGTTCTTATAAGTCAAGATTTTCTGCAGGTTTTTGTACAGCACACTGCTATTGTGTTCTACAACTATGAAGCTCCATTTATTAAGGAGTTGCAAATCAATACCAGCTTCAACGTCGCTTTTCGGGATTACACTATTTTCCTTGCTTGCAATTGCAGATGAATATATCAAACCACCAATTATTGACAAGCCTATGACAATCAACACTATGCTAACCTTATTATTTAGCCTAATCATAGAAGACAACTTTACACCCCAAGTTATAAAGTTAAGGTAAGAAAGTTAAAAAACTTTTATGACAGTATTTGTTTTCCCTCTATAGCAATGCTTTTTACTACAGGCCTTCGTATGCCTATTATATTTACTTCCCTCTCCACTCCTCATAGCCTACACCACTGGTTTCCACAGATTTGAATGTTGGAGTGTTGCTTGAAATGAATATTTATACGATATAGCTATGGGTGTGATGGTCTTGTGTTTTTCCGCTGAGAGAATAGCTCTCGGGGTTTACCGCTGGTACTTGAAGTAGGTGTTGTCGTTCTTCTTGTTCACGTGTTCTTCGGGCACAACGAGGTGTTTGGTAATTGCACGTGCTTGTGCGGGGTTGTAGTTTACCTCCGCTACTAACTCTCCATAGATGGTTTCTAGCCTAAATCCCCCGGTGTTATCGGGGTAGACAGCTATATATAGTATTAGTGGCGATCCCTAAGCTAGCCGTCCCATGGTTTTAAGTATGTAGTGTATTTTCCTCGCTTCTCTGTAACTGTCATGGAAGCACGCCTTTATTAGGCCGCCTACTGGCTGCACGTGTACGAACTCCTGCCTGAAGCCCATATCCCGAAGTATTTCCGCTAGCCTTTCGGAGCGGAAGTAGTGGTAGTTGGGTTTAGCCTTCTTCTCCCAGTAGATGAATATGTCGTCAATCCACAGTACCCATCTTCCATTCTCCCGCGTGCCTACGAGGGTGTGCTGTATTAGCCCCAGCGCTCTTCGTGTCTGACCCTGCTCTACTAGCCTTTCAGCAATGCGAAGCACCCTCTTGACAGCTAGTGGAATGGTCTTCTCCCTTGCGGTGCCTCTGCCTTCTGCTTCCGAATCCGTGGCAAGTGTCTCTAGCAATTGTTTGGCACCCTTCCGGCCGCTTCTAACCCGTTTAGCATCTATTAGCTCTAGGATTAGCTCCTCATCGTCTACAGCGGTGTAGTACCTGCCCTGCCTCTTCACGATTATTCCCTTGTTCGCCATCATCTCGATGAGGTCTCCGACCGTGCCGTTGCTCACCTCCCTGCGTTTGAAGAACTCGTAGATGGCCTTTATGTCGGTGAAGCTCATTCCTCTATCTCGTAGAAAGCTGCTTAGGAGGAACCAGATGACGTACTGTATCCCATTGATGAAAGTCTAAATATATTATAGTAGCTTAGCAGTATGTGCAGGTAATTCACTACCTCTACTGGGAGGCTATGCGGCAGTATGACGAGCACTAGGTTTATGGTGCCGAGAACCTCGTTGAACGTACTCCTAGCGATAACTTGGAATGGGTACATCCCTAGTTTGTTTTGTTTTCTAGGAACCCCCTATACGGGGGTTATGTTCCTCTCTTGCCGGGGGTTGATACGGCATAAGCATCAACAGCATAATAATTATCATCAACAACGGTATCAATAATGCTTGGTAATGTTTTAGAGCTAATAACCTATAACCCTTCTAGAAGGAACTCCGCGGCACTATCAACTTCACTAACAAGCTTTTCTACACCGCTCCGGTTAGGGCTGAGCCACATCTCAACAATACTACGACTACTAAACAGGACATCCCTCCTGGTTACGAACCTGAACATGTTTGCGTATTCGGAGCTTGACAGGATTTTTAAACTAGAATTCTCGAGTTCCTCTAAGTTAACTGTTTTCGTAAGATGAAACACCCCGACAACTCTCGCGTATATAGGTGCTTGAGCCCACAGCATAGCTGCTGAGCTATTATTGTACGATACGCTTCCAAGCTTAATAACGGGCTTATGTTTAGCGAGGTAGAGAAGCATGTAGAGGACGACTGAAGACCCTTCAGGACGCTTCCTTGGGGGAATGTTGGGGGAGAATCTTAGCTTTACAGGGTACTCCCTATCAAACTCAACTCCAGCATTATCTACATAAACAACAGGCAGGAACTTTCTCACACCAGCTAAAACAATATCGATGGGGTATTCAACTATAAGTCTCAAGCATGCCACCTCTATCTTCACAAGACGAACCATACGATCCTACCGAAATACTCTTAAACCTTTCTCAGTTAAGTACCCTGCTTTTCTATCGTCAGCAAACATGCAATTAGCGTTGTCCACGGCTAACCCACCACGTTGTTCAATTCTCAGCGCATTAAAATTCTAGGTAGAGAGTTATAAACGTAGCAACAGTTTAATTACGTAGTAGCAGGCAACCTTAATTATGTCTATGGAGTCCAAAACCCAGGCTACTCAGAGCAGGAGCATACCAAGCCTCCTCCAGCTAGCCTAGACAGTCTCCGAAGTCCCTGAGGGAGGCATGCGAATACTAACATGATGCACTATAACAAGGCTTTCAGCAGGCTAGAAGGAAAAGCTAGGTGGTTCGGACTTAAGTAGGGTAGCTGAGGGTTCCACATATATAGGGTGTAGGCTCAGTCTTGCCTTCTACAATTACTCGGTGTGTGGATGTGGGTATTCAGTGAGTGTGTTCTACCTGTTAATGATGAGGTCTACGTAGAGTGGAGTGTTAGGCTTCTATTGCTGGGATGTAGCGGTGGGGTCTGCTATGGATTTAAGGTTGGGGGATCTATTGTGTGGGGGTGTTGTGGGTGGGTGTTTCTATGGTTACGTGTCCTAGGCCTATTCCTCTTGATCTTCCTACTCCTACTAGTTGTGCTAGTGCTAGGAGTTTTGAGTATATTTCGTGGAGTTTTCTTGGTGCTGTTGATCTGTATATTACCCAGCCTCTGAATCCTCTTACTTCTCTTAGTTTTCCCTGGCTGTCCCTACCTATCACTACTGTCTCTGGTTTTATGTTGTAGTCTATCTCTACTAGGGTTATGTCTGCCTGCCTTCCTAGGAGGTACGGTGCCCACTCACTCTGCTTTCCTATCTTCAGTTCTGGTGGTGCGAACGTGTTCCAAGTTCTTAGTAGGTGGGAGAATATGAGGGATGCTTGGGGGATTAGCTTGTGCATGGGTTTCACCTTATCGGCTAGGGTTGGTGGGCACATGAGTTTAGATGAGAGGATTGTCGGTGTTCTGAACACTATCTTGAAAACCTCGGGTAGGTCGAGCTTCAAGCTACTCATAGGTACTACCTCAACCTCCTCAACCGAGATCGCGAGGTCCCCGTAGCTACCTGAGCACCTGAAGTCGGGCCCTAAACTGGAGAAGGTGTCGAGGAGCCAGGTATCCTCATCTATAGCACTGATCCTACCTACATACCTCCTACCTGCTTCGAGGACTACCGGGTTATCGCCGCTGGAGTAGAGGGGTTTGGAGTCGTTGAAGAGCATTGAGATGGACAGGTTGGTGAGGGAGCCTACGACCTTCCTCCTCAGGTAGTTACTGAAGCAGTACTTGAGGATCTTAGACGAGACCGGGGGCCCTAAACACGTCCCTAGAGGAACGACGACGACCCTAGCTACAGACACGAACAACCTAGACACCCAGTAGGACTGCTAGCCTACCAACACTCGTCAGGTGGAGACCGCCCGACCTACCCCTCCTAACCACTAGACCCAGCCTCTGAAGCCTAGATACAGCGTTAGCAACCGTCTTAGGGGACCTACCTAAGGACCTAGCCACATCCTCAACTCTAAGTCCCTCACTCCCAGCTACCATCTTTAGGATGGATCTCTCGAGGTCCTGGAGAGACGTGTGTGCTAGGTCCATAACAGACTCCGGGATCTCCAGGTCCTGCCCCTCACCCTCAGGCTGGACATAGACAACAGCTCTACGCCTAGCTAGGAACAGAGCCAGCATCCCCAGGACAGCTAGGTACCTCATACCACCAGATAGATCGACCACGACCGGCCCTTCAAAGCCTAGAACTAGCTCAGCTATCTTAGCAACACCCCCGTAGAGGTCTGAAGGAACCTCAACGAGCTTAGGCTCCCGGAGCCCGGCCTTCCTGCAGAAACTAACTAGGGAGTCGTAGGCCCTCAAGACAGCTGGGGAGGTCGACGCCGTGATTAGGAAGACCTCATCGTCCCTGGAGGCTGAGGACATGGTCAATCTCCTGATAGCCCTATCCTCGTGGAAGCCTAGGGATATGATGAACCTCCTCCCCACTAAACCCCCGTAGAGAAACAATACGGTAGCTTAAAACAACACTCCGACAATCCGGGGGAGCTAGAGCCACGGGCAGTACCTCCTGTACCAGCACCTCAAACACCTAGAGCTCCTAGCGTAGGGTGATGGCGGGGGCCTCTCCAGATCCCGCACCTGCCGCACCTTCCTAACCAGCCTAGATACCTCCGTCAGGGACCTCTCAGTGATGGGGTAGGTACGGTAGGACCTCCCAAGAACTAGGTGGGCCTTGGTGACCGGCCCTAAGCTGACCGTAACTAGGTAGGAGTAGAACATGAGCTGGAGCCTGAAGTGCTCGAACCCCCTACGCTCGTAGGCCTTAACCTCAGCAACCTCGAACCTACCGTCCCCAGCTAGGACGTCGACGACACCGGCTAGCCCAGCAGAGGGGTTCCTAACCCACACCTCGAAGCGTAGTGGTCTCGGTAGGCTTAGGGAATTGAGGGCTGTCCTACCGTACTCCCTGGACTTACCTAACTCCATGTTGATGTCAGCAGGCTCCTCAACCCCTACCACACTCTTTATCCACACTATCGTCGGGCAGTAGATGTACTGCTTAACGTCCCAGGAGGTCACGTATTCCGAGGTCTTAGGGTTAAGCATACTCCACCCCCTCAACCCCCTGCCTACTGAAGGGTACCCCGACGAACCTCACGTACCTGAAGCTGTACTCATCTAGGGGTATTACGTGGACTACGTCCCTCGATACGTCTATGTACCTCTCAGCTAGCCTCAGTATCTCCTTAGCTTTATCCAGACCTCCCCTACCCAGGAAGCAGGACCTCTGGATTCTCACTAACCCCATAGCCTGCAGTCTCCTAGCGAACTCCTCCCTCCTTACGTTATCACCTATATCGTAAACCACTAGGAGCCTCAAGTTACCACCTGAAGACTAGGGGTCTGAGCTCTGAGTCTCCCCTAAGGTAGGAAGCTAGGGATAGTGAGAAAGTCTTGATCCAGGCCTCAACCTCCTTGACCTCACCCCAACCGGAGAACTTCTCCTTAAGCCCTTCCAGGACTGTCCTAGCTACCTTAGCTCTGGACTCGTAGTCTAGTAAACCACTCTTGATCGCTAGCTTAGCTCCCGACCTGAAGGCCTTAACTATGGGGTAGTCAACAGCTACAGGCCTGAAAACCTCGACAACGTCGAATACTAGGACTGGCTTGCCGGATCTATCTACGTGTAGGAAGCCTGCGTATGGGTCTAGACCTACCAGGGCTACTGAGGACCATGCCTTGGAGTAGAGGATCCCGTATCCGTAGTTTAGAGCTGCGTTCACCGGGTCCACCCCCTCCTGGTCACGCCCTTCGAATCCAAGCTCCTTCGGTAGGGTCAGTGCTAAAGCTCCCCAGTAGGTCCTAGCTGCCTCGGCCTCCAAGTTCATCACTCTCTGCCTGAGCTCCTCTATAGAGCTGGTCCTCAACCTCCCCACCTCCTCAGCTACCGCAAGCACCCTCTCCTCAGCCTCGGTAAGCTCCTTAATGTGCGTAGCTCTTCTAAGCCTTCTGAGTAGCCCTGCCTGGTTACCCAGCTTAGATGTAGCCACAACCTTCACTACCTCCAAGGCCTTACCGTTGTGTAGGGACTCGTACTGAGCCCTCCTGGTTACTACGGTCTTCGTTGTGAATGGGTGGTGGATTACGGCTACGGGCATCCCCCTACTATCAGCTACAGCTAGCTGGATACCGGCTGACGTAAGCTTCCTCAGGACCTTCGACGTTATCGATACTCCCGAGGTTAGGATGAGGATTGATTCCACCTCACCTAGAGGTACTACCTCACTACCCTTCCTGGACTGGATCACTATGAGTCCCTTCCTGACCCTCAGCTTGATTCCGTAGTCTCTGATTATGAGTGTCCTCACTTACCGCACACCTCGAGGTAGGGGCACGTGTTGGGGCACTCTACTGCTTTGGGTGGTTCCCTACTGCTGAGGACCATGTCTATGACCTCATCTCTCGAGTCTATGAAGGTCCTCCTCAGGTCAGGCCCTACGTACACGCCCTTAACATCTACTTGAACACCTCCGTTCCAGCCTATGTACACTAGTAGCCCGTAGTCGACCGGGACCTCCAGGCTCGCTTCCAGGGCCATCGCGTAGGCTGTTACGGATAGTTCGTGGTTATCACTCCTCCTACCTACCTTGAAGTCCACGACTACGTTCGATACCGGTATCGCGTCAACCCTGAGGTTACTGCTGAGCCCTACCGGGGTCCCGTCAACCCTCACCTCACTCAGGGAGAGCATTGCTGGTGCTAGGAACGAGCTACACTGAGACCAGAACCACTCGGAGACCACTGTGTGGTAGGTGAGCCAAGCAACCTCCTCGACAAGCCTAACCAACTCAGGCGAGGCCAGCCCAGCAGTCCTGGACACCACGAGCTTCTCAACAGCCTTGAAAACCCTGGGCAGGTCCCTCGGAGCCCTCAGATAGGACCTGACAACCCTAACAACACTAGATATAACCTCGTGAACCTCCAAACCGAACCTCATAGCCTGAGAAGGCTGAGCCCTAACCCCAGCAACCCTCCTAAGCCACACATCCCTCCTACTAGGACAGTACGAAGCAACATCATAAACCGAAAGCCCCAGAAAAGCCCTGGGCCTAACCGGAGGAAACTGCCACGACCAACCCCTCAAACCAGGCTCAACAGGGTAGCTCTCAGCATAAGACCTCAAAACCCTCAACCACCTCAACAAAACCTCAGACCTAACAACCAACACAAACCACCACCAAACCCCAACACAGAAAAACTAAACACACAGCCCAAGAAACCCAGAAAACCCACCCAAGAAAACCATAGGAAGAAACCCAAACCACCCCAAACAACCACAACCAAAACAACCCAAAGAAACCATAGGAACAACCCAAGAAAAACAAAGGAACACACATGAGACCAGAAAACAGAAAAGCTTATAAACCCCTACATTCCATTACATAGAAAAACCTCCCTAGTTTTTCCTAAGGTAGCCTTAGGAAAACCACTGAGCCAATATAAGCTTTTCGGTCTATAAGCCTACGATACTCCATCACTTTTCTCTACATATAAACTTAATCAGTTTTCCTATGGTTTCCATAGGATCTCGATGTACAGACAGGGTTGGGAGGCTTCGCGGACCCCACTTAAAAATACTCTAGGGAGCTGAGCGACTTACCTGGAGGAAAAACTTAAATATCTAGACACAAATAATACTTGGATCTGAATCTGATAGATAGAGATGCAGGCCCAACACACAGAATCTAAAAGATAGAATTGAAAGTACACTAAATAAGCAGAAGGATTGGCTACATTAGAACTTGCTCTAAGAATCTAAAAGATAGAATTGAAAGACTCAGAAGTCCTCAAATTCCTAGTGACCAACCCGGACTATGCTCTGAATCTAAAAGATAGAATTGAAAGGGTTCGTGATGGTCTTGTCCTCTGGCTCCAGGCAGACCCCAGAATCTAAAAGATAGAATTGAAAGTATAAGCTTTTCTATCCATCCCCGCCTTAAAAGGCGAGGCTTTCGAATCTAAAAGATAGAATTGAAAGCTCTAGGGCCGAACGGGTCGACCCCGCGGGAAAGCCACACCCGAATCTAAAAGATAGAATTGAAAGAAGAGGCAGGAGGGTAAGAGGGTTGCCTAGGCTCCCCCTCGAATCTAAAAGATAGAATTGAAAGTGGACGACTATGCCGTGAAGATCTCACCAGATGGATCTGAATCTAAAAGATAGAATTGAAAGAACGAACAGTATATACGGGGCCGTGCCTATGGGGAAGCCGAGAATCTAAAAGATAGAATTGAAAGAACTGGGAAGCTGAATCTTATCGACACTTCACCAGCACCGAATCTAAAAGATAGAATTGAAAGCACCTTAACGTTGGCTGGATTCACGCCAACACCGAAGTGTAGGAATCTAAAAGATAGAATTGAAAGGTAGCTGTGGAGCTGCTCACTAAGTATTTTTGCGGTCGAATCTAAAAGATAGAATTGAAAGGATTACTGACTTCAAGCAACTGATAGATGTACTAACGAGGATGAATCTAAAAGATAGAATTGAAAGCTTTTTGAGTAGTGGTAGACAGTAATGACCTGATAGTCAGAGGAATCTAAAAGATAGAATTGAAAGCTGTACTTATGCGATGTCAGTATTTCTATTGCTGTCTCTACTACTTGAATCTAAAAGATAGAATTGAAAGGACAAGTTCATTGAGAGGTTCATAAAGCAGATAAGCAGTACGAATCTAAAAGATAGAATTGAAAGAGCAACAAAGCATCGGCGGATGGTCGTGTCTTGTCGAATTCGTGAATCTAAAAGATAGAATTGAAAGGCCAGTACCGGCACAGAGCACTAGGACGTCGTGCCCTAGCTCCGAATCTAAAAGATAGAATTGAAAGCTCATATCTTATGGTTAGATAGGTTCGCCCCTCACGCCCCTCAAGGAATCTAAAGGATAGAATTGAAAGAAGTTTGGGGGTTGGGGATTTGATACCACAGTATCACCAGGAATCTAAAAGATAGAATTGAAGGTCTATGTTGAATGGGTTATGCTTATTGATCTCGAAGTTGTATTTGAATCTAAAGGATAGAATTG
Source organism: Desulfurococcales archaeon (assembly GCA_023255955.1). Lineage (GTDB taxonomy): Archaea > Thermoproteota > Thermoprotei_A > Sulfolobales > NBVN01 > DRZP01. The sequence goes on along the minus strand of JAGDWD010000001.1, from coordinate 42,540 downwards.
GTGGACTTCAGTATTTGTTTTCTGTTCCGTGAGGAAGTGGGACTGTATCTCTCGATCTAATATTACTCTAGTTTGCTGGCTCGCTGGGGACTGGTTTTCGTAAGATGTGGTAGTAGACCTTCTCGCGATCTTGTAGTGTGGGAGATATGGATAGTTGAGGAGATTGTTGGGGGTGGGGTTAGATGGGTGGATGCGGTCTTCACTAGTTTATTTGTGTAGGTAGCTGTGAAAGCTGTTAACGAGGGTTTGGAATTGAGCTACCTCGGACCTGGTGGTGGGATCGGTAACTAGGTATGTCTTTTTAAGTACGTACATTCATCAGGAAGTTCCGGGATGCAGCTGTTGAGGCAGTCTCTAAGTAGATTCTTGAATCCCTCATCCCCTCTGAGTCCCAGCTCCCACTTCCAGTAAGTAACGTAGGTACTGCTAGCACCATCATCACTACCCCTCTCCTCGCAGAACTCTGCTGATATGTTATCAGCTACTATGAGTGTCCCGGTTAAGACTGTTGTGAAAGCATACACAGTTAACTCACTCGCACTCGCAAGCCCTGAGAGCCCGAAGATCTTGATGGGGTTAGCATAGAGTAGGATATTCGAGGGCGTGTCCTCACCCCACGTCCTCGAAATCTCGTTCAAGGATCTACTGATGGAGTTCAGCGTGTAGTAGCAGAGGGAGTCCCGACTTCCGCAGTACCTCGCTAGGTTATTTATGAACGAGGTGTGATGAAGCATGCCGCGCAGTACCTTGCTAATGTAGCTAATCGAACCAGAACCAGAGAAGAACTTATTAGGATGTCTTTTATCCATCGCGGCATGGTGCCGAGAGATGGTCTTAGCGAGCAGATCGTACGCAGCTATATACCCCTCGCTCTCCTCCTTCGAAGCCATGTACTCAAGTAGTAACGCTATCACGTGCTCATGTCCCGGGAACGTTACCTCTTCCCGTGAGTAGCGTGTAAGATAGTATGTGGAGGCCTTACCGAGGTCATGTAGTAAGCCAGCGACGTACGGTAGCTCCTCCACCTTTTCCTCTCCCAGTTCCCTCACTAACCTCTCTAAGCCACCCCTCAGTGTGACTTTAAGTCCGCTACCTTGCAGCATGAACCTTCTCCTAGCTATACATCGCTGGATGCACGCAGTTAACGCTAGGTGACTACTGAGTGGAACCACCTTCTCCAGCTTATCCCTTACACACCTAGCGTACGCAACGGGCCACAACCTCCGTATTTCTTCTGCGCACCTCACGCTCTCACCATATCCTAAGCCCTACCCCGCGTTCATAGCATTCCCTTCTAGCTACGAAGAAAGTCCTAGTCCACGACCTGTACTTCCCCAAGTGCTTCTCGAAGACCTCGAGCACGAACCTGGACTTCACGATGGAGGGTGAACTACCTATGCGGGACAGGATATCCTCCAGGCTGTAGCTAGAGTGCGTCTTGACGTACTCGTACTTACCGCCCTTCCTACGTGTTACCAGTAACAACTTCGGGTAGTGCTTACCTCCCTTAACGAGGTACTCTAAGCACTTACTCTCAGCCTTACTCTCTCTGCCTAGAATCCTACTGAGGTCGACCGTCACTACGTCCAATCCCTCCAAACCCTCCCACCTTACCTCTTCCGGATGCCGACCCTCTGGAGTTACCGCGATGTTCACTAGAACACTGGATCTCACGAGGCTCTTACCGAGCCTCCTAAGCATTCTAATCAGCACATCTGGTTCACTATCACCTCTCAGGTACTCCCCCGCCATGCTGTAGGTGTAAGTATGCTTTATCTCACGAAGATCTGGAGGCTTTACTCTCTCCATAATGTCCGAGAAGCTTACCTCGTTATCTACCCGAGCACTAAGCAACCTCCAGTTAACTAACCTACCTGCTTGCTGTATCCCCTCCACTACCTTCATAGATTCCTCCACCCTATCCTTATTATATACCTTTGCGAGCTCCTCCACCCTACCCTTCACTATGTACACCTCAGCCCCAATCTCAAGACACTCCTTGAGGAGGTTTCGGCTCCCGCCACCCGCACCTCGCTTTTCCCTACACAGTCTCCCAGCTCTCTGAGCTAGGTTCTCAACCGGTGCCGGGTCCGTGATGAGGACCCTCGCAGGGATATCCACACCAGCTTCAATGACCTGAGTAGCTACTATCGCCCCTCCCTTCCCGCTTACGATATCGTTTGCCATCTCTATAGCGCGGTCTCTATCCTTACTACTTAGGAGGCTATGTATTAACGTAACGTTAGCACATTTGTCCCTTATACGCTGGTAGGTCTCGACAGCTCTTCGAACAGTATTGCGGATTACGAGTACGGGCTCGGAGTTACATAGTTTCTCTACGTGTGTAAGTACTTCATCCTCACTTAGCATCTCGGTCTTCCAATTTATGTCCTGCCTCCTAACGAACGCCTCATCTTCCTCAACGAGGAGGCGTACCCTACCTCCATAGCTTGACTCGAGCTCTCTCAGCTTCCTAATCTGCCCGCTCACTCCCAGCTTCCCCTGTCCGGCCTCACTACCTACGTAAACTATCGATACATCCCTCGAGCTACGTAGAAGTTCCTCCACGATCTCCTTAATCACCTCGGTATGCATTGTTGCCGTCTCCACAACTATCGGTACATTAGCCTCTGATAGGAACCTCAGCGCTGCGTACATGAACTCAAGACCCCCGGCCTCACTCTCCTCTTCTTCGACGTCAGCCCCGAGGTATTCGTGAGCTTCGTCAAACACTACGGTGGAGGTGAGGATCGAAGCTAGGATCGGGTAGTAGTGTCCGAGGCTGTGACTTCCCCTGATTATCTTACGCATCTCCGCTACCGGTATCTTATATAGATTATACACGAAGCTGTCCAGGGTAGTGACGACCAGCTCCCTGAGGTAGTACGGCGACTTGTTAGCCCTATCTGGGGAGACATCATCTAGAGACTGGTACCCAACGCTAGGATAACCCTTAAACTTCTCCCTGTAAATCTCCCTAACCAGCGCACGATAGGGAGCAACGTGGATAAGCCCGCACGATATTTCCCGACCACGTGCAATCCCCACGAGCCTACGCGAGAGGATAGTCTTCCCGTAGGACGTTGGGGCAACGAAGATGATGTTCCGCCCACTCGTGAACTCCTCAACAACTCTTATGAGACCGTTCCCTCCCATAAGCTCATAGCATGAGGATGTAGGATCAGCCGCCAAGAACCTCACCCTAGGTTAACCAAGCCGGACTAGCCAGCCTAGAAATGTGCCGAACCAACCTCGTAAAGGTCCTGCTAGCCCCACTCATACCTAACTCCCCAAGCCTCCTAGCCACCTTAACTGAGTCAGCCCCACAGGCGAGCAAAGGATCTAGAGACCACGTCTCAAAGTACGTGAAGAGCGCTGTAACACACCGCGACACTACGTCCCTGACCTCCTCCCTTAATCTACGAGCATCACCACCGAGTTTATTAGAATGCTCGATAGCATCCTTCAGCGTATCCAGCAACTCTAGGGCACCCACATCGTCTAAACCTCTGAAGATGTGTGTTATGGTGAGAGGTCTCTCCCACACTACCTGCGGCCTCCTCTCTGGCCTTATGTTGACCAGCCTGAACATCTCGAAAACATCGTAGAGAGCATTGATGGAGGGAATTTCAGACGCCAACCTCATAGCTTGGTAGATGTATATCGCTACAGCAATTAGCGTAGCTAGTTCAAAGCTCAAGCCCTCGATTTTAGATACATCGTTAATGTAGTCACTAATACATCTTCCCTCAACGCTGAGATGTAGTAGTTGATACAGTTTCCCGGAAGCTCTTAGAGACTCCGCAGAGGTATCCGGTACGACGTAGAGCTCGTACTTACCTTCATCCTTGCGACTTTTACCCTTGCCGCCTTGGGCAATTATGGAGATCGGAATACCTGCGACAGTAACGTATAGTGAAAGAGAGTTCACGCTCTCCACACTATAACGGTCTCTATATTCTGAAAAGACGTATGTCTTAAGTATCATTGGCAGTTTTTCAGTAATATTATTCAAGTTGTTGAGCTTCAGTGAATCACCTATACCTATTACACTATCGCAACTGACGTCCCGAATATCAGAATTAAATGCTCTTTCAAGTATTGTTCCATCATAATATGCGCCGGCCTTATAGAGTGTTGGAAGTAAATTACTTCCCTTCTCTCTAGTCTTACACTCCTTACATAAATTCCTTAGCTTCTCGGTAATGACTTCGAGGAGTTTCTTGGCCTCATCTCTACTTAGTGCAACTAAACCCTCCTCGAAACCTCTGATTATCTTTTCTGAAAAATGTGGTGGGAGGCTGTCCAGCGCTATTCCCAGGGCTGCTGCCTGGAAATATCTCCCTATATACCTCTCATTCAGAATCTGAAGCTCTATTGAGCTCACACCTTCTCCGGCCATACACCTATCACGCCCTCTAAACCTGGTATCCCCACAGCTTTGCATTCATTTGTTATCCTGAAACGTGGAGAAGGCATATCCTCTCTTAGGGCTAGTATGATGTTATTTGAGCCTCCACGAGCTGGGACATAGTACCGCTTTAGCCTATATCGCAAATCTGGGATCAGGAGCTTTATGACGTATGCTGGATCTAATACCTCTTCAACGCATTCGTGGTCAACGTATAGCCTCGTCCTTATCCTTCCCCCGGTTCCAGCTACATCTGGTTTTTCTATATAAATAGACTTCTCAATAGCTACTATACCTTCCTTACTCCCGACTCTCACAACACCGTGAACAGCCTTCTTTGCAGCGTCATCAAGTCTCTCCACGCTGATGTCGAACTCTTTCGACAGCCTATTCATATCCACGGCCCAGAGAAGCTCTAACTTCAATCCCGGGCTGTATGCTCCCCCAACGGCTTGAACTGGTAGAGCTCTTTGAATAGCATCCTCAATATGCTTCGGTTCCCTTATATTACTCACATCACCACCACTTTTATATGGTGAAGCGATGATCCTATTTATTTCCTGGTGTACAGCTACCCCTGCTGAGGCTCCTGAGGATAGTAAGCCTGCTGAGGCTAGTACAGTGGCTTCGAGGAAGGGCTTCATAGTGTCCGATACCAGCCTACCATCCCCCCACCTGATACCCGCTCCAGCTGGATTCAGACCGAGGACTCTAGATAAGCTATAGGCGAACGCTCCTACAACAGTAGTTGGTGGGGGTACAGGATATGATGGCTGAGCAGCAGATACTCCGAAGAACCTCACTATAAAGCCCCACGAAAGTGTTACTCTCGCATAAAAAACACGTAAGCTAGACAAGGAGCTCCTTCCCCATCTTAACCTCTCCTACTGTCCCTTAGGTTGTTGATCTTCTTTTAGCTTTAGCAATTCATACAACTTATTTCCAGCCTTGAATAGTGCTTCGGTATGTGACGACGCTTCATCGAACGTTACTTTCTCCTCCGTCTTCTGACTTTGTTCTTGACTTTGCCTCGGCGGCTTCTCCAATCCCTCACTGTCGAACACGTATATGCTCACTGTCTCACCGTCGATGCTCTTAGTTAACCATAGAGCCCTCTCATAGGTTTTCTTGATGTAGTCACGGGTGAGGCCCGGACTCACGACGAACTCTACGGGCCCGCTACTTACAGCTACCACCATGCTCTTCACGTCCCACAGGGGGTCGTACCTAGACCGCTTAGCTCCGAACATCATGCCGTCCACCAAGGCCATGAGAGCTTCTACTGACATCTTCACTCTCTCTTTCCAATTCTCGAGGAGTCTGCTTCCTTCGTAGCTGTAGTTAAGCACGCCTATATCCGATGCTCTCAGTTCTGCTGTGAAGGTATATAGGGCCGAACCGCTCTCGATGTAGAACAGCTTCTGGATATCCTTTGCATATTCTGGTGGGGAGTAACGGGCATGGAGTTGCGGGATTATGGCCGCACCACCCTTCTCGATGGAGTCTAGAGCTGGGAGCATGTAACTGAATCTCACTGCTGAGGTTCTCTTTATGCTCCCGTTCGTGTAGAGGAAGCCACCGACGTCAGCCACGACGCTAGCTTTCAGGAGTAGCTCCTCTATACACGAGAGTCTCAAGCGTAAGGACTTCGGTTCTGCTTTCTCTTTTGACTTCCTCTTCGATTTTCTTGGGTTTTCCTCTTTTGAACTTCCTTCCTCCTCATCTGAGGGTCGTAGCAGTTCTTCCAGTGTTACCTCCTTCTTTGCATCTTTTTTAGTTAGTAAGTAATGGAAGCATCCACTTAGATCTGAGGACTGCGATAATGATTCCCTCTCCTTAGCTTTAGCTTTAATATCGTTAAAGATTTTTTCGAGATCTTCCTTGTACAGCCCCTGTATTACGTTATTATCCGAGAACTTCAGGAAGTAGCCGAGTTCATCCATCTTAGTTACGGGTAGTCCACGGCTTTTAGCTATCTGTGTTAGTAGGACCTGGTAGTTATGGGCTAGGGACTCCCCGCTAACGGCTGGTACGTATACTACCGAGTACCCACTCCCGGTTGAGATCACTACGGGTGCCTTCCTGTGCCTCGTGTAGTTACCTACTGCTTCGGCCATGTTCAGTGCTTCAGCGTTAACGGCTACCCTAATGGAGAGTGATAGGTTAACTACCAACCCCCACCACCTCTCTGGGTATGTCCTTCAGAGCTTTCTTCACCTTTCTTCTCCTCCCCACCCTTCCCCCAGTGCTTAGAGATCTTTGCGTAGGCCTCTATTGCCATCTCCCTACTGAATCTTATCACCTCGACCCTACCACCTCTTCTCTCGTCATACCACATTGCGGATAGCCAGTTTTCCAAGTACTTAACCTCTCTCTCCAGTTTCTCTGGGTCGATTTCTGGGCACTCCACCTCCTGGGAGGAGCCACCTACTCTACCTTCGGGGGAGCAGTATGAGATGTAAGCTCTCATCGCGTCCCTAATGGCCTCGAGGATACCGATTAAGTCGATTGCGTTACCTAATCTATCTATATAGCTGTACTCTTCCTGGGCTCCCAGGAACGCGAGTATATCTACCAGTGAGGAGTGACTAGGTCTTATTGGCTCCTCCCTAACGGTTTGACTGGACAATTTCTCACCAAATTACACAATTAAGTATACACACATTCACTATAAATATGTTATTGCGTAGCATTCTGTATACGTAACTCATATTATCCCCTAGCTCGAGGTAGGTCCTCGGTTCTAGCGGTAGCTCGGCAACGTACCCACTCCTCGTTGACTGTATCTCTTCCTAACTGGGTATGAATCTCTCCAATGCTTTCCAGTAATAACGTCTTGTTTATCACTGGGTGTACACCGCTACTAGGACTCTAAGAACCCTATTATCTCGTGTGCAGGGATTCAGGTTACTTTTCCCTATTTTTCAGGGATTTGTATGATTATCTAGCCGTAGAGAGCTACTGCGATCTCTGTCGGCCTGGCCCTCCCCTTCGGCTTCCTAACTACAAGTCCGCGCTCCTTAAGCCATGTGAGAGCATTTTGTACAGTCTTTTCCTCAACACCCAGCATCTGCGATATCTCCTTTACAGCTATTCCAGGGTTCTCTATAACTTTCCTTAGGACCTTCTCTCTAATTCCCCTAACTCCCTCGTACATCACCCTAAATAGTGTGTTAGGGACGTCAACTACACTGGCTCCTTCGCCCTCAGGTTCGTAGTGGAGGTTGAAGGGTCTCCTAGTAACGAACAGAGCTACCTCAACTATGTGCGTTAGTATCCTTAAGCCCCCACCACTACAGAAGAATACCTCTGCCTCACCATACTCAGAGAGAGTAGACCTAACTGCCCTAATCGATCCGTAAAAATCCCGGCAGTTAAGCTCGAGGAGCTTAGGCTCAGGAAGACCTTGCCTAAGGCATTGAGCCTGCAGAGACTCAAAAGCCCTTTTAACAGCCTCAGCAGCTGGGCCACACGTTACAGTGTACACTACATCACCAGGCTGAGCTCCTAAGCGTATGAGAGCGCGTAGTACTATATCCTCATGGAACCCTAGTGGAACTATGAAGAGTCTCACTCAGGACACCGAAGCAATTTAGAGAAGAAGTAAATATATTTTCCCTGAAGGTTCGGGATTTTCTTGTGGAGTTCCGCGTTCCGTAGCTGAGGTTAGGACGAACCTAGCTAGAAGCGTCCTGGAGAAGGCTTACGAAACTCTATCGAAGGAAACTTCAACGATCAGGAACCTCTCCATAATCCCGTTAAAGCAGGAATACCTCTTCGAACTTCGGAGACCTCCTCCGCAGAGGTTCATTGCTGAGACTGTCTTGGGGATCCTCAACCTGTGTGATGGGTCTGTAGCAGCTAGGAATAGGTTGCCTTCCTGAGTTTTTGGGTGGTGTGGCTTTTTCTGTATAATAGCTTGTTTTGCTGAAGCTTGTTTGGGGTTTCGTTCGTGGGTGGTAGGGTTCTTTTAGTGGCTTCATGGGGTTTACCGGCTGGTTGGAGGGAGGTTGAGTACTGGGTTTCTGTTAAGCATAGGGCTTTCGAGGAGTTTCATCCTGTTGTTTGTAGGGCTAGGAGCTCGACGGTAGCTATTGCTGCGGCGCTTCTCGGGTGGGGTTACGATGTCGATGTAGTGATCTACGGAGCGGACACTATTGTGAATCCTGGTGAGGTCGGTGGTGGGGTGGAGCTACGTAGGAGGGCTCAGGAACTCTACCTAGGGTTCTTCGAGGAGATGGTGAGGGGGTGTTCGTGTTGTTCGGGGTTCTCGGGTAGTCTCCTAGGTAGGGTGGATATTGTTGTGGTGCCCGGTCTAGGCCTCTACCACGGCTACAGGTTCGGTGCTTCCATCGAACACATATTCAACAAGGTCTTCATAGACCTCTACGCGAGATTGGGGAGGCCGGGGGAGGAGTTTAAGTGGGTCTTCATGGACCTAACCCACGGTGTGAACTACCAGGTAGTAGCGACTCTCTACGCAACTATTGCCGCGGCCATCCTCTTCGGGAAGGAGGGTAGGGTGGTCATACTGAACAGTATGCCGGTGCAGTCACCAGCCCCGGCAACTAGGGGTGGGGGTACTGCCCAGGTAGCATCGGGGCAAGTCGGGGAAGTACCAGTAGTGGAGGTAGCTGATGTGAGTCAGTTACAGTACGGTATATCGTTCATTAGGGGCCTCATGTCACTAAAGAACTTCGATACAGAGCCCGTGAAGGAGGTCCACAAGGACCTGAAGAAGCGGGGTGGTGAAGCAGTCCCAGAAGACGTTCTCAACCTAATCGATAGAGCGGTGACTTTCCTCAACCTAGTTAGGAACGGTATGGCTGCTCTAGCGTACCCAGAATCCTACATGTTGCCGGGCCCCGACACGGAGAACCGCGTTAAACTAGGCTTCAACGTATGTGAGGAGTTGAGTAGGTACGAGAGGGAGCTGGATCCAGCTGAGTTTAGCTACATACCCAACATAGACCGTGACTCCAAGGTCGTGGACTATGGAAAGACGAGTATGTGGACTACCCTAACTAGGTACTCCCTGACTAAGGTACTCAAAGACATCTGCGGAGAGCTGCGGAGCCCTAACAACCTAGCTGAGTTCCTGGAGGGAGCGCGCAAAGCCCTCGACAAGAGAGGATATAAGGCTGTGAGCCTCATGGTAAAAAGAGAGAACGAGAACCTAAACAGCTTCATTAAGAACCTGGAGGAGTACGTAAGGAAATGCGGTAAGCTCCTGAGGAGTTACAGTGTAGTGCCGGAGAACATCGAGGAGTCCTTAAGATCGGGTAGTGAGGTCGATGTGAACGTACTTCTGTACAGGTACTTCAACGAGAGTAGGGGTGAGTGCGTGGAGAGTATCAGTAAGGTACTTGAGATACATGAAAATGAGGTGAAGGACGTGATGAGAATCAAGGAGATGGGTAGGGACATGGACGTCAGCAGGGTGTGCAGGAACCTAGCAGCACACGCAGGCTTAGAGTACAGCCTAGTTAGGAGCTTCTCCATAGTTAGGCAGGGTGGGGAGGTCACGATAACTAGAGTACTCTACCTAGAGAACATCAGCGAGATCGCGAAGAAGTGCCTGGAGTAATGAAACCACGTAACTCGAGGACCCACACAACACATCCACCGAAATCTAAGGTAGACCTACCCAAACAAGCTTCGAGCACTCTCCCAGAGGTGGGCTGTTCTGTTTTTGATTAGTGGATGTCGTGTTTATGGTTTTTAGGGTTGCTGTGTTCTGGGGTTATGCGTTAAGCTCATTAACTCCATTCCTATAAGTAGCTTGGATACCCTGCTGAGTGATGGGAGCAGTGCTCCGAGCTCTGCGGGGTTAGGTGTAGATGGGGACCCTGTGCCGTTGGGCTCGACAGCCACCCATGACCCGCAGGGATACCCAAGACCCTGTGAGCGAGGTGGAAGTCCCTAGATGTGATGAACGAACATAAACCCACGTCAACGAGCATCTAGGGACAAACGGTCGAGCAGGTAGGGCTGGTAGTGACAGCAGTTAGAGCCCCTCCTCAGGTTCCCGCAACCACCTCAGTTTCTCAAGTAGCTTCACAACCCACTTCCTAGGCTTGAGCCTAGCCTCATCTGAGTAAGCTAGGTACCTGTCCTCAAGGTCCTTCACGTCCGCCTCCGTCATGCCTAGAGTGCTGTACACGTACGCTAGCTCCACACCCCCCTCCCTAGCTATGGACTCCAGCAAGCTGAGGTAGTCCCTACGTACTTCTAGGGGTACTATAGGTAGCTTAACAGGCCTCCTAAAGCTTTCGTGTATGTAGTAGATAGCTGATGCCCCGGCTAGTATGGAGGCTATAACGAGGAAGGAGGTCTCAGCCTTAAACCCGGGCGTCGCGTTTACGTAGACCTTAAACCCCCTCCTCGAGTAGTCAACAACGTCACCAATAACCTGATCCACAAGCGATGCCAACCCCTCATCAAACCCCTCTACAGACCTGATAGCCTCGACAACCCTGACAGACACCTTAAACCCCCCAGACACCAAGTACCTCTCAAGAATCCTCGAGGCTAGGTAGGACGTACAGCTAGCCGTAGGGTAGAGACCCACCTCAATAGGTACCTTACCATACCTAGCCCAAACATCCTCAACAACAGCCAGGACACCAGCAAGCTCAGCACAGGAAGCCCTAGGATCCGAACGTATGAAATCCACGAACGCGTTAACCAGGTACCCATCCCCAGAAAGCCCGCAGACCCTACCCAAAGGATAGCTATTATCAGGAGAATCCAAGGACATGTCAACCCACCTCTCAACACCGTACCTACCAACCACCTCCAAATAATCCCGAGACCTCGAGATATTCCTAAACAAAGACGTACCCACAGTAGACACCACGAAAACCCCAACCAAAGCTAACCCCAACAAAACTCCAGGACCAAACTAAAAAACACCAAGCCCCCCAACATAACCACCAAACACAAGAACCATACAACACACACGAGACCAGAAAACAGAAAAACTTATAAACCCCTACATTCCATTACATAGAAAAACCTCCCTAGTTTTTCCTAAGGTAACCATAGGAAGAAGGGTAAGCAAATAAAAGCTTTTCGGTCGCTAAGTTCATGTAGCTCTAAGAACCATTCTATAGCTAGATACCTTAAGTTTTCCTATGTCCACCATAGGATCTTGATGTATAGACTGGGTTGGGAGGCTTCGTGGACCCCACTTAAAAATACTCTAGGGAGCTCACAACCCAACCCGGAGGAAAAGCTTAAATATCTAGACACAAATAATACTTGGATCTGAATCTGATAGATAGAGATGTAGGCCCACGACACAGAATCTAAAAGATAGAATTGAAAGCTCCTTGAACGGCTTCGCCCCGCTCTCCCCTTTATCAATGGAATCTAAAAGATAGAATTGAAAGAGGCGATAGGTGCTGCATTATACAACTTCGCAGAGGAGATGACGAATCTAAAAGATAGAATTGAAAGGCTATTCGATATCTCTATGAACACTATCGCATCAGCATTCTTCACATGAATCTAAAAGATAGAATTGAAAGATAAATCTATGGGGATAAGCATCGGGATAATCATGCGGGGTGAATCTAAAAGATAGAATTGAAAGATAATAATGACTTGGACATTCTGCGTGAATAGCTCGCGAATCTAAAAGATAGAATTGAAAGACGTGTTTACGTAAGAAGTATGTGTTTTTTACGCTATCGAATCTAAAAGATAGAATTGAAAGTTATTTAGCGGGCTACAGAAAGCTTCATAAAGTAGGGATAGAATCTAAAAGATAGAATTGAAAGGCTCACAGCGTAGGCGAAGCCCGGGATGAGGCTCACAGTCACGTGAATCTAAAAGATAGAATTGAAAGATCGTGTTATCTACTACTACAACTAGCGGATATATTCCGTTCGAATCTAAAAGATAGAATTGAAAGGCAATAGACAAAGGAGTAAGCTGGTGGGATTATGAGGGTAGGAATCTAAAAGATAGAATTGAAAGCCTTAATGAGGTGGTCAGCGACATCAACGAGGAGTTTAGGAATCTAAAAGATAGAATTGAAAGTAGCGAACCTGGACCTCACGTCATCAATGAACCCCTTATGAATCTAAAAGATAGAATTGAAAGGTAGGTTAGCCTGGAGCACGCCCATGAACGCATCTATCGCGAGAATCTAAAAGATAGAATTGAAAGAGACTATGGTGAGCTTAGGTGATGTGTCCACGAAGCTGGCTGAATCTAAAAGATAGAATTGAAAGTAACCGAGAAAGGAAGGAACTACATGGCACAGTTCAGGAAGCTGAATCTAAAAGATAGAATTGAAAGGACATGAAAAGCATTCAGAACACCAAGTTAATGAGTATCAGCGAATCTAAAAGATAGAATTGAAAGGTACAATCACCACGCTAGAACCGAGGTATAGGAATATCGAGAATCTAAAAGATAGAATTGAAAGCATTACCACCGTGATAGTTCTCACTAATTTGCTGACTGTGAATCTAAAAGATAGAATTGAAAGTAGCATGGATACTGCTGCAGGTAGCCCTAGCCGTGGTGGTAGGCGAATCTAAAAGATAGAATTGAAAGAGCATAGAACGTGAAAAAACTTCACCATGGGATAGAGCTACGAATCTGAATCTAAAAGATAGAATTGAAAGATGAGTATTCTACCGAGAGGGGTGTTAAAGACACTTGAAATTCTGAATCTAAAAGATAGAATTGAAAGTGGTTCTATGGTAACGGTACACAGATTTTCGAGGCGACGGTTTGAATCTAAAAGATAGAATTGAAAGTGACTGTGTACGGTATTCTGAGGGCCCTCCTCGGTGAGTGCCTCACGAATCTAAAAGATAGAATTGAAAGTAAAACGCGAGGGACTGCTGGGGGGTATTATAGCTGTAGTTAGTAGAATCTAAAAGATAGAATTGAAAGTCAATTATTATTGTTGAGCCATGATATACTTCAGTGTTCCTCCAGAATCTAAAAGATAGAATTGAAAGTTAGGGAATTCTGCTAAGTCAGCAAATAAGTAAAGCTGGTAGGGAATCTAAAAGATAGAATTGAAAGTGTGTCTCGTATAGTAAAGTATTTCCTACCTGCGTGGGTGAGACGAATCTAAAAGATAGAATTGAAAGGCGCTTGAATAAACTAACTAGAGTAGTACGTACACTACTCCTCTGAATCTAAAAGATAGAATTGAAAGCGATCTCCTCCCTCCTGAGGGAGGTGCCTATGATCAGGATGGTGAATCTAAAGATAGAATTGAAAGGGAACTCCTTGCTCGCTAAGTGAATAGTGAAGATGTAGTCGTGAATCTAAAAGATAGAATTGAAAGATGGTCCCCGTAGGTGTTGAGTACTGGCTAGCCATCTACTTCTACTGAATCTAAAAGATAGAATTGAAAGAGGTCTGTGTTTGCTGGTATAGTCGCCCCTCCATACTTAAAGAATCTAAAAGATAGAATTGAAAGTATTCATCTTAGAACATCACCTCCCTACTAACGGGAGGTACCGCTGAATCTAAAAGATAGAATTGAAAGATCAACGTTAGATGGCTGCTTTACTCTCTTTTGGAACCTCCCGGAATCTAAAAGATAGAATTGAAAGTGTCATTCTCAGCGATATATATCAGAAATGGCATTTTCTTCTGGAATGAATCTAAAAGATAGAATTGAAAGAGCTCTCTGAGTTTTTCTGCTATTTCTCTTGATAGTAAAAGTTGAATCTAAAAGATAGAATTGAAAGTTAATCAATGCGGGGGCGGGCTCATTTATCACTACTGGAATCTAAAAGATAGAATTGAAAGTTTTTATATATGTGGTCTACTTGGTACTTCGTCGTCCTAGGAATCTAAAAGATAGAATTGAAAGTATGTCAGAGAAGTCTTGCTTTGCCTTCGCATTGAGATATATTGTGGAATCTAAAAGATAGAATTGAAAGGTAGAAATCCAATAATTCTATAGAAGAAATTTCTACCACTCAGGAATCTAAAAGATAGAATTGAAAGGCTACCCTAGCGAGAGTAGGAGTTTCCCGTCCGTAGTGAATCTAAAAGATAGAATTGAAAGGGAGATGGTGTAGCTGTTGATACGTTAACGACTATGCTACCCATCGGAATCTAAAAGATAGAATTGAAAGACCTTGAACTCGACCATCTTGCTGTAGTAGTCGAAGACCTTCCGGGCGAATCTAAAAGATAGAATTGAAAGCATATAGTTCCTTTCCTCTAACTCTCCCGGTCTGGTCCTGTACGAGAATCTAAAAGATAGAATTGAAAGACCAGCTCGACAATCTTGTCTACAATCGGGTCGTTAACATCAAGAATCTAAAAGATAGAATTGAAAGGACTTTCTCATGTAGCTTGTATATTAAATTCAGTATTTTATTAGAATCTAAAAGATAGAATTGAAAGCGACCAATACCTACGTGTACAGGTGTTAAAGCTCTAATGTAGAGAATCTAAAAGATAGAATTGAAAGTATTTCAGTCACCCTAACGGGGCCGAAGACTATCTTTTTCCGTACCTGGGTTCGAACGATAGAATTGATTGAAAGTCAATTTTATTTAAACACTTTCTAGGAGTTCACCACATCTAATGAGGGGTTCGTCCATAGCCTGTAACCTCGGTAACTAGCTCACGAAATACATAGGAGGATACATTAACCATCCTAACCCTCCTAGGGCTTTGACCAGTTACTTCAACTCTAATAACTAAACCAGCAAGTGTATCCAGAGGTACCGCAACTTCAGCCAGTAGGCTCACCAAGCAGGCTCTAACAGCATAGAAGCAAAACCCATCGATACATGACCACACATATTGTGCCGACCACTAGGGTCAAAAATAGAGCACCAAAGCTAGCACCAGGTCTCAAGGGCTCAGTAATTAGAGCACCGTAGGAATTTGAGGAACCTCTAGGTTCGTACGTTAGTAACCTCCTAATCCAGTCCAACCTAAACCTACAGAATTTCTTCTCAATAATATCCCTACCAGGAAGATCCGGAACAAAACCAACCTAACAGGCATACCCGCATTATGAATCTCGACGTAGCTAACCGAAAACATTAAGACATTGAATTAAGTGACTTTAAAAACTAATAAGTATTTAAACTTCAAACACTTTAGTTTTATTAGTTGACTCCCCACATCGCATTAAATACTTACTAAGCTAAGAAATCTCCAACGCTCTTTCTTAAAGTAGGAGTAGACCTAGCTGTAGGTGATTATAAGTTTTGAAGGCTCTACGGTATCAAGTCTTCTTAGAGCCAGTAACACTAGGTCAACAATAGATTTAGATGCTAGTAACACCTTCAGTGCCTCCTCCACGGTAATCTTACTTACTATATCATCTGGGTAAGCAAGTAGTTTAAGACCTCTGTTCTCGGTTTCTACATTCTCCTCTAGGATTTTCTTTAACTCGCTAAGAGACTCTCTTCTACGGCTCCACACGTAAGCGTATAGAATTTCTATCGGGACTACCCCCTCAATAGCTCTCCCCCCACTTCTAACCTCCTCACTAACTAACCTACCATACTCGTAGGCTATCCTAGATAGGATGTGAAGCTCCCTCTTTAATTCCTCCAGCTTCGTCAAAGTACCTGAACCCTCGATATAAGCTACAGGATCTACTAGCTCCGCTAGGAGCTGTAGGTTCCAGAGAGCCTTTAGATCGTCTACCCACGGGTAGTACTTAGAGGGTCTCTCCAGAGGTACCACATAGCTAACTACAGGCTTAGCCTGCTGCGGTTCTACATACAGAACTGAAGTGGGTGCTCCTAGAACGCAGGAGGCCTTCACCTCCTTTGCGTACTCCTTAAGTAAGCTAGTAGTATCTCTGTAGAGTAGGAGTATAGGCATATTGCAGTCACCTAATGCTATAGCTAGGGAGAAAGTTAGGGGCTTGAGTACAGACCTAACCTCCTTGTAGAGCTCAGCTACATACTTAACGACGTGGCTCCACTTACCGTAAACAGTTATATCGTCACCTCCCGCATAGAGGGGTATTACATCTACATTGTAGTACCTACTTCGTAACCTTCTCGCTAGCTCGAGTGCTTTTAGGTATGCTTTACCAGCTACTACAAAATTAACTAGGTCTGAGAGGGTTACTAGCCTACTAGGGGATATGGAGTAGAGGGATCTAACCTCACCAAAGAGATCTATATCCATTTTAGCTACTGCTATTATTCCGTACTCATCTAGGTCAACCAGTCTAAATCCCTTAACCTCCCCCTCCTTAGTAATAGCTAGCTGAGCTGGGTGGTAGGAGTTGGTGAAAATGTATCCTAGGGATACATCAACCCCCGCTGTGGTTAGTTTAAGTATGGACTTCCTAAGGTCCCTATAGACTAGGGAAGCTTCAGCAAACTTCTCGTTACCGTAGAGTAGCTTCAGCTCCTCTACAGCTATAAACGCATGGGGTGCATTAACTAGTGAAATCCTAATTCTAGAGTAGCTACCCTCCTTTAGCACTCTGCTAAGCGCTGACTCAATATCTTCGAGTACAACTTGAAGAGCTTCGTAAATCCGTGCAAGTAGTTCTGGGTTCTCAGGATTGTAGGGTTCTTCACGACTTGGTGTTGCTACTAGAATATGTAGAGCACCTACATCAGGTAGAGGTATTAGAGATACCCTAAACTCCCAACCCTTCCTTGCGTAAGTACAGAGTAGCTCCCCACCTCTACAAACCCTTGAAACCATCTCCTTAAGAACTATTATGCCATCTCGATCTGGTTCAATAAGATTATCCACAAACCTATACAGGTGTACTGATACTACTGCAGTAAGCTCCCTAGCTATAGAACCGGCTACAAGACTTAGATGCGTCGGTGTCGATATAGATTCCCCAACCAGTAGCTTCCCGGGAGCTAGGGAGTCAGCGTAAGCCTTGCTATCCTCAGTTACCGTAAGCTTGTAGAGGTCCTTTTCCCCCTCTAAGACTGGTTCGAGCGTTATAGCATCGAAGTCTCTAACCTCACTCTCCCGAGCTATTACACCACCACTATGTATAGCCTCGGGACTACACCCAACCTTAGACTTCACTGTAGCTAAGCTTAAGGAGAGGCTCTCAAGAACTTCAGCGAAGGTCTCTGCTCTTCTACCTTCAGATAAAGCCTTAACCGTATCTATGAAGGACTTCCCCTCAACACTAAACGGATTCGAGTAAGCTACTGTAAATCCTATAGTACTACCGAGGTAGTGTGCTAGGGAGCTAGCTACCTCCCTTAACTTACTAACTCTAACCTCGTGGTCAGGTAGGTCGGGGATTAATAGGTCTGCAGTACCACCCTCTGATATTAGTACGTTAGTCCACGGAAGCCCTCCGAAGAGGGTTAGAGCGTATTCTACTAGAGAGTCCAGTGCAAGCTCAACAAGTAGGCTCCTACCCCTCATTACTCTTGATGCTGCCACAGCCCTTATTGGGGATGATATGAAGTCCTGGATTCTATTTACGTCTATAGTTAGTAGCCTAAGCTTACTACTAAGCTGTAGAGCGTAGGTGTATGCTGCTACCAGCTTACTGTGGCTGTATAGGCTTATATCAGGTAGCAGGGACCAGTAGACAGCTGAGGGCACGAGGAGGGTTGTAGCCTTAAGTAGATTGTGGAATGTATCGACAAGACCTCTCGATACTCTACCACCTAATAGATTGAAGACCTCCCGACCTATAGCGTAGAGTAGTAGGACTACACGACTATAGGACGACCTCTCCATAGCTTCCCTAAGTCTAAGTGCTTTAAGGTTGGAGATCTCGTTAGGGGTTATAGGTACTACTGGAAGCCATAGCTCCTCGTCAGCTAGCTCCCTAATGGTGGAGTACAGAAGTTCGGAAAACCTACTGCTGTCGCCCTCATCTAGAGCTCTTATTATCGGGTAGAACAGCTCCTTAGAGAGTTTAACCCTCTTTTCACTACCTAACCACCTACCAGCCTGCTTCCTAAGGAGGGCATTAAGCCCAACATAATCAAGATAATTGGTCTTCAGTAGGATCCACGTAGGTGAGAGTAGGGGGATCACCTCGTGGCTATACCTAAGAGCTAGTCCAGTACTAACCCTCCTCTCAACATTTCCCCATATCCTCTCTATGGACTCCGAGAAGAGGCCCCTCTCGGAGGCGGCAAGTCTATCGCACTTCGCTATAACGCTATCTACGTACTCCCTATCCCTAGAGCTCAGGGCTCTACCTAAGATCTTCCCAACAAACTCGTCGGACAGCTCCCAGTGCTTACGGTTAGCAATTACGTTTATAGGTCCGTGGAACTCCTCTATAAGTCTAGTAGCAGCTTTAGCTACATCCTCACTTAAGCAGGGTTCTACCCCTTCAACGCATCGTTTAGCAAACCTTAGAGTTACCTTACCTACATCGTGAAGCAAGGCGTAGAGACCTAATACGTGTAACCTCTCCTCACTCCCACCTAGCTTAAGCATAGCTCACACCACCCAAGCCCAACTGAGCCCCGCTCCGTTCTCGTAAGCTTGACGGTTTTCTCATCCCATGTATGCCCTAGTCCTATCTCCATGACGTTTTTTACCAAGGCGTAGAGGTCTTGAGCAACCTGCTTCATTAACCCTATAACGGTCTTCGAGTACACCCCAGCTCCAAACCCTATTCTAGCGATCACACAGTTACTACTACCGCGACAGTATACCTTCAAGAACTCCTCCAGTAGGGCAGTATAACCCCCCAACTTACTACAGCCCCTAACTCTCTCAAGCTCCCTTAGTAGAATGTAGCAACCGAAATCCCTTAAAGCTCTTAGAAGGTCCTCATGACTAAGTAGCTGAAGCTTCTTAAGATCATCTTCATGCTCTGGAGCAGCTTTGCTTATACGAGCTCTACCGTTCTCTAGAGACTTTAACACGTCAACTTTATACGTTAGCTTACCGCACTGCACTACTACAGCATATTGCGATGCTATAGTATTTCCATCAGGTAGCTCACAAACCTCTATCCTCGCTATCCTATAGCAGTCCGGATCTAACTCCAGAGTCGGGTCGGAGACTAGAAGTGACTGGAAGGCGTCTACAAAACCCATACGCCTAGGTCTAGGAGCTCTAAAGAAGCATGCTTCAAGCCCTTCAGAGAGATGTTTGGGGTCCTTCTGAAAATCTATTCCGCTCTCCAGTATCTTTCTAACTTCATTAGCATTCCTACGACTTAGCAGTGAGTACAGTATAGCTGTCCTAATATACCCTTTCAGAGTTGAGCCTGGGATTACGTACCTATTAAGCTCCTGTACAGAAGTTGGAGAGGTTCCTGATGGTAGTACCTCGTAAGCCTTAAGCTCTCGAAGACATGGGAGCCCATCCTTTAAGCTCTCTAAAAGCTTCGGTAACTCCTCTATACGCATACTAATTACCTTAGTTACGTCTATGTGCTGAGATAACCCCTCAAAATCTACTAAGCAGTACCTCCCACCACCTAGGTGTAGTAGGTCTACACCTACTACTAGGTTCTGACCACTCCACACATGAATAGGGGTAAGCGGTTTTAGGGTAATAATGTAGCTCCTTGCTGTTAACTCATTAGCCTGCATGTAGTACCACCGGGTTGAATATGTAGACAGCTTTACCCCCATCTAAGGGGATTATCATTGACTTAGGTATGGACTCAACATAGACTAGAGAACCTACATCCATGACCTCAAGTACGGGAAGCTTATACTCGCCGGTTGGAGGTCCTGCTCTACCCATAATTACGTACCTATTAGCATAGGAGAACTTGTACCTAAGCCAGGTACCTGGAGGCATGGTACCAAGTAGGTAGACTAAACCTGGAGCCCACCCAACTTTATTAATAATACTCTGATCCCAACTACTTAGCTTAACCTCTTCTAGCAATGTGAATAGCCCCCAACCTCTACTCCTTAATCCACCAATCCCAGTGTACTCGAGGATCTTTAGTAACTCACCTGCACACTTCAGGGCTTCCTCCTCCCCGTGAAGTGCTAGCCATAGGGGGGTACGTGGACGCTTTCCGTAGAGGGTAAAGAGGTCTGCAGCTCCCGTTACTCTGTCTATCCTATTTCTATACTCGGAGATAGTCTCAATGAACCTCTGGATAGCGTAGTCCTTAACCTTAGCACAATCATCACCATCAAGGCACGCAATACCCTCTACACGTCTTAGAATTAGTGCTCTAACCTCCTTAACAGCATTAACGCACTGGATAACAATACTACCATCGTAACTAATTCCAACAACAGGGACCCCTTCAGTATTGTGGCATCTATCAGCAAATTCCACTAGGGCACTAAGTGCTGGTAGGGTTAGGTATAGGCGTCTAATCTCGGAGGCTTTGCCAAGACACGGTAGGTATGGGAATGGGGCTAGAAGTCTTACGTAATTCCCGTCGATCGGTAGTGTAGGTAGAAGTGCTGAAGCCTCTAGTTTACCCCCCTTAATTAACTCGAAACACCTATCGGAACCTGTAAGGTGGGCTAGGTAGACTAGAGCTCGTAGAACTGTTGTATGATCTACTAACTCTCTAGGCTCTCTCCAACCTACGTGGTACCCCTTCCTAAAGAGTAGCAGGTATACCTTAACTGGCATGGTGATGACTTCCTCAGCCAAACAGATCTTTCTTAAGACTCCCGGCTAAATTCTCCACGGCACTTTCGAAAGCCTCTACACTATCGTACTCAGCTTTATCGAGCTTCAGGGTCTCAAGCTTCGGGTACATCCCATTAATCACCTCAACCTTACTAGCACCAACCACGATCTTAACGAACTTTACCCTACCGTAACCCCTACTACCTGAGCTACCTAGGTAGGTAGCTTCGATTAATTTAAGTCCCGTAGCTATAGTACTTAAGTACACCTTAAGGTAATCAGCATCAAGGTCGAAGACTAGAAGCTTAACCTTACCCCTAAACCTAGCTCCGGGTTTCACTCTGACTACGTCTCTGGGGTCTGCTGCTGACGTTACTCTGTCTATCCTATTCTCGTACTTATCTTCAAGGAAGTCTTCTATAGACTTCGCTCCGATCTTACTTACGTACTCCTCAGTTGGGAAGAAGTCATCAACTATGAGCCTAGTTAACGTCATGTTCTTAAACACTTCGTCCACGGAAATCTTGAGTTGAATCCCGCTCTTCTGAGATTTTTCAAATTCCTCCTTTATCTGCTCGTAGTTTGCTGCGGCATAACCGAAGAGTTCATCAACTACGCATCTACTAACTACATCATCTACGAAATCCTTTAAGTCCATGGCACTGAGATTTCTAACGTGTTGCCAGATCTTCCTATCTGTAGTGTAAAGCTTCTTCCCTAGCGCTAACTCAAGTAAACTTCTCATTCTACCCTTAAAGCTAGAACCCGGTACGTAGGGAACCTCAAGCTCCAGCCCAGCGTAGACCTTCCTAGTTATCATCGGGTACTGGTCCGATGCACCTATCCTATATGCTTGTGCTTGAATCGGAGCCCTAATTAGAAGCCCTGTCTTTGCTTCAAACTCTAGAGCTAGATCTACAATACCCTTAAGTACACGTATGAAGCTCCCAGGTCCGGATACAGTCATCTGCAACACCTCCCGGACTTTTCATCACAAGTATTCGTAAGCTATGACCGCTAAGCTATCGATAAGTGTCCTAGCATTTTTAGCAAATTTTTTAACCTTCTCCCAATCCCCCTTCCCACCTCCACGAATTTCACTAGCGTATCCACGCATGGCGTCGCCAACAACTTTAATAATGCTTTCAATACATCTAGCTATACTCTGCGAGATTTGCTCTCTCGCGCTTTGATATTTTACCAATATCAAAGCCTTGCTGAGGTCTGAAAGCAGACCTTCTCTAAATTCCGGTGACGTAGAGATCCTATCGAGAGCTGAGGATACTAGGTTGTGAACCTTTCTATAAGCCGATAGAGTGGTCCTCCCTAGAAAACTCCTGGCACTTGATTGGTCTATGGAGAGAATCCCATCAATTATCTGCGATAGCTGAACTTCATCTACTAGTATTTGCTGTAGTTGTTTGGTATTCGTTAAAACCCCAATAACGTCTCCCTCTCTAGAAGGTCCTGGAGATCTACCTACAGAAGGTCTAGACATACTTAACTTACACCATGTTTCCCTTACAATAAAATTATATAAACTTTAATCTCAGTTTTCCCACTCAGTCCATGGTAGGTAGCTTATTTGGAGTTAGTAATACTTACCACAAGGCTACTGTGAGAGTATATACCCCTCTCAACTAGTAGTTAAGCTTTTAGAGCTGTTTTAATGAGATTCTAGGGAGATTGAGCTCTATTAGGATAGCACTGATCTTCAAAGGTGCTTGCAGGGCTGATCTAATAGGGTTTTGTGAGGTTGTACTGGAACTTCAGAGAGGTAGTTACTGTGAGTTATGGCTTAGGTGCTTGAGTCTGGAGGATCTGCTTAGTACTATTGAGAGATTTCTAAATGAGGGCCTCATACCAATTGAAGCAGGTTTTCCAACGGGTTATAGAGCTAAGTGCTACGCGCTTAGCCCTAACGACCTAAGGGTACATGGTGGAGGTTCTCTAGAGGTTTCAGGTGAGGTGGAGCTGGAGTACTATAGGCAGTTAAGTTCATGGGTAGGACTCCTTAAGTTTAAGAAGTTAAGTATTAACCTGAGGAGCTCTAAAGCTTGGGTAGTATTAGCAGAACCTATTAATACTGCTAAGCTATTTGATGCTGGTCTTAGATTAGTTAAACCCTATAGAATACCTCTCTAAGCTTCTTTTAATAGTCTTAGCTTTGGGGACTATTTTATTGTTGATTAGTAGGTGTTAGGTCTATGGACTTTTATTCGTTTACTATAATTGATTGCTGAGGCTTAAGGTGTAGTTACGTAGTGTAAAACTTTTAACCCCTTCTTATGAGCAACTTAGATGACCCGTGAGGTGATGGGAACGATGCTCCAAGTCCTGCGAGGAGGCCCCTAGATGTGATGAAAACAGAGAGCCTCTAGAGACAAACAGTAGATAATAGCTGGGCGCAGTACCTAACGTCTAGGGTTTCTATTAAGTTTCTAGAGTTTTAATAGTATCTCTAGTTGGCACGTCCCTCCTTAGGAACTTCTCCAGGTTACCTCGGTTCTTGAGGTGTTGTAACTAGGTATGGGGCTAGTTCGTTAGCTGAACTATCGATCGATGATCCTAGAAATACATACCCCAATGGTAGGGTCTGCAATTACCTATGGGAGGAGCTCTTAGTTAAAGCCCTACTAGACTTCGTGAAGTCGGACCCTAGGTTCTCCTGTGCTGAGCTAGCCGGGATCCTAGCTGCTGTAGATGAGGCTAGGTCTAGGTATGGGAGTATTGGGGTAATGGTCTCCCTATACCCAACAGCTATCTGCTCATCTTACCTAGCTTCAGAGATTGTAGCTAGGTACTTGGGGGGAAAGGGCGTACCTACCTTCATTAAGGTACTGAAGGCTATAAGATCTGTCGAGGGTTTTGATGATGGTTTAGCATCCCTAGCTGACATTGCTGTAGGTGATGTAGTTGAGTACTCTAGGATGGGGTATAAGATCTACGTAAACGCAGCTCCGGGTTAAGGCTGAGGCCTACTTCCTTGTTCTTGCCTCCATGCTTGCAGGAGCTGGAGCCATGTACTAATACACGAAACCTTTAGGAAGGCAGTTAAGCTACCTATACTACCCATCTCCCTAGATAGTCGCTACCTAGAGTTGGTTAGAAAGTTAGTAGTTGAGTATGGTGGTGTAGAACTAGCATACGCGTACAGCCTCCTGGGGTTAACCGAGGCAGATGTTAAGGACTTAGAGGATAGTTACCTAACCTACGTAGAGGATACTAAGCTAAAGCCTAGGAAGCGGGTTGTAAAGCTAGTGGTGAAGCTAAGTTCTAGAGGCTGAGTTAGTAGCCTGGGGTGAGCCAGGTGAGGAGGCTCCTCATAGCTACGTGGGGTTCACCAGCAGAGTGGGGTACAGTTAGGTACGTACTTGAAGATGGTAGGCAGACATACGAAACCTGCACCACCCTTAAGCCAGTACTAAAGTACCTATGTGGGGAGAGCTGCGACGCTGTACTAGTAGTTCTCGATAGTCTAGTCGACCTACCCAGCCCTAAGGGTAGGCCTAGAGAGGAGAGCGAGTGCTTCATATGCTGTGAGAGCTGTAGGAACATACTTAGAAGTAGCTACGCATCCTACATAGAGCTTAGGGAAAATGTAAGGAGGTTTGTAGAGGAGGTAGTTAGGTGTCTGGGAATAGAAGCTAAGGTAAGAGTTGTTGTAGCTCCAGCTGTTGGAAGCCCCGGAGGTAACCGGAGATTTCGCGGTGAAGCCCAGGACTTTGAGTCGGTGGTTCTCTACGAGCTCGGTAGGCTAGTTCTTGAGGAAAGCTACGGTGAGATCATCCTAGACCTTACACACGGATTAAATTTCATGCCCTCAGTAACTCTAAGAGTAGCCTACCGCTTAGCTAGCGTACTCCTAGTAGCTCACAAGGAGCTCAGGGAAGGGGGAGTGAGGTTAAGAGTCTATAACAGCGACCCGTACAGGAGACCTCCATCGGGGCTTGAAGGAGCTGGGGGGATCCCGGAGGTTAGGTTGAACCTGATAATCGAGGACCAGATTAAGAGTATTCAGCTAGTCCATAGACTTCCACGTCCAGTAAGGAGCTTAAGGAAGTTGAACAGTGAGGTGGAGAGCGAGGTGGGTAGTCTTAGACGTAAGCTCCTCGAAGATGCTGGACTAATATACTTGACTCTTTACTACCCCCTACCACTAGCTCTATGTGCAGCAGTCAGTAAAGTAGAGTCCCCACTTAAGAGCTTGGAGAGGGTGTTTGAGCTATGGCTTAAGCAGGTCGAGGTTAAAGATAGAGTGGTTGAGAGAGCTCTAACCATAAACCCAGACACAGTCTACGTATCCCTACTAGCTGAAGCAGCTACCAGAAGACTTCAAGGTATTGAGTACCCAACCCCTACTGACAAACTTAAGGAGATTGCCGAGATATATAACGCTATACATAGTTCCTACTACTACATAATAAGCAATGAAATCAGCCAGCTTGAGAAAGCCCTAGAAGAAGCTAGCTACAGCAATTGGATTAGATACAACGAGATACTAAGACAGAAGCGGAGAGAAGAAAAACCAGAGGAGGAATACCCAAGCACTAAAATCACACCAAATACGAGGATCATGATAGCCCACGCAGGACTTCAGAAGGAGTTTATCGAGGTAGGCCCATCCAAACTACTACGCTATACAAAAGACGTTGAGCGCATCCTAGAAGAATCAGGGCTAAAGCTCGAACGTAAAGACTAACTCTCAATCCCCGTAAAGCTCTAAATCCTCAATAGCATAACCATAGCTCCACCTGACCTCCAACTCCATTTCCATAATTCTATCAATTAAATCCCTCTTCAGAACAATCATAAACTATTAGTTTTCCAACACTATTCTCTCAATTCCATTATTTAGAACTATGGGTATGTCGCCAGCGTACTTAGACCCCTTAACAACCCCACACCCCAGCACCTCCTCGAAAACCCTCGTGGAGCCCCTGATAAGCCCCGGGGTAACTATGTAGTCGTAGCCACACCTCCCGATCTTCTCAGCTAGCTCCCTGGCAAGGTCCTCCACGCTTAGAAACTGAGCTACTGGAGCCATGGAGGCCACCACCTCGGTCACGTACTCCTTACTAAGGGACCTCACTACCTCCATCACGTACCTGTAGGCTGACTGTGTAGTTACCAGCAGTACCCTCCCTAACCCGCACACCCCTTTAACTCCCTCTACCACCCCTTAAAGAAGGGCCTACGGCAATCCCGAGTGCTCGTGGAGCTTACCCCCAGGTCGCAGTAATCACGGTTCCCGCCAACACGGACAGGAAAGCAGGGTCGAGCCAGCGTGTCGGGAGTCAGGAGCTGTAGATGTGTCTCCACGTTAATCACCCTTAACCCTATGCCTAACCCTCCGGGGACTGTAGGGAGGGCATTCGGGCTACACCACCCGCGTACGGCTCCTTGAGTGTAAAAACTCCGCTACCTACTCCTACGTGGGCTACCTACACCTAGGTACGAGGTCTACGTAGGTACAAGTGGCTGGCTCTACGACTGGAACGAGGGGCTCTCCCTGGACTGGTACGTGGCCCACAGCGGCCTTAACTCCGTAGAGCTCAACGCGAGCTTCTACAGGTTCCCCTTCAGGAACCAGGTCGTGGGGGGCTAGAGGGGGTAGGGCGCTTAGGTGGAGCGTTAAGGTGCATAGGTCCATAACCCACCTACGCAAGCTGGGTGAGGCCGCCCTAACCACCTGGGGTAGGTTTAGGGAGCTCTTTAACCCCCTGGATAGCCTAGTGGGCTTTTACCTATTCCAGCTGCCGCCTAACTTCAGCTGCAGCCCGGAAAACCTCAGTAGGGTGGAGTCCTTCCACAGCAGGGTGGGACTAGGCCCGAGGATGGCTGTGGAGTTCAGACACAAAACTGCTTCAGGGAGTCTACAGCTAGGTGAACCAAGGGCATTGGACTGACCCTGGTATCTGTGGACTCCCTCATGGCTACGTGAATCGCGCTGGCCGGCGGGGTGGTTTACCTAAGGATGCTCGGGAGGAGCTCCTGGTACGCACACGACTACAGCTACGAGGAGCTAGTCGAGGTAGCTAGGAGGGTCTACGTGTTCTTCAACAACGACCACTGGATGCTCGGTAACGCTAGAACCATGCTTAAGCTTCTAAGGGAGCTACTGGTGTAGCCCTAGACCCTCAACCAGCTCCAGCAGCCCCCTGGGACTATACTGAGGTCCCGGAAGGGGCCTTGGAGATTCCACAGACTTTCGTAGGTCGCCTTCACTAAGGCTTAGGCTATAGTTAGGCTCACCTACCTAATTCTGTACCGGCCTCCCAGGTTTACCGTCTTCTTACGGCATCGTCCTTCGCTCCACTCCCCGCAGAGCCGGCTCCAGGCTTTTCGCGGGGTAGTGCACTGCTTTCGCACATCACACCTACCTACAGCTACCTTAGCTTAGACAGTACATCTCCAAGGTTAGACTGGGCGGGAGTTTGCCGGAACCGATTCCTAGCTTCGCCTCGGATAGGCTAAGAGCTCTAGGTACTTTAAGGGCCTTGAGCTGCTCTCGGGTCCCGGACTCAACCACCATAGCGGTCCCGTAGGCTAGCATCTTCACGTGGCCGACTTTCCAGGTAGTGCTAGTGCGGCATCGATGGAGAACCTGAGCCCCAGGACGGCGTTGGCCCCTAAAGCTTTAGCTTCCTTGGCATGTTTGATGGAGCCCCACTCCTACCCCCAGCTATGCTGCTAACTACCTTGAGGATCCTCCCAACTCTGTAGCCCGGGGTGGACTCTATGGGACATCCTCATCGCTTAACGGCCGCCCGTAGACATCGGGAGGTAGGACTCCAGTACCTCCCCGAGGAGCGTTACGGTAGTACCGCTACTGGCGTGACATAGCTGCTACCTGAACCTGGACCCTGTAGTCATGCCACGAATGCTGTGGGGGTGGGAAGTAATGGGAAGGCGTAGAGCTAGACGACAACGCGTCTCAAGACATTAGGGGCGCTGATCATTAGGAGACCCGCGAACGCGGTGCCAATGGCTAGCACCAGAGCCGCAACCACTAAAGAGCTCCCGGCCCAACCCCTCCCACCTCCCTCCCTCGATCTCTACAAACTTATTGAAGTCCTCCCTAAGCTTCCTAAGCTCGGTAAGCACCGTGTCAAGTCCTACGAGGCCTGCAACTGTTAGCCTAAACTCCTCATCCTCCTTAAGTAGCCTCAGGACCTCCCTCTTAAGGTCCATCTCTAAAACCACGCAGCCTCTAGGAGCGAACCCCTATAGAGCTAGTAAGTACTAGAGCTGCCTACCGTTGGACTACAGTCTCTCAAAGTACTCCACGACTCCCGCTCTACCTCCCTCGAGTATGAGACCACACTCACCTTGTTATTCCGCGTTAAAACGCTCCCAGCCCAGTTATGGTTTCCAACAAGGACCACCCAACCATTAACTACAACAACCTTAGCGTGGGTGGTTACACCCGGCTGGGGCCTAGCCTAACCCCTATGTCTACGCTCCTCAAGTACTCCACGGTTTCAGGGTAGCTCCTCAACGTCTCGTCGCTCAGTACAACCCTTACCTCAACCCCTCCTAGTAGCCTAGGGCAAGCCCTACCGCGAACGCTAGTAGTAGCACCTAGTCCCCTAAGCTCTACCCTAGCCCTTAACGGAGTACACCGGTATGGAGTTCTGGAGGGCTTAGAACCTGCCTGGGTTGGTGGTCGGGGTACCTAGAGCTTCAGGAGCTTCTCGAGCTGCTCTAAGTACTTGAATCCGTGGTCCGGGAAGACCAGTACGTAGTCCCCCTCCTCGAGCTCCCCGCTCTCTACAAGCTTCCTGTAGGCTGTGTAGACAGCCCCGCTACTCAGTCCTATCAGTATCCCCTCGGACCTCACCACCCTCAGCACCCCATCGGCAGCCTCCTCGGGCAGTACCTCGATGACCCCGTCTAGCTCAACTAGGTGTACCCACTTCATACCTGTCTCCACCCTCCTAATGCCCTGGATACTGGTACCCTTTGCGGGTACTACCCCGTAGACCCTGACCCCCCTGAACCTACTCTTGAAGTACAGGGCTAGGGCCGAGATGTGGCCGGAGGTCCCTAATCCACCTACTATAGCCTTAGGCACCACCCCAGCCTCCCTAAGCTGCAGCTCCAGCTCCTTCGCTGTGTACCTTAGGTGTACCTCGAAGTTAGCATCGTTCTCGAACTGGTTGAGGTGAACAGCCCCTGAGGCCCTAGCATCCCTCTCAGCATCGCCTATGAGCTCGACGGTGATCGAGGCTATGGGGGAGCGCACAACCTCAGCACCGAATAGCTTGAGCAGCAGCTCGCCAGCCCTGGAGACGGTTGAGGGTATGTACGCCCTCAGCCTAGACCCGTGGATGGAGGCCATAGCGGCTAGAGCTAGGCCGGTGTTTGTCGAGGTAGCCTCAACGAGCCCCTCCACCCTACCCAACCTCTCCAAGGCCCTCCTGTACATGGACCAGCCTATGCGGTCCTTAACGCTCATGCTCCACGGGTTAAGGCCCTCGAGCTTAGCCCAAACAACCCTACCGCCTACTGAAGCCCTGGGGAGCCTTACCAGGGGGGTCGGCCAGTTCCTGTAGAGCAGCTCCTCAGTATCGGAGAAGACCCTGTACCGGCTTGGCTGGATGTCGTCAAAGAAGCCCAACGCCTCCAAAGGTACGAAGACCTCCTCGGACTTACCGTAGGATACCGGTACGTACCTAACGCCGATCTTAGCGAGGGTCGCGCAGAGCTCAGACCCACGGACCACGGTACCTGTCCGGGGGTCGACGACGACGGTAGTGGATACACCGCCCCTAGAGAGGACCTCCCGGGCTAGGGCTACGAACGCTTCCAAACCTACCTCGCCGCAGGCTAGCTCCTTAGTAGGGACCAACCTCACCGAGAACATCACCCCTTTGGTATTAACAGATGCGACTAAATAAACTTTAACAGAGTTAACGAAAATCCTCAGCTACCCTCTTAGCTAAGGGTCCTACGCTCCCTCCCCGATTCCAATTTAGTGGGGCAGCTCTGAAATAGCCCTTAGCCTCGGTAGTGTACGGAATGAGCATCCTACCGAGGGGTGAGGTTCGGACCCGCGGGCTTCGCTACTGCTAAGGGGAGCGCTGGGTGAATGTCTTGGGCTGGTGCTGCGCTAGGCGGGGAAGCAACTATCCACGGGGCTGTTCTGTTTTTGTTTATTGTTGTGTTTATGGTTTTTAGGGTTGCTGTGTTCTGGGGTTATGTGTTAAGCTTATTAACTTCATTTCTGTAAATAGCTTGAACACTCCGCTGAGCGATGGGGGCGGTGCCCCGAGCTCTGCGGGGTTAGGTGTAGATGTGTCCCGTGTTCCGTTCGGGACGAACACCACCCACGACCCACAGGGGTAGGGAAAACCCCTGTGGGTGAGGTGGAAGTCCCTAGATGCGATGAACAAACATAAACCCACATCAACAAGCATCTAGGGACAAACGGTAATCTGAGGAGTAGCCTATGGGGTAAAAGCTAGTTGAGAACTACGTATATCCTGGCCTCCGGGTCTCTACTCTCCAGCTTGAAGGACACGATCCCCCAGTACCCCTTAAGGTCGATTAAGTTCCTCCCCTCCTTCAGGTCCACTACAGTCCTCTCTGTCAGCTCCGGAGGTAGGCCGGCATCGTAGTGGTTGGTGGCTACTCTGTTCGGCTTGCTGGAGAGTACCTCCAGGTACGGCTCCCCGTACCCTGCTAGCGGATGCCGTCGAAGTAGCTGTCCTCGACCATCCACCCGTGCACCCTGAAGACCGCTGGCGGGGGTCGGGAGCTCAGTAGAGCCCCTCGCTTATATTGCTAACCCCCTGAAGCCGGTGTCTACGGGTACTGCGTCCTTCCCGCTAGGTCGGGGGTCGTTGAGTACCCTATGACGATGTCCTCACCCTTCTTAGCCATGCTAGTCACCCTAGCCCCTAGGGCTGCTATTATCCTAGTTTGCGATGACCACATAAGCTAGTAAAGTAAACCAACGCTAGTGCTTCCGGGATGACTATTAAATTAACATCAGCAACGTAGGCGAGTTAATGCTCGTTTAAGAGAATGAAAATCCTAAGATGTTCCATGAAGTAATAGTTAACGGAGAATACGTGTACGTAGAGCACTTAAAGGAGCTACTGAGTCTTAGGTTCTAGTCCCTTCTTAGCTAGTTCTTATTAGATCCACCTCCTAGGATCTATATAGGCCTACTAGTAGGGAGTGAAAAGAGCTTCTGCATTCTTTGGGAAAGAGATGTCAGTGTGTTCTAGTGAAAGCTCTCTAAACATTACCCTCCTAAAAGACCTTACCGAGCTCCCTGTCGTTCCGATTTCAGCTTCACAAAACCACTAAATTCAAAAAGCTGTGAGTTAAGTGTTGATCACGGTTTAACTGTGATTTATCGTAATATGCGATTTCGATCTCTTTAAGAATTGTTTGTTTTTGAGAGTACTTATATTGGAATAGATAGAAGGTAGTGTGATGTGTGATGGAGTCCATAGATGTGTTCCAGGCATTAGATCTCATACCTTACCCACTAGCTATTGTAACGGCTGGTGATCCTGGTCGTAGAGGTAGGAGGGGTGGGGCGGCAGTTGCTTGGTTAACTAGGGTGTCGTGGGATCCTCCACTAGTTGCTGTTGCTTTAGGGTTGGCTAGGTATACCTATGAGTTGATAAAGGAGTTCAGGTCCTTCGCGGTGCACCTCGTATCTAGGGAGCTGGAGGATGTTGCGTACAACGTGTTCGGCTCTGTAAGTGGTAGGGATGTAGATAAGTTCGACCTAGCTAAGATAGTGCCGGTAGGAGCTAGGAAGGTAACGGCCCCAATAATAGGGAAGGCACCCCTCATCCTTGAGTGTGAGCTTGTTGACGAGCACGTAGCTGGGGATCACGTTGTAGTTATTGGTAGGGTTGTTGAGGCATACAGAGGATCCGCGGAGAAGCCGCTCGTATTCTACAATGGTTCCAGTGCGGAGTTGAAGCTATAGTATTTCACTCCATAATAGACAAGATTAAAAATACAGGCTGTAGACCATGTCTTTGATTCTTGGGTTGACTACGTAGAAGTTTCTGACGCCGATAATGAAGACTCTAAGGCTCTGGTAGATCCCTAGGTAGGTACCCTCCCTCACCTTAGCCCAGTAATCCTCTATGTCCTTTACCTGCCCCCTATAGAGCTCTCTAGCTATCTGCTCCAACCTTTCCTGCACGTAGTCACCGATAGCCTTAGCGTGTTCAGCAGTATACTCCCATAAACCTCCAGTAGTTGGTAGGGACGAGAACTCAGAGGAGTACCAACCTCTTCGTGAACCCATACAGACCTTATCATAGTGTCACCATGTGTGTATATATGCCAGTCAAGGTTCCTAGGTTCCGCGGATCTGACTAGAGGCCTGAACTGTGCTCTCTCTATGTACTTCCTCTCAACTAGGAAGCCTGCCTTCTCTAACTGCCCTGCTAGGTAGTCACCTATAAGCTTCCTCTCATCCTCTATCCTGATTAGGAGGACTATCTTTATCGGCTCCTTAGATCCGTCAGGTCTCTTAAGGGTCCAAACCTCCCTACCAGACACAGGATCCTTCTCAGTGGTTATAGAGTAGCCAAACTTCTGAGCACATGCTGACGCGTTCAGCATTGCCGCCCTAATCCTCTGTAGTGCGAGGAGCTCGTTACCCTCCTCTCTAAGACCGAGCATGTCGGCAACGTCCTTGATGTATCTCCAAGCTGGGTGGCTTACACTTACGTACGTGTACGCTGGCTCACCACCCTTCAGGAGCTCGTTACTAATGTACTTCCTATTCATCAGGTTATTTAGCTGGAATCTTATCTCCCTTATAGCGAACGGGTTGAAGACTACAACACCGTCCCGAGGTCTAGTAGCTAGACCGCACACACCCATCTCGTTCGGATCGCTATACGCGTTTATGTCCAGAACATCGAAGAATCTGAGTGCCGGGATAAGTCTGAGCTTACTTATATCAGCACCAGCCTTCTCGAGGTCATCTGGGAGGACCTCCCACATGAACGCATCGAACTCACCTGTCTCAACACCTTTAATACCTTTATCTGTAGTTGTTACACCTACATACGTAATTGTCTCAGCTCTAGGACCTTTAGTAACCTGCGCATTAGCAGGTAGAACCACCGACATAATTGAGCTAATAATTAGTGCTAGTACAGCAAGCACTATAACTGAACGTAGATGCATTTTACCACCATGAACTATCTCTAGTTCGAAGTTAATATTTTTTAATGCTGCATCAATAATATTTTGAGTACTGTACTGTCGGGCATATCTATTTATATTATTTAGTTATAGTTCCTCAGTTTTTACCTAGGACAGTTCTTGTTGTTGGTGGGTTAGGTGGGGATCTTCGGGAGGCTGGGCCGGGTTGAGGTGGGTGACGGGTTACCTGTCAGGGTCATGGGCGTGATCAACGTCTCACCTGAGTCGTTCTATAAGGGTTCTGTTGTACTGCCTGAGAAGGCTGGTGAGGTAGCTTCTGCCATGGTTGAGGAGGGTGCTGATATAGTTGATGTTGGTGGTAGGTCTACAGCACCATACCTGCAGACGGAGGTTCCGTTGGAGGAGGAGGTTCAGAGGGTGAGGGTAGCTGTGGAAAGTATAAGGAGTAGTGTGGATGTCCCGGTTTCCGTCGACACCTTCAGAGCTAGGGTTGCTGAGGAAGCTATTAAGGCTGGGGCTGAGATAGTGAACGACGTGACCGGGCTTAAGGGGGATCCAGCTATGGTTGATGT
The DNA here is from genome assembly GCA_023255955.1 of Desulfurococcales archaeon. GTDB lineage: Archaea > Thermoproteota > Thermoprotei_A > Sulfolobales > NBVN01 > DRZP01. Next base: position 8,871 of record JAGDWD010000001.1, on the reverse strand, counting down.
ATTGAGGGAGTACCAGCCGTCCGTAATAGTCTGCGCTAGGGAGACCTCACCCGGGGTCGGTGGGAAGCCGGTTGAGAGGGTTCTCAGAGCTCTCAGTGAGACCCTCGAGATGCTTCGCAGGATAGACTACGATATGGGGAAGGTAGTTATCGATCCGTGCATCGGGTTCTTCCGATATCAGGACATCCCGTGGTACATCTGGGACGTTAACGTCATAGCCGGGCTGAGGGAGCTTCGGGTACTTGGTAGGCCCATAGCCATAGGCATCTCCAGGAAGTCCTTCATAGGTGTTTTAACAGGTCGTGAGAGACCGGAGGACAGGCTCTACGGTAGTATAGCACTTACAGCTATAGCGGTCGTGAACGGTGCCCACGTCGTGAGGACTCACGATGTCCTACCGACTAAGGATGCTGTGAGAGCTGTAGAGGGGTTCCTCAGGTACTCAGGGAAGCTCTGAGGTCACTGATATCTATCCCCAGCTCCCCGCAGACCCTGACCAGCCTACTGTATGTTGCTTCGTCTAGGGGGACCCCCCTCGATGATCTCTCCTCAAAGCATCTAGCCGCTCTCTCCCCAGGTACCACGACCTCTACTGCAGGATCCTTCGGAAGTGATTTTATGGTGTTTATGTATCTCTCAATATCCTCCTCTATCTCCCTCAGATCCCTGAAGAGGGTTGGGTCTACAGCTAGGATCAGTACACCTCCCTGCGTGTAGGGGCCTCTACCACTGATTTCCAGGCTTGTCGGCCCCCGATTACAGGCCCCGCAAGTATGTCCACTACCATAGCCAAGGCTAGCCCCTTATACCCTCCTATAGGGAGTAGGTAGCCCTCGAGGGCCTCCCTCGGTGATCTTGTTGGCCTACCGAACCTATCCAGTGCCCACCCCTCAGGTATCTCCTCACCCCTCGCAGCGTAGGACAGTATCCTCCCGTACGGAACTACGGAGAGGGACATGTCTAGTAGGACAGGCCTCCTCGACGGTATCCCAACCGACACGGGGTTAGTACCGGTTATAGGTGAGGAAACACCCGGGATAGACACCCTCGCCTTAGCGTTAGCTACCGCTACACCGATATAACCGGATGAAACGACCTTACTAACGTAGTACCCTAAGGCCCCCACATCCCTGAGGTTCCTAGCAGCACCCACAGCAATACCTACACTACCCGCCTTCTCTACAACCCTCTCAGCAAGCTCGTAAGCTACTGGAGGTCCTAGACCCCCATCACCATCGAGCAGTACGGAGACAGCTGTCTCGCGGACGACTCTAATACTCGGCTCTGGGTTTATCTCACCCAGCCTTATCCCATCAACATAGTCAAGCCCTCTCGAAATACCGTGGCTATCCACACACCTCAGGTTAGCGAAGACCAGTGCCTCAGCAGTTATCTCAGCATACCTCCTCGGGACTTTAAGAGCCTCGAATATCCTCCTAGCTACGTCTTTGAGGACCTCACTACCCACAGTTACAGGTATGTCCCCCACCTTACGGGGACTACTTGAACCTCTCCGAGTGTAGCTGGCCACCGGTAGCCCAGTTCTCCTTGGGTACTTCATATATGACTATCGTGACAGCCTCCCTCGGGATTCCGAGCTCCTCGAAGACCTTGGTCAGCCCCTCAGCAAGCTTCTTCTTAACTTCCGAGGGTACCCCGGCCCACATAGTGACCTCAACTAACGGCACGTTAAGCACCGCCAGTAGTGGTGTGTCCTAAGGTAAAATGCTTTATCTTCAGGTAGAGCTACTTATTTCGGTCCGGGTTAGATAGGGTCTTGTAAGTGGTGTGGTTGCGGAGAGCAGGTGAGGTAGCTAGGAGGAGAGCTGGCTATCTGGAGGGTCTTACCTCCATAGTAGTGAACACAGCTCTGTTTGCTGTGAAGTACTACATGGCACTGATCACCAACTCGACAGCCCTCCTCGCTGACTCGGTCCACACTCTCTCAGACTCCCTGACCTCGGCCGTAGTCATCATCGGGTTCCGGATATCGTATAGGCCGGCCGATAGGGAGCACCCACTAGGACATGGGAGAGCTGAGGCCATAGCTACGGTGATTATAGGAACCCTACTCGGCTCCGTAGCTGTGGAGTTGCTTCAGGCAAGTGCGGGTAGGTTACTGTCGGGGATGTCCCTAGTGTTCAGCTGGTACATAATCGCAGTTCTCGCTATGTCAGCAGTTGTTAAGGAGGCCCTAGCCAGGTGGTCGATGTGGTTAGGTAGGAAGTACGGGGCACAGCCACTAATAGCAGATGCGTGGCACCATAGAGCGGACGCTGCAGCATCCACTATCTTAGCCATCAGCATAGCGGTAGGTAGAGAGGTATGGTGGGTTGACGGGATTCTAGGGCTGGCCGTCTCATCCCTCATACTCTACACAGCCATCAAGCTCGTACTCGGAGGTTCCAGAGAGCTCCTCGGGACAGGCCCTACAAAGGAGGAGGTGGAGATCCTGGAGAAGCTGGCTTACAGTACCTCAGATAAGGTGGTGGACGTGCATCACATACACGTCCACAGATACGGGACTCACACGGAGGTCACACTCCACATCAGGCTAGACGGAAAGACAACTCTCGATGAGGTCCACGAGATATCGTCTAACGTGGAGAGACGTATTAGGGAGGAGTTAGGCTGGGAGGCGACCGTACACCCAGAACCGGTGAAAGGTGCTGAGAAGAGGAAGGAGATCCACAGCTAGTTCCACAGCTAGCTCGGGCCAGCTACGGTCCTGCTCTCCCGTCTCCCGATAGTTTCGCTACGGTCTCACCTAGGTATTCTTTAGTGGTTTCCTTACTTGATACGCGGGGTTAGCTGTGGTCGGTGTGCTCAGGATGGCCTACAGAAACTTAGTGAAGAGGAAGCTCAGGTTCTCCCTAACAGCAGCTGGGATAGCTGTAGGAGTTGCTCTAATTCTATCCCTACTCTCGATGACGGCGACGGCTGAGCAGTCAGCTCTCCAGTCTATTAGGAGGATAGCTGGGTACGACATAGCTATAGTGAATAGCACTATCAGGGGGTCCCTCACCCTTCCAGGGCGGCAGTCCACCACCACACAGCGGTTACTGAGTGAGAGCATCGCGGAGACTGTTCTAGCAATACAGGGAGTTTACGCGGTGACACCCACACTATCGATACGTGGATCTCTTGGAGGTACCTACGTCACTATCCAGGGGATCGATTCCGCCACATACACGGAGGTAGTTAGTACGGTGAACGTCGTTGAGGGAGGGATGTTCACGTGTAGTGACTGCCCTGAGGTTGTGGTGGGTAAGGGCCTGGCGGAGGAGTTGAATATCAGTGTCGGTAGTAGGCTGGCTCTATCTATCGGCAACGCGAGTAGGGAGGTCCTAGTCGTAGGGGTGTTCGAGACCGGGATCAGACTCCAGGAAATGGCTGTCTACGTACCTCTGAGGCTGGTTCAGGAGATGTCCGGTTTGTCAGGCTACGTAACATCTGTACTAGTTAAGTGTGTGGATCCTAGCTACGTAGACTCAGTAGCTAACACGATTAGGGGGACCATCCAGGGGGTTACGGTAGTCGTTCAGAGAGCTTTAACGAACCTAGTTGAGCAGGCTTTAAGTACTCTGAACCTTTTCTTCCTCTCCATAGGCCTGGTGGCACTAACTGCTGGCGGTTTCGGGGTCATGAACACTATGTTCATGGCTGTAGCGGAGAGAACTAGGGAGATCGGAATACTTAAGTCCATAGGAGCAGGAGACAGATTCATCTTCACCCTATTCATAGCTGAGGCACTCATCATAGGTGCTGTAGGCTCATTAGCTGGTGTAGGTGTCGGCGTGTTAGTCACCCAGCTGATCCCGAGGTTCGCTGTGTTCGGGGGAGCTAGGCTCCTCCCCGGAGCTAGGCAGTTCAGCTCGGTACCTCAGAACATCTCAGGATTAACGATAACACCTCAGGTAGTAGGTACAGCGGTTCTGATTGGTATCGCTGTGAGCGTAGTTGCGGGCTTAGTACCGTCCTACAGAGCCGCGAGGATAAGACCTGCTGAGGCGATCAGGTATGTCTAGCAACCCGATCGTGTTAGTGAAGGATGTGTATAAGTCTTACAGATACGGTAGGGGCTACGTTAGGGCGCTGAGAGGGGTCTCCCTTGAGGTAGGTAGGGGGGAGATAGCCTGCTTAGTAGGTCCTTCAGGCTCCGGTAAGACCACCCTCCTAAATATCGTAGCAGGTATAGACTTCCCGGATAGCGGGGAGGTGGTGGTTGACGGCGTCAACGTCAGCAAGCTGAGAGGGCGGGAGCTAGCGCAGTACAGGTTGAGGAAGGTAGGCTACGTCTTCCAGTTCTTTAACCTCATACCAGCACTCACGGTGTGGGAGAATGTTGAGCTCCCACTAGCTCTAGCAGGGGTTGGTAAGGAGGAGAGAGCGAGGACGGTAGAGTATCTCCTGGAGGTCGTTGGGGTTAGGCACCTAGCTAGTAGGACCCCAGACTCCCTGAGTGGGGGTGAGCAGCAGAGGGTGGCTATAGCTAGGGCGTTAGCTAATAAACCAGCAGTCGTCTTGATGGACGAGCCATCGGCTAATATCGACGTAGAGAACACTGTGAAGATAATGGAGCTAGTAGCTAGGCTCAGCAAGGAGCTCGGCCAGAGCTTCATCATCGCGACACACGACTACATAGTAGCGAGGTCATGCACCGTCTCCTACAAGATGCGTGACGGGGTTGTCATAGCCAGGTTTACGGGTCCGGACGTCAGTAAAGCCCTTCTCTAGCGGGTGGAACCTCAGGTATTGACCGGTAAGCAGGGCCTGCCAGCCGGTACGGAAGATAAGTACTGAGCGCAGAAATGCTTGGAGCATATGGTGAGGGTGGAGTATAGGTACGTACCTGGCTACGTGATCACCACGTGGGAGGCTACTGAGGTAGTTAGAGCTAGGCAGTTAGGGGTTAGGGAGTTTACGGTCACCCTAGACATGGGCTTAACGAGGGTTATCGCTAGGCTTGAGGGCGACTTAGTGGTGCTCGGGGACTCACAGCCAGTAGCTCTCGAGGAGTTTGAGAGAGTTCGGGAGGGATTCGCCTACAAGGTCCTAGGCGGAGAGCTCGTCAGGCTAGACCTCTACAGCTCCGGTAAGTACTATAAGCTGAAGCCGGTAGCTAGAGATAGAGCACCGACACTTGAGATAAGTGGTATACAGATGCACAGGACCGTCGGTATCGACCCGTGGACAGACTCCAAATTGAAGGTCGCGTCCCTAGGTAACATATCGGGTGCCCGCGTACTTGATGTGTGCACCGGCCTCGGCTACACAGCGATAGCTGAGGTGCTCCGAGGAGCTAGTAAGGTAGTTACAGTCGAGATAGATCCGAACGTCGTGGAGATCTCCAGGTACAACCCATGGTCTAGAGGGCTCGAGGACGGGAGGATAGAGATAGTGCTAGCAGATGCCACCTCCTTCGTGAAGGAGCTGGAGCCGGAAAGCTTCGACGCAGTACTCCACGACCCGCCCAGAATAAGCATAGCGGGCGAGCTCTACGGACTCGAATTCTACAGAGAACTCCTCAGGATACTGAAACCCGGAGGACGCCTCTTCCACTACGTCGGTGAACCGGGGAAACACAGTAACATAGACTTCCTCAAAGGAGTCAAGAAGAGACTCGAACACGCGGGATTCACGTCCGTCAAGTGGGTAGATAAAGCGAAGGGCTTCACGGCAGTAAAACCCAGCTCCCCTAGATCCTTCTAGTTGTCCTACAGTTCCTCCTCGTTGTAATGGTTTAGACATGTAGGTAATGTAGCTACGTCTAACCCTGGATGTAGTCACAAGCTGTCCGCCCTGAATGCTCGCTCTCACTGACTCATCTACTTACTGCATCTAGGGAACCTAGTAGACCTTACACTACTCTTACTGAAACTTGCTACTTAACTAGAAGCAGTTTCTAAACCTCCGCACTACTAAAGAGACAAGAGAGTAGGAAACCGTAAATCTAACGCGCAGTAACCTCAGGTTAGTAATAGATAATTATCTATGAAGCGCTGTAGGTATTCCGTGATTGTTGAGGCGGGCTTATCAGGGGCAACATGAAGGAAGTGTAGGGTGGCGGTCGTGGTTTACTGCGGGTACGGGGTGTACGATGTGGTTGGTGAGGTGGTAGCTGACTTCGAGTACCTTTCCCTGGTTTTCACTAGGTTAGGCCCGGACCTAGTTAGGCTTGTTGCGAGGGTCGGTAATGGGGAGGTACCACTAGGGTTGTTGAACGTCCCGGCGGGGAGGTTCGTGGAGGTCCTCCCACATCCCCCGGTCGGTGGGGGTGTTAGGGTGGACTACCTCATGGTCCGCCTCGCTGAGGAGGTCTCCATACTGCCGGGGGAGTCAGCTGTCCTCGACCAGCAGGTCCCGGTTGACTTGGTTGTTCGTGTTGGGGGTGTCCCACTCAGGGTAGTACCGGTCAAGGCTAAGTACGCTCTCTACGGACCCCCGGACCTGGGGATTCTCTGCAGGTACTCCAGCACCACGCTTATTCAGGGACTTCCCGAGTGTCTTAGGGCCCGGGTAAGGGTGAGGATATCTAACTCAGATAGGGAGGTCGTGCGGATGTCTAGGGTGGTCATCCCGGTCGGGAGCCTCGGACTATACCTCCCACCTACTAAGCAGCCGGTAACTTCCTCAGTGAGAGTGGTAGTGCATGGACCGACCTACGCTGAGGTCACCACCGAGTTAATGCCCTCAGCTGATGTGGGGGATGGTGTGAGACCCGTCGTAGAGCCAAGCACCTCGACGTTCATTATGAGGTTCGGCCTCTAGGGGTGGTGCTGTGGACGTCTACGAGTGGCTCGCGGGGAACGTGCCCGTGTTGAGGTATGTTCTGGCTGTGGTGGTCTTCGCAATATTCTTCTACCTATCTAAGGTAGCTGCTAAGCAGGTCTCCAAGCTTAAGATAGTTGCGGCACCTGAGATACTCCACAATATCGAGAGGGTAGTTAGGGTAGCTGTGGTAGCCGTAGGGGGTCTCACAGCTCTCTCAGTAGCTGGTGTGGATCTTGGGGGCCTCCTAGTAGCAGCAGGCTTCGCCGGCCTCGTCGTCGGTCTCGCAGCACAGCAGACACTGAGTAGTCTCTTTGCTGGCCTCACACTCCTCCTCGAGGGGAGGGTCAAGGTCGGTGACTCGGTGAGGATAGGTAGTGACTGGGGGCTGGTGGAAGCTATCGGCATAATGACCACTCAGATCAGGTTGTGGAGTGGTGAGGTAGTTACTATACCGAACAGCGCTGTGGTCAGTGGCCCAATATACAACTACAGTAGGTCGATAGCTAGGAGGGCTGAGATAGGGATAGGGATCTCGTACAGCTCCGACATAGATAGGGCAATAGAGATAATCAGGGCTGTCCTCTGGGAGAACGAGCTGGTGTTAGCGGAGCCGGAGCCTGTGGTGATAGTAGACTCCCTAGGTGAGAGCTCCATCAATCTGAAGATACTCTTCTGGACACCTTCACAGGAGTTCTGGACTGTTAGGAGGACTGTCATCAGGGACATTAAGAAGGCCCTGGAGAGTGCGGGCATTGAGATACCGTACCCGCAGAGGGTGGTCTGGCTCAGGGAGCTTAGGTAGTGGACGGCTTCACTACGTAGATGTTGTCATCGTTCTCTAAGACAGTAACGGTGACCCTCTGCCCAGGCCTCAGCCCGGTTGACCCGATACTGGCCATCAACCTGGAGAGTCTTGAGTCGACGATCAGAGTCTCCCCTCTATGTAGGCCGGGACCTACGACAACCCCCCTAACTTTCTCACCTACCTTGTAGGGGGTTCCCAGCTTAGGCCTCCTCTCGATCCCTATCTCCCTAGACTCCACCACCAGTCTGTACCCGGTTCTCTCCTCAATCTTTCTCAGCCACCCGTAGAAGGCCTCCCACGACCAGGGGCGGACCCCGGGAACCTTCCTCCCGTATTTATGTACCTCGTACTTCTGGATGAGTACCCCCGTAGGCCAGCCACTCCTACGGCCCGCACCGTGTTTTCTAGCCCACTCTATTAGGGGTATGACCTCGTCCTCGTTCCAGCCCGGCACTACCACTGGTGCTAGGATCACGTCGATCCCGGTGTTCTCTATCACCCACTCAGCTACGTCGAGGATTCTCTGCGGGTCGTACCACCCGACACCCACGAGCTTCACAGCTACATCCCTCGACACAGCGTCGACGCTTAGGTTAATCCTGTCGAGGCCTGCCTCCCACAACCTGATCGCGAGGTCCTTGGTCAGCCCACCACCGTGAGTCTCTAGAGCAACCCTACTGACTAAGCTGCTCCTCTTAACTAGCTCAACAAGCCGCGGGAGCTTGGGGTGCGTCAGAGGCTCACCAACACCGTCAATCACGACCTCAACACCCCCACCCTTAAACCTAGCCACCTCAACAACCCACCTCGCAAGCCAGTCAACATCAACAACGAACTCAGACTGCCTAGTCCTACTAGCAGGGCCAGCATCAACACTACAGAAAACACAGTTGTGGTAACAGAGAGTACTGGGCCTCACCTGAATGACGTTAGTCCCCCTATCAATAACACCGAAAGCTATGTGCCCAATCAGCGGAAGAGGCTCACAAACCTCATAGACCTGCCTACCGTGAAACAACCCAAGCCTCCTCAAACCACCCTCAAGACCAGAGTACACCACGAACCCTCCCACAACCAACCAACACATAACCACAGAGCTTTTAGCTTGAGTACCCCCCAAATAACCACACCATGAGTAGACACACCCACAGAGTCCCGAATCACAAAAGACTAAACCCACAACAAAGAAGCACAAGAAAAAACTAGGGAACACGCATGAGACCAGAAAACAGAAAAGCTTATAAACCCCTACATTCCATTACATAGAAAAACCTCCCTAGTTTTTCCTAAGG
>JAGDWD010000003.1:71000-107057 GCA_023255955.1 Desulfurococcales archaeon | reverse complement strand
TAGGACGCCGGCCTGCCACGCCGGAGATCCCGGGTTCAAATCCCGGCCGCCGCACCTTCCTCTAAACATTATCTAAACATTAACGTCCACATCCCCATGATAGTAGAGTCTTCATGGTTCTACCGCTCAGCACTTCTTCCTATCCAAGTGGTAGAGTATCCCCGCTCATCTCCGCTCCTCCTGACATGTATGAGTCCCCCAATCCAGATCTATCCTTTCTGCTACTCGGAGACATGTTTAACACGATTCTACCTCGCCGACCCTACATCGGTCATCCCCTAAAGCGGTCTACTAGTACCAGCATAGCTAACCAATCGGGAATTCAGTAGCCGATCAAGAGGATCTCAGGTAGAGCCCGGTACGTAGCTTTCAGCGGCTATCCAGACTTTAGAGGTTTAGTTAAATGTCTCCGAAGTAAAGCTCAGAAAGGTCTACGTAGTTAAAGCTAGAAGCAGTTGAACTGAAGAGTTCGCTACCTACTAAGGCGGTAACAAAGAGGGGGTCTCTGTATAGGATAGACTGGTGTGAGAATCAGTGAGAGTGGGTACCTAAGGATTTGCGGGTGATGTGGAGAGGGCTATCTATGTGTGGACTGTCCTTTACTACTCTCAGTATTAAGTTGGTTACGGATCTCTTGATGTAGGGAACCTTAAGCATCTTCTTTATGAATTTGTCCAGCTCTGATACTGAGCTGAAAACTGCTAGGATGGCTACGTCGTACTCACCAGTTATATCGAATACTGCTCTTACGTTAGGTTCAGTGGCTAGTAGCTTCTCTACGTCAGCTATGTGGCCTCCCTCGACCTGGAGCAGTGTTAGAGCGTAGACCTCGTAACCGAGCATCCGGTAATCCACGAGTACCGTATAGCCCTTTACCACCCCGATCTTCTCCAGCCGTCTAAGTCTGCTATGTATTAGTGAGGGGGATTTCCCAATAGCTTTCGCTATGTCCCGCAAACTTGCTCTCGCATTAGCCTTCAATACCTCCAATATCTTCACATCTACTTCGTCTACAGACCCCGAGTATGGGGTGGAACACATGTTCTACTACCACATCGTTTCTGGAGTAAACACTATATAAGTGTTCAAGGAATCCCGTATACTGTTGTTTTATCCTGTTCAGACACTATACTTACTATGTGTAAAATGTTAGGTGAAGTCATTGACGGTAGGTAAAGACGTTCAGATAACAACCACTGAGTGGGTCGAGCTACAGTATACAGATATAGTTGGAAGACTCAGAGGGGTTGGAGTCCCCTTCAACGGAGAAGGATCGAAAGTAGTGGCTAGAGTAGATGGTAGTAATGTAGGTCTGGCTGACATAGGTGATAGTGATCTAATTCTCGTAGCAGATACCGATACCTTCTCACGTATTCCTTGGCGTGATGGCTGGTGGAGAGCTATCAGTAACCTCTACACTGATGAGAGCACTAAGCACCCGCTAGACCCGAGGTTCTGCACACAGAGGCTCGAGGAGTACCTCAGGGAGAGAGGTCTGGATGTGTTCACCGGGGTAGAGATGGAGTTCTTCCTATTCAGGGACGTTAAGGTAGTCTACTCCACACCTACTACAGCAGGATACATCATTAAGCTCGTTGATAGATCTCAGAGAGGTATCCTCTCCAACTACCACCTCGCTGGTGATGAGCTGGTAGAGTATCGAGAAATACTTACGGAGAGCCTGATGAAATTCTTTGACATCAAGGTCGTCACCCACCACCACGAAGTTGCCTCAAGTCAGCTGGAGCTAAGCCTAGGAGCTAGTAAACCTACTAGAACCTCCGACAACATCCAGACAACTAAGTACGTAGCGAGGATGGTAGCTAAGAAAATGGGGTTGAAGGCGGTGTTCATGCCTAAACCACTACACGGGGAGAACGGGTCCGGGATGCACATACATGTAAGTCTCTGGAGGAACTCCAGGAACCTCTTCTACGATCCTGAGGACCCCCACAGACTCAGCCAGCTAGCTAGGTACTTCATAGGAGGGTTACTCCACCATATGAGGGCTCTAGCAGCGCTAGTTGCTCCAACTGTGAACAGCTACAGGAGGCTCGTCCCGGGATTTGAGGCACCTATCTACGCTATCTGGGGCTTTAGAAATAGGAGTGCGGCTATCAGAGTACCGATAGCAGTGAGTGAGCGGGAGGTTAGGGTCGAGTTCCGGCCTCCGGATCCCTCAGCTAACCCGTACCTAGCTATAGCAGCCATAGTAGCTGCTGGACTTGAGGGAATAAGGAAGTCCATAGATCCTGGAGACCCCTCAAACATGAACGTATACGAATTAAGTAGACTACCTAAGGAGAGGAAATTACCTACCTCACTAAGTGAGGCTCTAGACGAGCTAGACCAGAACAGGGACTTCCTCAAACCCATCTTCAGTAACGAGCTGATAGATAGGTACGTAGAGATTAAGAGGAGGGAGGTATTGGAGGTCTCATCTTCCCCATCACCCGCGGAGTTCCTAGCTTACTGCGATATGTAGACCGGTCCTCCAACACCTGATATTTATTGTTTACGGGAACATTATTATTGAGGAATAGTGGAGTGTCTACATACTTACCTCTAAGAGATAGCTACGGGAGACCTGTTGATAGGTTGAGGATTAGTGTCACAAATAGATGTAACTACAGATGCGTATTCTGCCACTCCGAAGGAATCTCGAGGGTTGACCCGGTTGCTGAGGCATTAAACGCCGAGGACTACGGCTTCATAGCATACGTCCTCAGGAAGTATGGGGTTAAATACTATAAGCTCACCGGGGGAGAACCCCTCGTCAGGGACGACATCTGCGAAATAGTGTTGAACATGAAGAAGCATGCGGAGGAGGTCTCCCTAGTAACTAACGGATCACTCCTCCCGGAGAAGGCGGGACCTCTAGCTGAGGCCGGCCTAGACAGGCTGAATGTGAGTCTACACTCACTGAGGAGTGAGGTCTACGAGTACATTACCGGCGGGTCGAAGCTACTTAGTAGAGTCCTTGAGGGGATAGATAAGGCCCTTGACTACGGTATTAAGGTTAAGGTGAACTTCCTGCTGATGAAGTCCAACATAGACGAGCTACCGCGTATCCTAGATTACGCAGAGTCTAAAGGGCTGGACGTCAACGTCATAGAGCTAGTTCCACTAGGTGTTCCAGCAGGGGTCTACTCAAGAGAGCACGTACCGACACCAACAGTGTTGAACCTCATAGAGGGGAGGAGCGTTAAGGTTGAGATCAGGGAGTTTCAGAACAGACCAGTCTACGTACTTAGAAGTGGTATAAGGGTAGAGGTAGTGATAGGCTATGGGAATAAGTTCCTCTGCGCTGCCTGTACACGAATGAGGTTAACTCCGGACGGTAGCTTCAAGACATGTCTGTACTTAGAGAAGCCAACCTTCAACGTAGTTGAAGCAGTTAAGCGGAGAGATGAGGAAGCTCTAGCTGAGCTATTTAAAGAAGCCGTACTCTCTAGAAAACCTTTCTTCTAAGAACAGCAAGACTTAGAGAGATCTGCACCATCTAACCTTCATCCTCCACGTTCCTAGAGATCTTACAGTGAGCTCATACGTGGGGATATCAAATCCACTTGAGAGTATAGTGATTTAATGTGGGTGGCGCCGGGGGCGGGATTCGAACCCGCGCGCGGATATACCGCACCGGCTCTCCAGGCCGGCCCCTTAGACCGCTCGGGCACCCCGGCACCAGTGATTAAATGTCGACAATGCTTAAAAATAGTGGTTGCCTTGAGAGCATACAGCAAATATTATTTTAGAACCTCTATCTCGATGAAAACATCGTCCGGTACTCTTATCCTCATGATCTGCCTCATGAACTTATCGTCAGCATCTACGTCTATTAACCTCTTATGTATCCTCATCTCCCACTTCTCGTAGACTTTAGTTCCCTCTCCGTGTGGTGGGACCAGGACAGGTACTACCAGTCTCTTTGTCGGCATTGGTACAGGGCCGGAGATCTTAACCCCCAGCTTCTTAGCGTGATCTACTATCTGCTCTACTACCTGGTTGAGGTGCTCTACGTTCACACTCCAGAGCCTTATCCTTACTTTCGTCATTAGCTATGTCCCTGCCTACTAGAGATAGGCTACTTAGCTTTTATCTCAGTTTTAGCTGGGACAACGTCTATTACTGTACCTATACCAACAGTCTTGCCCATATCCCTCATTGCGAACCTGCCAAGTTGTGGGAAGTCGCTGTACCTCTCTACAACCATAGGCTTAATCGGCTTGAACTTCACTAGAGCGGATTCTCCAGCCTTTATGAACTGCGGGTTCTTCTCCGCTATCTGGCCAGTCCTAGGGTCTAGCCTACCAATTATCTCAACTATCTTAGCAGCTACCGATGCTGTGTGGGCATGTATAACTGGTGTGTAACCTACGTGAATAGCTGATGGATGCCACATAACGAATATCCTTGCTGTGAACTCCTCTACAACTGTAGGCGGGTTCTCAGGGTGGCCGACTACGTCACCTCTCTTAATCTGCTCCTTGGAGACGCCTCTGACGTTGAAACCTATGTTGTCTCCGGGGATGGCCTCATCCAGCTTCTCGTAGTGCATCTCTATTGACCTAACCTCCCCTACCACACCTGGCGGCATGAACACAACTTTATCTCCGACCTTCAGCTTACCGGTTTCGACCCTACCTACAGGGACAGTACCGACACCGGAGATGGAATACACCTCCTGTATCGGGATCCTGAGTGGCTTGTCTATCGGTTTCTGAGGCTCCTTACAGTTGTCAAGGGCCTGAACTAGTGTAGGACCTTTATACCACGGCATGTTAGCTGATGGCTGTAGGATGTTATCACCTAACCAACCCGATACCGGGACGAAAGGTATTTCATCTACCTTATAGCCTAAGGTCCTCATGAACTTCTTCAACACATCCACTACCTGCTTATACCTAGCCTCACTCCACGGCGGGTCGGTAATGTCCATCTTAGTGACAGCCACTATGAGGTTCTCAACACCCATGGTCCTCGCTAATATTAGGTGCTCCCTTGTCTGTCCCTCAGGGCTCATACCGGCCTCGAACTCACCTGTCTTAGCTGAAACCACGAGGAGAGCTGCGTCAGCCTGGCTAGTCCCGGTAATCATGTTCTTAACGAAGTCTCTATGGCCTGGAGCATCTATGATGGTCCAGTAGTACTTAGGGGTCTCGAACTTCATGAACGATAAAGCTATTGTTAGACCTCTCTCCCTCTCCTCCTTCAACTTGTCCAGGAACCAAGCAAACTTCTCAGTCTCCTTACCAGCTTTCTTAGCTGCTTCCTCAACCTCCTTAGCTGTCTTCGGGTCTATAGCTCCCAGTAATAAGAGAGTATGTCCTACTAAAGTGCTCTTCCCGTGGTCTACATGGCCTATGACCACTAGGTTCATGTGGGGCTTTCCAGGTCTCCTGCTCATACATCACACCCTGTGCTTATCCTCCATTTTATCACCACTAAAGTTTTAAAAGCTTACTATTACGGCCTACGAGAACTGCTGTACCTGCTAAGAATTTCTGAACCTAGCTAGGCTCGAATCATACGGCTTTGTAGCTATACCCTTCTCAGTAATTATGGCTGTTACAAGTTCAGGTGGTGTGATATCGAAGGCAGGGTTCATGACGTCGACTGTGGGTACCGTGATGTAGGTCCTCATCAGCACTGTCCTGACCTCATCCGGGTTTCTCTCCTCGATAACCACGTCCTCCACCTTACTCTCGTAGTCTATGGTGGATGTGGGAGCCGCTACATAGAACGGAACCTTATGGTAGTTAGCTAGCACAGCTATAGTATACGTCCCGATCTTATTAATTACGTAGCCAGGGATCAGAATCCGGTCTGCTCCCACTATCACCTTACTGACGAGACCCCGGCTCATGACGTACCCAACCATGTTGTCGGTTATCAACCTCACCGGTATGCCCTCCTTCATAAGTTCCCAGACTGTCAGCCTAGCACCCTGCAGCATTGGCCTAGTCTCGGTTGCTATGACCTTAATCTTCTTCCCGGAGTACCACGCAGCCCTTATAACACCTAAAGCCGTCCCGAAAGCTACCGTAGCTAGGGCACCGGCATTACAGTGAGTTAGGATGGTATCACCATCATCTATCAATCTAGAACCTACCTCCCCGATCTTCCGGTTCATCTCTATATCTTCTTCGTAGATCTTGAGGGCCTCCGCAATAACGTACTTCCTCAACTCATCCGCGCTCGAGTACTCCCTCCGTATTACGGCCTCAACCCTTCTTAGAGCCCAGAAGAGGTTCACTGCGGTGGGTCTGGTCTTCCTCAACCTCTCCACAACCCCCACTAGCTTCTGCTGTAGCCTGCGGACATCGTCCTCCTCGAGTTTCGTGGCTGCTAGAGCTACAGCAAGAGCTGCTGCGACACCTATAGCTGGAGCTCCTCTAATCTCCATCCTCTCAATAGCTACAGCCACCCTTTCAGGGTCATCGGTCTCAACTATCTCCTCCTCCCACGGTAGTTTAAGGGTGTTGACCCACCTAACCCTACCCTCAGACCACTCGATTGATCTAATCAGGTATGACACCACTAAAGCTCTCAACACTGGACTAATATTCTCCTCCAAGGAAGACTAGTCAAGACCTCCACTACAGTCTCTCAAGAGTTATCGTTATCTTACTCCTCCTAACATTCTGCGCAGACCTACCGACCAGCACTACGCTCCCTATTAAAATACTCTTAACCTTCAACCTACCAGTAATATACTTAGCGGATTCCACCACCATCACAGCTCTATATATGTTTCTCCCGAGAGCCTCTACTCTAACCTCTCTACAGCTTAGGATGTTTAGCTTAAACAGGATTGCGAGTAGGTACCGTATAAAGAACTTCCTACCTATATAGACAGTACAGCTCTCCGAAGTCTCCTCTGACCTACCCAGCTCGTTACTCTGGGCTGGTGTGGGCTTACGGAAGCTGTGTTCAGTGCCTACCACATACTTCACCTGGTGTTTAGTGCTTGAGAGGAGGGTTTGCGAGCATCCCCCACAATGCGGGCTAAAACTGTTCTTATATATCCTATTCTCTAAGAACATATACAGAAAGAGCTGAGTGACCTGAGATGTTCAGGTTGGTGAAGGCTGTAGATATAGTTCGGATTCCTCCCACCCAGTTCGGTGAGGACCTGGTTAAGGTAGCTAACGAGGTCTTGACAGAGAAGTACGTGGGGAGCTTACACCCTGACCTAGGGCTTATCCTAGCTATAACCAACATCAACGTCGAGCCCGAGGGGACTATAATTCCTGGCGATGGAGCTACGTACCACAGAGCCGAAATAGAGCTCATATCTTTCTACCCAGCAGTAAACGAAGTTGTTGAGGGTGTTGTTGTCGACGTTAAGAGGATAGGGCTATTCGTTAACATAGGCCCGGTAGACGCGCTAGTCCACGTATCCCAGGTAGCTGACGATAGGATGGTATACCACGAGGAGTTAGGTATCCTAGAGGGGGAGGAAACAAAGATTAGGTTTAGTAAGGGTGACGTAGTCCGCGGGAGGGTGACTGCTGTATCTATAGCTAGACCGTCAACTATTAGGATAGCTATGACGATGAGGCAGGCCGGCCTAGGTAAGATTTCCTCAGGTGTCTCAAGTGAGTAGAAGTACTAGGAAACCCTTCAAAGCCTGCACAAAGTGCCGGATGTTAGTTCCTCACGAGGTTAACATATGCCCATCATGCGGCTCAACAAGCTTTACCGACGCGTGGTCCGGTGTAGTAATAATAGTAGACGCAGAGAAGTCCGAGCTCGCTAAGCTCCTAGGAATAGAAAAACCCGGAAGGTATGCTTTAAAGATAGGGACCTAAACTCCCCGGCTCTCAGGATACGGCACGATTCTAGCCATCGACTCCGTAGGGTCTAGAGCTAAGCCCTAGTAAATAATTTATCCCTACTTGCTCTGTCTCCCAGACTTGACTGCCTCTTCCTCCAGCCTCTTTCTATAGAGCTGCTCCCACTCCTCGTCTGACAAGTTCCTGAAGTCCTCTACAAGGAGATCCCTAAGCTCCTTATTCCTAGCGAAGTAGTATATGGAGTAGCTACAGATCGGTAGAATCCTCAGGTTATTGCTCTTAGCGTACTCAACCACTTTTTCTATTAATATCCTGGCATGGCCTCTGCCTCGATGTTTTTCCGGGACGTAAGTCTCTAAGATCTTGAGAACTCCTCCCTCCGTCTCAGTATAGACATAGGCTTTCTCTCCGTCATCGAACTTTATGTAGAACACCCCACCCGCTTTCTTTACCTCGATACTCAAGTTCCACCCCTTTATTATTTATGTCCCACCGCTTAAAACAGTATATTAGGTAAAGGTAGGATCCACTTAAATAAAGAAACTTCTAGAGATCCATTGAATAGGGCTAGCTAGAAACTATTTGCGCGTTCTTATAAGACAGGGAACATAATGTTTAATGGTGGGATCTTTGGGGGAGCTTAAGAAGATAGAGGTAGTTGACCTACCAAGTAGGGAGGGAGTTAACGTAGTTCTCGGCCAGTCCCACTTCATAAAGACTGTTGAGGATATCTACGAGGCCCTAGTGACTTCAGTTCCGGGCATAAAGTTCGGCATAGCTTTCTGTGAGTCAAGCGGTAAGAGGTTGATACGGTACGATGGTAATGATGACGAGCTAGTGTCACTAGCTATAGAGGCAGCTAGCAAAGTAGGTGCTGGACACTTCTTCGTTATCTACATCAGGAACGCTTGGCCTATAAACATATCCAATGCTTTAAAGCATGTAAGTGAGATCGTAACACTCTACGCAGCATCTGCTAATCCCATGCAGGTAATAGTCGCCGAGACGGACCTAGGCCGTAGTGTCCTAGGAGTGGTAGATGGCGGTACACCTCTAGGCGTGGAGGGTGCGGAAGACAAGAAAGAAAGGCATGAATTCCTCAGGAAGATAGGGTATAAACGTTAAGTTACAGATATAACGCATCAACAGGGATCATCACCAGTGCTAATAACTAGGTGTGGTGATTAGAATAGAGAACGTAGTTAGAGCAAGGTGCTTCGAGGAGGCTTGGGTAGACTTCAGCGGGGTCAGGCTACTCCTATATAGACTAAGAAGTTTATTGGAGATAGCTGAGATACCGCTCGAGGAACTTAAATCCTTAGCTGAGGGCCCGCTAGACTCCGACAACTTCTTGAGGTTCCTCAGGAAACTCCCTAACTTAACGAAGTTCAAGTCTGAGTGCGACCTCATATCCCTGGACATACCAGTAGGTGGAGCCAGGTACTCGGCAGTCATCAGCAGAAAGAGATTGAGGTGTGTCCCGGTAGCCCCCTCCCCAGATGCTGTAAAATTCGTTGAGGTATTCCCTAGGAGCTCTAACAACGGGGTGCCGGAGCTAGACTTTCTTCAGAGGAACATCCTCACGAGAAGGTCTCAACAGCTAGATGCTGAGCTATACACTCCATGCGTTGTTGGTGAGGTCACGGACCCAGGTATCGTTGCTGTAGGTGTGGAGCTCCTAGAATCAGGTTACAGGACTATCCTAGCTACCGAGTTGAAGGATACGTACGCTAAGGAGGAACCACGCGTAGTGAGGAAAAGAAAGTCTAGGAAGAGGAGGGCTAGGAGGAGAAGAAAGAAAAAGAGTTAGAGAAGGAGGGCTAGTAAAGCCTTCTGAGTATGTAGCCTGTTCTCGGCCTGATCCCACACAACTGACTGAGGGCCATCTATAACCTCGTCCACGACCTCGTAACCCCTCTTCGCTGGGAGGCAGTGCATGAATATCGCGTCAGGCTTAGCCATAGCCATAACCTCCTTAGTTACCCTATAGGGAGATAGATCCTTCAACCTCCTCTCAGCTTCAGCCTCCTGACCCATACTCACCCAGACATCAGTGTAGACCACGTCAGCTCCGCGGACAGCTTCCTCAACATCCCTCACAACCTCCACAGTAGCTCCGGTAAACCTAGCCCTCTCCTCAGCTAAGCTGAGTATCCTCGGGTTCGGATCGTATCCCTTAGGAGCCGCAATACGTATACTAGCCCCAAGAGACGCAGCCATCAGCATGAGGGAATGCGCAACATTGTCGGAACCATCCCCTAGAAACGCTACTCTAACCCCTGCTACCCGACCTTTCTTCTCCCATATGGTGAAGAAGTCAGCTAGTGCCTGGACTGGGTGCTCAGTATCACTCAGCGCGTTAATGACTGGTACCGATGCGTACTCCGCGAGCTCGGTGAGGTCCCTATGACTAAACACACGGGCAGCTATGCCGTCTACATACCTACTTAAAGTCCTCGCTGTGTCAGCTATGGTCTCCCCCCTACCTAACTGAAGCTCCGTCCAGTTCGCAGTAACTGTGAAACCACCAAGCTGTTTCATAGCTACCTCGAAGCTAACCCTAGTCCTCGTGCTGGGCTTCTGGAATATCAGCATCAGGGTCTTCCCCTGAAGTACCGGTATAACTCTCTCACCTCCGTACGTCCTCAGCTTAAGCTCCTTAGATAGCTCCAGAACCTTCCACAGTTCCTCCGGGCTGAAGTCAACCACGGAGATGTAGTCCCTACCTTTAAGACCGCGCACGATCTCACCAAACCTAACCCTCCACTCTAGATAAAAAATTTTTAGTGGAGTAGCTAGACAAAATATCAAATAACTTGCAATTCCATTATCCAGGAACTACGTCGACCGTACTACCCGAAATACCTCCTTCAGTGTCCAGGTGATTATTACGGGTTAGATAAGCTCCGGCATGTATTTAGCTACTATTATCTCCGGTTTCTCTCTCAGGATCTTCATGGAGTGCGGTAACTCGTTGATTATTTCGTCCGGGGTCACACCATCCTCACCGAGCTTCTCAGCAGCTAGGTCTCCAGCAAGTCCGTGGACTAGGACACCCATCCTAGTTGCTACACCTACGTCTCTGAAGCCGATCCCGTACATAGCTGCTATGGTTCCTGTCAAGACATCACCGGTACCAGCCTTAGCCATTCCCGGATTACCCGTCATGTTCACGTAAACTCTCCCGTCTGGGTAGCCTACGAGGCTATGCGCTCCTTTAAGAACTATGTAGGCGTTAAGCTCTGAGGTAGCCTTCCTTAGGGCACCGACAGGATCTTCCTCTATCTCAGCTATCTTCATGTTAGTGAGGCGCGAGAATTCTGCTAGGTGCGGGGTTATTACTGTAGGAGCCTTCCTAGATCTTACTATCTCAGGGCTCCGAGCTATAGCTGTTATTCCGTCACCATCAATTATTACCGGTTTTCTTATCTGCTCAACAAGCCCTCTAACGAGGTCCTGGGTCTCCGGGTTTAGAGATACCCCTGAGCCTAAGGCAACTATATCTATGTCGAAGGAATCAATTAGCTTGATGATGATGTCCAGGTTCCTCAGGGATAGCGTGCCCTCCTCGGTCTCATCTAGAGGTATGTAAACCACCTCACTACAGCGGGCAGCTATGTAGGGTATGACGGACTTAGGTGCTGCTAGCCTGGAGTAACCACCTCCAGCTCTAAGGAACGAGTAGGCGACATAGTATGGTGCTCCATAGTAGTATCTAGCACCAGCCACAGCTAGGAGCTTCCCGAAGGTTCCTTTATGACCCCACCTCACTCTCTCAGGTACCGGCTCAGGTATGTTCAGCTCTATCTTCATCTCATCGGAGAGTATGAGCTCGCGCGGGTATGAGAGCATCGACACAAAGAGCTTCCCACAGTAATAGTAGCCTGGATAGAGAATGTTCCCTATCTTAGGTAGACCAAAGGTGACCGTATACCTAGACTTCACAGCTACACCGCAGACCTTCCCGTTATCAGCGTTAATCCCGGACGGTATGTCGACACTAATAACATCCCTACCACTACTATTCACAGCTTCTATGACGTCCCTATAGACACCCTTAACCTCCCCCTTAAGCCCTATCCCTATAAGCCCTACGATTATTATGTTGAACTCCCTTAACCTACTTCTCAGTACTTGGACACCATCAGAATCCCTCACGTGTGTTAGGGGGATCCCCATCTTCACGACGGTATCGTAGTTCCTCCTAGCTGGCTCAGGATATCTCTCAGGATCCCCCACAACAAAAATCTCCACACCAGCCCCACAGGAAAACAACCTCCTAGCAGTAACTAGGGCATCACCCCCGTTATTCCCGGTTCCAGCAACAACCGCGATCTTCCTCCCGAAACATCCGTACTCCTTGATGACTAGGGAATATATAGCGCTCCCAGCATCCTCCATCAGGATAGAACTACCTATCCCGTAATTCTCCTCGGCCTTCCTATCAATCTCCTTTATCTCCCTAGCGTAACATACATACATCCTATAACGTGGTGAGGTACTCCTCAAGCTCCCCCGACTAAGGTACTATAAGCTACCTTAAATTGCATTAGGTACGTACACTACTAAGACTAGTTCCCTAAGAGATTAGCAATAGGTTAGCTTAATTTAGCTCATTGAGGAGCCACTCATAGAATTTCTCGGTTGAGTTGAAGAGTCCGGTCCTATACGGCCTACTCCTCATGTAGCCCTTGTAGAATAGGCTACGACCCCAATACTCTTCGTGAAGTCTCTTGGCTTCTTCGAAGGGCACGAACCCCATCCTGCCATTACTTACAGGGGTTATGACGTCCCAGTCTATTATCGCGACTCTATCCCCTTCCAGCTTTATTAAGACTACTGCGTGGTGGAGATCCCTTCCCTCAATCGATAAGTAAACCGTTGGCAGGCTCCTACCGGAGGTATCATAGTAGGCGTTGTATAAGGACACCAACGTGATCGCGTAGTCCCAGCATAGGCCGCGCCTACTACGGAAAACCTCAGAGGCCCCGCTCACAGTTATTGACTTTATCTCATAGCTAAACGGGAGCTCCTTGAGATAGTCTAGGATGATCCACCTCCCCTCCTTGAGAGAGTACACTTCAACCCTTCCGAAATCGAATCCCCCGATGTGGATGAAGAGAAATTCCCTGGTGGGTGGCGGGGCCTCCTCCGTTGGCACGAACATGCTCCGCCACTCCCTATGTATCTTGTAGAGGTCGGACATGAAGTCTTCATCAGTCCCATCCCACCCACCAGTCACATTGAGCACGAAATTCCTCATCTCATTGGTGTACGCGAACATATACCTACCCACAAATTCGAAGTACGGCATAGTAGTGTAGTTGTAAGGAATGCTTCTAAGATCCCTTTGGAGGCTGTTTAAAAACTCCTCTAACTGCTTGTTTGCTTTAACTACCCTTAAGTAGCTATCTTGGAGCTCATCCGCATATTTCATGAGAATCGAGTATTCCCCGAAATATCTCTTTCTCTCAAGAGCTAACTGCTGGAGGGTAAACCTTAGGTAGCCGTTCAAGCTCGTAAAATATATGTAGGTGTAGATGTTTGACGCTATCAGTAGGGCAACAAATAATGCCAGGGCAGCAGTTCTCACGGCCCTTCACGCTCTAAAATAGCTGTGTAATTCTGCGGGACAACTACATTGCCGTTTAAGCTCATGAAGATCTCTTTAATCTCTTCATTCTCTTCGAGGATCACCATAAGAACCTTATACAGTTCCTCATATCTGCTCCGCTCCTCCGCACAAAGCCGAGAGGTTTCCTCATAAAGTGAGCGCTCCGCCTCAATAGCCTCCCTAAGCCTAGCGTTCTCGGAGATAAAGCACGCGAGCATCGCAAGGTTTAAGAGGGCAAGGGCTATCGAAAACACTGCTAGGAGACGAGATACATTAATTTTCACCAATACCTACCTCTAAAGCATCCCTATTTATGGAGTTTTTAAATCTATATGGAAAATTTATGGAAAATTTCCCGCCTGACTTTCAGTTTGTCCCTAGATGCTCATTAACATTAGTTTATGTTTACTCATCGCGTCTAGGGGCTTCCACATCGTCCGCAGGAATTTCATCTAAGTACACCACTACAGTTATAGTTAGGATGCTAGAACTTGTTAGATCAATGTTCGAGTACGTAGAGACTTACACAGCTTCTAGAGCTACCCACCTACTAGGAGAAGACCTAGATCTTTGAGGCCGCCTACCATTAATTCAACTGCTATGGCAGCCACTATTATCGACATGAACTTACCTAGACCCTTAAGTACTGAGGTGCCTAGGTACTTGAACATTACGTATGAATATCTAAGAATGAGGTAGGTCAGTCCTATAGCTATGTAAGCTCCTATAAGTGTTGTGAGTGGCCCATATACTCTCGAGTATACTATCAGGGTACTCATCGTTCCGGGACCTATTATGAGGGGTGTCGCGATCGGGACTATCGCGAAGTCCCCTTTCTCAACTTCCTCCTTCTCTTTAGCCATAAGCATGTTGATTGCCAGCACGATGAGTAATATCCCACCAGCTACTTTCAGAGACTCGATGCTTACGTTAAATGCTCGGAGGATGAGCTCTCCAGCGAGGGAGAAGAGCGTGACGAGGATAACCATAGCCACGGAAGCCTTATTCACAGCCTGCCTGATCACGGTGTCAAGATTCCTACCTCCCAGATCTGCGCTACCGTTTGTCCCTAGATGCTCGCTGATGTGGGTTTATGTTTATTCATCACATCTAGGGACTTCCACCTCACTCGCAGGGATCTACCTATCCCTACGGGTCATGGGTGGCGTTCGTCCCGAACGGAACGCGGGACACATCTACGCTTAACCCCGCAGAGCTCGGAGCATTGCTCCCATCACTCAGCGGGGTGTCCAAGCTACTTATAGGAATGAAGTTAATAAGTTTAACATGTAACCCCAGAACACAGCGGCATAAAACAACCAATCACAAAAACATAACCCAACACCCACTAATCAAAAACAGAACAGCCCCTATGTAGGAGATCAGAGTCGGTATAGCAGCAAGCGGGTCCATTATGGCGAATAACGATATGGATATGGAGACATACTCCCTGAAAGGTATGAGGTCAGATAGGGACATGTTAGTGCCTACTCTATCTCCTGCTCGGTAGGTATGTAGGTGATTACTATTCCCTGAATCTTAGTTGACCACCACTTCAGGTACTCCTGTATGTTCCTCCTCTCCGATGGCGAGACAACTATCCTCTTCCTCGCCCACTCGACCTCGTCTACCCCTATCAACCCGCCGCCCTTACTAGCAGCTAGTCTAATCAAAGCGTCGAGCTCAGCTAGTGAATACCACGATGAAGTCTTCACTATGTAGTCAACTACGTTACTACTAGATAGCCTCACCTTATACCTCTCTATGTTTCTCACGGCCGCCTTCCTCCGCATTTCCTTATCGGGATATCCAACAACTATAGCTACGTCGACCCTACCAGGTCTCAGTAGGGCCGGGTCTATCAAGTCTGGGTTATTTGCTGTGAGGATAGTGAAAGGTCTATCAACCCTCTGGAGGTGGTATAGAATCGTTGATAGCTCACTTAGGTGTGCCTCATGTATTGTGTACTTCCTAGATGAGAGGAACTCAGCATCATCTATCACTATCGCAACCTCCTTCTTCCTCTTATAGACCTGGTTGAGGATGGCGTTCAACATCTTCTCAGTAGCTCCGTACCACATAGATCTATATGTGAATGGCTTGAGCTCGACGACCCTAAGCCCTAGAGCGTTAGCTATAGCCTCAGCCATCACAGATTTCCCAACTCCTGGAGGTCCGGTGATGAAGGTACCCTTAGCCGCGAACGACAGCCCGTTCTTAAACGGATCTATGAGGATCAGCTTAATTTCCTCAACTATCTTTGGTGGGAGGTCGTTAACTGACCACGCAGGATTTCTGACAGGTATCTTAATTTCCCTATACTCATTACCATCACTTACCACAGCCCTTATCTCCTCAACGTTTACAGCCCTGCTCTGCACTGCTATGAAGGCTATGGGCTTCGCCCCTAGAAGCCCCACGTTCCTAACAACTTCCAGGTAGTCTCTCTTATATATGCTGACAGTCTCTTCGAGAGCTTTCTGAGCCTCCTTGACTAAGGACCTCGATACCTTTACAGCTTTCTGCGAGTCCGGTATGTATCCGTTAACTATCACTATACCGGCTGGCTTAAGCCTAGTACCAGGAGCCGCACCACGACTGAACGTAAGTGAGCATGACACTAGGTCCTCTGGGTTGGGAGATCTGTAGGTTGCTAAAAGAACTGACGTGAATTCTCCGGTCTGGCTTATATTGTCCACGAGCTCGGAGATGATATCCATAGCTGCGAGGAGGTTTACATGCGCTAAGATACCGGGGTTGATCTTCTTGTTGTACTTTATCCTTAAGAAAAGCCCTGAGTTCCTCTCATGTGGATCAAGCATCAG
This sequence comes from Desulfurococcales archaeon, assembly GCA_023255955.1. Classification (GTDB taxonomy): domain Archaea; phylum Thermoproteota; class Thermoprotei_A; order Sulfolobales; family NBVN01; genus DRZP01. Next base: position 90,819 of record JAGDWD010000003.1, on the reverse strand, counting down.
CTCGTAGATGTCTGACGAGTACTTAGCTAAAATAGAGAGAAACCTGTAGGTCTTATAGCTCTCACTAACATCGTGGTATGCCGCAAATATCGTCCTAACTTTGTAGAGGTTACTCCACAGCACTCGCACCTCAGCAGCCTCCCTCAACTTACCTCCAGCACCCAACCTAAGAAGGAGTTAAGAACTAATAAGCTCGGATAGGAGAAATTCAGTGTCTAACTCCTCCCCGCTCAAGGGTGGGGTTCCTTGCGAGGGATTATAGCTACATCCCCTCCTAGGGGCTTAGCCGCGGCCTGTCCCCGAACCGCCACCCCTACCCTGCGTAGGGCCAGGAATGTATATACCGCGGAAATCCTAGCCCCGACACAACCACGCTCCTCGAAATCACTACCAGCAACAGCAAACCCCGAACTCGTAGAGGCTGTAGATGCCAGTCAAACATATAATAAAACATACTTATTTTAAGGAAATCCCCTACGTAACTTACTTTCTTAAGATCCCTAGCAGAACCCCCACTATGAACCCCACAGATACAGGCCCCACAGCCATTATACCGAGGAGTAGTAGGAGGTTCTTCATGGTACCAGCAAGCTCACCGAAGATGCCCAAGGTTTCCTCTATCGAGCCTCCTAAAGACCAAACTGATAGGAAGGAGCCTAGAACTAGTATCGCTATGAATGCTAGGATGTACTTGAGGGCTTTCACCGATATATAGCCTAGACCCAATCCAAGCAGGAGCTGTATCGCGATAGTTGCTAAGACCTTGGTATTAGAAAGTATATCAGTAAGAGACGGCTCCAAACTCTCACCAACTTTCAATGAGCTAGCAACTTATATGCTTACCAGGAAGCTCGACCTCCACTAGTTAACTGCTACTGCCCGGTAATCGATGAGGAGTTCTATCTACAACATAGATACCCCAACGAACAGCTAATGTAGCATGTTCTAATCGTCTTTACCTACATTTCGGGTAAACTTAATTAACTCTTTAAGGCGTGCTTAGGGGGTGAAGATGTTGAGAAGAGATGAGGTCGTTAAGAAGATGTCGGAGCTGATGAGGAGTGGGGCTGTCATGCTGGATATTGCTTGTCCCATATGTAGTACACCCCTATTCAAGTTGAGATCAGGGGAGATAGTCTGTCCGGTACATGGGAGTGTTAGGGTAGTTAGATCTGACTCAGAAGCTGTGGAGGTACGTTCTCAGTTTGTGCTAGACAGGTTAGAGCTGTTAGCTACAGATAGAATAAATAAGATCTTGGATGCTGTAAGCAAGGAAGACCTAGAAGACGACGAGATTAAGTTACTAACATACCTAGAGAAATGGCTTGAAGTACTTGAGAGAGCTAGAAGACTCAAGCAAGTAGCTAGAGAGGAGAAGAAGTAGGGTAGTGCGGGGGGTGGGATTCGAACCCACGCAGGCCTACGCCAGCGGGTCTCTCCACACCCGTGCTGGAAGGTCTTGAGCCCGCCCCCTTTGACCTGGCTCGGGCACCCCCGCCCCAATACTGCAGTAATATCTAGAGATTATTAAGTGCTAGCTTATTTAACGGCCTAGACGACAGTAAGTGAATTCTCAAGCGAGCTGTCTCGTTGCTTGTTGTTTAGTGTAGGTTGCGGCGGGTTTACCGGTTGGGGTGGGGGTGCATTCGAAGTTTTAGAACTAACTAGCTCTCCGTGGCCATATGACCGGTGAATCCCCTCTAGGGGTAGTTGTACCACCGATACGTAAGGAGTTCTTAGAGTCAACAAATACATAAACTATGAGGGTGGGACATTGAGGGATGACAGTTAGATAGCAACTAAATGCTCGGACTCGAAGATAGCAACACAATATTTAAAGTTTAACAAGAATAATGTATAGGGGGTTAAGTGCCCACCGCTATAGTACTTATAAACACCGAAATTGGTAGTGAGTCCGAGGTCTTCAACGCTTTAAAGGCTATAGAGGGTGTGAGGCATGTTTATGAGACTTATGGTGTGTACGATATTGTAGTAATTATTGAGGCTCAATCCCATGATGAAATAAGGGATATAATAATAAACAAGATCCGGAGGATACCACACGTAAAAAGCACTACTACGATGATCGTAGTTGATTACGCTATTATAGGTAAAAGCTAGTCTACAGTAAGTTTAAATAATACTCACATATGCTGTTTTTAAATACTTAATATGTAGAATAGTGTAAGTAATATCTCGTATTAGAAGGTTCAGAGAATTTAGGGTAGGTCTCCGACGTCTTGGTCGTTCCGTAGATGGAGGGTGTGCCGGAGTAGATGCGGGGAGTCAGTGAACTTACTAAAGGGTGGGGAGTGGTCAACTAAAAAGTTCTTGTATCTCTGCTAAGCTAGCTGGGTTTACTATGGATTTCAGGTCTTCCTTCCCTAATCTGTATATAGCAGTGTTTTGAGCTAAGAATCTCCTCGGTAGTAGGGTCTCTACTAACGAATCTACTTCAGCGTCGAAAACTCCTGCGAGTTCGAGGACAGCTACTAAGGCACCGAACATGTGGATGTTAGCTGATAGTGGTATTCCCAGGCTTGCCGCGCGGCTTGATGACGGGATAAGGAAGAGTCTGATCGGTCTACTTGAGAGATAGTCGATGAGGACGTCCCTACCGATCTTTACTTGCTGTCCTGGGGGTACTATCACCTTATCGTTAGCAAGCACGATCCCTCTCTCCCTGACGTAACCTACATATCTAACTGCTTCGATGAGCTCCATCCCTAACATGATGTCAGCACGGCCCTCAGGTATTAGCGGTGCTCTAACATCTTTACCTACCCTCACGTGAACTATCACACTACCCCCTCTCTGACTCATACCATGTGTCTCAGCAATCATTGACGGGACCCCATATCTGAGGAAGGTCTCAGCAATCAGCCTCGATAGGAAGAGCTGTCCCTGACCTCCGACACCCGTGATAACTATGTTAAGTTCCTTCACGGAACCCATCTAGATCACCTAGAACCAGTACTTAGCTAACCTCCCCTGATCTACAGGCTTAGACGGTGCTATAGCCTTGAATGGACATACCGGTACGCAGGCACCGCAACCGACACATAGATCTGGATCTATGTGTGCTTTCTTATCGTCACCGCTAACTATGGCTGGGCAGGCAAAGAAGTTGTAGCATATCCCGCAACCTGTACACTTCTGTTGATCCACGATGTACGGGACTATCAGTTCACCGGCATCACGCATCTCGTCGAGAGCTACTAAGGCACACTTCCGCCTAAAGATGAGCACAGCAGGCTTCCTAGACGTCTTAACGTACTCAACTGCCTTGAGGAACTCCTCACGAACCTTCCCTATATCATAGGGATCTACTACCGAGACCAGCTCTACACCCACCCCCCTGACTAGGTTCTCTAGCGGTACGTACCTCCCGTCGACCCTAGTCGACGGGCTTGGCTGGTGCCCCGTCATAGCTGTAACCATGTTGTCTAAAACCATCACTATCTGCGGGTGCTCATTGTACACTGCGTTCACGAGGGCGGGTATTCCAGCATGGTAGAACGTTGAGTCACCAATAACTGAAACCACCACAGTATCCTCCAACACCTTCGAGAAACCGTTGCCCAGACCTATGCTCCCACCCATCTCAACACACGTATCTTGAAGTCTGTACGGTGGGTAGTAAGCTAAGCTGTAGCAACCAATATCACCAGCAAACACTGTCTTAATCCTAGCTTGGTTTATTGTCCTCCTCAACTCGAAGAATAGGGGCCTGTACGGACATCCTGAGCAGAAGAGTGGTGGTCTCGGAGGTATGCTAACCCGACCTCCTTCGCTATCCTTCTTTCTTGGTGTTGATGGTAGGTTAAATACCCTCCTCAAAACGGACTCAACCTTCTCGAACGTGACCTCATAAGCTCTCTCATGGAGTTCCCTACCAACTACCTCCACGTTGATCTTGCTAGCACTCAGTACTGACCTGACCTGAAGCTCAACTACGGGCTCCAGCTCCTCGATAACAACGACCTTATCGACCCCGTCGACAGCCTTCAAGAGGAGGTCCTTAGGTACGGGGTAAACACTAACAAGCTTAAGTATCCTCACACGATCTGCGAGACCTAATTTAGTTAACAGCTCAGATACGTAGGCATGTGAGATACCGGCAGCTACTATCAGGGTCTTACCGTCCCCGTAGACCTTGTTGAATGGTAGCTTAACCAGCTCCCTCTCAATACTCTCCCACTTCCTCAGTAGCTCCAGCCTACGCACTCTCGAGTTACTTGGGAGGAGAGCGTAGCCAGGCTCAGGCTTGAACTCCCCCACAGTCCTCGACTTAGGGATCGGACCGAGGTTGACGGGTCCTCTCACGTGGCTCAGCCTAGTGGTCGTCCTGAGTATAACTGGGTGTGCCATCTGTGAGCTGAAGTCGAACAAGAACTTAGTTAGTTCCTTAGCTTCCTCAGGGTTCTCCGGCTCGAAGACTGGTATATATGAGATGAGGCCATACAACCTATTATCCTGCTCATTCTGGCTACTCCACATCGACGGGTCGTCAGCACTGACCACGACGAAGCCCTCCCTAACCCCGGTGTACGCACTACTCATCAAGGCATCAGACGCGACGTTCAGACCCACATGCTTCATAGCAGTCAACGCCCTAACACCGGAGAGTGCTGCTGCCCAGCATAACTCGAAAGCTACTTTCTCGTTAGTGGACCACTCGACGTATATACCTACATCACTAGCTACCTCGTAGAGGGAGCCCACTATCTCCGATGACGGGGTGCCCGGATAGGCAGCGGCTACACCGATCCCTGCCTCGAGGGCTCCTCTAGCGATTGCTTCGTTACCTAGTAAGAGAGCTACCCCGCTTGAGAGCCCGATAGTCCTTCTTAAAGACATGTGTCCCCTGAGGTACTCGCTTAAAACATTTATAGCAGCATCTCTGCTGGCTTATAGAGTTTAAACCTGGGACGGCTTCTATACTTGGTTAACTCAAATGGATATAAGGGAGTAAGCAGAAGAATAATCAGGTAGCAGACATGAACTCAGAGCTTGTCTCAGCTCTCGAAGACATATACAGCATAATCCTCTTCTTCAGGGAAAACACTGAGGATGAGGACCTATTCGAGGCTCTCGACCTACTGCTTAAGAAGATAGAGGACTTCCTCCTTGTAGACCACGAGGAGAGGGAGTACCTAGACTTCATAAAGGAGCTTTACTCGATGGCTATGAGTAACCCGCTAACGAAGTTTCTTGGTGTCTACATTAAAGACTTCCTACCAAGGATGTAGCCTATGAGTGGTGTCCTAGGTGACTACCTTAACTGGGCGACACAGCTAGAGAGAGCCTTGAGGGGTGTTGTGGCTAACGCTACTAAGCTTGATTTAAGGTCGTTACGTGGATTAGTTTTCCTCGGGATGGGGGGCTCCGGAGTCGTTGGGGACATCCTCGGTAGGCATGTTGAGGACGTAGTTACACTACCCACTATCACAGTAAAGAGCTTCTCGCTGCCGAGGTACGTAGACAGGAACTGGCTGGCAGTAGCAGTAAGCTACTCAGGAAACACCCTCGAAACTCTGGGGGCTTTCCAGGAAGCTGTGAGGAGAGGTGTGGTCGTAGCAGCTGTAGCATCCGGGGGAGAGCTCATCGAAATCTCGAGAAAACTTAGAGTACCCTACGTTAAGGTCGACGAGGGCTACCTACCGAGAACAGCGTTACCAGCTCTACTCGCAGGTACCTCAAAGCTCCTCGAAGAGTTGCTGGGTGTACGGCTCGGTATAGAGGAATGCGTCGATGTTCTCAGGGATAGGACAGCCTTAGACGTAGCTGAGAAACTAGCTCACTTCCTGGTGGGGGGAGTACCTATATTCGTCGTACCCGACCGTATCTACCCCCTCGGATTGAGGGCTAAGAACGAGTTCAACGAGAATGCTAAGATAGTGAGTAAGGTTGAGGTACTACCGGAACTCGGTCACAACGACATCGTCGGGTGGGAGGGTAGCCCGAGGGAGTGGGTGAGGTTCGTAGTGTTCAGGGACATGAACGACCAGCTACTAGACTTCGCCGCAAGCTACATAAAGGAGCTCGGATACCCGGTAATGACCGTAGATATCGGGAAGTCAAGCTACATCCAGACAGTACTCTACGGTTCCTGGATAGTCGGCATGGCTTCCACCATCCTCGCAAAGCTTAGAGGGATAGACCCGCGCGAGACAATCTCGATAAGCAGGTATAAGGAGGTAGTGAGGAGGTACTTTAAATCGTTAGGTAGTTAAGGCACCTAAAGCAGGTCTCCGGGCTCGCTAGTTATTATTTAGATTACCTACCATGAAGTGTGGATACCCAGGCACTTGCTAGTTGCTGGGGTAGGTGCTAAGGCTTCTAATTAGCCTCATGCTTTCTTTTCATTTCCTGTCTTAATCTAGCTTATATATCTTGTCTGAGTATTTGGTGAGGTGGTAAGCGACGGAGAGGACCTCCCGTATACCGGGATTCTATAAGCTACCGGTTGATGAGAGGGTAAAGATAGTGAAGGAGTTTGCAGGGCTTACAGATGAGGAGGTAGAGCTACTGAGGAGGACCGGGAGGTTGAGTATAGATGTTGCTGATAAGATGATCGAGAACGTTATAGGGACTTTCGAGCTTCCGTACGCAGTAGCTGTTAACTTCCTAATAAACGGTCGTGACTACATGGTGCCCATGGTCATAGAGGAACCCTCAGTAGTGGCAGCAGCATCTAACGCAGCTAAGTGGTGTCGGGAGGGTGGTGGCATCACGTCAATTGCTAGTGAGCAGATCATGGTTTCGCAGATTCAGTTAGTTAAGGTACCCTCACCTCACACTGCCGTCATAAAGATACTTGAGAGGAAGAAGGAGATACTTGACGTAGCTAACTCCACTAACGAGTTGCTGGTCAAGCTCGGTGGAGGAGCTAAGGACGTGGAGGTTAAGGTACTTGACAGCCCAGTCGGTAAGATGGTTGTAGTTAACCTTGTTGTGGATGTGAGGGACGCTATGGGTGCTAACATAGTTAACACTATGGCCGAGGCAGTAGCACCGATCGTGGAGGAAGCTAGCGGGGGGAGAGCCCTCCTGAGGATAGTTACGAACCTAGCTGATAGGAGGCTTGTGAGAGCTTGGACTAGGGTACCTAAGGACGTTATAGGAGGTGAGGAGGTCGTTGAGGGCATAGTCTACGCCTGGGCATTCGCAGCAGCCGATCCTTATAGGGCGGTCACACACAACAAGGGAATAATGAATGGTGTGATAGCTGTAGCACTAGCTACCGGGCAGGATACTAGAGCTCTTGAGGCAGGAGCGCATGCTTATGCTGCTAGGAGGGGTAGGTACGAGCCCCTCAGTACGTGGGAGATGGACCCCTCAGGAGATCTAATCGGCTACGTCGAGCTACCAATAGCTGTCGGAACCGTGGGAGGATCTATAAAGTCCAACCCCATGACGAGACTCTCCCTCAAGATCCTCGGGGTGAAGACAGCTAAGGAGCTAGCTGAGGTGATGGGGGCTGTCGGACTAGCACAGAACCTAGCAGCTCTAAGAGCTCTCGCTACGGAAGGGATTCAGAGAGGGCATATGAAGCTCCACGCTAGGCAGCTCGCTCTAGCAGCTGGTGCTAGAGCGGACGAGGTAGATAAGGTAGCTGAGGAGGTAGTTAAGTCAGGCGTCATAACGCTGGAGAAAGCGCAGGAGGTCCTACAGAACATAAGGTCTAGGAAGTGACCTCCTACCCGCCCTGAAGGGCTGTTCCCCAACCCACCCAGTTTTTACATCAAGGCTTAGCTCCTCAGTATTAATCGAGTAGGAGATTCCTTACTTCTTCTAGCTTAGGTAGCCCAGCGTTTAGGTCTATGGTTAGTGGGGTAATGGAGATACATCCCTCCACGTCCACGGTATACGCGTCGGTACCGGGTTCCGCATCTAGTTTCCTCATGGATAGCCAGTAGTAGGGTCTCCCAGCGGGGTCTCTCCTACCTTCATAGCTAGAGAACCAGCGTACTCTAGCTGCCCTAGCTACTCTCACACAGTTCCTGAACCTCCTAGGGTTAGGGATGTTCACGCTGAGTAGATCCACTCCCCCTGGGAGTCCACGCGAAGCAATCTTCTTGATGATCTCCTTGAGGTACTTCACAGCTATGGACTCCATCTCAGGTGAGGAGATCTCCTCGAAGCTCTCGACGTCAGCGGAGAAGGCTATTGCTGGTATACCTACTACAGCCGACTCTATAGCAGCAGCAACAGTACCGCTGTAGAATATATGTTGGAGTGTTAGGTTTTCTCCGATGTTTATCCCGGATAGAACGAAGTCCGGTCTATAGCCGAGTACGTTGATCGCTAGGTGGATTACGTCCACGGGGGTGCCGTCAGTTAGGTACATGTCGACGTTGCTTACCTTCATCCTATACACTCTTAGAGGTCTTGAGAGGGTGATGGTGTGTCCTATGACCGATCTAGGGCTCTCCGTCGAGAACGTGAGTGCCTCCCCAACCTCCGAAGCTATCCTGTAGAGTAGTAAAAGTCCCGGACTAGCATAGCTATCGTCGTTCGTAACTAAGAACCTGACTATGTGAATCACCCGAGGTAAGGGTTAGGCAAGGCTTTTAAGTGTCAAGATGAGGAGGACTAGAGAGAGGGCCTCAACCGAGAACACGTAAAGCGTTAGTGCTACATAGTTCTGCATCAGAAGGGAGATGATGAAGCCCCCGACAGTCCAGGCCAGGCCCGTGACCATGCCGAAGGTCCCGTAAGCCATAGCCCTATCCCGGGGATCCACTATATCAGCGACAGCAGCCCTCATGTTAGTCTCGTAAACACCCATCACGAGGCCCCACAGAGCACCGACGGAGTAGTGGGCGTACCTAGTCCCGCTAAGTAGTAGGACAGGTATGGCTACCGCTATTGGCGGGGTCATTAGTAGGGATGAGAGTCCGTACCTATCGTAAGCTACCCCAACAGGGAGAGCTACTAAGGCATCGACCAGCATGGCCACCGAGTACACCAAGCCTATCTCCACGGCAGTGAGGGCTGTGGAGGCCATGTAGTAGGAGACTATCGACCACTGAGCGTAGCCAGCTAGGAGTAACGACATGGAGGCTGTGTAGAGCCAGAAACGCCTGGGTAGGCCCCTAACAGCAACCCCGATCCCAGGACCCTCGGGGACTGACCTGAGCCTAGGGTACAGAATAGCTGCTAGACACACCAGTAGCACCGATATAGCTGCTGGGAAAGCTAGGGAGAGGAAGGCCAGTCCGTACCCACCGTGAAGTATCCCCCAGGACACTATGAGAGGCCCGGCAACAGCACCTGCCTGATCCATTATCTCATGTATGCCGAAGCCCTTACCCCTACCAATCCCGGAAGTTACCTCAGCAAGAACAGTATCCCGTGCCGGGGCCCTCAAACCCTTACCCACCCTCTCCACCAGGTACAGAACTACAGCAAGATCCCACCTACCCACGAAGGCAAGCGCCGGTATAGCCACTAAGTTAACACCGTAACCAAGGACTATCGTAGCCCACAAAACCCTGGAAGACCTGAACGCAGTAGCTACCAACCCCCCAACAAACCTCATCAAGTAACTCACAAGCTCACCAGAACCCACTACAGCAGCAGCTACAGGCACAGCCCTAAGACTCTCCAAAAACGCCCCACTCACAGACCTAGCCCCCTCATAAGCCATATCAGCAGTCAGCGAAACAAGCCCCAAAATCAGGAAGACAAGCATCTCCCTCCTCATCATCTAACTCCACCAACCTATTACTTAAACCAAATAAATATCGGACCCTCCTCATATCTACTAGCAGGTACTAAAGAATTTTTGTAAGACCTACTAGATGCTATAAAAGCTATGGATAAATCAGCATATACTAGAAACAAGATACATAGATAGTGTGCCCTATAACCGATCTAGGGTTCTCCGTCGAGAACGTAAGTGCCTCTTCAACTTCTGAAGTGTGCTTATACTCAGCAACTATAACGAAGGCGGTACTAGCTAATAGGAAGCTGCCGGAGAAGCCTTACCGAGGCTAAGAGGAGGCATAAGAGGTAGTAGTATCCTATCTACGACATTCTCGGTATTCTTGGCAATATTCTCTAATATGCTCTAGGAACTTCATTAAGGCACGCCAGTAATCATAAATAGATTTTCCCGATATCTGCCTATCCTTCAAATAGGATTCCAGGAATTCCTCTACATCGTTTTCGCTTAATTCACCCGCTTTCTTAGATCTATCCATAGCCCAACTAACGAACCTATTAACGATAATAGTGTTTTGTGGTATTTCTTTATGAACTCTGCTTGTAGATCCTCTGATTTCCTACGTGATGTTCACCCGCTTTTGGGATCTGTGCTCACAAGGACTTACAAAAGGAAGAAACAGTGTAGTGTTTAAGGGGTCAGTAGGAGGGGGTCGCTAGATGAAGGTCGTTGAGTTAAGGAGGGAGAACCTCGGTGTTTTGAGGGCTTTTGAGAGGTCTAGGTTCTACGTAGTTCTCTACACAGCTGACTACGGCTGTGCTGAGTGTGAGGTTCTTGAGGAGCTTATTAAGGTGGAGGGGCTTGAAGACCTCATAGACCTTAAGGTAGTAGTTACACATGAAGAGGAGTCGATAGCTCTAGCTCTTGAGTTAGGTGTTGACGTACTACCCCTAGTGGTAGTCGGGAGCGGCGGCTCCAAGCTAAGGATAGACGACCCGGACCCGATCCAGATTCTCCTAAAGCTTAAGGAGGTCCTGAGGAGTAGGATAGAGCTATACGAAACCCTTAGGAAGCAGTACGAGGAGTACAGTAGGAAGCTCTCCGAAGTACTAGGTAGGAAAGTAGAGGTGAACTATAAGCTAATACCGTTACTCGTAAAGAGAGTAGAAGACTTCGGGAAGCCCTACTGCCCCTGCAGGACGGAGATATCCGAGAAAACAGTATGCCCGTGCGTATACCATGTCGAGGAGCTTAGAAAGTACGGAAGGTGTAGGTGCGGCCTTTTCAGGTTGGAGAACAGCTTCTAGAGGAGGGCCCCGCTACCCCAAAGGTTAGTTTTCTAGTTGACTCTTACAAAATTGTGGAAGTGCAGGGCTAGACTCCTAAGCCTGAATCGAGTTAGTGCTGTAGTAACTTCTAGTTAAGTCGTAGTATTTTTAGCTAGAGGAAATAGAATTTCTTTTGGGTTCAGTTTCTTTAGTCGGATCTGAGTAAATGTCTTAAGTTCTAAGGTATAAATATCGTATGGGTAATAGGTTCATAGGGCTACACTGAGTATACTGGTTGTTGGGAGTATACACGCGGATTTCTACATTAAAACCGCGAAGTTCCCGTCTCCAGGTGAGACTGTTAGGGGTTCTTCGTTTCTTGTGTTGACGGGTGGTAAGGGTGCTAATCAAGCTGTTGGGTGTGCTAGGCTGGGGGTTCCTACTTATCTTGTGAGTGCTGTTGGTGGGGATGAGTTGGGGAGGTTGGTGCTCAGAGATGTGGAGTCTAAGGGGGTTAATGTAGGCTACACCTACGTGGATGTGGGTACTCATACGGGGGTGGCCTTCATATTGTTAAATGAGGGTACTGGGGAGAATATGATAGTTGTTGCTCCAGGTGCTGATGACTCTCTGAGGCCGGAGCATGTTGAGAAAGCTTTAGCAGACCTCCAGAGTGGGGTTAGGGTGCTCCTAACTCAGCTTGAGGTACCCTTAGATACTGTTTTCTATGCTCTACGTAGGTGTAAGGAGCTGGGTCTGGTGACGGTGTTGAACCCAGCACCTGCTCGGAGGTTGGAAACCGAGGTCTTTGAATACGTTGATGTGTTGACCCCTAATAGGGTTGAGCTATCACAGCTAACTGGGGTGGATAGCTCGAGCCTGGATGGAGTTCTCAGAGCTAGTGAGAAGCTTATTGAGCTGGGGCTTAAGGCCGTAGTGGTGACTCTAGGTGCTGACGGAGCTCTCCTAGTAACTAGAGGGAGGGTTAAGCACGTACCGGCATTTAAGGTTAGGGTAGTTGATACTGTGGGTGCTGGGGACGCCTTCAATGCCGGTCTAGCGGTAGCTATCTACGAAGGTATGGATCTGGAGAGAGCGGTCCTCTTCGCTAACGCTGTAGCAGCTCTGAAGATCACCAGGGTCGGGGCTCAGAGCGTCCCCGCTAGGCAGGAGGTCGAGGAGTTCCTAGTAGGTCGTGGTGAGGTACGTGAGCTCTGAGTTACTAGCTACTAGAGGACTAGTTAAGGAGTTCCCGGGTGTGGTAGCCCTTAAGGGTGTTGACTTCGACCTGAGGTACTCCGAGATACACGCACTAGTAGGTCAGAACGGGGCCGGTAAGTCCACCTTCGTGAAGGTATTAGCAGGGGTTTACAGCCCGACGAGGGGGGAGATTTACTTCAAGGGGGTTAGGGTAAGCATAAGGAACGTGCGGGACGCGAAGAAGCTCGGTATAACCCTAGTACACCAGGAAGCTACCCTAGCACCTAACCTAACAGTAGCTGAGAACATAGTACTGGGCACCCTAGGTAAGAATGGGGGAGTCCTAGCACCACTCAAGACTAGTGATATCCTGGAAATAGCGAGGAAGTACCTGGAGATCGTCGGGCTGAGCATCGACCCGAGGACTAAGGTAGGTGTCCTCGGTATCGGAGAGAAACAGCTCGTACAGGTAGCTAGAGCCTTAGCGGAGGACGCTAGCGTAGTGTGCTTAGATGAGCCGACCAGCCCCTTGACAGCTGTAGAAGCTGAAAGACTCTTCGAAGTCATGAAGGAGCTTAAAGCTAGGGGGAAGTCCATGATCTTCGTTACTCACAGAGTTGAGGAGGTTTTCGCCGTAGCTGATAGAGTCACAGTACTTAGAGATGGCTACAAGGTCTTCTCATCTGAGGTTAGTAAAACAGACCCTAGTGAGGTAGTGAAGCACATGCTCGGTAGAGAAATTGAGAGGTTCTACCCAGCTAAGAAAGGTGCTGAAGGTGGGAACGCGGGCGTGCCTAGACTTAAGGTAGTGGGTCTAACAACCTCACAGGATGGTAAGGGGGTTATCCTGAGGGATATCTCCCTAGAGGTATACCCAGGTGAGGTTCTAGGAGTTGTAGGTCTCCTAGGTTCAGGTAAGACCGAGCTCGGTAAGGCCCTAATCGGTATGAATAAGATAGTGAAGGGGGAGGTATACCTAGACGGTGTTAGGGTCAGGGTTAGGAGCCCTGTGGAAGCTCTAAAACTAGGGATATTCTACGTACCTGAAGATAGGAGGCGCGAGGGTTTAGTGGGGATCATGAGTATAGCTGAGAACATAATCCTACCTAAGGTCTGGGAAACCTCTGAGCTAGGGCTCATCAGAGTACCTAGGAGGGAGGTCTCCGTAGCTAGAAAGTGGATAGAGTTCCTTAAGGTAGTACCACCGGAGCCTAACTTCAAGGTCATGTACCTTAGTGGTGGTAACCAGCAGAAGGTCGTCATAGCGAAGGCATTGAAGGCACGTACTAAGGTCTTAATACTTGATGAACCTACTTTCGGTGTAGATGTTGGGGCTAAAGTGGAGATCAGGAAGCTCATTAGGAGTCTAGCTGATGAAGGTTACTCAGTACTACTCCTTACGAGTGATGTAGATGAAGCGCTAGCTCTGTGTGATAGGATTGCGGTACTAGTGAACGGTAGGGTTGTCGGGACCTACCGGACCTCAGAGATAAGCCGTGATTTTCTAGTAGAGTTACTGGGGGGACGTGGACATGGCTCGTAAGCTATCCCTCTCACTCAGTAAGTTGGGGAGGCCTCTTCGGGAGCTTCTAAGGTATGAGCTGGGAGGACCTCTAGTAGCTCTCATGGCCCTAATCACTGCGTCCAGCATTCTCTCACCACGCTTTCTAGAACCCTACAACCAGAGGATCCTACTACTTCAGACAGCCCCACTAGCTCTCCTAGGTCTCGGGGAGTCTATGGTCATCCTAATGGGTAGCATAGACCTCTCACCAGGCTCCACAATGGCCTTAGCTGGGACCATCTCAGCCATGACCTTCACACGTTTCGGTCACCCTCTAAGTGTGTCCATCCTAGTAGGGGTACTGGTTGGACTAGCTATAGGTCTAGTTAACGGGTTACTAGTAACTAAAGCTAAGATACCCTCCTTCGTAGCTACCCTAGCATCCCTAGTAGCAGGTAGGGGTATGGTGCTAGTACTAACTGAGGGCCAACCTATCGTAGGTCTCTCACAGTACAGAGTAATTACCGAGGAGGTAGCTGGGCTACCGACAATGGTGTGGCTCTTCATAGCTTTCGGAGTCCTCAACTACTTCCTACTCAAGAGAACCTCCGTTGGGCTAGTAACCTACGCTATAGGAGGTAATGAAGAGGCTGTCAGGTACTCCGGTGTTAGGGTGGATGCTGTTAAGCTATTTAACTTCATCCTAGCTGGAGGCTACTACGCCGTAGCAGGCCTCATGATGAATGCTAGACTTGAGGTTGCCTACCCGTGGACTGGGTGGGGCTATGAGCTGGACGCGATAGCTTCCTGCGTCCTAGGCGGGATCACACTCTCAGGGGGTGTTGGTAGTCCTCTAGGCCCGGTTGTAGGTGCGTACATGCTCACCCTACTAACTAACATTCTGATACTTCTAGGTGTCAATCCCTACTTCCAGTGGGTAGTGAAGGGCTTCATCCTGGTAGCGGCGGCCGCAGCTCTTACTAGAGGAGTTAGGTACGTTAAGTAGCTATAAAATATTTTAAGCTGTAGTATAGAATTAAGTTGGGTATCTAAACTGCCGAAAACATCCCCACTTACTATAGCAGTAATCCTCTTCATAGTAGGTCTCGTAATTGGTGTACTGATACCATCCCCCCTAGCTCCAGCCCCCTCAGCGGCCCCCACAACAGTTACAGTAGTATCTACAGTTCCAGCTACACCAGCTAAGCTAACTCTAGCACTTCTAGTAAGTAACCTAGGTAACCCGTACTTCGTAGCTCTTAGGGACGGTGCTCTGAAGGCTGTGGAGGAGCTTAAGGCTAAGGGAGTTGACGTAGAGCTCCTAGTCCATGACGCTAAGGACGACCCAGCAATCCAGACAAGCCAGATCGAGACCGTAATAGGTTTAAAGGTGAGTGCCATACTCATCAACCCAGTCCACGCGGAGGCTGTACAGCCAGCTCTTGAGAAGGCAGTTAAGGCAGGTATACCGGTCATTACTACAGATAGGGATGTAGCGAACCCAGCTTTAAGGCTGGTCTTCATAGGTACAGATAACGTTAAGGGTGCGGAGCAAGCTGCTCAAAAACTCATAGAGGCTCTTCAAGCAAGTGGGAAGCCTAAGCCCTGGAAGGTAGTGATACTAAACGGCATACCGGGAACCACAGCAGCTGAGGACAGGAAAAAGGGGTTCCACAACGTTCTAGATCCACTAGTTAGGGACGGGAGTATAGTCATAGTAGCTGAGGAGGTAGCTAACTTCAGGAGGGATCAGGGCCTCAGCGTTACCGAGTCCATACTAGCTAAGGGGAAGTTCGACGCCCTGATAGCAGCTAACGACGAGATGGCTTTAGGAGCTATACAGGCTATAGAGGGTGCTGGACTGAAGCCCGGTGTAGATGTAATTGTAGTAGGCTACGACGCTATATCCGACGCTGTCGAAGCTGTGCGGGCAGGTAAGATGTACGCAACCATAGCTCAGTCACCATTCCTACAGGGCTACTGGGCCGTTTACGCAGGGTTCTACAGATGCTACTTCAACTGGAAGCCAACGGTAGGGTGGATACCCACACCTACAGTTATCGTAACTAAAGCTAACGTGGACACATTCGCAGTAGAAGTCGCAACACCCAAACCCCTCCCGTAAAAACATTTTTTAGTTTACCCAATCTCACTTACGGATCTAGCTCCCTCGCAGGTTATGTTCGCTGTTAGCGGGTCAAGCCCTAGAATCAATTTCCCTCCTCATTATTAACCGCTCTGCTAGCGGCCTCAGTAGGTAACCAAATAAACTTATTAGGCCTTTCCCATATCTCCTTGCAGGTGCTAAGGAATGCCCGTGAGGCCTGCTAGATGCTATAAAGGTGTGGATAAGCCAGCGTACACTAGGAACGAGTACATAGATGGTGTTCCCCAACCTAAGATAACTAAGTTCGTGATGGGGAACGTTAAGGGTGAGTACGAGTATAGGGTCCTGCTAAAGGCTCTCGAAGCTGCTCAGGTAAGGCATAACGCCCTCGAGGCAGCTAGAATAGCGTCTCACAAGTACCTGAGTAAGGTAGTCGGTGAGGATAAGTTCCTACTCATAGTTCGTGTATATCCACACCAGGTACTCCGAGAGAATAAGATGATGGCTTTCGCTGGTGCAGATAGGTTACAGGAAGGCATGAGGAGGGCTTTCGGGAAGCCGATAGGGTTAGCAGCTAGGCTATACCCAGGCTCCATAGTAGCGGAGGTAAGAGTAGGTAAGCAACACATAGAAGCAGCTAAGGAAGCTATGAGGAGATTTAAGGACAAGATAGGTATACCTGCTACAGTAGAAATCGTAGAAATATCTAAGGTTCCCTCTTGACCGGGGAAGTTCTCCTACTAGGAGACTACGAGCTAGACCTTGGGAGCATCCAGAGAGAGTTGTCGAGTAGGAAGGTAAGGAAGGTCCTCATCCAGTTACCCGAAGGTCTTAAAAGGTACTACCCGAAGCTCGCTGAGTACCTCAGAGAGAGGTTTCAGGTAGAGGTTTACCTGGACGCTGGACCGACCTACGGGTCCTGCTTACTGGACTCCGGCAGGGTCGGGGAGTACGATCTAGTCCTGCATGTGGGGCACGACCCGTACCCTCTAGCTACCTACCCAACCAAAATACTTTTCCTAGACCTCGAGTACACATCCACTAACCTAGGTAAGCTCCTGGAGAACGCTGAGAAAGCTCTTCGGGGTGTCGGGGTAGGTAGGTTAGCTATAGTCACTACAAACCAGCACAAGAAGTTGTCGAAGCTCATTAAGGAGGGACTTGAGGAGAGGGGGTTCACAGTTGAGGTAGGTCCTCTACTAGTGTTAGGTTGCTACATACCTGGGGGACTTGGAGAGGTTGATGCTGTTCTCGTAGTATCTGGTGGTAGATTCCACTCACTCGGGGTCGGGCTAGCGGTAGGGAGGGGTAGAGTCTTTAGGGTAGATCCCTACACTGGAGTAGTGGAGGACGTAGCGGGGGAGGTCTATAAGTTACTGAAGGTAAGGCTGGAGAAAATGCGTAGAGCTGTTGATGCTAGGAGCTGGGGCCTGGTAGTAGGTGTAGCTGGGCAGTACAGGCCGGCCCTGATTGCGGCCCTCAAAGAGCTTCTAGAGAGGAGGGGGTTAAGCTACTACATCTACGTAGCACCTGTACTTAACATAGAGGTACTGAGGAATATTGACAGCCCGGGCATAGAGGCTTACGTTGTGACCTCATGTCCTAGGATAGCTATCGACGACCTCCACTACTTCGAGAAGCCCGTACTAACACCGTCCGAGGCGATGGTAGTACTTAGGGAAGGAGCTCTCACAAGTTACCCCCGCGACTTCCTACCCTCGATGAGGTGACGAAGGTTAGGAAGGTTAGGCATAAGCACGATCTGGAGGTTGCTCTAGATAGGTTGAGGGATTTCGAGGAACCTAGTGAGGATCTTGAGCAGTACAGAACACCGGGGGACGTAGCAGCTCTCATTCTGTGGGATGCTTACCTGAGGGGTGATATAGATGGTGCCACCGTCGTGGATCTCGGTTGTGGTACGGGTATCCTAGCATACGGCTCTCTCCTACTCGGGGCCTCCACAGCTATCTGCGTAGACATTGACTGGTCAGCCCTCAACACCGCTAGGGAGAACTTAAGCACATTTAGAGGGATGTACGACCTTGTTGCAGGTGACGTGAGTACCCTCCCTCTTAGGTCCAGCAGTAACTGCGTAGTCGTCATGAACCCCCCGTTCGGTGTTAAGAAGCGGGGAGCTGATGTAGTATTCCTGCGGAGTGCTCTCCAGGTCTGCGGTAAGGTCTACTCAATCCACAAGTACTCCCCGGGAGGTGTGGAGGTCATTACGCGTGTAGCTGAGGAGGAGGGATATCTACCGCTCGTAGTGGCCGAGGCCTCCATGGTCATTAAGCAGAGATTGAGGCACCATAGGAGGAGGGTACACAGGTTTAAAGTTGTGTTATTTAGGTTTGTGAGGACTGTACAGGCGGAGGAAGAAGGAGATGAGTAGAGAGTTGCGAGAGGTCGCAGTTCCGGGAGAGTATCTAGGTGTAGCTGAGGAATTTCTTCCCGGCCCCGGAGCCTACGAGTCCGACTACAGGTTGAGGGCAGCAGTAATCGGGCAGGTATTGAGGGACCGTATAAACAAGGTCGTGTCAGTGAGGCCGTTTAAGGCCGTAACACTACCTCAGCAAGGAGCTATAGTCATAGCCGTGATCACCGAGGTACGTGAGGACATCGCTAGATCCAAAATATACATCGTGAACAACTTACCCCTCAAGTACCCCTTCACAGGTATACTCCATGCGACGCAGATAGCAGAGAAAACCGGTGAGGTAAAGCAAATCTACGAGCACCTGAGGATAGGGGATTTCGTGAGAGCTAGAGTACTTAACCGGACACCCCCATACCTACTAACCATCCGAGACCCTAAGCTAGGTGTGGTACTAGCTAGCTGCAGTAAGTGCGGAGCAACCCTCAAACCCTCCGGAGACAAGCTCACCTGCCCTCAATGCGGAAACACCGAGAAGAGGAAGATAGCTCAGGGATATGGAAAACTTTAGCCAAGGATAATTAAGACAGGACCGTTATACGTACCCACCGACAGCAAAGAAGACCTCAGCGAAAATGTTATTTTCTAACTCTACATTATGGTACTGGCTGATGAAGACCGGCGCTGCTGATAAGTACTGATGACTACGCCATCAACTGACAGAAACCCCTATCTTATAGTGAGGACACACAGCATATCATGCAAATACGGAAACACATGAACGGGTTCATACCCCTCTTAAGTACTTTTAATATCAGATCCTCACCGGCTACAACATCTTACTTAAATCCTCAAATTCCCGTGGCTAATCACACGCTCAATACCTTACCGAATTAAGTGGTGATGGTGGTTCTGTTTTTAAGTTTTTGTTGCGTTTGCTACATCTGCACATCTACTATGTAGGGATTTGATATGTGAGGTGTAAATAGGTGTATAGTATAAGAACCCTCATACCAGTACTACTCCTAATAACAGTAACTGCTGGAGCACTAGCTATGTGGTCAGATACACTGAAAATAAGTGCTACAGTAGAGACAGGAGAAGTTGATGTAGAGTTCGGAGACTACTCATGTATCGAGGGTGACGAGTACGGTAAGCCCTGGGTAGCAGACTGCTCCGTCACTCTAGATGAAGTTGAGGACGAGGACCCGAATAACCCTACAGGTAATAACGACCTAGACCTCATCGTAACAATTTCTAACGCATATCCAGGCTATAGCTGCGTAGTTAAATTCACAGTCGTAAACGTCGGCACAATACCGGTAAAGCTTCTTGAGTATAGGTTCGAAGGTATAGACGATGATGCTCTGGAAGTATTGTTAGTGATACCTGAAGATACGCAGATAGAGCCAGGCGAAAGTAGTGAGTACGAACTGCATATAGAGATACTTCAGGAAGCTATGGAGAGCACGACGTACATGTTCCAGATACACTTAACATTCGCACAATGGAATGAGGTCTCTCCAACCCCCATTCCCGGTCCTCAGTAAGAGCTTAAACTAAGAGTATGAGGTGAGGATACGTGAATAGAACAGTAATATCTTTTTCCTCCATCCTCCTCCTTCTAGTCGTTACAGCGTCAGCACTAGCTATGTGGTCAGATACACTGAAAATAAGTGCTACAGTAGAGACAGGA
>JAGDWD010000003.1:0-70900 GCA_023255955.1 Desulfurococcales archaeon | reverse complement strand
CAGGCTATAGCTGCGTAGTTAAATTCACAGTCGTAAACGTCGGCACAATACCGGTTATAGGACCGTTCTACGAGCTACCGGAGATCCCGGATGGACTTATCGTGGTTTTCGAGCCCGGTCTCTCGCAGATAGATCCGGGAGATGAGGTAGAGTACACTATATACTTAGAGGTACTTCAGGTAGCTGAGGAGGGAGCTACCTACGAGGTGCAGATACATCTACGGTACATTCAGTGGAATGAGGTAGAGGGGATGTATGCTACCATAAGTGGCTACGTCTTCAATGACGTGAACGAAAACGGAGTGTGGGATGCTGGTGAGGAGCCCCTACCTGGCGTACACATAGAGCTACTCGACGACCTAGGAAATATTGTTGGAACGGATACGACGAGGAGTGATGGCTACTACGAGTTCAGAATATATACACTAATGTGGAGACATTACACTGTGGTGGCTACAGCCCTACCTGGCTACTACTTCACAACACCTTACGTAATCTTAGTGTCAGTAGGACCTGGATCCTCCAATACAAACAACAACTTCGGCTTGGCAATGTCCCCTCCGAAACTCACCGTTTCAAAGGAGTTTAGACATACAGATACAAACTTTGGTGTATGTCCTGCCTATCTCGGGTCACCTCTAGACTCTATCAAAGTCATACTTCAAGGCGGTAAGGTCCAAGCCGTCGCCCCAAGAACATTCTTCGGTATTATATGGATATCTGGAAGCGGGATAACACAGATAGAAATCACCGATACCTACGACTTCCACTTCGACGTAGTGGACGGGCAGGACGGTAAGGTCAGGGTATACATATTGGGTACAGATGGATGTGTGCGAACTCTGAAAGAAGGAAAGAACTTTACATACACGGTAGATAATGAAGGAAATGTCGTTGCAGTAAGCATAACTCTGAGTCAGCCTCTTAGACAAGGTGAGAGCGTCTTGGTATATCTGAAGTTCAAACCATCAGATGAGCTCTTAGGTAGTAAATGGGACAGCTTAAAAGATAAGTCCTTCGATAACGAAGCTTATATTACAACTAATATAGGTAGTGGGGTAGCTAAGGCATCTATAAACATTGGGACCTCAACCTCAGAGTGATTAAAGTGTTTTTTAGTTTTTCTCCTTACACGAAGTTCACCTACGCAATTCTCTTACTAGCCCTCTTCTTCCTACCTAACCTAGCCTTAGTGTTGGGGGGTTTCTACGGTTTCTATGCTACTTACTCAGCTCTAGCCCTACTCACAGCTCTCTCCCTACCTCTAGTTGCTTGGCGTAGAGGTCTCGGCTCTATAGATGTGTACAGCTCTCTCTCCATATCTCTAGTTTTAGTGTTCCTCTACACAGTTCTCGGCTTCGTCTTAGGCTTTGTCTCTAAACCTCGATCAGACATTCTCTCACTTTCTATAAGCTTAGGGCTGTTCCTAGTTCAGGTTCTAAGTACTGAGGTCTCCAGGAGCCTGACCCTCTCCCTCCTTAGGAGGAGGGCTGCTGTCGTGGTTTTGGGGGTTTTAATCGGGCTGTTCGTTGGTAGAACCGTGCCGGCGATTACTAACTACATAAGCAGTCTCAGAGGTTCTACAACCTTACTCTCACTATTCAATGACGTAGCCTTCAACCTAACTGTGACACTCATACACGTATATGGAGGCTTCGTAGCTGCCGCAATCTTCAGGCTGGTAGTGGACGGTTACTGGAGGTTCTCCCCCCTAATACTTAATACCTCCAGCCTAGGTATTGCCTGGACAGCTACATCGGTTCTAATATACTACGGGCTGGCCCTCTACCTGCTACACAGAACCCCAACACTTAGGGAGCTGGGTAGAGCCTCCGAGCTTAAGCTTAGGAAGGCCTCTACTAAATTAAGGACGTACCTACCTCAGATAGTTGCCTACGCTGTAGCTCTAACAATACTCGTCTCCCTTTATACGAGGGTGGTTCCTCTCGTAATTGTTAGCGGTAGTATGAGGCCTACACTGGATATCGGGGACATAGCCCTAGTGAGAGTAGGTAAACCAGCTAACCTCTCAGTAGGTGACATAATAGCATTTAGATTGAACTCCACTATCGTGATTCATAGGGTGGTGGGTGTAAAGGGGGAGAAGCTGGTAACTAAGGGTGACGCTAACCCGGAGCCAGACCCGTTTCAGGTTAGTAGGGAGTCTCTAATAGGTGTAGTGGTCGGTAGTATACCTAAGGTAGGCACACTAACTCTAGTTATTCGAGGGGGTATAAAACTCTCGGGGTACTTCATGGTGCCTGTAGCAGTAATTATCTCAGCATTATTAATCGGCTTAGTTAGGCATAGAACATGTAAACAAGTTAATACTTTTCTATTCTAAGATGTAGTGGGTATGCGTCTTGAAATCGAGGTCTACCCATAGGTTTGTAGATCACCTACTTACTTTCGCACTAGTAGCTGCGGTAGTTATAGCTGTAATTGGGGGGCTAACAGGTTTCCTAGCATATAGAGTGGAGCCTTACGTAGCTAGACAGGTAGTCCTCTACAAGTATAGCAAGCTATCTACTTACGACGCGTACTTCACTTTAAAGTACCCCGCAGAGATCTACGGGAGCTCTACTATCCCAGTGAAAACGAACTTACCGATTTACCTGAACCTAGTGGAGGGAATTAACATAAGCTACAGATACAGAGTTGAAGGTGCGAGTTCCTCAGGCTCCGTGAGGATCGAGTTGGTTCTGAAACATCCTGATGGGTGGTTCTACAGATATCTAAACTTTTCCGGAGAATTCAGGGGAGAGTTCTCAACAAGTTACTACATTGATATAGACAGGGTTATCGAGCTCATGGACGACCTCTGCAAGGGTGTCGGGCTGAGACTACAGTCCTTCATTCTCCAAGTGAACACGTACTTCGACCACGCAACAGAGGTTAAGACTGGGTCTAGGAGA
Source organism: Desulfurococcales archaeon (assembly GCA_023255955.1). Lineage (GTDB taxonomy): Archaea > Thermoproteota > Thermoprotei_A > Sulfolobales > NBVN01 > DRZP01. The sequence continues at coordinate 67,985 of JAGDWD010000003.1, read as the reverse complement.
GATAGTGGAAACCATACTCTGATACTCTCTTTCGATGTCGTGAGGAATAGAGCACAGTTAATGAGTGGGGATCTCAAATACGTCGAGCCTGTGGAGGAGAAATCAACAATTTACGATAAGCAATATATCTTCGGACTGGAGGTACCTACCATGAGAACTCTCTCGGTCATTGCGACCTCTGCGGGCACTATCTCCGCAGCCCTCCTAGCCTTCCTACATATCTCGAAATCAGTAGGTACTCAATCATTGGCGAAATTTGAGCGTAGGTACAGAGACCTTATAGTAAAGGTAGAGCACATTGAGGGTAGGAACCCCATAGAAGTACGAGTATCCAGCCCTGAGGATATTGTGAAGCTGGCTAGACTTGAGGAGGCGCCAATACTAAAGGCTTCCTCTAAGTATGTAGTCGTAGGTAAGCAGGTTACATATTACTACGAAGAGCCTAGAGAAGCTAGCAAATAGGGGTTTTAACTCTCCCACCTTCTTCTGTCTAATTACATAGAATAACTACGATACTGGCAAATGCGTTTACAACACCCTACTATCCTGCTTTACCTCTCTCTTGAAATCCTACGTAAACTAGGGGCTACGTTCGTAAAGCTTTGCTGGACTGAGTAAGGCAGAGTTGTTAGGGTGGTGTATCTAGTGGGGACGGCGACCTTAAGGTTATGTTATTATGGAGAGCTCCCTGCTTCAACGAACATGATGATGACCTTATGACATCCTCCCTACCTCTCTACTACTCAATATTCGTGGTCTATCCATGCTTTACTCTATACGTCGTAGGAACAGGATGTTAGGCTCCTTACTTCAATACATTCTTTAGTACACACCTCAGCTCTTCATTAACGGAATAGAACTTATACTTCTGATTTCCATCTATCGAGATGAGAGAGACTTGAACCAATCCAAAGTACTCGAGCTGTTCTAAAGCCCTCCTGATCTTCCTGTACCCTACCTTAAGTCTTCTTGACAAGGCAGTTAAACTACATGAACCATGGACGGACAGCTCTAATAACACGGAAACTCTTATATCATCTCTAAGTAAGTTAACAAGAGAAGTCAAAGTCCATAAACATGAGTCGGCAATATCAGGGCATGAAACCCCCTCTATGTTCTGCTTTCTTTTCTCGTCAGCGTGATGCATAATATAAACAGACCTCACTATGATTTAATTTCTAATCTAACTAATAAATACTTTCTAAGCCTCACGTGTTGTAGTATCCTTTAGTAATTGAATACTTCTAACTAATTATATGAAAACTCGTAGGTTTATGTCCTAACTACGTTCTCGTGTAGTCGATAATGTTCATCTCCCCTGAAGGGATACACCTAAAGGAGTACACATACAGTTAAGAGCAGCGTGGCAAGCGTACGTGGGGGTCCGGGTCTTTCCTGTGGAAGTAAGATGAGGAGTGGACTCATACTCAGGGAACTGCTCCCACCACCTAGTTAGACATCAAGTAGGGAAGAGACAAGGAACTCGTAGATTTAATCTAGATCGATCATTACTAATAGCAACAACCTTAGTAAACCGCATCTTCAAGTAGAATCTCTGTGTAGTAAGAGACTACGACCTAGTGGTTAAAGAATGAAGCTAGGATGGAAATACTGGGCAGAGTCTGCAGGATTATTTAGAGCGTAGGACTTTATTAATATCCTTCCCTAAGCGGTAAGCTCTGTAAATTCTACCATCTGAAACCATTATTTGTACTTCTTCTACGAGACCGGCCTTCACTAGTAAATTAATATTCCTCTTCAGCTTTTTGTGGTTTATTCCTAGCCTCCTAGATAGGGACCTAAAGCTGACCATCTCGTTATCTCTGAGAATATTTAGTATTTTCACCCTAGTATCATCGAAAAGCGCGTCGAGGACTTTAATAAGAACTATTTTAAAGACTTCGTCTTCTTCATGCATAGAATCCCCCCTCCTACAGTACTTAAAGAACTACATAACTTCGGACTGTCTTCTTGAAGGTTAAACATCCTAAACTCCCCATTTTTTCTGTAATCTTTACTTAAATAGACAACGCTACACCTACAGCAAGACCTTATAAGCTACTGCCAGAGCTTAAACAAGTCAGTTATTTACAGTTACTTTAAGTAAAAGTAGCGGTGTTTCCTCACCTTCTAAGTAGATCCAAACTACAGCCCTTAAACTTTTCTCTAGTTTCATTGTATCTTTACTTCCCACATCTGGGAATGGTTCCCCATATAATTGTAGATTGTCACGCATCTCATGTGAGTCTACGTCCTCCCATACCTTAGACTTAGCGGAATTCACGAATGGACCGTAAATGAAGACCTTTACGATGTTTACGTCAGGATATGTCCATACATGAAAGCTTGAGGATGTGAGGATTTTCGTGTTACTTCCGTGAAGTATGAATCCTATCCAAGCCCAGCCAGTGAAATTATCTACGCAGGCTAGAACCTCATCGTTCATCTCTCACCACCATATGAAATATGAAAACGCAACTAAATAAAATAAAAAATCGCTAGCTCTGGTTTTAACTGTATTCGTTCCACTGAATACCTTTAATTATTATCTTTATAACGTACTCAGAGCTTTCCTCAGCATCCTGCTCGACGTGGAGATCTACTGTGAAAGATTTCGTATATCCAGGCTCTAACTGATATCCTTCTAGGGTAGTGAAACAGCCCCAAACGATTAAGTCTGCCTTTCCATCCCCGTCAACATCGCAAGAATACTTAGTCTCTCCAGTACTAGGATCGGTATAAGATGTGCAACTGACGCTATCAGCATATACACCAACTATTTTTAGCTTTACAGGTATGGTACCAGTATTCTTAACTACTACATTATTGACCTTACAGTAGTAACAGGGATAAGCATTTGTGACATGTATTACTAACTCTGCGTCGTTATCGCCTGTCGGGTTACCCTCGTCTTCATTCTGTACGTCGACTAGAGTGGCAGAGCAGCTTGCTACCCAGGGCTTACCGTACTCGTCACCCTCGTAGACTGCTGGGGTGCCAACGAACTCTACATCAACTTCTCCAGTCTCTACTGTAGCACTTATTTTCAGTGTATCTGACCACATAGCTAGTGCTCCAGCAGTTACTGTTATTAGGAGTAGTACTGGTATGAGGGTTCTTATACTATACACTATTTACACCTCACATATCAAATTCCTACATAATAAATGTGCAGACGTAGCAAACGCAACAAAAACTTAAAAAACAAGCTCTGTAGAGAAGGTTCTCTATAACCTTATATTGTGGTTAGTTACTGTAGTGTTGTGTGATGAGGGCTAGATTGGGTGAGTGGTGAGCTAGGTTTCGGGTCACTGACTTCCGTGGTTATTTAATGGGTGTACGTAGGGATTATTTGTTGGTGGGGTCATGGTTGAGTTAGTTGAGGAGAGGGTTCTGTGTGGGGGTAAGAGGGTCATTCTAGTTCAGAGGGAGTATTCCTATAGTGGTAGGAGGTTCGTTAGGGATGTAGTTCTGTTTGGTCAGTCTGTTGCTGTCATTCCTCTCAGGGGGAGGGAAGTCCTGCTCATTAAGCAGTTTAGGGCACCGGTCGGTGACTGGATCCTTGAGGTTCCTGCTGGTAGGGTCGAGCCTGGTGAGTCACCTGAGGATGCTGCTAGGAGAGAGCTTATTGAGGAGGTAGGGTACGAACCTACGAAGCTCACTAAGCTAAGTTCTCTCTACATGTCGCCGGGCTACAGCGATGAGGTTCTCCACGTATACCTAGCTGAAGGACTTAGGTTTGTTGGGAGCAACCCGGAGCCCGGGGAACTAATAGAGGTCGTAAGCCTAGAGCTCAGCGAGGCCTTAGCAACAGTACTGGAAAAACCGGTAGCTGATGCTAAGACTGTAGCATCACTCCTACTATTGAAGCATAGGCTAGATACCCAGAGCATTAATAGTTAGGACCGACCCCCAGCTCTTGAGGGTGCAAGTTCTTCGCGGAGGATTTACAACCGTACCCCACCCTAGGGACCCAGCCGCGGGCCCGTCCCCGAATCGCACCCCTACCCTACGTAGGGCCCGGGCCTGTAGGTATAGGTAAGGCAGTATTGTGAACATAAAAAGTATGCGGAGCATTCTATCAGGGTCTCGTTGAATCAAGTAAGGGATCTAGCCTCGAGAGCCTCCTCTCTAGCGGAGGAGCTGCACAGGGTCTACGGAGGTTGTGCTCAGATGACTCTGAAAGCACTTCAGGACACACTAGGTCTTGAGGATCCCGGGGCTTTCAGAGCAGCGTCCCCCCTCTCAGGAGGGGTAGCTCTATCTGGTGAAGTATGTGGGGCCGTACTCGGGGCCTTAATGGCTGTCGGTCTAGTACTAGGCCGTAGAAAGCTCGAACCTTCGTTTCAGTCAGCGGACTATGCGAAAGCGATGGAGGTCGGAATGAAGGTACTTGATAGGTTCAGAGAGGAGTTTGGGGGTGTTAAATGTCGTGACATACATCTAAAGCTCTTCAATAGGTACTACAACCTGAGAGATCCTAAAGAATGGAAAGAATTCGTTGAGAGTGGTGCTAGACATAGTTGCAGTAAGGTATGCGGGGTAGCTGCTAGAATAGCTGTGGAGGCCTTGATGGAGGCCGGGCTTTTCTCCACTGGTACCTCCAGTACCTAAAGACGTGTACAGAGGATTTCTACCTATTTTTACTTCCTGGAAGCATAGTGATTATGGCCTCGAATCTCCTTAGTACTATATCTAACAGTAGGAGTGGGGCGGTACTAGCTACCAGCTTAATCATAGACAGAGGATTTCTCTTGCTGTAACCGTAGTTTACTCTGATTGCTTCTAGGGTTTCCGAGAGTGCTAGAAAACTCTCGGTAAGGCTTCTCATAGCTAGAAATAGTGAGAGTATCTGCCAGTTTGAGTAGGCTCTACGTAGTAGATACCTGTAGACGTTACCTGCTATAGCTACAGAGCCTAAAGCCAGGGAGAACATCTTAGCAGACATTATTGCGTTACCTAGAACATAAGGCTGTCCCAACACGAGTATTTGAGATAGCGATGACAGAGCGAAGAAAGACACGGTAAACACAGTAGCAGCTTTAGCTGTTCTAGCTACAACTTCCCGACCGAGAAGGAAGGATAGGCAGCAAAGCAGTAGCGATGGGACTACTACCGAGACATCAGCTAAGATAAGTACGGCCATAAATAAGATAGTTAGTACTAGCAGGCTGACCCTACTCAACAACTTCCTACAAACTTCCGTAGCCAACCTCCTCACCCCAACCTAACCACATTGTCTGGGTCGACGTATCTTGCTACATACTCGCTGTGTGTTGCGAAGACCACGGCCTTACCCATCTCCCTAGCATCGTCGAGGACATCCTTAACGCATTTAAGGGATGCGGGGTCCATACCGAGGGACAGTTCGTCTATGACTACTAGATCACTCTCTCCGTAAACACCAGCATATATAGATAACCTTCTAACCTCACCTAAACTAAGAGAGCTGGTGTCGAGCCCGGAAATCCCTGCCGCAGCCACCACAGAAGGTAAGCAACCGAGCTTCCTTAAAGCTCCGTAGGTGTCTGTGAGAATCCAGTAGCTTGAGAGTTGAGGTAAGTAGAAAGCCCTCCTATAGTACCTCCGTATTACACCTCCCGAACTCCTAGTTAAGCCCAGCAGAATCTTCAAGAGAGTAGTCTTCCCGGAACTGTTAGGCCCTACAACAGCTGTTACACTCCCCGCATACACCCTCAAACACACATTAGAGAAGAGGCTCCTACCACCGAATCTGCGGCTAACTTCGTGAGCATCAAGTAGCAGATCACCCGGTACGCGGCGCTTAACTACTAAATCTGCTGGAGGGAAGCACCGAGTCCTCCTACCTAGATCCATAGCACCATCTACCTTACCGTGATAGGGTTGGGGATCGTGGTCGAAGACGATGATGGTGGAACCCGACTTCTCAGCATAGCTCCTCAAAACATCGAGGACATCACTAAGCGACTCAGGATCCAGATAGCTGGAGGGCTCGTCGAGTAGTATGAGTTTCTTACCGAGTAATGCCGCCATTACCGAGAGCACACCATACCTCTCACCAGCTGATAGCGACGTAAATCTCCGGTCGGCTAGCTCCCCGACAGCCCCCCGTAATTCAGTAACCCTATTACCGAGCCCTAGAGCCTCGAGCTCCTCAGATGCTGACGTAGTTATAGATGTGAGTGATATGTCTTGCGGTACGTACATCGTGATGCCCCTACTCAAAGCCTCAGAAGGTCTATACCCGAACACGTAGACATCTCCCTGAACCTCGAATCCTCTATATATAGCAGGTATAGCTCCTGAGAGAACCCTAGCTAGAGTGGTCTTCCCAGTTCCGCAGTCACCGTACACTAACCAGATAGTACCTGGATCCGCCTCGAAGCTGACGTTGTCGAGGATTCCCATCCCTCGAATACCTACTGAGAGATTCCTAACGATTACAGCACTCGCCAGCCAGGACACCCTTAGACTCAAGATACGAGCAAACCTTACCAGCTACCAAAACAGCTAGTAAATGATCTACTAGCACGTCCTGCGGTAGAAATAGGAGGACCGAGGCAGTAAGTAAAGCCAGCTCCCTACCACCATAAAACCCAGCAAAGGTAGCTGCGGCGGTAGCCCAATTAAGTAGCTGGGGTGTTAACAGGGCATAGTACCTGAAGACGATGTAACCTAGCAGGTAGGTCGGGAGCATGCCAATCGTAACAAGAATTACTGACATAGCCACATCGCCGGGCTTTAGACGGTCTAGGCACTTATTTCTAGCTCTCAGATATATTCTCACCAATACTGAGACTAGAGGTGCTGACACTAAGAACCCCCATAGATACCCAGCTGTATAACCCAGAAGCGCGTACGGTCCGAGTGCTGAACCGGCAGTAACCGGTACTCCTATAGCTATCATAGCTAAGTATAGGGCTATAGCAGTAACAGCTCTCTTAGGGTCTAGAAGTAGGGACGCTAGGACAACCCCGAAATTCTGCATTGTGTAGGGTATGGGACCGATATTGAATCTGATCCAAGCCCCGAGCGCTATCGCCGATACAGTGAACACTATCAGTACGTAATCGGGGATCTTCCTCAGCTGATTACACCGTAAACCCAGTGCCAGATTAAGATTTAAAAAGTTTAGGTTAACAGTAATGTGATGCTAGGTAGGAGGGCTCTCTCGGTTTTAGCAAGACTACGCACGGGGAGCTACGTAAGTGGTGAGAGTCTAGCTACGGAGCTAGGAATCTCGAGGGCCTATATCCATAAGGTCATAGACAGTCTCAGAAGCTGGGGGATCCCTGTCGAGGCCAGGCCCGGACTAGGCTATCGTATACCGATGCTAGATGAACTACAGAAAATTCGGGATCTCCTCACCCTTAACCGCGTAGAGGCGAACGTCACGTACTTCGAGAGTTGTGATAGATCATCTCAAGACATAGCTAGAGAGCTAGCACACTCCGACGCTACTAACTGGACTACCGTAGTCTGCGGTGAGATGAGGTCTGGTAGGGGGAGGTTAGGGAGGAGATGGTTCGCACCTCCAGGTGGTCTCTGGTTCACAGTAGTTGTGAGGCCCGATTTCTCCGGCCCTCTCCATGTCCTCAGCCTCGCTGCGGGGGTCTCAGTAGCAGAGGCTGTAACAGCTGTCCTAGGACTTGAAGCTAGAGTTAAGTGGCCTAACGACGTGCTCGTGGGTGACAGGAAGGTTTCCGGGATTCTCGTAGAGGGGGAGGCGGAGGCCGATAAGATTAAGTTCCTGCTCGTAGGTGTGGGTATTAACGCGAACAATGAGATCCCTGAGGAACTGAGAAGCACGGCAGCAACACTTCACCAACTCACCGGTCGGCCAGTACCTAGAGCTACGTTACTGGCTGTTATACTAGCGAGACTCAGATCGTACTATAACTACTTATCGGTAGGTGAAGTTGGGAAGATCACTGCCCAATGGCTTGAGCTGTCAGCTACGATCGGTAGGACCGTACGGGTCGTGACTGTAGATGGGAAAGAAATTGTTGGGGAGGCTATATCTCTGGATAAGCTTGGGAGGCTGGTAGTGTTGAGTAGTGGGTTGAAACACCACATCGATGCTGGAGATGTGTATCACTTGAGGTAGGGACTCTATCTAGTTGAGACCGCTACTTGTAAAGCATCCCATGCGGATCATGCTGAGAGGAGCCTTCTAACTCCGCATCTGTAGACCTTTAGAGCCCTCTCTATCTCCTCTATGGTCGTGTATTCATCCGGTACATGGGCAACATCCTCCACTCCAGGACCGTAACTCACAGCGTGAGAGCCCAACATGTTCGTGTAGTATACGGAGTCGTTCCGGCCGAGAGATATGAACACCTTCGGGTCCGCGGACAGCTCCTCAGATATGCATGCCTCGAGAGTCTTAACCAGCAACGAGCTTGCCGGGGTTATCGAAGGCTCCACCTTACTTAACACATCAAAGCTTAGTGAGGCACCGACCTCGCTACTAACCCTACTGAAAAGCTCGCGCATCTCCTCAACTACGGAGTCTATGTTTTCCTCGGGGATGACCCTCCTATCAATACTGAACCTAAACTCTCCCGGAACGATATTGTCCTTTCTCGATGTGGACTCAGCGTAACCACCGATATTTATGGTTGGGTGGACCCCCTCCTCATAGATTACAGGAGCTGAGGTCCTCCTACTCTTGAGTACGGGCTCGTAGAGTTCTAGGAACCTCAGAGCTACTCTAGCAGCTTTGATGAAGGCGTTATCACCTAACCAAGGAACGCTCCCATGTACCTGCCTACCGAAGACCTTGACGATACCCCTCACCATCCCCTTATGACCTATACTGACAACACTACTCGTCGAGGGCTCCCCGATCACTACGTAGTCTGGAACTGAGAACCTCCTCACAGCAAAGTACCTTGTACCGGCACCACCAGCTTCCTCATCAGGTACTAAAGCCACCTCTAAAGTCCCTTTGAGGGCAACACCTTCATCAAGTAATGACTTAACTGCCGCTATGAACGTCGCTATACCTCCCTTCATGTCTGTAGTACCCCTTCCATAGATCCTCCCATCCTCAATCACCGGCTTGAACGGCTCTTTAGTCCACCCACTACCAGCAGGGACTACATCGTAGTGACCATTGAAGTGGAGGATAGGTCTTCCACTACCAAGCCTAGCGTAGACTATGTACCTGGGGTACCCCCTATGAGCCGGTGCGTACGGGTAGTACTGATCTAGAAAGCTCTCCGGGACCTCTACTAGAGAGACCTCGAAACCCATACCCTCAAGGACGTTCTTAGCATACTCAGCGAACTCTACGTAATGATCTCCCGGAGGGTTCACAGTAGGGATGGACACCATATCGATGAGGAGCTTAACAGCCTCATTAACATACCTACCTAAGTTTACCAGACCCAAATCTAACACCTACATAGACGTAGGGTATTACTTAGTCCGAAAATATAAACTTATCTTTACGACCGAAAGTCCTCTACCTAGGGTTATGGGATAGACCTCACCATAGGCATACCATGTCTCAACATACCAAACTGAAAACTTAAAAGCTCATATCGAAGTAGATAGCGAAGTAGGGGTAGGGAGCATGCCCATAGAAGTGAGAAGCCAGGAGGAGTTCATTAAGATATCGGAGAAGGCTAGTGAGTGTAGGGTCGTCAGGAAGCCGAAGGAAGGTATAGCCAAGATTAAGGCTAGGACTAAAAGGTATCTATACACAATTAAGATACCTCTAGACCAGGTCGACGATTTCCTGAAGAGACTTAAGTGCCAGAACATCAAGGAAGTATCCAAGGAGAGGAAAGAGGAGTCTTCGAGCTGACGGTACTTCTAGTACTTGTAGATAGCTTTATCTTCGTAGCCAGACCAGTTTCCTGAGTATAATATTTAGACATACTAGAATAAGTTGCCTCATTCTCTTCGTGAGAAAGACCAGTCTCTATGAGGTTAATACCCCACATAAACGGGCACTACCTAGCACATAGATAGGTGGATAGAGATGCTTACACTACTAGAGAAGCTACTGGAAATAAGAGATGTAGCAGTGGAGTCCGAGGTGGAGTACGTGTATATCGGCAACGTAGGTAACCCAAAATATGGGACGACCTATAGCCCAAGATGAGGTCCTCATAGAGAGCTAACTATAGGGTAGTGTGCTCTAACTTAGATAGAAATCTGGGCTATGGGCGTCCCGGGTATGGACATGTAGTACTGGTAGTAGGCTACTTATACCTAAGAACTACCCCCGGTAGCTACATACGGGACAATCAATCCTCCTACTTATCTTCACCTTACTGAACTCCATGTTCCTCAAATCGACTATTAGAAGCTCACCAGCTAAAGCCGGTCTTTCCCCGAGGAGTACTCGGAGAGCCTCAGCGACCTCTATAGCTCCTAAAACAGCCGGTGTGTACCCAATGACAGGTATCTGCTCTCCTCTCTCAGCAGGTCTAGTCACTATGCAATTAAGGCACGGTGTTTGGCCGGGAATCACGGTCGTTGCCTGGCCGTAGTAGCTATGTATACCGGCGTGGACTAAGACCTTTGAGTGCTTCACAGCGAGCTCGTTGAGTACTGCCCTAGCCGGCCAGTTGTCGAGGCAGTCAATAACTACGTCAGCCTCTGCTACAAGTTTCTCGAAGTCGGTGTTCTGTACGTCCATTACGTACCCGATAATAGTTGTGGAGCTACTTAACTCCCGCAATCTCTCCTGTGCTGCGAGAGCCTTAGGCTTACCTATATCTCTCTCAGTATACAGTACTTGCCTGTTGAGATCTGGAAGGTCTACGTACCCTTTATCGACTACTATGACCCTACCAACACCTGCCGCTACTAGATAGAGGAGTGTGGGGCTCCCCAGCCCACCAGCCCCAACCACGAGTGCTGTGGACTTAAGTAGCTTAAGTTGACCTTCCAGCCCTATTAGCGGTAGCTGTCTGGAGTACCTATCCTGGATATACCCTATCTCCATCGACAAATACCTCAAGTACCTTAATCTTCCTCAAATCATCGACCGGGAGGATAAGCGGGTCATCAGCTAGGACCACCATATCAGCTTGATAGCCTGGCTCAAGCTTCCCTAAGTTCTCCTCCTCCCTGAGTGCGTAAGCAGAGCCGTAGGTGTAGTAGTGGAGAGCTTCAGCTATGGTTAACTTTTCGTTCTCGGTGTACCTAGCTAGTTCAACCCCCTCGTTCTCACCTCTAGTCACAGCAGCATATATGTTCTCCCAGGGATCTATAGGCTCTACTGGCGCGTCTGTCGATAGAGATATCGGGATGAACTTGCTTAGAGTCTTAAACCTGTAGACCCAGCTAGACCTTCCTACCCCAACCCTCCTCACTACCCACCAGTCAGAGAGCACGAAGTGTGGCTGTACCACCCCCACTACCCCAACCTCCTGAAGTCTACTAAGCTGGTCATCCCTCACAACAGATAGGTGCTCTATTCTGTGCCTCCCTCTAGCACCTCTATAACCCTCCAGCACCACATCTAGAGCAGCATCCCCTATAGCATGCACAGCAACTTGATAGCCCAGACCCTCAGCTAAAGTAACGACCTCAGCCATCCTTGAGCTATCCAACAACTTCACACCCCTAGTTTCAGGGAGATCCTCGTACGGGTCGGAGAGGTAGGCTGTCCTAGCACCTAGAGAACCGTCAGCAAAGAGCTTAACCCCTACTACCCTGACCTTACCGAAGCTTATCGGAGCTCTAACACCCAGCTCCGACAGCTTCATAAATGTTTCTAGGTTTAGGTATGCCCTAACCTTAGATTTAAGCTCCTTCCCCGAGGATAGGGCTACTAAGGTGTTTAAGGTCCTCAGAGAAGCACCTGCGAGACCGAGAGTAGTTATACCGTAGCGGACAGCATGCTCAGAAGCACTTACTAGGTATTTCCTAAACTCCTCATCACTCACCATACTCCAGAACTGCCTCATAGCTACGTCGACCCCCTCCTCCACAACAAGCCCGGTAAACTCCCCTGAGCTATCTCTAATAACCCTCTCCCCAGCTAGTTCCTCCACCCTAAGGTTCCTAGCAGCCGCAGTACTTAGTAGTGCCATGTGACCGCAGACCCTAACCAATATCGCGGGCCTACCCCCAAGAACATCATCTATATCGTGCCTCGTGGGAAATCTACCCTCCTTAAACCTCTCCTGATCCCAGCCGCGACCGAAGATCCATCCGGAACTCCTCCCAGCTTCCTCTTTCAACACCTCTCTAAGTTCCTCTATAGAGCTAACGTTCCTCAAGTCTATAGAGTTCAGAGAAAGCCCTAGAGACTCCATATGGATATGTGAGTCGATGAGTCCGGGTATGATGGTGGAGTCCGGGTACTCAAGAATTTCACCTCCTAGCTCACTAACTACTCTCACAGCCTTCTCTCGATCCCCTGCGAAGATCACCCTCCCACAGTGTAGAACTAAGGCCTCAACAACCTTCAGAGGTTTGAAGCTGGTGTAGATCCTCCTAGCGAAGACCGCGACGGCTCTACAGGACAAACTCTTCACTCTCGTGATGTCCCTGAAGATAGTTTTGAGATCATCTGGTTCACTAAGTTTAAAGCATTATCTAATGTAGCCTCCTGAGGGTTGAGGAACTCGATAGTTACTGATGTAGGTGCTGTCACGATGTTAAGCTTCTCGACAAGATCTTTAGGTATCGAGTCTACGACCTTAACGATGCTGGTAGAGTACTTAACGCACACCCTCACCTCATGGACGTTACTGTAATCCTCGTAAACTACGAACGCGGGATTGCTCTGCCGGCAGAGTTGGGAAAGTATATCCGAGACGAACGGCCTTAAATACTCCACGTTGCTAGATACGAACTCATCGCTGTACTTAGATGATATGATGGCCACCTTATAGGGTTCTATAGTCATGTACCTACCCTCCTTTACTAACTCCTCAACAATCTTCAGTGCTTTCTCGTACTCACTGTAGAGTGTCAGTAGCTCCTGAGGTAATCTCAGGTTTTTCGTTAGTATGGAGTTGTATGCGTAGTTATAGAGCAGTAACCTCACGTTCTTATCGTTATTCTTGATTTTGTGGATCCCGTATATTACTCTCCCAATTTTACTGAGCTTGTTTATTCCTCCATTATTCATAGCTATTATGTCGTCTAGAATCTGCTGAGGTATCTCCACGTCCACGTTTATCGTTGCTAGATACTCCCTCACTACCTCAGCAACGGAATTGACTGTGCTGATCTTCATTAGGATCTCCCCTCTACCACTCTCATCGTATCTGAATACATACCCCATCTTCTTGACTTTACTGTATATCATGGAGGTCGAGCTAGAGAACACCACACCGTTTCTCGGTTGGATCCCCACGGCATACGACCTCACAATCCTCAAGTTGTTGAACTCCTCTTTAACAGGTAGGTCTATGTAGACTCTAAACCCTTTCTTGCTTAGCCCTATAGCGAGAGCTGCGGCACCGACTATGTCGTCCCACGTTACGCCAGCATATACCGTAGTAGTCTTAGATCGCTCCTGCGGGTATTCCACCAAACTCTAACCACCTAATTTATGCACGCCAAGCCCTTCTACAACCTAGAAATATTTAAGCGTTCACAGATAATAACGTATCCCAGTATATGGAGATAAGCTACTCCTCAGCCTGGATTAAGTAGAGTTGAACCGAACTTACTGATTACATACTCGTAAGCTGAGTAAGCAGCTACAGCACCCTCAGCTACAGCCGTTACAACCTGGTCAAACTTCTTCTTGTGGGACCCACCAGTACAGTCCCCTGCCGCGAAGATCCCCTCCACGTTAGTTCTCTGACCCGGTAGGACAGCTACGTAGCCGTACTCGTCGAGTTCCAGTCCCATACTCTTCAGGAAGTCCTTGGGCGGCTCATTACCTATCTCCACAATAATCCCCGATACCTTCAGCTCCCTAACACTACCTGAAACTACGTCCTTTACCTTAACCCACTCAACCTTGTCTGACCCGCCTATCTCAATCACCACGGAATTCAGTACTAGCTCTATCTTCGGGTTCTTCCTAACTAAGTCGACGTAGACTGGGAAAGCCCTGAAGCTACTCCTCCTATGGATTAGATACACCTTAGAAGCATACGAGGTGAGTAGGAGAGCTCCCTGTAGTGCTGAGTTACCTCCTCCAACTACTGCTACGTCTCTACCCTTAAACATAGGTGCGTCACATGGGGCACAATAACTCACACCCTTCCCAGCGAACTTCTCCTCTCCGGGAACCCCTAACTTCCTCCTAACACTACCAACAGCTACTATAATCGTTCTACTCCTCACGGTTGTAGAGTCGTGGAGTGTGATGTCGAAGAGATCCCCTACCTTATCTACCTTAACCACCTTACTAGTGACTATCGGTACATTATACTTCGCTACGTGGGCCTCAAACCTCTTAGCTAGTTCAGATCCGGGTATATCTGGGATACCTATGTAGTCATCAATTAGTCCGGCCTCGTTCAGTGTACCGCCAACGACCTCAGTAATTACCGCAGTCTTAAGGAAGAACCTAGCAGAGTACAGTGCTGCTGAGAGCCCGGCAGGACCTCCACCGATAATCACTACGTCGAAGAGCTCACCAGGTGATAACCTAGGGCTTAAGGGCTTTAACCTAAGTCTGAACCCCAAACTCACTGACACCGTAATACCTGTTTTTTCTAACTAAAAAGCTAGTTAATCCCGTCCTAAAATACTGTGTCACGGGTTTCAACTTCCTCCTCGATCTTGGGGTGAGGATTCTCTGCGAAGATCACAGCTACATCCCCTCTAGTCAGCGGCGACCTGGTTCCCCGGCCCTACACAGGGTAGTGGTGATCCGGGGAACTTACATGTTGCGTAGATACTCGCCTGGCTCAGCCATGCCCTGAGCGCATCACCGGTAACAGCTCTGAACGCGTTGTCTATAAACCATCCCCACCTTCAGCTGTAAAGCTAATAAGGGTATAGCTGTAGCAGTATCTTGGTGCGTGAATGGTGTCCCCCAAAGAAATAGTGGTTAGGGCTCTCGAAGAGGGTAGGAACAAGCTGTTGGAGCACGAAGCCTACGAGTTTCTGAAAGCCTTCGATCTGCCCGTACCAAGATTTGGCCTAGCTACGAGTGAGGATGAAGCTGTTAAGATAGCTCAGAGGGTGGGTTACCCGGTGGTCCTCAAGATAGTGAGCCCGGACATAGTTCACAAGTCGGATGTGGGGGGAGTTAAGGTCAACATCGCGTCGGACGAGGAGGTAAGTAAGTGGTTTAATACTATAATGAGTAACGTCATGGTTAGGGCACCTGGAGCGAGGGTTGCCGGGATATTGGTTCAGGAGATGGTTCCCCAGGACCTGGAGGTGATAGTTGGATCCACTAGAGACCCTGTATTCGGGCCGGTAGTGATGTTTGGTTTGGGAGGTGTCTTCGTTGAGGTCCTTAAAGATGTGTCCCTAAGGATAGTCCCGTTAACAGAGTACGATGCTGAGGAAATGTTGAGTGAGATTAAGTCAGCAAGAATACTGCGAGGATATAGAGGAACTCCTCCTCGGGATAGTAAGGCGTTAGTTGACATCATACTTAAAGTCGGCAAAATAATGGAGAGTGTGGAGGAGATAACCGACATAGACTTAAACCCGGTTATGGTCTTCCCTGAGGGTAAGGGAGCTAAGATAGCAGATGCTAGGATCCTCATTAGGAGAGTGTGAGTTTGTCCCAGGAGCTTAGTGAGGACACTATCATAAGGAGGATCGAGGAGCTTAGAGGGAAGCTTACCGAGCTGAGGGCTGAGAAAGATAGGTTAATAAGTACCATCCGAGAGATTAAAGGAAGGATAGCTACATATAAAGCCAGGCTCAGAGATCTGAGAAACGAGTACAACAATACACGGAACAGCTTAAGGTCTATCCTAGAAGAGAGACGTAAACTCATAGATGAGAGGAGGAAGCTAGTAGAGGAGTTGAGGAGGAAGCGCGGGAAACTCTACGACCTCCTATCTAGCCTAGACATCAAGGACGGGAATAGACTGAGAGCTGGGATAGGCTCTATAAGAGCACGTATTGAGAGGCTGGAGTGGAGAATTATAACAGAGTCTCTAAGTCTCGAGGAGGAAAACAGGCTCGTCAAGGAGATAGCTAGGCTGGAGGCGGAGCTGGAGAAGCTCTACGAGTCGGTGAAGAAGTCCAACGAGCTGAACGAACTTAGAGCAGAGATCACGAGCATTAAGATAAACATAGGTGACCTCAGCAAGAAGATCGAGGGGATGACTCAGGAAGTAGCGAGACATAGCTCCAAGGTAGACTCCCTCAGAAACGAGATAGAGAAGCATAGAGCAGAGATAGCGAGGTTAGTGGAGGAACTATCTTCAGCTGTGAAGAGGTTGCTCGAGGTGAAGGAGCAGATACGGTCCCTAAGTGAGGAGCTTAGAAGGACCACAGAGCAGCTCAGAGAGCTCAGGGCAAGTAGGTCCAGGCAGCGGACCATGGAGATAATAGACAGGAAGAAGAAGGAGGTCGAGGAGAAAGCGAAGACCAGCAGGAGACTAAGCTTCCACGACGCTAAGATATTATATAGCTCATACGAAGATTTAGTTGAAGAAGAGAGATGAAGAAGGTACTCATACTAGCAGTAGATTACGACGACGATATTTCCAGAGCCGGAGTTGAGACTCCTATACTAGGCTATACAGAGCTTCTCGACGCAGCCCTAAAGTTCGGGGTAGTCTTCCCGGACGACTCAGACCTAAACGTCCTCTTCCACGCTCTCCACCTATATAACCAGCTCAAAAGCGGGGACTACGACCCTGAGATAGCTCTCGTATCCGGCAGTAGCGAGAGCCACGTAGAATCCGGTAGGAGGATTAGAGAGCAGCTACGGCAGCTACTGGAGAGAACCGGCATTAAAGACGTTATTTTAGTCCTAGATAGCGTGGAGGACGAACTTGTTATCCCGATAGTCCAGAACCATGCAAGTATAGTGGCTGTTGAGAGGGTTGTTGTAGAACAGCTAAGGGGTGTGGAGGAGACCTACGTTCTCCTAGGGAAATACCTCAGGAAGGCTATAGAGGACCCGAAGTATTCGAAGATATTCTTCGGGCTTCCAGGGCTTCTAATACTGGTCTACGTTCTTATAAGTATATCTCCCTACGCTATCTACGCGTGGGAGATTACTCTAGGAGTTCTCGGTGCCTTCATGATATTCAGAGGCTTCCACATACTGGAGTTTATAATGAAGAGATGGTACGCTTCATCAGTCTATAGAGTAGCTACGGTACTATCCACACTCTCTCTAGTTGTTGGGATAGCCCTCACCGTGGGAGCTCTCGTAGCTCAGAACTTCTCGGTAGATGCTAAGTCCATTAGCACGTACATTAAGACGTTACTACCTTTCCTCACACTCTCCCTGGTGGTAGCGTACACTAGTAGACTTACTGTGAGGGTTTTAAGGAGGAGTATTAGGATGTGGCGGGATGTTGTAGCCATAGTTTTTACATTAATAGCGGCCTTCTACGTAAACGACCTAGCAGATGTAGTCGCAAATTATCCGGGGCTTAGCATACTGACACTAGTTTACGATCTAAGGCTGGTGAACACCATTGCTTTGATGTCCCTAACGCTTATCGCGGTCTACGTCACCCTGAGCTACGTTGAAAGGTATGTGGCTGGTTCGGGAAGGAGAACCTGATATATGGCTCTTCATCACCCTGAAGCTCGCTACTTATTTCTCTCTTAACTACCTCTAACTGTGTTGTGTCAGGGACTAACACCTCAACGACGGCTCTAAACTCTCTTGCTAGTTTAAGGGCGTTAGCTACCTTCGCCTTCACGGTTTTAACTGATTTAGTTCTGGAGTAGTCTACGTAGAACCTCAGAGAATATTCCACATCTGTTGTAGCACCTCTAATGACGAAATCTACAGCTGTTTTACTTAGCTCGTAAATCAAGGTCTTCCTAAGCTCCTGACCGCCCTCTAATACCTGGGACTGCTTCCTCTTAAATAGCTCTCTAAGGGTTTCATAGTTTATGGAGCGCACCATATCAGGACCGAGCTCCGTCACGAGCTTCTCAGCTTTATCTATGTTTATAAGGCCTAAACCCCTCAGACACGACTCAACACTCTTCCTGCTTAGGCCTAGGGTGTTCGATAGCTCGGAGAGTCTGAGGTTTCCCCGCTCTAATTCCGTCTCTATGAGCTTTACGTTAAGAGCTACATAGAGTTCGTTACGCCTGTAGAGAGCTATAAGCTCCCTCTCCTTAACTAGGTTCTCTATGGTTCTCTCGTTAGTCAGGAAAACCTTACCGTAATCGAACACTATGTTGTCGTAGAGCTCGTCATTTACTACTATCGGTACTCCATCCACAGCATCGGAGAACTTAGCTAGATCTTCCTCAACCTCATTACTAACACTTGCTCTACCTGGACTAACCCTAATGACTATGTTCCCTACGGGCTGCCTCAACCTATCTCTTTGGTGCCCTCCTAAGGAGGCAACAAAGTCTATAGATCTCTCTCTGTAGTTAGCTGGATAGTCGAGTTCCACAACTCTGTCAGTAATCTCCCTAAGCATACTCCTAATTCTTCTGGATATACTTCCCGCGCTCATCCAGTATATAACACACAATTGAAGGTTATAAACACATACCTAAACGGTGATGTGTTAACCCAGCATCACTTATATCTAAGCCTTGAGGAAGTATCGGGAGTATGTATGAGTAAAGAAGAGGTAGAAATAGCTAGAAGAAATGCCTCGATAAGGGTTCTGGAGTTCCTGGATACTGCTAGGGTAGTTGGCCTAGGCACAGGCTCAACAGTGGAAACCTTCCTCAGGACCGCGATTGATAAGCTAGCTGATAAGGTCCTCGTAGCGTCCTCGATAGATACCGTAATTACTGCTAGGTCATTAGGGCTAGCTGTAACTGACAGCATATCTGTAGACAGGCTAGACATCTATATTGACTCAGCAGACGAGGTGGATCCACTAGGTAGGATGGTTAAGGGAGGGGGTGGGGCCATGACCATGGAGAAGATCCTCACGTCGGCAGCTACGCTCAGGGTATTCATAATCGATGAACTCAAGCTAGTTCCCCGAGTACCGTACATGAAGCCGATACCGGTAGAGGTCGTTCCCCGAGCTCTCAGCATAGTTAAGAAGAAGCTCGAGGATATGGGATTCACATGCCAGCTCAGGATACCTCAAGGTAAGAGAGCTCCGGTTATTTCAGATCTAGGCGGCGCTATAATCGATGTAAGCCCTCCCAGAGGTTGGGAACCTGAGACGATATCGCAGACCCTGGACAGCGTACCCGGCATAGTAGAGCACGGCCTGTTCATAGGCTATACAGATATCCTCGTAATCGGGAAGCTTGACGGTAAAGTCGAGGTAGTGACCTACAGAAATATCCGGGCCAGACCGTAGCGAGCTTCATCCGGTATCAGCTCAAGTATGTAAATGCGGAACTAGTAGATACCAGCAATAACAAAAGTGCGGCTAATATGAACGTAACCTCCACGAATATAGGTTGCGATTACCTAGGTGAGCCTTAACTATAGAGCATGAATGAATTAACTTACCTTAAGATATCTCCCGGTCTATAGAAGTAAACTATCTTACCGTCCAGGTAGTCCCTTATTATGGTCTTAGAAGCCTCGTAGGTATTAGCTTCACCACCTCTAACCCAACCTCTCTGCTTAGCTAACTCAGCAATTATTTCTAGAGGATTCTTTGAGCTGATGTTGTAAGCCTCCTGAAAAGCCTTATCATTGTACTTGAGAACCTTATTAATTAAGTCTACCGCGACTTTCTCCGGGTTCACTATCTCATCAATCGGTCTGGACCTAATTACTGCCTCTATATCTCCCCCTTCAGGTGGTACTATACCGGGTGTGTCGATAAGGTATATCCCACCACCTATGTTGAAGAGCTTTGCTTTAACTGTGTACCCGGGTGATCCCGGGTAGGGTGATGTGGTTGTTGAGTGTCTTCCTTTAAGTACATTCACTAGTGTGGACTTACCTACCTTAGGTAGACCGAAAATTGAGACAACTATCCTATCTTTTCTGTTTCTCGAACTCTCAGCAACTCTCCTTATGGTGCTTCTCAGAATTCGTGTACCTCTCCTGTAGCGAGCTGATATGTACACTGCCTCATACCCTAAGACGTTCTTGAAGTACTCTTTCCATTCCTCACATATCTCTCTTGGTACTAGGTCAGCTTTATTTAGTGCTATTATTAGTGACTTCCTGTATGTAGTTACAATCCTCTCCAGTTTCGAGCTCCTAGTGTTTAGAGGGTCCCTGGAATCCACTAACTCGAGAACTACATCCGAGAAGTTCACTAACTCCTCAACAAGTCTCCAGCTCGCGAACTTCATTGATTTTAACCTAGGAAGTCCGAGGACTCTCACACTTTCTGTGTCTAGATAGCGTGTCTTCGTTAATTATCCATATAGTACCCGGACAACAACTAATACTGGCGAAGTCCTCCTCTAGGTGCTTACGTTCAAGTAGGCACGTTAGGAATCCCTGGTCGAATTGATCGAATAGTTCAAGTCTGAGCTTACCCCCACCAATATCTAAGACCTTAACTGATTTCGGTGCTCTCGCCAGTCCTGATATAACGACATATACCTTCCTACCCTCGATGCTTAAGGACAGTAACGCATCGTATTTATTGTCGTGGGTCTTTAGTACTCTATGAACTTCACTCACTACTTACCCCTGCAGGAATTAGTATAACGAACTATATAAGGAGGATTATTTGAAGCTAGGACACCCCGATCTCCTCGAAACGATTCCAACGCTGACTACTAACATGTTAATAAAATGTTGCTGATATCTTCTTGAGGACGGTATGACACCCCTACGCTACGATGAAGAACTACTCAGATCTCTAAGAAGGGTCTACGGCGATGAGCTACCTCGCTTCTTGGAGTATCTGCAGAGACCTGGTAGTAGGCTCTACGTTAGGGTGAATACCCTCAAGGCAGATCCCGGGGAGATTGTGGATAAGCTTAGAGGGAGGGGCATCGAGGTTTATCGGGACGAGGAGTTACACGAGGCAATATACTTCCGAGTTTACGGGCCGTACGAGATAAGTCTCAGAGAAAAGGTTATCGTAGTCAATAAGGAGACTGCTGAGTCGGTGGTTCTAGGAGCTAATGTGTACGCACCGGGGGTTATCAAATGCTATCACAATGTTCGGGTAGGTGAGGAGGTTACCGTAGTAACGAGGGACAGTGTCCCTGTAGCTGAGGGTATCCTCACTGCGGACTGCCATGAAGCTATTAAGAAAAGAAGGGGTGTCGTCGTTGAGGTATATAAATCTCTATATAAGACTGTTAGAGTCAGAGATCTACCGGAGTTTTCTGAGGGTCTCATATACCCTCAAAGCCTCCCAGCTATGTACGTTACTAGAGTTCTCGATCCGAGCCCCGGGGAGTTAGTAGTAGACCTCTGTGCCGCTCCCGGCGGTAAGACAGGGCATATCGTTGAGTTCGCGCAGGGTAGGGTCCACGTCATCGCCTTCGATAGGTCGAAAAGTAAGGTGGCTAGGATGGTGAGGGAGCTCTCCAGGCTCGGCCACATACCCTACGTAGAGACGTGGGTCGCTGATACTAGGTACGTTCACGAGGACTTCCCGTGGATTAGAGCAGATAGAGTACTTGTCGACCCTCCCTGCTCCGCTCTAGGGATTAGACCTAAGCTAGGTGATAGGAAAACATATAAGGAGATCCTAATGCTGAGAAACTACCAGATACAGTTCCTTAGAGCAGCATCTAGAATCCTCAAACCGGGAGGTACGATTGTTTACTCTACCTGCACAGTTACCCTCGAGGAGAATGAAGAAGTAGTAGAGGAAGTTCTAGAAAAAGAGAAGTGTTTAGAGGCCTCCAAAATAAGTATAGGAAGAGCTGTAGAAGGTGCTTACGGCCACTATAAGAGCCTCTATGTTCGATTTCATCCACATATCCACGACACCCCTGGATACTTCATAGCTAAACTAGTCAAGAAGTGCTAGTCTTACTTCGGCGAGCTCCTTAGGAGGACCTCAGCGAGTCTGCGACCCGCGAACTCGAAGAGGATCGTTAAGGCTATACCAGCCAGGAAGAACATACGTCCTATGGTGTCTCTATATACGTAAAACGGTAGCGAAGGATCTGAAGCCCCAGCTAGTACCAGCACTAAGTTAACTAGGTAGAGAATCAGGGAGACAGCTAAGTAAGATCTACGAACATTGAGTAACCCCTCAACCAAGTAGTAGAATATGATGTGAGCTACTATCACGTAGGCAACCCAGATAACTGCCTTCAGACCCGAGAAATTGTAGAAGATGGTTTTACCCATCACGACCTCCAGGAAAGGCTGTGGAAACATAATAACACCGAACCCAGGGAAAGCCAGTAACGCTGTCACCATAGCTGTAAGGATAGCATAGACAGCTCCAACAATTAATGATTTAGGTAGTAGTAAGCCCCTAAGTCCGGAAGGCACAGCATCAGCACCCGTATCTTAGTATCTTACGGGTTAATAAAGTACTCGAAAACTGCGTAGATGCTCCGTGGTCAGCAACACGAGCCCTCATCAGTTTTCAGGTCACGGCAGTAGTCTTCATCCCAGTTAGCAAGTACTTCAAAGTTAATTTAGTTAGTTAAGCACAGGCTAGGCTTATGTTACTGAGAAGCGATTATTTAAGTATCTATATGGTACTATACCACGTGCTCGCAATTTTCTTTCAACGTTTCTATACATCTTCACTATCTCCAGCTCTATACTTCCAGCTAGAGTGCTATCTATCTTAGTTAATTGATATATGAACTCAGCTATCTGTTTTGAGGTATTGAAGGAGGACATCACGGCAACCAGAAGAGTTCTTCCGGGTACGTAGCCTGCCTCAATGATGTTCCTAATGGAGTTTAGTTGGTAATCGAAGTACTCGCTAGGATAACCTGTTAATGTACTGAACGTCTCCGGGTTAGCTCCCTTCACGGAGATCCTCACAATTACGTTCCTCCCACTGAACTCCCCGAGCTCACTTGCCAGGGTTTTCTTCGCGCCGATGAGGATGCCGTTGGTCTCCACGACGAGATTCATAGAGTCAGTCTTCTTAGTGAACAGCTTGAGGACCTGGATCAGGTAGTCAAACCCTATAGTGGGCTCACCACCGGAGATCCTGAGGGTTCTAATCCCAAGAGTCCTCCCAGCTGATATCAATCTCTCCACGACATCCTCAGGTGATAAATACACCCCAGCGTCATAACTATCCTTAAACCAAGCCCAGCAGAAAGCACAGTCAAGGTTACATCCTATGACGTAAGCAGCGAACGAACCTCCGTACCATCTACCTCGAGCAAACCCGAAATATTTCCTCAGGATCCTACCACTCAAATCCCTCCTAACTACAGCCTTCTCTATCTCACCAGCTACCTCAACCGGGTTACTCCTCTTCGGAGAGACCATAGAGTTCCCTTCTCCTAGCTTCGAGAAGATTAGGGCTGGAACCTGAGAGCTCTGCGGCTGTTATAGGGGTGTTCCCAGAGGCTCTCGCGACTTCCTTGAAGAGGCTCAGGTAGTTTATGTCCCTCACTAGATGGTGATCGACTACAAGCACCTTAACACAGCCCGAAAGTGCTATCAAGTTCCTCCTAGCTCTCTCTATGTCGTCCTGACTGTACGCCCTCCCGACTAAGTATGTGGGAGGACCGTCAACTACAGCTACTCTCGAGCCACACATGAACTCGACCGCGTACTCGGTTAGAGGACCTTCAACATCGGATGAGTAGCTGACAACGTCACCACCGTCTTCAACCCTGAGCATCAGGACATAGCCGAGCTTAACGCTATTACCGTGTGGTACCGGATTCGAGAAGATGATCTTAGTACCACCGTAGTGCACTACCTGCCCGTCAGCTACTCTTATCTCGGCATAGACGTCTCTAAGCTTCCTCAGGAACCTAGATGCCCTTATCTTCTGCGAGATGTTGATGTTCTTGGTGGGGTCCTTCACAAGCACTAGCTTCGATGAGTAGAGCTCCACCGGGATCTTAAATCCCGGGTCGTGGTGGTCGTAATGGTAGTGGGTAACAACAACTATATCTGTGTCGGCAAGTTCTGATTCTATCCTAGATACCGACCTATCCAAGGCTTCAAGTTCTAGTTGATGTGGGGGAAGACCGTATCTCATCGGTGCTAGAGCAGCTGAAGGGTCTATGAATATCTTAGCATCTCCGGTAACTACGACGGTAGCCATCGACCTTACTCCCATGCTGTCAAACGATATGGGGATTACCCTAATATCCACTACACCTCGTAATTATAGCTACTCCAGCTAATATCCACGAGACCCTCAGGATTGAGGATCTGAGAGGTTCTCAAGACTACAGTAAACGTTCATCCGGGGTGGGGAGGTTAGGTATATGCGTTTATTTAGGCTTATAATTATCTTAGGTATGGGTTGAAACCATGTATGAAGTAACTAAGGAGAGTGTCTTCAGTCTACTTAAAAAATTAACTGAGGTAGTAGGGCCGTCAGGATTTGAAGATGCTGCTCGCGATATTGTCATAGAGGAACTGAAGCCTTACGCGGATTCCCTGTGGGTTGACTCACTAGGTAATGTCATAGCTGTTAAGAGGGGGTCTAGGGGTAGTGGTAGGTTAATGCTTGCCGGCCACATGGATGAGATAGGGCTGATAATCAGCTTCATAGATCAGAGAGGTTTCCTGAGGTTCCAGCCCATAGGTGGGGTCAGCGAGAGAGTGCTTCTCGGCCAGAGGGTTCAGATAAGAACTCGTGAGGGGAGGGTAATTCGCGGGGTTATAGGGAGTAAGCCCCCACACATAATGAAGCCTGAGGAGTTAAAGCAGGTTCCGGAGATAAAGGACATGTTCATTGACGTCGGGGCAGGTAGTAGGGAGGAGGTAGAGAAGATGGGGGTCACGGTAGGCTCTATAGCTGTTTTCGACAGGGAGCTGACGTTCCTGGGCGGATCCACGGACGTGGTGACAGGTAAGGCCATAGACGATAGAGTGGGTGTTGTAGCTACTATAGAGGCCTTCAAGGCTATAGACGGTAACGAGGTCGACGTGTATGCTGTGGCGACGGTCCAGGAGGAGGTAGGGTTGAAGGGTGCTAGGGTAGCTGCCTACTCGATATCCCCGAACGTGGCGCTAGCCTTAGACGTCACCATAGCGAGTGATGTAGCTGGGATACCCGAACAGGACTGGATAACCCAGCTGGGGAAGGGCCCCGCTATAAAGGTAGTTGACGGTAGGGCTGCTACGGGGTTGATAGCACATCCAGCAGTTAGGGATAAGCTCATAGAGCTAGCTAAGCAGTACGGCATACCTCACCAGGTAGAGGTAGCTCCCGGTGGTACGACCGACGCCTCAGCTATAGCTCTAAACAAGGAAGGCGTCCCAGCCGCGACAGTCTCTATCCCAGCTAGGTACATACACTCACCAGTGGAGGTAATACACCTAGCAGACCTAGTTAACTCTGCGAAGCTGACCGCCATATTCTCCTCGAAGATAACGTCAGAATGGGTCCTCGCAATCTCTAAGAGGGTCATAAAGTGAGTGAGGTAAGCTTCGAGGAGTTCTCAAAGCTGGACATAAGAGTAGGTAAGGTCAAGAAAGCCGAGAAAATACCCGGCTCGAAGAAACTACTCAGACTCTTAGTGGACATAGGGAGTGAGGAGAGGCAGGTAATAGCTGGACTAGCTGAGTGGTACAATCCGGAGGATCTGGAGGGTAGGTATGTCATACTAGTAGCAAATCTGAAGCCGAAGAAGATTATGGGGTACGTCTCCCAAGGTATGATACTAGCAACCTGCGGAGAGAGCTCTAAACCCGTCCTCCTAACAGTTTCAGAGCCCGTCAACCCTGGAGAGAAGGTCTGTTGAGAGGGCATAAATACTCTTAATTTTTCCTTTAGATCCTACCAGTAGTGGGACATCAAGTTGAGGGTAGCACCGTACCTAGTACTGCTAGCACTAACACTTGAAGCTACTGTCGTAGTAGCTTCCAGCTACGGTGCTGCTTACTGCTACATTCAGGGGTCTATAGCTACAGTATCTTTCAGCACGTACATGACTACCGAGTATGTGGAGGTCCCGATTATCGGGAAGTTCTTAGCATTAGTAAATACCTCAAAAGATACGTACGTTAGTCCAACCGACAGCTACCTAGAGATCCTAACGCTTAACATACCTAGCAATGTGACTGTTACGTACGTTACTGAGTTGGCAGAGCTTCAAAACGGAGTATATGTAGCAGAGTTTTATAACCCCTACGAGACCCTAACCATAGTCCTACCTTCAAATGCAGTAGTCTTAGAGGTCTCGAAATTGGAGTACATGTTAAAAACAGGGAACTCCTACCGCCTAGTCTTCGCGGAGGGCCATGTGAGGGTAGTCTACATGTTCTTAGAGTATGGGCCGAGTCAGGGCTGGGGAACTTTATGGGTGGTAGTTGGTGGGATGTCAGTAGTGGGAGCTGTTGCAGCGTATGCTCTCTTCAGGATCCTCAGGAAGAAGGTGAAGGTGAGTAGGGTATTAGAGGTTCTTGACGAGAGGGATAGGGCTATAATAGAGGTGTTGAAGTCAGGCCCTAAGACACCTCAGGA
The DNA here is from genome assembly GCA_023255955.1 of Desulfurococcales archaeon. Lineage (GTDB taxonomy): Archaea > Thermoproteota > Thermoprotei_A > Sulfolobales > NBVN01 > DRZP01. The sequence continues at coordinate 41,424 of JAGDWD010000003.1, read as the reverse complement.
ACTGATTAAAGTGACAGATATGTCTAAAGCAACTTTCTATAGAAGAATTAAGAGGCTCATAGAGTTAGGTTATGTCGAGCAAGTAAAGAAGGAGGGTAGGGTGTTCTACAAGCTGAGGGAGGATTAGAACAAGGTTAAGCTACTCATAACCTAGATCCCCTCCTAGACTGTGGTATTGTTAGCCAGATAGTGAACGCCACAGCCCCATAAAGACCGTGAGCACGGTTATCGTTATGGTGACCCACTGCACTACCTTATCTACTTTCTGCGCCTTAAGCTTTCTGAAGATTTCTGTCAGTAGTTTACCTCCGTCTGTTATTATTATCGGTGCTGAGTTCACTATAGCTAGGGATACGTTTACTATGTAGAGTAACCGAAGTTGGCATTCAGTGTAGAGGAGGTAGCCAGGTGTAGTGTTAGAGAAAACATATGATTCCGGGGCCACAACTATTCCAATTCTATAGCCGTATTTCTCCACATCCTCAATTTCCCTGATAACTAGGTACTCCTCATATCTACTGGACTCTTTGTAGTAGCCGCATACCGAGGCCTCCACAGGGACAGTCTTAACTCTAAATACTACTCTACCCTCCAACGACTTGTTGAGTACGTTCCTCAATTCATCGAGTGACTGTATCCTACTACCATTTATCTCTAATAGTATGGCCGGGAACTTCATTCCGGAGCGCCCAGCAGGCATTTCAGGGTCTATCCCCACTACAACCATGTGAGGACCGTCCAGCATACCTACTAATAGTGGCTGAGTTAGGGTACCTAGGACTACGAGGGAAAGAAGCCCCACTGCTAGGTTAGCTAGAACTCCCGCGCCCAGGACTGAGGCCTTAACCATTAAGCTGGACTTGGAGAACGCTGTCTCCTCCACCCTTACGTAAGCTACAGGGAATATGAGGAATATTCCGATACCCCAACCCTCAACTGGGATATTGTTTAATATCGCAGCTACGAGGTGGGAGAACTCGTGGACTACCAGCCCAACACCTATTGAAACTAGTAGTGGGGGAAGTATCTCGAACCCTAGAGTGATACCTGGGATCACTGGGACTAGTGGAGATTGTGGTGTTGGCTGGCTTCTAACGATGGAGAGAAGTAAATCAACAACGTAGCTGAGGACAGTGCTATAGAACAGGTAGAGAGATAAGACAACACTACCAGTTGATGCTGCCAGTAGGGCATATCTGAGCAGCCTATTAGTGCTCCTCGGGTTAACACCCCTCCCAATATCTATGAGTATAGCCCCGGGCTCAGCGCTTATTTTGAACCTGGAGAGGGTGTTTCTAACTCTTTCCGAGCCTTTGATTGCGTAGTAGAGGGCGAGCTCGAGAGTAACTAAGGAGAGCATGACTGCCACAGCTATCTCTTTCTCCACAGCCATCACCCACAGTACTATAGGAAGGCACTTAAATCATTGAGGTCGGTAATAACCGCGTCAGCAACTACCTCACTTAACCTCAGATTTTTATTTCTAGCAATAAGTACTGAGAACATACCAACCTTCCTCGCCGGGATAGTGTCATATATTGTGTCACCAACCACAACCACTTCCCTAGGTGGTAAACCAGCTTTCTCAGCAGCTCTGAGGAATATGTCAGGCTCCGGCTTACCCCTCGAAACCTCATCACCGCCTACTACTATGTTAAAGTATTCGATTATACTTAACTTCTCTAGTAAAGGAATGAGTATATAGTTAGGTGTTGACGTAGCTATACCTAGAAGATAGTTCCTTCTTCTAAGATATTGAAAACATTGTATGACGTCAGGAAAAAGCCTCACGGAGTTCCCCATCACGTACTTGAGGAAGTGCCTATCCTTAAGCCACCTAATTTTCTGGTAGTGTTCTAGTCCTGCCTGTCCCAGGATCCTCTCAACTATGGTGCCACCAGGTAAGCCTATAAGGTCCTCTAGGGCTTTGGCCTTGACGTTAGCTAGTCCTAGAACGTTAAATGCGTATGCCCATCCCTCAGCATGGACTTTGACACTGTCTATTAACGTCCCGTCAAGATCGAAAACAACTAGCTTGAAGATCAAGTAGGCTCCCTACATGACCTCACGATCGCGTTGAATAGTCTTCTCAGGTTCCTCTCTGCGGCTCGGCATCTTAGCTAGAGCAGCTGCTACACCTTTTTCGATCTGGGTAGCAAGCTGGTCGAGTTCTGCTGAGTCTATCTGAATTCCTAAGAATTTAGTGATTACCTCGATAACCGACCTAGAAGCCCTGAAGTCTGACTCACCAACTTCAACTAGAGGTGCCCAGGTCTCACCGAGTAGAACTGCTGCCGGTAACCCGTAGTACCTACTCCAACCAATTACCACACCATTAATACCACTGATAACCCCACCCCTAAGTACTATAGCACCGAGCGATGTGAATATCTCTAAGGTCTTCCTATCTGTACCTGCTACGTAAACCCTCCTAGTATGCTCTACGGTAGGAACGACATATGCGGCAGCAGCTATAACCATCTTCACACCCTTCCTGCTAGCGAACTCCACCACCTTCTTAGACAGTAGGTTCTGTCCCTCAGGGCTCTGGGGCTGTGAGTCAGCTGTGAAGACCAGTGCTTTCCCTACATCATATATCTTACCGACTACGAGGCTTCCTAAGCCGTGCTCATCTACGTCTAGCTCCGAAGGAAAGTAAGTAGAGTAGACCTCACCCACCAACACACCGCGGAGTTTCTCAACTAGGTAGTTAACAGCTATATACCCTACTCTACCCATACCTGGTAGGCCCACTAGCAGGGCTTCCTTACCGGTCACGCTCTTTCTTAACTTTACGTAAACGCCCAACGCGGATCCTAACCTTCACTCGTGTTCTAAACTTTAAAATACTACGCCACTGGGGAGCAGTGTGGGATACTCCTAGCCGGTTCGTGCTGCGGTCAGGACATCTTCTTCGGGAGGTAATGGGAATGCTAGGATCATATCTCCGTTAACGGGGAAGACCCTGACCTTCACTCCGTAGACTTTTTCTATTACCTGGGATGTGAAGACCTCTCGCGGAGATCCGCACGATACTATCCTCCCCCTATTAAGTAGGATCACTGTGTCGCAGTAGAGGGAAGCTAGGTATAGGTCGTGGAGAGCTATGATACTCACCGTATTTCTCGTTAAGGTATATCTCTTGATGACCTTGAGTATGTCGAACCTATAGCGAATATCCAGGAAAGCGGAGGGCTCATCGAGTAGTAGGACCCTGGGTCTCTTAGCGAGAGCTGTAGCCACTATGACCCTCTGCAACTCTCCGCTACTGAGCTGGTCGAGTCTCCGATACAGTAGGTGAGAGATTAGAGTCTCCCTAGAGACCTCCTCAACCACCTTAAGGTCTGAGTCCCCCTCAAGATATTGAAATGCCCCCTGAAACGGGTACCTAGCAGTGAGCACGAAGTCTATTACACGCATAGGTAGAGTTCTTGGGAGATGCGGGTCCGCTATGGAGATAAGTTTAGCAAGCTCTCTCGGGTTGTAGGTCCTCAAGTCCTTACCATCAATATACACTACACCCCTCTCCGGCTTAATGTACGAAGCTATGAGTCTTAGCAGGGTAGTCTTTCCAGCCCCGTTCGGACCTAGGAGACACGTCATTCTCCCACTCTCGATATCGATGGTCACGTCCTCAAGGGCTTTCACGGAGTTATAGCTGAATGTTACGTCCTCAACTCGCACCCTCATCCTCTACTACCTCTCACAACCAGGTAAGCAAGGAAGGGAGCACCAATCATACCCGTAACTACTCCTAGGGGTAGCTCACCCCACGAGGTAAAGGCTGAGACGATCCTAGTTGAGGAGTCTGCGAGGACTGTTAGGATGGAGCCCGTCAACATCGAGAGAACTACAGTAACTCTATGATCTGATGTACCTGCGGAGATCCTAGCTATGTGGGGCCCTGCTAGACCTATGAAGCCTACTACCCCCACCACAGCTACGGTAGCTCCCGCTAATATGCTGGAAACTAGGGCGGTGATTACAGTTAGAGTTCTAACTCTGTATCCAAGTTGTGAAGCGTGAAGCTCACCGAATAGGTAGGCGTTCAGGGCTTTCGGTATGCCCAGGACGAAGATTATTATCAAGGATATGGCAAGCGAGATAGCTAGGTAGGTCACATCCTGCCTCAGAACACCCGCTGTCGACCCTAGAAGCAGGAATACGTAGTGCTTACCTAGCTGAGCTATCCTGTCCTGCGATAGATATAGTAGAACATGAGAGACCCCTGAAAACAGTGCTGATACAGCTATGCCGGAAAGTACTAGAGAGGTTCCGGTACCTCCGGAAAGTAAGCTTATTGTTGTTGTGAGGATATACCCAAGTAGCGCACCAACGAAGGCTATAGCTATCATGACTTGTCTATGTACTAGTATGGAGGGGCTTATCAGTATGACTGCTGATACGGTAGCAAGGGACGTTGATAGGACACCTATTACGTAAGGATCTGCTAGCGGGTTCCTGGTTATACCCTGTACTAAAGTTCCTGCAAGAGCAAGCATAGCCCCTGAGAGGGCGGCTACGCAGGTACGTACTAATCTAATACTTAATATAAGTTCAGTGCTCTTACCGCATTTAGATGTTAGAAGGCAGTTCAAGATCTCTTCTGGGGGAATTAGTGATGCCCCTACCGAAAGGGAGAAAAACAGTGAAGCAACTAAAGCTACAGTAAGCAGTAAAAACAGGAGAGGAAATCTCCTCCCGCCACTAAATAAAAACTTGCGGGACATTATTACCCTCCTCAACCCGATGGTTTCACAAATTCCACTACCTTATAGACCACCGGGATTTTAGGTTCCCCGAAAAGTTCAGGGTATAAAATGCTAGCCATAAGCCTGACTGCTGAAGCTATCCTCGGTCCCGGCCTCATCAACACGTCGTTGGCTTCCTGATCCACTAGGTAGACTCTGCCCTCCCTATATGCTTTTGTTTCAGCTAGAGGTGTGGCACCTATTTCCTCAGCAAGCTCTGCGTAGCTAGCTCCCATAGCACTCACTACTATGATGTCCGGGTTATTTGAGAGTATGTACTCATAGTCCAGGATTGGCCAACCCGAGAACTTCCCAGCTATGTTGATGCCTCCAACAGCTGATATGATCCACCCGATGAACGTATTCCCTCCAGCACTGTAGAGACCGAAGGATGGGGGACCCAAAAGAACTAGTACCTTAGGTTTAGTAGAGCCACTAGTAGTGTTAGCTATGGTAGATACGACGTTCTCTATCTCCCTCTCTAACTCACTAACGAGCTTCTCAGCAGTTTCCTCTACTCCGAATATCTTAGCTATCGTACGTATATCCCTAACGACATCGTAGAAGTTCCCAGCTTCATTACCGTACACATAAACCACCTTTATCCCAGCTCCCTCCAGTGGATCCTTCAGTTGTAGGTGAGCTCTCGTACCGGCCGAACCTATGACTACATCCGGCCTCAGAGAAACTATCTTTTCCAGATCAGGGTTCCAGAACCCACCGATAACTGAAATCCTACCCTCACTTACGAGCTTCGGGACCTCCGGGGGGTAGTTACAGAAGCTTGTCACACCTACTACTCTATCCCCGAGTCCGAGAGCGAAGAGTATCTCAGTTATTGATGGAGCTAGCGAGACAACCCTCCTCGGCGCACCCTCGAAGACCACTTCTCTCCCGAGAGCATCTACTACTGAAATCCGTACGGGTTCCTTAGTTGTGACCACATGGGTTATGGAGGTGTACACTGTTGTAGTAGTCTCTGGTGCGTACCTTGGTGAGATAGCTACCCCTATAGCTACCCCAACAAGTAGCATCACTACTGCTAGGGCTGCTATTATTAGACCGCGCTTATGGGCAGGCTCCTCTTTGGTCACCGTTTGGACACCCAGTACATATATTGGGGAGCCTTAAAAGCTTTTACCATCAAGGCCAATCACATAGCAAGGTGCATAGCTCCGACCTCAGCGGGGTCCCACAACGCTTTTAAGCCCTCATAGCCCTATTTGTTGAGGTGCTGGTAGTGGGTAGAACTAAGGTAGTCGGTATCGCAGGTAGATTTGGTGCTAGGTACGGTTCTTCCTTGAGGAAGAAGTGGAAGGAGGTTATGGATCGGAGATACGCTGAGTACGAGTGCCCACTCTGCGGTACGAAGACATCTTTCAGAAGGATCTCAGTTGGGGTGTGGGCCTGCCCTAAGTGTGGTAGGGTCTTCGCTGGTGGGGCTTACCAGCCGTACACTGAGATCGGTAAAACCATAGTCGTCTCGGGCATTGCCGGAGCCGGCTCCCAGAAAAGGTCGATTTCTTGACCAGTAAACTACTCATAACTACATCCAGGGAGCCATCTAAGAGGACCCGCAGCTTCGTTAAAGACCTTAGCGTAGTCTTACCCCACTCTGTTAGAGTAAATAGGGGGAAGGCTACATATACCGAACTAGCTACTAGGGCAACGTCTCTCGGGGCTTACGGCGTTCTCATCGTCCTGGAGAAGAGTGGTAACCCCTCATCACTACTCTACGCTGAACCTAGAGGTGCGGACCTCGAGGTTCTATTCCTTCTTAAACTTAGTGGGGTAACCCTCATGAGGGAGCTACCGGAGTCTCAAAGACCTTTAGGACTAGAGGAACTCATACTAGTACCGAGTACTGTCCCGAAAGGATTCCCTGAAACCGTCTCCTCGTACCTACTCCAAGCCCTAAGACCTAAGATAGTGGAGAGCCCTCGAGGGCGTGCGGTAGAGTTGAAAGTACTTGGAGAGGAAAATAGTGCCCTCGTAGCATTCATGTGCGTAACAAGCGACAGGGAGTGCGGTCCTAGATTCAGGGTAGTGAGAATAGTTGATTACATTAAACAAGTTAAGATCCCCTAGGTTCGGTTAGCTACCCCTCACCTCCTCATGATTAAATATCTACACCTAGGTTTAGCTGTGAACATGTCGAGAGGTTATCCCGTAAGTAGGGAACTCGTAAGTGCTGGGGATGTTTAGTTAAATCCTGTATTTGTCTGAGTATGTTAGAGGTGGTTTCGGTACGCACACAGGTGAGGCGAGCTGTTAGGATAGTGGGTGTCGATAACTGGAGATTTGTAGTTGAGGATGTTGACGGTGTGGTGGAGGAGCTCGGTCTTGGATGGCCTATCGGATCCGGTAGGTACTTCGTGGATATGGCTGAGGTAACCTACATAGTCTATAAGGGTCTAGCCGACATATACCTGAAGGAATCTAGGTGTGACCTCACAACACTCTACTCTAGCTATCCTCAGATGAGTTATGCCTGGTCTAAATTCACTGTGTTGCTGGACCTGAGGGAGAGGGGTAGGAGGGCTAAGTCGGGGTTCTCTCCTCGAGAGCTACTCTACGTTAAGGGGGGCCTGAAGGTCCTGATCCTCGTACTCGAGGAGAACACTCTTGTTAGCGCCTCTGAGATAGCTGATTGGGTTAGGTCAGCAATAATGCGTGAGTACACACCGGTCATAGCGGTGGTAGATGCGCACGGGGATGTAACCTACTACTCGGCTGGGCTAGCAAGAGCCGAGGACTTAAGTCGGGTGTACCAGGTTGAGGACTCAGCTTGAGCCTGCTAGAGGTACCCGGGACATCCTACCCCCAGACTCGGAGTACTATAAGGGAGTATTCGATAAGTTCTCTGAGGTAGCTGAGCTTTACGGCTATAGACTAGCTATAGTCCCAACAATAGAGCATTTCGAGATCTACGAGGCTAAGTCTGGTCCGGGCATAAGTAAGAGTATGTACGTATTTCAAGATAAGGCTGGTAGGACCATATGCTTAAGGCCTGAGTTCACAGCAAGTATAGTCAGAGCATACCTGAAGCACCTACTAGCTCGGCCCAAGCCAGTTAAGCTATACTACTTCGGGCAGGTGTTCAGGTATGATGAGCCGCAGTTCGGTAGGTACAGGGAGTTCTACCAGGTTGGCGTGGAGTACATTGGTGACCCCAGGATCTATGCTGATATAGAGCTATTCCAGCTAATTAGGGACTTCTACAAGTCGATCGGTCTGACCAGCTATAGTTTCAGGATAAATGATATCTCGATCATTAGGGGCCTTCTCAGAGAATGGAAGGTGCCGGAGGAGGTACAGGACGAGGTTTTACACCTCATAGATAAGGGTGAGATACAGAAGGCAGTTAGCCTAGTAGGTCAGTACGCTGGCTCTAACGTATCCGTACTCGAGGAGCTACTCAAGGTGGAGGTCCGCACACCTGAGGACCTGAGATCTGATGTTAGTAGGTTAGGGATAGCATCGGAGGACAGCTTAACCGGCTTGGAGAGGCTTACTAAGCTATTTGAGATCCTACTGAGTTTAGGTCTCAATGTCTATGTAGATCTGAAGCTAGTTCGGGGACTAGCTTACTACACGGGCACTATATTCGAAATATCTGTCCCGAGCCTGAACCTAAGCATAGGTGGTGGTGGAAGATACGATACTTTATCGCAGATACTTGGTGGAGTCAGTGTCCCGGCTACCGGATTCTCCCTAGGTGTTGAGAGGACTATCTTAGCCTTAGAGGCGGAGAAGCTCGTCGATAACTTGAGGAGGGCTAGACCTACCATGATGTTAATATCTTTAGTGGAGAGCGTAGGGTTCGTTGATGAGGTATCGAGCAAGGTACGTGGGATGGGTATCGTAGTAGATGTTAGGTTTACTCAGAAGCAGAGACTATCAGATATGGTGGGACAAGCATCTAAGTTCGGCTACGATTATGTGGCGATAGTAGGTGAAGCGGAGTTGAAGAGTAGGAAGGTCACTGTGAAGAACATGAAGACCGGTAAGCAGGTATCTATAGACGTAGACCGCTTAGAGTTCGAGCTGAGCTTCTAGGCCTAGAGATCCCGACACTTAAGAGAGCCGAGGTTTCTTACTTCACGGCGGTGAGCATGTTATAGAGGGTCCCAACCTGAAAATTTAGAAGTGTTTAGACGATCTCTTTCCTATACAGCTTTATAGATTGTGAGAGTAGCTAGTTAGGGCTATCCTATGGTTAATGAGGAACCGGCACTCCCGGAGCCAGTCGAGGACGTGAAGGTATGGAGGGATATGAGGATTAAGGACCTAGTTGAGGCTTATGGGAGGATGCATGGTTTCACAGCTAGCTCCATATTTAGAGCATCTCAGATCCTCCTAGAAGGTTTAAGGAACTCAGACACACGTTTCCTCGCTTTCACAGGGAACCTAGTAGCAACAGGGTTGAGGGGTGTTCTAGCCCAGCTTCTGGATCTAGGTCTCTTCAACGTCGTTATAACTACCTGCGGTACTGTGGATCACGACATCGCGAGGAGTTTAGGGGGTTCTTACTATAAGGGAGATTTCGATATGGATGACTTCGAGCTAGCTGAGAGGGGGGTACATAGGCTGGGCAACGTCTTGGTACCTAAGGAGAGTTACGGGATGATAATAGAGTCCTACGTCAAGAAGCTTGTTGAGAGGTTAGCGTCAGTGAAGCAGTCTTGGGGGGTGCGGGAACTAATGCAGGAAGTTGGGAGAGATCTTAGTGGATATCCTAACTCAATTCTAGGTGCGGCCTTTAGAGCAGGGGTGAGGGTATATGTGCCCGGGATAGTTGACGGCTCGTTCGGGACTAACCTCTTCATATATTCTCAGTTCAAGAAGATTCAGCTTGACCTATTTAAGGACATGAAGGAGTTGGCCGACATAGTGTTCTCATCTAAGAAGAGTATGGCATTAATAATCGGGGGCGGGATAAGCAAGCACCATACAATATGGTGGAACCAATTCAAGGGAGGCTTAGACTATGCTATCTACATAACCACCGCTACAGAATGGGACGGCTCTCTCAGCGGGGCTAGAACTAAGGAGGCCGTTTCCTGGGGTAAGATCAGCCCCAAAGCAAAACATGTTACAGTATATGGGGACGCAACGGTTGTCCTCCCAATACTAGTGGCTTACGTCTTGGATAACATCCAAGAACCGCGAGAACCTAGTAACTCATAGCCCTAGGCAGTATTTAGAGGTGTTCACTTGGGGTAGCTATGGTTAGTGGGTTTCAGTAGTTCTTCAGATATGGAAGCGAATAAAATGAATGTGATGCTACTACCTAAGAACTTTGAGCCTGGGAGCTTACTTAGTGTTTTTAAGGTACTTCACACCTAGAAGAAAGGAAGAGGAATATCCGGCTTAGTGGGGTGGTAATGTTTAGGAGGGAGCTTGAGGAAGCGTCGCTGGTCCTCTACTTGAGGAGCTGTCCTAACTGTGGAGGAGCTATTAGCGATAAAAGACTCCACCTAGGATTACCATGCACTACCTGCCTTCCTAAGACCCACTTATCTCACGGTGAGTCTCTATTTGATGTCATGAAATCTTTGGGCACCATTAAGAATTACCAGGAAATAGCGGAGATACAGCGAAGATATGGAGAACTAACTAAACTCTTTACCGAGGCTGTAGGGAGCGAACCATGGGGTATTCAGAAACTATGGTTTAAGCGTATAAGTAAGGGCTCGTCCTTCGCTATGCTCGCCCCGACGGGGGTGGGGAAGACCACAGCCGGCCTCCTAGTAGCTCTCTATTTCGCTATGAAAGGCGGTAAGAGCTATATTATAGTGCCAACGACTGTGTTGGTTAAGCAGGCGGAGAAACTAGTAGAGAAGTTCTGCTCCAGGGTGGGCTTCACAGCAATAATTATCTCAGTACATTCTAGGTTAAGTAAGCAGGAGAAGGCTAGGAGGGAGGAAGCTATCTCCAGCGGATCCTTCGATATATTAATAACTACATCTAGGTACCTAATCAAGAACTTCGACAAGATACGTAGTAACAGGTTCAGCTACATCTTCGTAGACGACGTAGATGCTGTTATGCGGGGCTCTAAAGCTATAGATATGATCCTAATGCTTATGGGGTTCACGGATGACGACATAGCTAAGGGCCTTGAGTTAGTGAGGTTGAGGAGGGAGCTAGCTTACAGAGGACCGAAGGAGGAGTTGCTCAATAGGCTGAGGAGCTTAGAGGTATATTTGAGGGAGAGATCTAGAAATATAAAATCCGTCCTCGTGATCTCATCAGCTACCGGTAATCCGAGGGGTGTGAGGTCCAGGCTTTTCAGGGAGCTTCTAGGATTTGATGTTGGTGCTAGACCTGAACTCATAAGAAATATTGTAGACGTGTACCTAACCCCTAGCCAGAGTCTTGAGGAGGCTACAGCTGAAGTAGTTAAAGTGCTTGGTAGGGGAGGGTTAATCTATGTACCGGTCGATAAGGGGATTGACTACGCGAATACCCTAGCTGAGTACCTGAGATCGCTGGGCATTAGGGCGGAGGTAGTACACAGTAAGAAGACCGACACTCTAGATAAGTTCGTAGCTGGGGAGGTAGACGTCTTAGTAGGTGTAGCTACCTACTACGGGGTTCTAGTTAGGGGGATAGACCTCCCCGAGCACATAAGGTACTGCGTCTTTGTGGGGGTTCCACGGCATAAGATCAGCTTACGGGTTGAGGAGTTAGACCCGACAGATGTTCTGAGGTTGCTTCCCATACTAGCAGTTGCTGTGGAGTCTGATGAGCAGAGAGAGAAGCTTGAGGCTTACCTAGCTAGACTAGTTAGAGCTGTTAGGAGAGCGGGTTCCCTCGTGATTGAGAGATTTAGAGAAATAACTAGAGGCGCTAAGGAACCGGAGACGACGGTCGAGAAGCTGTTTATCGAGGCCATGAACATGGTGAAGGAACTTGTGAAGAACGCTGATGTACTGAGAAGAGTAAAGCAGAACCCTGAAGTAGCGGTCGTAGAGGATGGAGGATCTCTCTACGTCCTCATACCCGACTCCCCGACATATATACAGGCAAGTGGGAGAACCTCAAGGCTCTACCTAGGTGGGGTCAGCCGCGGTATCTCTGTGGTTATAGTTGACGATATGAGGCTACTTAAAGGCCTTGAAAGGAGGCTGTCGTGGGTTGTAGATGACTTTAAGTTCTTAGAGTACTCTGAGATATCCCGAAAATTAGGGGAGATACTGAAAGAGGTTGATGGAGATAGAACGATCATAAGGATGTTACGTGAAGGGACTCTATCTAAGGATGAGCTGTCGAAGCTTAGGAGCATAGAGTTCAAGACCTCCCTACTCGTAGTTGAGTCACCGAATAAGGCAAGAACCATAGCGAGGTTCTTCGGGAGGCCTAGCGCTAAGGAGTACGGTAGACTCAGAGTCTATGAAGTTAGCCTAGGAAACCAGACAATCCTCATAACCTCGTCTGGAGGACACGTCTACGAGCTAGTTACGGACACCGAGAAGCTTCGGAGAGATGTCGGTGACTGGGTGGACCTCTTCGGAATAATGTACAGAAACGGTAGGTACATCCCAGTATACACTACGATTAAGAGGTGTCTGTCCTGTGGGAGGCAGTTCACTGAGGAGCTGGGGGATAGGAAGGTATGTCCATACTGTGGGTCGCCCAACATAGTTGACTCAGCTGACATGGTCTCAGCTATAAGGGATGTGGCACTGGAGGTTGACGAGGTCTTGATCGGGACAGACCCGGACACTGAGGGGGAGAAGATAGCGTACGACTTGTTCAGCTTGGTCATGCCTATGAATGGCTGTGTGCGTAGAGTAGAGTTCCACGAAGTTACTAGAAGAGCTCTTGAGAACGCTATAAAGAATCCGCGCGACCTAAACATAAACCTAGTAAAAGCACAGCTAGTTAGACGTGTGGAGGATAGGTGGATAGGGTTCTCACTTTCCCAGCTACTACAGACAGATTTCTGGGTAGAGTTCTGTAGGGAAGTTGTCCCGCAGCTAACTAATGCTGTTGGCAGGAGGTATCAGTTGTTGTGCAGGGAATATCCAACTAGCTACAGAAACCTATCAGCTGGGAGGGTTCAGACACCGGTTCTAGGTTGGGTAATAGACGCAGCTAGAAAGTACCAGGAAACCAAGAAGAGAAATATTAGTGCTGTAATCGAAGGCTTCGACGTAGAGTTTACTGCTGAGCTACCCGAGGAATTGAAGAACATTAGGGTGAACGATATAGAATCTGCTGAGATCGTAGTTGAAGATTTGAAGGACGAGGTAGTGACCTTGAGGCCGGAACCTCCTTTCACTACTGACTCAGTTCTTGCCGAGCTAAATGCTAGGTACGGGATATCTGTTGTTAGAGCAATGGAGGTGCTCCAGGAACTCTTCGAAGCAGGTTTCATCACCTACCACCGAACTGACAGTACGAGGGTCTCCGACGTCGGGATACGTGTAGCCGAGGAATATCTGAAGCAGGTTGAGGGAGATAGATACAGGGAACTCTTCAGGCCTAGATCCTGGGGCGAGGGAGGTGCTCACGAAGCAATCCGGCCGACCAGACCTATAGACTCTGAAACCCTTAGGAAGCTGGTCGAGGAGGGGGTTCTCGAGCCTACGGTAAGGCTACAGAAAGTTCACTACATAATCTACGACACAATATTTAGGAGGTTCATAGCTTCCCAGCTGAAGGAGGCTGAGGTAGTCATGACCAGGGTAAAGTACAGGATCCTACTTCACCTCAAGGACGGCCGCCTAGTTGAGCTCGGACCAGGAGAGCTCTCCATATATACATCGATAACCAATGAGGGGTTCCTTAAATATGATAAGAGAGTTAGAGTTAGGAGACCAGTTCCCAAGGGTGTTTACACAGCAAGTAAGTTCAGGCTGTTCTACAGGAGCTATGTACTACCTCACACAGAGTCTTCTCTAGTGCGGAAAATGAAGGAGTCAGGTATAGGTAGGCCTAGCACATACTCGAAGATTATTGAGACCATATTAAAGAGAGGGTATGCGATAAGAACTCGAGGTCGTGGCTACATCATACCGAGACCACTCGGGATCGAGGTCTACAGGTACCTAGTCAGCCGCTTCGAAAAGCTGGTTAGTGAGGAACGGACCAGGATCTTGGAAAGGAATATGGATCTAGTTGAGCAGGGCTTAGATGACTACTTAAGGGTTATGTCAATACTTCACGAGGATCTAGTAGAGCTAGGGTTGGTGAGGTTTGGGGGGACAGGGCTCGGCAACCATCGCAGTATATAGGCTGAACTTAGGGTCTAGCTCCCGGGAATATATTAGGGAGCTACAGAAGCTATCAGCTGAGGTCGGGCCAGCAGACCTCTCTCTAATACCCCTCCCGACGAAGATCTTTAAAGACCTCATTAGTGGTAGGAAGACGTACGCATCTTATAGGAAGGCAGTTAGGGCCGTCCTCAACAGGATATCAGCACTGAGTAGCTCGGGGAGGGTGTATGTTAGTCCAGTAGCCGTTCAATATGGTGGCAACTCCTTCATCTCCGTAGTTGAGGCAATGACCGGGCTCGAGATATCGAGGAAGTTCATTCAGTACGGTAATAACTTCAAGGGTTTCTTACCTAAGTCACCGGGTGTTGAGGTTTCTAATATAAAGATATGCTTCCTAGTGCTTGACGATATTATGTACCCTGAGGTAGCAAGGTACTGTTCAAGCTCTGGATCTAACGTGTTGGTCAGCTTCTCACCACCCCTAGAGAAGGTAGATCCGGAGCTCATAGTCTTCGCAGCTAGGATGAGGGCATATGAGAATAATATCAACATAATAGTAGTTGGCGGTTACATGGAAGGTGAGTCGATCCCGACTCTAGTTGTGAGGAAGGATGGTACCGTAGTCGATATGACTAATGACAGCCAACCTGAGGTGTTAAGTATCCAACTAGCTCAGGAGGAAGCTTCCCAGAGGCCTTACATAGAGGCTTTGAGGAAGTACTACGCTAAGGCAATAAAAATAATGAATAGCTTGAGCTTAAGGTAGGACCTCCCACCTATTTCCTCTCCACCGGTCCTATGACGGTAGTCCCAGCAAGTTTGTTTATGTAGTCAACGTCCTCATCTACCATTCTCTGCACTCTCTCTATCTCCTCTCTAGTTAGGTGAGCAAACCTTCCCTGCAACTTCAAGTACTCCTCTACTGGGAGCCTCTTTGGTACTGGTGTAGTTACTCTGAACACCCCTTTCTCTACTTCGTAGTTCACCCAGATACCAGTCTGAACAGCTAGCTTCGCAATCTTAACAGTTAGGTGAGGCTCATACCTCCACCCAGGTACACACGGTGAGAATGCGTGTATGAAGGTCGGGCCCTCGATTTCAGCAGCCTTCCTGATCTTAGCGTAGAAGTCGGTTATGTAGGCGAAGTTTACTGTAGCTGCGTAGGGAATCTTGTGTGCCACAGCTATGCTTATCATGTCCTTCTTCCTCCTCCACTCACCGCGCCAGACCTTCCCCGCAGGAGTAGTCGTTGTCCAGGCGTACATCGGTGTAGCTCCACTCCTCTGAATACCGGTGTTCATGTAGGCTTCGTTATCGTAGAGAACGTACAGTACGTCATGTCCTCTCTCAAGCATCCCGGATAGTGCTTGAAGTCCTATGTCGGCTGTGCCTCCATCTCCACCTATAGCTACGACCTTGATCTTCTTGTCCGGGTTTATGAAGCCCTTTCTCTTCAAGGCCTTTACGGCCGCCTCAATACCGGAGGCAACGGCAGCAGCATTCTCAAATGCTACGTGGATCCAGGGAACCCTCCACGCAGTTTCCGGGTACAGTGTGGTGGTGACTTCCACACACCCAGTTGCGTGGGCTATTATTATGTCCTTACCTAGCGCCTTAAGAAGGTGTCTCATCACTATAGCGGCTCCGCATCCCTGACACATTCTATGTCCTGGAGCTAGGAGCTCGTCTTTGGGTAGTGTGGCTATAGTAAGGGTGCTCATTCTCTCACCCCGACGAAAGCGTAGTGCGTCTTTATGTCACGCATCTTCTTACCTACGAGGCTGAGTGCGTGCTTGACCATGTGGTCTATGTGGTCCTTAAGGACTGCTCTCCCACCTAGACCCGTTATGTAGTTAACTACAGGTATGTCGAAACCTCTCTTAAACATTGTCACAGCAATATCTGAGTAGAGAGGTCCTACAAACGAGGAGCCAGCATTAACTGCTCTATCCACGACAGCTACTACCTTAGCATTCTCAATATGTTTAGCTATGAACTCCTCTGGGAAAGGTCTAAAGAGTCTCACGTTGATCAGCCCCACCTTCACACCCTCCTTCCTCGCCTCCTCCACGTAGGCTAGAGCAGTACCTGAGGCACTACCCATAGTTACTAGAACCACGTCCGCGTCGTCTGTGTAGTAGGCATCGACCTCCCCATACTTCCTACCGAAGTGCTGAGCGAACTCCGCGAAGGCGTTCGAGATGACTTCCCTAGCTCCCTCAATAGCGTCCTGTAGCTGTACCCGGAATTCAAAGTACCAGTCTGGGGAGGCTAGTGGTCCGAGAGTTATCGGCTTGTCCGGGTTTAAGGTGTACCATGTCACCCTCTTCGGAGCATATTTTAGAGCCTCATCCCTCTCAATTATGTTTACCGGCTCTATCGTGTGGGACACTAGGAAACCGTCATAGCCTACAGCTACGGGTAGGTGAACCTTCGGATCCTCAGCGATTCTGAAACCGGCAATCACGAGATCGTGGGCCTCCTGAGCGTTCATTGCCATAAACATTATCCAGCCGGTATCTGAAGCAGCCATAAAGTCGCTGTGATCGCACCATATGTTTATAGGTGCTGATATAGCCCTCGCAGCTATTCCCATAACTATGGGAAGCCTTAACGTTGATGCTATGTGCATTATCTCATACATCAATAACAGTCCCTGGGCTGAGGTCGCTGTGAATACCCTGGCCCCAACAGCAGATGCTCCCACCACAGCTGAGAGAGCAGAGTGCTCGGACTCTACGTGTATGAACTCCGCGTCAAGTTCCCCGTTAGCTACGAACTCAGATAGCTTCTCAACTACAGCTGTCTGAGGTGTTATCGGGTAAGCAGCTATGACGTCAACATCAGCTGCTTTAGCGGCGTAAGCAACTGCGTAGTTCCCGGAGATAGGTATGACCTTACCCACACTACCTCACCTCCTCAACCATAGTTATAGCTTTAACTGGGCACTCCTCCGCGCAGATACCGCAACCTTTACAGTAGTCGTAGTCTATTTCATAGGTGACTCTATATGTTCTACCAGACTTAGCTGTGTATGGCTTGTCAATCTCATGGATGGCAGGTTCCGGGCAGTACGTCCAGCAAATCCTACATCTAATACATCTCTCCTGATCTATTACCGGCTTCAGAACCCTCCAACTAGACGTCTTATATCTTACTGATGATCCCGGCTCTAATATTGCTGCTCCTCTAGGTAGCTCCCTCCATCCTGGAAGCGCCCCCACCTACATCACCTCAGTTAATTCGTAGGCCTTCCTTATTACCTGCTCATTCAGTGAAGCCAGTCTAGCACTAAACCTAGCGCTAACAGCTTGTAGCAGGGAGTCTAAGTCTATAATACCTGAAGCCGCTACCAGCGCGGAAACCATGGCCGTGTTCACTATAGGTAACCTGAAGACCTCCATAGCTATCTTAGTTGCGTCGACAGTAGCTACCCTGTAGTCCGGGCCGAGTATCTCAGCCAGCTCTCTAGGTTTCTTCGCAGTATTAGCTACGACCAGACCATGCTTTTTAAGTCCATGTATTACGTCTCGGCCGACCATCGTCGGATCTAAGATAACCACTATATCTGGGCTGAGTACTGGGGATCTATCGTAAATGACTTTATCAGATAGTCTGTTATATGCTGTTACTGGAGCACCCCTCCTCTCAGCCCCGAACTCCGGGAAAGCTAGCGCGTAGTAACCCTTAATGATCGAGGCATAAGCCACAAGCTCAGCAGCAGTCACAGCGCCCTGACCTCCTCTCCCGTGCCACCTTATCTCCACTAGCACCCTGAATATCACCATCCTGCGATTAGCCCGGAAGAAAATATATTTTAGACAGACTTCCTCCTACCTTAGACAGTGAGTATTTAACTGTAAATACAGGTAGGTACCGTAACCTCACCAACTGGAGTGTAGTGAAAACATACGTTTAAGTTGTTTAATACCGTTCTCTACCTGGAGCTTAAGGCTATCCTCTCAATCTCCTCTTTCTTGGATATAGCGTAGCTTCTAGAGTCATTGTTAGCAGCTAGGATTATCTCCTCAGCTAGGCACTCGGATATGTGCTTAGTAGACTTGAATGCTGCTGCTCTAGCACCCTCCGTTATGAATCTGAGTGCTAGGTCCACTCTCCTCAGGGGTGATACGTCTACAGCTACATGGTATATTATACCTCCATACATTATCCTCGTAGTCTCCTCCCTAGGTGCGCTGTTCTCTATAGCTCTCACGAGTACCTGTATAGGGTTCTCCCCTGTTCTCTCGTGGATTATGTCTAAAGCTAGTTTGACTATGTTGTATGCTAGATGCTTCTTTCCGGTATTCCTACCAGGCCTCATGAGCTTATTCATAAGTCTCTCTACTATCGGTACCTCAGCCTTCGCGAACCTCCTGTGCTCATGTCTCCCACTGGTGTGGGGAACATAATGCGGTCTAAGACATATATACTTCTTTAAGCTTGGATCCCTTACCTGGATATTCATGTAGTCCCACTTACCGAAGAGCCTTATCTCTGTAGGCACTACCTCACTCATACTCATGCCTCCCTAATCATTCTCTTAGAACTTTTAAGCTTCACAGCCTGACACCGGCTGCCTTCGCGCATGATACTACCGTAGTCATCAGCTCACTAGTTACTGGTAGTGCTTTACTGAGTACCGCTCGGTAAGCAGAGGCGTTGTTAGCTATGTCAGCAGGGTCTGTGTAGGGGATCTTCTGGTTAATCCTCCCTAGCGTGACGGTTATAGCGTTATCTGTAACCTCAACTGATATCCTCCCGAAAGACAGTCTGAGTAGACCTTGTGAAGCATTATATGCGATAGCCCGCAGAGGATTCAACCTCATGAAGAAGACACTATCTTGAGATCTAACGAGGACAGCGTTTCCACATATTTTCCTACTCCCAGTTCCTGAACCCACCGAACTCTCCAGTATTGCTAGGGTCTTGAACAATGAGGAGACCCCCGTTAATAGCTCGTAGATAGAGTCGAAGGTTGTTGCCTGACTCCTTGTAATACTCTTTAGAGCTTTACTCCTAATATCATCGAACCTCCCGGCAAACCTCTCTGCTAACCCAGCCGCGTTTTCGAAGCTCATGGACACCTCACCGTGTGTTAGTAGCCACACAACATATAGCTATGTGCTTTTAAGTGTAGTCAACTCAAAATAGAGTCGGGCACTTGACTAAGTATATATTCGTAACCGGAGGCGTGCTGTCCGGGCTTGGGAAGGGAATTACAACAGCTTCTATAGGACTGCTCCTCAAAGGGATGGGCTACTCGGTAACAGCCATAAAGATAGATCCGTACGTCAACGTAGATGCGGGGACAATGAACCCCTACATGCACGGCGAGGTCTTCGTAACCGAGGACGGAGGTGAGACCGACCTAGATATAGGACATTACGAGAGGTTCTTAGGGACTAACCTAAGTAGGGACCATAACATAACTACCGGTAAGGTCTACATGGAGGTGATTACGAAGGAGAGGAGGGGTGACTACCTCGGCCAGACAGTGCAGATAATACCCCACGTAACCGATGAAATAAAGAGTAGGATTCGCGATGTCGCTGAGAGATCATCTGCTGACATAGTCCTCGTGGAGGTAGGAGGTACGGTAGGGGATATAGAGGGGCTCCCATTCCTTGAGGCAGCTAGGCAGATGAGGCTTGAAGAAGGCTCCGCGGGAGCTCTCTTCATTCACGTAGTGCTAGTCCCGAAACTATCGACGACCGGGGAATTCAAGACGAAGCCTGCTCAACACAGTTTCCAGGAGCTTAGGAGGATCGGTATACAACCAGACATCATAGTGGCCCGCTCCGAGAGCCCGATAAACCCCTCTGTGAAGGGTAAGCTAGCTCTATTTGGTAATGTAGCTACTGACGAGGTTTTCAATAGTTACGATGTAGACCCTGTATATGAGGTTCCTAAGGTCCTGAAGGAGCAGGGGATTGATAGGGTACTAGCTAGGAAGCTGAGTCTGGAGTATAGAGAGCCTGATCTCGGTAGGTGGATGGAGTTTGTTGAGCGATATAAGAACTCTTCGAGGACTGTTGAAATAGCTATGGTAGGTAAGTACACAGCACTAAAGGACAGCTACCTCTCAATAATTGAAGCACTGAAACATGCGGGGGCCCACCTCCACGTTAAGCCGGTCCTGAAGTGGATTGAGGCTACAGATGTCGAGCTAGGTAAGCTCAGCGTGAAGGAGTCTGTCGAATCAGTTAACGCAGCGGTGATTCTACCTGGGTTCGGGGCTAGAGGTGCGGAGGGTAAGATATCGATAATTAAGTATCTGAGGGAGCTTGAGAAACCGGTACTCGGTATATGTTTCGGTCTCCAGTTGATGGTCGTAGAGTTCGCGAGGAATGTTCTCGGCCTTCAAGGAGCTAACACTACGGAGGTCGATCCTAATACCCCGTACCCCGTCATTGATCTACTAGAAATGCAGAGAGGTGTGGTAGTTAAGGGTGGATCCATGAGGCTCGGAGCACTCCCAATAAAGGTGCTTAGGGGTACTCTTGCCTACAGGATATACGGCGCGGATATTGTTTATGAGAGGCATAGGCATAGGTACCAGGTGAACCCTGCCTACATAGATAAGTTCGAGTCAGCCGGTCTCAGAGTTAGCGGGGTCAGCCACGAGGGGTTCCCGGAGATGATGGAGCTTATTGACATGAAGTTCTACTTCGGGACTCAGGCCCATCCAGAGTATAAGAGTAGGCCCCTCAACCCGTCACCTGTTTTCATGGAGTTCCTGAGAGCTGCCTCAGGTAGTTAGTTGGTGGATCTCTTGGCTGGCTGGTTCATTGATTCCCATGCTCATGCCTCCACTACCGGGCTTGGCTATAGAGAGATCGTTAAGAGGTTTAAGGCTGCGGGTGGTAGGCTGATAGTGTTTGTTCAGCTTCCTCCTAGTAGCTACGGCTATAGTACGGACCTGGAGGGAGTGAGGAAATCTCTCGATACGCATATCGGTATATGTTCTGAGGTCAGGAAGGAGCTGGGAGGGGTGCTCTGCCTTGTCGGCGTACATCCAGCAACAGTAGATAGACTGGTTAGGTCATCTAAGAACGTCGACATGGTGTACCGGGAGCTCTTAACCAGCTACATGAGGGCTCTCGAGGATCTGCTGAGGAAAGGCCTCGCTGATGGCTTGGGGGAGTTCGGCAGGCCTCACTATCCTTCACCTCCCGAATCCTTAGTAGTTAATGAGCTGCTGTTAGTGGAGAGTATGAGACTAGCAAAGGACTACGACGTACCCATACACATACATAGTGAGAACTCTGGCTTCATCACCTTAGAGAGCATTAAGACCTTCACCAACCTCGTCGGGCTACCGAAAGATAGGGTGCTAGTACACCACGTACCACCATCTCAAGCACCTCTCTACGCTGAGGCCGGTTTCCACGTTAGTGTCGTAGGTAAGGCCGAGGTAGTTAAGGAACTCAGAGGTCTTTGTAGGAACGTGCTCGTGGAGAGCGACTACCTGGACGACCCAAAAAGACCTGGAGCCGTAATGTATCCTTGGGACATAGGCCCGGAGGTGATGAGAGTCGTCGAAGCTGGGATCATGGAGAGAGAGTGCGCTGAGAAGATACTACTAGAAAACCCAGCGAGTTTCTATGGAGTCTCCAAGTAGTGCTTAAATATCCTTAGAAACCAAAGGTAGGGGAAAGAAGATAGGAGCAGAATTAGAGAGGGTTCCGGCAATAGTAGACTCAAGTAATCCACCCCTCTGCAGTAGCTGTGGGAGGATAATAGAGCCCTACACTAGGGCGGTCAGGTTCCAGTGCCCTAACTGCGGGAAGGTCGTTATATGGCGGTGCGAGAAATGCAGAAAGCTGGCTGCTCCATATAAATGCCCTTCCTGTGGTTTTGAAGGACCTTAGGGTGGTAGTCATGGGTAAGGTAGTCTTGGTAGTTAGGGTAAACCCGCAGAGCGATGAGGTAAATCTAGATGAGTTAGTAGATAAGATTAAACATGCGTTACCTTCCCAGTACGATGTAATGAAGGTAGAGAAGTTCTATATAGCCTTCGGACTTCACGGACTGAGGATCTATATAACCATGCCTGAGGAATATGAAGGAGGGACATACGAACTTGAAAACCTTCTAAGCAACGTAGATGGGGTAGGCTCGGTAGACGTGGAGTACATAACGAGGCTCTTCACCGACTGACCTATAAGTAGTGGAGCATACTAACACATAATTTTAGTTGTTTCTAGGTTTCCTACATACATTCAGGATCTACTATAGGAGAATTCTTAACTAAGAGATGGATACTTTATGTGCATATGCTATCCAGGTTTCAGGGACTAGTTCACTACCTAGAAATTCACGCCTTTTTTAGCTTAGGCTTAGCTTATCTGTGGTCTGCTACAGTAGCTAATAGCTTAATATGCTACAGAGCTGAAGGTGGTGGTGCTGTATGGGTAGGATAGAGGTAGTTAGGTGGCGTCCTGAAGAAGAACTTAAGTTACTTGATCTGTGGGAGAAGGAGGGGTTATATAAGGAGGAGGTCGACCTAGCCTCCGACGAGAACTTCGTGGTCATAGATACCCCTCCCCCGTATCCGTCAGGTCCTTGGGGAGTAGCTCAAGCAGCTCACTACGCTCAGATAGACATGGTTGCTAGAGCTCTGAGGTTACTCGGCTACAAGGTCCTCGTTCCCTTCTATGCTGATAGGAACGGGCTCCCTGCTGAGGTAGCTGCTGAGAAGACTTACGGTGTGATCGCTCATGAGATGGCTAAGACTGTTGAGGGTAGGGAAGCTTTCTTGAGGATGGTTTCGGAGCTCTTAGACAAGAATGAGGCAGCCTTAGTGTCGATCTGGAGGAGATTAGGTTGTTTATTCGATTACTGGAGAGGTGGTACGGACTCTCCGGAGTATAGGGCACTAACTCAAGCGACTTTCATTGAGATGTGGAGGCGTGGTCTCGTCTATAAGGACACTAAACCGGTTCAGTGGTGTCCTAGGTGTAGGACGTCCCTAGCTGAAGCTGAGATAGAGTTTCATGAAGAGAAAGCCTACCTCTACTACATAAAGTTCAAGATAGCGGAGACCGGTGAGGACATAGTTATAGCTACCACCAGACCTGAGCTACTAGCTGCTTGCGGGGCCGTCATCTACAACCCGAAAGACGAGAGGTACAGGAACTTAGAAGGAAAGCACGCTGTAGTACCGATATACGGCCAGACCGTCCCGATAATCCCCCACGAGATGGCTAGACCTGAGTACGGTACAGGCTTAGCCATGATGTGCTCCTACGGTGATGTGAGGGACCTAATATTCTTTAAGGAGATGGGGATAGAGCCCAGGATAGTTATTGAGAAGGATGGAACCATGAGCGAGCTCGCAGGACCGTTGAAGGGCTTGAAGGTCGCGGAGGCGAGGGAAAAGATTGCTGAGCTTCTCAGGGAGGTCGGTGCCTTAGTTAAGACAGAGGAGATAGTGCATGAGGTACCTACATGTTGGAGGTGTAAGACACCTGTCGAGATAGTCCACGTAGAGGAGTATTTCCTGAGGCAACTCGACTTTAAGGACGATGTCCTGAAGGTAGCTGACCTCATGGAGTTCTACCCGGAGGAGCATAAGGAGAGGCTTGTTCAGTGGGTGAAGTCACTAGCTATGGACTGGCCCATATCGAGGACAAGATACTACGGAACTGAGGTACCCGTGTGGAGGTGTTCTAGATGTGGTTACGAGATCCTCTCAGAGCCAGGCCAGTATGTGCGCCCGTGGAAGGATCCACCCCCGGTCGACTCATGCCCGCGTTGCGGAGCTGCGAAGGATCAGATAGTCGGTGAGACCAGGGTCTTTGACACGTGGTTCGACTCGTCTGTTTCGGTACTCTACGTCACTAACTGGTTGAGGAACCCTGAAGCTGCGAGTAAGGCTCTCTCAAAGGCTATGAGGCCGCAGGGCTACGACATCGTAAGGACCTGGCTCTACTACACGACCCTACGTGTCTGGCTACTGACCTCCAGACCTCCCTTCAGGTGGGTTCGGATAACCGGTATGGGCCTAGACGAGAAGGGTAGGGCCATGCATAAGTCTCTAGGTAATGTAATCTACCCTGAGCCGTACATAGAGAAGTACGGTGCGGACGCGTTCAGGTTCTGGTCAGCTGTAGCTAGCAAGCTTGGGAGTGATTACAGGTGGTCTGAAGCTACCGTTAGGTCCGGACTCCTCTTCTCGACGAAGCTCGTAAACATTGCGAGGTTCATAACGTCCTTCGAAGAACCTCGGGGTGAGGTAGCTCTCAGAGAGTTAGATAAAGCCATGCTTGCCTACGCTAGTAAGATAGCGAGGGAGGTGGTGGACGGCTACAGGAAGCTGGACGTCTACGACCCGACACTTAAACTGTATCACCTTATATGGGATGTGTTCGCCTCTAACTACATGGAGATGGTGAAGCCACGGGTCTACAGGAAATCACCTTCTACTGAGGCTGAGGTAGCTGGAGCTATCCACACCCTCTACAGAGTGTTGAAGCTGTCGCTGAAACTTCTATCCCCTGTAATGCCTTTCACAACCGACTACATCTGGAGGTCGCTTACGGGTCGGCCGATAGCTAAGGAAAGGATTAGCGAGGAGGAGCTATCATTTAGTGAGGGTAGGGCGGAGCTCATTGAGAGGGTAGTTGAGGTGAACTCAGCTATTTGGAAGTGGAAGAAGGAGAGGGGTATGAGGTTGAGTGAGAGAATTGAGGGGACGCTCTACGTACCTGAGGAGCTGGGGAGCGTTATCGAGGACTTGAAATACTTCCACAACGTTAGAGAGATAGTGGTAGGTAGGCCTGAGAGCTGGGACTACGAGCTCGCTCCAGGGATCTATCTGAAGCTGAGCCAGGCCTAAATCCGCCTCCCAAACCTAGGGGTGGAGTTCTCGCCCGTGAGGAACTCCTTAAGCAACCGCGTCGTTGAGTTACTAGCTAGGGTCCTATATGAGGTAGTGGAGAAGAGAATCTCTGTAGACGTAGCATTCAAGAAGGTCTGCGGAGGGCGCTGTGCTAAGGGGTTTGAGGAGCGGGAGAGGCTTTACCAGCTTTGCAGGGACTTCGTATCGGACTACGTTAAGCTTCTCTGCTATTTAGGTAATAGGAAGGTTAGTTACAGAAAGCTAGCGAGGCTCTGGCTGGGGGGTTCTCTACCGGAGCTTGCGGAGCCGTACTGCAGGCTATCCGTCCCGAAATGGCTGTACGAGAAGATACTTCCCCTACTAGGAGAGCAGGAAACCTGGAGGCTCTTCGAGTCATTTAGAGAGAGGTTCTGGTGGCTACGCATAAACACTTTCCGGGGTAGTGAGGAGAGGGTTGTGAGGGAGCTGGAAAGTGAGGGAGTTGAGTTAGAGGTTCACCGCGAGCTACCCTACATGGTTAGGGTTTTGCGGAGTCCTAAGCCGGTGAGGCTCCTGAGGGTTGTGAGGGAGTTTAGGGCCGTACCTCAAGATCTAGCATCAGCAGTGGCTGTGGAGCACCTCGACGTCAAGCCTGGGGAGGTGGTGTTAGATATGTGTGCTGCTCCCGGAGTTAAGACGTCCCTAATATCGATGCTTTCCGGGGGTGAGGCTAGGGTTATCGCTGTAGATGTAAGTCGTAGGAGGCTTACCGCATCTAGACACCTCCTCAAGAGGCTGGGGGTGCCTGAAACATCAGTAAACCTAGTACTAGCAGACTCGACACACCTCAACGTTAGGTCGGTAGACAAGGTACTCCTAGACGCACCGTGCAGTAACTCAGGGGCCGCTGGTAAGGATCCTGGGATCAAGGCTACCCTAACACAGGGGAAGGTAGAGTTCTACAGTAGTACCCAACTTAAACTACTCTCAAAAGCCCTCCAGACATCGGATCTAGTCGTCTACTCCGTATGCTCAATACTTCCGGAGGAAGGTGAGGAGGTGGTAACTAATGCCCTCTCCAGCTTCGAGGACTTCCAGGTAAGCCCCCATAGACTAGCGAAACTCTGCTCCAACGGCTACCCAGGGTACCCAATCTCTGACACTGTCTGCAGAATGTTCCCGCATACCCACTTAAGCGATGGCTTCTTCATAGCTAGACTCACGAAGGGACCTAGGTAATTTAGAGCCCCGATCTCCATATGCCTTGATACTTCACGAGATCTTAAGATGGTAAAGTAGGTGTCTCTAGTTATTAACATACGTATTCTCTTACCTCGTTAGGTAGACAGCCTAAACAGAGCCCGTAATTAAATCCCAGTTTCAGTTCAGGGAGAATTATGGAAGTTGAGCTAAATAAAAACATAGAATTTAGAGAGCTCTAACCTATAACTGACCTTTTTCTTTAAGTGCTAAGATTTCCTTAACTACAAGCCTTGGATTTACGAAGGTTAACCCTCCGTCAACTATGAACAGCTGCCCGGTTATGAATTCTGCGTAGTCGCTTACAAGGAAGACGACGAGGTTAGCCACGTCTTTAGGTAACCCAAATCTCTTAATCGGGTTAACGAGCTCCTGCAGTCTTATATCTTCTTGAGACCATATTGAACGCACCCCCGGGGTTAGGATAGGTCCTGGAGCTATAGCGTTAACTGTTACGTTATGCGGGGCTAGCTCAGCTGCTAAGCACCTTGTCAACCCTACAACACCTGCCTTGGCAGCACCATAGTGTACTAACCCTGGGACCGTTTGTCCCTAGATGCTCGTTGATGTGGGTTTATGTTCGTTCATCGCATCTAGGGACTTCTACCTCGCTCACAGGGGTTTCCCTACCCCTGCGGGTCATGGGTGGCTGTCGAGCCCAACGGCATGGGGCTCCCATCTACGTCTAACCCCGCAGAGCTCGGAGCACTGCTCCCATCACTCAGCAGGGTATCCGAACTACTTATAGGAATGAAGTTTATAAGCTTAACATACAATCCCAGGAAACAGCAACCCTAAAAACCATAAACACAGCATCCACTAATCAAAAACAGAACAGCCCACGCAAATAGAAGCATTTCTTCTACCTGAGCTAGCTAAACCCTTTGGTCCATGAGGAGACGTAGGATCGACACCTTAGGTCTAGGTGCTGTGAGATTCAGGAAAGTGGGGTGTGTATAAGCTCCTCCTCAAGGAGGATACAGGTACGTAATTATTTAATCTTGGGCTGTGTTAGCATGTGGGTGTAAACTTCGGTGGGTTCCGCGATAGACCCAGAATTTTTCGACCTCTACGTGTACTCTGTATACAAGGCTATATACGAGATAGCTGGTGAAAAGACGTGGAGTGTTGTTTGGAGATCGGGTGAGATAGTCTTCGATAAGATTAAGGACGAGGTTCTAGTCCCCGGTGACCTATTTAAATCGTTGGAGAACTTAGCTAGCTTCCTTAAGAAATCCGGCTACATAGCTGACATTAACATTAATAGAGTATCCGAGGACGAGATAGAGTACATAATGTCGGAGCCCGTCATTGCGAGATCTAAGTGCAGGTACTTCCCTCCTGGTGGAGGTGCTAAGAGATTAATTGAGGAGGGGATGGTTCCACCCCACATATCAACGTCACTTATGTTCGCGTGTTTAAAGTACTTCGGCATGAGAGCTGAGATGGTTGGGGAACCGGTATTTCTACCTGATGGTAGGGTTGTTGAGAGATGGAGGGTCGTTAAAGCTTAGGTGGAGGTTAGTGAAGGAGATACCTACGGTAGGAGCCCAGTACTACAGGCTTTCTTTACGGTTCTAATCTTAGTTGATGTTGCGGGGAGTTAAGGTCTTTAACTGCTTCAGCTACTTTCGGTGAGGTTCTTCACGTAGGGATCTGTTAGCTGGTTCAGGTTGTTTCTACGTTGTGTGCGATGGGGGTGTAAAGCTTATAAGCTCTGGAAGTGTAAGTATCTTGGTGTGACATATGTCAAATGATGTGAGAAGTAAAGTCGAGCTGGTTAAGTCCCTGCTCAGAGCTATACATGAGGGTGCTAAGCCCGAGGAGCTTAGCTCTAAGTTCAGGGAGGTTCTATCTAAGGTAAGTCCTGTCGAGATAGTGCTCATAGAGCAGCAGCTTGTTAGGGAAGGGGTCCCGATAGGAGATATACTTAAGTTGTGCGATCTCCATGTACAGCTATTTAGGGAATACCTAGCATCTAGGGAGCTTAGTGGGGTGCCTAAGGGCCACCCCCTAGATCTACTACTAAAAGAGAACGAGGTCATAGTGAAGCTCGGGGAAGTCCTAGGTCTCTACGCCTCCGCTGTACTTAAGTCCCCAGAACATCCTCACGAGATATTCGAGCAACTCAAGAAGGTACTCCAGGAGCTCAGATCTATCCGGCTACACTACAGGAAGGTGCAGATGCTGATCTTCCCGTACCTAGAGAGGAGAGGTATAGTAGCTATTCCGAGGGTTCTATGGGGACGTGAGGATCAGGTAATCGTGAAGCTTAGGGAAGCTCTCCAGCTGGCTGAGAAAGCCTCGGATGGGGAGTCTATTAGTAAGGTAGCTGAGAAAGCCCTCGAGGTCTCGAAGGAAGTCTCCGAGCTGGTGTTCAGGGAGAATAAGATCCTGTTCCCAGCTGTCTGGGCTCTACTTAGCGAGGGTGAGTGGGCTGCTATAGCTGAGATAGCTAAGGAGTTCGGCTACCTAGTACAAGCTGACGGGGAGTGGACACCCTCCGCGAGACCTATCATGCCGTACGAGGTAGAGCCGGGGATAAGTGAGGAGCAGATAGCTAGACTACCACCCGAGTTTAAGCAGCAAGCTCTAGCTAAGCTGGAACCCGATAATTACAGTGTTAGAAAGGAGGGGGATGTAGAGCTCTCGAAGGGGTTCTTAAAGCCCGAGGAGTTCGAGGCTATACTAGACTCACTACCCCTAGAGATAACGTACGCAGATGAGAACGATAGGGTCAGGTTCTACAGTAAGAGTAAGCTTATGAAGGGCTTCGCTAGATCTAAGACCATAATCGGGCGTAGACTACTCTTCTGCCACCCACCTAGGTTAGAGCCTATGATAAGGAACGTCGTGGAGAGACTGAAGAGAGGTGAAGCTGAGTATAAGGAGTACTGGACCAGGCTGGGGGACAGGATCATAAGGGTCCTAGTAGTACCTGTTAGGAGTAGTGATGGGAGGTATCTAGGAACTCTCGAGGTAGTCGAGGACTTAACTGAGATAATTAAGAACCCTGAGGAGGTCCTGAAGAATATCCTGGTGCTATGAAGTGTCATCAGTCCTAGAGCTAGGTTACAGGTACGTGATACCTTCCCTGAGGAGGAGGCTCGTTGAGATACTCCACGAGGAGTTTAAGCTGAGCAGGGTGGAGATAGCTAGGAAGCTAGGTATAAGCCCCTCAGCTGTCAGCAGGTACTTAAGCCGTGAGAGGGGGGCTTACCTGGACGTATCTAAGGTTCAGGTAGTGGAGACTGGTTTGAGGAAGCTAGCTGAGGAGGTAGCTACGGGAGACTTAGATGAGTATGCTGTGGAAGGTAGGCTAGTTAAGGTAGCTATGCAAGCTCTAGCTAGGAGGTACTTCTGCGGCTATCACGCACGCTACTTCGGTGTTGACCCACTTAAGTGCCGCATATGCCCGGAACTCTTCGGCCACCTAACTCAAGGTGGTGCTTAAATCTTCTGTAGTTTAAGTTAAGTAGATTTTCATACCTTAACCTATATTTTTCTTGTAAAAGTAGTTTACATGGTGGTAGGTTGAGCCAGGAGAAGGCCGTTAGAAGGAAGGTACTTGTAGCTAAACTAGGGCTTGACGGTCACGATAGGGGGGCTAAGGTCATCACGATGGCGCTCCGCGATGCTGGGTTCAGGGTTGTCTACCTCGGGGTGCATCAGTCCCCGGAGAATCTAGTTAGAGTTGCTTTAGAGGAGGATGTGGAGGCGATTGGTGTGTCCATACTGTCAGGTAGTCACGAGGAGCTTATCTCAGACCTGATGAGGATAGCTAGGGAGAGGGGTGTTAGAGCACCCATAATTGTCGGTGGTGTGATACCACCGGAGGACATACCTAGGCTCAAGGAGCTGGGAGTCTTCGAAGTCCTAATGCCTGGAACACCTTTATCAAAGGTAGTAGAGATATTTAAGAAGGCTGTAGGTGAGGCACAGTGAGGTTGGACCACATAGGTGTAGCTGTGAAGAACCTAGATGAGGCCGTAAAGTTCTACAGGGACATACTAGGTCTTGAGCTGGTTAAGCTTGAGGAGGTACCGGAGGAGAAGGTAAGGATAGCTATGTTCAGGGTCGGCGACGTCTACATAGAGCTCCTACAGGGTACTGACCCGGAGTCAGCAGTCAGTAAGTTCATTGAGAAGCGCGGGGAGGGGATACACCACATAGCCATACACGTAGACGATGTTGATGCGAAGACTGAGGAGCTTAAGTCTAAGGGGGTCACACTAACCTACGACAAGCCCCGGGCAGTATCTCACGGTGAGAGGAAGATAAACTTCATACACCCCAAAAACACCTTCGGAGTACTACTAGAGATAATGACTAGGGTGGAGAAGAAGTGAGTGATTCGGAGAAGATTCGGGAGAAGCTACTTGAGTGGGAGAAGGAGGTAGTAGAGCCCCTACTGAAGAAAGCACCTGAGAGGAAGAAGGTCTTCCTGACTGAGGAGGGTATAGAAGTAAAGAGGCTTTACACCCCCTTAGACCTAGAGAAGTGGGACTACCTGGAGAAGCTCGGCTTCCCGGGGACCTACCCGTTCACTAGAGGAGTATATCCAACAATGTATAGAGGGCGGCCGTGGACCATCAGGCAGTACGCTGGCTACGGCTCTGCCGAGGACACTAACGAGAGGTATAGGTACCTACTCAGCATAGGGCAGACAGGCCTCAGCATGGCTTTCGACCTACCGACCCAGCTCGGCTACGACCCTGACGACCCACTAGCTTGGTATGAGGTAGGTAAGGTCGGTGTCTCAATGCCGACTATCCAGGAGATGGACATAGTTTTCAGTGGCATACCTATGGATAAGATCTCGACCTCCATGACCATAAACGCGACAGCCATAGAGATACTGTCGATGTATGTTGCGGTAGCTGAGTCTAGGGGGGTCCCCAAAGCCGTTCTAGACGGGACCGTACAGAACGATATACTGAAGGAGTACATAGCTAGGAACAACTACATATACCCGCCGGAGCCCTCCATGAGATACTCAGTAGACCTAATACTCTACGCAGCTAAGGAGATGCCCAAGTGGAACTCGATAAGTATAAGCGGCTACCACATGGAGGAGGCCGGTGCCACCCCAGCTATGGAGGTAGCTTTCACCATAGCTGACGGTATGGAGTACGTTAAGTGGGTAATGGAGAGGGGTAAGGTCCCAGTAGACTCCTTCGCCCCGAGACTCTCCTTCTTCTTTGCGGCTAGGACAAACCTCTTCGAGCAGATAGCGAAGTTCAGGGCAGCTAGGAGGATATGGGCTAAGGTAATGAAGGACCGGTTCGGAGCTAAGGACCCGAGGTCAATGATGCTCAGGTTCCACACCCAGACAGCTGGTGTCCTACTAACAGCTCAGCAACCCATGGTAAACATAATTAGGACCACCCTCCAGGCACTAGCAGCCGTATTAGGAGGAACACAGTCACTCCACGTAAACTCCTACGACGAAGCCCTCTGCTTACCGACCGAGGAGTCAGTGAAGCTATCAGTTAGGGTTCAGCAGGTAATACTCTATGAGTCCGGAGTCGTCGATACTGTGGACCCACTAGGCGGTGCTTACTACATTGAGTGGTTAACTGACCAGATCGAGGAGAGGGCCTGGAAGTACATTGACGAGATAGAGCGGATGGGTGGTATGCTGAGGGCTGTAAAGCTCGGGTACCCGCAGAGGGAGATAGCTAAGG
Source organism: Desulfurococcales archaeon (assembly GCA_023255955.1). Taxonomy (GTDB): domain Archaea; phylum Thermoproteota; class Thermoprotei_A; order Sulfolobales; family NBVN01; genus DRZP01. The sequence goes on along the minus strand of JAGDWD010000003.1, from coordinate 9,674 downwards.
CAGCCTACGAGTGGCAGTTAAAGGTAGAGAAGGGTGAGATTCCTATCGTAGGAATCAACATGTTTGTAGAGCCTGAGATACCTAAGGTGAAGATACTGAAGGTTGATCCAGCAGCTAGGGAGAGGGTAGTTAGCAGGCTAAGGAAGTTCAGGGAGAGTAGGGATCAGGTCAAGGTCAGGACAGCCCTAGACAACGTCAGAAAAGCAGCTGAGAAAGAGGAAGTCAATATCTTCCCACCGATATATGAGGCCGTTAAAGTAGGCGCTACGGTAGGTGAAATCAGCAGAGTCCTCAGGGAAGTCTGGGGAGAGTGGAGAGCACCTGAGATATTCTAAGACCAATATTCTCCCTAAACTAATCAAACCGTTTGTCCCTAGATGCTCATTGATGTGAGTTCATGTTTGTTCATCACATCTAGGGACTTCCACCTCGTCCACAGGGTTTTCGGTACCTCTGTGGGGTCATGGGTGGCGTTCGTCCCGAACGGCATGGGGCCCCCATCTACGTCTAACCCCGCAGAGCTCGGAGCATTGCCCCCATCACTCAGCGGGTATCCAAGCTACTTATAGGAATGGAGTTAATGAGCTCAACATATAATCCCAGGACACAGCAACCCTAAAACCATAAACACAGAGACCACTAATCAAAAACAGAACAGCCCCCATCAACTCCCACAGCTTTGTATGGATTTAGACTATATATAAGGTGTGGGTGCCCGATCATCGAGGTAGGTGAAGATGATACCTGGTTAACTAGCATAGGTAGTATAGCTTGATCTTTCTCTTACCGTGGGAGGAGACCTCGTAGCAGAGTTCACCACTCTGCTCCATGGACTTAACGGCTCTGTATATTCCCCTCAATGTGAAGACGGGTTTCTCCTTCCATATGTTATAGGCAGTCAGGGGGGACTTCCTCGATAGTACCTCCCTCACTACCTTCCTCACCTCGCTTACGTACCTACCCCTAGCTGGCTGTTTAAAGCCTGCTGTGATGACTGCGATAGACCTCCCGAGGTTTTCCCCTATGTAGTAGCTAGCTGCTGAGAGGGGCTTAGCCTTAATTCCCTTCCCTAGGAGCTTCTTAGTGGCTTCATAGGCCTCCTCATCGGAGACCCTCACAACACGTATGTCACGGGTCATCGAGATGATGTTAGGTACGTCCCGTTCACCGACCAGGACTGCCACCACCTCGTAGTTAGCTTCATATCCGAGCTCCTTCAGGTCCTGAATCCCCTTCCAGATCGAGAATGCTAGGAGGCCTGTCTCAGCAGGTACTACTACACTGTCTACTTCAACCCCCTCCTCGTAGATCTCTAAGACTATCGTCTTGAGGCCTTCGATAGTTAGGGGGTTAAGATAGTCAACCTCTACGAAGTTGGCTGTCGGACTCAGCTGCCTCACGACCTCAACTCCCTTCGAGATGAAGTACAGGACATCCTCAGAAGGAACTGAGAGCACGTCCGAAACCACCACGATGAACCTACCTATGTGGTCAGCATGCGATAGGTAGTAGAGTAGGGACCTAGTAAAGTCCTCTACGTAGGGGGTAGCTACAGCACCGGCCCTCACGCTAGCAATGTAGGAAGCTATGAGTGCCGACGCACGATCACTGTAAGAGCCCGTCGGATTAGCTCGCTCGTTCTTCACCAGAACCTCCCCGAGCTTCTGAATAGGTGTCAGACCCTCACCTAGCGATACCCTAGCACCGACAGCGGGGAGGAGTGATGCGTACCGCCAGATACCGGGACCAGATGGGTCAACCCTAAACGAGAGACCCTCATACCTAACGGTAACGATACCCCCACACCTAGGGCAGTACCCCCTATGAAGTAACAGATTACTGCGAAACCTGGCACCGCAAACAACGCACTGGACTATGTGGTCCGGGACCTGAATCTCCCCCACCTAACCATGAAGGGAAATACGTGTAGCACCTAAATATATCGGTTCAAGTGGGCATTAACTGGTGAACACGTTGATGGTGAGTTGTTGGAGTTTCACATAGCTATCTGTCTCCTCCACGTCCTGAAGGACCTGCCTTCAGCTGTAATTCCGAGTATCCTTATTTAAGTGCTCTATCTAGGTCCTCCTTTAGGTCCTCAGGATCCTCCAACCCTACGGACAGTCTAACGAGGTTCTCTGAGATCCCTAGTTTCTGTCTTATATCGCTCGGTATGAAGGCACTACCCGCCTTAGCTGGTAGTACAGCAAGGGACTCAACTCCTCCGAGACTTGCAGCTCTTCTCACGATACTCAGCTTCCTCATGAACTCAACGGCATCTCCATAGCTTCCCCTAATCTTAAAGCTGATAACTCCCCCGTATAGTCTTCTCTCGAAGAGCTTGTTAGCTAGTTCGTGGTAGGGGCTGGTGGTAAGGCCTGGGTAGTGAACCTCCTCTACTCTAGGATGCTCACTGAGGAACTCAGCTAGCTCGAGGGCAGTCTTAGACTGTCTTTCGAACCTTACCTCCAAGGTCTTCAACCCTCTCAGAGCTAGGTACGCCTCCAGCGGTTGGAGAATGGTCCCACTCATCCTTCTCCAGTCCCATAGATCCCCTATATGAGTGGATCTAGATACGAGGATACCTCCCACCACATCGTTGTGTCCAGCTATATACTTCGTGATGCTGTGGATTACGTAGCTGGCCCCATACTTTATTGGTTTTACGAGGATTGGTGTTGTGAACGTGTTGTCAACTACTAGAGTAACACCCTCATCAGCTAGGCCAGATAGCTCGGCTAGATCTATGATTTTGAGTGTAGGGTTCGTCATGGTCTCGACAAACACTAGGGAAGTGTCCTCAGTGACAGCTTCAACAATGCTCTCGGCACTAGGCCATACCTTCACAACCTTGAAGTTGATCATAGCTGAGAGTTTCTCAAGTAATGTGAGAGTGCTACCGTAAACTTCAAAGGGTATTACCACCTTCGATCCAGGCTTTAAAAGATGTAGGAATAGTGTGAGCTCTGCTGACATACCGCTATTGAAGGCAAGAGCATCCCCACCCCCTTCAATCTTAGTTAATATCTTCTCGAGAGCCCTTACAGTGGGGTTCTCTTCCCGGCTGTACCTGATGTAAGTTCCCCTATCACTAAAGACTGCTAGACCCGCTTCATAGTCCAAATAATCGTAGACTACACTTAAGTATATGGGTGGTATATGGGAACCGTAACGATCCTCAAACCTATCCCCACCTACCAGTTCCGTGCCTAGACCCAATTAACACACCAATTAAAACGTTGAGGAGGGTTTAAAGTTCGGGTAGTGTAGCAGAACATACTTTTATTTTTGAGGGATGTCATAGCGGGTGCTAGTCTTGGTTAGAGTAGTAGCACTCTCCGGGCTTAGGATTGTGAAGGGCACTGGGGAGCCTTCAATCGAGAACGGTGTTATAGTGATTGAGGGTTCTCTAATTAGGGATGTAGGTAGCTCGGGATCTGTGGAGGTACCTCCTAATGCTGATGTAGTGGAGCTTAGGGGGTATACAGCGCTACCCGGCCTCATAGATGCTCACATGCACCTACTTGGGTATAGAACTCTCGATATGGTTAAGGAGCCTCTGCTAGTCCCGTATGCTACGAGGGTGGCTAGGGTAGTTCAGGATCTTAGGTCGCTGATAGAGGCAGGTTTTACTACTGTTGTGGATGCTGGGAGTGATATCGGTGTACCTATAAAGCATGCCTTAGCTGAGGGCACGATCGTAGGTCCTAGAGTAGTCTCGGCGGGGCATGTAATAAGTCAGACGTTCGGCCATGGTGATACCCACTACCTACCTCCGGAGTATGTGGATGTGAGGACCTCAAAGCTCGGAGGGTTCTCGGTTCTGTGTGATGGTGTTGAGGAGTGTAGGAAGGCAGCTAGGTTTGTGTTGAGGGAGGGGGCTGACTTCATTAAGATCTGCACGACCGGGGGAGTTCTCTCTGAGAGGGATAGGCCCGAGTACGTTCAGTTCACCCTGGAGGAGGTGAGAGCTATAGTTGAGGAAGCTGAGCATGCTGGTAGGTGGGTTCACGCTCACGCTCAGGGTAGTAGGGGTATAGTCAACGCTTTGAAGGCTGGGGTTAAGGTGATCGCGCACGGTATATTCATAGACGATGAGGGTATAGAGCTAGCTAAGGAAAGAAACGCGGTGGTAGTACCGACATTCGCTATAGTCGACCAGATACTGAGATACGGTGAGGAGCTTGGAACACCTAGGTGGGGCCTCGAGAAAGCTAGGGAGGTGTACGAAGCACATATAGAGAACATAAGGAGAGCCTACAGAGCGGGAGTCAAGTTAGCAACTGGGACGGACTTCGTAGGTGGGACCAAGGCACTTAAACACGGAGATAACGCTGTGGAGCTAGAGATATTCGTAGAGAAATTAGGTATGAGCCCGCTCGAAGCAATAACCTGCGCAACGAAGAACGCTGCTGAGTCTGCTGGGCTGGAAAAACGCGTTGGGACTCTCGAGAAGGGTAAGCTAGCCGACATAGTGATAGTGAGGGGTGACCCGCTAACTGATGTAAAACTCCTCACAAATCGGGAGAATATAGTCGCCGTAATAAAGGAGGGTAGAGCTATAAAGAAAGCCATCACCTTACCTCTCTAAGCACCACCTAACAGAGTCCCCAACTTGAGACACCATGCCTTAGCTGTGATTAAGTAATGGGGGATAGCCTGCCCTAATAAATTAGCTGGAAGCTTATTACGGTAGTGGCAGGTAATCACCTCTAAACGTGGATCTTCTAGGGAGTAAACTGAGCCTGAGGCTTCAGGTACCGCTTTAAGTACTTTAATTCATGGGAGCTACCTTCCTCGGTTAGGTACCGCGTATAGCTATTAGTATTAAGTGCCCCTTCAAACCCTGCTTTAGAGACTCTATGAGGTCCCTCCTGATATCCTTAGCTGCTTTACTAGCTCTAATACCGATCGTGGAGCCGTCTACGTAGGTAGATCTACGTATAATGATCTTCTGGTCGTTGCTGAACGTCATGGAGTTAGATCCTTCAGCTACTACGTAGTCGAAGAGGCCGTTCTCCACGACCAGGATAGCTAGTAGCTTCCCACCCTCCCTGAGTACCTCCTTAACGCATTCATCTATCTCCAACGCCCCCTTACTACTTGCTATACCGACTATGCAGTCACCTCTAGGGGTCAGGAACTCGTCCTTCGTTACCTCTAGGGTGGTTTGATGTTCTGCCCGAACATTGCGGTGTCCTCGGAACGTTACCACGTCAACGCAGTACCTCAATAGATCACCAAGTCAGGCTCTTGGTTAAAGTTTTTACTGTTTCTGCACTATGGTATTATGGTGTATTAACATTTTTGAGAGCGAGAGGAGGAGGCTTATCGATGTCCTGATCTCCGAGGGATTCCTGAGGAGTCAGAGTGTTATCGATGCTATGATGAGGGTTCCTAGGGAGTACTTCGTTCCTGAGGAGTATCGGAGGTATAGCTATAGCGACACACCGCTCCCCATAGGCTACGGGCAGACCATAAGCGCACCTCACATGGTAGCCATCATGACCGAGCTCCTCAGCCCTCAACCTGGTCAGAGGGTACTTGAGGTGGGTACGGGGAGTGGTTATCAGGCTGCTGTGATAGCGGAGATAGTGGGGGTGGAGGGCCATGTCTGGACGGTTGAGAGGATACCTCAGCTAGCGGAGTTCGCCCTCAATAACTTAAGGAGGGCAGGCTACTTAGATAGGGTATCTATAGTTGTAGGTGACGGGAGCGGGGGATTCGAGCCTGCGGCACCCTACGATAGGATCATAGTTACAGCAGCAGCACCTGAGGTACCTAGGCCGATGCTTGAGCAACTGAAGGATGGGGGTAGGCTCGTGATCCCGGTGGGAGAGTTATGGCTCCAGGTCCTCAAGGTGGTGGTAAAGGAGGGTAGTAAGATAAGACATGAGACAAGCATACCCTGTGTCTTCGTACCTCTCGTGGGTAGGTACGGCTTTAGGAGATGACTCTGTGGAAATCTCTGCGGTAAACAGCTGATTGTTCTGCTTATCTATGGCTGGGGGCCGGGTTTGATGGTGGTTATGCCCTGTACTATACTATAGGTTTACACCACCTACCTACAGCTATCCAGACTACTGAAGCTATTCCAGCTACTACGTTACCTAGAGATATGGAGATCCACACCCCGTCAGTGCCCATACCTACAACCACAGATAGGAGATATGCTAGGAAGATCCTCATACCCCACATTCTCACGAGCGTTATGACTAGGGGGGTTAGAGTACTTCCCGAACCACGCCCTATAGCTACCCCTACGAAGAGTAGTGTCAGGAACGGTAGTGTCGGGAGGAATACTCCCAGGAACTTCATAGACTCTCCGAGAACTACCGGATCACTCGTGAAGATCCTTGCCAGCTCCTCCCTAGCAAGGAAAAGAACTAAGGACACAGCAGCCGTCACGCTCCCCATGGTCAAGCTCGACTTGATCCCTATCTCCCTAGCGCGGTCTAGGTTCCTAGCACCCAGGTTCTGGCCCACCATGACTGCTATAGGTGTTGTAGACCCCCGCACAACGGCCTCAGCTATGTCCATGAATAGGAAGCCTATAGTGTAAGCTTGTGTAGCTACGACACCGAAGGAGTTAACTATAGAGTACTGGATCATCACCCCCACGCTGTTAGTAGCCTGTCTCAAGAACATCGGGCCTCCCACAGCGATAACATTCTTCAACCATGGTATGTCGAAGTCTCTAGTTAGTCTAACACCTATCTCAGGGAACTCCCTCGTAAATGCGTAGGCTAGGGTAAGCACTTTAGCAAGTCTTGAGATAACGGTGGCTGCGGCAGCGCCGGCAGGTCCCATGCTGGGCAGTCCTGCTAGGCCGATGATGAGTATGGGGTCTAGAACGAAGTTTAGTAAGGATGATATTATCCCTGCGGTAGCCGGTAGCTTAGTGTTCCCTACGGACTGAAAGGCGTTCGTGAACGTCGAGTCGAGACCGTAGAGGAAGATGTCTAGTGCGATTATATTGGCGTATGAGAGTGTGGGACCTACTACCTCAGGAGGTGCTCGGATGACGTACCTTACTAGGAGGTCGTTTACCTCGATATAGGTTGGGGTTAGGATCAGCCCTAGGAAGATATTTAAGGTTAGGAATCTCGAGAACGTTTTAGCAGCTTCCTCATATCTTCTCCCACCAATGTACTGAGACATTAAAGCTAGGTTAGCCGCTCCCAAACCCATGAACACGGCCTCGAAGAACATGTAGGTAGGTCTAACGAGGCGTGGTACGGTGAAGGTCGCCCCACCCCAGAAACCAAGCCAGTATGCGTCAACTAGGTTGTACGATACGTTTACGACCTCGAAGACGATCATGGGTAATGCGAGCTTTAGGAGGGTCCTATAGAACGACCCGTGGACAATCATCGAGCGGTAGTGGTCTAGAGTACTCTCCTCAGCCGGTAACGTCCACCACCTCATAAATGAACGATCAAGCTGAAATAAGCTTCAACTCTAGCACAACTAAACCGACAGCTTCCGCTTTCTATTTTTAGATTAAGTGGTGCTAACACCGAGCAGAATCCGTGGATACCTAGGCTTATTTCTTGAGGAGCTCCTCGAGTTTACCACGATACTTACTTACGTTCCTCCTAACGTACTTGAGGAAATACTTGATTAGTAGTTTGAGAGGTGCGTGTACTGCGCTACTCATGTATATATTAATTATGTCTTCAGCCCAGTAGATAGAGTGTTCATACATCTTCAACATAGCGTCTACATGTTCCCTCGTTAGGTGCTCCCTCAGGAACCACACGTTCCTCTTTAGTGTGCCCATAGGTACGAAAAACATCGGCACTATGATGCTCCTGTACGGTTTAAGCCTATCCAAGAGCTCAACCGTCTTAACTACGTCGTCCGGGGTCTCTCCAGGTATGCCGAGAATTACTGTAGCGGCTGGTACCACCATGTTCTCATGCATTATGCTGAAAGCATCTTCAACTACTTCCGGCCACTGCTCCGGGGGGTACGGGGCGGACTTTGCTATCATGATCTTCCGGGCAAGCTCCGGGCTCCCTGTCTCAATACCTACCTCAACTCCCAGTATTTTCCTGTGTTCGTTCAGTATGTACTCCTTAGTGAGCTTTGATATCAGGCCGTAAGTATCTTCCGCGTACTTAATGGCTGCTAGGCTAGCATGGGCCCACGCAAAACTACCTCTCTCCCCAACCCTCTTCAAAACCTCTTCGTGGAGTTTGAGTAAGGGTTCTGGGCGGGGTTTAACCCCGTCCGCATGGTAGAGTAGGACGTCCTCGCTGTGAAGTATGACTCCTCTAACCCCTGATCGTAGGTTTATCTCGACCTCAGCTAGGATCTTCTCGAGAGGGATGAATCTGAGGGGTCTCAGAGTCACACTGCAGAATTTACAGCCCCTAGGGCACCCCCTCATAATCTCCACAAGACCGTTAACACTAGCACCCTTTATGGTTGGGATCTCCTCGATTCTCGGGACATCATCGACACCTACGTAGATGTATCTAGGTAGGGGCTCACCGTTGAGGGCCTTCCTAACTAAGTCCACGACGACCTTCTCACCCTCACCATCGACAACTACGTCAACACCCCACCTATCCATGAGTTCAAGCTCGTATAGCCACTGCCACGCAGCTGGACCTCCAGCTATTATCTTAACACCCCTCTCCTTCGCCTTCCTGATTATAGGGCTATTCATCAACTTGAAGAAGCTCCTCCTATTTATAGGTTCCCGCCCGGTCAGAGCCCACCACTCACTACTGGGAGGTCCGTAAGCGAAGTAATCGTGGTGACTGAGCATTAAGACCTTCATCGTGTGAAGATGCTTGTGGAGATGATCCGGGTCCACTATGCCGGCGTTGAAGCCCGCCTCTTGGAGAACTGCCTCGATCTTCCTCATACCGTAGGGAGCCTCGACCGGTCTTCCAAGTCTATCTACCTTCACCTTAGGGGCTGCCAGTTTCATCCACAACCACTCAGGCATCCCTATAGGGGGACCTGTAGCAATGAAACCCAGGAACTCCTTCCCATGGTGGTTACTCATCATCGTCCTATCCGTAGTGAGCACTACCTCAAACATCACTCAACAACCTCGATCTCGAGGTTGCTATGGCAATGTTCTCTAAGGGATCGGACCATCTCCCCTGAAGAGACGAGCACAATCCTGCCACTACATATCTTTGGCACTAGGTTGCGGGTGTCGTTGAGTAAGTATATGTTGATGGTCCACGTATAGTTGCTTAGGATGAGGTCCTTCAGCTCTTCAAGGTCTCTAGCTTCACCACTTTTCACTAAGAACAGGTTGAACCTCCTACTACCGGAGCGACCTAGGACTTCGGTAAGCTTTGCTATGAGTTTACCTGGATCTACATGTGAAGGTATGACCACATTGATAGGCTGATCATCTACCTTACTTACTACGTGCTTTACTCCCGTTAGATGCCACCAATATCTAAGAAACACATGAGGTTATATTCGTTTTTCGTATAATGGGGCTGAGCGGGATGGAGGAACCGCTTCTATCTTACGTAAAGTTCATTATTTGATGATTAAAGTGCCGTGTCTATGCCCGGTATGTAGGGTAGGACAAATCTGAATAGGTGTAGGTAAAGAGGGGTACCGGCTTCATCCACTACAGCGGAGACCCTCCCATGATATGAGGAGGAAAGGGATGAAAGTTTACACTAGGCAGGAAC
>JAGDWD010000004.1 GCA_023255955.1 Desulfurococcales archaeon | reverse complement strand
TTAACCTCAATCTCCGAGACGTTCTATACCCACACCGGTTCAGCATAGACTGGTACTCCGCTATCTTCCCCCTCCAGTAGTGAGAGATGGACTTGAGGGGTCTGCCGTTCACCAGGAGAGTGGAGCCATCCTCCACGTATATAGCCATGAGGTTGTTGATACCGATATCTACACCAGCTACTAGCCTACCCCTAGGCTGTCTAGGTGTCTTAGTGAACACCCCTCTCACAGCTTTCTCAGAGACCTCGAAGGAGATGTGTGCATACCACTTCCTCCTATCGGGGTTGTGGTGTATTTCTAAACGTCCCTGCTTTCCTCTTAAGTGGATCAGCCCCTTATACCTCACTACTACCCGTCCAATAACGCCGAGACCCTTAAGGACTAGTCTATCACCTTCTATACTATACTGGTCGTTTCTGAGTACTGTCCAGAGGGTTCTCCTTCCACTACTCTTTCTATAGCCTGGTGGATTGACCCTGGCTATGAAGGGAGGTAATCTACCTTCCTTTTTGAGTTTCAGTAATTTGAAGAAGCTTCTCCACGCTTCATTGTTCTTGTTCAGTATTTGCTGTGTTGTCGCCGAGCCTATTAGTGCCTTGTACTTCTCATAGAATTCTTTGTAGGTACCCTTCAAATCAACTCTTTTCTTTTCAAAGAACATCCTACGCCTAGCATAATTAACATCATTCCAGAGCTTAGCTGATAGGCTACAGAGTACTTTAAGCTTGTCCTCGACTTCACCATTAACTACTAGCTCTACTATACTAATCCTCCTCACTTCTCTCTCGCCCATTGTTCTTCAACATACTTCTTGACGACCTCATCAGTCATGTTTCCAGCAGTTACCACGAAGTAGTTCCTACTCCATAGTTTTCCATGAATACCCCTAGACCTCAACTCAGGGAATCTCTGTAGTATCCTCCTCGCACTCTTACCCTTAAGGTAGTTTACTACGTAGGCGGGGGAGTGTCTTGGAGGGCATAGAGCGAGGACATGAACGTGATCAGGCACAACCTCCAAAGCTAGCTCCTCACACCCCAGCTCACTGAGTATTTCACGCAAGACCACTCTAGTGTACTCAGCAACCTCACCAACAAGAACATCCCTACGATACTTCGGAATCCACACAAAGTGATAGGCACACCAGTACTTAGCATGCCTAGTACTCCTAAGCCTAACCCACCCTAGAGGCTCACCCTCCAAGACATCCCCAAGAATATACTAGAGCATTCCCCTTATAAACCCTTCATCCCCGCCCTGAAGAACGAGGCTTTCAGTTGTAAATAAAAGTTTGGTTAGGGAGCTGAGTTCGTGACCGCGACCTGAACAGGCTATAGATAGGTGAGCCTACCTCATTATGAACATGTCTAACTAAGTTTAACTAACTACGTTGTTAAATTACTTGGGGTGCTCCTCGTAAGTGCTTATAGTTGAAACGACTCTTCGTTAATAGCTTGTTTACTATTCATGAGCTATAGGTATGTACCTAGCTTTACTACCGGAGAGTACCATCTCCCTCTGTAGGTTCCTAATCCTCTGCCAGCTACCTGAGACAACTAAGGTGCAGATGCAGTGTCCCTCTACGTGGCTATGCGTGTAGCTGACTACGATATCTCTGTACATCTCAAGAGCTCTCTCAACTAAGCCGCACTTCGAAACCCTAGCTATGAGGACCCCGCAACATTTATGGTCTTCAGCTTTATGCTTATACTCCTCAATGAAGTCTGCCAAGGCCTCCTCAACGATCTTAGATCTATCAACGTTCATCGACCTAGCCATAGCGTCTACCTCCTCAGCTATCTCACGGCTTACCGCAACACCGAACCGTCTCTTTCTAGCCATACCTCCTCAACCCCTTAGCTACTATAGATGCTAGGTAGATAGATAGTGCTATCAGCCCGACGGAGCCGGCAGGAGCTACACCCAGCTTCATAGCTAACGAAAATCCGAGGAGGTTGGAAGCTATGGATAGGCACACGCTCGACACCATCAACCTCCTACCTCCCTCGACTAGGTTCATAGATGTGAGTGCTGGCATAAGCATGAGGACATGTTCCAGCGCGTATCCAACTATCTTTATTAGTGCTAGGGATGTCAGTCCCAGCACGGTGAAGAATAGGATCTCATATATGTGTGTAGAGCCGAATGTCAGTACCGCACTATCCCTATCTATGCCGACATATATCATCACCTTGTACGTAGATAGGGAGACGGCTAGGGCAATGGCCGTCAACAGGGTAAGTACGTAGATATCCTGACGTGTCGTTAGGAGAGGGTCTCCAAGTATCAAGCTCCACAGGCTGTAGCTAGTTCTAAACCTAGTTAAAGCTATGTACATAGCGATAACGCTTCCGGATATTGTGGCACCGGTAGCGATGGACGTGGCTATGTCCGGATCGACACCTCTATGGATAGCTAGCCCCACCGAGTACGTTATGGCTAGACCTACCAGAAGCACCCAGAAAAACTCGTACTTTACTGGCGTGATGTTAGTGAGTATCACCGCTAGGGACGCGGCTAGTAAGGCCATATGTGACGACTCGGCTGCCAGGAAATACAGCCTCCTAGCAGCAATCAGAGGACTTACAACACCCATCATGAGTGAGGAAAGCAGTGCCACGGCAAGGAGCTCCACCCTCCTGAGGTACACGAAACCTACAGCTAGTGACACTAGGAGCAACATCACCACAACATACATAGACCTACTGCTCACCGCCATACCCGCCTCCCCAAAGTAATCAATAGGGCTACTACAGCAACGACCACGGCGGCTACTACTAGGTATTGAGTAGCTACACTAATATCTCCACCCACCCTCTCAGGTGTTCTAACGTTCAGAGCTCTCTCGACAGCCTTCTGCATATAGAGCAGGACCGAGCTGGTCGACGTGACCGGGTTCGGGAGGGCTAGGACCCTAGCTCCGTACCTAGATGCTATTTCCTCCATTAAACCGCGGGCTGTTGAGTCCTCAGTGAATACGAGTACGACACCGTCCTTAAGTCCCTCAACTATCCTCTCAACTTTCTCAACGTCCTGCGGTGATGCAGGTACGTCGTGCTCTACTAGTAGGGTGCGGACTACCTCAGCACCGAGCCACGTAGCTATGTACTGAAGAGGGGGTATATCAACAACAGCCTTAAGCCCGCTCAGCGGGCGGACACCTCCCTCAAGCTCCTCAACTGTGCTTATAGCCACTCTCGCCCTACTCCTGTACCAGTCCGCACACTCCGGTCTAAGCCTCGATAACGTGTCACTCACATTGTTTATGAAGGCTACGTAGTTCCTACCGTAGAAGAGCGTGCCGTGGTAATTCGTTGTGTTTACTGATGGTATGCTCAGAAACACCATACCCGGGATCTTCGGGATCTCGATGAGCTCCGCCTTCAGCTCCCCCGACATAACCATCTCCCTGATTTTCATCTCGAAAGGTGTGTGGGCTGTTGAAACTATCAAGTCAGCTGCAGCTAGCTTTGCTAGGTCGCTGTATGTTAGCTGATACTCATGCGGGTCGACTCCCTGAGGGACTATGGAGGTGACCTCATCCCCCGAACACAGCAAGCTCTTAATATCATCGACCATAAACTGGAAAGTAACGACAATACTAATCCCATCACCTCCAGCTACTAAAGAGGATTGAGGTATTACCAGCAACGTAAGTAGCGTTAGCAGTATCCAACTGACTCCCCTAGCCTCCAGCATGCCAGTGTCCCTGGAGTATTGTGCACAGCTTCACTTATAAGCTTTCTAGAACTGTGCATCCAGGTGAGGAGCTACGTCTACGCTACTCATGAAGGAGCTGACTATAGGGTATGAGAAGCCTTTAGTCAGCCACATAAATACGGTGTTTAGATCCCCCACATTCGTGCAGGTTATGGGACCTAACGGAGTCGGTAAGACGACCCTGCTCAGGACGATTATAGGTGTTCTGAGGCCTCTTAAGGGTAGGGTACTTGTTGACGGGGTCGACATAACTGGGAATCCCGAGAAAGCGGGGAGATACGTTAGTTACGTACCTCAGATAGCTACGTACGTACTCAACAATATCTTCCCGGTAACTGTCTGGGAGTTCGTGGAGTTTGAGGCCTGGGCATATGCTAGGAGGGCAGGGCTTAGGAAGGATGATGTAGTTAAGCTAGTTGAGGAGGTTCTTGAGGAGGTAGCTATACCGAGGGATTTATGGGGTAGGAGTGTGGGTAAGTTATCTGGTGGTCAGAGGCAGAGGCTCCTCATTGCTAGGGCACTACTGAAGCGCACACCTATCGTAGTTATGGACGAGCCCCTATCAGCGATAGATATTGAGGGGAAGTCAGTTGTAGCTAGCATAGTGAGTAAGTTAAGAGATGAGGGTAGGATAGTGATAGTCTCATGCCACGACCCGGAACTACTCCTCGAGAAGACGGACTACATAATGCTCCTCGGATATGGGGAATACGTAGTTGGGAAACCGGAGGAGGTTCTGAGGTTACCGATACTCGAGAAGTTCTACCGCGGGAGCCTAGTCGAGCACGGTAAGCACATACATATCTGCGACTACCACATGTAGACCTTTGATGGTTAAATTATGTTAGGGCTGTAGAGCTGGGGGATATCCGTGAGTTTCCGGGTAAGGGTCTCGTCCCCAGCAGTTGACGCGACAAGCAAGGCACTGGAGGAGGGCCTCAAGGACGTCAAGAACATAATCATGGTTCTAAGCGGTAAAGGGGGTGTCGGGAAGTCCATTGTTGCGTCCTCCCTAGCTGTTAGCCTCAGAATGATGGGTAGGAGTGTTGCTATACTGGACGCGGACTTCCACGGTCCCAGCATTCCCTGGATACTCGGGGTTGAGGGAAGATATGTAGGTGCTACACTGGAGGGTAAGCTCGTCCCGGTGGAGGTAGGAGGTATCGGGGTGGTCTCAGTAGAGCTTATGCTAAACGTTAGAACCACACCTATCATCTGGAGAGGACCTCTAAAAGCTAGAGCTATAACGGACCTCCTATCCCAGACTCTATGGGGGTCCAGGGACTACCTAATAGTGGATCTACCTCCTGGAACCGGGGACGAGCCTCTAACCATAGCACAGCAACTAAAGGTAAGGCCCCTAGCAGCAGTCCTAGTCCTCACACCTGGACACATGGTTAAGCACATAGTCATGAAGGCTAAGGAGTTCCTCAACCTCCTGGAGGTCCCGCTACTCGGGGTAGTAGCGAACATGTCATACTTTAGGTGCCCGAAGTGCGGGGCAGTAACCAACATATTCGGAACCCTAGATGTAGGCCCTGACGAGGTAATCGCGGAGATACCTGTAGACCAGGAACTCGCAGTAGCTGTGGAGAGATCTCAGCTCATCGATTACATAACCAACAACAACGGTGAGACAGCTAGCATACTCCGCAGCCTAGGCCCTAGAGTAGAGGAAAGATTAAAACAGGTAGCCAGAACCTCCTAGTAGGATCTGAGACCTACCCTCAGCAAATCCTTGGCTAGGTACGTAGACACACCTCACTACTAACTACAATCCTCCAACCACGCACCTGACTCGCACATTATAATGGTGATCTAAGTAGAGTAGGTAAGTAGCGGTAATGAATGAGAATCCCGGAAACTAGAGTAGCTGTAGCTTTAAACAGGCTCGCACCTAGCTTGAAATTGGAAAAAGGAGGAACATTATTAAAGATGTGATGAAGACTGTTGCAGCACCTACAGCGATGTATCTGTATGGCGGTATGAAGCTCTCCGGCTTCCTCTCGCTCCGCACTTTCCTCACTCCCTCCATTATCTCCTGAAACCACGGAATCTTCTCCTGAAGCTGCCTTCCCAGCTCATCTGGAATTGAATCAAGAGGTATCCTCCTCAACTTACCTGACGCATCTCGTATACATAGTGCTATCGGGATACTACCTTGCTGCCTATTGATTAAAGTAGCAATCACAATACCTGCAAGAGCACCCGATACTGCTTCTGCTCTGCGTATTATTAGAGCTACAATGAACACTCCTACGACAACAGAAACGATATCGCGTAGTAAGGACCTCTCCGACCTCATTTCTCTTAACACTCTCTTAGCGACCTCCAACTCCTTAAAAACTGAGAAAACCTCCAGTTCCTGAAGTCTCGGAAACTTTCTCAGACTCTCCGGAATCAAATCGAGAGGAACCTCCCTTAGATTACCTGAATCATCCAGCATATACGACATTACTGATATACAACTTTTAGTTCGTAGTGGAATTCTACCTCGTAGTTTACTTCGTAGTATAGCGGCAACTATATTGGCACCCGTATAAAATAAGATGAAAAATAAGGTAACTATGAGAGCATTTACTGCCGCTCTATATAACATCATCAACGTCACCCAAGTCTATTAGACCATGTCTAGATTTAAATTTTGTATCATAAATAAGTTGTTCACTCTAGGGGTTCTAAAGAGAGGGTAAGGATAAACTAGTGTTAGGGTCGGGCCTCCTTAAATCACTGTAATCAGGAATGTACCTAGGTAAGGAAGGAAGTGGGTATTAGATGGTCCTAGATTATTAGTTAGTCATGAAGGAGTGAGATAGTTTAGGGTTTAGTTGGAAGCTTGTCATGGGTTTAGCGTTAACTATTTATATGGGGTAGGAAACTTAGTGAACTACTACCTAGGTGAATTAACTTTGTAATCTTCGTTATTCATATGGCTTAACCACGTCATTAACTTAACGCAGTACATGACTCAAAAGTTAAATATTCCTTACGAGCATAGTGTATTGGGTTTCAAAAATGGCCTTGTGGAAATGTCAAGTTTGTGGTTACATACATGAAGGTCCAGAGCCACCGGAGAAGTGCCCTAAGTGCGGGGCCCCCAAGGAGAAGTTTAAGCAGCTCTCAGACCAGGAAGCTGAGCTAGTGTTGAGGTCTAGGAAGACGAACTATCTACACATGAAGGCCCTCAACATTCTCAGAGAGTTACTGGAGGTAGCTGAGGAGATCATAAAGGACAACTTAGATCCTGGATGTGTTAAGATAGCCAATGAAGAGAAGGAGTTCGCTATAACAACCATCCAGAAGATCATGGCTGAGCTGGAGACACATATGAAGAAGGGTAAGTGGGGGTAGGTAATCTAGACATCGTACTGGGTTGGTATGTATGATGTCTAAACACCCGCTCGACTTACCACCTGGAAGGAAGCTCACGAAGGACGAGATCGCTGACGCGCTCAGGCTAGCGATAATAGCTGAGCTAGACGCTATAAACCTCTACCTTCAGATAGCTAGGTCAGCCGAGGTAGATAGTGTGAGAAAGATCTTCGAGGACATAGCCCGCGAAGAGAAGACACATGTAGGGGAGTTCCTAGCAATGCTCAAGAACATAGACCCGGAACAGGTCGAGGAGCTTAAGGCAGGAGCGAGGGAGGTTGAGGAGCTCACAGGGGTCAGAGTTCCCGACCCGGAGAGCGGGTCGCAGGTCAGTACAGCAAGTAGTAGCAGTTTCGAGGATGTAGTAGCTAGTGAGGTCAGGAAATTGGTAGACTCAGCTAGGGTGCTAACCAAGAAGTTACCGGTGGTCGTAGTAGGCCGCGGTATCGACTCAGTGTCGTTCGAGCGTGTTGACGAGAACGTTGAGAGGATCGTTACCTCCTTCTGCGATCTGAGCTCCAAGTTTAGAGTGTCTCAGAAGGCCCTCGACTACGCTTTAAGAGCTAGGCAACCGATAGACATGCCTGAGGCAACTAAGGCCTCGATAGACCTCGCAATGGCTGAGGAGAGGTTGGTCTCGGAGATACTGCTGAGGGAAGGTAAGGTGAGGCTATCCCTAGGAAGCTGGGACGAGCCGGGCACGTCCGTTCACGACGTAGCTAGAGGGGTTGCGGAGCTAGCGAGCCGCGGCTTTAGACGTCCGTACCTCCTCATTACCAGCCTCTCTAGGTACGTGAAGTTATTGAGTGTTAGTGAGAAGACAGGGGTTACGGACCTAGAGCGAGTGAAGATGTTAGTCGATGAAGTAGTAGCTACACCTGCTGTCCCCGACGGTAAGGTGCTGATAGTCTCAGCAACACCGGAGGTGCTAGATGTAGTCTATGGAGGGAGGTCCGAGGTTGACTACATAGGACCTGAAGACGGATACCACGTGTTCAGGGTCTGGTCCAGCATAGCCATTAGGGTTAGGATGCCGGGTGGGATAGTCGTCATGGAGGAGGCACAGACCAAACAACAGTAGTTCTATTTTTCACTATCTCCACCCCTCCCGGGCTTGGTTCTCGATGGTTTCACTACCTCTACTCCAGCTGCTTTACCCCTAGTAAGCTCCCGAAGATCGAGCCCAGGATGTACAGTAGGCTAGATACCCCGAATATTAGTAGTGATGTCTCTATGAGCTCCCTCAGATAGCTCCTACCGTGGAGAACGGCTGCGTAGAAGGATATGTACGCCACTACCAAGACGGCGGTAACTACCATGGTGGAGAAAGCTACTATGAGGGACCCTGCTAGAAAGTAGGGTAGGGCTAGTAAGGACACTACGGATAGGTAAGATATGAATGTATACAGTGCTGAGAGCCTCGGGTTGAGGCGTCCCTCATGCTTTGCCTGCGAGTACGATGCTACACCCATAGATATGGAGGCAGCTATACCTGCCAACACTCCTGTGAGTCCCGCACTCAGAGTGTCTCTGAATGCTCCTAGGGACCCTGTGTATATGCCTGTAAGCTCTATTAGAGCGTCCGATATGCCTAGCGTTATAGATCCTATGTACTTAACCCTACCCTCATCTATACCCGCAGCGAAATCAGCTTCATGCTTCTCCTCCTCTTCTCTAATCTTCTCGATCTCGTCTCTAATGTCCGGCCTAGCCTCCGATAAGTATTTGTATACGGATATAGCGTCAGCCTCCTTGGACTCTACATACTTAAGCGTAATAGTCAGACCGAATAGGTGGAATATGGCCATGAATAGTACTGCCTTAAATATGGAAACCCCGGAAGCACACTCACCCACATAACGCTTCCAGAACATGTAATGCCCGAACTCGTCGTCAGCCGCTTTCCTCAGTATATTCCTCGCATTCTTATTTATGAGAGGAGATCTTGCGAGCATGCTGTAGATATGGTATGAAAAGAACTCGTCTCTACATATATCCCGCATAGCCTCCGTAACATCCAAGAGTAGCACCCCCAGCCTTCTAGTAGCCTTATGAATATTTGGCCTTCTAAAGACTTAAACACTACTTCTTACTCCCCTCCCTAAGTAACCTCTCAACCTCGCTGTAGGGGATCCTCCACCTACCGTGGACGTTGTAGGCAACGATCTTACCGCTTTTAATCCACTTAATCACGGCACTCCTAGAGACCCCGAGAATCCTCGCAAAATCTGTTGTACTTAAATATCGTTCCTCCAAGGTTGGTCCGGATTCTACGATTATTTATAGGTATTTAAGCTTATATCCGACCTCTTCCAACATTAGGGAATAGGCCTTTAACTGTAAAGTCATGACCGTCGTAGCACCCTACGGGAATTTTCCAGCTGCTTGTCTAAGTCTCTCTATGTCCTCACCCCTGGGCGCGCCATGTATGTGGACCACGTCCACAACTTTAAATTGGGATCCCTTTAAGAGGGACCTGAGGTACTCTTCAGAGACCTTACCCCAACCATATGTCGTTACTAGTAACACAGGTTTCTCAGCATTGACTTTATCTATGAGTAACCTAACTACGTACTCCATTTGCGGGAAGATCTTCCCTTCATACGTTGAGAGCCCTAAGATCACCGCATAGGAGTCCAATACCTCACCAATAATATCGCTTACGTGAGCATGGTCTCTGTCAGTGAACGGGAAGAGCCTCACCTCATAGCCCCGCCTCGAAAGCTCCTCAGCTAACACCTTAACTGCCTGCTCAACGAATCCGTACATGGAGTCGTACACTATAACTACCTTCCTCCCTGAAGGCTCAGCACGTGCCAGCCTGTAGTAGATGTCTACTATTATTTTAGGGTTGCGTCTCCAGATGAGACCGTGCGCTGGTGCTATAGTACGTACCTCAAGGTTCAGCTTAGCCAGCTTATCCACGTTCTTAACTATGTGCTCGCGGTAGTGACCAACAACTGTAGCAAGGTACTTCCTAACGAGGGGTAGGTACCACTCAACGACCGCGTCGTCATCGTCGTATATAGCTGGTGGGATCCCGAAACCCCCGAACGCGTCGCAGGTTAGTAGTATTCCGGAGTCCTTAATGTAGGTCGCTATGGTGTCCGGCCAGTGGAGCCAGGGTATGTAGATGAACTTAAGGTTCCTACCCCCCACGGACACCTCCTCCATGTCCTTCACCGGGGTGAACCTAGCTTCAACTCCGTAGAAGGACCTCAACATATTGCCGACTAAGGGATGTCCCAGGACTGTCGGGTTACACCCGCATCTCTCCAGTAGCTTAGGTATAGACCCGCTGTGGTCTGGCTCCATGTGGTGTATCACTACGTACTTAATGTCTTTAGGGTCTACGACGTTGTGAAGCGTGTTGATGAAGAGCTCGGAGTAGGTATGCTTCCACGAGTCGAATAGTACCGCTCCCTCATCTGTTACTAGGACATAGGAGTTGTAGGTCACTCCCTTCGGAATATACCAGATCGCCTCGAAGTACTTTGTCTCATCATCATCTAATCTAAGTACGTATAGATCTCTAGCTACTTTATCGACGTGCGTTCTAGGCACGAATCCCCCAAGTAGATGATGAACTAAAACTAAAAATAGGTATTTACTGCCTCCTAATCAGGTTGGAGGCTAGGGTACCTCAACCCCCGGGCGCTCCATGCCACGGGCTATCTCTCCAGATTAAGTCCCAGACCATGTACTCTTTGAGAGTCTCTGCCTCAGCTATCCTCTTCTTTATGCTGACTAGGACAGCGTGGTGTTTACTCTCATCGTCGGCTATAGCAGCAACAATGAGCTTCACTCTAGGGTCATCGGAGCCAGCCAGCAACTTCTTCGCTTCCTCAAGCATCTTCGCCTCGGTCTCTATATGCCTCTCTACGGCCTCCGAAATCCCCTTCAAATCCTCCTCACTGATCGCTGGTTGCTGTCTAGATAGTAAATCCGCTATAGCTCTGTACATTAAGCTATGCTTCTCCGAGTCCTTCGCTATACCAGCAAACAGTGCCTTCAGAACCGGGTGTCTCAATGACTCAGCAAGTTTCTTTAACTCCTCGGAGTATCTCTCCTCAAGCTGTGCGAACTTAAGAACCTCGTCTACGGTACTCACCAGCTAATCACCATAAGAAATATCTAGCCAAAGTATTATATTCCTAAATAGCTGTACCACAACTGAGAATCTACTGGGGACACCTCTCGGTAAATCTACTACCATCATCGGTGAATACCTCATTTAGTCACATCTGACCTCCTCCCCGCCCTAAAGAGTGGGGGTTCCTGCTAGTGCGGGGAGGTTTGGGGCTACATCCCCGGGTTCAGCCCCGGGCCGGGTCTCCGGCCCTTTACCCCTATCCCGTGCGGGACGGGGTTATGGGTACGGCACACCGAGAACATCTAGAGTATTCAAAGCTTATAAACCCTTCATCCTCGCCCTTCAGGGCGAGGCTTTCAGTTGTAACCTACCGATTCACTAATCTTAGCTCTATCGAAGCTCTAGAGATATTTAAAGTGGTGTTCCTAGCGATAGCTTATCTCGCAGCCTTAGACTGAAAATAATAGGTTCAGCACAGTTCTTACATTGGTCGCGTCACCGTACTACGTACCTGAGACAGTAGGGTAACTACTGCGACTGGGAGGATAATGCCTTATGAATAGCTTCCTCGATGTCCCCTATGGAGATACCTATAAACTCCAGGTTCTTCTTCTTAATTCTCTCTGTAACTAAGGCTATAACCCTGCTTTTCTCTATCTCCATATCGGCAAGTTCCTGAGCTAGCTCTTCGAATACTTCTCCAGGATCTGCGAAGAAGTCCCCGGAGATCAGTACTCCCCTCACAGTATTTCCTAATAGCTTAACACACACCTTAACTAGCTTTCCTCCCTCACTCTTCTTCTCTCCGCACACTACTGTGAGCTCACTCATTCTCTAACCCCTCAACGACTTTTTCTTGTTGCTTTGATGGCCTAGCTATCTCTCTCAAGGCTTCGTACTCCTCGTCGCTAATTATGTCCCTCACCTCGTTAACGTACTTCAAGTTCCAGTCGAGGCTAGCGTACCTCTCCTTGTACAGTGAAACTGCTCTCCTAAGTTCGTTCCGCCCAGGTCTACCCCACTCGACTTCCATACCGAACTTCTCAGCGATGGCCTCAGCAATAGCCCTGTAAAGTTCCTCCAGACTTATCTGTCTCCCAGCTGCCTCATACACCGTCGTAACTCTCTTTACGCGGCTCCCGACAAAGCGCTTATCTGAAAGCTTCTCTTTAGATACTTTCAGAACCTTCCAGAGAGCCGATATATCGCTTGAGACAAGCATAGCACCGTGAACGAACACCTTATCTCGGGATCTGCTAGCAGCCATGCCGGACACCTTCAACCCGTCTATCTCTATGTCGTTTAGTGGGCGGTAGTACGCTCCCTTAACACCTAGGCTTTCAAGGGCCTCCACAACTGCTGAGGCAACCACCTTAAACGCCTCCTCGATAGTCATGTCATATCCAGGGAGGGTCAGAGCGTAGTTGATGTTTCCTAGGTCGTGGTAGACAGCACCTCCACCTGTGAACCTCCGGACGAGTTTTACCCCCATGTTTCTAGCCTCAATTGCGTTGACCTCCAGTGCTGGGCATTGAAACCTACCTATGATGACCACCTTATCGTTACGCCAGAGCCTGAGTGCCGGCTGATCAGCCTCGAGGAACACGGCCTCCTCGAAAGCTAGGTTAAAGAACTGGTTCTCAGGCCACTCAGCCACGAACACCCTCAGCTTCCCAGAATTAACCACCGCGCCCACCGCGGACAATAACTTAGCTACATCTTATTAGTTTTCTCAAAAGTAGCTTGCTATGCCAAGACTATTAAACTGACGTCCTCTACTAGTTAGGGAATGTAGCTTGAGGATGCTCATATTGTCAGACATTCATGGAAATGCCGACGCTTTGAGGGCCGTACTCGAGGACGCTGAAAGATGGGACTACCTGGTGGTCCTCGGCGATCTGGTTGACTACGGTCCCGAACCCCACTTAGTGCTGGACATGATCAGGGAGCTGAAGCCCGAGGTTACTATTATGGGCAATCACGACCATGCTGTAGCATTTAACACGGACTGCCGCTGTGCTCCAGATCTACATGAGCTGAGTGAGTACACCAGGAGGAACATATCGATGAAGCTCCTCTCCGAGGACCAGATTGAGTGGCTCAAGACGTTACCTATTAGAACCGAGAAGGAGATCGCGGGTAGGAGATTCTACCTAGTCCACGGAAGCCCTAGGAACCCTCTCTACGGCTACCTAATGCCGAACCTAAGCGTGGAGGAGCTGAAGCTGCAGCTCACACCATCGATAACAGCAGTAAGTCCAAGACCGCTTAATGTTGACTACGTCCTAGTCGGCCACACCCACATACCTATGGAGGTCGAGGTAGGTAAGATCGTGGTTGTGAACCCAGGTAGCTGTGGTCAGCCGAGGGACGGTGATCCTCGAGCTTCCTACGCGGTATACGACATGGAGAGCGGAAAGTTCAGTATTTTCAGAGTTAAGTACGATGTCGAAGCAGTCATCAGGAAGATTCACAGCCTCGGGCTCGAGGAGCGCTACGCAGAGTGGCTTACGAAGATCCTCAGTAGGGGGAGAGTAATATAGTAAGTTATTAGTAAAGGAATTTCTATTTTAGGAACTCCAGAGCTAATTAGGTACTGATTCCCAGTTAAGTATTTATACCGCTGATAGCTACTAAAGTAAGTAAGGTGTAGACATTGAGAGCGTCACAAAAGATGGTGATGACTCTGCTACTAATATTCTTGGCATCGTTCACGCTAATGGAACTCATTCGTGTTGAGGCTGATGAGGTGGGTATTGCCATAGCGCAGCATTGGTGCTCTGAGAGGGGGGAGGGTCATATGGATGCTCTATCCTGTCTCAACGCTCTAAACTCTAGTAGGTCAGTTATCTCACAGACTCTTTCTCTATTCCTATTCCTATTCGTTATAGCTCTCACAGTCATAAACATGGAGTGGCGTACGGGGGCAGCTATACTGGCTCTAATACCACTAGTAGTTGCGGGTGTAGTATCCCCGCAGGACCTGATAGATGCTGTTTCGTGGGATTTGATATTCTTCCTTGTGGGCTCGATGACTCTGGCAGGCATTCTGAAGGAGCTGGGTGTCTTTCGATATCTAGCACTGAAAGTTCTGGAGCTCTCGAAGGGTGATCTGTACCTCCTACTAGTGCTGATAGCCTTGATGGCTTTCTCCCTCGCTGCTACGCTGGATGAGGTTACAAGCATAATCTACATTACCATGCTTGTTCTGGAGATATGTAGGGTAGTCAGAATAAACCCAGCACCGCTAGTGATATTCTCAGTTCTAGCTACGAATACCGGTAGTAGTGCTCTACCTATAGGTAACCCTATAGGTGTCTACCTACTGTTTGAGACCGGGATGAAAGTCTCGCAGTTCATTAGGTACGCGCTTCCCTTAGCAGTAGTGAACCTCGCGGTCGTGTTAGCAGCACTGTTTCTTATAGAGAGGTCTACCTTAATGAACATAAAGAGGAGGTTTGATGAATCGAAGGAGAGGGTAGAGGCTTACATAACGACCCGCAGGATAGAGTTCAGTGCGGATCAGAGGGCGGAGGAAAGGTTTAGGAGGATCCTCGTAGGGCTAGCCATATTTATGTCCTTCATACTTACCGTAGCACTAAACGACACCATAACGAGGCATATCTCAGTTGCTGTCGGTACGTACGTAGACCCGCACGCATTCCTTTCCTTCATACCCTACATGTATATCGCTATATCACTAATCGTAGCAGTACCACTAAAAGAGATCTCGAGATTCATAGAGAGGTCGGTTGAGTGGCCATCACTACTATTCTTCATGTTCCTCTTTATGTTCGGTTACATACTGACATACACCGGCGTCATGGCTAAGCTAGCATACTCCTTCACGCATATAGGAACATCATCCCTAATACTTCTACCGTTGATGCTCCTCTCCTCAGCATTACTTAGCTCGACCCTGGATAACCTCTCGGTGATAGTGGCATTCACACCAGTAGCTAAGATATTTAACAACGTAGGTTTCGCGGGTAGCATGATATACTTCGCTTTACTCTTTGGTGGGGTATTCGGAGGTAACTACACCCCGGTAGGCTCCACAGCAAACCTCATAGCTATCTCACTCACCGAGAAGAGGGGGGTCAGGATCAGGTGGGGTACGTGGCTGAGGATGGCGATCACAACAACGACGCTACAGCTCCTGGCTGCCCTCTCATGGCTCTATATATCCAATATGTTCTAGGAACTTCCCAAGCAGTTTCATTCAATGGAGGGACCCACGCGAGAGAAACATTATGTAATGAAATAACGAAACCTGACCGCTTCCTACTCCTCGACCTCCTCTATCTCCCATATGACTACTCCGTTAGGATCTGGACACTGAACCAGTTTTGTTCTAGGTAGCCAGTCGTTCTCTTCAACTATGTTTCTCTGCTTAGCTGGTAGTAGAGGTAGAATGCTTGCTAGCGCGTAGAGGCATACATGTTTATTCCTCCCCGGGAAGCTCAGCCTACCCCCATCAACTCTGAAGCAGTCTCCCACGACATGATTATCGCACATACCTCTAATCTCTCTCACCCTAACTAGGAGGGACTTCACGACACCACCTCAACTAAAGAATGTTACCCACCCATATATCCTACTGGAGCTACTCACCTACTAGCTGATTAGACCTCTACGGCGCAGATCCTCCGCTACATCCACCAAGTCTAGCTCCTCGAGCTTCCTAGCGGTAGGTACACCTGTCTTCTTGTCCCAGCCACGGACATCGTAGTACTCCTCAAGCATCACATCTAACTCGATTACGTGACCTGCTGAACCACCTACCTTTAGAGGTTCCCTCAGGAACCTCCTTGGCAAGGTATCATCCCTCTTTCTAACCCCTTCCCTAACGTCGTAGGCTCTTTCGAGATTCACTATCCTCTCCCCAATCATCTCAACCCTAGCCGGGGAGAGACCCATACCGGTTACAGCCTCAATGAGTCTAGCTGTCTTCTCATAGTCGAGTATATTCATGTTCTCAGCGAGGTTCTTGCAGACCCCCAGCGAGTCAACTAAAGCGCAAAGATTCTCGTAGTACGCTACGAGCCTGCCCTTACCTCTCACACCGAGCCTGAGGGTAGCCTCAGATACCCCAAACATCTTCAAACCTATCTTCGGGTCGTCACTAAGCTCTATGAAGGGCTCAGACCTCAGGTGGTCAGCACCCCTAGTCGATACCGCAAATCCGAGGCCGTAGCCCTTCAATCCTCTCGGATCCGCCTGAATCATCTCAAGCCTTTTTACGTGGAACGCTACCTCAAACCCCTTACCGAGCTTCTCAGCGGCTGCGGCCACACCATCAGCAAGTACGTCACCGAAGCCCCTCCTATAGGCTATATCGTGCAGGAGCTCCATAACGGTGTCCATATTCCCCCACTCAAGCTCCAGCCCCCCAACATCTTCTCTACTTAGAGCACCCGTCGAGTAGAGCTCCATAGCCCACGATATTACCTCACTAACCGATATGACGTCCATACCGAGCTCGTTAACGGTCTCTACAGCCTTCAAAGCCTTCTCTAGGTCGCTGTTCCCTATCCGAACAGTCATGCCGGCTAGGGCCTCGTACTCCGGTCCCTCACCTATGAAGGCCTGACCAGGTCTTTTCACTACGAAGACACGGCTACACGGTACTACACAAGAGAAGCAGGCCCTGTTCTTCACGTTGTACTTTAGTGCCAGCATCTCACCACTGACGTTGAAGGCGTATGGAACCTCAGGCTCAGTGAAGTGCTTACCTGGGAGTATCCCGATCCTGTTAGCAGCCATCAAAATCCTTGACGTACCCATCACCCTCCTAGGCCAGTACTGCTCGTGACTGAAGACCTCGAGCTCTATCTCCTCAACAATCTTCTCGAAAAGCTCCGGTTTTGCGACCTCGACGTACCCGCTCCCCCTTACTGCGACCGCCTTAAGGTTCTTCGAAGCCATAACAGCACCTAACCCCGTCCTAGCAGCAGGTCTTGACCTATTGAAGAATATCCCAGAAAACCTCACCAGGTTCTCGGCAGCCGGCCCGACCGCGGCTATCTGCACCTCAGGTTCTCTAAGCTCCCTCCTGATAGCTTCGTACGTCTTACTCACCGTCATACCCCACAATCCGCTAGCATCCCGGAACTCAACAGCTTCGTCATGTATGTACAGGTAGATAGGCCTGTCGCTACGCCCTTCGATAACCACCTGGTCAAATCCTGCGTACTTCAACTCAGGAGCGAAGTGCCCTCCAACATTTGAATCCCCGAGTATCCCGGTCTGCGGTGACTTAGCAGTTACGTTAAGTCTAGCACCGAGCGGGAATCCTGTACCAACGACTGGCCCGACCCCGAAGAATAGCTTGTTTTCGGGTGATAGAGGGTCCACACCTGGCGGTACCTCGTAGTACAACCTAGCAACGTTAAGACCGCGACCACCTAGGTATGCCCTAGCTAAGTCCCTCTCCAGCTTCACAATCTTAACTTCCTTACTTGCTAGGTTCACCCTCAGGATCTTACCTGAGTACCCGTAGAGCTTACTCGATCCTGGCACGGATACCCCACCTCTCAAGGAGTTTTCTGTACTCTGAGACCGCTAACTTGAAGCGCTTACCTAAGCTCTCCACTCCAGTTATCACTACCTCCGATACTGGGTAGAGGGATAGAGCGTTAGTAGGGCACTTAGCGACACATACAGCACTCCCATCACATAGATCACATATTAGTGGACTCCCATCTGCTGGGTCCTGGAAGACCGCGCCGTAGGGGCAGACCTCCGAGCAAACCCCACACCTGAGACACTTCCCCATCTCTAGCTTCAGTTGACCTCTCTCATCTACGTAGAGAGCTCCCGTGGGGCACTCAGACACACAGGACATTTGCTCACATCGCTGGCAGACTACAGGGAAGTCCATCCCTGTGATGTCATCCTTAACGACCCGGATCCTTGACCGAGAGGTTGAGAACACCTTTTCATGTATGTATGAACACCATAACTCACAATATCTACATCCAGAACATTTAGATGGGTCTACGACTACGTGGGTTACCATTGGCGCATATGGACACCTCATATTCCTTTGGGGAAAGGTATATAAGCACATTCCCGAGGCATCTTACTTATTGTGTATATCACCGCAAATGAAAGCCCTGTTCTTTAGAGCGGGATGAGGTCGGGTTAGCGGGCTCGAATTTTAGGTTAGAGCTAGAGTGTGAGGTATTCCGTGGTTGATGAGTATATTTTGTTAGGGCGGTAAGAGAGCTCGGTGATTGATCTGGAGAATTTGAGGGAACTGTTCCCAGCTCTTAGTAGGTTTAGAGCATATCTTGATACTGCCTCTACAGGTCTCATGCCTTCTACTGTTCATAAGGCACTGACTAACATCCTCGATATCCTGGTTAACAACCCGTACGCAGAAGGGGATCTTATCAGTAGCTACGTAACCCGTGCTAGGTCCGAGCTTGCGAGCCTTATAGGTGTGGACTCAGATGAGATAGCCTTCACGATTAGGACTACAGAGGGCTTGAAGAACTTCCTAAGATCTCTGAGGGTAGGACCTGGTGACACGGTCATCGGGGTCGACATGGACTTTCCGTCTGTCACATCACTCCTAGATTCCCTCTGCAGGGTTAGAGGGTGTAGGGTGAGGATTGTAGATGGGAGGGGTATCTACACTACCGAGATGTTTAGGAAGGCTTTAGATAGTACCGTGAAGGTCGTGGTGCTCTCATCAGTTCAATGGATATCAGGTTGGAGGATAGACCTGAGGGAGTTAAGCAACCTAGTTCATGAGTATGGAGCACTGCTAGCAGTTGACGGAGTGCAACACGTAGGTGCTCTAAGCCTTGACGTACGGTCTGAGGGAGTTGACGTCCTCTGTGTTGGAGGGGAGAAGTGGATGTTGAATCCGTACTTAGGGACAGGCTTCATGTACGTTAAGAGAGATCTCCTCGACGTGCTGGATCCATACCCCTACGGCATCACTAACAGGGAGACCCCGGAGACCGGGTGGGACAGCTACTGGGTAGACCCTGATAAGGACCTCTGGAAGCTTCCACCGATTGCTAGGAACGCTCAGAGGTTTGAGTGGGGTGGTGGGATGAACTTCTTCGTAGTCGCGCTATATGAGGTAGCTAGGATATTGAACAGCATCGGTATCCGCGACATAGAGAACAGGGTCCTCGAGCTCAGGAAGTACCTGTGTGATAAGCTCTTCAGTGAGGGGCTCTCAGTCTATGGGTACACAGATAACAGGAAGCACTGGTCAGGTATAACCCTAGTTAGGACCGGGCTTGACCCCAGCAGAGAGCAGAATATAGTTAAAACACTTAGGGAAGGCGGTGTAGCTGTCTCGTATAGGGGTGCCTTAGGCATCTCCGGAATTAGGGTATCTACCCACTTCTATAACTCTAGGGAGGATGTGGACGTCTTCGTGGAGGAGCTGAGGAAAGTACTAGCCTCTAAGTCCTGAATAACGTATCTCCAACTAAGTTCCGGCCATACCAGACTCTCAAACACCTTGAAGTGGAGCTCATACCGCGGCCTGAGTAGGCTCAGAGAATGCGTGGCTGGTTTAGCCCGCAGTAATCAACTGTGAGATAACTCGTCAAGGCCTGCCGTGATGAGGCCTAGCCTAACTTCGTATGCTAGGAGCTCCTTCTCCAGCTCCTCCTTATTCGGGAAATACTCCTGGAGGCATTCCCTGAACCTTCTATCATGTCTTCTACTAACTGTGTGGCAGACTTCGTGGTAAACTATGAAGGAGATTAGGTTGTCAGGGAGAAACCTAGCTAGCTTGTTAACTGTTATCACACCTTTAGAGCTGTAACTCCCCCAACTAGACCTCATCTTCCTCACGATAACCCTACACGGCCTAGCACCGGGGATTTTCTTAACCGCCTCATCAGCTATCTTAGAGGCAAGCTCCTTAAGCTCCTCCACGGTTCTGCTAGCTGGGCGGAGGGTCTTAGAGATCTCAACAGCCTCAACGAGAACAGACCTCCACCTCTCAATCCAGGCCCTGAACCTCTCAACAAGCTCGTACGCAACTTCCTCACCTACACGCATAGGGAGAAGAACCACAACACCATCTGGTACTACAACTATCTTAGCACGCTTCCTCCTACCGGAGCGAACTACTCGAACCTTCAAACCATCGCTAACCTCAGCATCCAAAGACCTCGCCTAAGCCATTAAAATTGTGAGGGGCGGTAAATATATCCTAGGAGGCCTACCTCGGTGTGGGTACTGTTAAGACAACAGTGAAAGTAAATGTATAGCACCTAGCAGGGCCGGTTTCCCGATTATGGTGTGATTGAGTAGTCTTAATACCACGGGACCGGCTTCTCTAGGGATGTGGGAGCAGGGTTGCTCAGCTGACGGGCTTTAGATAAATATAAGGGAGTCTAGTAAATTCGTTAATAGGTATCAAAGAGCAATAACACCCAGCTAGGGAGTTATATAATGTGCGGTATTATAGGCATGATCGTGAAGCCTGGGGCTCTGAGAGAGCCCCTAGGGCTTGCCCTATATAAGTGTTTAAAAAACCTTGAATACCGCGGCTACGACTCGGTTGGTTATGCTGTAGTTCGGGCTGACGGTTCCCTAGTTATTAGGAAGAGTAAGGGTAAGATAGACGACGTCTTCGAGAAGCTAGGTTTCCTAGATGTGGATGGTTTAGTGGGTATTGGTCACACTAGGTGGGCCACGCACGGGCGCCCTACAGACATCAACGCTCACCCCCACACTGATTGCGGGGGTAGGGTGGTCGTAGTCCACAACGGCATAATCGAGAACTTCATTGAGCTCCGCGAGTGGTTGGAGAGTAGGGACCACATATTTAGGAGTGAGACTGATACTGAGGTCATTCCTCACCTCATAGAGGAGTTCAAGAGGTTAGGCCTAGACAGCTACTCTGCTTTTAAGAGGGCTATCTCAGTCCTTAGAGGAGCTTACGCGATAGCCGCTGTAGACCTCGACACTCCCGACCGGATCTACTTTGCTAGGAATACCTCACCTCTGGTAGTGGGGTTCGGAGACGGGGTTACATTCGTTGCTAGTGACATACCTGCCTTCCTTAACTACACACGCAGGGTTCTAGTACTGAGGGATCGTGAGGTAGGCTACGCTACAGCTAGTGAGGTCCGCGTCGAGGTAGTTGAGCCTAGCGAGCTGGAAAGTTCAGATCCTCCAAGTTCTGAGGTGGTTAACTACGTAGGTAGGGTAAGGCTCGTTGAGTGGTCTGCTGAGACGGTTTCAAAGGGTGGGTACCCGCACTTCATGCTTAAGGAGATACATGAGCAACCATATGCTCTAGCTCAGACCTTAGCCGGCATGGTAGAGCAGGTCGGTAAGGTAATAGATTTACTGGCTGGAGCTGAGAGGATAGTCCTGGTAGGAGCCGGCAGTAGCTACCACGCATCACTCGCTGGATCACTATTCTTCGCTAACCTAGCTGAGATACCTAGCATGACCGTAGTTTCATCTGAGGCTGTGTGGTACGTTAAGGCATGGGGTAAGGGGGACGTAGTGATAGCAGTTAGCCAGTCCGGTGAGACTATCGACACCCTCCTCGCAGTTAGGGAGGCTAGGAAGCGCGGAGCTAAGGTAATAGCTCTCTCAAACGTAATTGACAGCACTATCCCCAGGGAAAGCGATGTAGCGATCTACACGAGGGCAGGACCTGAGATAGGTGTAGCCGCAACTAAGACTTTTACGACCCAGGTCGTCTCACTACTCTACATGGCTGCTACGGTAGGGGTTAAGCGGGGAGTGCTTCCAAGTAGGGAATTCGACCTCCTACTATCTGATCTTAGGAGAGCCAGTGAATTAGCTGTTGAGATCCTAAGCAGGGTTGGTGACCCTGCGAAGAGGTTAGCTGAGAACGTTTTCGCGGGAAGTAGGAGTTGCTACTATCTGGGCAGGGGGGTGGGGCTCGCGGTCGCTATGGAGGGAGCTCTCAAAGTTAAGGAAGTAGCCTACGTGCACGCTGAGGCCTACCCAGCCGGTGAGAGTAAGCACGGCCCTATAGCTCTAATCGAGAAAGGATTCCCAACACTGTTCATAGCTTTAAGTAATGAGGATGCTGAGCTAATATCCAGTAACGTTGAGGAGATGAAGGCTAGGGAAGCCTTAACCATCGCGGTGCTACCCAACAACACGAAGATAAGGTATCTAGACAACGTTATTGAAATACCTAGAGCACACCCTTACGTGCTAGCAGCACTTGCAGTCATACCGCTCCAGCTAATAGCGTACTTCACAGCAGTAGCTAGGGGCTACGACCCCGACAAGCCGAGAAACCTAGCAAAGACGGTTACAGTAGTATAGCAAGGTTTAAATCTGCCTCGTCAGCCAGATCTAGAAGCTAAATCAGTAGGATCTATATATAGAGCTTTCCAACCCTTAGACTGACCAACAAATGAAACATGTAAACCCGTAGAGATGTGGGGAACCAGTGGATCCCCTGCCCTAAAGGGCGTGGAGGGGTCAGAGACCTTGCGCCTATGAGATTATGCTGACTTAACTATCTTAACAAGTTCCGCGACAAGCTCGTCTAAGAACTTTATGAATTCCTTCTCATCGTACATTACGAGGTGCTTTTTCTCCTCGATCATCGCCAGGATCCTATCTAATTCATCGACTGTCTTTCCCTCCTGCTTCATTATTTTGATGAGTTTCGATGCCGCGTCTACTAATCTGAGGGGGCCGTAGAGATGTGGCTCATCAACGCACCCCCTAGCGCTAGTTATCAGGAAAGTAAGTAACTTGAAGTGCTCGTCTTGTATAAGGTCTTTAATATTTCTCATGGTGTACCACCTCCTCGAGTGGTCGCCGCCTCGGTGGTTCAGGCCACTTTTCTGGATATCCGAGGCTAACCATTAAGATCGGGTCGACGTGTTCAGGGATATTGAGTAGCTCCTTCACTGCTGTTTTGTTGAAGGAGGCTATAGGACACGAACCTATGCCCAGAGAATATGCTGCCAACATCATGTTCTGCGCTGCCATAGCTATATCCATCACGGCTACCAACTCTTTAGGTCCTCTTCCCTTGACACGTTCCTTGTTGACGCAGAGAACCACTAAGGCGTCAGGATCTCCGAAGAGACCTGGTGAGAATAACTTTATCTTCTCTATAGTGTCTCTACTCCTAACCACTACAAACTCCCATGGTTGTGCGTTACTACCACTTGGCGCCCAGATAGCTGCCTCAAGGACGGTCATCAGGTGGTCATCCGGTATACGACCGTCTCTGAATTCCCTCACACTCCTCCTACCTTTGATAGCTTCCAACACGTCAACCATAGTCATTTACCTTTAGTTACTGTGGCCTAGGAGGAGGACCCCCTCCTTCATGATTAGCCGGCCGTCAACATACACGTTCGGCCTCATTATTATGCCGTCTAGATGTACAGGAGCTCTAACCCTCCCACCAAAGTCGAAGTTACTTCCGAGAGCTATGTGGACCGTCCCCAAAACCTTCTCATCTTCCAGTATAACACCACTTACCCTAGCACCGGGGTTTGTCCCGATACCGAACTCCCCCAGGTTCCGGGCCTCACTACCATACTTCGAGAGTAGCTCGCTGAGCTTTGCTGCTTCGGAACCACCCTCAATCTGCTCTGCTATACCATCCCTGAAAACGATCTTTATTGGTTGTTTAAGTAGCCCTATACCCGCCATAGACCCGTCCACTACCACAACACCGTTAGCTGTCCCTTCTACGGGGGCTATGTAGGCCTCACCACTAGGTAGGTTACCCCAATCTCCTGGGTTGACTAGTATTCCCGTACTTCTCCTAGCTTTCCTACCCTCAATAGAGAACGTCAGGTCCGTCCCGAGGCTTGTGGTTACCCTAACCTCCCTACCCTCATCCAATACCTCAGCTACTAGATCTGTCAATCTCTGGACAAGGTCGTAGTCCACACCCATAGCTCTAACAAATATGTCCTCCGTGATACCCGGCATAGTAGCAACTCTAGCACCTCTCTCGGTAGCTTCCTTCCTAGCTAGCGTATGTGTTAAGGACTTCGATGTCGGAGCTATTACGACGTTAGCTACCTTCATTGCCTCAGCAACAGGTTTCGGAGGTTCCTCACCGTGGATGCTTCTTGGAGCCATCTCCATGTAGATAGCTTCGGTACCTAACTCCCTAGCCTTCAGCCATATGTGGAGGCCTATAGCCCTAGTAGGCTCGTCAGTGACTACTAGAACGACCTCACCTGCTTTAACACGTAGACACTTTGTTAAGGCTATCTCCGCAGCTTTAAGTAGTTCCTCTCTAATCTCAACTAGAAAGCTACCACCAGCCACATCCTACACCTCCAACAACTCTCTCAGAACACGGCCCAGGAGAGTTCTCGGAATAAGTACGGGCTTCCCCGAGGCTGTAGCAACGACCTTCTTTGCTTCCCTACTGAACCCTATGCAGTCCAGTACTATTAGGTCTCGATCACTCAGCTCCTCAGCAGCCCTCCTCAACTCGCTGAGAGTCCCAGTATAGGGTGAGACACTTAACACCTTAATGTCCTGAGCAACACCACGCCACTTCCTCCTAGTTAGGTCTATCTGTGCTGGATCCGGTACGACCACACCGAGCTTGCTGGGCTTGAGGGACTCAGCTACCTTGACTAGAAGATCTGAGGGTTCTACAAGTAGTTTCCTAGACCTCAACTCCGGGAACTCACCTGTGCAGAGAAGTCCCACCACATCTACGGAGAGCTCTAACCTGTCTATACATTCCTGCATTAGGGGGAGTATCCTCTCCCGGGCTACCCTAACCTCGGAGCCGTCCCTAAGTCTAGTCACCAGGACGTACTCACCCTCCCTCGGAGCCAGCCTAGCTACCTCATCCTTACTGAGCTTGTCTAGAGCTCCGCACTCAACTATCTCGATATCAGCACTACCCAATACATCCCTAATCTCCGGGACTACGTCGACCCTAGGGGACTGACCTATAGTTACTAAACCAACCCTCTTCACAGTACTCACCGAGTCCTCCCACCAACGACTTCCTCAACCTGTCTTAGTATCTCAGGGTCCTTAACACCGGCACCGAGCGGTACAAACTCCTTCGGGATGACCACTATGAGCACCTCGTCTCCGGCCCTGATCTCAGCTGAGGTTAGCGGGAGTGAGGTCTTAGTACTTAAAGTGACGATCAGGTCCGGGAAGGTAGCTAGTCTAACACCCTCAGAGTCTTCTAGAGTCATGTACTCGTTCCAGAACGTTATCGTGTAGGACCTAGCTCTACCCCTAACTAACACCCTCCCTATATCGTACCCACCACGAGTCTCAAGTGAGACACTATCCACAGTTCCCCTATCTACTACAGAACCTCCTCCAAGGTACTTAATCACCTCATGCGCTACCCCCTCAGCATCACCGTACAGCCTCTGCATTATCTTACCGACCTCGATGGCCTTGCTTAGAGCCCCTACCGCAGCGTTCTCTCTGAGGTAGCTAGGGGTAACTGGGTTACGGGTTACAGCTACCATACCTCCTGCCTGCACGGATGCCTCCCTAATTAACCTATCGACTCTAGCTAGAGATCCCCGGGCTACTACCTCAACATACGTTCCCCTCTCCTTACTCCCACCTACAGCAGCCTGAACGGAGACGTAGTTCACGACCTTGTGGAGGCCCATAGACCCCATCACACCCGTTGGGTGAGCTCTACCATCAGCTGGTGCGTCGACTACTGGGATGTCTAGTGCTGCTGCGGGAACCCACCCATTAGCTGTTGAAGCACCACCGTTCTCGGACGATATGAAGCCCCCTATACACACACCTCCGTAGTCCCTCAGTAACTCAGCAGATCTAATCATGTGGCTAGGCTTTACGTACCTCTCCTTAGCTGCTGGTGCTCCCACGAGGGATGCTGTAACGACGTAGCTCCCCTCCGGAACCTCGTCGACGCTAACTATGTAGAGATCCCCTAGCTCCACAGCTAACTTAGCGTTCAGTAACCCGGTCTCCATGTCTCCCCCTCCACCACCACCAAAGAACGACCCACCGAGGATAGCTGCCTCAGCTATCTTCTCGTCGACCTTAATCCTCACCTAGCCCCACCCCCTAAAGTGCCCTGCTTCAGGATACCGAGGGTTACAGCACCCGCAGCTATTACCGGGTCCACTACCGGGATTCCAGCCATCTCCCTAGCTACCCTAGCGAAACCTATGGTTGAGTACCCGGTACAGGCAAGCGCTACGACATCGACCCCGCGTCTAAGTAGTTTCTCCAGGGCCTTCCTAGCTGCTTCCCTACCCCAATCACTCATCAGGTCCAACGTGTTTCTAACTCCCTCAGGCTTTTCCTCAGCTACTAGGTGAGGACCTAAGATCCTCTTGACGACGTCCGGTGTATCCTCAGTAAGGTTTAGAACACCGACTTTCTCACCATAGGCTAGTGAGAGAGAAGCTAGTGCTGATCCAGCACCCACTACAGGTATCCTCAATTCCCTCCTAGCTTCTCTAACCCCAGGATCTGCCGCACAGCTAACTATGACTGCTTCAACCCCCTCCCTCTCAAACTCCTTCGCTAGCCTAACAACCTTAGGCTTAGCTATCTCCTCAGTTTCGCGGTCGTAGACCCCCTTAGGCTGATCCTCAATGCACCTACTAACTACCTTCAGTTCCGGGAAGGCTGACTCAATTATCCTGCCGTGGAGGTTCAGCAACTCATCGTCCTTCAGCGTTATGACCCTGATCAGCCCTACGGTGAACCCCACAGCTAATCGCCAGCCACTACTCGGGTATTCCCTTCCTCAGTACATCAGCGACGGGGCCATGCATCTTAATTATAGTCTCCCACTCCTGCGGATCGTAGAACCTAGCCCTACCCATAGTGAAATCCTTCGCTACCTCCACCACGAACCTCGTTGCCTGCTCCAGCGCTACGAAGTTTGTGGGGCCTGTCCCGGAGCCTGGTAGGGCCATCCTAGCCGTTATAGCTACCCCAACTACCGGTGCCTTCGTGTATAGCCAGGGCTGCATCATGCTGTTTATGTGGTAGACAGGTGTTGAGTATGGGAGTATGTCCTGCATGGTTATCGGTACGATCACCGGGGGTTCCCCGGTGACCCTAACGTATATGTCAGTTAGGTCGGGGCTAACCCTTAATATCCACCCCTCCTTAACGGTCGGGGTTATCGCGAAGCCTGTGTGCTTTATGACCCAGTTAGCCTTGGTTGCGTCGACCGAGAGTACAGCATCCATCTCATCTCTAACCTCCCACTTGAGTAGGGTGAAGATGTTAACTGGGGAGTCCATCATCGGGACGGGCTTGTGAGGACGTGTCGGTGCGTTGGGGCATATGTGGGTAGTGATAATTACATCACCCGGCAGCACATCACCGCGGACCCTCATCTCAGCGATCTTATATGCTGTAGCGAGCGCTACTATAGCTCCATCAGCATCGGAGACCATACCTATGTATGCTGGCCTAGCACCAATACCTCCCAACCTACCTACAACTCCGAGTGTAGGGGATGAACCTCCCAAGGTCTTACCTTCCTTCCCCGGGATAACTATCGTTATGAAGTCCGTCGAGCCTTTCTCCCCGCGAATGGTTTCGACATCTATCTTAATGTCAGTAAAGCCTCTACTAGTGAAGAACCTCCTAACAGCGTCACCATTAACTTTAGGATCGTCTAGAAGATCTATTACTTCCAATACGTGTTTTAGGGTAGACATACATGTTACCGTGGTTATAACGGTGATGTGGTTTATATACCAATGTAATGTTAATAGCTAGCTCCTTAAGTTCCGTACCTGATTTAAGCCCTCTAAATTCGCATTCAGACCCCCACCCTCATCAACTGTAGCACAGCTACCTCTTAGATTAGATAAGAAGGTAGAGCTACCATACCCTAAACAATGTACTAACTAGTACCGTAAATTCGTAATTAATTTAAGCAAAGACTTGATTTAGAGAATCGAAATACCATATGAGAGACCATGTAGAGTTATCTCTAGATTAACCCGCAACACCAACCTGCCGTTGTTTAGTTTGGCGGTTACTCTATGAGTAGTACTACATCTTTGGAGCGGTGTCCCTAGTACTGCTGAG
This sequence comes from Desulfurococcales archaeon, assembly GCA_023255955.1. GTDB lineage: Archaea > Thermoproteota > Thermoprotei_A > Sulfolobales > NBVN01 > DRZP01. The sequence goes on along the minus strand of JAGDWD010000004.1, from coordinate 87,685 downwards.
GTAAGTAGTTTTAGTGGGGTTAGCTATTGAACGTTCAGTAAGGCTTAATAGTTGTCTCTATCTAGCCATTTTGGTGTCTCAATGAGGGTTAGGCTACTCCCACTAGTGGTCCTAGTACTAGTCGTAGCTGTATCTGTGGGGTACGCGGCCTATATTCTTACTCAGAGGCCTGAGGTCAGGCTGACGATAGCCTCTAGGTTATCTGCTGAGGAGGCTGATGCCGTTAGATCGGCCTTCCTAGCTAGTAGCATCGCGAGGAGGTATAACATAGTCGACGTCGAGATAAAGAAGCTGGACTTCAACCTTTGGAAGGACCTAGGGCTTAGGGGTGAGGTAGATCTATTCCTGGTTGGTGAACCATCAATCTTTAACAGCCTATGCGGGGATGGGGTTCTGAGACCTATAGACCTGCCGGAGCTACTGGAGACATCTAAGAAGCTACCGCAGGGGTTCGCAGGCTACTCGAGTAAGGGCTCGCTATGCTGGTTAGGTGTAGGGCTAGGTGTCTACGGATTCATAGTGAACAATGACTTCCTGGAGCGTTACAGACTACCCCAACCCGGTAGCTGGGCAGACTTAGCTAGTCCTGCGTATGCTAGCGTGTTAAGTGAGGGTAGGTTCCTCATATCCTTCCCGCTACCCTCAAAGAGCGGAACTGCTAGAACTACGGTAATGGGGTTACTCCAAAGATATGGCTGGGAGGATGGGTGGCGCGTCCTGACAGTAATTGGTGCTCTCTCTAGTTTTGTTACTAGCTCTGAGAGAGCTAGGGATGATGCTGCTACAGGAACTGTTGGGTTAGCACCTGCTTACATAGGTTACGGTCTCCAAGCTGAGAAGGTTAGTGGTGGGAGGGCTGTCTTTATATCTCCTCGCGGTGAGACGATACTCTACGTATCTCCAGTAGCTGTTGCTGTCGGGACCAAACACCCGGTCGAGGCTCAAGCATTCATTCTATGGCTTCTAGGTCCGGAGGGTCAGAAACTTGTAGTAGAGAAGTTTGGCTACCTACCAGCACTTGAGGTAGCGGGACTCGAGGCTATGGCCGGGAGAACCCGGGAAGCCCTAGCAAATGCTATGAACTACAGCACCGAGTTCGAGAGTAGTGTGAGGGAGGCTGTGGTCACCTACTTTGAAGCCTCGATAGCCGATCCTGACATACAGAAACTACTTACAGATGTGTACTCAAGGCTGTGCAGGACCAGGCCGGAGGAGCTTTCTGAGTGGCTAGTGAAGCTCGGGTCCCCACTAACCATTAGGGACCCAATTACAGGTAACTACGTGGAGTTTACTTTTGACTACGCTAAGCAGGTCTCCTCAGCTATTAGAGCAGGTACTCTAAATAGGGACGACCTCTATCAGAGCATTAAGGAGGCTGCTATAGGTAGGCTGACGAGGTTGATGAGTGAGCTGGGCTCTCAATGAACTACCTAAACCTCTACACTGCTCTAGCGGTAACCTTCCTAATACTGTTTTTCGTGGTTCCCGTAACCGTTCTCATAGTCGGTAACAACCCTGTAGCATGCCTCAATAAAGCTCTTAGCGATTTAGCACTATCAGTAGCTCTTAGGAGGCCCCTCATCGAGCTCCAGCACCGAGACGGGTTGTTAGTGGCCGTGTTTAGGTGGCCAGATCTAGGACCCCTCCTAAACTCTTTCCTTGTCCCCCTGTTCGTATCGTCTACCACCACCCTACTAGGACTTGCTTACACACTCCTCATCTACCTCTACAGAGTTCCTAGACTAATCACATTACTCCCCCTACTAGCCTACCTCCCAATACCCTTCGTGAAGGCTGTAGCCCTCCAAAGCCTTCTGGACCCGGATATAGGCCTCCTAAATCGTGCTATGAGACCCTTCGGTCTTGCGGTACGTGTGGAGGGTTTAGCAGCTGTAGCCCTCTACCAGATACTGACCTTCCTCCCGTTCTCATATTCCGTGCTCGCTTCCTACGCCCTAATGCTACCTAGGGAACTCACTGAAAGTGCGTACAGTTTAGGATCTACTCCCCGGACTGTCGCGGTGAGAGTGTTAATACCTATTCTAAGACCAGCTATCTTCACCTCTCTAGCTCTGACCTACGTACTCTCCCTGGAGGATCTTGAAGCCCCACTAATCTTCGAAAGCTACCCGGAGGTTAGGGGACTCATATCGTATAGGGCTTACGTACACTTCATCTCAGAGGTGTACTCAGGCTTCTCTCAGAGAGCTGTAGGCTACACCCTGCTATTGCTATTAGTGACGGTAGCTATCTTCGCTGTCTCCGCTAAGTACTTAATGACTGTCTACAGGAGTTTCGGGGTAGCACTAGCTAAGCCTCCCGATGTTTATAGGAGTAGGTTGAGTGCTTGGGTAGCTCCCGCACTGCTAGCTCTACTCATAGTGTTGATTGCTGCGGCCTCACCTACGTTGGTTAGCCTAGCTTACGTACTTGTAGACCCGATCACGCTGAGCCCGTCCCCGTCTCTCCACCTCCTCCTAGACCCTTCCCGGGTTAGAGCTTCCTTGAATACCGTAGCCTACACGTCCCTATCCCTACTCTGCGGCTTAGTAATAGCCCTCCCAATATCCTATCATGCCTCCAGAAAGAGGAGTCTCTACAGGGTAATTGAGGCGGTATCTGTACTACCGCTCTCAGTTCCCGGAATTGCTGTAGCCTACTCATACATCGGACTATTCGGGAACCTCCCGGTGAGTCCATTCAATACTCCCTGGCTTTACCTGGTACTATCGTATACCCTTAGAAGACTGACCTACGTATACATAGTGCTAAGGAACTCTATCTCCTCGATTCCACAGGACTATGAAGAGACTGCGCAGAGCCTGGGTGCCGGTCCGGTAACAGCCCTACTAACGGTTATAGCTCCACTAGCTCTATCGACATCCATACCCGGGCTGACCTTAGTAGCTGTAGCTATAGCAACCGAGGTGAGTACCTCAATCACCATAGGTGGTCTAGGACCTACTCAAGGCTGGGGTAGTACAGCACCCCTAGTCTACGCCATCTACAGGGACATAACGACAGCCGGCGTACTACTTATCGGTGTCTACTCAATTGCTGTTTTGGTGACAGTATCCGCCTCAGTACTAGCTATAAGGCTAGCACTAACCCTCACTACTAGGGTCAGACATAGTTGGGGTACACAATAGGTGTGAAAATGTACATTGCTAAGGTCATTAAAACAGGTAATCAGGGTCTTCAACACCGTGCTAGTAATCACCAGCTACGTAGAGCTCTCAGCTTCCTGTATTGTTCTGATGTCGAAAGAGTTCTTGGGGTTCAGAAATGTCTGTAGAGCTGGTTAAGGTAAGTAAGAGGTTTGGTAGGGTCATTGCCGTGAATAAGGTGAGTATTAAGGTAGAGAAGGGTGAGTTCTTCACTCTCCTAGGCCCCTCCGGTTGCGGTAAGACCACTACCCTGAGGATAATAGCTGGGCTCGAAATGCCGGATGAGGGTAGGGTGCTGATGGATGGGCAGGACGTAACTAACCTACCACCACATAAGCGGGACATAGCGATGGTATTCCAGAACTATGCTTTATGGCCCCACATGACGGTATTCGAGAACGTAGCTTACGGACTGAGGGTGAGGAGGGTCCCAGACGGTGAGGTGAGGAGGAGGGTTAGGGAGGTGTTAGAGCTTGTGAAGTTGGAGGGCCTGGAGAACAGGTACCCAGCTCAGCTCTCCGGAGGTCAGCAGCAGAGGGTAGCTCTAGCAAGAGCCCTCGTAATCCAGCCAAGAGTTCTCCTCCTCGACGAACCCCTAAGCAACCTAGACGCTAAGCTTAGGACCGAGATGAGGGAGGAGCTGAGGAGGATCCAGAAGAGCCTCAACATAACCACGATCTACGTCACACACGACCAGGAGGAGGCTATGGTCCTATCTGATAGGGTAGCTGTGATGAACTCCGGTAACATAGTCGAGGTAGGTAAACCTGAGGAGCTCTACAGTAGACCGAGAACCCTCTTCACAGCCACCTTCATAGGTAGGTACAACCTACTGGAGGGTAGGGTCGTCCAGGTAGTTGACGACGTCCTGATGGTGGAGTGCAGTGGCTTGAGAATTAGAAGTAGAGCACCAACCGGGGAGGTTAGGGTAGTACCGGGCGACTGGGTCTACCTATTATTCAGGCCGCACAGCGCCTCCACAACCCCTACGAGTAAGGAAGATAACGAGTTCTCCGGGAAGGTGGTCACAATCTCCTACCTGGGGGAACGCCTTGAGGTGGAGGTGGAGGTAGGGCCTCACAGAATCCTTCTCTACCTACCGCCGAACTCCCCCGTAAATCCAGGCGAGCATATCAGCTTCTACGTACCCTACAAAGACATGCTTGCTTACCCGAAGAAACAACAGATTTAACTGTCTTTAGAGAATCTCTTACGAGCTTTAGACTTTGGTCGGTACGAAGGGTAGGACGTATATCTGTGAGATACACTTTATCTCGCGACTCCTTTTCCTAAAATGGGAAGTATTCTAGCCTCCTATACTGCTTCTCCTCTCCGTACTTTTCGATTATTAGGTTAAGTATCTCAGCTATGTGAGTTGCTGGTAAGTCTCTTAAATAGTATATGTCATGCTTAGAGGGCCTCAATGACCACTTAGCACTTACTATATGGTGGGACTGTCTTGCAGAACTTGTTCCTATCGGCTCCGGTAGGGGTACCTGTTCCTAGATACTCTAAATACTAACACATCCCACACATAGCCTGTCTCTGAGGTGCCTGGACGAAACCTTCAGAATCATCACGGCCTCTCCTCACTCATGCTCGAAACCATCACCCACTTCACTAGGGCCGGGCTCTACCTAAGCTCCTGTACACCCCTCCTCACGCTACCATCCCCTACTGTGGGCTTTAATGCCTCCACCTATTTCAACTACCTACTCGCAGGATGGGTAGCGTTCTAAGAGATTACTAACATAATCCCGCACTGGAGGAAGCTAGCTATAGGTAAAAAACCTTGCTGGACTTTAGAGAGCTTCAGCCTTACTCGAATGATATAGCCCCGACTGGGCAGGCAGTTCTAGCCTGATCCGCGCAGTCCTTGAGATCGTCCGGCACGGTTCCCTCGTTGGGGGCGCTGCCCCTGAACTCCTTCACTATCTGAGCCTTACCGTCAGGACCTGCTTCAAATACCTGCGGGCATAGGGCGTAGCAAACACCGTCTGCGATGCAGAGGTCCCAGTTTACCTTTACTTTTATGGGCATAGAGACTCACCAAGTAGTTCTGACAGGAAGTAAAATAAGCTTTCCTGGATTGTTGTGGCGTCATCTTAACTCACTTTGGACGGCAAGCTTATAAGGTGGTTCGTAGAGCTCTATGTCTGGAGTGGGGTATGCCTAGGTATAAGACTGTAGAGCAGATTCAGGAGATAATGAGGAACATAGAGCAAGTAAGAAACATAGGTATAATAGCCCACGTCGACCACGGAAAGACCACGACGTCCGATCTTCTGCTAGCGGCTTCAGGGATAATATCGATGAAGGTGGCTGGTGAGGCATTAGCCCTGGACTATCTTGACGTAGAGCAGAAGAGAGGTATCACAGTTAAGGCAGCCAACATAAGCCTCTACCACGAGTATGGGGGTAAACCATACGTCGTGAACCTGATCGACACACCCGGACACGTAGACTTCAGTGGTAAGGTCACCAGGTCCCTCAGAGTGTTGGATGGGGCTATAGTGGTAGTGGATGCTGTTGAGGGTGTGATGACCCAGACTGAGACAGTCCTCAGACAGGCGCTCGAGGAGCGTGTGAGGCCCCTTCTCTTCGTAAATAAGGTGGACAGACTCATAAAGGAGCTTAAGTTCACGGCACAGGAGGTACAGCAGAGGTTCGTGGAGATAATAAAGATTATGAACTCCCTACTAGCCGAGTACGCAGAGCCGGAATTTAGGGAGAAGTGGACTTTCGACCCTGCGAAGGGTACGGTGATCTTCGGTGCCGCTAGGGACAAGTGGGGCATCACCATACCTATAGCCCAGAAGAAGGGGATAAGGTTCAGCGACATAGTTTCTGCTTACGAGAAAGGTAAGGAAGGTGTTGATGAGCTAGCTAAGCTCTCCCCGCTACATGAGGCACTTCTAGATGCTGTAGTTAAGTTCGTCCCCAACCCGAGGGAAGCTCAGAGCTATAGAATACCTAAGATATGGAGAGGCGATATAGATAGTGAAGTAGGTAAGGCAATGCTGAGGGCCGACCCGTCAGGTCCTCTAGTATACTTCGTAAACGACATGAGGGTTGACCCGCACGCAGGGCTCGTCGCTACTGGTAGGGTGTTCTCAGGAACCCTCAGGGCAGGTGAGGAAGTCTGGCTTCTAATGGGTAAGACCAAGCAGAGAGTGCTCCAGGTCAGCCTCTACATGGGTCCGATAAGGGAGGTAGTGAACGAGATTACCGCAGGGAATATAGCTGCTTCTCTAGGTCTCGACGCGGCTAGGTCCGGTGATACTGTGGTAGGTATAGCGTATAAGGACGTCGTAGCACCTTTTGAGAGAATGAGATACGTATCCGAGCCAGTCGTAACCATGGCTATAGAGCCGAAGAAGACTGCTGATCTCCCGAAGCTTGTGGAGGCTCTGAGGAAGCTGAGCATAGAAGATCCGAACATAGTGGTGAAGATTAACGAGGAGACCGGGGAGTATCTAATCTCCGGTATGGGTCCGCTCCACCTTGAGATAGCGCTCACATTCCTCAAGGAGAACTACGGGGTTGAGGTAGATACCTCACCACCTATAGTCGTGTACAGAGAGACTTGTAGAGCAGCCTCACAGGTACTCGAGGGTAAGTCCCCCAACAAGCACAACAGGCTCTACATAAGTGTCGAACCCCTCAACGAGGAGACTATCAGGCTCATCCAGCAGGGAGTTATCACGGAGGACATGGACTCTAGGGAGAGGGCTAAGATCCTGAGGGATCAGGCAAGCTGGGACTATGACGAAGCTAGGAGAATCTGGGCTATCGACGAGAACATAAACGTCTTCGTAGATAGGACTGCCGGTGTTCAGTACCTGAGGGAAGTGAGGGACACGATAATCCAGGGCTTCAGGCTCGCGATGAAGGAGGGACCGCTAGCTATGGAACCCGTGAGAGGCGTTAAGGTGATCCTCCACGATGCGGTGATACATGAAGACCCTGCTCACAGAGGTCCAGCACAGCTATACCCAGCAACAAGGAACCCTATATATGCTGGGATACTACTAGCTAAGCCAACACTCCTAGAACCCATACAGAAACTGGACGTCAGGTTACCAGCCGACCTAATAAGCTCCGTCGTCAGCGTCATATCCCGTAAGAGGGGAAGGGTACTGGACGTAGTGTACACGACACCCACGTCTGCCAGGATCATGGCTGAGATACCGATAGCTGAGTCAATGGATCTAGCTAGTGAGCTTAGGAGTGCTACAGCAGGGAGAGCATTCTGGGGTACTGAGTTCAGTAGGTGGTCACCGGTCCCAGAACAGCTACTACTAACCATCGTAAGAGCTATAAGAACTAGGAAAGGGCTACCACCAGAACCTCCGAGACCGGAGGACTTCATATCACCGTACTAACATCTCTCTGCGGAGCTCCCAAACTAGTTTAATCCCACTTACCCACTATTCTCGCTGTTAAGTCCCAGCCCTAGGCTTCGTAGGCGGGGTGTTAGTATAAGGTAGCTCGTACTCGATGACGAGTAGAGACACTCACTATTTCAGTACCCTACAATAAAAAGATGCGGAACTATCTTACTTGGTGGTTAGGTGGTGTCTAAGGACGTGGTTTTGAGGAATGTGAGGGTTATTACTCCGTATAGGGACATCGCGAGAGGCTATATCTCCATTGCTGATGGTAGGATCGTTGAAGTTGGTGAGGAGCCCTATAGAAACCGTGGAGATTTCTATGGGCTCTCGTTGGATGGGTTCACGATCGGCCCAGGTTTTGTGGACACACATATACATGGATCTTTCGGTGTGGATCTTAGTACAGCTAGGGTTAGCGATGTGGAGCTTCTATCTAGGAAGCTCCCCATGTTCGGCGTCACATCATTCGTTCCTACGTCCTATACCCTACCGAGAGATCTTCTGGTCTCATTCTGCAGGAACATCTACTCAGCCTCTAGGTCCTCCACTGGAGCTAGGGTCGTGGGTATACATCTGGAGGGACCCTACATAAACCCTGAGAAGGCTGGTGCTCAGAACCCGGAATATGCTAGGCCGGCAGACATTGAGGAGCTGGAGGAGCTTCTCGAAGTGTCCGGAGGTCTTCTAAGGTCTGTAACACTAGCTCCTGAGATTGAGGGAGGGTTGGATCTAGTGAGGTACGCTGTTTCGAGGGGTGTAATAGTTCAAGTGGGGCACACAAACGCGTCCTACTCTAAGACGGTTGAGGCAATTACTTTGGGTGCCTCTAAGGCAACCCACCTGTACAACGCTATGAGTGGGTTCCACCACAGAAATCCGGGAGCGGCATTAGCTCTCCTCCAGTCAGATGGTGTGTACCTAGAGATAATAGCTGACTTCATCCACGTTGCCCCGGAGGTAGTGGACTTCACTATAAGATATGCCTCCCACTGTAGGGTCGTGCTAGTAACAGACTCGATAGCTGCGGCCGGCATGCCTGACGGTACCTACAGGTTAGGGGGAGTGGAGATAGAGGTTTCCGGCGGGGTAGCTAGGGTAGCCGGTCGAGACGTGCTTGCTGGGAGTACCTTAACTATGGATAGAGCTCTAGCGAATATACTCTCCTTAGGGTACAGCTTGAGGGAAGCGTTCTTCATGGCCTCGACAGCCCCAGCTAAATCCCTCGGACTAAGCTCTGAGATAGGTCTACTACTCCCAGGGCGGAGAGCTGACCTGGTGATTTTGGATAGAAAGCTAAACGTGGTTGCTACAGTTGTCGGTGGAAGGATCGTATACGTACGCGACGAGTATAGAGACCTCATCAACTGGTAGATACTTTAAGTCCAGGTAACTAGGTGAGTCGGTCATGTCGGGGGTTCAGGATGCTCCGGATGTGTGATCCTGAGGAGGTAGGTCTAAGTAAGGTCAGGCTCACCCGGGCAGAGCTCGTAGCTGAGAAATACGTTGGATCTGCCTATCCGGGTTACGACCTGCTTGTCCTGAAGGATGACTGCGTCGTTATGAGGAAGGTTTCAGGTTTTGCGGAGGTGGTTCCTGAGAGGAGGTCTCTCGGAGTCGACTACCTCTTTGATGTAGCGTCACTCACCAAGTCCCTGGTCACATCAACAGTATATGCTAAACTGGTGGAGGAGGGCTTACTTAGCTTAAGGCAGAAGGCGGTCGACGTAGTCCCGGAGTTTAGGCTGACAGTGGCAGGCTCTAACCAGGCTAAGGAGAGAGTCGAGCTCTGGATGCTTCTCTCCCATACATCAGGTCTCCCAGCATGGCTACCTCTCTATAAGACCTGTAGGGACAGGGATGAGGTCCTCGCTGAGGCTCTCAGGTCTTTCCCTGCCTACGAGCCTGGGACGGATGTGGTGTACAGCGATGTCAACTACATAGTGTTAACGTACATAGCTGAGAAAGTTACTGGGGAGAGGATCGACAGACTCTTCGAGAAGCTCGTCTCATCACCACTAAAACTTGTGAGAACATCGTTTAACCCCCTGAAAGCCGGGTTCAGCAGGAGTGAGATAGTTGCTACTGAAGTAGTGGACTGGCGTGGGGGTGTTATTGTCGGTGAGGTCCACGACGAGAATGCCTTCGCTATGGATGGGGTATCAGGTCACGCAGGACTCTTCACAACAACTCTCGATGCCGCTAAGATAGTCTTCGAGCTCCTCAGCTCCTATAGGGGAACCAGTGATGCCCTAATCTCCCCGGTGACCGCATCTACCTTTATGAGGGCCTGGTCATGCTCAAACGTTTGCTATGGCCTGGGCTGGCAGGTCTACGAGCCTGACCGACTTCCCGGGACGTTAGTAGATGCCAGGCACTCAGTTATGTTAGGTCACACAGGGTTTACGGGGACGTCCATCCTGATATCACCACTAGACTCTTTAGCGGTAGTCTTCTTCACGAATAGAGTCCACCCGACTAGGGCTAACGAGATGATAAGGCTCGTCAGACCATTGGTTCACAACACCGTCTTAGCGTCTATTATGCGTAGACATTAGGGTTAAATTACGTAACGTGTTAATTCTAATTATCTTAGCAGGATAACTCTTGGTGTTAGGTGTGAGTAGCTTCAGGACGTTAAGCAACATTGCTGGACTAACCTCAGAACTCCTTCAACGAGTTGTGAGTGAGAGTGGTGAGAGCATAGAGAGAGCCGCTCAACTAGTTGCGGAGGCTATGAGGTTAGGAGGTCTTGAATACGTTTTCGGTACCGGACACTCAATGCTCGTAGCCCTCGAGACGGCATTCAGAGCTGGGGAGCTGGTCAGGGTCTACCCGGTAGTGGATCTGTCAATGCTTGGTGTACCGTCAGCTCTGAGGGCGAGTGCCCTGGAGAAACTCCCTGGGTATTCTAAGGCTATAGTGAACTCCCTGAATATAGTGCCGAACTCCGTCGCAATAATCGTAAGTAACTCAGGGAAGAACTCGGGACCGGTAGAGATGGCCCTGGAGCTCAGATCCCGGGGTGTTAAAACCGTTGGGATAACCTCCCTCGAGTACTCGAGGAAGCTCCCACCGGAGAACCCGGAAGCCAAGAAGCTATATGAGGTAGTAGACCTAGTCATCGACAATAAGGTACCTGACGGTGATGCCGCGTACGAGTTGTCTCAGAGTGTGAGGGTATTTCCTGTATCAACTATAGTGAACTCGTTCATAGTGCACCTAGTGAATGCTAGAGCAGCAGAAATACTCTTAGAGCAGGGTTACGAACCGGAGGTCTGGACAAGCGTTAATGTTCCTGGAGGGAAGGAACGTAACAGAAGCTATATCGAGAAGTACTTCAACATCCTCAGATTCCTATAACCTGCTGGTGGGCACATGATATTTCCACTAGGTCAGTACATAGATAACTGCCTCTCAATATGTTACCGGGGGAGGTAGGTATGTTCGGCGTCGTAGAGGGTTTCTATGGTCAGATGTGGGATTGGATTGACAGGATAAACCTCATGGAGTTCATGGGTAGGGTAGGTCTGGATACGTACATATACGCGCCGAAGTGGGACAGGCTCCACAGGGACTGGTGGAGACTCCCATACGACACCGGGTTTGCTAATAACCTAGCTATGCTCCTAGACTCTGCGTCTAGGTACGGGGTGAGAATAGTCTTCGCGCTGAGTCCCGGCCTGGACATGGACTACTCATCCAGGGACGACCTGGGCATGTTGCTGAGGAAGTTTGAGTGGGTGATGGAGGTAGGTATCTCAGACCTTGCCCTATTTCTAGATGACATACCCCCAGTCCTGAGGGGGAAGGGCTTTAAGACCCTGGCAGAAGCACAAGCTTTCGTCACTAACTCCGTACTTAAGGATCTCAGACCTAGATCTCTGATTCTCTGCCCCACATTCTACTACGGACTTAAGGAGGACTACATGCGGGAACTAGGCAAAGCTGTTGACTCTGAAGTGAGGATTGTCTGGACTGGTATGTGGGTAGCTTCATACCGTATCAGTGAGGATGACCTGGAGTCGGTGAGCAGGTTACTTGACCGCAAGCCGTTTATATGGGATAACTACCCAGTTAACGACTACTTCATAGTGAACGGGTTAACCAGGTTACATATGGGACCTATCAGGAACAGGCCGGAGAAAATTAAGGAGCTCGTCTCAGGTTACGTCTCTAACCCGATGAACCAGTATGAAGCATCTAAGATACCTCTGTACACAGTAGCTGAGGCACTTAGCGGGAGCTACAATCCCGAGAAGAGCCTGTCGGACGCCGTAGACTACCTCGCCAATAAGGCTGCTAGGTACTGGTTGAGAAGGTTCGTAGACTTCAATAAGGCCAGCTTCATGGACTTAAATGAGGATAGCGTGACTAAGGAGAATGCTGACGAGGTGTTAGAGGTAGTTAACAACTTGTTTGAGACCTTGAACAACAGAAAGCTCCTGAAGGAGTTGGAGCCTGTCCTAGGTAAGATGGCTTCCATAGCTAGGTACGCTAAGGGTGAGAGTACCTACCTAAGCTGGAAGGTGCAGACCGCTGGGGAATACAACCCACCAATGACATCTGAGCGGATGGTTAAGGATGTTTTCGGGGTAGTAGCTAGGAAAGTACCTTGGTATGCTAAGGCCTACGTCAAGCCCGAGGTTTAGGGTCCCATGACCCTCGATCAGGTACGAAGCACCGTTCTAGTCGGGGTTGATGCTGGCGCTACTAAGACTGAGATCGTAGTTGTCGAGACTACTTCCGGGAAGTGCTCCTTTACTGTGGGAGGCCCGGCGAACCCCTCTGTAGTTGGGTTAGAGCGTGCTGGGGAGGTCATAGCTACCACGATCCTGAGCTCCCTGTCTGGAGCTGGGTTAGACACATCTAAGCTTAGCTTAGTAGCAATATCAGCTGCTGGTATAGTGGATAGGAGCTCAGCTGAGGTCTTACGGAACTACGTAGCTAGGAGGATTAGCTACCCACCTAACCGGATACTGGTGTTCGAGGACGTAGTCGCAGCGCATGCCTCAGTATTCCTACTTGATGACGGCGTGGTCGGGATCCTCGGAACTGGGAGCAGTGTCTACGGTGCCTCCAGCTCCGCCGTCGTGAGGGTTGGTGGTTGGGGGCATCTTCTAGGCGATGAAGGGAGTGCTTTCAGACTCGGTTCCGGGGCTCTGAGGGAGGTATTGGAGTGTTTTGAGGGATTAAAGGAGTGCTCCAGTCTCGCCTTGAAGGTCGCTGACAGGAAGGGCTTCAGATCCTCTACTGACGTCCTTAACTATGTGTACCGCTCTGAGAACCCTAAGGTAGCTATAGCATCCCTAGCTAGCCTGGTAGTGGAGTCCTACAGGGAGGGTGACGCCACCGCGAAAAAACTGGTTGAGTCGGAATTGAGGAGCTTTGCTCGGCAAGTCGCGGTAGCTGTCAGGAAACTCGGTGTTAGGAAGGTGGGTTTCACCGGCTCCGTCTACACTGAGAATAGAGACATCCTTAAACAGCTCCTGGTGGAGTACCTCAGGGAGTATGCCGGTATCGAGGTCGAGGTAATGGAGCAGAGGGTTAGGGCGTGCTGTGGCTCGATAGTCGCTGGCTTGAGAGCTGTTGGTGGCGTAGCTGATGACGTGGTTAACATCCTCGAGGAATGTTGCCGACCGGTGGGTCACGAATGAAAACGTGTTTTGAGTGTTACCTCAGCCCCAGTACTCTAGCTCCTCCCGGATAAGCCTCGGCTTCTCTAGCTCATCCAGGTACCTCCTAACCTCCTGCTCTGCTTCCTCTATACTCACAAGCTTGAACCTCACCCTCCGCCCCGGACTTAGCTGTGCTAGCAGGTCTACGTCTGGTGGAACTACGTGGAGTGCTACCGCGTACCCCCCAGTCGTCTGAGCGTCGGACATGAGTACTATGGGCTTACCGTCGGGGGGTACCTGAACATAGCCCCTGTCAGTAGGTGTTGACGGTAGACGCCCCAACCCCTTAGCTGAGCCTAAGGACTCCCCCTCAAGTCTGTATCCCATTCTATCACTCTCAGCTGACACAACGTACTCACCCCTAAGAAGCACATCCACGTCACTCAATAAGCTCGAGTGAATGCCCTCCGTTGCTCTGAGAGTCAGCGCATCCTTACCTATACTTGAGTGGATCTCCACGAGCTGTTGAGGAGGTTTTAAATCCGAGACCCTACCCCACACATCCACTACGTCGGTAAGCCCTATCTCCAGGACATCCCCGTACTTGAGGGTTCTGCCGAGACATCCCATACCTCCTCTCACATACGTAGAAGCACTCCCAAGTACCTTATCGCAGACCACGCCCCCTGAAACCGCTATGTAGTGAACGTAACCCACCCCGCTCGGAACGACCCTGAGCACGCTCCCTCGACTGCAGTAGATGGGATTCCAAGGCCTTACCTCAACGTCGTTTAAGAACACCCTGGGGTAGCCTCCTGCCACAGCTACTACGGTGTCAACCCCGAACTTCACTGCTAGCGATCCTATCACCTCTATGACCGGTGATGCCGGTTCATTACCTACTAAGGCGTTAGCGTATACAGCTGATAACCTGTCGAGAGCTCCGGAGACGGGAACCCCCAACGACCTAAATCCTTTCCTACCTAGATCCTGCACCGTGGTGAACCCAGCTGCTAGAACTACCTGCAGGCTACGCTGTGTAGTCACCTACGAACACCCCGACGAGTCTATCGAATTCCTCAGGCTTTATTGCCTTGAACTCCACCTGATCACCCGGTGATATCGGTATTGGGGGATCCTTCTTAGGGTCGAACATAGTTAGAGGGGTTCGGCCTATAAGTCTCCACCCACCAGGGCTTTCCAGACCGTAGATTCCTGTCATCCTCCCAGCAATCCCGACAGACCCCCTCGGTATCCTCACCCTAGGTGTCTCAAGTCTCGGCGCTGCTATCACAGGGTCCACCTCCCCTAGGTAAACGAAGCCTGGTGTGAACCCCAGTGTTATGACGGTGTAGGCCCTCGATGTGTGGATCCTAACCACCTCCTCCTCAGTTAGCTTAGCCCAGCCAGCAACGGACTGTAGGTCTGGGCCGAAGTCTCCTCCGTATGCTGCCGGTATGGTGAACTTCCTAGGTCTGTAGAGGTCCTTCAGCTCTATGTTCCTCGCCCATAGCCACAAGTCCCGGATTTTCGACTCTATCTGTTCTGAGCTGGTTAACCTAGGGTCGTAGTATACTGCTAGGGACGAGACGCCTGGAACTACCTCCTCAACGAACCCGCTGAGCTCCTTCTTAGTTGCGTAGTAGAGCTTGTGAACCTCCTTAACACACTCCATACTTACCTCGACACATATATCGACGTGTACTACGTACCCACCACTCCTCACTATCCTTATCTCCTTCACGCCCATACCTATATTACCCTAGCTATCGGAGCTATCTCTATGCCTACCTCCCTCAGCTTCTGGTTAACGGTCCTAGCTATCTCAATTGCGTTGGGGCTATCTCCATGTATGCAGAGTGTGTGGGCTACGACCTCAATAGTCTTCCCATCTATTGAGGTGATCAACCCCTTATCGACTATTGAAATAGCTCTCTCTATGACCTTGTCTATGTCTGTTATTAAGGCTCCGGGGGCCCCCCTAGGAGCAAGCTTACCGTCCGAGGTGTATCCCCTATCTATGAAGGCTTCGAAAGCTACCTTAAGGCCTAACTCACTCGCCGCCTTAGCCATAGCTGAGCCGAAGGGTGCTACTAAGATGAGGTTTGGATCGTACATATGTACAGCCTCCGCTATAGCTCTAGCGTAATCCTCTCTAACCCACGCCATGTTGTAGAGCGCGCCGTGGGCCTTCACGTGCTGCATCCTCATCCCCTCAACCTTAAGGAACGCGTTAAGAGCACCGAGCTGGTATATCACGTAGGACTTAAGCTCCTCCACACTCAAGTACATCTCCCTCCTACCAAAGCCCATAAGATCCGGGAACCCTGGGTGGGCACCGACAGCTACCCCCAACGACTTAGCGATCTTGATGGTTCTCCATATACTAACCGGGTCACCCGCGTGGAATCCACAAGCTACGTTAGCTGAGGTTACGTAGCGGAAAAGCTGGGACTCATCTACGAGAGTCCACCTCCCAAAAGACTCTCCAGCATCTGTGTTAAGATCAACTCTTCGAACCATAGACTCTACCAGGAATGTACTAGTCCATAAGCTAATAAGTCAGTGAACCCGCTGTGCCATCCTCATCTAGGGGCATATATAAAAAATAGCTACGTTGTATAAACAGTAAAAATATAAACTTTACAATATAATATATTATTGTGAGCGTGCCTTGACACAGCCAGCTACCCCCAAACATAGAGGAAAGCGTGAGTCCCTCTTTGTCGCTATCGTCATAGTACTGTGGGCTGCTGCTTTCGGTGTCTACCTAGTTAATAGCCCAGCACCTTCCCTGTGGGGTCTGAGTAGTACCTATGCATACTCACTGATGTGGTGGACCGTAACAATACTGGTACTCATAGCATACGCAGTCTACGACCTAATGGGTGGTTGAAATGGATGCCTACCAGATAACCACATCTATAATCTTCGTGTACTGTGTCCTAGTGATAATAATAGGTTTCCTCTCTGGGAGGGTCCTGAAGAAGAGCTTAGAGGACTTCTACGTACTGAGTAGAAGAGCCGGCATTCTAGTTACGTTCCTTGCTACAGCTGCTACCTACCACAGTGCCTTCGCCTTCCTTACGAGTGTAGCTACGTTCGCCACGACCGGGATAACGTTCTGGGTAGCTTCATCTGCCTGGACAACCCTAGCAGCTGTGTTCATGTATCTCGCAGGTGTGAGGCTCATGAAGTTGGGTAAGGCTAGGGGCCACATATCACCAGCAGATGCGTTGGCGGACTTCTACAAGAGTGAGTTACTGAGAGTTCTTGTTGCCGCGATAATGGCTATCTTCGTCATTGCTTACATAGTAGTTCAGGCAGTGGGTCTCGGACTCATCATGGACATCGGTAGCGGTGGGGCCATCCCATATGCTTACGGGTCATTACTATTAATGGTCGTAGCCACGATCTACATGATCTTAGGTGGCCTGAGAGCTGCTTACTGGACCGATGTACTGCAAGGAGTCTGGATGTATGTTGGTGTATTCCTGGCAGGCGTCCTTATCTTGGGTAGGCTAGCACCTGGAGGTCTCCCGGACGTAATGAATCAGCTCAGGCAGTTAAAGCCCGGGCTACTCACCATGAACTGGGATCCGCTGATGATGTTGGGAACTCTCATGATCTATGGCCCCGGCTTGATGCTGTTACCACATCTCTGGATAAAGTACTATGTTGCTAAGGACGAGAAGGCCCTGAAAGCCTCTGCTCTAGGTACGGCAATATACCTCTCCTCTTACTACATCCCGGCAGCCATGGTGGGGTTAGCTGCTGCCGTGGTCAACGAGGTCGGTATGCCGGGTGTTCTTGATAAGGGATTCATATCAGCTCTCACTAAGCAGTACGGTAGCGCTGACGCCGTCATGGCTACCATGATAATCAAGTTCACACACCCTGTACTCGCCGGCTTCCTACTAGCCGGAGCCGTCTCTGCGGCAATGTCGACCTTAGACTCGTTCCTAGGCTCCACCTCCCTCCTGCTAACTAGGGACATCTACCAGAGGTATGTGAGACCTGGGAAGCCGGAGAGCGAGTACGTCCTAGTTAGTAGGGTACTAATGTTTGTGTGGATGCTGATAGGCTGGTACTTCGCGCTCCTAAAGCCTGGCCTAATATTCGATATAACCTCCATAGCTGTTGCTGGCGGGCTTCAGCTAGTACCGATGACACTGCAGATGGTCATACCTAAGGCGAAGATAATCAACAAATATGGAGCTATCTCAGGATTTGCCGTAGGGTCGGTCCTCGTAGCTCTATTCACTGCTCAGACGGGGAAGTACTTCGGGATGCCGGTAACCTACCACGCCGCGGTTGCCGGACTCATAGGTCTAGCAGCAAATATTGTCGTGACTTTAGTAGTTAGCTTCGTAACCCGCACACCTAAAGAGGAGCTCGAGGTCTTCGAGGGGTATAAGAGCATACTCTACAAGTAGATGAAGGAAACGTTAAATCATTATTTTTATGTAGACCTTTAATAACTAAGTCAACACCTTCTAGGGAGCTAGTTGGAGAAGATCCTCAGAGTCGGTATACTACAGTTCGAGTCTTCTGGAGATAAACTCAAAAACGTAGAGAGAATCCTCACCCTAGCTAAGAGGGTTGAAGCAGACATCGTCGTTCTCCCAGAGTACTCTATGCTTAACATAGCTGGCCGTAGCCCGGTCGAGGTCTACGAGGCGTCCGAGGCCGTAGATGGCCCGTACATCTCAGAGTTCAAGAAGTTCGCGAGGGAGAACTCCACGTACGTTTTGGTTACACTACTTGAGCGAGCTACATACCCGAAAGTTTACAACACGGCCGTCGTTATATCTCCTGACGAGAAGATAGTGACGATCTATAGGAAGATCCACCTATTTGATGCTCTAGGCGTCCGAGAATCTGACTACATGACCCCGGGGGACAAACCCGGCAGTATCTTCGATGTGAAGGGTGCTAAGCTGACTATCGCAATATGTTTTGACCTCAGGTTCCCAGAGCTCTTCAGGTACTACGGGCTTCAGGGTGCTGAGGTGGTTTTAGTCCCTTCAGCCTGGTACAGCGGCCCGATGAAGGAGGAAGTCATCAGGTTCCTCGCTAGAGCGAGAGCTAGTGAGAACACGTATTACGTCGTAGTAGCAAACCAGTACAGCACTAGGTTCACCGGTAGGAGCATGGTCATCGACCCTCTCGGGACGGTCCTGCTAGACCTAGGACTGGGAGAGAAGTACGTAGAGTTCGACATAGATGTGAGCTACGTATACCAAGTTAGGAAGTCCCTACCCCTACTAGAGCTTAGGAGGAACGATATCTACACACTATCCTTCTGTAACCGTTCCGGTCTAGCGTAACTTTCATTCCTTCCCTCCTCGCGTCATGGGAGGGCTTTCGGGGTGAGCGGGTGAAGACCCCACATACATCCGCTATGCACCTGTACCCACTCGGGCTTAACCTACCCCACATACCGGGCACAAAATCCTAGTCATCAAAGCCGGTAAAGCTTTACACAAAGTAAATAGTTTCTTAGCCCCACTTAGGATATTTGCCTCAGCTAATCTCTGCGGGCACTACCTTACCGCCTCAGCAATCTACTGCTAATACCAGATGTCCTAAGACTTCCGGAGATCCATGTAGGTCCTCCTAAGCAGTCCTAAAACCTCTTCTTCCAGAATATTTCTGTAGTAGCTCAGCAGGTCTTTATGCTTTTTCTTTATGTGTAGAACTACATTGAGTACTACAAGTCCGCAGAGCTTGCAGGTAGTTCCCGTAGCTATGGAAGGCACCGAGGTTAGGACCACATCAACAATTGGGGGTAGGATTCTCGAGCACTCTCTGAAATGGGTTCCGCAGATATCCCGTAGAGCCTTCTCAACAACCCCCTGACTCACACCGTACTTTTCCGAGGCCTCACGATAGCTTAGGTTACTTGAGGCCACCGACTTTAAGGCGTAGAGTAGCTCGACCTTCCCGGCAAGCCTATAAAGTACTAAAGTCTCTAGGTCCATACCGCTAGAGTACTGCACCCAAGTCAGTTACATAAAAACGTGTAGGCTCTACAACGAGTTTTGCTGTTATTGACTGAAAACCTACTCGATCTTAATTTCTCTTTCCTCCTCGGCAGCCTTTTTCTTCTTCACCTCTATCTCCAATACACCGTTCCTGTAGGTAGCTTTAGCAGACGATATATCTACCTCAGCCGGTAAGTCCACCTCCTTGTAGTACTTCTTATGGTTGCTGGCCCTTATTATAAGCTTGAGACCGGACGCCTTGAGACTTATCTTATCCTTCTCGACACCTGGAAGCTCAGCAACGATCCTGAGCTTATCTCCCTCGTCGATCACGTCTATCATCGGCTCAACCTCCTCAGTTATCTTCGGCACCCTACCTACCCTCTTAATGTTCCCGAACTCCTTAATCCTCGGCACACCGTCCGGACCGATAGTTATCTCGAAACCCCAGACGTATGGTTTGCCTGTTAGTGACCTGAATCTCTCGACGCCGAACTCCTGAGCCCTCTCCATCTCCTTCATCAACCTCCGGATCTCTTCATCAAACTCCTCGAACATCTCTCGGAACAACCTGTTTATCCTCTCAAAAGGATCCTCCTCATCCCTACGCCTACTCATATACATCCCAAGTATGTATACAGTCATTCGAAGCTAATATAATCTACCATTATCTTCAGCCCCTAAAACTACTTTATATAGAACCCTACAACAGCTACGTGAGGGAACCACAATGAAGTTTCTGTAACACTAGAAAGACGAACCCATAAGTTAGGAAAGTTAGGTTAAGTGCTATGGAGCCCCCTACTCATATTTATAGAATTATGGAGAGAAGAGTTTAGGTAGTTCTGTTACTTACCTCGCCCCTTAAAAACTCTAGAACAACAATTAACTGAGGTCCTTAGTAATGCTCTGGTTTCGTGGGCGGCACATCCCAATAGCTATATTTATAGTAATCCTAGTGTTAAGCCTTACACTACCTTACTCAGACATCCTAGTAGCTCAGGAAGCAGTTCTAAAGATCGGGATGCCGGACGAGATCGATAGCTTCAACCCCTTCACAAGTCTCTTCGCAGCAGCTGGCTACGTGTGGGGAACGCTTTACGACACCTTAATCTACATATCTGCTAATGGAACTTACATTCCCTGGCTCGCCGAGTCCTATAGTATTGATGAGAGGAACCTGATCATAACGTTTAAGCTTAGACCTAATGCGTACTGGCATGACGGCACGCCCATCACAGCTGAGGATGTTGAGTTCACCTTTAACCTAGTTCTAGCATCTAACTACTCTGATAAGCTAGATAAGTGGGGTCTGAGGAAGTATATAGAGTACGTAAAAGCAGTCGACGCAAAAACCGTGGAGTTTAAGCTTAAAGAGCCGTATGCTCCAGCACTGTTCTACATAGGTGCCATAATATATCCCCTACCTAAGCATATATGGTCTAAGGTAGATCCACTGACGTTCAAGAACCTTGAAAACCCTGTAGGTAGCGGTCCGTTTAAGTTCGCTAAGTACACATCCGGGGTCTCCATAGAGCTCGTAGTAAACGATAAATATTACCGTGGGAGGCCTAAGATCGATAAGATAGTCGTCGTCTTATATAAGAGTACGGATGCCTTGATGCTCGACCTAATGGCGGGGAACATAGATGCCATGACCGCAGTAACGGTAGCTCCAGAGCTTGTTCCAACACTACTTAGGGACCCGAACATAAGAGTTGTTGAACTCACGCATTCAGCCTCTCTAAGATGGATCGGCTTTAACTTAGATAAGTACCCGTTCTCTATAAGGGAATTTAGAGAGGCAATAGCCTACACCGTAGACAAACAGGCCATCGTAAACACAGTTCTACTAGGTTACGGCTACCCAGCAGCCGACGGGTGGATACAACCACTCTTCGGCGGCTGGTACAACCCAAGCGTTACATATAGAAAGCAGAACCTCACGAAGGCGAAGGAGATATTGGACAAGCTCGGATTCGTGGACCGGGATGGTGATGGCATTAGGGAGACACCTAACGGGACAAAACTCAGCTTCAGCATTCTAACGATATCTGGTAGAGCAGAGTTTGAGAGGTCGGCTGAGCTCATAGCTGGCTGGTTAAGTAAGGTAGGTATTGAGGCTAAGATCGAGGCACAGTCCCTGGGTACCGTTGACGAGAGAGAGGGTCGCGGAAACTTCGACATAGGCTTCATGGGTATGGGTATGTCCAGGACTACAGAGATAGACTACTACATATATGAAAGGTTCCACAGCTTGCAGGCACCTCCGATTGGGGAGTATGCTGGGAGGAACTGGTTTAGATATAGAAACCCGGAGATGGATCAGCTACTCGAGCAGCAGAGGAGGACCCTAGATCCTGAGAAGAGACGTGAGATAGTGTGGAAGATACAGGAGATAGTCGCGAGAGACCTACCAGCTCTAACACTTTACATGAAGACATCTCTCGTAGCTTACAGAACCGATAAGTATGTTGGGTGGATAGAGAGTGAGGGTCCCACCTCAAAGCTCTCAGTACTGAGTCTATCACTAAAGGGCCCGCAAGTAGTTACTGTCGTGACCCAGATAATCCAGACAGTACCGATTACTCAGATCAGGGAGGTGACCCAGGTAGTTGGCGGTACGACGATGATAATGACTCAAACACAGATAGTTACTGGGACGGTGACGACAGCACCGCCAGGCGGGATACCAACAGAGACTGTGGTAGCTATTGTTGTCCTAATCGTCGTGTTAGTAGCTGTAGCCTTCCTAGCTATGAGGAGGAGGTGAGGGATCTACTCAATGTTAAGATATTTTTTACTTAGTAGAGCTATTAGAATGCTGGCTGTTTTCTTCATAATAATCATCCTCAACTTCATCTTACCGAGGGCAATGCCCGGGAACCCAGCATCTATACTCGCTAACGAGTACAACCTCCCTCCGGAAACAGTTAAGATACTTGTAAGTCTTTGGAAGCTTGATCGACCTCTCCACGAGCAGTTCGTAGCCTACATAGAGAGCTTGTTTACTGGTCAGTGGGGATATAGCTACAAGTACTACCCGAGAACTGTCTACGAGCTGGTCATGGAGAGACTTCCCTGGACCCTACTCCTTCAGGGAGTGACCTCGATAACCGTCCCTGCTTTCGGTATGCTTATGGGCATCCTAGCTGGGTGGAGACGTGGTACGAAGTACGACGTCGCTGTTACTATATCTGCGATAATTGTCTATGCTATTCCTTACTACTGGCTAGCCCTGATGTTCCAGTACGTCTTCGGATATCAGTTAAGGATCTTCCCCATAGCTCACGCACTAACTCCTGGAGCTAGCTACAGCAACTTCCTGGAGTACGTAGCCGACGTCTTGTGGCACCTAACCCTACCAGTTCTTGTTGTTACTTTAACTGCCTACGCTTCATACACTCTAGTCACTAGGAACTCCATGGTCGACATCCTAGAGGAAGACTTCATGTTCGTTGCTAGAGCTAAGGGATTACCTGAGAGAACGCTTATGAAGCATGCTTTGAGGAACGCCTTACTCCCCCCACTGACAATGCTTGCCATAAGGCTCGGACACATCGTGGGAGGGGCTGTTATAACCGAGACCGTGTTCTCCTATCCGGGGGTAGGGTACCTAATATATGAGTCTATAATGTTCAAGGACTACCCAGTTCTGAACGCTGCCTTCTTCATGCTATCTATAACCGTAATAGTAGCTAACTTCGCGGCAGACCTGCTCTACGCGGTCGTAGACCCTAGAATTAGATATGTTAGGAGGGGGTAGCTATGGTGTCAATACTTAGAGACCTACGGTACATATTAATAGAGAATAGGATGGGGCTCATAGGGTTCGCAATAATAATGTTTTTCACCCTGATAGCTATCTTCGCTGATATCATAGCCCCATACAACCCCTACGAACTTGTAGGACCACCTTATACACCACCTAATGAAAGGTTCATTCTGGGAACTAACGACATAGGCCAGGACATATTCAGTGAGTTTATCTATGGTAGTAGGATTAGCCTCTACGTCGGCTTCACAGCACCCATACTCTCATCTATAATAGGCACGATCCTCGGAATAATTGCTGGTTATCTAGGTGGGTACATAGATGAGTTAGTAGTAGGAGCTGTTGACGTGATGTTGGCACTCCCGTCACTACCTCTAATAATTATTTTAGCGGCCTACTTAGGACCCAGCCTAAACAACATAATCCTGGTTCTCGCTATCTTCGGATGGCCCGGGTTCGCAAGAATGGTTAGGTCGCAGGTACTTAGCCTAAGGGAAAGAGCCTACGTCGAAGCTGCGAGAGCTACTGGTGCTGGGAGCTTCAGGATAATGTTCAGGCACATACTCCCCCACGTAGTGCCACTAGTGATAGCTAACATAGTCCTAAGTGCTACCTCAGCAATACTGACCGAGGCAGGTCTGAGCTTCTTAGGGTTGGGAGACCCCATCGCTAAGAGCTGGGGACAGATACTGAGGAGAGCTCAAGTAGGTCACGCCCTACACCAAGGACTCTGGCTATGGGTATTCACACCCGGGCTAGCAATAGCTCTCCTGGGGACTGGCTTCACCCTACTTGGGGTAGCAATAGAGGAGAAGGTCAACCCGAGACTCAAGCACTCGAGGAGATAATCTCATCATCTATTTACCGTCGAGCAATACATCTAATCTCTTTCTGTACGTAGCTACTACCTCAGGTAATCCACTTCGAGGTCTAGCCCTAAGCTCTCCAAACTATTTCTAAGCACTCCCAGATTCATCGCAGATCGTTCTACGCTTAAATACCGGTCCACGAGTTTATACTGTGAGAAACATGCGGTCTTTGAAGGCTGGGCTCATACTCCCTGCCCTAATACTACTATTATTAGCTTTCAGCGTGATTTATCCGGCATGGGGGCAGCAGGCTAAAGCTTCTTCAGCTATTACCGCAAACACGTACGACAAGTACTTGAAGCCGTGTAGCTGTTACGGGGGGACACTAAAACTAGCTATGCCGAGCGCTGTGACAACCCTGAACTGGTGGGTTGCTGGTACTGACTGGGACCTGATACCTCTTGAGATGATATATGATAGGCCCCTCAGAATAATCAACGGATCCCCCACATGGGAGGTAGCTACTTCGTTGGAGTATAGTGAGGATTATAAGGTACTTACTATGAAGATTAGGGAGGGTATTAAGTTCCATGATGGTGTTGAGCTCACAGCTGAGGACGTAGCGTTCACGATAAACGTCCTAGCAAATAGGTCGTGGCCGTACTACCACGGATACTTCACATCAGTAGATAGAGCCGAGGCAGTAGACAAATACACAGTGAAGATATACTTCAAGAATCCTGACGCCGGCTTCATATTGAACGCCCTGCCAGTAATGAACATCATGCCTAAGCACATATGGGAACCACTACTACAAACATATGGTGACCAGCTAGCTAAGTACTCTCCGAAACCTGAGGAGCTGGTAGGTAGCGGCCCATTCAAATTCGTGGAGCACGTCTCTGGACAGTACGTACGTTTCGTAGCTAACAAGGACTACTGGATGGGGAGGCCCTGCATTGATGAGTTGATACTAGTAATAATCACAGACGCTAACGTAGCTGTCCTCGCAATACAGAACGGTGAGGTAGACGCGTTCTTATGGGGAGTAGATCCGGCAGTAGCTAAAACACTTGAGACATACCCCAACATCAAGATTCATGCGAGGCTCTCAGAATCATTCCGCCACTGGGGACTACTAACCACCGTATGGCCCCTGAACATATCGAAGTTCAGGTTAGCACTGTCGTATGCTGTAGATAGGGAGGTCCTAGTTAATGATGTCTTACTAGGCTACGGCATGGTAGGTAGCCCCGGCGTTGTCGGGCCTTTCGGTTACTGCGCTCCCTGGTATAATCCTAATGTTGAGAAGCTCGTCTACTACGACCCGAAGAAGGCTGCTCAAATACTTGATGAGATAGGGTTTACTGATAAGAATGGTGATGGCTGGAGAGACGGACCTAGAGGAGAGCCGGTAGTAATAGAGATATACTCACCAACACCAGGCTACGACCCTGTAAGAGCCCGTGTCGCAGAGCTACTCAAAGAGTTCCTAGCTAACATCCCTGGAGGAGGCATCAAGGCCGAGGTCTACTACTACGAGTGGGCAACCCTCTGGCCTATGATCAGGGAAGGGAAGGTTATGACCTGGCTACTCGGTAGCGGTTGGAGCGCTGACATTAGCTGGCTCTACACCAGGTTCCACTGCCCACCTGGAGGCTCAAGTAACTGGGCGAAGTACTGTAATCCAGAAGTCGACAAGATGTTGGAGGAGTTGAGAAGCAGCTTCAACGAGACACGTCGCAAGGAGCTGGCCTGGAAAATCCAGGAGATCCTAGCGTTGGAAGCCCCAGTAGTAAACCTCTACTACCAGGCGTTCCCAACACCATACCGCACAGATAAATTCGAAAACTGGTTCATAACACCGTCAGATACCCTCAGTAACAGGATCAACATGTTGAGGTTATCACTTAAGAGTAGCCTCTGCCCAACACCTATAACAACACCTAAGCCCACCCCAACAACTACACCATCCCCAACAACCTCGGCAGCTCCTACTACACAGCCAACTACGAGCCCCACCCCACCGCCAACACCATCATCAACTCCTTCACCAACGCCTACAACCTCGGTGGGAGGACCTGACTACACCCTGGCGGTGGTTGCCGCTGTCTTAGTAGTGGTTGTCGTAGCTATAGTGCTCTTAGTACTCAGGAGGAGATAGGTGAGTTAAGTTGAAGGCTTTTTTAGTTAGGAGAATCTACACCTCTTTTATAACCTTCATAGTTGTGATAGCAATAGTTTTCCTACTAGCTAGAATGACTGGTGACCCCTTAGCAGAGCTTGCTAATGACCCGCGAATATCGCCTGCGACCATAGCTGCCCTCAAGGCAGCGTTCGGCCTGGACAGACCTCTTCATGAGCAGTTCGTGAACTACGTCGTGAACCTCTTCAGGGGGGACCTCGGATACTCCCTTCACTACAAGGCACCGGTATTTGACATAATAATGCAGAAACTACCGTATACTCTAGCCCTACTCATCCCGTCGATAACCCTGTCTAACTACCTAGCCTACACTATAGGGATAGAGATAGGGTGGAGGAGAGGCACTAGACTTGACTCAGTATTCATGAGCGTATCGATGTTCATTAGATCGACACCGTACTTCTGGCTAGCCATAATATTTCTGTTCGTATTCTCAGTACAGCTGAGGCTCACACCTATCTTCGGAGCTGTAACACCGGGTAAGTCGTTCTCACTCACCTGGGACTGGATCTCGGACTACCTCTGGCACTACATCCTACCGTTCTTCGTTATGACATTCAGGGGCTTTCTCTCCGAGCTCATATACGTGAGGAACGTCGTTGTCGATGTTCTCGGTGAGGACTTCGTAACTACTGCTGTAGCTAAGGGGCTACCCGAGAAGTACGTTAAGAGGAAGTATGTAGCTAGGAACGCTATGCTCCCAATCGTAACTGTGTTAGGGATGAGGTACGCCTTCATAATCGATGGCGCGATACAGACTGAGACTGTGTTCTCCTATCCGGGGACTGGGAGGTTGGTCTATGAAGCGATATTTAATAGGGACTTCTGGCTCCTTCAGGGCGCTGTAGTTATCTTAACGATGAGTGTTATCGTGGTTAACTTCATTATAGACCTACTATACGCCTACTTAGATCCGAGGGTGAGGTACAGATGAGCTCAGTAAATGTCTACAGTTGGCAGTATAAGTTAAGGGAGTTCTGGAGCGTGTTTAGGAGGGATAGAGCTGCCATAGTTGGGTTGGTGATACTGGCAGTTATAGTGTTTATAGCAGTATTTGCTGACTACATAGCACCATACAACCCGTTCGCGAGGGTTGGTAGGCCGTACGAGCCTCCTAGCCCGAAGCACCTGCTTGGAACTAACGACATAGGTCAGGACATATTCAGCGAGCTTATCTACGGTGCCAGGGCATCCCTCTTCATAGGGTTCGTAGCTGCTGTGACAGCCACCACGTTGGGTACTCTGGTAGGTGTGTCAGCCGGCTACTACGGTAGGGTAGTTGATGAGATCCTCATGAGGATTACCGATATATGGCTATCCATACCGTCACTACTGTTCTCGATTTTCCTAGCGGCTGTAATCATCAGGACTGGGAGACTGCCGATGTACTACTCGGTGATCCTAGCCATAGCCCTGACATCTTGGCCCCCGGTAGCGAGGCTCACTAGGTCGGCAACCCTCTCACTTAAGGAGAGGCCGTATATAGAGGCCACCCTAGCCCTCGGTGCTTCATCGCGTAGGATAATATTCAGACACATACTCCCTAACATAGCACCGATAATACTTGTCGAGATAGTTGTCAGGACAGGCAACGCTATGCTCACAGAAGCAACCCTCAGCTTCCTAGGCCTGGGAGACCCGACAGTGAAGAGTTGGGGCACTATACTGAACTTCGCGATGGTTAAGAACGCCCCGATACTGGGGTTGTGGTGGTGGTTCCTACCTCCTGGACTGATGATAGCTGTAACCGTCATGTCCGTCATGATGGTAGGTAGAGGGCTTGAGATATACTTCAACCCGAGGCTGAGAAGGTACTGACGAACACAAAACCAATAATATTTTTACCGTAAATTCTCTCTAATATTTACTCTCTACCTATTTTATTCCTCCAAGGAACTGCTCACCAGTAGAGCAGCAGACAACATAGACTAAAGCTTCCCAGAACACCACACAACCATAGTAAAAAAGCTACAAACCTACTAGACCTAAGAAAATGAATAGAAACAAATAATATGGAAGTACCTACCATCCGTAGCAAACAATGTTTGGAGCTATAAGTAGGGTACTGGAGTATCTATGAGGAGCTTCAAGTAGTTGTAGAGGTGTGAAGGTAGAGAGTATCGATATCCCTTGATATATGTGTCTAGTAGTTTTAGGTGGATATAGGGATCTCTCAGCAAGAACCTTATATACCACAGAGCTCTTACTTACCTTAACGTCCTTCCTGAACGGGTAGACATCTACGTAGTTCTCAGCGTAGTCCACGAAGAATACGGGTACATATCTGAATCCCAGTTCCTTTAGAGCCTCTAGCCTGTGGTGGCCGTCGAGGACTATGAAGGTCCTTACATCGACAACTAGAGGATATTTCACGTAGTTAGATCTAGTAATATCTTCCTCAATAAGGTTTAGATGCTCTCTATCTATGTCCTCGTGGGGTGCTAGAAGAGATACCTCGACGAGACATGTTCTTAGATGTAGTTTCGGTGGCTCTATCCACGGGTAGAGCCTGTCAGTGCCCAGTAGACATCTGAGGAAGTCTGTTAATGACATTCCACTTTAGAGTCACCCGCTAACACTAAACGACCTCAGGTAATAAGCTCGATATGTTTAGCTGGATTAGCTTACCACTAGCTTGTTGGGGGCTGGAGGAGGGAGACTATGTACTCGTATTTCCTGACCACGGCTTTAAATATATTGAGCAACTTGAAAATCTACTTAGAATCGATTTAAACATGACATCCTAGCAAAACCGATTTTATTTTAATTTGCGTAGTCGATATGATTACAAACATTTTATATTGTTATGAACAGTATAAAATATATAAACCTCTCTTTAAAATATAATCATGTGGTGAAATGTTTTGAAGGGAGGGTACATTGGTAAGACACTATTCGTTAATCTAACTGACGGTACTATTCGTGAGGAACCTATTGACCCGGGTATAGCAGAAAAATATATTGGTGGGAAAGGGTACGCACTCTACGTGCTGTATAGGAGGTACTTGAAGGAGTATATGAGTAAGGGTGTTTCCCCAAGGGATATCGATCCTCTCGGGCCGGAAAATGTGTTAGTATTTGCTACGGGGCCTATCACAGGTATCGTAGGTATTCCCTCACCCGGGAGATATCATGTTATGGCATTGAGGAGTCCGTTAACCGGTTCTGTTGGTAGTGCTAATAGTGGTGGTGAGTTCGGTCCGTTCATGAAGTTTGCTGGTTATGATATGATATTTATTGAAGGTGCTGCTGAGAAGCCTGTATATATAGAGATAGTGAATGGTCATGTCGATATTCGTAATGCTGAGGATCTATGGGGACTGAACACTTTCACTACAACGAGGGTCCTGAGGGAGAGGGTCAGACATAGGAATACTAGCGTGGCGTGTATAGGCCCAGCTGGTGAAAACAAGGTTCTCTTCGCCAACATAATGAACGACGAGCATAGAGCAGCTGGTAGAACAGGTTTAGGAGCTGTGATGGGATCTAAGAAACTTAAAGCAGTTGTTGTAGCAGGCGATCATCAGCCACAGGTAGCTAATGTGGAGGAGTACAGGAAGCTAGTTGCTGAAATGGCTGAGAGAATGAGGAAGAACCCTGTTACTGGGAGTGGGTTACCGCAGTACGGTACAGCTATACTAGTAAACATAATAAACCAGATTGGTGGGCTACCCTATAAGAACTGGCAGACCGGTTACAACCCTGAGGCAGATAAGATAAGTGGTGAGACGCTAGCGTCGAAGTACCTTATTAAGCGTAGACCGTGCTGGGGATGTCAGATAGCGTGTGGTAGGGTAACTCGTGTACAGTTCGGACCTTACCAGATACTGTATACTGAGGGCCCTGAGTACGAGTCTGTATGGGCTCTCGGAAACGATACTGGTGTAATGGACCTTGAGGCGGTAATAAAGGCTAATCATTTCTGTGATGAGCTGGGGATAGATACAATAAGCATGGGATCCACCATCGCGACGGCTATGGAGCTATATGAGAGGAAGTTGATACCTGAGGAGGATCTAGAGGGCCTAGACTTAAGGTTCGGTAACCCAGCCGCACTAGTTGAGGCCGTGTGGAGGACGGCATATAAAGCTGGCTTCGGGGCTAAGCTCGCTCTTGGAAGTAAGAGACTGGCAGAAATGTATGGTGCTCCGGAGTTAAGTATGAGTGTTAAAGGGCTGGAACTACCAGCTTATGACCCGAGAGCCGCGAAGGGCATCGGATTGAATTACGCTACAGCAAATAGAGGAGGGTGTCACGTATCTGGCTATACCATAGCTTCAGAGGTGCTTGGCATACCGGAGAAGACAGACCCGCTCACCCCGACCGGGAAAGCGAAGCTAGCGAAGATATTCCAGGACCTAACAAGCGTAGTGAACTCAGCTGTTAACTGCTTATTCACGACATTCGAGATCGGTGCTAGGGACTACGCAAGGCTATTTAATGCGGTAGCGGGATACAGCTTCACCGAAGAAGACGTTATGAGGATTGGTGAGAGGATATACAACCTAGAGAGGTACATAATGTCCCTATACGGGTTCTCAGCAAAGGACGACACATTACCACCTAGATTACTGAAGGAGCCTATGCCGGAAGGACCAGCTAAGGGACATGTAGTTGAATTAGATGTAATGCTGAAGGAGTACTACGAGTTAAGAGGATGGGTGAACGGTATCCCAACACCTGAGAAACTCAGGGAGCTTAGGATAGAGCTTTAAGTTTAAATTCACTTAAACCTTAAGGTGTTTTTCCTTGGTTAGGGTCAAGATACTCCTATTTGCGACCTTGAGAGATAAGTACGGTGTGAGAGAAATTGAGATCGAATCAGAAAGAGGTGATTTTAGAGAGGTAATTGAGAAGGCTGGTGAAGTTCTTGGTAGGGACTTCATAGATGATGTACTAACCAACGAAGGATTTAGAAATGATAGAATTATCCTTGTCAACGGTAGGCACATACAGTTCGTTAAGGACCTAAAACTAGGTGAGGGGGATACGATAGCTATATTTCCTCCTTTAGCAGGTGGATAGCAGACGATGAGTAATGCTCCACGCAGTCTACAGATAGAGGTCACTAATAGATGTAATTTCGACTGTGTTATGTGTATGAGGAGAACATGGAGGAGCGAGAAGTACGGCTTACTCGACCCTAAGCTATTTAGTAAGATAGTGAATGAGGTGAGCACAGCACTAGAGAGACTAGCACTCTATGGATTTGGTGAGCCACTACTACATCCGGACCTTCCATTATTCATTAAGGAATATAGGAGAGTGTTCGGAGATTCAACACATATACTTGTAGTTACGAACGGCTCTCTAGCAACCTCAGAGCTTGTTGAGAAGCTATTCAGTAGCGGGTTAAACGAGCTAGTATTCAGTGTCGACAGCGGTGACCTCATTAAGTTAAGTAGCATTAGGGTAGGTAGCTCCCAGTACCCTTTACTCCACAATCTCGCGGAGGCTGTGAAAGTAGCTAGAAAGCGTGGTGGTAAGGTAAGTGTAGCCGCTATACTAATGAGGGAAAATCTTAGAGAACTACTCGACCTACTCAATGAAGTAGTGAAATTAGGTATCGACGAGCTAACCATAAGTCACTTAATAACATATACGAGCACTCTAGCAGATCAAACCCTCTATAGCTTATCCAGTGAATACCCAGTTAAACTCGTTGAGAAGATAGGGCTGGAAGAGTGGGAGAAGATCTCTCATTACGCCTTCATAGAGGTTCTTAGAAGGCAAAGTCATTTAGAGCCGGAAATCGGGTGGCAAGCAATATATAGTAAAATATATGAGGAGGCTATAAGGAGGGGCTATAGCTTAAATACAGCAAACATTAAGTACGCGCTAGAAAGAAAAACCATCCTGGAGGAGACTTCAAGAACACTAGCGGAAGCTAGGAGTAGAGCTATTGAAATGGGATTAACGATTAACTTACCGGAGGTCTATGCTGACGCTAATAGACGTTCATGCCCGTATATTGATGGGGACTACGTCTACGTAAGGTATGACGGCTTGGTAGCACCATGTATGGATCTAGCATACGAGCACCCACTATTCGTAAATAACCATTATAAGATTATTCGTAGAGTGATTTTCGGTGACCTGTGGAGAGAGAGGTTGAGGGATATATGGATGAAGCCTAAGTACATTACTTTCAGGAGCATTAGGAGAGAGTTCTCTAAGAACGTACCGTGGTGCCCAGACTGCAACCTATCTACACTAAACTGCTGGTACATTAATGAAAACGGTTTCGATTGTTACGGTAATGAAGTAGGTTGTAGTGAGTGTGTCTATAGTACTGGGTTAGCTAAATGTATAATATGATAACAAACCTCCACCCCGCCCTGAACAGAGATCTCCAGTTCAACCACCAAACCAACCTAGTTCCAGACCCTGCTCGACTAGGGAACTACACCTAGGTCGTGACTAGGAGGTCCTGACATAGTTTTATGGTGATTTAAATGTGTGGAACACTATATAGGTGAGGATAGGTAAGCACGTTCCCCGATGATCATCAGCTGTGAGGGGCCGACATAGATGGGGAATCTGTAGCACTAGCTTCAGCAGGGCTCCACGTAGTTGGATTAAGCTCGGTGAGCGCATCATGCTGGGACCAGGGGTTAACTGGGTAGTGAATAGGTCGCCAACTGGGAGGAATTCGGGTACTGGAGGCCCTAAAAGCCTCGGGCTGAGACTTAGGGGAGCTTCTAGAGCTCTACTACTCTCTTTCCTGTTATCACTAGCTGGAACCGTAGTTGGTGCTCTCGTGTTCCTAGTGAGTGGTGGCCTCATATTAATGACAGACCTCCTCCACTGGGTCGTGGACACGGTGCTGGAGGGGGTTCTACTTCTAGTGCTATACCTAGCTAGTAGGTTAAGTAGGAGATTCCCTTGGTCGATCTTAATGTTGGAGGGGGTGATCGTTAGCTTAGGTTCGGTAACTGTGTTAGCTACCTACAGCTACTTCTTCATTGACTACCTGAGATCCATAGCTGAGAGTGGGGCCCCGTCCTACGTAGGTTACGTACCCCTAGTAGCAACGATTACCGGAGCTACGATAACTGGCTCAATGTTCGTAATTCAGAGAAGGAACTACCTCAAGTACAGGGTGGAGATACTGAATTTCGACTCAGCACACGCCTTAATAGATCTGGCAGCTTCGATCATAGCCTCCATCGGGATAGTGGTGACCACTACTACTCGTAGCTACGTTATGGAGCTATTTTTCACCTTCATACTAATGCTGTTCGTAGCTCACAGCCTCCTAGAAGTATTCAAAGACAACATCAGGGCGTTCACAGGCTCGAATAGGGTTCCCGACCTAGAGTCGTACTTACTAACCAAGCTCACAGAACTCGACCCCGGGAAGGCTAAGGTCAGGAACGTAATCGCGAGAAAGCTTGGCTCGTTCTCGGTAGTGGAGGTCTCCATAGACGTCAACCCGAGGATAACTGTCCTAGAGCTCCACAAAATCAGGAGGAGAATCATAAAAATAGTGCGGGAAAGCTCCGGGTTAGTGTACCACATAGACGTTAAGTTCTACCCGATCCGTAAGAAGAGCGTAACCCGCTCTACGAGAACTAGGTGAGATCCTACCTAGATTAAGCCCTAGGGATACGTAACCTTCTGCTCTATCCTAACCCCTCTAGACCTGAGGTTCTCTACGACGTAGTTGAATGTGTCCTGCCTAGTTCCTAGGTGTTCTGGCGGTATCAACCCCCTCTCCACCTTCCCCCTAGCTAGTAGGTGGGCTATGTAGGTAGCTGTGTAGCCGGTCACTCTAGCCATCGATGTATCCCCACCTACAGCCTCATCGTACAGTAGGTATCTGACCTCCTTATTACCGTATCTAATAACGACCTCCATTAAGGACATGTCCTCACCTTCGTAAGTCATGTGGGGAGCTATGGTCTGGATAGTCCTCTCCAGATTATCCTTACTGAAGAAACCTAGCTCCTTAAGAACCCTCATCCTCTCCAGGTGACCGGGCCATCTGAGGGTGTACTCCACCATGTTGCGGGCTCCTACAGTGCTCAGCATAGTTCTAAGCCCGTCAGTTGGAAATCTCTCGAGCTCGAAGCCCGTGATGCTCACTTTCTCGACCACGCTGAGGGGGTCTAAGTAGACTAGCCGACCCTCTCTAATCATCCTCGCAGGCCTGAGGTACTCGTCTATGAGGTCCCTCACCGAGAAGAGAACCATGTGGTAGAGGGGTGGCTTAGGTGTCTTAGGTAACCCACCAACATTTATCTCCACAGAGTCTAAGTAGCCGAAATCTGCTAAAGCCCTACCAACCATCATGTTACTCAACCCCGGAGCGAAACCTGCGTCAACTACAGCAGTAATCCCAGCACTAAACACGTCCTCCTTCATGGTGAGCACTTCCTCAGGCATGAACGATACGTCGACGAGGTCTTTCCTCCCTCTCACACACGCCCTAAGCACACGCAGTCCTAGACTACCCGGGAGGGCGTCAACTACGAGTTCATAGCCCCTCACTACCTCAACTAACTTATCCTCGCTACTTACATCCATAGACAGGGTGGCTACCTCCCTCCCCAAAGCCTCGAGCTTCCTCTTATCTAAGTCCACGACAGTGACTTCGAATAGCTTACTAAGCTCTCGAGCTATGAGGGAACCGACCCTCCCAGCACCAAGAACAACTACCCGCATTCCCCTAATTCACCCATAGTTAGAACAATCGAAGTTTTAATAATCACTCCCAAAGCGGGCTCTTATGTAAAGCTGCTATCTCCAGTTCTTTTTGGGAGTAGAGCTCTGAGGTGGTTCACTACAGTCCCGCTGGGCTTGGAGGATGTAGCTAGGTCAGAACTTGAGGAAATCTCTAAGGTAGTTGTCGAGTCTGTTGAGGCAGGTAAGGTCTTCTTTAAGGCAGGTATTGAGGCTATGTACTCTCTGAACTTTAGTGCTAGGACTGTGAACAAGCTGTACCTACTTCTTGCTAGAGAGGAGTTCGAGTCCTTAGAGGATATCTACAGGATAGCTAAGTCCATCGACTACACTGAGATCATCAACCCGTGGAATACCTTCGCTGTGAGGTCAGAGAGGTTGGGCAACCACAACTTTACTAGTATAGACGTTAGGAGGGTGGTTGGGCAGGCAGTTATAGAGTCGTACCTTAGCTCAAGGTCTACCAGGCTGAAGGTCAACCTGACCAATCCAGACATCGAGATAGTTGTCTTCATCAGATTCAACGAGGTCCTAATAGGCGTGAACACTACCGGGGAGTCCCTACATAGGAGATGGTATCGAGTCTACAACCACCCCGCAGCACTTAAAACCACCATAGCAGCCGCGATGTTGAGGATAGGTAGGTATGGAGGGCAGCCGCTACTCGACCCCCTCTGCGGTGGGGCAACCATCCCCATAGAGGCTGCTCACTCAGCTAGAAAGTACCCACTACTCATCTTTAGGTACGGATACACCTACAGGAAACTACCACTACACGACCCAGCAACTGAGCGGGAGGAGGCTTTGAAACTTCTAGAGAGGGTGGACCCGTCAGTTTACGAAATATGCTGCATGGAGATAAGCCCTAAACACCTTAAGGGTGCTGTAGAGAACGCTAAGTCAGCTAGGGTTCTTAACACCATAAGCTTCCTAAACCGAGACTCAACGAGGGTGGAGAGCCATAGAGAACTGAACGTAGAGCTTATAGTGACTAATCCACCCTACGGGATGAGGTCCCACAATCTTAAGAAGATTGGGCTGTTTTACGAGTCCCTACTTAAGACCCTAAGGGAGGTTTACAGTGGGGTTAGGCTTGTAGCTATAACAGCTTCGATGAGTCAGTTTGAGGAGGCGTGTGAGAAGTTGGGGATTAAGTTGGAGCATTCTCGGAGGGTAATGCATGGCGGGCTACCAGCAAAGATATATTCCCTAGTTCTGTAGCGGTCTCACTCGTACTCTATAGTTGCTGGGGGCTTCGGAGTTATGTCGAAGCCTACCGCGGCGACACCCTCTATCTCAAGTAACTTACGGGCTATCTCCTCAAGTAGGTTCTTAGGTGGGTAAACTACCTCAGCTGTTATGAAGTCCTCGGTTCTCACAGCTCTCACGGAGACGAAGTACTTACCTCTACCACCTTCAGATAGCAGGAGGACGAATCTGGACGCATTGACCTTATTAACCATCTCCGTGAGCTCCTCTGCGCTTAGCTCCGGATATTCCCTAAGGAGGGCTACCGGCTTATAGACTCTCCTACCCTCCATAACTCCTGTCGCCGGTACCTTGAAGAACCGCGCCCTAACACATCTCCCAGGTCTAAGACATACCTCCCTCTCAGTACCTAACTCCAGCTCCCACGCTGCCGCGAAATACTGGCTAGCTCCGACACCCTCTAGTAGAGATTCTACCACCTCCGTAGCTCTGCGGACTACCTCCAGCTTATCAAGAGTGAACCTACCGACAGTCCTTACTAGGAGTCCCGGACCTGGGAACGGCTGTCTCTCAACAATCTCCTTAGGTATCCCCAAATACCTAGCAACCTCCCTAACCTCATTCTTGTATAGATCTCTGAGAGGTTCTATCACCTTAACACCGTAGGTCTTCTGGAGCTCCTCAGTCAAGACGTTATGCTGTGTCTTAACCTTACCCACAGTCTCAACTATATCAGCCTTTATAGTTCCCTGAACTAGGTAGTCACAGCCATAGGAGCTGACTAGCTCACCCAGAACCCTATAGAAAACGTCCCTGAAGACCAGCCTCTTCTGCTCAGCATCTTCCAGTCCCAGCAGGGAGCTGTAAAACCTTTGAGACCTGTCAACCAGCTCGACATCTAGAAGACCGGTTAGCAACTTCTTTACTCTCTCCCCCTCACCAGCCCTCATGAACCCTGTGTCTATGAAGACTACTCTAACTATGTCTCCCAGGGCCATCCTAGCTAGAACAGCTGATGTAACGCTATCTACACCTCCACTAACTGCTGCTAGTACTGATCTAGCTCTCCCGTAGCTCTCCCTCAGCTCCTTTAACGTGCTTTCAACAAATCTAGCTACGTCAACCACGATCTCACCGACAGTATTTTAACTCAGCTAAAATAAGTACGTATGCTGAGAGCTACCAAAATAGATTAGTGGATTTAATTGAGTAAAAATATAGCTTTCAATGGGGTCGGCGTGGTAGAGGTAAGGTACGTAACGTGGGGCGAGGCAATAAAACTATGCTATAAGTTAGCTAAAGAGGTTGTCGACTCCGGCTACAAGCCGGATGTCATAGTCTCCATTATGAGGGGTGGGGTTGTTCCCGCACTCATAGTGAGTGATATACTGAACGTAGACTCCTTCTACGCGCTCAGAGTCAAGCACTGGGGTATAGCTGAGGAGGTGTACTCTGTCCCCGTCGTAGAGCAACTTCCTCAAGGTAAGATCGAGGGAAAGAAAGTGCTAGTGGTAGATGAGGTAGCAGATACCGGAAAGACCCTCGACGTTGCGGTCAAGGAGCTACTCAAGCTCGGACCCGCTGAAGTGCGGTCAGCTGTCCTAC
Source organism: Desulfurococcales archaeon (assembly GCA_023255955.1). GTDB lineage: Archaea > Thermoproteota > Thermoprotei_A > Sulfolobales > NBVN01 > DRZP01. Next base: position 50,233 of record JAGDWD010000004.1, on the reverse strand, counting down.
ACCTCAAACCTAACTCGGTGATAATCCCTGACTACTTCGCGGAGAGGTTGAATAGGTGGGTGTGGATATTCTATCCGTGGTCTATTGTTGAGACGCTCGTCGCTCTTGCCTATAGAGAGCTTGGTAGTAGGAAGGTGAGTGAGGAGGAGCTCCTCAAAACATCTATAGCCTTAGCTAGGAAACTCGGTGTGAGAGCCCCCATTTCCCGGATATTGAAGATGTCCCTGAGGTACTACCTAGGTAGCCAAGAGCCGAAGTGACTACTAGAGAAATACGTGGAGAGTAGCTAGGATTTAATTACCTCTTACTAGTTCTTATCTGGTGTGCCGATATTGACTGAGGACATAATCGATACTGTGAGTAGGGTTATCGACGAGATGTCGCTGAGGTTCCTAGCTCTCAGAAGCGGTAAACTAATCCTCTCGAGAGACCTCCTACCCGCTGAAAACCTTCTGGAAGTTCTTAGAGACGTCTGCCGCGGGAAGACTTGCCTAGCTCGGATAACAACAGATAATGTTGAAGGAAGCCTGCTCATATATGGAGGTGGAGTCATTGCCGCGTACTCTAAAGTTGGGAATGTAGAGTCTTCAGGTAGGACATCCCTCAAGGAACTCCTGGCACGCTTAAATGTGGGTGGGGGCAAGATCTCCGCCTATGAGATACCTCTTGAGGAGCTTATTTCGAGGTATCCGGAGCTGACCAGGTTAATTGAGGAGAGTTCGAGAGCTCGGCCTCCTGTTGAGGTACCCACTCCGACTCCTCCTAAGGAGGTACCTAAGGAAGCACCGAAGATACCTCCTGTTGAAGCCCCCACTCCGACCCCGCCTAGGGAGGTACCGAAGATATCGAAGGATCTAGGTGGGGAGCTAATTGATTTGATTGGAGAACTTAACCTTCCAGTATCCTCAGCATCCATAGACATCGAGAAGGATAGGGCAGTAGTTAGAGCTTCTTGGACTGGGGCACAGCGCTATCCACTGAGCCTGGTGCTGGCCGCGGTGAAGGTACTATCCGGTAGAGGGCTATATGTTAGGAGAATTGAGCTTGTCTCAGAGAGTAGAGCGACTCTCCCAACAATATTTCCTGTAGGACCCCGCGTAACTCTGAACTTCGACTCTCCCGATGCTATGAAGGTTGTCGCTACGGTGGCTGAGATATGCCTTAAGAAGGGATTCTACGTCGAGGATATAGACTATAAGCTACGGAGGGGGTCTCTATCAATGAAACTCGAGGTAATAGTACCACACAACCGGATAGCTGATTTAAACCCTGAGATGTACTGGAGGATACCGAGGGAGCTAGCTGAGGAAGTGCGGAAGAAGCTTCTCGAGATGTTGGGCGGTAAGGTGGAGATCAAGGTCTTAGCTATGATTAGCACCCTCCAAGGGTACTTAGAGTATGAGGGAAAAGCACCGTAGAATCGTAATGTAAGGTCTTCTAACCCTTAGTTATATCTGCCAGAAAACTCGTAAATGTCTTTGTGAAGAGGTCTATCTCCTCCTTTGAGTGTGTTAGGGATGGTAGTAAGTGTATGAGCTTCTCACTGATGTACAGAATGTTGTTGAGCCTGGAGTAGAGGTGGTAAACGTGTTCCACATGCTTACCCAACCTAAGCTCGTAGGCCTCCCTAACGTTCCTAGGCCTAACTCTCGTGAAGTGTATCCCAGTCATTGTCCCAGCACCGGTAGTCCAGCATATCCTACCGAACTCCTCGCAGACTCTATCCACAGACCTCCTGAACTCAGCCCACAAACTATTCGCATTCTCATATAGAGACCTGTTCTCGTGGAGATACTTAACTAACGTATACCCAGCAACCATGTTAACCGGGTTCCCGACGAAGGTGCCTCCATGGAACGGCCTCGACCTAGGATCAGGGTACTTTAGGTGGTCCAGTAACTCCATTATCTCTGACCTCCCTCCGAAAGCACCGGCACCGGCAAAACCTCCGCCTATTACCTTACCTAGAACTACGAGATCTGCCTTAACATTGAAGAACTCCTGCCCACCTCCGGGTGCTAGCCTGAAGCCGGTTATAACCTCGTCGAAGACGAGTAGGGATCCGTATCGGTAGGTGAGCTCGCGCAGTTCCTTCAGGTAGTTACCGAGAGGCTCTATACAGCCACCAGCTCCGAGAACTGGCTCCACTATCACTGCGGCTGCTGGGTACTTCTTGAGGGCCTCCTCTATGGAGTCTACATCGTTGTACGGTACCGCTATGGTGTACCTTATGAATTCCTCTGGTAGGCCGGCAGACTCCGGTCCTACGAACGGTGGGGATACAGCCGTATGGAGGATGTCGTAACCTCCATGCCAACCTCCCTCGACTTTGATGATGTATTTCCTCTTCGTGTATGCTCTAACAAGTCTCGCAACATACATGTTAGCCTCGGTACCGCTGTTAGTGAACCTCAGTAACTCAAGCCCGGGCACGACCTTGGTAAGGAGCTCGGAGTACTCGACTGCGTAAGGGTTCTCATAGCCTAGGTGAGTACCTCCCTTCATAGCCTCAGCTACGGCTTCCAGCACGAACCTAGGTGCGTGACCCAGTATATGTGTTCCGTGCCCCATCCAGTAGTCTACGTACTCGTTGCCGTCTACGTCCCAGACTCTAGTACCCTCAGCCTTGGATATGAAGAGCGGGTACGGCTTGAAGTACCTAATAGCGTATGTAACTCCACCAGGTAGTACCTTCTTGGACTTCTCAAAGAGCTCCCTACTCCTCCTAGTTCTCTCTAAGTACTTCTGCTCCAGGCTCCTTGCCAGCTCCTCAGCCCTGCTATCAACCTTCGAGAAGTCAACCATGTTCAGTCCCGGGTAAACACTATCTTAAACGGCAGTAAATCCGTCATCAGTCTAAGTCCTGGAATCATATACGGGACCTTCTCGGCGACGTTAAGAGCTACGGATACCGTACCGATATCGCCTGGGGTTCCAGTACTCCTCCACTTAATCGTGAAGTCCTTACTCTCAATCTCCACCTCCTCGAACTCTGGTGCCCCGACGTACGCCTCGAACTCTACCCTTATTACCTCCCTATCACCCACAAACCCAGCTCCGTATCCTCTAGCACCTCTGTTCCTACCTTTCTCAACCTTTATACCGCTAGACTCGATATCTGACTCAGCTGGTACAACACCCTGCCACTCAACTACCTTAGTTAGGTTAAGGTCCCCCGCATGAGCTATTAAATACACAGACTCAGCGTATCCTACATGACCAGTTATCTCCCCCCTCGCTAATCTCTCCTCAACTACCTTGGGGTCCTCACCAACACCTATCTTCTTCCTAAACGGTTCACGCCTCTTCGCAGCGTCTAAGCTCCTAGTAGCTCTCACCCTCCTTACGTAGGGTGTCGAGGCTGCGAGGACAGCTACGAGGGTATCTAGGAGGAAGCCCGGGTTTATTCCTGTCCCTATAACAACAGATCCGTAGGCCTTAGCTATCTCGTCTAGTTTGAGTGCTAGTACCGGGTACCTGTAGTATGGGTAGGATAGGGTCTCGCATGTGGAGACTACGCTGACCCCCATCCTCAAGACAGATACTATCTGGTCGAAGACCTTATCCAGGTAGGACCCTGTAGCGTGGAGCACTACATCAGCATCAGCAAGCTCCCCCACGTCTGTAGACACCTTCACGCCTAGATCCCCGATACCTAGAAGCTCCCCCACGTCCTTACCGACGATCCTCTTATCTATATCGACAACGGCTACGATTTCGTAGCCCCTATCAAGAGCTAGCCTCGCAGCTAGCCTACCAATAGCTCCGAAACCGTATATGCCTAACCTCATATCCAAAGACTTCACCATATACTAGTCTGGCATTAGGTATAAAAAGAAGAGAGCTACTACCGAGTCACGATACCTCCATTTCGTAAAAGTAGTATAACCTAAGAGGATTCTACTTAGGTAGCTGTCTTTGACCTAGGCTTCACCCTAATACAGAATTCCGAGCGCTTCCCGGTTGGGGAGACACCGAAATAGTAATTGAATACCCCGCCACACTTAGGGCAGCTTACCCTTCTTACTGTGTAGAACCTGAACCTCCATTCCTTAAGGACCGCAAAATTTTCTTCATAACCACAAAACGGGCAATTCACCCACTTCACCGTGTAGAGTATGTTGTGAACCGATATAAATCTGCATGTAGGTACTATGCTCTCTGTCCCTAAATGCTCTCTTATCAGTTTATTTTGTTCACCGCGTCTAGGAACCCCCGCACTGCCCGCAGGGTTTTGGACGTTCCTGCGGGTTGTGGGTGGTTGTCAAACCCGACGACTCGGAACCCTACCTAGAGCTGGTCAAGCTCGAAGCACTGTCCCACTGCTTAGGCCGGGATAATTGACATAGATACGCGCAGACAGAGCCGAGCCTAGAAACTTAGACGATCAGCCAAGTAGCGACACACACAACAAGCTTTTTACTCTACAATGGGTGCTATACTCGGCGTATAGCTATGTTAGACACTGTAGAGCTGAAGATTATTGAGTTATCTAAAGCTCTCAGTGATTACGTGGTTCGTACTAGGAGGGATATCCACATGTATCCAGAGCTAGCTTTCGAGGAGGTTAGAACGTCGAAGCTTGTAGAGGAGGAGCTGAGGTCTGCTGGCTTCGAGGTTCTCCGAGTAGCTAGGACCGGTGTAGTCGGTGTCCTCAAAGCCGGGAAGGGGAAGGTGGTAGCACTTAGGGCCGACATGGACGCCCTCCCAATTCAAGAGGAGAACGACGTTCCATACAAGTCTAAGATCCCCGGGAAGATGCATGCCTGCGGTCACGACGCTCACGTCGCTATGCTATTAGGGGCAGCGAAGGTGTTAGCGGAAGTCAAGAACGAGCTCCCCGGAACAGTCAAGCTCATCTTCCAGCCCGCTGAGGAGGGAGGTGCTGGCGCGAAGCTCATCGTAGAGGAGGGGATTCTAGACGACGTCAACGCTATCTTCGGGATACATGTCTGGTCAGAACTTCCGTCGGGTGTTATAGCCACTAGGCGTGGCCCTATGAACGCTTCATCAACATCTTTCGTGATCAGGATAAAGGGGAAGGGAGGTCACGCCGCACACCCAGAGCTAACTAAAGACCCTACAGCACCCGCTGTAGACATATACAACGCGATACAGAAGATAGTGTCTAGGAACGTAGACCCGTTCTCCCCGGTCGTCATCTCAACACCTAGGTTCGAAGCTAGCAGAGCGAGCAACGTCATACCGGACCAAGTAGAGATTTACGGGACCCTCAGAACCTTCGACATGGCCCTGAGAGATAGGGTCTTAACCAGGATAGAGCAGGTAGTGAAACACTACGCAGCAGCTTGGGAGTGTGAGGGCACACTAGAAGTAGGGAGAATCACGTACCCGCCAGTCATAAACACACCTGAGCTAGCCGACTTCGTCCTGAGCGTTGCCTCTAAGATAGGCCCGACAGCTGAGGCCCCTATGAGTATGGGAGCTGAGGACTTCTCCTTCTACCTACAGAAAGTACCCGGAGCCTTCATATCCCTAGGCGTTAAAAACGAGGGTAAGGGTATTATCTACCCACACCACCACCCCAAGTTCGACGTAGATGAAGACGCTCTGTGGAGGGGGACAGCACTCCACGCTCTACTAGCATACAACTACCTAAAGAGGTAGCAGGTACGTCCCTGGAGGAAGGCTACATAACAGTAGCATAGATCATGGATAAAGAAACTCGAGGCCTGACCTCAGGATTTTTAAGTTTATGAATGCTCTAAATATGATTCCCAGCCTGATACTGAAAGATCGCTAGTAGGGGCACGGAAAGGGTAGCCATAACTAAGCCTAGTTGTATGCCTAGCAGTTAGCAGAGCAACAGTGAAGGAGTCTGAGATTAGCTACGTTAGGGGCTCACAATCCCAGCCTAACTTTTTTAGTTTAACTCATTAAAATCGGAGGCCCGCCGTCCGATACCAGAGGAGCTCGGTTATAAAGTGTCTGGGCTTTCCCACTGTAGATAATTGATAATAGCTGGAAACTTATAGACACAGCAAACCATTCCTTAACGTACTGAAAATTTCATAGATAACGTTACAACTGAAAGCCTCGCCCTTCAGGGCGGGGATGAAGGGTTTATAAGCTTTGAATACTCTAGATGTTCTCGGTGTGCCGTACCCATAACCCCGTCCCGCACGGGATAGGGGTAAAGGGCCGGAGACCCGGCCCGGGGCTGAACCCGGGGATGTAGCCCCAAACCTCCCCGCACTAGCAGGAACCCCCACTCTTTAGGGCGGGGAGGAGGTCAGGCCTACTAGTAGGGATATTTCATCTCTATTCTATAAAAGCTCACCGAGCATGTCCTAACTCGCATCGTTAGTTCTAGGGGAGAGGATACTTCAACCGAGGTTGAGGAAGGTTAGTTGAGGTAGGAGTCCCTTGCTGGAGGACCTATCCTAGCACGTAAGGGTGGTTAAGGACTTAAAGTTTTGGAACACCTTGCCGTTACTTACTTAGAGTAAATTTAAATGTTCTTTCATGGTAAAGTTATGTGGTGTAACACCCTATGAAATCTAACTCTACTGAACATCCTAGGGTTTACTCACCTCCGGTGCTGATTCTGGGGCTTCTCCTAGGTATTTTCGGGGCTATTATCGGGCTCGAGCTGATTGTTCGAGTAGGTGTAAACCCTAACACCTCCATAATCGGTGCCCTAATAGCTATAGCCTTATCCTACCTACCCTTCGCTAAGGTGTTCAGGAATGTCCACTCAGTAAACCTAATGCAGACGGTAATTTCCGGTGCTACCTTCCAAGCCGGTAACGTACTCTTACTTACCATAGCTATCCCGTACCTCCTCGGGGGTACTACAGCGGATTTCCTAGTACCTGTCTTCATAGGTTTAGTGTATGCTGGACTCGTCGACCTAATACTCGCCTACAAAATCTTCGACTCACCGTTCTACCCTGCCAGAAATCCGTGGCCTATAGGTGTCTCAACAGCTGAAGCTATTAAAGCCGCGATAGGTAGGGGGAAGAAGGCTCTCCTACTACTCTACGGTATGATATTCGGTGGTGCTCTAACATACTTAGGCTACCCTGGAGACATAGTGGGTATCACCCTAATAACACAGATTTTCGCGATAACGGCTTTCGGTATAGGACTCCTCCTCAGAGCTTACGGGCCGACCTACCTGGGCGTAGACCTCTATAAGCTGTACGCACCGCAAGGCATAATGGTTGGTGCCGGGGTTGCAGCTCTCATACAGTTCCTCTTACTGTGGACAAAAATTAGAAAGAAGCCGTCAACCACCTCATCAGAGACCTCAACCACGCCACCCACACTAGTAGGGCCTAGTGAGGCCGTTAGGTGGCTACTAATAGCCTACTTGCTCTGGACCTTGGGGGCATTTCCCCTCGCCTTCTTCGTAGGTAGCTACACAGGTATGAGTGTGGGGCAGACCGTTGTTTGGGCTCTCTACTACGGTTTCTGGGCCTGGTTCACGACCTTGATATGTGCTATCTCAGGTATGTATGCGGGCTGGTTCCCAGCATTCGCTACAGCACTCGCTTCACTGGTTATAGGTCTATTACTGGGATTCCCACCACTCGCACATGGTGTGGGAGTAGGCTACGTAGCTGCTACCGGTCCCGGAATGGCTGACTTCAGCTACGACCTGAAGACTGGTTGGATATTGAGAGGTGAGGGTAAGGACCCGAAGTTCGAGAGAGTGGGTAGGTGGTGGCAGTTCTGGGCTAAGATACTTGCGTTCGCTGTATCTATAACTATGGTACTGTTATTCCATAGCGCATACTTTAATGTACTAAACCTCTACCCACCAGCATCTAAGACACTAGCCGCTACAGCTAAAGCTGCGGCGGACCCTGAACTCGCGCGGTGGCTACTCACTTGGGCCCCCGTAGGCTTCATCCTGCAGATAGTTGGGGGACCTGAGAGACAGCTAGGAATACTCCTAGCTACCGGGTTAATGATACTGAACCCAGCAGCAGGTGTAGCCGTCATAGTTACGGTCATCGCCAGGATCGTACTACTTAAGATCTACGGACCGGAGAAGCTGAGAGACCTATTCTACGTCGGTGGTGCCGGAGCTGTAGGTGGCTCAGCTATAGTGTCATTCGTAGTCTACACATTGAGAGCCTTCCTACGCATCTAAAAGTAACTCCTTTTTACTTTACAGCTGGAAACCCCACCTCTGGAACAGGGGAGTAGTTACTGTAGGAAATACTAGGAAAGCCAGCAGTTATGAAGTACTAGCAAGATAGAACATCAGTCTATCAACCCATCCTCACCTATCCGACTACGTCGGCCTCATCACCAACTAGTTTAGCTCTGAAGGCTAATATCTTTAGGTGAGTGATGATACGTGGAAGAACTGATATGTGATGAGCCTAGACCAGGCTGACCGTTCCTCAAACCACGGAGCTAGGTTTAGAAGTCAGGTCTTCTAAATGTCGAGAAGGTTTAGTGTATGGTAGGTTATTACTGAAAGTGCTAGAGCTATTGCTACCATGTAGAGTACCAGCCCCGCTACGAACCTTATGCTCCCACTTTCTCTGTATGCGACAACTATAGTTGGGGCGCAGGGTATGTAGAACATGAAGAGCATTAAGAGGCTCACTGCTTGTGCTGGGCTGAGCTTAAGTACCTCCAGGGCCGACCCCTCCTCAACTGCTGATAGCTGTGCTATTGATGTTATGAGACCCTCCTTAGCTATAGTTCCGTAGATTAAGGCGTAGCCGATCTTCCACGAAACGTCCCTATCGACCCCGTAGGTGAGCTCGAAGAACCTGCTTATGGCTGTCCCAGCTATAGCTGCGTACGAGCTTGCCGGGTCCTCACTAAATCCGTTAGGTCCTACACTAATCATTAACCAACTAGCTAGCGATAGGGCGAATATCACTGTCCCGGCCTTGACGAGGAAGTGCTTAGTTCTTAGCCAGGAATTCCACCAGACCACCCGAGCGCTGGGTTTGTGGAGGGGAGGTATCTCCATAACTAGCTCAGGGCTTTCGGATACCTTGAAAGCTACTCGCCTAACTAGCTTGGAGGTCAGCATGAAGAGAGCTATCGAGGTTACGTAGAGGAGGAGTATTGTGGAGGCTTGAAGTAGTGGTCGCCCTGGGAAGATGTAGTTAGCGAAGTACATCATGACTACGAGCCTGGCCTGGCAGAGTACGAAGGGTGTTGAAGCTATTATCTGCTTCCTCTCATACTCATCTATAGCTATCCTAGACTGCATGACGGCAGGTACGTTACAGCCGAGACCTAGGACTAGGGGGTATAGGGACCTACCGGATAGCCCGAAAGCGGAGAAGAAGTTGTGTAGGGATGTGACCATTCTAGGTCCTAACCCGCTATCCTCTATAACGGAAATAATAGCTGAAACAACTAGTACTAGAGGAGCAAAGCTCAGCACAACACCGACACTACCGATAACCCCATCAGCTAAGACGGTCACCAGGGTAGGGTTAAATCCTTCTAGGTAGGATTTAAGGTAATCCGAGAGTAATGCGAAGCCCTCACTGATGAGGCCGCTCAAGCTGTATGTCTCCAATATATCGGCAACATTCTCCAGCCCAGCATATCGGAAGATCACGTTTAGTGGGAACCCGGTATTAACCGTAAATGCTACTAGGAATGCTAGGAAGAGGGTAGCTAGAGAAGCAAGAAAGCCGAGCCTCTGATTTAAGAAGACCTTATCTACCCACCCACTGAGGGCACCTCCCTTAATCGGTACACGAACAACAGCCCCTTCTAGGACTTCGGAGACCTTCCTAAACCTCATGTACGTAGCTACGTCCTCCGGGTAGCTACCGAAAGTCTTCCTAAACTCCTCCCTCAACTCCCCAGCTAGCTTCAGAGCATCCCTAGATCTAACTAACTCAGAGACTTCCTGATCCCCCTCGAGGAGCCTCTCAGCTACCCACCACCGCGAGAGACCTGGATTACTTATTTCCCCTATAGATGTTGCTAACCTCTCTATGTAGCTATTGAGAAGGCCGTAATCGATTTTTAGGGGTCTTACCCTCAGCTCACCGGTAGCTCTGACTAGGTAGTCGAGTAGGTTGCTGATCCCCTCCCCAGTTATGGATGATATAGGGAATATCGGGATACCTAACCTAGTTGAGAGCTTCTCCACGTCTATGTGGATACCGTGTTTATGTATTATATCCCACTTAGTAATGGCTATAACTACCTTAACACCCATCTCAGCGAGCTGTAGTGGGAGGTATATCGATCTCTCAATTACTAGTGGATCCACTAAGACGAGGACGAAGTCGTATTTACCCTGAAGTAGGAACCTCTTAGTCACAGCTTCCTCAAGTGACGTCGTGGAGAGTCCGTAAATCCCTGGGAGATCCACTAAACATATGTTCACGTCGCGATGCCGTACCCTAGCTATACTCTGCTCTACTGTGGTTCCCGGCCAGCTAGCAACTCTCTCTATTTTCCCAGTTACGCGGGAGAAGAAAGTGGACTTCCCAGTCGAGGGCTGTCCAACTACAGCAACAGTCAGGCCACATCCGTCCAGCTCACGGTCCTGCCCTCCTAGGCTCTCCTCATGTAGCACTCCACTCACCAAGAATATTGGAGGGGTTATACCATAATAAGTTTAGACTAGTCTAAACTTCACGTAGTTACTAAGCCTTAAATCCCCTCTTAACATAGAATTAAGTGGATTGCGGGAATGCGTAGAAGGAGTGGGGATGTAGCTATAGACGACTATCTCTCAACTATATACAGACTAGAGGAGGTTTTCGGCACTGCTAGAACTAGTGACATAGCTGAGGAGCTGGGTGTTAGACCAGCCTCGGTTAGTAAGGTACTGAAGAAGCTCGCGTCTGAGGGGTACGTTACTTGGAGTAAGTTCCGCGGCTTCAAGCTCACTGAGAAGGGAGTTAACCTGGCTCAGCCGATTATTAGGAAGCATAGGATATGTGAGGCATTCCTCTCAGAGCTAGGCTTCGACCTCATTGAATCACATAGGTATGCTCACTACATGGAGCACCTACCACAGCAGATAGTGGAGTCTATACACAGATTCATAGGGTCCCCCAAGACATGCCCCCACGGTAACCCGATACCTGGAGAAAGTAGCTCCTCAGTTGGTAGGCCACTGATAGAGTACGATGCGGGTGAGGTAGTTAGGGTCGTTGGATATAGAGGGGAGTTAGCTACTTACCTAAGGAAAGCAATTGAAGCTGGGCTCACCGTAGGAACAGTAATCGAGATAGTAAACAAGCAGAAACTAGGGATAGATGTTAGAGTAGGTGGTGAGCTCAGGAGATTGAATAGTAAGATCGCGAAGACCGTGCTCGCTCTCCCGGATAATGGGGGTAACCTGACCTCCTCACCCCTTTAAGAGAAGGGACTTCAGCTGTAACTACCCTACTACTAAATCCGCTAAATCTGGGTGAATTTCAGTAACGTCAGGGCTACGTGCTTCATTCCCAGCAGGAAGTCCCTCTCCCTGATGTTTTCGTTTGGTGCGTGATTTCTTGATCCGTAGTACCCTACTCCCGCTCCCGTCATGGGTACCTTAGCTATGTTAGTGAATATGTAGATCGGGCCGGAACCTCCTGATAGGGGTATTATCTCAGGGTCCAGCCCGTACACTTCTCTAGCGGCCTCCACTGAAGCTCTGACTATGGCCTCCCCGGGCTTAGTGTAGCCAGCTGGATACATGCTCCTAACTACTACTTCAGCATCCGAGAAGCCCAGCTCACTTAAGTACCTCCTCAGGTTTTCGAGGATTTTCTCAGGTTTCTGGCCTGGGACGGGCCTGATATCTATCTTAGCCCCCGCTATGGAAGGTACCACGGTCTTAGATCCCTTACCCGTATAGCCCGCATAGAGACCGGATACGTTTAGTGAGGGCTTCGTATGTAGTTCCTTCAGCGCCTCAAAACCTCTTAACCCACCTACGAACTCCTTGAGGCCTAACTCCTCCTTCATCTCCTCCAACTCCTCCAGGTTCATCTTCATGATGAGCTCCTCAGCAGTCCTAACAAACTCAGGGTCTATATCGTCGTAGAACCCGGGTACCAATATCTTACCGTCCTCGGTCTTGAGCTTAGTTAGTAACCTAGCCATCCTCCAGGCTGGGTTCGGGACTATGGGAGCCATACCGCTGTGGACGTCTCTGGACGCCCCCCTCAGGATCACCTCGACGTAGAGCATGCCCTTAAATCCTAAGGAGATGCTGAGCGAGCCGTTCCTCCTCAAGTAACCGGTCTCCCATATCCCCCCGTCAGCACGGACCCAGTCCAGCATCTCACTGACGATGCTGTTTAATGTTGGGGAACCTATCTCCTCCTCCCCCTCTATCAAGAACTTCACCTTGAGGTCTAAATCATCCAGGTAGTCAAGAAGGGAGTCGATAGCACCTATCCTAGCAGCTATATTCCCCTTATTGTCTGCCACACCCCTACCGAAGATCAGCCCATCCTTTATAGTCAGCTTGAAGGGGTCCGACTCCCAGAGTTCTAGAGGATCTGGAGGCTGGACATCGTAGTGATTGTATATGAGAACTGCGCGCGAGCCCTTCCCAATCTCAGCAAATACTGCCGGGGCTCCCCCTGCCGACTTGAGGAACGTGCTAAACCCCCGCTCACGAAGTACTTCCGCTATGTACTCCGCACAAGCTCTCAGATCCTCAGTACCCCAAGCAGCGACGGACCTAAAGGACACGAGGTTCTTGAGTAAATCTATATAGTTCCTGTAGTTTTTACTGATGAATTCGAAGGACCTAGATCTTACCTCCATAATTCCAGAGGATCCTATGATTTCTCACCATATAACCATACAGTAGGATCAAATAAATCGTCTAGATACGTCAAACATATAGCACGACTCAGGGAAGCGCTAAGGTGGGAGTAGGCCATATCTAAGACTCAAGCCTGTCTGAGGGAATTAAGATCTTAGCAGGGAACGTGCTTATCTCTAGAGCTTCTCCGAACATTGTTAAGCTCTTTATGTAGAGGTACAGCCAGGCATTAGCTATAAATAAATACAAATACGAAGCAGTCCGCAAATCATTACCTACTCTCAGAGTTGCTGTGGAAATAGCATCTAGGTTAACTCTAACTACCGCTGGTATTCAGGTCCTGATGCTTGGAATGCTTACCCTCCTCGAATGCTGCCCCAGCAGATACAGCTTGTTGCTGTGCTCCAGCAAGCTCCAGCTCCTTTATCTGAGCTTTATACATCTCGTAGAAGTGTCCCCGTCTCTGGACTAGCTGGTCGAATGTTCCGTACTCGACTAGCCTCCCGTCAGATAGCAGTATTATCTTATCACAGTCTCTAGCCATAGATAATCTGTGTGCTATTATTATCCCAGTCTTCCCCTCCAGTAACTCCCTGAGAGCGTTCCTCAGCATTTCCTCAGTCTCGGCATCGACACTTGAGAGAGCTTCATCGAATATCACTACCTTAAAGTCCTTCAGCATAGCTCTAGCTAGAGCTATTAACTGCTTCTCACCTAGTGATAGCCTCTTACCTATCTCCCCAACGTCCGTGTAGTAACCCTTCGGAAGCCTCTCGATGAACTTATGTATCCCCAGTTTCTTGCAGACCTCTATCACCTCCTCATCGCTAGCGTCGGGCTTGACTACCTTGATGTTGTCGATCACGGTCCCGGGGAAGAGGTATGTCTCCTGCGGTATGTAGCTCACGAACTTCCTGAGGTTACTCCTCTTCAATGTCCTGATGTCCACCCCGTCAAGCAGTATCCTACCTCTAGTCGGCTCATAGAACTTCATTAGGAGGTTAGCTATAGTAGTCTTACCAGCACCTGTGTGGCCAACTAGAGCCACTACCTCACCGGGCCTTATCGTGAACGATATGTCCTTAAGTACCGGAATACCTGGAACGTACTCGAACCATACATGGTCGAAGACTATCTCACCCCTAACCTTCTCGAGCTCCACACCCTCATCCAGCTCGACCTTCTCAGATTTCAATACCGCAAATATTCTATCAAGTGATGCTAGTGCTGACTGGAGAGCGTCGTACATGAATACAAGGTCGTTTATAGGGCCTATCAACCTGTTTACGTACTGGGTGAACGCTACTAGCAGACCAACACTTATCACACCATTGAGGCAGAGGAACCCGCCATAAGCTATTACGACTGCTAGAGATAGAGATGAAGTGACGTTCATTAAGGGGAAGAAGAGTCCAGCAAGTATTGAGGCCCGCACAGACGTCCTGTAAACCTCGTGGGAGGCTCTATCGAACTTCGAGAGAACGCTTTCCTCGAGTCCGAACGACTTCACTACCTCGATCCCGGAGACGTTCTCCTCAACTACTGAGGTAAGCCTAGATACCCTCTCCCTAACCTCCCGCCAGGTCCTCCTAAGTCTCACACCTAGCTTCTTAGCTATGAAGATCATTAGAGGGACTGTAATCAAAGATACTGCTGTTAGCTGAGGGCTTAGGTAGGCCATTATTACCAGTGAGCCCATCATTGACACCATATCTCCAAGAGTGTTCAGAAGCCCGGTAACTATGGCCTCGTTAACTGTTGAGGTATCATTGATGACTCTAGATACTAGATCACCGGTCTGGTATTCATTGTAGAAATCTAGGGAGGCTTCCATGTACTTCCTGAACAGGGACTGCCGTAGGTTCTTAAGAACCTTCTGACCTATTACCTCAATCTTAACTGTTCTAACTACTGTGGTCCCCCACTGGAGTAGGACAGTCGCGAAGTACAGGCCCACGAGCATGGGGACAGCTTCGTATCTGCCTTTAGATATACCCTCATCTATCACTAAGCTAAGTATGTAGGGCGATATGAGCATGGCCACGCTACCTACTACTACAGCTATAGCTACTACAGCGACATCCCGCTTACTAGCTAGCACGAGATTCAGTACTTCGCGGAGGGTAGCTATCTTTACCTTCCCACTACTTTCCCTCTCACTCACCGCTCCTCACCATGGATGTATATAGCCTATAGTACATACCCCTCCTCCTCATGAGCTCGTCGTGGGTTCCTTCCTCGATGATCTGACCATCATCCATGACCACTATCCTGTCTGCGAGCGTCACGAGGGAGAGCCTCTGAGACACTATGATGACCGTCCTACCCTTCAGTATATCCCTGAGATCCTCGATAAGTGCTTTCTCAGTCTCGGCATCGAGGTTAGCTACGGGGTCATCGAGGAGGAGTATCTTCGGGTCTCTAACTAGTGCTCGGGCTATGGCTATCCTCTGCCTCTGCCCGCCCGATAGGTTTAAACCTCTCTCCCCGACTAAGGTTTCGTACCCCTTTGGGAGTGAGGCAATGAACTCATGTATCTTAGCTATCTTAGCAGCTTTAACGATGTTCTCCAAGCTAGCGTTAGGATTCCCTAGAGCTATGTTCTCAGCTATCGAGCCACTAAATATGAAGGGCTCCTGCGGAACGTAGCCTACGTGCCGTCTGAGAGACGATAGCTTCAAGTCCCTGATGTCCACCCCGTCAATTAGTATAGCTCCCTCATTCGGGTCGTAGAACCTCATTAGTAGCTTCAGAAGTGTTGATTTTCCTGAACCGGGAGGCCCCACAATCAGTACCTTCTCTCCGGGTTTTACGTGGATTGTCACGTTCTTGAGAGCTTTCTTCCCGCTCGGGTATGTGAAGGAAACCCCTCTGAACTCTATTGATCCCTGGACCTTCTCGAGGGTGATGGCATTCGGTTTCTCAAGTACGTTCTCTCCAGACTCTAAGAGCTCGAAGAGTCTCTTAGCTGAGGCGAGAGCTCTCTGGATGTCCGCTATAGACATGCCGAGCATGTTTATGGGTCTGGATAGGGTTGCTATGTATGTAAGGAACATGGTTAGCCCACCCACCGTTAAAATACCGTTCTGCACTGCGAAGGCACCGTAGAATAGAACTAACGTGGATGCTGTACCGAATATCAATATAGTTGAGTTACCGTATACAGCCCTAACCTTCGCGGCTCTCACGTTTATATCCATGAACTTATCGTTCTCCAGCTCGAACCTGCGGAACTCACTAGTAGTTATATTCAGCCCTTTCACCGTCTTAATGCCCACTAAATCACTACTCACTAAAGACGCTAGCACACCCAGCTGCTGTCTCGCCATCTCGTAGATGGGCCTTATAATCATGGAGAACCTAGCATATACCACCACAGCGGCACCCATTACCCCGACGGTAACTGCCGCGAGTGAGGGATCCAAACTAAACATGTTGTAAGCGGAGAAAGCTAGGAGGCTGGCAGCATAGGTTATCATCCTCAACCTATTGGAGAGGAAGTCAGCTACCCTCTCACTATCGTTAGTAATACGTGAGATCAGCTGCCCTACAGAGGACCTGTCGAAGAAACCCATGTACTTCCTAAGTACGGCCTCGAACGCCTCGAGCCGGATTTTGTGGACAACCTCCTGCGCATACTTAGCTGATACGTACCTAACAATGAAGTTTAGGGTACCGGCGGCAGCCGTAGAACCTACGAGTAACGCTGTGTAGAGGAGGACGTTACTGAGAGACCCAGCTGCGACACCTCGGTCTATGGAGTATCTAACGAAGACTGGTGGTAAGCTCCCGACATAGGCAGCGAGTAGCACTAAGACGATTAAAGGAAGCAGTAAGAGTAGGTTACCCGCCATGTACTTTCCGAGCCATGAAGCAGTGCCCCTACCTCTACTTCCCAGTCCTCAACCACCGAAGATTTTTGGTTAATCGAGAAAATAAGAGTATGTGTACCTAACCTCCCACCCTAAGAAGGAAGACCTTAGTTTGTCGTAGTAGTCGGGGTAGTACCACTGAGAACTACTACCTGAGTGTCTATGGAAATATGGGGTAGGACCGCCATAACTATGAAAGCTTATATGACTAAGCTAAAACTATCGCTTGGTGCCGGAATGAGGAGCCTTGAAGAGAGAATTTCGCGATCTATATGGAGAAATACCTTGAGGGACTGGCTAGAGCTGTCTCGAGTTGACGTCGTCATCGTTGGGGCGGGCCCCTCCGGGATGACGGCTGCGAAGTACCTAGCTGAGAGAGGGCTCAAGACGGTGGTATTCGAGAGGAGGCTGGGGTTCGGTGGTGGTATTGGGGGTGGCGGGATGTTAATGCATAAGGTAGTTGTAGATGAGCAGGCCTTACCCATACTTAATGACTTCGGTATAAGATACTTTAAAGACGAGGAAGAGGGGCTATACGTTATCGATGCCTCGGAGCTTATGGCTAAGCTCGCATCGAGAGCTATAGATTCTGGAGCTAAGATAGTTAACGGGGTCCATGTAGAGGATGTAATATACAGGGAGAACCCTCTGAGGATCGAGGGAGTAGTGATTCAGTGGAGTGCTGTAGTGTTGTCAGGCCTCCATGTAGATCCCCTTTTCGTTTCTAGTAAGGCTGTAGTAGACGCTACAGGGCATGATGCCGAGGTGCTGAAGATAGTTGCCAGGAAAGTTCCCGGAGTAAACATGCAGTTAGTAGGGGAGAGAGCAGCCTACTCAGAAGCATCCGAGAGGTTAGTAGTTGAGCGTACTGGTAGAGTCATCCCAGGGCTCTACGTAGCCGGTATGGCTGTAGCAGCTCTATACGGCCTACCGAGGATGGGACCCATATTCAGCTCCATGCTACTATCCGGGAGAAAGGTTGCGGAGGAGATAATGAGGGACATCTCATAAGCCATTAATACCTAGATAGCTCTCGTTACTTATCTACTTCCTCCGTATTTACTTTTACATACCCATCCCCACGGTAACTTATTTACCCCTAGAATACCTTGAGCTATGTCTACATCTTAGAGGGGTGAAGCTCGTGACATGCTGATCATCTCCCCTTATTTCCTAGGTAACTAAAAGCCTTACTGGACGATAAAGAGATGCTAAGGCTTACGACGAACCAAGACTTAACGGCCTGAACTTAACTACGTACGGTATGACACCATCTAACGTTTTCGCTGATCGTCTGAGAGTTGCCATTACTTTCATTCCTATATGAACGTTTCCGGGCTTTACGTCTACTAGCTCAGCTAGAACCTTAGCTTCACCCAATTTAATTAGGCATATTATTAGAGGCGTAAACTCCTCAAAACCCCTCAGAGGGACGTTTATTACAGTATAACTCAGTACCTCACCTATCTTAGGCAACTCCTCCTTGATTAACCTCCTAGATCCACATTTAGGACATGACGCCTTTGGTGGGTAAGCTACGAAGCCGCAGTCAAGACACCTAGTTGACAACAGCCTAAGCAACGTGTTCTTTATGCGCCAAATCCTCTGAATCGTGGTCATCCCAGCTCTCACCTCCTAAGTACTATAGTAGTCACGTTCGAGCCTACCCCGCCTATGTTCTGCGTTAACCCGATCTCGCTTGGGACAGATACTCCCGGGAAATCCCCTCTTAGCTGCATAGCTACCTCAACTACTTGATATACCCCGGTAGCTCCTACCGGATGACCTCTAGATTTTAGGCCGCCGGATGGGTTAATTGTTGGCTTGTCCCCGGGTCTGAACCTACCCTCACTCCACAATTTAGCGGCCTTTCCTTTCTCAGCAAACCCTATAGACTCCAGGCTTACTGCTGCGGTTATCGTGTAAGCGTCATGTATCTCAGCTACGTCGATATCTTTAATGTCTAGCTTAGCCGTACGTAGAGCTTTCTCCGCGGATATCCTCGAGGCATAAAACTCGTCGAGTGAGACCCTAGAGGAAAGGTCCGGGCTATCTACGGCGTTACCTACACCGGCGACTAATATCGGTGTGTCACTCACTTTCTTCCAGTCCTCACTGGTTATGTAAACCGCTGCGGCTCCATCACTTAGAGGACAGGCATCATATAGCCTAATAGGGTCTGCCACTACGGGCGAGCTTAAAACAGTCTCTAACGTTATCTCATTTCTCAGTTGAGCATACGGGTTCTTAGCACCATTTTGATGCATGATAACTGACCAGAGAGCTAGTTCCTCCCTCCTTACGTCATACTTGCTCATATAGTACCTCATGATTAAGGCATTCAAGCCCGCAAAGCTTACTCCGTATATCAGCTCGTAATCAGCGTCAGCAGCGTATGCCAGCCCTCTTAAAGTATCTGGAGTAGGTCTTTCAAGAAGTTTTTCAACGCCTATGACCAACACCCTGTCGTAGAGGCCGGAAGCTATCATTGAGTATCCAGCTAGTACAGCAACACCACCTGAACCGCAAGCACCTTCTACTTTAAGCCCGCAAACACCTCTCAAGCCTATGTGATCAGCTATTAAAGCTGCTAGGTTCTCCTGCTCTATTAAACTACTCAACATATTGCCTACTACTACAGCCTCGGGTTTCTCGTTACCTACCTCATCCAATGCTTTAAATGCTGCCTCAGCTGCTAGGTCTCTTAGAGAAGTCTCCGTGTGTTTATCTACCTTCGTCATTCCTACTCCAGCAACATAAACTCTTCGCACGGCCCCCACCGATTAAGCACCTAGCTTTGAGTGGGGAACCATAAGCTAGCACCGCATGTACAGCGTCAAAATACCGCCCGGAACCGACCCACCTATAAAAACAAACCTTTCCTGCGGCGCGCATCTGTCCAACGCCTTAGACAAAGCTAAAGCGGTACCAAGATTACCTCTAAACCCAGCCCTCCTCAATTCTTCGGCTTCAGTATTGTCCGCCCTCTTCAATTTTAGCTTAGTTAAAGCTTTATCAACAATCTTCGGATTATCAGCGAAGCCGCTGACGATCCTAATGTTTTCAGACCCTACCTTATCTCCCCCGAAGAACTTACTTAAAGCTTTAGATAGGGAAGATGCTGAAGCATCTGAAATCAGCTCGTTCAGAGCTTTCTCATCAGTTATGTTCGTTCTCAGAAAGCCTAGGAACTCCCTTTCAAATAAGGACTTGAGGATGACTGCTTTACCTCCTCTTTCTGATAGCTCAAACGTTATGGAACCCGCTGGTGGGCTAGTCCTAATTACGGTTACCAAAGATGGTAGATGTCTTAGCGCGTATGCGAAGCCTTCACTAAAAGATTTGAAGACTACCGGTGAGATCTCCAGGTCGAGTAGCTCGTATATAGTGTGAAAATCAGTGTTCCTAGTTTCATCAGCTACAAGGACGTGAGAATAATCATGTAGGTTGCTGAATCTGCTGAGAACTTCGTAACCTACTGTTATCTCATCCTCATCTCTTGAGAGAGCAGGTACTTCTCTACCGTCTACCGTAACCCTACCAGGAGGAATGTAAACCTCCCACCTACACACGTGGATCATCTACGACTCCTTATATAAGCTATATACGACTTTATATATAAATCGTCTACCTGAAAAGGAGTATAACCCCGCCCTTGCTGACTATTACCACTACCGTTAGCTCCCCGAATTTAAGTTCTCAATCCCCTCATTCCGTAGTCTCCATCAAAGAACTACTGCCCAGGATAGGGTATGCCACGCACAGATGCTTTCAACTCAAGATCCGGTCTAGACCTTCTCTAGCTACTATATTCAAGTCATGGAAAGCCCTACTCTCAGGAGAATACTAACCTACCTTACAGGTACCCCTTACGACTTTTATGATGTCCCGAATTAACGGCTTTCACTAATAGATAATGCCCTTCCTCGCTAGAACATCTAAAATATTTAGATGTACTGGGAGGTGAAGCTGGTATCTATGACTGAAAGTGAAAACTTATTGACCGTAAGTTACTCAGAGCGGTTGGAAGAGTAAAAGCATGAAATTGTGGGTGTTGCGGGGTCAGCTACCTCCGGGGAGCCGTCCCTGCTTCAGCTTCTCTATAAGTTTCGGCAGTACTACGAAGAGATCCCCCACTATTCCGTAATCAGCTACCCTGAAGATCGGGGCTTCAGGGTCCTTATTTATTGCTATAACTATCTTAGAGTCCTTCATCCCTACAATGTGCTGTACAGCACCTGAGATACCTACAGCTATGTAGATATCGGGTTTCACAGTCTGCCCGGTTAGGCCTACCTGGTGGTCGTAGGATATCCAGCCAGCATCGACGGCGGCTCTCGAGGCACCTACCTCCCCACCCAGCAACTTAGCGAGCTCCCTGACTAACTCGAACCCTTTAGGACCTGCACCCCTACCTCCAGATACTATGATCTTAGCAGACTTGAGGTCTACCTTCCTCATCTCCCTCCTAACTTCAAGAACCTCGATAGAGTCTAGTGAGTCCTCATCCAGCTCAACTGACCACTCCACTACCCTACCTGACCTAGTCTCATCCCTCTGGGGGATGGGGAACAGACCGGGCCTGACTGTAGCCATCTGAGGTCTGTGCTGTGGTGTCACTATAGCCGCCATTATCTCCCCACCGAACGTAGGCCTTATCTGGTATAGTATATTCTCGTATACTCGCCCGGAGAGAGGATCTGTCCAACTCCCTATGTCAACATCAGTGCAGTCAGCGGTTATCCCCGTCCTCAACCTAGCAGCTACGCGCGGGGCTAGCTCCCGACCTACTACGGTGGCTGAGAAGAGCACCACCTCAGGTGATGTAGCTCCCACTACGTGTGCTACAGCCTTGGTATAGGGTAGTAGCCTGTAGGTACCCAGCCTAGGGTCATCAACAACGTGTACCTCATCAGCACCTCTGTAGATCAACTCCCTAGCTAGCTCCCTCACTCCATGACCCACAACTAAGGCACCGACATCCATGCCTCCCTTCGTAGCAAGCTCCCTTGCCTTACCTATAAGCTCCAGAGAATGGTCCTCGATCTTCCCGTCAGATACCTCCACATATACGAGCACGGTCCTAGCCATGTTAATCACCTACTCAAGGTGATACCGTCCTTCCTGAGTTCCTCAAGGAACTTCTCGACTAGGGCGTCCACATCCGTATCTGTGAAAATCTTACTCTTCCTCTTAATCTCTATCCTCCACATTCTAACCACTCTAGTAGGTGACCCGGCTAGGCCGACTAGTGAGGGATCCACCCCTATGTCGTCGACACCTACCACAGTTATCTGCTTCCTCCTAGAGGCTAGGACGTCCCTCAACGTAGGTATCCTAGGCTGGTAACTGGTCCCAGCTATGCTGAGTACTGCAGGTAGCCTCACCCTCAACTTCATGTAACCTCCCTCAATAAGCCTCTTAACCACTACGTAGCCCTCACTGACATCGAGAACGGTATCGACGTATGAGACGCTTGGAATACCTAGCCACTCACCTACTTCCGGACCTATGTGCCCGGTATTGCTATCAGACGACTCTATACCGCAGACCACTAAGTCCACCTTACCGAGCTTCCGCTCAATCATCCTCACACCCGCTGAGAGAGCGTACGACGTTGCTAACGTGTCGGATCCTGCCAGCCTCGGATCGCTTAGGAGAACGAACTCGTCGACACCCATAGCGAGGACCTCCCTCAAAGCGTCTGCTGCCTGCGGTGGGGCCATTGAGAGACCTACAACCCTACCCCCGTACCTCTCCCTCAGCTGTAGAGCAGCCTCGACAGCATACTTATCGTATGGATTAGCAACGAGCTTTGCTGCGCTCCTATCTATAGTCCCGTCAGGCCTGAATCTAACTACCGCCTTAGGGTCTACCACAGGCTTTACTAGCACCACTATGTTTAGCGGCACTCTACACACCTTTACTACCGCGACGACTACCTCCTCCTACCAGACACGAAGTCCCTACCCAGAACCTCCCTAGCTACTATCAGCCTCATAATATCTAGAGAGCCCTCAGCCCAGTCATAGCTCTTCACAGCCTTAAGTGCGAGTGCTACCAGGTTCTCCTCGGTGTACCCGTAAGCTCCGAACCACCTGAGAGCGTCGTCTATAGCTGCCTTCGCGGCCTGGACAGCGAAGAGCTTCGCTGCCGCAGCTATCTTAGTTACCTCGAACCTACCTATCTTACCTTCCTGCTCCATCTTAAGTGCCCAGAGGGCCTTGTAGGCTAGTGAGTGAGCTGCCTCAAGCCTGGCCCAGTTATCAGCAAGCTGGAACTGAATACCCTGGAAGCTAGCGATCGGGGAGTCGAAGGCCTTCCTCTGCTTAGCGTACTCCACCGCTAGCTCTATAGCTCTCTTACCCCCGACAGCACATGCTAGAGCTATATAGGCTCTCGCATGGTCGAACCCCTCCATAGCTATGTAGAACCCCCTCCCCTCATCTCCTATCCTATACTTCTCAGGTACCTTCACGTCGTTAAGTACGAAGCTACCGAAGGACCACCCCTTCCTCCCAAACTCCTTCTCTAGGCGTATCGAGATGTTCGGATCTGTCAGCGGGATGAAGAAGAACGTCATGCCTCTATGCTGCTTACTCTTATCTGTATATGTGAGCGTTACGTGCCCACCACCATACTCGAACCACTTCCCTCTCTCCCTAGCCTCCCTAACACCAGATATGTAGGCCTTCTCCCCACTCACAACATACTCACTACCAACCTTCCTAGCTGTGGTCGTTATTCCGACGAGGTCTGAACCGGCTCCAGGCTCCGTTGTTGCGATACCTATCCAGAGATCGCCCCTCGCTGCCTTAGTTATGACCTCGTCGCGGAATTCCTCACTACCGTACTTGTAGGCTATGTACCCCCAGGAAGTCTGCACTAGGTAGGCAACTGCTAGTGAGAAGGTTAGATCAGCCCTAACTATCTCCTCAAGTATCAGTCCAGCAGTTACCGGATCTAGCCCGAGACCGCCGTACTTATCTGGGAAGACCACGCCAAAGAGGCCTAGCCTAGCCATCTCCCTTATTATCTCCGGGTGTATCTCCTGCTTCTCATCGAATTCAACTGCTTTGGGGGCTATGTACCTCTCAGCAAACTCCCTTACAGTAGCTTTAATATCCTCCTGTTCCTTAGTTAACTCGAAATCTACTGGCAAATACTTCACCAGCTTTATCTAGCAGTAACTAAAAAATCTGCTAGCTTGAGGCTAACTCCTCCACCTAGGCTTCCTCTTCTCTAGGAAGGCTGAGATACCTTCCTTAGCATCATCACTACTTACAGCCATGAAGAACATCGTTCTCTCGAGCTCGAGGCCTGGGGCTAGATAGGACTTAAGTGACTTGTTAATCTCGGCCTTAGCTATAGACACTGCTGTCGGGCTCTTCTCAGCTAGCTTCCTAGCCACCCCCATAGCCTCTTCCAGGAGCTTTTCCGGCGGTACGACCTTATTGACTATCCCGAGCTTGAGGGCCTCCTCAGCGGAGAACAGCTCCCCGAGCATTATTAGTTCCCTAGCCTTCATCGGGCCCACTATGGCCAGGAGCTTCTGGCTAGCACCCCAACCTGGAACTATCCCGAGGTTCACCTCGGTGGATCCGAAGGTAGCGTTCGTGGAAGCTATGATGAGGTCGCATGCTAGTACCAGCTCGAAGCCTCCTCCTAGTGCGTAGCCGTTTACTGCAGCTATTACGGGCTTACTCATGTTCTCTATGAACTCGAAGACCTTACGGCCGAGATCTATGAACTCCCGCACCTCTTGCGGGCTCTTAGTGAACTCAGTGACGTCGGCTCCCGCGCAGAAGCTCTTACCTGTACCTGTGAGTACCACTACCCTCACTTCCCTATCTCTCTCAGCCTCCTCTAAGGCCTTCAGGAGATCTGCCAACACATCACGGCTCAGAGCGTTCAGCTTCTCCGGTCTGTTGAGGGTTATCGTCGCGATAGCCTCCTTCTTCTCGTAGAGTACGTACTTGAGCTCCACCAGCAATCACCTACTTATATGTGTAGAAACCTCTACCCACCTTACGGCCTAGATACCCAGCCGCCACTAACCTCCTGAGGAGTGGGGGCGGGTGGTATGCTGGGCTACCTGTCTCCCTGTAGAGCACCTCAGCTATGCCGAGCAACACGTCGAGGCCTATAAAATCAGCAAGCTCTAGCGGCCCCATAGGCCAGTTATAGCCCAGCTTCATAGCGGTATCAATATCACGTGCTGAAGCAACTCCCTGCTCGTAGAGCCTTATAGCCTCCAGGATGGGTACCACCCCTATCCTGTTAGCTATGAAGCCCGGGGAGTCTCTACTAATGACGGGTACCTTACCCAGCTTCTCAGCTAGGGACCTCACAACCTCGACCGTCTCATCTGATGTCAGGAATCCGCGGACCACCTCGACGAGCTTCATAATCGGGGGAGGATTGAAGAAGTGCATGCCGACCACCTTCTCCGGCCTCTTAGTCACGGCAGCGAGAGCTGTTATGCTGAGGGTTGATGTGTTACTAGCTAAGATAGCGTGTGGAGGGGCGTGAGCGTCAACCTCCGCGAAGACCTTCCTCTTAACCTCGAAATCCTCGAATACAGCCTCGATCACTAAGTCAACATCCTTAACAGCCTCCGGTAGGTTCGTAGTAGTCTTAATCTTGGAGAAGGCCTCGCGGGCTTGCTCCTCGGTTAGCTTACCCCTCTCGACAGCTTTCTTAAGGCCGAACGGGCCGCTCCATATGTTGTCTAAACCCCTCTTCAGAACCTCCTCAGATACGTCTACCGCTACCACGCTGAAGCCTGCCTGAGCAAATACTTGGGCAATGCCTGAGCCCATAGTCCCGAATCCAACTATAGCTACCCGCCGAACTTCAATCAAGTTTAGACCCAGTGAGTTCTTTGCCTAGGGCAATATATAGCACGTAAAGGTCCTACAGCTCCTTGAGGACCTCACCACTAAAAACTAGAGTTTAAGTTCCCTTCCTACTCTACCTACCACCTCGTGTATAGCTTCATCCACCCTACTCCTGGCTCTCCTCCTCACCTCCTCAGTCAGGTTATTGCCTCGAGGGTCTATGGTAACTATGAGGGGACCTAGCTCCCTGACTTTAAGGATCCAGAGGGCCTCCGGTATTCCTAGATCCAGCCACTCAACCCCTAAAACCTCCTCCACAGCCTCAGCTCCGAGCGCTCCGCAACCCCCTGGGAAGATAGTGTAGGCTGCTCCATACCTACGACATGCTTCAGCTGTCTTAGAGCCCATCCCTCCCTTACCTATCACTAACTTAACGCCCGTCCTAGCTATGAAATCGTGTTCGTATGGCTCCATTCTCTCACTTGTTGTAGGGCCTATAGACACACACCTCCAACGCCCTCCCTGCCTAACCATGACGGGACCTGCGTGGAATATGGCCAGCCCCCGGAGATCTACAGGTAGGGGCACTCCATCCACTAGGAACCTCCTGTGAACAGCATCCCTAGCTGTGACGACGATGCCGTCAACGTAGATTACGTCCCCGACTTCGAGCTTCAGTATGTCCTCATCTGATGCGGGTAACCTGATCACCGTCCTACCCAAGCTTAACACCCCCATGACTGAGGACTCTAGCAGAAAGGTCTTTCTCTATCCTTAAGTGGCCCCTCCTCATAGCCCAGCAACTAGTGCTAACTCCAACAGCTACCGTGGCCGGATGCCTCCCAGCATACTCAACGTGTACGGCTAGTGCTGTCACCTTACCGCTAAGACCTTGAGGACCTATTCCGAGGGTGTTCACGGCTTTCACCAACTCCTCCTCTAGTAACGCTATCTTCGGGTCGGGGTTCTTAGAGCCGAGAGGTCTGAGGAGAGCTCTCTTCGAGAGAACTGCGGCTATCTCAGCAGTAGGACCTATCCCAACCCCGACGGCGAGGGGTGGACATGCGGGAGGCCCATACTCAGCTATGTCCTCAAGCACGTACCTCACAACCCCCTCCAGGCCCTGAGCCGGGTCTAGAACCCTAGCTGAGCCGGGCCTACTAGAGCCTCCACCAGCTAGGTAGAGGAAGACGTTAGCGTGGTCCACTCCCCTCACAATCCTCAGGTCAACCCACGGCAGGTTAGGCCCGACATTATTACCTGTGTTCCTACCGGTAGTAGGGTCGACAACGTTCGGCCTCAGGAAGCCTGCCTCCGTAGCTCTAACCACAGCCTCCGGGATCGCCTCAAGGAGGTCTGCAGTGTAGGGGAAGCCGTCACCGACCTCAATGAAGAACTCCAACACACCAGTGTCCTGGCAGAGCGGGATCCTCCTCTGTGACGCTACCTCAATATTCCTAAACATAGCTTCGTAGACTAGCCCAGCAAAGCCGGGCTCTTCAACCTTAGATATCCTTGTGAGGTGCTCTAAGACGTCGTCCGGGAGCCTAACCGAGACAGTGGATATGAAGTCCAGCAACAAGCGGGCCAACACGTCACGAACCGAGGACATACCTCGACATCATGCTCTACTAGGTAGGTAGAAATAAATATTGCTCAGCACATAGGAACAGCTAGAAGCTTCACTCCCTCCAGCTCCTCTGGAGAGGTGCCTAATAGTTCCCATCCCCGCCCCAGAGAAGGCTTCTAGATGTAAGAAAAGACCCGCGGTTCCCTCCTCTCATTCTCCCCCATATCGGGGGTGTCCAGAGGGTCTCCATAGAACTATCCGATAAGTAGGTTATAAGCTGGTTGATGAAGCGGTAATGATAGCATGCGGGGAACCGTTAAGCGTGCTTACCCAGCATAGCTGCTAGTTGATGATTCTTACCCATTACCTACCTCTAGGAGTGCTTGCTGGCCCTAGCCTGCGTCTAGGAAATTTAAGGTCGGGTATGCTTATCTTGTTGGTGTCTTAGGTTATGGAGATTCTGAAGGGAGTGTTCCTTGTAAGGGGTGAGGTCTCAAACGTGTACCTAGTTAAGGTGTCCGGGGGTTACGTATCCGTTGATGCGGGTACCCCAGGTGACTATGAGAGAATAACGGCTTACTTAAGGTCTGCCGGGATCGAAGCATCCGATATTAAGGTTATAGTTCTGACACACTCTCACTGGGATCATGCCGGCGGTCTCAAGAAGTTGAGGGAGCTGACCGGGGCTAAGATAGCTGCCCACAGGGAGGAGGTTCCGTACCTGAGGGGTGAGGTCGGGACCTCTAGGAGGAGATTTGAGCCTGTTGATGTGGATATAATGCTGGACGATGGTGACGAGGTCTACGGCTTGAGGGTCATACACACCCCTGGTCACACACCGGGAAGTATATGCCTGCTGAACACTAGCCAGAGATCCATCTTCGTCGGTGATCTCGTCTACGAGGAGCAGGGGAGGCTCCGCGAGATGCATCACCACTACTCGAAGGACCCGCACATGAATAGGGCCTCCATAGCTAAGCTAGTCAACTATGACTTCGACCACGTAATGCCGAGTCACGGAAACCCGATAATAGGTAGGGGCAGGGAGGCCCTAAGGCAACTCATATCAGAACTAGGTATGTAGATACCGACCACTCTCCCAGTATCCTCCTATCTACACTACGGAACTACGTACCCCGCGAGTCCACAGCTAAGATGTCCCTCAGGGCTGGGAGGAGGTTGGAGAACTCGGAGTAGCGTTATGGCTTAGATGGAAGATCCCTACCAGCTATGTGTTTACTAGTGTCGGTCTATTGATATTTGGAGGCTGGGTACTGCTATACATTGGGAGCTAGGTAGATCTACGCGGATCTGGTTAGGCCGCAGCACTGAGTGTGATGTCAGGCTAGGAGAGTGGTGTAGTACCTGTATCTAAGCTGAGATGACTGCTTGGAGCACATAACCACAAACTTTTAAGTGTCCCCGACCCTAGAGTGCGGAGTCTCTGCTTAGTGGTGGCGAGGTCTGTATGGCTAGGCCGCAGAGAGCTGTAGCTATACTGGCAGCAACTACCGGTGTCGTATTGTTCGTAGTTATCTCAAAATACGTTCTCGATGTCGATCTAGGTACGTCCCTAGCTTATCTAGGGGAGCTTCCGGTAGTGGTAGTTGTTCTAGCTTTACTAGCTAGATCTGCTAGCCCCGCTCTACACTCCACCCAGCTTTTCCTCACCCTACGATCACTGGGTGTGAAGCTGGGTTTCAGGAGGGTTCTCTTAGGGACCTACAGTACCCTAGCACTCGAGTATCTAGTACCTATTGGTGGGGCTACGGAGGTGAGCCGGGTAGCGATATTTGTAAGTGAGGGTGTGCCACCCACTAAGGCTGTCGAGTCAGTGTTCCTCCACAGGCTACTCCACTCTACTACCGCTACAGTGGAGCTAGCTATACTCTTCCTAGTTGGGAAGAGTGGGGCCGTGACGTGGGTACTAGTTACGGCTGTCTCAGCCGTCAACGCCCTCAACATAGCGGTTCTACTATCGTCACGATCGAGGAGGGTTAGGGAGGTACTCTCGGGTGCTCTATCGAGGCTGGGCACTCTCTCCGATTACCTAGTCCACGTAGAGCCGCCTAGACCTACTTACATAGCTGTAGCAGCTATTGCTGTAGGGCTGGAGAAGGTGGTTTCCGTAGTGAGTGGTTACCTGATACTTAAATACCTCGAGCCCTCTACCGGGTTAGCCGACTCAATGCTCCTCTTCGACCTCCTCTTAGTCATCTTCTGGTTACTACCTATAGTAACCCCCGCAGGTGTGGGGCAGGTTGAGGCGGTTCAGGTAGCTACCTCCCTAGTAATAGGCCTTGAGAGGAATGCGGTATTCACGGCCGTCGTCCTCTACAGAATCATCACGATCATCTCGGTACTACCTCAACTCCTAGCAGGCTTCTTCATGTACGGTGCTAGCAGGCTTAGTGAGGTAGTTTCAAAGAATAGGTTTAAGTAGGGGGAACTACACGGCCTCAGCGACTCTACCAGCTCCCGAACGGTGGGTGCATCTTTATGTATTCCTTCTCCAGTGCTATCTTCATGTACTTCTTAGGTCTCTCTATGAGCTCCCTTATCTCATACTCTAACTCACTCCGCGAGAGCTTCCTCCTAGCTAGCCCTAACTCTACAGCTTTCTCTGCTACTGCTATAGCTTCCCGTATGTAAGCCTCCTCCTCATCCATCCTAGGTATTATGTACTCCTCGTGGATACCCCTCTCCTCGGCGTACTTAGCTAGTGCGTGTGCTGCGGCTATGAACATCTCGTCAACCATCTTCCTAGCTCTAGCAGTTAACACCCCCCTGAAGACCGCTGGGAAGCCTAGGCTGTTGTTTATCTGGTTCGGGAAGTCTGACCTGCCAGTAGCAACTATCCTAGCCCCAGCCTCCTTAGCTTCCCAAGGCCATATCTCCGGGATGGGGTTTGCCTCTGCGAAGACTATGGCGTCCCTATTCATCTCAGCTACCCACTCCTTCTTTATGACCCCAGGGCCGGGCCTAGATGCTGCTATGACTATGTCAGCACCCTTCATAGCCTCCCTAATACCTCCCCTGACATCCGGCTGGGTCTCCACAGCTATCCTATACTTCCACGGGTTCTCCTTCTTCAACACCTCCACATCCTCCCTCTCCGGGTGGAGTATGCCCCTAGAGTCAACTACCACGATGTTCCTAGGGTTAGCTCCAGCTACCTTGAGGTACTTGTAGAGTGCTATGTTAGCTGCTCCAGCACCTACGAGGACTATCCTAACCTGATCCACCTTCTTGTTGACTACCTTCAGAGCGTTTATTAGGGCCGCTATGTTGACTAGGGCTGTTCCCTGTTGATCGTCGTGCCAGACCGGTATGTCAAGGACCTCCTGGAGTTTCTCCAGTATGTAGAAACACTTAGGCGACTCTATGTCCTCGAGGTTTACTGCCCCGAAGCTGGGCTCCAGAGCCTTAACTATGTATACGAACTTATCTGGATCCCTCTCCCTCAGTACTATTGGGACCGCGTCAACACCTCCCAGGTACTTAAATAGTAATGCCTTACCCTCCATAACGGGTAGCCCAGCTGCTGGACCTATATCGCCGAGGCCTAGAACCCTAGTACCATCACTAACCACGGCAGCGTAGTTCCACCTGAGGGTGTAGTCGAACGATAGGTCTTCCCCACCTTCCCTAATCCTCCTACAAGGCTCCGCAACACCTGGAGTGTACCATACGGAGAAGTCGTTAAGCTCTGTGACCGGGACCTTGGGGACTACCTCGATCTTACCTCCATACTTTAGGTGGAGCTCCCCCGACAGTGAGAACCAGTCCACCTTCCTACTCCCACCCATAAACACGCCCAACTACATCTAGTGAGAACACCATATCTACTTTTCCAGCACCCACACCTTGCGGGTCGCGTCCCGAAGATAGAAATAG
The DNA here is from genome assembly GCA_023255955.1 of Desulfurococcales archaeon. Taxonomy (GTDB): domain Archaea; phylum Thermoproteota; class Thermoprotei_A; order Sulfolobales; family NBVN01; genus DRZP01. The sequence goes on along the minus strand of JAGDWD010000004.1, from coordinate 19,318 downwards.
CTTTATCACGTCCTATACATGGGGGCTGATCCACGTCTAGCTCAGGTAAGAAAGTCGGGGTATACATACCGGCAGACATATTGAGTGCTGTGGAGAGACTTAGGAGCTACAGCAACGTCAGCTACAGCAGGATAATCCAGGAAGCCCTCAGGATCTTAATCTCTGAGAGAACGCTCGGGGACTGCGTAGCCGTCGGCTTCATCAACGTACTCTACGATCACGAAAAGAAGGACTCAGACACAGCGCTAACAGATGTGCAACACGAATTCCTTGACGTGGTGCTTTTCTCTAACCATATCCACATAGACGAGAGGCGGTGCTTACTATCTATAGCTGTCAAGGGTCAGACTAGGAGGGTGGAGGCCCTCATTAAGGCTATTGAGGAGGTTCCCGGGCTCATGCTGGTGAAACCCGTGCTAGTATGCCTCTAACATCACTTTCCAGGCCTAGCCAGGCTGTCTCATAGCTGTTACCGCAATAGGTGGAAGAGAGGTGTCTAGTGAGGTGAGTGGAAGACATGGTAGCGGGTATCAGAGGATTGACTTTTGACACCGAATTTCCTGGTATTGTAGATATAGTGCAAGGGTATTGCCTAGCTCTAAACCTGAGAACCTTTAGTAGTGCTTTTCTACCCTAGCTCACCTTTTCCTTAATCACGGGTTGAAGTATTCTTCCACGCGTAGCCTATCTTAGGCGTGTTATGGAAGTACGTACCTAGTCCGGCTAGCCCTTAGCTCTAGCTGTGAGTATGAGTCCTCGGATGACACGTCAACAACTATGTTTCTTGTGAGGATGTGGTATCCGGCAGAGCCTAGCAGCACGAGAGTTGTCAAGGGTAGAAATAGTGGTATAGCACGTCTAGAAGGTACTCCAGGTTTACCTATGTTCCTCCACTGTTCATGTTCCGTTGTGATATCTTACCTCCTTCCTGCCATAGAGGACCGGCTCTCAGTTGTAAGCTTTCCTGTAAGGTTATTGTGGTGTGGATTCACCTCTGTCCATAGTCTCTTTCGGTTGCTACATGTGGAGCTATATAGCTGAGACTGGGAAGCCTTTACCTCCCAGAGCTGAGTAGGTTGACTGTGTTGGATATGGTAGTGTGTTTCTAAATACGTTAGATCCGCATACTCTTTATCGTTACATCCTAAAGTTTATATTAGCTGAACACATAGAACCCCGGTTGTTCGGTGGTTATTATGTCCGTTAGAGTAGGCATAGTAGGTCAGGGGTACGTAGCTACTACTCTAGCTCTAGGACTGGCGAGGATTAAGAGAGGTGAGATAGGGCTTAACGGGATTCCTCTCCAGAATTTCCTTAGGAGTTACCGAGTTGAGGATGTGGAGATTGTGTGTTCTATCGATGTAGATGCCGCGAAGGTGGGTCGTAGTCTTAGTGATGTAGTTAGTATGTATTACCCTGAGTTTCCGAGGTATCAATCACTTGAGGGGGTTACCGTATCTAAAGGTATTCACCTCGGGAGCACATCCAACATACCGATCAAGGCCTCAGGGCTCGAGGAGGAGATGGACCTAGAGAACGCAGTCTACTCTGTAGTGAGTACGTGGGAGAGGTGTGGTGTCGATGTCTTGATTAACCTAATCACGACCGAGTACACAGAGCCTCCCGAGAGCTTCCAAGACCTACGTAAGCTGGTGAAGAGTGGGGGTACTAAGCTACCGGCCACCTACGCCTACCTCTACGCAGCAACGATATATGCTGAGACTGTGAAGCCCGTAGCTTTCATAAATGCCATCCCAGCCGTGGCTGCTAGGAGTAACGTCTTCGTCGATGCTTTCGCTGAGCGTGGAAGCATTATCTTAGGTGATGACGGTGCTAGCGGGGCAACCCCGCTTACTAGCGACATCATAGAGCACCTAGCTGAGAGGAATAGGGTACCGAGGGGTGTGGTCCAGTTTAATATAGGTGGTAACACGGACTTCCTCGCGTTGCTTGATGAGAGTAGGAATAAGGCTAAGGAGAAGACTAAGAGCTCTGTCGTAGCGGACGTACTCGGCTTTGAGGTACCGACCTACATAAAGCCTACAGGTTTCTCGGAGTACCTGGGGGATAAGAAGTTCGTTTCGATGCACATAGAGTACGTAGGCTTTAACGGGGCTGTAGACGAGATAGTTGTTAACGCTAGGATAAACGATAGCCCGGCACTAGCCGGCCTCCTAGTAGATCTTGTTAGGCTAGCTAAGATAGCTATCGATAGAGGGTTCTCTGGCACTATCTACGAGGTGAACTCCTTCTACATGAAGAGCCCCGGACCTGCAGGCTCTAAGTCCATATCTAGGATAGTAGCATACCAGCTCCTAATAGACTGGCTGTTACGTGTAGGTGAGCTGGTTAAGATCCCCAGGTACAGCATCCACAGCTACCTACCTGAGCTGAGGAAAGCTTACGGGCTCGATTAATGCTTGTAGAGGGAGCTATAGTACTAGCAGCAGGTGCTAGCAGCAGGTTCCCGCGTGATGTCAGCGTACACAAGCTACTAGCTAGGATAGCTAGCTACACCCTAGTCGAGTACCCTATCAGGAGCCTGGCTTCAGCAGGCATAGACAGCATTACGGTAGTAACCAACAGCACTCTACTACAACCCATCTCGAAGGTACTTAGGGGTGTGGGGGCCGAAATAATGTACGTAGTTAATGATGAGGTTCGTAGAGGTAATGCCTACTCCCTAGTTCTAGGACTCGAGAAGTCTGGGTGGGGCCGGGTACTAGTCTCGATGGCTGACCACATATACCTACCTAGAACCGTCAAGAGGCTTCTTGAAGGATATAGAGGGGACTTAGTAGCTATAGGTGTAGATAGGGACCCTACCCACGTAGATGTATCTGAGGCCACCCTAGTTAGGGTAGACCGAGATGGTCGGGTAGTTGAGGTAGGTAAGGGACTGGGTTCCTGGAGCTATGTGGATGTAGGACTACACATAGTTTCCAGGGATATCCTAGGCTACTTCAGCACCTGCGGGGAGCCCGCAGAGCTCTCAAAGCTCTATAGCTGTGTCGCTAGTAGGGTGGGGCGGGTAGGTGTAGTGGACTTAACGGGGGAACCTTGGGTAGATGTAGATACTGGAGAGGACTACCTCAAGCTATCTGAAGGTCCCTGGAAGGACCTAGCTATTGAGGTTGTTCTGAGCTGGGGGAGCACAACCCATAGTTAGTGAGGTGCTTAGTTATAGGGCTATCGAAACCTACTGACGGGCCTGTGTCCAGGTACCTGAACAGGAAGGTGTCTAAGTACATTACGGAGCTCATAGTTAGGAGAAACCTTAGGATAACCCCTAATCAAGTCTCGCTAATTGCTTTCTCTATGGCCCTACTCTCCTCATATCTATACCTAGCTGAGCTACCGGTACTAGCTGGTATACTGGTTCAGCTCTCCTCTATAGTGGATGGAGTTGACGGAGAGCTTGCTAGAGCTAGGGGGATGGAGAGCAGGAGGGGGGCTTTCCTAGATGCTGTATTAGATAGGTATGCTGACGTATCTATCCTGATATCAGCATCTCTCTACTCACTAGAGTTCTTTGGTTACTGGATACTACCCGTAGCTTTACTAGCGCTATCCGGGGACCTCCTAGTTAGCTACATACACTTAAGAGGGGAGCACGACCTAGGGACACACCCAGCTCTAGTAGGGAGAGTACCTGGGGTAGCCTCGCGGGATGTTAGGCTGTTCATAGTGTTCCTATTCAGCCTAGCCGAGATCTTCTCTCCCGGCTCGGTAGGTTACTCCCTAGTAGTACTAGCAACCCTAACCCACCTCTACACATCCTTAAAGCTAGTGCAGATGTACAACCTACGTAGGTAGCTCACACCTATGCTAACTCCTCCACAGCTCTCACAACCCTCTGCGGTATGTGTGTCGGGCTGACAGCTATTGTCCTAACTCCACGTCTTCTGAGCCTACCGATACTGTCTAGATCTTTCTTCAGGAACTCGTAGAGCTTTACTGTGTACGCTGCGCGAGCCCACTGAGGTACGTTCACCAGTTCGTAGCTGACTATGAGTGGTGTAACAGTAAAGAGCTTATGACCGCGCTCTCTCAGAAGTTCGTGTAGCCTCACTACGAACTCCTCCCTCCCGTCCTCCGACGGCCTCGTGAAGAGGAAGACCACGGTCCTCTCGCGAGGTATGGATAGGGCAATCCTCCGGGTTATCTCCTCTAGTGGCGTTGTGTTGATAGCCTCATCTAGGTACTCTATCCTTGCTAGAGTCTCGTAAACCCTGCGGAACCCTACCTCACCTGATGCTGGACTCCCTGAAACATGCACGGATCTCTCGTTGAAGACTAGGACAGCCACCTTATACCCCCTCCGGCAGAGGTAGTAAGCTATTGAGGCTACGATCCTAGCAAAGTGCTCGGCAGGTGTCTGCCTCGGTGGCCCCACCCACATACCCTTGGCTGAGTCCACCACGAAGAGAACGTACTGAGACATCTCCCTCTCAAGCTCCTTAACCGCGAGGATCCCCTGAGAAGAGAACACCCTCCAAACAACCCTCCTCAACTCATCCCCAGGTCTGTACTCCCTGATATCGAAGAACTCCACACCCTCACCAGGCTGCCTACTCCTGACCAGGCCGGAGGATCTGGTGTAGGTCCACAACCTCCTAACAACAGCCTCCTCAACCCTGGGGAGCACCCTCACCTCAACACCCGTAAAGACCTCCACCTCGGAGCTCCTGAACAGTCCGAGAGGGTCCCTCACGGAGAGCTTGAGGGGGCCTACCCTGTAAGTCCCTGTACGGCCCCAGAACCTGAACTCCAGCAACACCGACCCTCTAGGTGGGATGAGGATGAGCCCGGTCCTTGAGGGGCCTGCGAACCTGAGGAGGGGGCTGTAGTGGAGGCTGTACTCAGCTAAGACTATGGGGACCCTAGTAGGGTTCACTAACTCAAGCACAACCACTACGTCATCATCCTCAGACCCGGCACTGGTCCTCACCGAAACTACAAGCCTTGAAGCAGCTGCTACAGACATGATCGCGTATCCACGCATGAACACAGCTATCGACACCATGAAGACTGAGGTAGTTATTAGGGACTCATCGAAGACCGCCCCGATGAGGGCTAGGCTTGCTGCTACGAATAGGTAGGGTGCTAACCTCTGCGTTCTAGATACCGGAGTCTCCAACAGAGCCACCTACTGCGGTAGCTAATCTCTCTATTCCCACCCCCTCCTCGAGGCTTACCCCAAGAGCGCTCAGAACATCCTCACTCCATTTAAGTGCTCTCCTGGTGGTCCTACCCCAGAGGACTACGATGGGTGTGCGGGAAGCTCCTGAGGCTCTCCTGTAAATCCTGTTCATGAAGCTCCAGTAGCTGACTGCTCTCTCCTCACCTACGTATCCCCCAAGTATCTTCGGGAAGGACTCGTCACCCAGCCCTACCCCCAGGATCGAGGTAGTTATCGCACTAACCATGCTGTAGAGGTTTACGAAGTCTTTAGGCCCCAGCTTAACGGTACCTCTCTCAATGGAGCTCCTCAGGTCTGCCGCAATAAATACCTCTGTCTCGGATTGCTCCGCCATAGGCTCGTCCCTCGAGTACCTCTCCGGGGAGGTGAGGAAGCTGACGACGTAGGCGGAGACTATGGGGATAGCTAGGTAAGCTATTGCCGTGTAGAAAGCTATCCTCACGAACTCGTCGAAGAACTTAAACGCTGGTGGGAGCCAGAACGCTGGGTGTAGTAGTGATAAGGCCGTAGCGAGGGTCATGTAGAGGAGGTCTGTCACACTGAACCCGGGACTTCGGGACTCTCCCCAGCTTAGGAGGAGCTTGAGAGGGTTCTCGGATTTGTAGTGTATCGAATCTATGATGACGAGGCAGTCCCCATTACCACACATGTAGTTGAGGAGATCTGAGGCGAGGTCCCTGTAGACAGCTCTCCCCGAGTTTAGTGCCTGATTCAGTAGGATGGAGCCGTCCCCGATGGCGACTACGTGAACGCCCTGAACAATGTCCTCAGACATGACGCACACCTCAGGTCTGGGCACTAATCTACCTCGCTCACTACTAGGTAGCTGGACAGCTACGGGTCCCGATACGTACCCTAAGCAACTACCTCCTCTAACCTCGGAGGCTAGGTCTAGGACGACCCGGTGTTCCCTACCTGCTAAGGTTATTATCGCTAGGGGGTAGGGGGAGAATGTACCGTTAGATATGGTACCTACCCTATTTCCAGCGATCCTTACCGAGGTGTTGAATGCTTTCAGTAGGTTGTTGGATGTGGTCTCCTCGTCAGCAACTAGTAGCGATACCTTACCGCACCCTAGCTTTAGGTACCTAGCGATTGCCTCAGCTTCCGAATCACCTACCGGGATCTCCGGTGATATCTCTACGAATAGGCATCTACTAGCTGAGATGTCTTTGAGTTCCTCTATCTTGGTGAGTACGTGAGCCCTATAACGCTCCCTAACCATGTAGTAAAAGGATGTGGTGCCGAGTGAGAGGGGGTTCAGTGGTGAGGGCCCTATCGGGACTGCTGGTGCTACCGGCCCTTTCTCGACTAGGGCTAGGAGACCTACTAGTATGAGGGCTAGGACGAGGCCTAGACCTACTATCCTAACCTCACGATGGCTTACCAGCTTCGACTCCGTAGGCATAGGCAGCGAGCCTCAGTATGTATAGTGAGGCTGAGAGTAGGGAGAACCCGACTAGGCCTGCCATGAGTGATGTAGCTACCATAGCTCTCTCCATGTAGGCTATGGACCACAGTAGTACCTGCACTGAGAGAGCCAGTAGCACTAAGCCGGTAACTAAGAACGGGATGAACCCCCTGAGCTTGAAGCGTTTAAGCCTCATCATGGCGCGACACCAAGAAACCTAAGTAAGGACTCGGTAAATGTTATCAGGTAGTAGGAGTAGTCCAGGTACGTGACCCTGATTAGCTGGATAACCCCGTCCAGGTTCGGGCTGAGTAGGGCCTCTGCTAGGCTCGCCCCACCGTCAATCGACACCTTCACGGCGGCTATGTAGAACAGTGTGAGCACTGTTATGGAGTATGCTACGGTCCTAGCACGCACCTCAGGAACTACGTGTGTACCGACTACCCCGCGGACAAGTATGAGTGTCAGTGCGAAGGAGGCTATGTTCAGTAGGGTGTGAACCGCTAGTGATGGGAGGAGGCTAGTCAGGTAGTTAGTGACGGGCTGCAGGATAACTCTAAAGAGTAGGGTGTAGATAGCTGGGTAGAAAGCTAGTGCTGCGAGGCCTAGGACTATCCCCACTAGGGGAGGGGAGAACACTCTATCCAGGTCCTCACCCTCCGTGAGAGCCCTTAACGAGACGTTCCTCGATGGGATCAGAAAGAGCGTTAGGATCTCGGTTGAGGAGTTCAGCACCTTAGATAGCGCGTAGATAGCTATGAGGATGAGAGCCACCCCAGTAGTTAGTGAGCCGGCGATGAAGTAGAGGGGTGTCCGAGCAAGAGATGTTGTAGCCTCCCTCAACGCCCCCACCAGGTCCGTGAAGTACGTGGCGAATACTAGCGAGACTAGTGTTAGTGGGGCTATTATTGCGAGGAAGGATGCTACCGTTACTGCGACACGCTTTAATGTTTGTCTGGACGGGCTGAAGCCCCCGGGTCTGTAGACCGTTACTAGAGTATCTAGAACGAGGACCGCGAAGATTCCTGCTATACCTACCCAAGGGACACTGACCGCTGTTCTACTGATTGCTACGTGGTCAGTGTAGACCGGTAGAGCCGGGAGCTCTGAGAGGATTAGTAGTACCAGTGCTACCGAGTACGCAGGTACGCTCCCGAATACCACAGCAAAAACTGCTGAAACTCCTGAGCCGGCCACTATGAGTAGTCTCGGATTAGTTAGGACTGTCCCCAGCCCAGCGGGGTACAGCTCCGTGATGGTTGAAATCCCCACTCTGATTACGTCAATGAATACTACTGCTGGCACTACCCTAACTAGTACTGCTAGCACAGCTCTCCAGCTAGCCAATAGACCTCACCAACCTGATGTAGGCGTCACGAACCCTACCAACTACCTTATCCTCAGCTACGAAGCCGAACCTACGTAGCTCGTAGAGCTCTGTAAGCTCCTTGAAGCTCGCAATGAAGTTTTCCACATCCCTGACCCCAGGTTCCCTGGATATGACATCCCTCAGATACTCTCGGTGGGTTACGTACTCAGCTCTCGGGGTCTTAGCAACCCTCTCCACTATCCTAACGGATGACCAGTATATCGAGATTACGTCGTTACCTGGCACCCCTCCAGGCCCTCTAGGTAGTTTGGGTAGTAACGACCTCAGGGTAGACCTAATCCTCTCAGTACGCACTACGAACACTACCGCGGTGAGGATCGCTAGGGAAGCTAGTACCGCTAGGAATGTTACTAGGCTATCTGGTGATATGGTCACAACACCTATGCTGGGGATAGATGGTAGCTGTGCTGAGAGCTTAGGGAGGCTGGGCGGGGCCCAAGGTTCCCCACCTGCGGGGAGCTGAGGCTTCTGTCTCTGAGTTCCGAGGGTGTTTACTACCTCTGAGATGGTGCGTAACACTTCGGTGGAGAAGTTCTTCGGGAGGGCTACACCCATTGACTTAGCTACACCTAGTAATAACCTGGAGAGTGCTAGGAAGCTGTACGGGTCTAAGACCCCGGACCTCCTCAGTTCTACTAGGAGCTTAGCTAAGTCCTCCAGCTCCTCCAGGCTTAGATTTCCTGAGGTTAGGGACTTAACTACCTCAGGTGGGATGTTGGGGCCGGCCAGCTCACTCGGCGGTATTGAAGCTATCTTTGAGAGCTCACCAGCTTCCTCCGGGTTCAGTACTCCCCGGTTAACTAGCTCGTTAAGTATGTCCTGGTAGTCCACGACCTTGTTAGAGAGGTTTGCTGCGAGGTCTGCTAGTAAGCTCTCGAGGGCTGTCTGCAGGGGTCCTAGGTCTATTCCCTCGGGGAAGTTGGGGGTGTGTCTAGGGAGTTCTGCGTATGTTACCGGGCTAGTAAGTAGTATCAGTAGGAGTAGGGGGACGTACCTCAAGGTCTGGGCACCGGCACCTTAGTGAGTACATCGTCGACCACCCTCTCCGGTGTAACCCCCTGCAACTCGTACTCAGGCTTCAGTATCACTCTATGTATGAGGGCTGGCTTAGCTACGGCCTTAACGTCGTCCGGGATTACGTAGTTCCTGCCGTCGAGGTATGCCCAGGCCTTCGCTAATTTGAGGATGGCTATCCCGGCTCTGGGGGAGCCGCCAAGCCTCACTGCTGGGTGCTTCCTGGTTTCCTCGACTATGGATGCTATGTAGTCCAGTACGGACTCGTCTACCCTGACGTTGCCTGACCTAGCTATCTCCTCTAGGAGGAGGTCCCTGGGTATTACGGGCTTGAGGCTCTCTATCGTTACCTCTATCTCATGTATCCTCTTAAGCATCTCAACGAACCCTCTGTGTGTTGTGTAGCCGGTGACTATCTTAGCTAGGAACCTATCTACCTGAGCCTCCGGTAGTGGGAACACCCCCTCCATCTCTATAGGGTTCTGCGTAGCTAGGACCATGAAGGGCTCCTCAAGCTTGAACGTGTTGCCCTCTATCGTAACCTGCCTCTCCTGCATAGCCTCAAGTAGTGCTGACTGCGTCCTCGGCGATGCTCTGTTCACCTCGTCTACTAGGAGTATGTTAGTGAATATGGGTCCCTTCCTCAGCTTGAACTCACCTGTTCTCTGATCGAAGATGTAGTACCCGATTATGTCTGAAGGGAGGAGGTCCGGGGTCATCTGAACCCTCCTGAAGTCCAGGTCTAGTAGCTTAGCAACTGACTTAGCTGTATATGTCTTAGCTACCCCCGGCACGCCCTCAATTAGTGCGTGGCCTCTAGCGAGGAGGCAGGAAACAATCATGTAGATCTCCTTCTCTTTTTCTATAAGTACCTCCCCGTCTATGAGTATCCTCCTTATTTCCTTAATGAAGCTCATACCACACAACACCCTGGGACAGAGATAATTGGTGAGGCATCCCGCGCCCCGATAGACATACCTAGATAAGCTAATATTAGCACTAGCAACGTATCACGCCCCCGAGCCACGTCGATCTGCGGGCTGTAGGTAAGGATCTTAAGGCTGGGAGGGGATCTAGTAGCTTAAAGTCTTAAGCTCTGTAGTTTCCTTGGAGTGTCGACATGGACTATAAGGTACTGGTCGGCCTAGGACTCACAGTGTTCCTAACTACCTCCCTAGTTGTGAGGAGTCGTAGGCCTCAGATACCTGTCTGGAGCATAATGGCTTTTGCGTCGTTCCTCACGGTGGTCTCGGGCTTGGTGGCTGTTGATGAGTTGGAGTCGGTTATAGATCTGGATGTGATTCTGTTCCTTGTGGGTATGTTCAGTATTGTGGGTCTCGCTGAGTCGTCGGGGCTTCTAGCTATGGTGTCCTCCTGGTTTATCTCGATGTTTAGGAGTAGGTACTCCTTGATGTACGCGTCGTCACTGCTCTTCGGCCTCCTAGCTGCTGTAGCTATGAATGATACTGTGGCTGTTATGGGCCCGCCCATCGCGTACACTATTTCGAGGGTTGCTGGGATAGAGCCGAGGGTCATGTTCCTGCTCCTGGCCTTCAGCCTCACTATAGGTTCCGTTATGACCCCTATAGGGAACCCCCAGAACGTACTGATAGTTGGAGTATCCGGTATGGCCGCACCCTTCCTGAAGTTTGTTACCTGGCTTACCCTACCTACTCTACTGAACCTGGTGGTTACTCCGTACTTGCTGATCAGGTACTACGGGGTTAGGAACGGTAGGGTGGAGGTCCTCCTAGTACCGCAGGAGGCGCTGAGAAACAGGAGGGATGCTCTGATTGCTGGTGTGGGGATCTTAGCTGTTGTAGCTAGCTTAGTGGTGAACGACTTACTGGAGTTACTGGGTCTCCCACACATCTCCCGGAGGGGCCTCATACCCTTCGTAATCGCTGCCGGGATCTACGTGCTGACCAGCAACCCGAGGAGGTCTATATCGAACGTTGATTGGGGGACGATAGTATTCTTCATAACGATGTTCATAACGATGGAGGGCATTTGGAGGAGCGGTATCCTGAACCCCCTACTCGAGGTGTTGATCCCCACAAAACTCAGCGGCCTGACCAACCTCGCGGCAGTGACCGCCACCTCCTTACTGGGTAGTCAGCTACTGAGTAACGTACCGTTCGCAAAGCTGTTCATCAAGTACCTGAAGAGCTTAGGCTACGGTAGTGGAGACGAGATTACGTGGATAACGCTCGCCATGTCCTCGACAGTAGCCGGGAACCTAACGCTACTAGGTGCCGCATCGAACATAATAATGATTGAGTACCTAGAATCCCGTATGGGTACTACACTAACCTTCACCGAGTTCCTCAAGGCCGGGACCGTGGTCACCATCACCAACACAACCATCTACCTACTCTTCCTCACACTACACCCATAAACAGACAACTCCCAATTCCACTTTCTATGTTGCTTACCGGCAACTTGCATGATTAGAATCTACGTAGAGAAGGAAGAGGGTAGCTTACAGCCATGTACTCCCTCTTGATCAGCATCCATTACTAACCAACTACGTCTCCATATATGTTGGAGACGATGCTTAAAACCTTAGAGAACTTTTCATAGCATCCCCTATACGTTACACACGCGCTTTCTTCGGGTTCTACAGCTCCTAACTTAGACTTACTGACGAATTCGAACTTCACGTTGTCTATGCTTGTAGAATATTTGAGAGCTCTAATAGCTACAGCAGCGGCTCCTATAGAGCTTGTTAACCTAGCTACATCTTCTCTATATGTTACTACAGGTTTACAGCAAGTATCCGCGACCATCTTTACTAAACTACCTATAGCACAGCCACCACCACCACAGTGGAGAGTTTTTATGGTCACGCCGTTCTCCTCCAGGGCATCTAGGATGGCTTTAAGTATGAATGCCACCCCCTCAAATGATGCCCTAGCTATGTGGGCTCTACTATGGCTAACTGAAGGTCCTACTATAGTGAGCCTCAGGTAAGGATTCCTATAGGGGAATCTCTCACCACCTATGAATGGGAGAACTATTACCTCATCACTGCAGGGCTTAATTTTCGAGACCTCTTCCTCCACGGTGCTCCAGTTAACGTCTCCAAGCAGGTTCCCTCTAATCCACTCCAGGGAGCTCATCCCATTATTAGATGCAGCTCCTATAGCTCTATATCCATCAGCTGCGTAGTAGCAGAAGAACCTCATGCGGAGGTCTCGATCAATTACAACCTCCTTACTGAGGGTTCTAATTACAGCTGTAGAACCTAAGTTGAGTGCTGCTTCCTCTCCGTAGACTGAGTAGCCGATGTTCTGTAGAGCCCCATCAAATGATCCAGGTACTAGGGCTACGTTTCTTAGACCAAGTTCCGGTATGGAAACGTACTCTACTACGCTAGCACCTTCAGTGAGCTGAGGTAGCATGGATTCGTCTACCCCGGCTACGTTGAGAGCTAGGTCATCCCATTTAAGGCTGTGGACGTTCATGAGTCCGGTACCTGATGCTGTACCGTAGTCTAGTATCGTGAGGCCAGTTAACCTGTATATTAGGTAGTCTTTTACGAAGGTTAGGTAGTACTTCTCATTGAGGCGTAGTTTCTCTCTGAGCCAGGGGAGCTTTACTAATGGGTAGACAAAGATGGGTGGGCAACCAGTCCTCCGGTAGAGCTCATTACCGTAGCTTTCTACAGTACTCTGGTACTTACCAGCTCTCGTATCTAGGTGTGTAATTACCCTGGTTAAGGGCTTCCTCTCTCTATCTAGTATAGCTACACCGTGTAAGTAGCAGCTGAAGGTTATTGCTTCTACCCTGCTCTCGTAGCCCTCTACGACGCTCTTCACTCCCTTAAGGAGGGCTTGGTATAGGGCTTCAAGATCGTGCTCAGCCGCACCTAGCTCTGGGGACATTGTTTCAACTGGATGTGATGCCCACCTAACTACATTACCCTCTAAGCTGATGAGTGATACCTTAACTGATGAGGTACCTATATCTACTGATACTATCATAGGGTTCTCAGAGATTTCTTGGGATGGGCTATATATACCCGTTATCGAAAGCTTTCTATATAGACTATATTACTCCCTATTGGAAGTCCTCCATAAGAGGTGGCCAAATGTCCACTGGTCCCTCTAGTAGAGAGAGTTCTAAACCAGCTGTTGTGTACCCAGCACCATCGAGGTGGTTAGCAGCTCTAGCGTTTGTTGGTCCGGGAGTTGTGTGGGCTGCTGAGTCTATAGGCTCCGGTGAGCTGATACTGTCGACTAGGCTCGGCATAGCTTTCGGGTTGATGTTGCTTTGGGTACCTACCTGGGCTGTTATACTGAAGAACCTCGGGCCCGGCTACCTACATGGTAGATGGGCTGTGGTTTTCGGGGAGGGAGCTATGGACATGTATGCTAGGATACCTCCGAGGAGGGTCTGGCCCATAATCTTCGGTATACTCCACATACTAGCTGGTGCTATGAGTATAGGAGGCTTAGCAGCTTCGGTAGGTATTGTCGCGCATACCCTGGCTGGTAGGTATGGCCCAGTACAGGCATACACAGCTGGTGTCTACATCCTGACTTTGATAATTGCGTTACTAGGTATCTACGTCCTCCTCGAGGTGATCTTTATGGGCATGATGGCGAGCATGGTAATATTAACGGTAGTTTTAGCTGTTTTAGCTGCTCCACCTATAACTGAGATACTTAAGGGGTTGTTTGCTGTAGGATATGTAGCACCTCCAGCTTCGTGGGCTACAGTGAAGGCGCCGGGTGTGGAACCTGTAGCGCCTGACCCACTAGTAACAATACTACCAGTACTTTCATGGGCAGCTGGCGGCTCTGCTAGCCATATATGGTATAGCTACTGGATCGTAGGTTCGAAGATGTTTGGTATGGCTAGATATGGTGAGTGGGGTAGGCAGGGAGGTGTGGATAAGTACAAGGAGATGGGTGATGAGGATTGGAAACATATGAGGTGGTGGATTAGAACTCACTTACTGGACGCTATTCTGGCCTGCATATTAACTGTATTGATAATTGCTGCGTTCTTTATTGCTGGCTACGCTATCTTAGCACCTAGGCAGCTCTTACCAGGAGGTGTTAAGTTAGCTGAGGTAATAGGGGAGATGTACACGGCTTACTTAGGACCTAGAGCTCTGCTCTTCGTGTTAGTAGGTTCATTCTTCATACTCTGGTCCACCAATATTAGTCAGTCAGTTGGGTGGCCGATAATAATTATGGACGGGATTAGGTACATATATCCGAAGATAACGGAGAAGGTATCCACGCAGACTCTCCGCAGGATAATAACGGTACTTATGGGTCTCTGGGCACTAGCTTGGGCTCTAGGTTACGCTACCGCTCCCGTGGAGCTGATTACCTGGGCGTCGATATTCGATGGAGCGCTACTAGTGGTCCTCCAAGGAGTGCTCAGCATAGTTGCTTGGGTTTACGTAGCGCCCAGGGAACTTTCAAAAGTATTGCCCAAGGAGAGAGTTAAGGAATTGATTCCTAGAGTACCCATAGTAATAAACGTCATATGCACGATACTCTTCGTGTACTTCACGGGATGGTGGGTTGGTCGTACTCTAGGACTAATAAGGTGAGAGCATGCCCCTAGAGATCCCTAAGATGTGGAGAAAGAGGTTGGCACTAGCATTAATGGTGCTAGGGTTGATAATGATATTAGTAGGGTTACCGACAGGTTACATAGATGTAAGTCTCTGGGGAGTCTTTGCGGGCATGGTAGGTGAAGCTATAATACTACAGGAGAGGAAGAGACCTGGTTAAACTTAGAAGTCTAGTATTAGTATGGGTTTTTAGCTACATTCTTTCTTATCTTCTCTACTTCAATAACATCAAGATAATCTTACTTCGTAAACATTACTTACAGGTTTTGATGTAGTTAACTCTTCTATTCTCTTTCTCTTTAAGTTCTAGCCTCGGAGACTTTGGGTGTTTTCGTGGAATTCGAGATTCTTAGGAGGAGTTCTTGGCGTCGGAGAAACCTCAGATGTGGTGCGTTCCCAACGCCACACTCGATGATTTAGTTTTAGGGATTTAGGGATATAGATGTAAGTAGGTTGGTTTACCTACCTAGAGATGTGTACTGTGAGTGAGTAGCTTACGGTAGGATAGGCATCCATAGAGTAGCGAGAGGGGTATAGTAGTACCTAGTAAGGCTTTAAACACCTTAGAGAGTTTCTACATGTTATGTTAAACCTAGTAGCTAGTACTGTAGCTTCACAGCTGGGTGCTTCGATAGAGTCGTTAGGTCTTCTACATCTATCTTCACGGCCCTGCGGCTGGTGGGTAGTTATTAGCGAGGAAGGCTATGGGTTTAGTGATGAAGCTCTCTACTTACTAGCTTTACTGTCCTGAGGATCGTGCTCTAGTGGTAGGTAGCTAGCCACCTACTCTGTCTAGGTGGGAGGAGATTCCCGGAGCAACGTGTTGATCAGCTTACTCTCCGTGTAAGCTAGGGCACTACGGTCTAAGCCTGCAGAGCTCTGCTAGGTTGTTGGGCCACGGAGCTAGTGTGTACCTCTTCAGCCAGTCCTCATCTATTACCAGTTTCTTAAGCTCCCCAACAATCGTGTCTATAAGCTCCCTAGGTATGCGGCCCTCCGAAGCTGCTGGGCAGTCTAGGTCTAGATACACTACCCTCTCCCCCGTCTTAAAGTCGTAGTAGAGCATTACAGGCCATAGCCTACAGTCCAGAGGCCTGTTACGGTAGATCCCGCACCTACCAGCCTCATCAAGATACGGGCAGGGTTTCCCATCCCTAGACCCTATAGCTCTAACACAACCAAGCGGTGTAGGTATTTCAAAACTACTCTCAGAGAACTCCCCCTCCTCCTCAGGAAGGAGAACCGCGTAGAACCTCCTGCAACAGTTATTACTGCAGTTACTACATATTGAACTAAAGTCTACGAAATCAAAGGCTAGCCTAACCCTAGCCCCACCCATTCACTACTCCACCTAACCCCAAAGTCTAATTAGTTCAGTAATATATCTTCCAATTCAATTCTATCTTTTAGATTCTAGCTATAGACTACCTTGAGTGGGTAGGTGAGATCATGGAGACTTTCAATTCTATCTTTTAGATTCATAGCGAGGAGAGCAAGGAGAGGAAGAGTTATAGAGTTGAACTTTCAATTCTATCTTTTAGATTCTCTGACATGTCCTTCACCCTACTTAATCCTAATCATATGTGTCTTTCAATTCTATCTTTTAGATTCGGGGAAGATAGTTCCGGTGAGGGTGGAGGTAAAAGAGCCAAGTACTTTCAATTCTATCTTTTAGATTCCTCTTATTGTCTTTATCCAGAATTTGAGTCTATCCACCTTATCTTTCAATTCTATCTTTTAGATTCTCTACTCATAAGCCTAGTTAATGCGTTATCAAATCTAGCACCTTTCAATTCTATCTTTTAGATTCTGTACATGTACTACACGGAGGTGAAACACTAATCGTGAGAACTTTCAATTCTATCTTTTAGATTCGCTTCTAGTAGGTATAAGGTGGGAGTCTTTATTACTCTTACTACTTTCAATTCTATCTTTTAGATTCGTGAGCTACGTCAGTGTGGTTGCTGAAGTTTGAGAAAGCTCTATCTTTCAATTCTATCTTTTAGATTCAGGGGAGTGGAGCTGTTAAGGAGGAGACCGCGGTACCTAAGGCTTTCAATTCTATCTTTTAGATTCCCATTACTTGATAGACTTTCTCAATGCTCTCGCCGATAAGCTTACTTTCAATTCTATCTTTTAGATTCAAAAAGATAATAAGATTCTACAGGTTATGGTTAGATTTCCATGACTTTCAATTCTATCTTTTAGATTCGGTGGTCACAGCACCGACAGCCCACTCCCTGATGGAGTATGTGCTTTCAATTCTATCTTTTAGATTCACACAAGTTCTACTTAGAACATATCAGCATTGTGCTAGCTAACTTCTTTCAATTCTATCTTTTAGATTCACCTTGTTCAACTCCGTAACGGCCAGCTCCAGAACCCTATTCTCCTTTCAATTCTATCTTTTAGATTCAGACGCGAAAGATCATAGAACGAGCAAGAATCGTTAAGCAGTACTACTTTCAATTCTATCTTTTAGATTCATTCTGCTTTCAGCTTGTTGAGGAGTAGCTCTACGTATGCTTCTATCCCCTTTCAATTCTATCTTTTAGATTCTGCTCTAGCTAGGGATCTGAGGGAGGCTATCGATAGCGTAACTTTCAATTCTATCTTTTAGATTCCTCCCTGAACCTCAGCAACCACTCCTCCAGCACCTTCGGTCTTTCAATTCTATCTTTTAGATTCTAGGGGGGTTAAAGCTTTTTACTATATTTCCGGTTTTTTATTCTTTCAATTCTATCTTTTAGATTCAGGGGGTTAAGGTCACTAACGAAATCATTGAGAAGGCTTTGACTTTCAATTCTATCTTTTAGATTCAGGACTTGGAGATGCCATAAACTCATTTTTCTGTCATTAACTAGTATACTTTCAATTCTATCTTTTAGATTCGGATTCCACTCTAAAACAGTCGCCTCAGTTGATGGAACAGATCCTTTCAATTCTATCTTTTAGATTCCTCTATCAACTCACCAAGCTACGAGACCCCGCTTTGGTTGCCTTTCAATTCTATCTTTTAGATTCCTCCTCCTCTGGGGTCAAGGGCCTCCTACCCCTCTCTCTTATCCTTTCAATTCTATCTTTTAGATTCATGTGGTTACCCAGCGACCGTAAACTTGGTTACCCACAGGTCCTTTCAATTCTATCTTTTAGATTCCAACCTATCACCGCTGGGATCCGAGCTATATGAGACTCCGACTTTCAATTCTATCTTTTAGATTCGAGTATGTACCTGCTGGCGAGGGGTAGCCTGAGGGACACCTTACCCTTTCAATTCTATCTTTTAGATTCGCAGGTTGAAGAGCACTGTGTGGTCTCCGTCGTAGAGTGTTGTGCCTTTCAATTCTATCTTTTAGATTCAAAGCTCTATATGATAAGCTAGTTGATAGTGCTAATACCTTCTTTCAATTCTATCTTTTAGATTCAGAGGAAAAAGCTCTACCAGCAAAAGACTATGAGGAATTCCTAAATACTTTCAATTCTATCTTTTAGATTCGATACTAGAAGAAGAGAGAGCTAAGATGTTGGGGGTTACTTTCAATTCTATCTTTTAGATTCCGCACCTCAAGGTACCTTGAGGCGCGCTCGGGGTCTTCGTATATGCTTTCAATTCTATCTTTTAGATTCTTATAAGGAAATATCAAGCCCAAGAACCTTATGTCCGCTCTACACTTTCAATTCTATCTTTTAGATTCAATGCTAGGTTTGCTATAACCTTCCTCACGCGCTCATCTTTCAATTCTATCTTTTAGATTCTTGATGATGTTATTGTCACGGGCAGAGTGACTCCCGAGCCTACGCCTTTCAATTCTATCTTTTAGATTCAAGTATAGTATATAGTGGAGGTGAACCCCGGTATCCGCCTTTCAATTCTATCTTTTAGATTCAGCTTCCTGAGGTGGTGTACATGGACTACCTGGTGCAGTCTTTCAATTCTATCTTTTAGATTCCCCTACCTCATATGGCACCTCCCTGACGTCGGGCACGTAGACCTTTCAATTCTATCTTTTAGATTCCTATAAGTTAGCGTCACGCTCAATCCTCGTGAGGGAGAAGTACTTTCAATTCTATCTTTTAGATTCGTAGATGTGGAGCACGATGGTAGAGAGTATAGAGTGATCTATCTTTCAATTCTATCTTTTAGATTCAAAACAATTTTTTTCCTGTCTGATCTAAACCCCCCAGACCCGCCTTTCAATTCTATCTTTTAGATTCATAAGAAAGCCGGCTTCGAGGAGCTTGGGAAGACGTCTCGTACTTTCAATTCTATCTTTTAGATTCTGACCTACGCGCCCGAGGTAGATCTAAAGCTGAAAAGGATTGCTTTCAATTCTATCTTTTAGATTCAGATTATTGAGCCGGTGTATCAGAGGCGTTCTAGGTCTGGTAATCACTTTCAATTCTATCTTTTAGATTCCAAGAAGGGAGTAGCCCAGGCGATAGGGATATCTCCACCTTTCAATTCTATCTTTTAGATTCGTGGTTGGAACCGCGCTCATGGCCGCTACCTCCTAGCCGCTTTCAATTCTATCTTTTAGATTCAACGACTGGGGCTAGGGAAGGCTGGGGTAGCGAGGTAGTCACTTTCAATTCTATCTTTTAGATTCGCCTCTTAAGCGTTGGCTGCGCGTACTGGCTCTCATACCTAGCTTTCAATTCTATCTTTTAGATTCTGTGTGGTGGGCTGGCCATCTCTATCTATCA
>JAGDWD010000010.1:22568-131590 GCA_023255955.1 Desulfurococcales archaeon | reverse complement strand
AACAACGTCCACGTCTGGACATACAGCTACCTCCTCAGGAGGATCGGTGAGGTAGTAGAGGAGTATGGAATAACAGTCATATACTTCAACGAAGCATACACCTCCCAAACCTGCCCAATCCACGGACGTAAATGCGGAGTCAGAGTCAAGAGAGGACTATTCAAGTGCACCACTCTAAACAAGGCATTCAACACCGACCTAGTAGGAGCCTACAACATACTCCACATAACCCCGAGTCCCACACGGGATAGGGGTAAAGGGCTGGAGACCCAGCCCGGGGCTAAACCCGGGAATGTAGCCCCAAACCTCCCCGCACTAACAGGAACCCCCACCCTTTAGAGCGGGGAGGAGGTCAGAGGCTCTACTTCCAGCGGTGTTCAAGCTGTGCCGGACTCTAAGACTCCGCTCGGCAAGCGGTCTTATAGGAAAGTATGGGTGGCTTCAGTAGTAGCACTTCTAGTACTACTCCTAGCTCTAGTACCGATACCTGAGGTGGGGGAGCCCGTAGAGGTTCTAGCTAAGCCTGGGGGCGCGTTCTTAGAGCTTGACGGCTTCAAGGTCTACTACGTCGATGGAGGGTCCGGGAATATTACCTACATACTACTCCACGGCTTCGGTGCGAGTGTCTTCTCCTGGAGGTACTTAATCGAGAATCTCTCTAGTTACGGTAGGGTAGTAGCCTACGATAGACCGGGTTTTGGGCTAACCGAGAGAGTTGATCCGCACAGGCCCCCATACAACCCATACACTAGTAGCGGGGCTGTAGAGATGTTGCGGAGGCTTATGAGGGCCCTAAACGTATCTAAGGCAGTCCTGATTGGTCACTCAGCTGGTGGTGGGCTGGCCCTACTATTTACCCTGAAGTACCCGGAGCTAGTTGAGTGTCTAGTACTTATAGCACCGGCTTGGAGGGGTTGGAGCAGGCCTTGGTATTGGGACCTCCTACTCAACTTCCCGCTATCAGACCGTTTCGGCCCGCTACTTGTTAGGCAGTATGTTGGTAGTCTCGAGCAAGTACTCTACAGGGCCTGGTACAATAAAACTCTCCTAACAGAGGAGGTAGTTGCTGGGTACAAGTACCCACTTAAAGCTAGAAACTGGGATAGAGGTCTCTTCTGGGTCATGAAGTACGGGAATTTCCCGGATATCAGTAGAGAGCTGGATAGGATTAGGATCCCGGTACTCATAGTCCACGGTGAGTATGATGAGATAGTACCGCTACACTCGTCTCTAGAGCTTCACGCTGCCTTAGCTAACCATACCTATACATCCCTACGAGTAGTACCTGGAGTAGGTCACCTACCACACGAGGAAGCACCGGATGAAGCTATACGTGAGATACTGAACTTCCTCGGAGCACTAGGAATGCTTCGTGGAGTTACCTAAGTTAGTTGTAGGTGGATATCGAGGTGAGGATTATTTTGATGATCCTCAGATTTAGGGTCTGTGTCCGGTACAGTATATAAACTTTGTAGAGACCATAAACTCGGTCCTACACATGGTTTTGCTTGATGTTAGGTGTAGAGATGTTGCTAGGATTCTAACAGCAGGGCCTAGGAGTAGGAGGGAGATAGGGACTGAGTTGAGCAAGCTTTACCCTAGTCTTAGGCCTAGAGGTTCCTGGGTTCGTGATGTGCTACTTAGGTGGAACCCCCTCGTAGTCAATGTAGGCGACGATAACTGGGGTCTAAGCACCTTAGGCCAAGCACTCATTAAGCTACCTGGTGAGCTAGGTAAGCCGCTAACTGAGGAGGAGAAGATCTTCCTAGCGGGCCTAGTATTCCTAGACGATACGCAGAGGAAAGTAGCCGCGGAGCTAATAACAACAGGCAGCTCGACATATAGAAACACCTGGCTTGTGAGGCATACATCTAAGGTACTAGCTCAGCTAAACCTCCTGAAGGTAGCTACTCAGTAAGGGAGAGGTAGTTTAACTCATTTTAGGTCGTTTCCCACCCCTTCTAACATACGTTGATAACACATCAAAACAACCGAAGCTAATAGAAGATTTCCGGCTCCCTAACTTTAAAGAGGGGTATAATAGTAGGTAGGAGTGCGCGGTGGGCAACGTGAGGTACTATCCCTCCCTAGGTCGGACTCTCCTACTGCTCTGGAGACTCACAGGAATATTAGCTTCGGTAACTGCTTGGCTCACTATAGTTGCCTCAGCTAGTATCAATCCGTGGTTTAACTTGTGGGAGCATGCTTTCAGTGATCTAGGTGCTCCCAAGGCTAGATTACCGTGGGTCTATAATGTAGGCCTGATGGTTTCCGGACTTCTCGCATGCTGCTTCTCCCTCTACCTACTGTACGTAGCTAGAGCTAAGTTAGAGGTGTTCTCCTCTTCCCTACTCTTTGTTGCTGGTATATTTTTATCGCTCATAGGGGTTTTCCCATCCTCCACTAGGCCACATACGTTCGTATCTACCTGGTTCTTTATTCAGGTTTGGCTCAGCTTCCTCGGTTTTTCCGTAGCTTCATACGTAACTAGGAGGAAAGTACTCAGCGTCTCAATGACTGTACTGAGCGTTCTAGGTCCTCTAGGGGCTCTACTAGTGGAGCTACTTAGGGGATGGCCTTCAGTAGCTCTACTTGAGGCGTACGGGATAATAATCATCAATATGGGGGTACTCCTCCTGACCTTAGAGTACTCGAAGTAGGTCAGTATCGGTGTTGCTGAGCCAGGCCCCTAAATCCCCAGCATTAGGGTAGCTACTGTGAAGTACGTTAGGACTGTCAGTATGTCCGCGATGCTAGTTATGACTGGTGCGGATGCTGCTGCTGGGTCTATCTTCAGCTTCGCTAGTATTATAGGTAGTAACGCCCCGACTAAGTCTGCTACGTAGCATGAGACTGTGAGTGCTATTACTACTGTTACAGCTACTCTGAGAGCTACGTACGTGTCCTTTAGGGTTAGTAGGGGTATGGTTAGACCTATACCGAAAGCTACGGGCGCTAGGAAGAGGATCATGAAGCTGGTCGTCAGGAACTCCTTGACTAGGATTTTAGCTACATCGCTCCTCGAGAGCTTCACCTCACCAGTGACAAGGCTTCTCAGTATTAGTGCTGAGGCTTGAGAACCTATGTTACCGGAGTTATCTGCTAGTATAGGCATGAAGGCTGCTAGTATGGCTACTCTCTGGATAACCTCCTCGAAGGAGGCGATGATACCGCCTGTGACGAGGTTTATTAAGTAGAGGTAGACTATCATGGGGATCCTCCTAATCGCGAGTTTTAGTGGGCTGATAGCCATGTAGCTACTGCGAATGACATCCAGGAAACCACCGTACTTCAGTAGGTCCTCAGTGTGCTCGCTGACGACCACGTCGAGGAGGTCGTCAAGCGATACTATCCCTAAGAAAACCCCGTTGGAGTCTACTACCGGTACCTCGATTAGGTCGTAGGATATGGTTATCCTAGCGGCCTCCTCCCGATCCTTCAGCGGGTCTACATGGATGCTTACCTTCTCCACGCAGTCTCTTAACTTAAGATCTCTAGGCTTCGTAAGTAAGGTCCTAACATCGATGCGCCCAGCCAGCCTCTTCTCTTTGTTGACTACGTATATGTAGTTATGCTTGTCGTAGAGACCTAACTTCATTTTATTGACGTAGATGTTTACTGCTTCACCGACTGTGAGGTCCTCATCAAATACAGGTACCTGCGTAGTCATTATCCCGCCAACACTCTCCGGAGGGTACTTCATTACCTTCACGACCTCAGCGGAGAGCTCCTGGGGTAATGCCCTGAGAACCTCGGTCCTAATCTTCGGCGGGATTTTAATTAGTACGTCAGCTATGTCGTCGACGTGAAGCTTGGACAGCACCTTAGCTATATCGTCCACACCTCTAATGGAGGCTATCTCAAACAGTATCTCATCCGGCATGCGGGCCATGACGTCCGCGATGTTGTCCAGGTCCGAGACTAGGAGAATCTCCCTCCTGTAGTCACTACCGAGCCTCACTAAAACATCTAGAGCATCCGGAGGGCTTAAAGACTTGAATATATTGACAGCACAGCTGATATCACCCCTATCAATACACCCAGTAATAGCGTTCACAACTTCTTCAATAGATACTGAAACCCTCATTACTCAACCCCGAAGTAAGACACTGATAACTTAAAAACACGCGGAAAAGCAGGCTGTTACCAGATTAACATAAGTTACCAAGCCATCCATAACCTACAGTGCGGTGCGGAGCTAGCACATCAGGTAGGAGGATAGAAACGGCTTATCTAGCGTAAAGTCTGCTAACTAACTTAATTAACGAGCCTAGATGAATATCTGACGGAGGTAGCTACTATAAATAGGTACTATTAAGGCTCCGGACTTTAATCACTATCTAGGTGAGTGGGTTCCATTAGATGACCCGGAGCTACTTGAGTTAGCTCTAAGTAGCGAGAAGGAGCTTTAGGACCCTGATGAGGAGCTCCTAGCTGAACTAGGTAGATCAGTATCGAAGGAGAGGAAACTTAAGGAACTAGTACCCCTAGAATTTCCACAACTTTCTAAGTAGGGTAAGGAGGATTGTAGAGCTATCTAATAAGGTCGTAGCTCTAGCCAGAGGAGGTAAGCACCTAACTACATAGGTTTTAAGTTACGCTAGGCTTAGTTAGTGGTGATGAGAGTTTCGCGCGCGGAGTAGTGAGGAGATCCCGCATTGCTGATTATGATAGCTCAACTTGAGTAGAGATATCCTTAAGGAGGTTGTTAGGTCTTTAAGAAGATTAGTTGAGAACTACGAAAACTACTTCGATAGCCGTGACCACCATAATGTACTGCCCTAGTAGAAGTTTAGTAGAAATTATTTCTTTAAAGATCTTCATTGAAGACGTCTTGAGGTCCGCATATACATACCTAACCGAAAGAGAAAGTAAAGACGTAAGCATAGTGGAAAGCATTACAAGCATTACTGTGTTCGGAGCGGAGTGATAACATTACGTACTCGGTTGCTTCAGCCCTTAGCCAGAACTAGTTGTAGTTAACAGTCTTAACTGTGTTTAACTTAAAAAGCTAGTAGTTAGGGATTGTAGTAGTAGTGAAATAGGAGAAGTATTATTAGAGATGCAGTAAATACTACTATAGCACCGAGAGCAATATTTCTGTACAGATGGAGTTTTCCGATTTCTTTTCACTCTGTATCCTCCTCACTTCCTCCAGTATCTCCAGGAACCACGGGATTCTCTCCTGAAGCTGCTTCCTCAGCTCATCTGGGATTGAATCTAGAGGTATCCTCCTCAACTTACCTGACGTATCCTTTATACATAGTGCTATTGGAGTACTACCTCGCTGTCTAGGGTTAATTATGGTGGTGACCGCGAGAACCACGGAAGCTAGGAGAGTACCTATAGCACCTGCCTCTGCTTTACGCGATGTTAGAGCCGTGATGAACATTACTACAGCGAAGACAACGAAAATAATTTCATATAGTAAGGGTGGTGAAGACCTTTTTGACCTCATACTGCTTAGCATCATCCTCGCAATTTCCAACTCACTTTTCTGAATTCTTAGGGAAAGCTTTCCCAACTTTCCTGAAATTAGGTTGGGAGGAACCTCTCTTAAATTACCTAACTCATCTAGTACATACGATGTTATTGGAATACAGTACGAGAAAATATTTCGTATTCGTACTGGAATTTTACTTCGTAGTTTATTCTCTAATATAGGAATGACTATATTAATACCTATAAAGAATTAAGGTAACTATAATAGCAAACACCACTACTTCATGTAGCTGCATTAGCGTAACCCCAAATCCGCAAGTTAAAACTATAACTTATTTAAATTCTACACCTAGGAGTTCTAGAATGCTGTAAATAAGAAGCTAGTAAGGGTGAGTATTTTGGGGGTGAGGTTGATAAGGTGTTTAGCGCACGGTGTTTTAGTTAGCTTCAAGGCGCCCTTTACTCAGGTCGTTAAGGCCTTAGAGTCCGTTTCCCCAGCGTCGAACGTGTACTTAGAGGTAGTAGAGACTAAGCCTAGAGTTGCTGTTGCTGTAGGTGAGAAGTACTTTCTTAGAGCAGGTAACTACCTAGTTGCTACGACGATTGTTTTGGAAGGGGAGAATGAAACGTTAGTTAAGATTGTTGCTTCTGGTGGGCGCAGGTCACTTCTAGATTTAGGTGATTTAGAGGCCTCAAAGGATTATGCTCGCCTAGTGTTTGAAGAGCTAGCTAGGATACTCGACGTAGAGCATACCATTATCTCTGAAGTAAACTACTTGGAGAAGTCTCGATCTGAAGCACTATACTTTAAGGTCACGTCAAAGTAGTTCATACACTAACTCCGCTAGATCTCAATGTATAATTGATTGAGAGATCTGCTGACTCACACACTCATTCGGGCTTGATCTACTCACATGCCGGGCATGGACATGATACACTAGATACCAAATCAATAAACCTTACACAAAACAGAAGTATTTCCTCTACCCCGGACCTAGAGTGCCCTAGCTACCTATCAATCGGGATGCTAAGTCATTGAAGAGCTTCCAGTTCACCCTGTAGTTGTACTCCCTCTCCAAAGCCTTAAGGAACTCCCTGAGGTTCTCCAAGGCTGCTTCAATCCACTCCCTCGGAAGCCTACTGGCTATAGGGCACTCGGAGTCTAGTACCACCCCTAACTCCTCGTCGTAGACTAGGGGTAGATCCTGCAACCGGACGGTCTATCTCGATATACCTTACAGCCTCTACCTACGGTATCTAGGAAGAAGCAGCGCCCACTGATGTTTCTAAGCCTGTAGAACCCTCCCCTGATCTCGTAGAACCCCCTAAAGCCAAGCCTCCTAAGCCTCTCGATATCCTCCCTGAGCAGTACCATCTCGGTACCGTAGCAACACCTAAGACACCTCCTACAGAACTCCCTAAGGTCGTCACCCCACAGTGAGTCAGCGGAGGCCAACCCATACTACCGACATAAAGAAGGTAGCTAAGTAAAAAGCGAGTTCCTAAGGAGACCTCGATAAAGCTTAAAAGCTTTGCTCTGTCTTGAGGTGGGCTTTGAGCGGGAGGCAATACCTAGAACCGATACCAAAGGATAAGCGTCTATATGGTACGGTGACCTTCTCATGGATGATGTTCAGCTTAAACGTATGTATACCACTGTTCCTCCTAGGAACGATCGGCTACAACCTAAGGCTCAACCTGCTGGAGGTAGCTGTCGGGGCGCTCCTAGGTAATCTAGCGACCGTCGTTTTAATGATCTTAAACGGCATTCCAGGGGTAAAGTACGGCATTCCGTACCCTATACAATTGAGAGCGAGCTGGGGTGTGAGGGGCTCGCACATACCTGTCATCCTGAGGGGGATTGTCGGTGCGGGTTGGTACGGGATAGAGGCTTACAGTGCCAGCTTAGCTATCGTAATGATAGCTCTGTACACAGTAGGCTACGGTGGTGGAGATCCATCTATAATAGTACAGAGCTCGTTCAGGTACGTAGTACTAGCTCTCGCGGTGTACGTGGTACTAGCTGTAGCAATTGTGGCGAGAGGGTTGAGGACGATCGCTAGGTTCGTAAACGTTTCGGGGCCGTTACTACTACTCTACTTCATCTGGCTAACTACCTACCTAGGTAGGCACGGAGCAGTGAACGTAACTGTCCCAAGCGGGGTTGGATTCCTCTCCAAGGAATTCATCCTATACCTAGTTGTTCAAACAAACTTCTGGGCCACGATATGTCTCAACATAAGCGACCTCTCGAGGGGGTTATACGCAGGTAAACGTGGATTAAGAGCTCTAACTATAGGGTCTATGCTAGGAATCGTAGTTACCTCCATAGTAGCGTCCCTGCTAGGATACTACATGGCTCTGTACACCGGCTACAGTACTCCACAGGAGATAATACTGTACACGGCTCCGGGCTTCATCGCAGTGATCTTAGGGCAAATATTCGCGTTCGCAGCTCCATTCAGCACGGACATCACAGCAAATATCCCAGCTCTAATGAACGTGATTGTGTATAGTTTAAGAGTAGGTAAAGACGTGTACAAGTTAGCGTTAGCGGCCTTAATAGGGTTCATCCTCGCACCGTGGTGGGCTGTCGAGAAAGGCCCTGATGTTGTTAACTACGTAACACTGTTTACTGCTAATTACGGGCTTCTACTCGGCCCGATAGCTGGTATAATGCTCGCAGATTACTACCTGGTTAAGCGAGGGAACTACGATATCGAGAAATTATACAGCAACGATTCAGGTAGTTACTGGTATAGAAACGGCTTCAACTACGCTGCTATACTGACGTACATCTCGTCAATAGCAGGCATATACTTATTCAGCTATGTAGTAGGAGATGTAACGAACGTAGGACCATTAGTGTTCCCAACAAGCCTGAGCTGGTATCTGGGAGTAGCGTTAGCAGCAATACTATACCCCCTATTCACGAAGATATTTAAATGACTTTTTTATCACTCCCGCTCCGCGAGTATCTGCCCCAACCTATCCAGGACAGTTAGCAGTGTGTAGGCCATTACTCTCCTATCTCCCGAGTATCTCGTCTTACTCACAAAACGCCTGGTTTATGTACGTCGACACTCTCATGTTACGTCTCTCAGCCTCCACTACCTCGTACACCCCCTCGGGTAGGAACACGCTCATATCCGGCATCCCTATGTAGCAAAAGTTTAGCCCCTAGCTTATTGGGAGAGAACCTTAAGGCCCTGAGCATAGGGTTCTAGGTGGGGCCCTCTCCTAGTAGTTACATAGGTGATAGACATTATCTGGGCTATGTAGGGCCAGATTCTAGGTAGTTCCTCTCATCTAGAGTCTTCAATATCAAGGTAACTTAGAGGCAGACATCTACAGCCAACGCGACGGTGTGGGAGAATAAAGTTCTTATTTCCAACATGAATAAGAAGCTATCACTAATTTAAAGAACCTCTAATCCTACCCACGATTTTAGTGCTATATCCATGTGCTTGTAAAGGTTCTTCAGCTCTTCTTTAATGGAGTCCTCGTTTATAGATGGGTTGTAAGCTTTAATGAACTCCACGTCAATACCGAGCCTAACAGGACTCGGTTTTTCTGGGTCGTATTGACTAGGTATTCTTCCGGGATCGTTACTAGCGTATCTATCGAAGACTTCAGCTAAACGTCTCAATGTTTCTTTATTGAGGGAGCATACATCTAATACCGGTAAGAGCATCCAATGAGCTACCTTCAACCTCGTCCACCGTCCCCGCGTCTCTGCCCTGTTCATTAAAACAGAGAGAATTCCCCACGTAGTGTTAAGCCATAAGACGAGGACCTTCTCAGCTTCTGGAGAATTACACTTAAGCCTAACTGCGTAGAAGATGTTTGAGATGACAGGCTCCGAGGCATATATAGCTATAACGTGAGCAGTATCCCACCATATCCTATCTGGAACGAGGACTCTCGAACTATACTTCTTGAATAGATCTACACCCTTACTATCCTTAGGGACGACATAGCAGTTAGGCTTAACAAGCATCCTGGTTCTGACAGCCTCCTCACCACTATAGACGACCGGGTAAGGAGTTCTACCAACACTCCTACTAAAATGATCGTGGAATCGTGGTGAATCTATACCGACACTCTCAACAACGTCTATAAGCCTTGCGATGGGTACAGCTATAATCCTCTTCATAATCCCACCACATACCCCTTAGTGAGCTCTCTATATACATCCAGAAGACGGCTATCCGGGGTAGCTACAAATACGTGCCAGTTATTTACGTGTTCTAGAAGCTCCTTTCTGCGGATCCTTGTTATCGTAGCTCTAACCCTGCCTAGTAGCTCTACATACGGTGTGTTTCTACGGGTAGATCTAATGACCTCACTAGCGAAGGTAGAAGCTTCTAAAGCGGATGAAGGCTTCCTTACGAGGTTTACGAATACTGTTTCCTCATCATCACTATGAGTGTCTGTTCTCTCAGCAACTATCAGTGTCTCACTTAATAACGTACTCTCCGAGAAGTTGTAGCCTCTCTCAGGGTCGTTACTAACTACTACGTACTTTAGGTGGAACTTCGTTGCTAGTAGGACTCTAGCTAGGAACCACGATACCCCGGCAAGGAGGGTTCTCGGTAGAACGAAAGCTATGACTCCACCGTCTTTAACGTATCTGTACGCTAAGTAGAGAAAGAGGAGGGCCTCACCTGCCTGTCCAATAGCTAGGTACTGCTTTAACCCCTCCTCCCCCTTCAGTATTCTCTGAATATGTGCTGGAAGTATTTGGGAACTATCTTCAGCAATGCTCCTCAAGTCTTCACGTACTCTCTCCTTAACTTTCTCGTAGGCATCAATAAGAATTTTCCGCGAATTTTCATCTGCTATGAATCCGAAGAGTCCTCTACTCCCAGTAAAACCTTCGGTTCTACCAGTAGCTCTCGTAAATGGTGGGTTCATGATGATCAAGTCGAAGGTTTCAGGTATCGAGAACTTACCCTCCACACCCTCAACTGTGGTTCTCTTCACGGTTTCCCGAAATTCTTTCTCGATGAAGGCTAGGAGCCCGCCCACCTTCCTACTATCATTAATCAGCTCCAGACTTCCGAGTAGTGGGATCCTACTAGATGTAACACCCAAACATATCGTGAATATATTCTCCTTCGATATAGTGCCCGGAGCTATTAGTGCTAGGTTTACTGCCGTTATCTGAGAAGCATATCTAAGCGCGTCAATACCGTAG
Source organism: Desulfurococcales archaeon (assembly GCA_023255955.1). Classification (GTDB taxonomy): domain Archaea; phylum Thermoproteota; class Thermoprotei_A; order Sulfolobales; family NBVN01; genus DRZP01. The sequence continues at coordinate 120,948 of JAGDWD010000010.1, read as the reverse complement.
ATGTTGTTCTCAACAATCACCCTCCCAACTTCATCGAGATCTAAGTCGAGGTAGTGGTAGTAGTTAAGCTCCGATGCTATACGCATTAAAGCACTGTAAGATGCTGTGAGGAGGGTCCCACTACCGCAAGCGAAATCCCCTACCTTAACCTCCTTAATTCTCTCGATAACGTTGAGAACTTCCTCCCTAGTTAGGCTGGGAATATCCCTCCTATCTAATCCCAGCAAGCTTAACGTAGCTAGGTATGCTAGTAGATACGCTGCCGGAACCTCAGTATAGAATGTTGCGAACCCCTTCCTAACAGCTATATCACCAGTTATCTTATGGTACACCCTACCAGCGAAGTCCTTCCTTAGTAGAGCGGTATTTGAGGCAATTACGTGTGCGAGATCTATAAGACTCTCCACACTTCTACTCATTTCACCCGGCAAAGTGTTTAGTATCTCTATAGCTAACTCGAGAGCTGCCCTATAGTCTATCTTAAGTAAATCCTCGAGAGCCCTTCTAAGACCTTCTATAGCACCATATCTACCAACGTACTCCGAGAGCGGTGGGAGCCCGTGCTTAAACCTTACGTGTTCATAGAATATCGCTGATAGAAGTATGGAGAGACCAGCATGGCCGAAGACTATCTCAGGTTCTCTAGCTTCAGTAACCGAGAGGCCGTAAAGTTTGTAGAGTATGTTGTATATATTCTCCCGCACTAAACGCGCGCTTTCAAGACTTGACAGTACTCTGATGAAGTCGTTTATTTTGTTCTGTAGCTCCTTAATTCTAGCTTCAACCTCCTCTTCCTTAATTACGAACTCTATGCTGTCCTTTATTAGAGCTCCGAGTGTGGGAATATCGATATCGGTAAGCCATTGAGTGGCGGGCTCAGCTGTTAGTCCAGACCTACTTTCAATGTATTTAAGTAATCCAGTAGGTTCTATTGGAATGAAGATCTTTACATCAAATCTTGACCTCTTAATGCTCTCATAGAGTTCCTGCTCAGGAGTATCACTATAGCGAGTCTTAATCCACAAAGCTATAGCTATGTCCGCAAGATCTTTCTCAATTCTCTGCTCAGCATCCTCCTCAGCATCAACTCTATCGTATGAAGCCTCCACACCTATTCTAAACCCTCTATAGTAACACCTCACGTCCGGTCTTCTACGACTAACTACTCTCTCAGCTCTACAGTCAATGCTGAATTCCTCACTGAGAATCTCAGCGAGCTTAACGTTAACAACGTATTCTGAGACTTCAGGCATAACTAACCCACACTCCGTCTCAATACAAATTGCCGGCATCACTTATTAACATACCCTTAACAATACGCCTAGTAGTCCAATCCAAAGGATCGGATCCTCCAATACGCATAGCACGACACATAATTCTCATCCTGTTAACGACTAGAGATGTTCGAAAAGGATCTGCAGTTGGGGAACTTTAAAAACGCTTGCTAAGGTAGATCTAGCTATCGAAAACTCTTTACGGCAACACTGACTAGTAATTTCCATCACACTTGGGGAGGTCAATTACGCGGAGTAGTTTCATTAAGTGATTAAGGAACTAGCGGGCCCGCCGGGATTTGAACCCGGGACCTCCGGCTCCGCAGGCCGGCGCCCTATCCTGGCTGGGCCACGGGCCCCTACTGACTTCCTGGTGGAGCTTTTATTGTTCTTCTGTGGGCTCCAGTAGCCTTCTGAGGAATCTATCGATTATTTTTGTCTCTCTCAGCTTGTAGTGAGCTAAGGCTTCCTCAGCTTCTTCTGACGGTATACTGTCCTCGTACTTTACTATCTCCCTGGAGAGGTCCTCGGAGGCTATCAGCACTACCTCCTCCACCGGGACCCTCCAGAGCTCCGCGCTGTGGACGTGTAGGAGCGCCTCCATCACCTCCCTATCCGAAGCTCCCTCCGTCTTCATGAGGGCGTAGTAGTGGCTGTCTATGTAGTGAGCTATTAACTCACCAACCACTTCAGACCCCTTGAGGAGGGTCCACGAGCCTACCTCAGATCCGTCGTGGAGGACTGCGTGAGGGCCTTCAACTATGGTGTAGCCTAGGTCGGCGAAGTACTTGAGGAGCTTGTTTAGATCCCTCACTTCCAGTCTCATCATTCCTCACTCACCTCATATTCGTTCAGCACTTTCCTAGGGCTGAGTGGGAGGGCTTCAACTACTTTACCGGATCTCAGCTCCCTACCGATCCTCGGGTGGATGGCGAACACTTCCCCAAGTTTTATAGCCATGTCAGCTAGGTAAAGACTCCGCGCTAGTCCTGAGTGTCCTAGCTCAACCCACCTAACTAGACCTCCCTCCACCTCCTCGAACACCCTCTTAGTTGCGGTAGCCCTTCTATTAAGTCTCTTCGGATACTGGTGCCTGTCCTTGTAGATAGCTGGGCAGTAATGGACAGAGATTTCCAGTCCCTCATCCTCAACCCACATGAGGACGGTGAGTGCTGTCTCCCTAGAACCTGCTACTGACCTACCGTTAGGTGAGGTCTTGAACCCCCTCATAGCTAGGGAGTCCGCGTTCAACTCACTGACCTCCAGCTCGTTGAGGTTCACGTACCTAACCCCCAACCTATCCAGCTCAGTAATAAGCTCCACTAACCACTTCGAGCTACCTGGGATCACCGGGTTCTCAGCAACTACGTCCACAGGGAACTCGAGAGCTGTTTTAACGGCATCTAGCGAGAGCTTTGATAATACATGGACCCTGAGCTCGTCCAGCCCGGCACTGACAAGTCTCTCCAAGGAGCTCCTAGAAACCCCGGTGCCGGAGGTGTAGAGATGTATGTGGAAGTCCTTACCGAAGACCTCCTTCAGAACCCTTATGGCGGTCACAACCCTATCCAAAACCAGCATAGGCTCACCACCAGTCACCCCAACCCCCTCAGACATAGAGGCAGCAATCTCGTCCACTATGTCCCTAACATCTGATACGGGTACCTCATTAACGAACGTAACGTCCCTACCCTTCCTCTGGGGAGATATAGGGCAGTAGTAGCAACCCTCAGGACATAGACCGGTAACGAAGAGGACCGACTTAGCCCCAGCCATGCAGAGACGGCAACCTCTCGATAGCCTCCCAACCCAGTACCCTAGCTCCTCACTCCCCTCTATTCACTACACCAGGGACTGATAGCTAGGAGGACTTATTAGCTCACTAAAGAAGGTACCACGGCCCCGCTACCACACATCACCCCAAGGAGCCCTCTGAGGGCTGTGAAGATGCGGGGTGATCAGTCTAGCGGGGCACAGCCAGCTCATAGACCTTCTTAATCACCTCTACAGCCCTATCTAAGCACGGAACCTTCTCTAGGGCTATAATGAAGTTCTCGTCCCCCACAGCGAGCTCGTAGTAGTAGGTTGAGTCGGAGCAGGAAACCGAGGTAAACACGTAGAAATCATCACATACCTCAACTACCACGATGTGGTAGCTCCCGTAGCCTTCGACCCTCACCTTCTCAAATCCATACGACCTCAGTACACTAGCTAGCCTCTCTGACTCAGACTTATGATCGCAGGACATACCAGCTTCCATCAGGAGGTAGTGTGGAACAAGATATTAACGTAGTCCTAGGCTGAGATACCAATACTTTAACCTAGGCTTGATAGTAGCTACGGTGAGAGCCGGGTGCCTGTTCCGGCTATAGCTGTTCACGCGGGGGCTGGTAGGAAACCTAGGGACCCTGAATCCTCTAAGGCTGTCTCAGAGGTAGTATCTGCTGCGCTGGATGCTGGGATGAGGGCTGCGAGGACAGGGTCTGCTCTAGACATGGTTGTTGAGGCGGTTAAGGTCCTCGAAGACTCTGGGATCTTAAATGCTGGGACCGGTAGCACAGTAGATCTCACAGGCTCTGTGAGTATGGATGCTGGTGTAGCTTACAGCAAGCTCGGTAGGGCGGGTGCCGTAGCTTTCGTGAAGTACCCTAAGAACCCCATTGTGCTGGCAAGATACGTCCTCGAGAATACGGACCATGTCCTGGTGGTCGGGGAGGCTGCTGATAGACTAGCTGAGAGGCTCGGGCTCCCGAAGCATCCCGGCGTAGCGGAGAGGGTTAGGAAGATGTATGAGGAGGCTAAGCAGAAGATCTTAGCTGGTGAGATCCCCCAGAAATTCTACTCCAAGTCGCAGCAGCTCTGGCTAAAGCTCTTCGGCCTCGGGGACACTGTGGGTGCTGTTGCTGTAGACTCCGAGCACGAGGTAGCTGCTGCTACGAGTACTGGCGGGGTGTTCCTGAAGATGCCTGGGCGTGTCGGGGACTCACCGATCTACGGTGCGGGGCTGTACGCTACGAGCTGTGGAGCTGCCTCAGCGACCGGTATAGGTGAGTACATAATAATGTTCAGCCTGAGCCTGAGGGTAGTTGATAGAATGTGCGGAGGTGGGGACCCTGCGGTGGTGTCTGAGGAGGTGATGAAGGAGTTCACAGCTAGATTTGGTGCTGATACAGCAGGTATGATAGTCATAGACAGAGATGGGAGAGCTCACGGAGCCTACAACACGCAGTCAATGCCCTGGGGCTACGCATCTAAGGATGTAATCAAGATCTTCGGGCTGTAGGTAGCTAGCTCAACACCTATTTCTTACCTCCTCATATGCCTGAGCTACCCTCTCAACAAACCTCGCAGCACTACCTAGATTCCCGAGTTCTATCCTAGCTATAAGTGACGGGATCTCCTCCCTCAGCTCGTACCTAATACCGGTTAGTGCCCCAGCCCTAACGAAGCTGAGAAAGAGGCAGTACCTCCTCATATATTCCCTCTCCAGGTACTCGTCGAGGTATTCCCCCGGTAGCGGTAGCTGTACCATAGCTACGTAACCACCTCCCTCCTCAATAATCCTCACCTCAAGACCGTCAAACATCATCGCTACCTGACTACCGCAAATCTCGCAGCTAACTCTGTATTTTAGAGCTATTTCATCTAGTCTGACTACCTGGAGGAGGGAGTCCTCCAAGTACTGCACCTCTCATAGTTCCTGAATCATTATAGGGACCTGGATCGAGAGCCTCCTCCCGTCTCTAACGACCTCGAGGTCTATCACCCCCTTATCTATGTTGTCCTCGATGGCTTCCCTAAGGTCCCTTATCCTCTTAACCTCCCTAGAACCTGCTCGGACAATCACGTCACCCTCCCTAATCCTAGCTCGGTGTGCGGGGGTCCCCGGAACGACCTTAACTACCACTACCCCCTCACTTACGGGTAGGCTCATTAACCTAGCAGCTGTCTTACTTAGGTTAGCTACGTAAACCCCTATCCAGGCCCTTATCGGCCTCCCATACCTCCTCAACATATCTAGGAACCTCCTCACAGTGTTTATGGGGATCGCGAACCCTATCCCCTGCGCGTACGGTACTATAGCTGTGGTGACACCTATAGCCTCTCCCTGAGCGTTTACGAGGGGGCCACCACTATTTCCTGGGTTAATAGCTGCGTCAGTTTGTATCAGGTCCTCAAGTATTATCTCCTCCCCAGCTATAGTCCTCCCCAAAGCGCTCACCACCCCCATAGTCACGGACGGGCCTGGAAGCCCGAGGGGGGACCCGATAGCGAGGACTATATCCCCAACCCTAACCAGGTCGGAGTCACCCATAGCTATGGGCTTAGTAGCTCCCCCGACCTCTATCAGGGCCAGGTCCTTAGTCGGGTCCACTGCCAGTACCTCAGCCTCCTCATGGGACCCGTCGGAGTATATTACCACTATCTTCGCAGCACTTCTAACAACATGGGCGTTCGTTATGGCGTAGCCCGGCGAGAAAACGAAGCCGGAGCCGTATCCGGTTACAGGCCTCTCTCCAAATAACATAGCTGGGTGGGGTACCTCAGTAACTATAGTAATCACAGAGTCCTTGACATTCTCAACTAGCTTCGATATGGCCCCACTCAATTCGGCTAGACTAATCATTCTAGCACCAAGATATTTTCGAGCAGGGCATTATATTACTTTCTTACACTTTCTTACTTAGGGTTCCCAGTCAAAGTATAAGCAAGTAAAAATAATCCTAAGCCAAGTATTAGTGCTTATATATTCCAGCACTAAAGTATATACATGGTACGAAAAAATGGGTAGAAATATAAGCATATACCCGCTGAGTGAGGTCTCAAGTCTCATATACTCACTAGAGTCAATACCGGATAGGCTCAGCGGGAAGTTATATACTCAGATACAGAAACTACTGAAGCTCGTTAGTAGTTACATAAAGGAAGGTAATAACGTTAGCAAGGACAAGGTGGAGCTCATATTCTGGGTTCACAAAGCATTCGTTATCGGTTTCATACTTGCTCTAACCATTACATCACTGAGGTAGTAAAAGGTCAGTACCTCATTAAAGTAGATGACATTATGAGGGGCCTTAAGACTCCTTAATAGTATAGGAGATAACCGGTTGATGGGTTACATGCTATTTTATTGGCTTGCTAAACTAAAGTCTAGGTCATAGATGAGGATCTCTCTGAGTGGTGGTAGGTTAGGGCCTCTCCTAGTTGTCTTAGCTGCCTGCCTATGGGGTACTACCGGGATTGGTGCTAGGTTAAGCTACGGCTTTGGAGCTACACCGGAGGAGATACTCTCACTTAGGCTCGCGCTTATGGTCCCCATCTACGTAGCTCTCTCCATGGTGAGGAGAGCTAGCCTAAGTAGTCACGTCATTGTCGCCGTCATAGGTGTCGCTGTGATGGGCCCCTTCCACCTCACATACTACTACGCCGTTAAGTATGTTGGTGTTTCTACAGCCTCCCTGCTCCTATATACCCACCCGGTTCTAGTTGTTTTTCTGTCTAAGTTCTTCCTTAGAGAGAATATAACGGCCAGAACCTACACAGCCCTCGCACTTTCTGTTCTAGGTGCTACCCTCGTAAGCTTCGGAGATCTAGGCTACGATCCTCTAGGGCTCGCTCTAGCAGTAGCTTCCTCCATATTCTTCGCTCTCTACATAGTTTCGAGTAAGGCCGCACTACTACGTGGTGCTAGTCCGGACATGGTTGCCATAGGGACAGCTGCCTGGGCCTTCCCACCTATATACATGTTCCACTCTCTCATGAGAGGCCCTGCCCTCCCCACAAGCAGGGAGATCCTAGCCATAGCTACCTACCTAGCAGTATTTGTAACAGCTATCGCATACTTCCTCTACATGGTGGGTATGAAGAACGTCGGAGCGAGTAGAGCTACCGTACTATCTACAGCAGAACCTCTCACAGCCACCATACTCTCACACATAATCTTCTCAGAACCTATCACACTCCTAAAAATCTCCGGGAGCGTCCTCATAGTCACCGCGGTATTAGTTATTGCTACAGAATCTGAACGCCTAGCCTCGGCATAAGCCATGGGGAGCGGTTCTTCCTATGTGGATGAGGTAGATAACATAAAGTTAAGACCCTACAGTGAGTAGCTGTTGAAGGAGAGGTACTTAAATTCCTTTTCGTATCCTTCAGGTAGGGAGGATATGTTTAGGAAGCATTTAATAGTACTGGTCGCGGCTCTCCTATTTGCCCACGTTCTAACATCCTCCACAGCAGTAAGCACAGATATTCAGCAAATTAAGGTGGAGGTGGTCGGGTCTTTTCTCTTTGTGGAGGTATATCTCTGCCCCAGCGACCCCTATGTCGAGATACCTACCTTAGGTAACCCTCTATCGCTGATCCGTACCTACCCTGAAGGCATATACGTGGTAATCGAAAATAGGTCGGTAGCTATACTGGTAACACAACCTACTACCTGCGTCAGAGTCAGCTATGTAAGTGAAGCAGAGGACCTCGGGAGGTACCTAAGCTTTTCCTACTTCGGTAAAGCAGTGGAGCTCAGTGTGGTTATGAACTTAAGCTATACAGTGCCCTCAGCATTCTCACCCTACCCTCACGAGATCTCCCTCAACAACACTGAGATAGCTGTCTTCGTTTGGTACAACGTAAGTAGATTACATCTCGAGTACGTAGTAATCCCTCAGGTTACCGAAGTAGAGAAACAACTAACTACTACCCAGACAACAACCACGGTGGTAACTACTCAAGTAGTGGGTGATGGCCTCACAACAGTAAAGACCGTATCCAGCCCCCCAACTCAAACTCCTCAGACAAGCCAGGTAAGCACACCTAGTACTGAGCGGTCATGGCTCTACATCCTCTACCTAGTAGCTGCGGTGGGGTTCCTCATAGTCTTACTGGTACTGCATGCTCTTCGTGGTAGGAGGGGGGTTGTAGGTCTTATAACCAGATTCAGCTAGGTATTTTGGTGAGATAGTGGTCTCCAGGGACAAAGCACTCAGGCTTCTCTCAACATACCTCAAGGACGAGAAGATGGTTAAGCACTGTCTAGCTGTTGGGGTTATTATGCGAGCTCTAGCACAGAGGCTTGGTGAGGATCCTGACCTCTGGGAACTTATCGGGCTCCTTCACGACATAGACTACGACTACGTAGGGAGGGACATGAACAGGCACGGTCTAGGTGCTCTGGAGATACTGAGCGGTGTGCTCCCAAGAGACGCTGTAGAAGCTATAGCTTCCCATAACGAACATAACGGATACAAACCCAGCTCAGAAGCGGCAGTGAGGCTCTCACACGCTTTAAGAGCTTCAGACCATCTAGCAGGACTGATCGTAGCTACAGCCCTCGTAATGCCGAGTAAGAAGATTGCTGAAGTAAGAGTTGAGACCCTCACGAGGAAGTTCAAGTCTAAGGACTTCGCTAGGGGGGTGGATAGAAACCGGGTACGGGAAGTTGAGAAGCTGGGGCTCACTCTCGAGGAGTTCTTCAACCTAGGGCTAGCTGCCCTATCGGGAATAGCTACTGAGTTAGGTCTGTAAACATACTTAGCTCGAGACCCCCAATATTTTTTAGTGGGATTCGCTAGTTCGTGGGTGACTTGGTGAAACCTTCAGTGTTTAAGGATTTCGATGTACTTATAGTAGGAGCAGGCCTAGCTGGTCTAAGTACAGCGTACTTCCTTAGGGATCTCTCGGACTATAAGATAGCTGTAGCTACTAAGGTTTCCGACGGCTATGGGAGCTCGACCTTCTATTCTCAAGGAGCATTTAGGTGTCCTGGTAGTAGCTATGGTAGAGAAAGCTATGTGAAGGATACCTTAGAGGGTGGGAGGCACATAAATAGAAGGTACTTAGTTGAGCTCTTAGCGAGTGAGTGCCGGGACTCCATACTCTCGTTGGAGAGAGCTGGCATTAGGTTCGCAGAGACCCGAACAGGTCTTCAGGTGGTTAGCGACGACGTCCTCTTCCCTGGGAGGGAAATAGTCACTAAACTATCTCACTATCTACTAGGTAGGGGAGTAGAGTTCTTAGAGTGGTCTAGCCTAATAGATATAGCTAGGCTCGAGAATGGAGGGTACTTAGCTCTATTCACATCTAGGAATTCCCTGGTCTCAGTAGGGGCTAAAGCAGTCGTACTAGCAACAGGTGGAGCTGCTAACGCCTACTCCAGATCTGACAATCCATCCCAACTTGCTTGTGAGGGTCACGGGTTAGCACTCAGGTTAGGCCTCCCCCTAGTCGACATGGAGTTCGTGCAGTTCCACCCGCTAGGTATAGCAGAGCCGGGTAGGCCGAGCATCATGGCGCCACCATTTAGGAACGGTAAGCTCGTGAACAAGCTGGGAGAGGATATTATCGTGAAGTACGGCCTGGAAAGCCTCGGTAAGGCCTACGTACTTTACCGAGATGCTCTCTCTAGGGCTATGATGCTGGAAGTAAGGGAAGGGCGGGGGGTTGACGGAGCTCTACTACTCTACCCCGAAGTAAGTGAGGAGGAGTCTAGGGCGGTAAATGCTGTGAAGAGGCTCGGCCTACCTATCCCGATGAGGGTCATGCCGGTAGCACACTACACGATGGGTGGTGTCGAAGTAGGGAAGGACCTGAGAACGGAGCTACCTGGGCTCTACGTTGTCGGTGAGCTTATTGGTGGTGTACACGGAGCTAATAGACTTGGAGGGAATGCTCTAACAGCGTGCGTCACCTTCTCGAAGTTGGTCGCAGCTGACCTACTGAACTACGTCAGGAAGGAATTCGATCGTGGTGGGGTTGCTGAGCCCCGCAATATTGAGGAAATCACAGACATGTATAGCTCAGGGGAGGGCGGGCCTGACCCAGCAGACATCAGGAGCAGGATCAGGGAGCTTATGTGGAGTAAGGTGGGTGTTCTGAGAGATGGTGACGGGCTTGAGGAGGCAGTGGAGACTCTCTATCAAGTACTAGACACGTTGAGAACGGTTAAGATTGGAAACGTTAGGGACCTCACCAAGCTTAGGGAGGCTGAGAGCACCGCACTTACTTCACTAGCTATAGCTACCTCAGCACTGAGGAGAAAAGAAAGCCGGGGTGCTCACTACAGACTTGACTACCCCGAGGAGAGCAACTCCTGGCTACTGAGTATAAAGACTAGGATGAGAGACGGTAAACTCATCATTTCTGAGGAGCCCCTCACCTAGTAGTGGGAGAATATCCAGACTGAGTCTACCGTTTGTCCCTAGAGGGTCATTTCCATTACTTCAGGTGGCTGTCGAGCTCAACGGCGCGGGGCTCCCATCACCCCCTAGAGCATACCTAATGAACTTTTCAGCCCTTTGCGAGGCCTAACTCTCTCAGTACCCTGGAGATCTCACCGGTTTCTTTCTCCCCTAATGGTGCGTACGGGTGCCGTGGTCTCCCTACTCTCAGGCCTAGCAAGCTCATGGCTGTCTTTATGGCGCTTAACTGATTGTATTTCCTGACTATGACCTCGTTTAGGTAGTTGAGACGTATCTGTAGCTCTCTAGCTTTCTCTAGGTTACCGCTCCTGAAGGCCTCGTAAAGCTCTACACACTGCTTCGGCGCTACGTTAGCTATAGCTACAATAGCTCCCTGAGCTCCTAGGGTGAGGGCTGGTAGGATCATGTCTCCGGTACCTGCTAGGATCTTTATCCTCGTACCCACTCTCCTGACTAGCTCTGAAAACCTTGATACTAAGCCACCCGAATCCTTTATCCCGACAATATTAGAGTGCTCGAACACTAGCTTCTCGACTACGTCGAGGCTGAGGTGGTAGCCCACGAACTTCGGGACTGAGTAGAGCAATATCGGTGCGTCAACCTTACTAGCTATCCTAGAATAGTAGTCGAAGACTTCCCGATCACTCGGTGTGAAGTAGAAGGGTGGTGCTACGAGAAACCCGTCAACACCTAGATCCACAACCTCTCTAGCGAATCTAATGACCTCGATGGTGGCTGGGGCACCTGTCCCCGCTATTACAGGTACTTTCCCATTAACCTCGTCAACCACTACCTTAAGTACCTCGAGCCTCTCCTCAAAGCTCAGATTAGGGAACTCACCATTACTACCCAGAGGTACGAGTCCGTGGAGGCCGGACCCTATGAAGTATCTAACTAGATCCCTCAGAGCTTCAGTATCTAACTCGTCATCGTCTTTGAAGGGTGTTACATGAGGTACGAACATCCCCTCAAGCTTAAGCATCCGGAAACCCACCATAGATAAAGCCTCGATTCAATTAATTAGCTTTACCGAAAACGCACTCGATAGTTAAGGTAGGAACCGTAAGTTAGAAACATATCACGGTACCGGGTGTTTCCGGGGTATTGCGTGTGAGCTGGGCGTGTGAGCTTCTAGGGAGGAAATCATTTAGAGGGACTACACCCACATCTCGACACTCACTACCGCCGTCATTCAACTTTGTTTGCTAGATGTTCTAGGTATATTTGTGTTACAGTCCTTATCTACATGATGTGAGAAGGTGAGCGATGATTCCTTAATGGAAAAGCTGAGGCTTGTTGAGGAAATACTGAGCAAGGTTACTGTCCCAGGATTCGACGTCGACGTTCTTTCCTCAGGTGTTGTTAGTAGGTTTAAGATCTCTAGTGACGGGAAGAAAATAGTTGTCTACCTGGATTTCAGGGGTAGCGATCCTTCCTGCCTCTTCTGTAAGTTCATAAACCACACACTATGGGCTACCATAGCCAGGAAAATACGTGATGCCCTGATTAGTAGCTCACTCTTCAGCGAGGTTTACGTAGTGGATGCCGTGACGAAGTCTCCTTTAACGTAATCGAGAAAAACTGTCGAGAACCGACCCCACGTGATTACTGAATGACTGAGTTACTGTGTTAGCAGAGCATTTAACAATTCTAAATATAAACCTATTTACCTGTTCTACCAGATATATACTGAGTGTGTCATATGGGTGGAGCTGCTAAGCCACTGATAATTCTAGGTCTCGCAGTACTAGTACTCCTATCGGTTCTATCTACACCTCTATATGCTTCCAAAGGTTCTGGTAGTAAAATAGTGGTTGAGGTTGTTGCTGAGAGTAACGACGCGTTCGGTAAGGCACTGGAGATAGTTAGGGCTTATGGTAAGGTAATCTACGTGTTTCCGGAGTTGCGGGGATTCGCTGCCTATATCCCGCTGGGTGTAGTCGGGAATCTCAAGTCCATACCTGGGGTCTCAGCAGATAGTGCTGTACTAGTTGAAGCGTTAGGTAAGGAATTACCGCAGATCTGCGGGCTACACGGCTCCGTCCTCACTTGGAACCTGGATATGATCAACGTACCGAAGGTTCACGAGGAGTACGGCCTAGATGGTTCCGGTGTCTACATAGCTGTACTAGATACTGGTTTAGAGCCTCAGTGGAGGAACTACTTCCCTGAGGATAGGATAGCTTCTGAGTTCGGTGCCGCGTTTCTGGGTGCTATGGCTACAGCTTACCAGCAGACTGGGGAGGTTCTCAACAGGAACGCGTGGGAAGCTGACACTGATGGACATGGAACGCACGTGGTTAGCACGATAATAGGCTTCAGTGTCTACGGCTTCTACAGGGTAGATGGTGTCGCCCCCGGAGCTAGGATAATCCCGGTGAAGGTCCTAGGTAATAGAGGGCAAGGCTTCTCAACCGATGTAGCGGCAGGTATTTACTACGTAGCCAACCTCTTTAAGGAGGAGAAGGAGAGTGGTGGGAACGTCCTGCCCCCTACCGACATCATCAATCCGGTAATAATCTCGATGAGCTTAGGAGCTTCAAGGCTTTCCCCCCTAGTGAAGGCAGCAATAGACTACGCCATATATCAGGGTGTGTTCATAGTTGCCGCAGCAGGTAATCAGGGAGATGGAGGAATGACGTATCCGGGAGCTTATGGGCCAGTGATATCTGTAGGTGCTGCCGGCTGGGTAGGTGAGTGGTCTGTAAGTGGCTGGTGGAGGGCAGCCGATGTCCCTGAGGACCTTGAGGGGCAGGTGTACGTCACCACCTTCAGTAGCAGGGAACTACCTGGGCAGGACTTGGATGTGTTAGCACCGGGTAGCTGGGTTGTCGGGCCTTACACCGCGTACGGAGCTGCCCACCCGCCTTACTGGGCTAGGGGTGTTCCAGGGCAGTACTACTACCTTGGAGGGACATCTATGGCTACACCACACGTAAGTGGTGTGCTAGCTCTCGTACTGCAGGCAGATATGATGGATGGTGAGATTGACTTAAACCAGGAACTCGCTGAGGAATTACTTGAGGCTTCAACACTGAAGATAACGTGGTACAGTGTCACTGTCTACAACCCGGTGACCGGGATGTATGAGACAGTAACGTGGGGTGACGATGCCATGGGGTCCGGTCTCATACAAGCAGATCTCGCAGTTGAGAACCTGGAAAGTTACATTTCCGGGAGTAGCTGAAATTACCACACGATTTTTTAGTTTCTCTACCTTCTTTAGGTAGCTGGGTAACTACTCTAAGCATAAGGTGCTCACCGTGAACGACGATGTCGAGGTGAGGATGGCTTCGGGGACCCTAACACTTAGTGCCAGCCAAATACTTGCCTACCTCCTAGGTGTGGTCTTCAGTATCGTAATTGCCCGACTACTAGGTCCGGAGAGCTATGGGTTGATAGCTATATCCCTTACCTACCCTACCCTAATCACCAGCTTGCTGGATCTAGGCCTAGGAAGTATTATAACTAGATATGCCGCTATCCCTAATAACGAGAGAGGTGTCTATGTCTGGACAGGCGTCCTAGTTAAGCTGGGTTTGAGTGTTGTCGGCTCCCTCGTGATATACTTCTGCGCGGACTTCTTTGCTGCTATACTGGTGAGGCCCTACATAGCTAGCTACATTCGGTCACTCTCACTGTACGTCATGTCGATGGCTCTCCTAGGCAGTGCTAGCTCAGCGTTTACCGGTCTAGGTATGTACCGTGTAGCTGGCTCCATCACGGTGGCTCAGTACCTACTGAGAGGTCCCTTAGCGGTAGCTCTGATACTTACTGGGTTCGGGGTTTACGGGGCGGTTGTGTCTTACTCGATAGCTTACGTAGTGCTAGGTATTTTCTACTTCACGCTCTTCGTAAAGCTTTTCAGGAAGCCGACATTCTCAGGAAGCTCGCTGAAGAGGATGTTGTCTCTAGCTATGCCGATATACCTAGCCAGCCTAGTAGGTCTCGTAGTTGGGCCGACAGTGAGCACTGTCCTAGCCCGCTATGCATCCAACTACGACATAAGCAACTACAATGTCGGGGTAGCAGCCCTCACACCAATTAACGCGATAACAACATCTATCTCTACAGTAGCCCTCACATCGCTCCCCATACTCATAAATAACAACAACGAACTGAAGAGAAAGACTGCCCAGGTTACTACGTACTCCTCCTACATACTTACAGCTACAGTGCTCGGATATCTCACGGTGTTACGGCCATTGATCCACCTACTCTACGGCCCTGAATACGCAGATGCCCCCACCTACGGTCTAGCTTACGCAGTGGGCACAGCCTTCGGGGCAGCTCTAACAGGGGGTGTTCTCGGTAGCTTCTTCGTAGTGGTCGGGTCGACTAAGTGGAACGGTATAGTAGGTGTGATAGGCTCGGTAACAGCTATATCCTCGGCCCTGGTTCTAGTACCGGTACTCGGAGCTCTGGGAGCTGCCTTAGCGTATGCTGCTGGGGGCATAGCTTCCTCCATAGCTACCCGCGTAATAGCTAGGAGGGTTTACTCTCTGGGCGTATCCATAGGTGACACACTTAAAGCTGCTGCCCCGGCAGTAGCTGGGTGTGCCGTAGCTTTTCTAGCTACCTACACCGTCAGGGCCAACCCGCTCCTAGAGCTACTCCTAGCTGGGACAGTCTATGTTGGGGCGTACCTGGTAACCCTACCACTCTCAGCTGATAGAAGCACTATAGAGAACATGGTGGAGCTCCTAGGTAAGCTCACATATGTAGGTAAGGTACTTAAATCCATAGGGGAAGCCTACCTAAAGCTGGTCTCCTCCCTCTACTAGCCTCAGGGCCGGCTCCGGCTGTTACTAGGGTAGCGGATATTACCCCGTGTTTAGCTAGTACTTTGGTGTTATATCGTGAAGGTGTATAAGGTTAGCAATGTTGAGGTGGTACTACTTCAAGGTGATATAACGGATGTTGAGGCTGACGCCATAGTTAACGCAGCTAATCAGTACCTCGAACACGGGGGTGGGGTGGCCAGAGCTATTGTGAGAAAGGGTGGTGAGGTGATTCAGCTGGAGAGTAGGGAGTGGGTTAGGAGATACGGTCCAGTACCGGTAGGTGGGGTAGCTGTAACTAGTGCCGGTAACCTCAAGGCTAGGTACGTAATACATGCTGTAGGGCCTGTCTACGGGGATCCCGAGGGGGACGCTAAGCTAGCCTCAGCCGTTAGGAATAGCCTAGCTAAAGCTGAGGAGCTAGGTCTGGAATCGATAGCGTTGCCGGCAATATCTACAGGTGTGTTCGGGTACCCAATCAGGAGGGCAGCGTCGATCATGGCTGAGGTGCTTAAGAAGTACAGCTACAGGAGTCTTAGGAAGATCCTGGTAGTGCTCTACACCGGTGAAGCCTACAAGGAGTTTGAGTCTGTGTTTGATGAGGTTCTAGGGAAACGAAGTCCTTAGTAGCGCTAGTGCTAGTACTACTTACGTCAGTGAGGAGGGTACATTCACGTTAACATAATATGCTCCACAATCTATTTTCGCTATCTCATGGAAGCTAAAAACCATGGACTTAGTTTTGAACGTGCTTATCTATAGCGGGTCAGTAATCTAACAAAGAGCATTATCGTGTCCGGTACTGCTACTGATATCAGTATAGCAGCTATTTGAAGTAGTACGAAAGCCCAGACAGCTTTAAATATGACCTCCGTCTTCACGTCCTTAACCACCCCCATTAAGTAGTAGAGAGCCATCCCGACTGGTGGTGTTATGTAGGATGTGAGCAGAGTAGCACAGAATATCACTCCCCACCAGACCGGGTCATATCCTAAGGCTACGACAGCTGGTGTCAGTACTGGAGCCATGATCACTATTATGGATACGGGGTCCACGAACATTCCCAGCACGAATATTAAGGCTATAGAGAGCACTAAGACCGTTAGCTTAGCAGCAGGTAGGGACATTAGGAAACTAGTTACAGCTGCTTTACCTCCCAGACCACTGAATACCGAGCTGAAAGCTGATCCACCAGCCATTATCCAGACAGCCATAGATGTGATGCGGGCTGTTGTCGTAACTGCCTCGAGTAATATCTTCCTGGCCTACCTCTAATAGCTACGTAGATCAAGGTTACTGCCGCACCTATTCCGGAGGCCTCCGTAGGGGTGGCCATACCGGTGAATATAGAGCCCAAAACTGAGAGTATTATGGTTAGAGGTCCTACTAGGTACTTCAGGGAAGCTACTTTCTCTTTGAACGGTACTTTCTCTTTGTAGATAGGAACCCTATCCTTATATATGTGGCTCCACGCGGCTACATAAGCTATGAAGAGAACCGTCATTAGAGTACCTAGCCCAAGCCCCCCAGCAAAGAGAGAACCTACTGAAACACCTGTAGCAGTTCCGTAAACTATCATGTTGAAGCTTGGTGGTACTAGCTGTGGTAATGTACTAGCAGCTAGTATAGAGCCCGCAGCCAACCCCTCGTCATAGCCTTCCTTCCTCATCATAGGGTATATTAGGAGAGCTAGAGCAGCTACGGCAGCAGCTACGACCCCTGACATAGCCCCTATCACATAGCCCAGCAAGATCGAGATTATCGCTAGGGAGCCCCTGTAGCTCCCCAACCACTTACGAAACACTAAGAACAGCTCCTCAGTAACCCCACTACGCTCTAGCAAAGCACCCATAAACACGAATAGTGGTAGGGATACTAGAGCCCAATTATTCATTAAGGACCACACCCTGGAAGCAGACATAGAGTCCTCCGAAACCCCAGAAGACGTAGCTGAAAGCTACTGCCACCAAGAATAGCGCGAAGGCTACCGGTACCTTCAGGAGGAGTAGTATGAAGAGAGCTACGAACATTATGAACGGCGTTATCTGGGCCATAACCACCACCTAATGTTTAACCTTTTTGTAGAGTAACTCCAGTGCCTGTGTGAGGACTAATATGATTCCAGCTACAGCTACCCACCTAAACCACCATATCGGGGGTGCGAAAATTATCCCGAGGCTTGAGTCCACCTCGTTAATAATCGTAGACCTCCAGGCTGTCTGCACTCCAGGGATGGCTATGATAGCGGTGGCTATTACTACAACTACTAACGAGAGTATTTCAAGGAGCTTCCTAGCTTTATCGTTAAGCTTCTTGTAGACTATATCTATAGATACGTGGCCCTCAGTAGCCAGTAAGTGACCCCCAGCTAGTATAGATAGGGATCCGTAGAGCCATACCGAAAAGAAGAAAGCTCTAGCGTCAGCTCTACCAAGGAAATACCTGCTCACGACCCCGTAAACAACTGAGGCTACTAGGGGTAGTACCAGGAGAGATACATATAAAAAGAGCTTAGAGTTCAACTTGTGGAGTAGCCCCACGAACCCCACCCCTAAGTCTTCAGACCAGCTGCCTCGAGGGCTTTACTTAGCTTCTCAGCCCACGACTCGTAGCCTAGCTCCCTCCATATTCTTACTAACCTGTTGACGTAGTTCCTGGCCTCGGGGCTCTTACCTGCGTACTCTATATGTAGCTGTATCGCTGTTTCGAGGATCTTGTCTAGATCCTCCTGAGGTAGTCTGACGATAGTAGCTCCAGCATCTATCCATTTCTGCTTATACTCCCTGTTCAGCTCCGGTACATGGTAAGCTGTCCAGTAGTATGTAGCCGCGCAGGCAGCTCGTATTATCTGCTTCAAATCATCGGGGAGGTTCCTCCAGGTTTGTGGGTTAACTATGAGGTACGCGTGTACTGTTGCCTCACTATGTAAGTTATAGCCTGGGGTAAGCTTGACAACATATTTAGCTACCTCGTGGAAGCCCATCCTGTAGTTTGCTGTGTAGTCAGTCCATTCGAGGCCGTCTATAGTACCTAGTTGTAGAGCTGTGTAGAGCTCCTCAGCTGGCAACATCATTGTCTGAAGCCCCATCCTAGACCAGAACACCGCAGCTAGACCAGAGGACCTGAAGATCCTGCCCTCAATGTCCTTTAAGCTCCTAACCGGTACCCTGCTTACAAGTATCTCAACGTCTCCGAAGACCATAGGACCTATAGCCACAACACCGAACTTGCTGAAGGTTGCGTTGACTAGGTCAAAGACCTTGGTAGCGTAGTGGAGTACGTCGTACGGATTGGAGAGAGGTCCTGGCTTACCACCAGCTAAGGCAAAGACAGGGTCCTGAGATGCTAGGTAGCTAGTATAGAACATACCTACCTCAACAGTTCCGCGAGATACTGCGTCAACTATGTCCGTAACGGCTATACCTAACTCCCCAGCGTAGTAGACCTCTATGACTATCCTACCTCCAGACAATACTCTTCACTAACTCAGCAAAGTACTTAGCAGCTTCGTAACGGGGTCTCCAGCAGTATAGAACGTAATCAGCCTGAACCTACTGGTAGTAGCTACCGGTGTTACTGTCTGGGTTACTGTGACAGTCCCAGCTACTCCTGGAGCTACTGTTACTGTAGATTGACCTAAAAAGACTCCTGCCACGAAAGATACAGCTACTAAGACCACCACTACTATAGCTAGTAATACCGATCTTCTTAGAGGTCATCACCATCTCAGCTGTAGTGCTGGGATATTTAATTTTTTGTGTGTTAAAGTTAATTAAATTTAAGGAGCTTGAACGAATCTCTATAGTTCATTACATAATACCCTACATAGCAGACCTTAGATCTTTAGAGAATACGCAAAATATTCTAGCTGGTCTAAAATAAATTATAGTATAACCTAAATTATTTCGTCTCAATACGGCTTACGTCTAAGTATATTTTCAGAAACCCGTAATCTCTTCCCTCCAGTAGGGATAGGTATTTGTTACTCAGTAAGGTATTTCAACGTTCTCGATGTATGGGTTGGGTATACAAGTTATAAAATTGTAATTACAGATATATTATATAAAAGAAGGCTTATAAGAAAACTTGGTAGGAGACTTTGGCGGCGCAACTTACTAAGTACTTCAAGGGAGGATTAGGTGATCTTCGAGCTCTCTTCGATGCCGTCAAGAACTATGTTAGTGTGGTTGTGGGCTATAGAGTATCGGGAGATGCTGTAGGTTTCGGCCCTGTAGAGTCCCTGGAATCCCTACCCTTAGGTTTGGAGGATTCTCAAGCACCGGGGGCTTACAGGCTTTCTAGGGGTTCCTCAGGTTTCTTTAGGCACTCACATGCCTCCCCAAAGTACTGGCTACACCTACCTGTTCAGGAGGTTTTCACTGTTCTCGAGGATTATGCGGTAGATATTGCTAGGTATGATACGTACTCTGCGGCTCTCTTCGGTATAAAGCCGTGTGATCTAGTCTCTATGGAGGTTCTTGATAGGATACTTAAGAATGATGATAGTTACTGGAGTAGGAGGTCTAAAATAGAGCTAGTAGTTGTTGAGGAATGTACAGTACCTGGAGCAACATGTTTCTGTGGTTCTATCGGTACGGGACCGTCTGCTAGCACAGGTTTCGATATAGCTTATGCTAGGCTCAGCAACGGGATCATATTTAAGTATGGCTCTGAGAAGGGATTGAGGATACTTGAGAAGCTGGAGCTCACTGAGGTATCGGAGGAGGATGTAGCTGAGTACGAGAGAGCTATAGCAAGAGCTGGGGAGCTAACACGCTACCTACCACCACCCTCGGAGATCTCTAAGTCATTAGAGAGGAGTGTCAGCGACACATCCTTCTGGAAGGAGGTCTCCTCAAGGTGTGTTGGCTGTACTAACTGCAACATGGTCTGCCCAACCTGCTTCTGCACAGAGTTTGTAGATCAGATAGAGCCCTCAGGGAGGGCTAAAAGAGTTAGGCAGTGGTTCGGCTGCCTCTCCCACACTTATGGTCAGGTAGCTGGAACGCATTACCGTCCAGAACTCTACATGAGGTACAGGCACTTCGTACTCCATAAGTTCCTCTTCTACCCTAAGCAGGTAGGGTTAGTAGGTTGCGTTGGGTGTGGTCGGTGCATTACGTGGTGCCCGGTCGGGATAGACCTTAGGGAAGTTGTCTCCAAGGTGGTGAGTAGGTATGGGAGCTAGGCTCATCCCCAAAGTAGGCAGGGTTGTCCGAGTAGTTGAGGAAGCTCCCCTCGTCAGGACATACCACATCAGGGTAGAGGACCTTGCAGAACCTCAGCCAGGGCAGTTCAACGTACTCTACGTTAAGGGTTTCGGTGAGGTCGTGATCTCGATATCTAACTTCAGGTATGAGGGTGCTTCAGCCATAGCTGAGCACACTGTCAGGACTGTCGGTGCTGTTACCTCCTATATACAGACAGCATTAAATGTGGGCAGCCCCATAGGGATAAGAGGCCCGTACGGACGTGGCTGGCCGTTAAAGGAGTTCGAAGGTCTTGACGTCCTAGTTGTTGGGGGAGGTATAGGGCTAGCCCCCCTGAGGCCCATACTCAAACATATCTCTAGGTACAGAGACCGCTACGGTAGGTTGATGCTGCTCTACGGGGCTAGGAGGCCTGTCGATATGCTCTATAAGTACGAGTATGGTGAGTATAGAGCCATACCTAACTCCACGATGCTGTTCTCGATTGACATGCCGTACATAGGGTGGAGTGATTACGTAGGGTTCGTGACAGACCTCATAGATAGAGTGAGTCTGGACCCCGAAGCTACTGTGGCTTACGTGTGTGGACCTGAGGTGATGATGAAGGTAGCTGCCTCCAAACTAGTTAAGAGGGGTCTCAGAGAGGACAGGATATTCCTCTCTCTAGAGAGGAGGTGTAGGTGCGGTATAGGTGTGTGCGGAACATGCCAGCTAGGACACTTATTCGTGTGTAAGGACGGCCCTGTCTTCAGCTACCAGGAAGTTAAGGACTACCTAGCGGTGGGTGGGCTATGAGGAGGGCGGCAGTAGCTATAGTTAAGCTCACATCGTGCTCGGGCTGTATAAACGAGTTCCTATACACTATAGCATCGTATCCGGAACTCCTGAGGAGCGTCTCCATAGTCCACGCTACTGAGTTCCAGGATCTAAACACACTTGAGGACATTGATGTAGCTCTAGTAGAGGGTTCTGTAGTCACTCAACATCAGGAGGAGTTAGTTAAGGAGGTGAGGAGCAGAGCTAGGACCTTGATAGCCATCGGTACCTGCGCTACCTTCGGGGGGATTCAAGCAGGGAGGGTCGGTGAGGATCTTAGGAAGGTCATACTAGCCTCGTACCCTAACCCTGACTTCATATCAGCTCTACCAGATGTTAAGAGCTTAGATAGAGTAGTCAAAGTAGATTTCAATCTATCTGGGTGCCCAGTTAACGGGGATGCCCTAGCTAGGCTCCTAGTTAAGGTGATTCTAGGAGGTAGTGAGGTACCCATAGCTGAGAGCGTCTGCTCAGAGTGTAAGAGGGTTGGTGTGCTGTGTGTTATGGTCTCAAGAGGGGTGCCCTGCTTAGGACCCGTAACCTTAGGGGGCTGTGGCGCGATATGTCCTAGATTCGGGCGTGGCTGCTACGGTTGCTACGGTCTTAACACGACCGTAGTGGATGGTGAGAGGTTAGCTAGGTTCTCTGAGGTTCTGGAGAAGGTAGGTATGGGTAGGGGGGACCTCGAAGCTTTCTTGAAGTACTTCAGTTTCTCAGCTCTAACTAAGATTCGGGTTAGGGAGTGATGCGCATGCTTCAAGGTCTACTCACGAGGGTTGAAGGTGAAGGTGAGGTAGTACTTAGGACAGAAAACGGGAAGATGGTCGGGGTTGAGGTAAGGATATCGGAGGCTCCGAGGTTCTTTGAGTACATAGTACGTGGGAGGAGGTACGTCGATGTCCCGGATCTAGTGAGCAGGATATGCGGTCTCTGCGGTGTTTCATATGTAGTAACTGCGTGCAGGGCTTTCGAGAACTGCTTCGAGATTGAGGTGCCTGAGTACGAGGAGGAGCTTAGGATGGCTGTGCTAGGTGCTGAGAGGGTTAAGAGCCACGTAATACACGTAGCGTACTTGAACCTACCCGACCTCATAGGTCTAGGGTCCATCGGGGAGTTATTTGAGAGCTATACCCACCTATTCCAGTCTGCCTCCAAGATAGTTCTCTGGGCTAGGAAGGCTATGGAGATCCTAGGGGGGAGGTTCCACAACGTAGTTAACATCAGGATTGGGGGAGTCTACAGCTTCCCAAGCTCGGAGAAGGTCAGAGCTCTAAGTAGGGATCTGAACGAGATCCTGAATGATTTCGAGGGTCTAGCCAGGTTCGTCCTAGGATTGAGGAGCATCTCGGAGGAGGTCCACAAACTGAGGTATATGGCCACGGCATGTTCAGGGAGTTACTGCTGGGCAAGCAATAAGTTGGTGCTCGACGACGGGACATACTTCGGGGTGGAGTCGTTCGAGAACTACGTACTGACAGAGCAGGTAAGCTACTCAAATGCTCTGAGGTATAGGCTCGTGACCGGTGAGCCCTACCTAGTAGGTCCTATAGCTAGGTACAATAATTACATGAAGTACTTGAGGGAAGAAGTTAGAGAACTCCTGGAGGAGTTTGGTTGGAATAGGGAGTTGAGGGGGGTCTACCAAAGCGTCGTAGCTAGGATAGCTGAGACCTACAACACACTACTCGAACTAAGAGACTTCCTCAGTAGCTACAGGGAGAGGACAGTATCCAGCCCACCTAAGGTGAGCCGTGTTAGAGGGCCTTGCGTAGCCGTAACTGAGGCTCCCAGAGGAATCCTCTACCATAGGTACCTACTAGATGATAACCTGAGGGTAAGGAGCTCCAACATCATAACACCTACAGCACAGAACCTAGCCTGCATGGAGTACCTAATAGAGGGTAAACTCTATGGCTCGGCACTCGACAGTAAGGCCGTTGAAGTAGCTAAAAGCTTAATTAGGTGCTTCGACCCCTGCATCTCATGCTCCGTCCACGTATCTAGAGTAGAGATACCTGCAGGTACAACAAGGACTTAACCATCCCCCAGGAAATACTTTATCCTTGAGTATACCGAGGCCATCTACATAGTTAAGTGATACATAGAACCAACTAGGAGGATCTCTAGTAGGTACTTTATCTACTAACTCCTAAAGGTAGTTCTGCAGAGTAATAACGAGGTCTTAGAGGGTTACTCCACTTAAGCCTGCGGAGTGGGCTGACAGCTCTACATGCAGCGAATCTATAGGGCTATATTTTATTACCTTCAGCATATAATAGGGATAAGCTTTTGAGGAAAACACTCTTAATCGGGGTTTTGCTCGCTGTCCTAGTAGTAACAATGATCGGGATTGGTCTATTTCAGATGTCAATGCGGGCCCCGGCTGAAATGCCAGTTAAGGTTACACTGAATAAGATTCGTGAAGCCTACTACAGCAACCCACACTACACTACGCAGAGTTCACTATAAAACAACTAAATATATAATGGAGTGGGTACTACCTCACCATCTTAATCTACTAAACCATCTAAAGCTCGAGTCCCCCGCACGCAGGCCCACCCTCTAAAAGAACCGAGTAGTTCTTTAAAGCCCGGCCAAGCCCTGAATCCTAGTAGCCAGGTAGGTCCTACTTCTACCTCTAGCAACTAACTCTGGGAGAATTATCCAACTACCTTTAAGGAAGGAGCCACATAACCATCTAGAGGGGTAGGAAGCTCTTAGGAGACTTAGATGGTAGGTCAACCTAATCTACTCTGCTACTCTAGTAGGTAGTTAGTAGGACATCCAGAAGTACCGTAGTTGTTTCATATCGAGCTGTAGTAACAGTATGTGAAGTGGTTACCGTTGCAGTATTCTGAGTTACAGTAAATGTAGTAGTCGTAGTTTTGGAGGCTGTGTTACAGTAGTAGTAACTGTAGCAGTAGTAGTTATAGGTCGCGTGGTAGTTGCTGTTGTAGTCCGAGTTATAGTAATATAATAGGTGTTGTTGGTTTAGCTAGTGGTAGCCAGTCAACGTTATTTTATCTAATCGGAGTGGTTTATCGCATATTCCATCTTTATCTCTATCTTCGCAGGTATCACTGAATCCTGTTCCATTAAGATTACTCCAGCAGTTTCCACCGAGGTAGTTACCTCCAACAATATTCCTCCCAACAGTCCTAGTAGTATTCCAATAATTCCTACCAGCAGCCTTAAGAACTGCGTTTATTAGATTACTAAAAGGATATTATTAAATATCACATTATCAGACGAATAAACCAGGTGGATACCGTTCCTATTTGATGATACAATGTTATTTAATATTTTGTTATGGTTCGAACCATCCAGAGAGATACCATAATAGTAGTGTTTGCTTATCTTCAGGTTCTTTATGGTTACCTTGTTTGCTTTAACGTTGTCACGAACAAAACCTCATCAACACTGCTATTGAAGTTAACTGGGTGAGATCAGCGTACGGATCACCTGGAAATAGTTTCTAGATACTTCACCTCACCCACAGGGATCTAGCTATAACTTA
Source organism: Desulfurococcales archaeon (assembly GCA_023255955.1). Lineage (GTDB taxonomy): Archaea > Thermoproteota > Thermoprotei_A > Sulfolobales > NBVN01 > DRZP01. The sequence continues at coordinate 96,153 of JAGDWD010000010.1, read as the reverse complement.
CGTAGAGTTCCCAGAATTATAGTTATACCACCCTGCAGCTTAGTCAAACCGCTCCCTCAGTTCAACATCGGTCTGGGCATATCATCCAAAAATTTATTAGAAGTCATGTCTACTGGATTTATTTGTAGTGTCCTTTGCCGGCCATCCACTAACGCATCGAGATTTCATGTGAAGAGCTGTGAGGTACTTTAGTGAACCAAACAATAACTTTAGCTGGAGTTAAATTCTCAGGGTAACTGTCCGGATATGGTATATCAGCTCTCTAGGATTCACGACCCAACCCTCAACTACGGGAGTGTTTCTGTCCATACGAATCTTTAAGACTTGGACTTCACCCACGGGTTTAAACCAGTATTCTATGTAGTCACCCCACTCTATAGGCGGTAATCTTTGATCGGCTACCAAAAACATTTCATTAAGTACTACGCCAGCAGTAGCGTGCCAGCCTACGGAAGTGTTAATAATCACTATGAATACTTCCTTAAACCCGCCGGCTAGTAGGGCGGCAGCAGTAAAAACAGCGTAATCTGAGCACACCCCCTTCCTTACCTTAAGAAACTGAAGAGGTGTGAGAACACTAAATGAAGTGGCCTCAGCTTTTTCGTAATCGTACTCAGTATTCTTCTCGAGCCACGATAGAACCCTCCGTAGAGTCTCTTCATTGCTAAGGAGCTTACCTCCAAGAACCTCCTTCCTAATTATTTCCAGTGTTGTGGTATTATATCCGTACATAACTGCTTCTAATAGATCTATATGGGGGTCTGGTCTGACTAAAAGCAGTACACTTGTACAGCTAGCGGGAATTATTTTCTCTTCGATGCTTATAGAAAAATGACACACATACCCTTCTCTAGTTAGTACTTTATATGTTGATACATAGCTTAACATGCCTACCCTTCTCAAAGCGCTCACTATTCGCCTAGCTGAGTAAACCATTACACCATGAGTACTATTCACAAACAAGTAATCAGGACTGAGGAGCTCCGACCCACCCCCTGCTTCAGGAGTTAAGTAGAGAACAGTGGTATCACCCATTTTTAACCAGCCGTAAGGCCTACCCTCCATAACTAGGGTGATGTGTGTATTATTGAGTACCAGTTTTCTGGGAGCACCAGCTGAGGAAAAGAAACTCCAACTAGTAGTATAATTAATAGTAAAGAAACTCCAACTAGTAGTATAATTAATAGTATGGTGTGGCAATACATAGGTAATCAATAGCATAAGCACAACTATCAGCAAAATTAGACCGACTTTCTTCCGAGTACCGGTGTTTTTACTATTGCTACTTTCTTTCTTGGGGATATCAGCTTCACGTGTATACTCTTCGAAGATGGTGGGAGTTCTTAAGGGTCGGACGGCCTCCTCTTTATGCGTTACCTCAAGCTCTGGAAGACTAGGTCTCCTTATCTCTAGGTGTTTAACCTCTACAGATGGTGGTATGCTTTCCAAGAGCTTAAGCAAGTCCTCCAGGTAGGGTCTGAGGGATCTGTGCCTAGGGTCTGTTGTAACTAGGTGCTTTACCTCCTTAGTATATCTAGTTAGGGGCCTCAACGCTTCGACAACCTCTCTACAGGCTAGTAACTTCTTAACTACAGAGCCTACTCTTTCCGCATCCTTACCAAGTAATTCCTCAACTTCAAAGACTAGTACACCGAGCTGAACTAGGAATCCATCAACACTTCTAATGGTTTGAGCCCCAGCTACGAATCTCCGTAAAACATCTCTAAAAGATATTAGGTCGCTGTCAGTCCCTTCATCTAAACAGTACTTAAACTCCTCAAGCACGGGAATCCAAATATAGCGGTTTACCTCTAAATTTAAATTCAGGAAAGAATTAGCATAGTTTCAGTAACATGCCCCTCTCCTATAGACTTAGGTGTAAAGATCCCTCCAAGTTGGGTGATTTACATCAGCTATCGGCCTATAACGTTAATGTGATACTATCTATAGTTGCTTAGTTACGCTGGTTGTGATATCGACTTAACACTTAGAGGGAAAATTACAGAGGCAGAAAGAGAGAAGCTTCACGCACTCCTAAATAACATCTCAGCTCTCCTAGAGGCAGGGTCTGATAAAGTTACGAGTCTAGTTATAAGAATACTACAGTAAAGGTAAACCAGTCAGCAACTACCCTCTCATACCTCTCATAATAATCAACGAATTTCAGGAAGAGGAAATAATCAAGAAATGATGAGTTAAAAAACCATTAAGCCTAGGGAGGTGGTTAGGGGGTGTGGCGGGCCCGCCGGGATTTGAACCCGGGACCTCCGGCTCCGAAGGCCGGCGCCCTATCCTGGCTGGGCCACGGGCCCTATGTTTCCTAGGTTCTTCACTTTTATCGTTTTGTGGTTGTAGCAGGTTTACGGTAGTTTTTTGCTGTGTGGGCTATCTTGCTTGGTGTGGAGGATTTGAAGAGGGTGCTACTCGTTACTACACGGTCTGCTCAGGGCATGGTTTCGGAGATTGCTAGGTCGTTGAGTGGGAAGTACTGGGTAGAGGTGTTTGTTTCTAGTGCTGTTGTTGCTCAGTTCATTAGCTGTGAAGACCTGGCTACTGAGCTGAGGGAGAAGCTCGGTAGGTGTGACTACGATATCGTGCTGGTACCGGGTCTTGTTGCTGGGTCTACCCGGGTGGTTGAGGAGGCGATCGGCTGTACCGTCTATAAGGGGCCGAAGTATGCTGGTGATATACCGCTAGCGCTAGACCTACTTGAGAAGGGTTTGAAGCTCAGTAAGGACGTACCCGCAGACGACCTGCTTAAGGATTTCTTCTCCGCAGACCTTGCGAGGAGGTATGCTTCCGTAGTATCTATGAAGAGGGCCCTCTTCACCCTCGGAGGGCGTGAGGTGTTCACCGATCCACCACCACTCCTACTCCTGGTTGAGATATCAGCATCAGATCGCCGCAAGTTCGATGAGAAGCTGGTGAGGGCTGTTGAGGCAGGGTTTGAAGGTGTTGTCGTGGGTTGCCCAGGGAGGTGTGAGCAAAGTCTCATAGCTGAGCTAGCGTCTAGGGCTAGGGAAGTCCTAGGTTCCGGGATCATAGGTGTAGATCTCCCGAGGGTTGGGGACCTTACTAAGGACGTAGCTGACTCGGTTGACCTAGTCCTCAATGTAACCGGTAAAGATGTCGATGTCGTCGCTCACTTAATCGGTAGCGATAAAGGTGTTGTGGTGATACCCGACACGGTAGACAGGGTTGAGGACTCTCTAGCTAGTCTATCAACAGCTACCTCTAAGCTCGTGGAGGTAGGGATCAGCAAGATCGTTGTGGACCCACTCATCAGACCTCCCGGGGTAGGATTTGCTGAGTCTATCACCAGGTTCTACCAGTCGAGGAAGAGCTTCAACTACCCGCACCTATTTAGTACAGCTAACGTCTATGAGATGGTCGACGCTGACAGTCACGGTATGATAGCTCTACTTGTTACTATGGCTTTCGAGCTGGGTGCTTCTCTAGTGTTAGCTACTGAGGAGAGTGATAAGGTCTTCAGAGCTATAGAGGAGCATGCTGTAGCTAGGTACATGACGTACTCATCCTATCTGAGGAGATCCCCACCGAAGGACTCCCCCGACGGAGCTAACCTCCTAATAGTCAAGAGTAAGCGGTCGGGCCTTAGAGCAGTACCCTCAATTAGTGCGCCTACAGTGGAGGTGGGAACCGTAGAGTACCGGGCCGACCCCAGGTACTATGTTAAGATATATGTGGATCATGAAAGGAGGCAGCTAGTTATCGATGTATTGAGTAGGGACAGTGGGGAAACCCTCGCCAGGTTCCTGGGTAAGGAAGCCATGTCTCTAGCTAGAGCTGTGGTAAGAATGTTCGATCTAACCCCAGAACATGTAGCTTACCTAGGGTACGAGCTGGGTAAGGCCGAGCTAGCCCTGAGGTTAGGTAGGAGCTACGAGCAGGACTCCGAGCTCATCACGGGCCCAGAGGATAAGCTCAGGCACTTGAGGATCTCAGCGAAAAGCTTAAATACTGTAAGACCTACGTTTGTAGGGTAGAGAATGTCGGTTAGAAGAAGAGAAGTTAAGGTAAGGAAAATTTCCGGGAGAAAGAGTGTTCGGGGTAAGACCTACACCTACGAGTACTACACGCTCCCACTAAATCTCTACATACCTAAGTCCATGATCGAGAAATGGGGAGAAGAGTACATAATAGAGAGGAACGAGGAGAAGGGAGTCATAGTAATCAAATCTAAGAAAGCAGAGTCTGGATAGGGCTTGATAAGGAAGAAGGAAATACTATTTATTTTACTTCAGATAATACCCCCGGGTTACGTAACCACGTACAGCTCCCTAGCTAAGGTACTCAAAACATCACCCCGCGCAGTAGCCCGCATGTTGAAGTACAATAAAAACCCTATAGTAGTCCCATGCCACAGAGTCGTCTCAGCTTCGAGAGACTTAGGTGGCTACACCTTGAGCGGCAGGCCCAGCAGAGAGTTTAAGCATAGGCTTCTAGAGCTTGAGGGTGTAGAGATCTCCGGGGATAGAATAAGTAGGGAAAGCATTATCTACCTAGATTACCTCCTCGACTGAATCCAGTGGAAGTACTCCGTAGCGCATCCATAATTTCCCTAATGAATTCCCCTACGCTGGCTACACCGTCACGGATTAGTTCCCTGATCCTAACTAAATGGCTTTCCTGAACCCCGAATACATTCGCATACCTTGCTGAAGCAACCTCGGACACCTCTCTGATCGTTACTAAGCCTCTCTCCGATACAGAAATCCTCTTCGAGGCCGTCGAGGACGTAAGTACATAGAGTAGCACTAGATCTAGAAGAACTTCGGAGCAAGTACCTGGGATGAGTCCAGTTAAGCTGGATCTAGAAGCGTTGTATACGTGCGTAAGTACGGCCTCGGCTCTCCGAATAACTTCCTTGATGTGTCGGCTCTCAATAGAGTTCATTAAAGACCTGAAGCTCTCGTTGTAGAAACCCGGTACCTTACCTGACAACATATTAACTGCCTCGGTGATTTCTCCGGCTACCTCGGATATTTTATTCCAGTTAATTCCTCCTCTAACGTCAACTTCCTGAAGTAATGCAACTAACTTGATTATCCCTGAAGTTACATCACCGAATATCTTCAGGAACTCCTCTACTCTGTCAAGCACTGAGGGGTTCTCTGAAAGAGCCATCACAGCTAAGATCCTTGAGATCGAGTCTAGGTCCTCAATGCTCTGGGGCGATATTTCTAACGCACTATCTTGAACTCGAGTATATATCATTAGCCTGCCCATAGTCTCGTCGAAGATCAGCTCAGTTATAGAATTGAACTCTATAATGAGCTCTCTCCAAGTTCCTCTAAAACGTAAGACTAGGTGGGTATCAGCAAACTCCAACTGACACGGGGTCACTATCTGATTATCTCTGCAAAGCATATTTAACCACCCGAACCGTATAGAATAACCCAGAACTGACGTAAATCCTCCCTCAACGGGAATATCTCCTCGAATCTATAGCCCCTCCTAACCCCATCTCTAATGTAGTCCGATACGAGAGGTTGGATAGATCTAAGTAGTTGGAGACTCTCTAACAGAGTGTACATGCTCGAGAATGACCATGTGGAGCTCGATACGTTTTTAAGAACTCCCTCAAGAACTACTATAGAGTCTAAGAAAGATATTTCGTGGGATGCGAGCTCTCTTAATGATTCTTCTAGAGGTTTCATAAACTCGGAAGTAACTCGACTTATGTTGCTATCATTAATTTCTACGGGTTGAAATCCCTCTAGAAGAGTCGATACTTCCGACATGACATTCCTGTAGATCTCCGACATGAAGAGAACTTTCTCAACAGCTTCTAAAGAGTTTGCTAGGTAGGCTTGAGAGAAATACTTCCGGTAAACCTCAAGTAACTTCATTAGCTGGTGACTCCTAAGCCCGTGAGCTTCCAGCACCCCACTCAATCTACGTGCTTCACTTGCTAGTTTATCAAGTTTACTTATTAATGAATCTAGCTGTCTATCCATACCTAGTAGAGCTGCTAGTACGTAGTTCTGATATGCTTGTATATCTCCGAAGTTACTTCCTGAGCACTTCGGGATCTCTCTAATCGAGAACTCTATTCCAAATATGTCTCCATAGGACTTAGGTATAGTCTCCGATAACATCTTGTGGAGTTCGTGGCAGTATCTCCTGAGAGCTTGTGTGATCCTAGATATCAGGTCAGGGAGAGCACCCATCCTTTCCGGTTCCCGCCGTAGTGTTCTCATCTCATCCAGGATGAGGATAAGGGATTTTCGGACCTCCGAAGCGCTAATGCTGAGTAAGGTCTTTATGTTGTTATCAAGTTCTGAGACGACGTTGAGGATCTTATTACCTAACTCCTCGTCAACTTCCTCAAGCTTTCGGCAGGTCCTAAATATAGCGGGGTAATCTGTAACCCCCAAGTGCTTTATGCTCTCATAGCTGGAGAGGACTTTCTTAGCCTCAGAAGAACTCTCTTCAAGATCTTTGAACGATCTCAGAGAGCTACCCTGAAATTCTCCTAGAACAGCTTCAGATATCTTGATCTTATAGCTCAGAGACTCCGCGTGCTCGTGACATTCAGCTACCAGGCTATGAACTCTCTCAGCTAGATCTATGTAGCTTCTGATAGAGCTTAGAGCCCCTACTACCGCAACTGTAATTAAAACTGTTGCCGGGATATCAGCTAAGCTAGTAGTGAGTAGGGTAGCTAACACCGTGATTGAAATAGCTATAGCCATCTTCGTGGCTATCCCCAAGACGAAGGCTTTCACTATCCTCCTTTCTAGGTGACTGGTGTAGGTTTTCCTCATTCTTTCCTCAGCAAATCTACTGAGCAGGAGGCCGAGTGCGAATAGAGTGAGAGATAAGAATAGCCTAATCAAAGCCCAGTCACCTAGATATTCCTTCTCTATCCTTGAGAACTCTATCGGTATTGCTACCAGCTTACTAACATCCGTTGTAGAGAACTTAGCTACGTATGTAGCTGTCAAGTAGAATACGGAGTATGAGACGCTCATAGCTATGGCTAGCATGTAACCTACCGTGACAGTGGATAGTGAAGCAAATAGAGAAAGAGAGATAGCTAAAGATCTCGGCCCAGCAACAGACGCCATGAAAGCAACTATATATGCTCCCCCAATAATAACCTCAGAAAGCTCACCTGCTTCAGACATAGTGAGATATATTGGGATAATTAACATGGAAAGAAGGGAAATTACTGCTACCTTAGCGTAAGGTAGGGAATACGTCACGCCGTTAACTGTGTAAACTCTACCCAGGTATGTCGCTATCAGTAGAATTATGAAGGTCGTGGCGATACCTGGGTGCCTATCACCGACAACGAAAACCACAGCAACGGAGAGAGCTGAGAGAACTATTAGCTCCAAATACTCCCATATAGGTATTGCCCAGAGTAACACCAGGAAGTAGGCTAGGTAAATACACGATACCATAAACTTCCTGGTCAATACATCTCTATTCATAGCTCACACGCTGACCAACCTGTCTTGAAGTCGTGAAAGTCTGGCTGCGATAGTGATAGCATCCCCAGAACGAGCTATCTCGCGTAACATCTCCACACCCTCACTGAGGACATTCATTATCCCGTATCTGATTAATGCTTTCACTTCTATTTTATCGTTATCTAGATACTCTAAGACCAACCTGTCTTCGGTAATCTCCCTCAGAGCTCCTAACCTCTCCCTCATACCCTTCCACACTCTGACTACCCCAAATAGCGTGTTGTTAAGGGGTGCTCTATGTAGTCTCGTGTATGCGTAGAATGCTATGTCTATAGCTGAGGTAGCATCTCTAAATATTGAGACAGGCTCTAAGCTCAGGCATATGGGGATGTATGTGCCGGTAATAGGGTTCCTAAAGAACTTAGTCAAGATCTCTGCGAGACACTGCTCGACGTAGTCTACCTGACCCAGCTTGGTTGAGTATTCCGCTACTCTATTAATAGAGAATAGAATTATCGAGAAGTTTTTGAACGCCATCAAGCGACCGATAAGCGATGCTATATTGATCTTATCAAGCTTACCTACATCGCTGAGGTCCACATCTAGGATGAGATGTACGTCGGGAAACATCCTTAAGTTTTCCATTAGCTTCAGCACCTCATATGCTGTCACAGTAGTATGGTCACGAGTTCCTGAAACGATCATTACAGACCGCGTAACTACCGGACTTATATAGGAAACTATGCTCCTAGCTACCTCACCATACTCCTCAAGAATAGAGCCGGACAGCTGGATTACGGGTTCTTCAAAGTCTTTAACAGGTAGCTTAATCCAGCGCCACTTACCTGACGGGGTCGTTAGACTGGCATCCTCAGGGTAAAGTGTGAGGATAGTGCCAAATGAGTCTAAGACCTTAGAGAAAAGAGGTAAGTATGTCTCGGGGATCACAGCAACACCTTCCTGCTCAGGTGTCTCCAACTCATCTAAAAGCCCTAAAACAACGTTCAGTAACTTGCTCGTGTAATTCCACCACTATTTTAAGTAGTATTAAATAATTAAATTTGCTTAGCAGTTCTGCTGGGTAGAATATATTTTAACAGTTCACCGTCTCGATTAAACCAATCAAATCCCACTGTTGCGTTAAGATCGTAAGAGATCATAGGGTTCTACCATCACGTAAAGTAGTAATCTCAAGACCGATATCTTGAATTAGAGGTACGAACTAGCAACACAATCAGGTTAGGGTCTGGAACATGTGGTGAGGAAAGGGATTAGTGGTCTATGGTTGAAGGTATACGGTGATGTGACATCGATGGAATATACTTTAATTCTGTTTCTGATGTCTTGTTATATCGGCTTACCGCATAGTTAGGGTGGTGGTAGCAATGCCGGTAGTTAAGTCGGTCTTCGGTTCTAGAGGAGTAGCTTCGGATTCTTACCTGGCTTCTAAAGCAGCTCTTGAGGTTCTTGAGGAGGGAGGTAACGCGTTCGACGCTGCTATCGCTGCGAGTGCTGTTCTCTCAGTGGTTCTCCCTCAGACTGGTGGTCTCGGGGGAGACGGATTCATGATGGCTTTCTACGGTGACGACGTCCTAGCGTATATGTCTAGCGGTAGATCACCGTCAGGCTTTAAAGCAGATGAGTACCTCAAGCTCGCCCCGAGGAGAGGCCCGTTAACAGTAACCGTTCCAGGGCTAGCATACCTCTGGGGGTTTCTCTCCGAGGAGTTCTGCTCAATGCCTCTAGAGAAGCTTTTGCGGCCCGCAGAGTCCCTCGCCTATAACGGTTTCTACGCAGGTTACTACCTATCTAGGGCGTCTAAGCAGGTCGAGAACGAGCTTTCGAGCTACAGGTGGGTGAAGTACTTCAAGAGCATCGAGCCGGGGACCTACATAGTAAACAAGGAAATGGCTAGGACGTTGAGGGCCCTAGCTACTAGGGGGTGGGACGAATTCTACTATGGTAGGCTGGCTGAGCAATTCGTGACCGAGCTCCAGGAGCAGGGGGTTGATATAGGGCTGGACGACCTCATGGACCATGAGGGGCTTGAGGTGAGGCCTCTGAGGCTGGACCTCGATGGTATGGTAGCCTACGAGCTACCCCCTAACACACAGGGTGTTACGACACTCCAAATGCTATCAGCTATCTATGAGTTGGGGCTCAACCAGCTACCCTTCGACGAGCCTTCACGGATAGAGAGGTGGTCGGAGATAGTGGAGGTAGCTTACGGGTTCAGAGACACGTTCTTAGGGGATCCGGAGTATGTCAGCATAGACGTCTCGGAGTTTGTGAGCTACGGTAAGGCTAAGCAGCTCCTCCTAAACAAGCAGACCGCGCAGAACACTCCCCCAGGAGGTGGTGATACAACATTCTTCACGATCTATGACGGGGAGTCGTTAGTGGGGTTTATCCAGAGCCTCTTCCACCCATTCGGTTCCGGGCTAGTAGCACTGGGATTCCCGGTTCAGAATAGAGGGTACGGCTTCGCGAAGAAGGCTGGACTACCTAACAGCCCAGCACCTAGGAAGAGGCCTCTCCACACTCTCTCAGTACTCGCTATCGATGGTGGGGACGAGAGGTATGTAATCGGCTGTGCTGGGGGTGATTGGAGACCTCAGATACATACCAGGATCTTCGAGAACATCTTCATCTACAGGATGAGCCTCCCCAAGGCCCTAGACGCCCCAAGGTTCATATTCACAGAGACTTCTGGTACGACTAAGAGAGTTGTTGTAGAGCCGAGGCTTAGAGCCCCTCAGGTAGCTGGCCTCACAGTAGAGATAGTGGAGGACTACGGATCTACGGGCCTGGTACACGTAGCTGTAGTGAAGAAATCTAAGCAGCTAGCTCAGTTCGCATCTGACCCTAGAAGCGAGGGACTATCTCTAGCAACTCAACCAGGTTAGTAATTCAATTCCAATAGGGTATACGGTAGTTTAATAGGTATTTTTAGTATATAGATGGGGTCACACAAGCTTTTAAAGGTCTAGCACTTCGTAGTCTTGGAGTCCGCTATGGGCGCGCTAGACACTATAGCGATAATCTACGCGTACATACTGTCATTCATAATACTCGGCATCATCGTGATAGCGATCCGCATCTCCGCTAAGTTCCCAGCAAAAGAGAAAGCCCCACCCACCAGCAGAGCGGAGGAGACAACACCTACCCCGCCTCCGACAGTTGAGGCCGTACCTAAGGCGGCTGTACCGGCAGAGCCTTCTACTACCTCGATAAAGGAGAAGATAGCTGCTGCTGTGACCGCAGTTGCTACGTACTTAGCTACTCAAGCTTCCGTAGAGCTCGGAGGTATGGAGGCGCCCACCTATGCGAGGCCGATAGTCCCAGGCTGGGTCTACCAGTGGAGGTCCCAGGTTAATACGAACTTTAACGAGCTATCGATGATGAAGATGATGAAGAGAAGGTGACTAAAGCCGTAGATGAGGAATCTGCCCCAGATCTTTGCTCCAGAGGCTCGTCCTAGCTAGGTTAAATTCACTATCCCTTACCTCAAAGGGTAATTGTTTCTTACGTGCTAAGATAATGTAGGAGATGTAGTTACCTACTAATAACTGGTTTAGAAAACCTAGTGGAGGTTGAGGAGGTTTGGGTAGTGCTGGGAGGGTTTGGGTAGATGCTCTCACATCGAAGCAGGGAGTCCTCCTCGGGGTTCTAGCTAGGGAGCTACTCTCATTAGGCTTCGATGTCCTAGTTACGTGCCGAGAGTACGAGTTCACGTGTAAGGTCTTAGAGTACCTAGGTCTGGACTACATAGCTGTCGGTAGGTACTCGGAGGGAGACCCCTACTCTAAGGTTTTCGAGGATGCTGTGAGGATGTCAGCACTAGTTAACATAGTGCGGAAATTCTCTCCTGAGTTCCTCGTCGCGTACCCCAACCCATCTGCGGCCAGAGTAGCATTTGGTGTGGGGGTGCGCTACATAGCTCTAACAGACTCCCCGCACTCAACCATACCGAGCAGGCTATCACTACCTCTAGCAGATACCGTGATCTTCTCCGACTGCATCCCGAGGAGTGAGATCCTAACATACGTTAGTGAGAGATTCACTAAGGTACTGACCTACAGAGGGGTCGACGAGGTCGGGTGGGTTAAGAGGTTGAAGCCTAGTGAGGACGAGGTCAGAGTACTCGGTCTCAGACCGTGGGACTACGTGGTGTTCAGACCTGCGGAGGAGATGGCTACATACTACCGCTCACTCAGTTTACTACCACCTGATAAGGTCCTCGACGTCCTGGCAGGTCTCGGCTACGATGTCGTTCTACTACCCCGCTACTCGAAGCATGTAAACCTGAGGAGAGAGGGTGTGATAGTCCTGGAAAAGGGGTTCAGCGGGCCGTCCTTGACTTACTACTCGAGGCTTGTAGTCTCTGGTGGGGCCTCGATGGCTCGGGAAGCAGCACTAGTAGGAACTCCCGCAATAACCTACACCCCCCTAGATCTACCGGTGAATAGATGTGTGGAAAGTTGGGGCTTCCCACTTAGGAGAGTTAGCTCACTACAGGAACTTGAGGAGCTCTCCGGGGAGATGTCCACGCAGTCTACTACCGAGAAGGAGAGGTATCTGAAACTAGCTACCTCACTTGAGGATCCTCTAACCACGGTCATTAACCTCATCTCGAAGGCTGCTGGTGATCGAAGAGGATGAGGATTTTTCTAACCCTCTGGTACAAGGACTTCAGGAGGGGTAGCTTAGTAAGTGAGGTTATTGATGGAGGATTCGACGGCTTCGAACTGAGTCTGGACTACCCGCTATGTAGGTCGGTAAAGCTCTCCGAGATAGGTCCTCTAAAGCAACTCTTAAGCTCGGGCCTTGAGATGGGGGTCCACCTACCTTGGCGTGAGGTGTACATAGCATCACCTATTGACGAGGTTAGGGAAACCTCCCTCAACTACGTTATTAGGTGTTTACGGGAACTAAGCAGCCTCGACATTACCTACCTAGTGGTCCATGCCTCGACGGACCAGGCGGTGTGCTCCGATAATGTGGATGTATGTGTCTCAGCTGGCTTGAAGTCGATCACAGCTATTGCTGAGGTTGCTAGTGAGCTAGGTGCTCCTCTATATGTCGAGACTACTAGAAGCTACTGTTGCGGGGGGTTAGAGCAGGTAGTGAACTACCTCGATTACGGGGCGTTGATCTGCTTAGACATACCTCACGCAGTTGAGAGGTATAGCCGCCTCTACAGGAGGCCCATGTCCCTATCTGAGATCTTAAGAGAGGCACCACCGAGAACCCTTAGAGCAATTGGCTGCGTCCATCTCCATGGATACACGATGAGCGGGTACCACGTCGTCGATTCCCACCTCGAACTGCAGAGAACCCTACTGAGCGAGTACCTAGATGTCCTGAGGAGGAGGATAATAGAACCTAGGTACACCGTCTTAGAGTCCTTCTACTCGCTGGAGACTGGAAAGCAGATTCAGTTTAATAGATTGAGGTGGTGTGTTGAAGAGCTTAAGAAAGGTTATGGTAGGGATAGATGAGGCAGGTAGAGGCTCCTTAGTCGGAGACCTTTTTGTAGTAGCTGTTGCTGTAGCGAGTGACCGCAGGGTAGAACTAGCTGAAGCCGGTGTGAGGGATAGTAAGCTTCTGAGTAGGTCTAGGAGGTACGAACTCCTCCTCAAAGTAATAGAGTGTTCTGAGGCTATAATCGTCAACAGGATAACCCCTGAGGAGATAGATAGGGAAAACATAAACGACCTGGAGGTTAGAGCTGTGGAGAGATCTGTAAGACACCTCAAGTCGCGAGGACTTAACCCGGTGAGGATAGTGATCGACGAGATAGCAGGTAGAGAGAAACAAGTAGAGGCAGTGTGCAGGAAGTACTTCCCTGATGTGGAGGTGGTTATGGAGCCCGGAGCTGACAGGGACTTCATAGAGGTATCGGCAGCTTCGATAGTTGCTAAGACTATGAGAGACCTCCACATTAGGAGCCTATCCAATATCTACGGTGAGATCGGGAGTGGGTACCCGTCAGACCCACGAACAATTAGCTGGCTAAACAAGGTCAGATCCGCGGGGCACATCCCGAGGTGTGTTAGAATGTCTTGGAAGACTGTTAGAAGGGGTGTTAGCAGAACCCTCGATGAGTTTGTGAAGAAGAGGTAGGTCCCTTCTCTGGGCTAGTCCTTAGGGTGCCTAAGAAAGCTTTTTTAGAGCCCTACCTAAGTGTTGTAAGGGAGGCGCCCCAGATGCTGCACCTTACATTCCTACTGCTAGTCGTATCGTTCCTACTCGTGCTAGTAGGTATGCTGATAATGATGTTCTCAGTGCTCAGAGAGTCGGGTAGTCCTGGAGGTGGTGAGAGAAAGGTTGAAGGTGGTGGCATCCTGATAGTGGGGCCCGTACCGATAGTTTTCGGTACGAGTGAGAGGATCACAAAGATCCTTATACTGCTCGCCATAGCTCTACTCATTACCGCGGTGGTCTCGTTCATTATCTTATCCTCCGGTCACTGGAGGTGGGTCTCCGGTTGAAGCTCTTCAAGGTAGGCCTCACGTTCATAATCCTGGGGTTCGCCCTAGCTTTCGTTGCTGTATTGTTGCCCATAGCTCTAGGTACCGCCTCATCGAGTCAGGGAATTAACTTCTCCGGTGGGGGGTGCGTCGTAATAATGTTCATACCTATATGTTTCGGTGTAGGTGAGTACCCTCTGGTACCGATAATAGTGTCCGCTGTTTTAGCATTGCTGTTAATGGTGTTCGGATTAATGATCTTAAGGTGGATGAGGAACTTATCTACGGCAGGGGCTCCAGCATAGTACCTACCTTCACGCAGTAATATTGGGAGCTAGATGTACTGGACTCTTCCTCTTACTCTGAGGGGCTCTATTCACCGACTAGCTTGAGGTTCCCGAATTACTAACTTCTCTAGTACGCTCCTCACCTCAGCAGGTATCTCATGGCTGGAGGATATAGCCGTATCTGTGCAGACAGCGACGTGGGATATGTTAGCTGCTAAGCGGCCTGTTGCTGTGTTGTATACTGAGCACTTATACCTCAAGTGCTTCCTCCCTACCTCCTCTATCCAGACATAGACCCTCAGCTTATTGTCGAGCCTGCACGGGGATTTTATCTCTGCTTTAACCTCAACTGTCGGTATGAAGATACCGTACTCATGTATTAGCTTGCTGTACCCTATTCCCACACTCGAAAGTAGCTCCATGAAAGCCCTCTCACAGACCTTGATGTAGTTAGTGTAGTGCATGACCTGAAGGTAGTCGGTCTCAGCTAGCTGGACTGTGTACTCTATGTGGAAGGAGTTGGGAGGGACTCCCTCAGGGCTGGTAGGTTGCTGTGAGTACACATCTTCCCGCTCCTTACCTAGAGCGGTAGCTAGCTCCTCCACGTCTATCCCCAGCTCTCGAGCAAGACGTTTAAGATCCTCCACGGCTTTCTTCTCAGCCTCATCTTCCGGCATACCGTTAAAGACGTAGTGATACTTCATTAGGTCGTAGTAGACAGCTAGGTTTGCTATCACATCTTCACGACCCAGCTTCTCGAGGACTACCCCAGCATGAACTAGAACCACGTCCCCGGGCTTCACACCTTCAGCAGCAACTAGTGCCCGTATTCTAGCACCTCCCACATCTACCTCACCCTCTATGCCGCTGACCTCAACTAGCTTACCGAGCACGCCCCAGCACGTAGGCGCTCCCAGTAAGTTATGTACGGAACCCTAATAGATATCTATGGCTAGTATCGGAGGGCAGGAGCTTTCATAGGGGAATATGCTTGATAATGTTAGTTAAGTTAGCCCCGCTAAAGCGGGTCCCATCTTTTAAGGAAATAGTTGTGTACTCTCTTTACGGTGATATACTTGGAGATAGCGGTTAAAGAGCAGTCACACCATAACTACACCCCTATTACTGAGAGAGTGCTTGTAGTTGAGAGATCCACCGGTAACATAGTCGGGGTTCTAGGTGAGAGACTAGGACTAGATGAGCAACTAGCAAAAGGGATTTCGTTAGTAGCTACTATTCTGTCATCAGTTGGGGAGAGAGTTGGAGCAGAGCTAGTAAGTTTCGAAGTAAGATACTCCTCGAAATTGGTTTCTGTTGAGGTTAGAGGTAGAGACTTGAGGATAGCGGTGACATCGGCCTAAGCAAGGTGGGGTAGCTACCGGTCTCACCATTCTCAGTAATCTGCTAAATGCGATCTATTTCTTCTTAAAGATGTATTTCCTCATCCCCACAATTATTAGATCCGCAGCTGTGGAACCATTATAATTACGTAAGTTTAGGTTACTACCGCATCGTCTATACTGCGTATCTGTCTCAGCTACTTTATCCTCACTAGATCTAGGTGCTCACCCCGTCTACTTCCTCATTAATAATAACTACCTTCGGAAGGACTTTTCGTAACGTGGCCAAACATGTTTTGAAGATCCGTGTTGTCTTTCTAACAAAACACTGTTATAGGTACTGAATAGTTCTTAACTCTTAATAGTAATTATACCCTTCATTATATTCCCAATACTACCTTAGTGTACCCTAATTTTACGACTGAGAGCCTTCTTAAGGGTGGGATGGTTTGAAGAATCTATAGCTCTTTGTTGGTGGTAAGTTCGGGGACCGGCTCGCGGCTAAGCCCCTAGGAGGGGATGTAGCTACAGACCCCGCAAAGAATTCACATCCTTAAGAGCGGGGATGAGGTCGGTTACTAAAGTCTGCTGAACTTTACTTAGCTTATTTATATATGGAGGTGGCTTAGTATATGGTTCTTGGGGTTTGAAGTGGGTGTGCGGGGACTGTCTCAGCTGAGGATCGCGGCCAATAAGTACTTCATCAACATAATCCCAGATAGGTGTAAGGAATGTGGACTATGCATAGCTGTCTGCCCTACGAAGGTTCTAGGTAGGGGTAGCGAGAGAAACTTAAGAGGTTTCAGGTACGTGGTTGCTCTTAATCCTGAGAAGTGCATTGGGTGTAGGAATTGCGAGTACAACTGCCCGGATTTCGCGATATTTATTGAGGTTGGTGCGAAATGAGGGTAGATTACATAACCGGTAACACAGCAATAGCTGAGGCAGCTATAGTAGCTGGATTAAAGTTCTACGCTGGCTACCCAATAACACCTTCGTCTGATATATTCGAATATCTCGCTAGGGAGCTACCTAAACATGGTGGACATGTCATACAGTTCGAGGACGAGATAGCCTCCATAAACGCCGTCATAGGTGCTTCCTGGGCGTGTGCGAAGGCTATGACTGCCACAAGCGGCCCAGGCTTCTCACTGATGCTGGAAGCGATCAGCCTAGCTGTAATAACTGAGACACCGCTGGTGATAGCTTACGTCATGAGGACAGGGCCATCCACAGGTGTTCCGACCAGGGCAGGGCAGTACGATGTCCTTCAGGCAACATACGGATTCCATGGAGGATTGGTTATCCCGGTCTTAGCAGCGTCCACTCCGCAGGAGGCGTACGACCTAACAGTGAAGGCTTTTAATGTATCGGAGATGTTGAGGACCCCTGTGGTTCTCCTCACAGATGCTACTATAGCTCACACATACGGTAAGGTAATTATGAGGGAGCGGGGAGAGCTTGAGATAATTGAGAGGATTAGACCTCTCACCCCTCCCGATAAATACAAGCCCTACGAACCGGTGAAGGAGCATGTACCGGCTATGGCATGCTTCGGTGACGGATATAATGTCCTCGTCGAGTCGTTAACACATGATGAGAGAGGTTACTACGCACCGAGAACTGACGTTCAGAGGAAGCTCATGTGGAGGCTCTACAGGAAGATAGTTGATAGCGCTCCTAAGCTATTTGACTACTCAGCTATCGGTCTGGAGGGCTGTGACTACGCCTTCATCTCGTATGGCTCGACAGCACTTTCAGCCCAGGTAGCAGCAAAGATGCTCAGGGAGAAGGGCTACCGTGTCGGAACATTGAAGCTTAGGACCCTGTACCCGATCTACGAGGACGGTATAAGAAAGCTCGTCAGCTCAGCTAAGAAGGTCTTCGTAATCGAAAACAATGTAGGTCTCTACTATAGGGAGCTGAGGGCTATCCTGAGAGATAAGGAGGTGGTGAGTGTCCCCATAATAGACCTAGATTTACCTCAACCACAGGAGATAGTGGAGGTGGTGAAGCAATGGCTGTAGCACATCCCTTAGATAAGTACCTGAGGACAGATAGAATACCGACTATGTGGTGCCCTGGCTGCGGCCTCGGCATAGTCATGGGAACTCTCCTGAGGGCTGTAGATAGGAGGATTAAAGAAGGATCTCTAAAGAGGGAGAACGTAGGGTTCGCTGGCGGTATAGGCTGCACAGCTAGGATGACCCTCTACCCACTATTCGACTCAGCACATGTAATACATGGAAGAGCCATACCCTTCGCTCTAGCTGTGAAGATAGTGAAGCCGGAGATGAAGATGATAGTTGTCGGAGGTGACGGTGACCTCGCAGCCATCGGAGGTAACCACATACTCCACGCTATAAGACGTAATGCTGACCTACTGGTGGTGATGGTTAACAACATGATATATGGAATGACTGGTGGTCAGGTAGCTCCTACGACTCCAAGAGGCCTCTACACAACTACGACACCCTACGGGAACCCTGAGAGGGAGATGAACATGATTAAACTGACAGCAGCACTCGGGGCAAACTACGTTGCTCGAGGGTCGATCACCCATCCACAGCTCCTCGAACAGTACCTCTATAAAGCACTCGGTAAGCGAGGCCTGGCGTTCGTTGAGGTAATATCTACGTGTCCAGAGCTCTTTGGGAGGCATATAGGGTTCAGGAGCCCGGTAGATCTCTACATGGAGATAAGAAAGAGAATAGTGATCAAAGCCAAGCCTTCGATAGAGGAGAGTGATTACAGCTGGGAGAAGGGATTCGTCATCGGTGAGTTCGTAGATAGGGATGAGCCGGGCTTCACTGACACTATTTACGAGTACTTAAACAAAATACGGGGAGGTGGTGTCCAGTGAGAATGGAGATACTGATTGCGGGTAGGGGAGGTCAGGGGATACTACTACTCGGACACATCCTCGGGAGAGCTATAGCCAAACACACGAATCTCTACATACTGGGTAGTGAAATATACGCAGCTGAAACACGAGGTGGTGACTCGAGAGTCGACCTAGTAGTAGCTGATAGGGAGGAGGATGCCGACTTCATAAAGGTCATGAAGGCTGACATAGCCATCTTCATGCATCAGCTACAGCTAGATGCCTACAAGGACCTAGTTAGGGACGGTGCTCTGGTATTCATAGATAAATCGAACACTACGAACATCCCACAAAGAAACTGGAAAGTCTACTTAGAGCCTTACACGGATATAGCTGAGAAGGAGATAGGGAACATTAGGGTAGCTAACATGGTTGCTCTAGGACACCTAATCAAGGTTACCTCTATAGTACCTCCCGAAGCTGTTGAGGACACCATAAAGGAGGTAGTAGCTAGGGAGTGGGTAGACGTAAACATAAAGGCATTCCGCTACTATTTTTCTAAATCCTAGCGGGGATTTTCTCTTCACTGGATTACAGGATCTTTTCTAGTCAGTTCAGTACAGTTTTAAACTAGCTTCCGCAATAAGCAGTGGTGCCCTGAGTGGTTAGTGGGAAAAGCATGGTGGTGACGGTCTTAGCGCTTCTTCTAATAGCATTAGTGTCGACCCTAGCCGTGGGGGACGGAAGTAGCTTCTTCTATATTTTCGGGGCGACTACATGCCCCTACTGTAAGGCCCTAGATCAGTTCTTTACTCAGGCATACCCTGGTAAAAGCTACTTCTGCAAGGCGGACCTCGACAATGCGTGCCTCCAGAATTTCCGGGCTGTTATCGGTCTCCTAGCTACGAAGGGGGTACCCCAGGAGGAGCTTGGGGGCATACCCACAACCCTAGTAATCAAGGACTGGAAATATATCTTAGCTGTCGTTATAGGGGCTATAACAGATAAGAACTTCTGGAACAACATAACTTCGAGAACCCCCAGCGAGAAGATACAGGTCTTCGTACCTGAGCAGTCTATGCTTAAGGCGTATGAGGTGTCGATAAGCTTCGATGAGCAGCAAAGCATCATCTCAAGATACCTAATCCTACCTCAAAGCTCTTCAAGCCCCTTCAGTGAGAGAGTACTGATCCCCGTGCTTCTAATCGGTGTTGGTGTTGCTGTAGTAGCCTACGCCTTAATAGGGAGGAGGAAGTGAGACGTGTTCCTCCAGCATTAATAGCTCTGATCTTAGTGGTTCTACTACTTCCCCAGCTTTCTGTTAGTGCTAGTGGTGTCCCTGTCTTCTATAGAGGTAAGGAGGTAGGCTGTTCAGATCAGTTCGCTGGGCTGGTCTCGGAGCTAGCTGAGGGCTTAGGTAGTGCGGATATCTACGTCTTCGGGATTAGGGGCTGTCCTGAATGTGCTGAAATGGAGAACTACCTGAAGAGGATTGCCGGGTCCAACGCCATGGTCTACGTTGACATACTACAACACAAGAATTACTATGAGAAGCTTACCTCGGTACTAGCTAGCTACGTCGACAGGAGCTACATCTCCGAGGTTCCGGTAGTCTTGGTAGTGAAAGGCGGGACTCCTGTACTGATCCACGTAGGTGTCTACCTTAACGATACGTACTGGACTCAGGTAATCTCCGGGGACTACCAGGCTGTCTGTGTCCCCACCCCCCGAGAACAGCTTAGCGTAACTCTTGCGGGTGCTTTATTCGGGGCTGTAGTAGCTGGTTTAGCAACTGCTTTCAGTCCCTGCGTCCTCTACCTCTATATGGCGCTACTCCTCTCCTACTCAGCAACCGAGAGGTCTCTAGGTAAGCTCCTACTGTTTGTTGCTGGGCTGGGTTCGGGCTACCTCATGATCGTGCTCGGTCTGTCCAGCGTATTGAGCTTAGTGAGGCCCTACTCCTGGGTTCTCTTCATCGGCTTCGGAGCTTACATGGTAGCTCACTCCAGAGGTCTCCTAGGGTGTCTAGTTGGTGGTAGATCCTGTAGAGACCTGGGCCACCAGCCTACACTACCCTCAGCAGCGGCGAGCTCCTTCCCCTTGATCCTCGGAGCCCTCGCAGCAGTCAGTGCGGTACCGTGTGGAGCTGGCTACTTTATTCTACTCCAGACCGCAGTAGGTGCTATCTCCAGTGTTGAGGTGTTACTGGTCTTAGTGCTGTATGTCGGGTCCTTTCTAGCTCCTTACATAGTCACATCAATACTTTCAGCTAGGTTACTGAAGATTCTGGAGAGGGCTTCGGGGAGGGTAGCGCTCATAGAGTTGATTGGAGGGCTAGCCCTCATATTGCTAGGTACCTATCTCGCACTGCGGGGATATTAAGCTAGAACTTACTTTCGGTAACGTCTGTGTAATAATCTGTGAGTGAAGTAATGAGCTCTGAATCCACCTAAGCAATGATTATTCTTAGGTAGCCGGAAATTATCGTGTAGCACAATGCTCTATGAATGTAATTTTATAAGTTCAGTTACTTAGAGTCGTTGGTGAAAGTAAATAAAGCTCCTAGTACACGTACTCCTAGCTTCAGCCCTATCTGCCTGGCTACTGAGGGCACTTCATCTAGGAGAAAACCTGGTACTACTGAATATCTCGTATGTAACGTCCCTAAGTCTAAACTGGCTAATGGACTTTCTAGGACATAGAGGGGCGCGCAGATCCCCGCGGACACACGAACCGCTCAACGCGTCCATGCTCTCAGCTAGCATAGCTGTTGCTGTCAGCGCCCTGTTTCTCTATGACTATAGATACATACTGGCAGCAATAATATCGTCCGGCACATGTTATTTGACCCACCTACTCCTAGACCTATTCTCCGGAGGTATCTACATTAGGGAGGGTGATCACTACAGGAGGATTAGTTTCACTAGACAGAGCAGATCTACATATAATCACCTAAATACACTGGTATTCTCTATCAGCGTGTTGCTTATGGCGCTATTCCTGGCTTAAGCATCCATATAAATGCTATAAATATAGTGAGCCTTGCTTACAGCCCTCAGCACTGCTTTCTGCCGGTACCTACCCTACGGACTTACGTTCAGTAGGTTATAATCGTGGGCCGGGTGGATCACCTTAGGTAAGACTCTAAGAGGATGGAGCAGCAGTAACAGTATGACGAGTTAGATCCCTTAGTCTAGGTAGTGACGTGGTTTTATCTGGTTTAGGAAATATTAGTCGTTAAGTAACTGGTTTTAGTGGATGATGAGTCCGCCGAAAATGATTGGTGAGTCTAGGACTCGAGCTCTGACCCTCAGAGAAGAGCGCGGTCGTCATCTCTCGGGCCCGGTTCCTCATCACTGAGGGTGCTTTAGGTAAAGGTAGTATATGACCAGTTAATCCTCTAGTTAGTAAAGCTTATAAGCAGAGCTTCTACTCAGTGAAGTAAGGGTCAGTACGTGCTACTCCTAGCACTGAGTGCTCTAGTCGGAGGCTTAGTATTGCTGTATACGGCATACCTAGCTATATCCGTCCTAAAATACCCGCGAGGTACTGGAAGAGCCGTGGAGATACATGAGTTCATAAAGGAGGGTGCTGGAGCCTACCTAAGGAGACAGTACAGCGTCATCTTCATCATAGTAGCTGTGCTAACCGTCGTGATTCTAGTAGCTAACTTGATAGCCGGGAGATCCACTCCTTGGAGATCACCCCTAATGTTCATAGTGGGAGCAATATCCTCGATGATAGCTGGGTACTTCGGTATGTATGTAGCTACTAACGCTAATGTAAGGACCCTAAACGCTGCTGCTACTAGAGGTCTTAGAGAGGCATTCGCAGTTGCGTTCAGAGGAGGCCTCGTAATGGGGCTCACCGTAGCTGGGCTAGGAACTTTCGCGATAGCCTCACTCTCACTGATTTTCGGACCCTCAGAGGAGGTCGTCAGAGACCTGATATACTACGCGTTCGGTGCGTCAGCAGTAGCTCTATTTGCTAGAGTTGGAGGAGGTATCTACACTAAGGCTGCCGACATAGGTGCGGACCTAGTGGGGAAGGTCGAGGTCGGGATCCCGGAGGACGACCCCAGAAACCCCGGTGTCATAGCTGATAACGTAGGTGATAACGTGGGGGACGTTGCTGGGATGGGTGCGGACCTCTTCGAGTCCTACGTTGAGGCGATAATATCGGTCATGGTCATAGCTCTAGCTCTCGGAGCCTCACAGCTACAGAACCTCCTCGTCTTACCCGTGCTAGTATCGGCTGCAGGGCTCATAGCGTCCGCCGCCTCGGTCGGTATAGCCCTCTTAGGGAAGGTTAGGGACCCAGCACAAACCCTCACACTCTCAAGTACAGCGTCAGCGGTAATAGTAGCCGTCATCAGCTACTTCATCTCGACAAGCCTACTAGGCCAGCAGATAGGTCTGAGAGTCTGGGCGGTCGTCGTTATCGGGCTTACCGCGGGCATAGTTGTCGGGTTTACTAGTGACTACTTCACGAGGAAGGGGCTCCCACCGACAAAGAAGGTTGCTGAGATGTCTCAGATGGGCCCTGCCCTAACCATACTCTCAGGTATGTCGTACGGATTCCTAAGTGTTGCTATACCTGCTGTAGGTATAGCTATAGCAGCACTAATCTCCTACTACCTTATGGCCGATGTAGGTGGGTTCTGGTACGGCATCTACGGAGTTTCCCTAGCAGCTGTCGGCATGCTCTCGTTAACGGGCTTCGTTGTCGGTGCCGACGCGTACGGCCCTATAACAGATAACGCTGCTGGGTTAGCTGAGCAAGCAGGCTACGGTGAGGATGTGAGGGCTGTAGCTGATTCACTAGATTCAGCAGGTAACACCATGAAGTCCATATCTAAGGGATACGCTATCGGCTCAGCAGCTCTGACTGCCCTAGCTCTGCTAGCAGCCTACGTCAGCGCGCTTCCTAAGGTTGACATGGCTCAACTCAGCCTTCTCAACCCCTACGTCATTGCCGGCATGTTCATAGGGATGGCTGTACCACCACTATTTACCTCCATAGTCATAAGGGCCGTCAGCGATGCTTCCTTCGAGCTTATAGCTGAGATAAGGAGGCAGTTCAAGGAGAGGCCCGGGATATTGGAGTTCAAGGAGAGACCTGATTATGGTAGGGCAGTAGATGTAGTCACTAAGTACGCAATAAAGAGGCTGGTCACCCCAGGCATAGTCGCAATAGCTGTCCCAATCATAGTAGGTGTAGCCTTAGGACCCTACGCCCTCGCCGGAACCTTAGCCGGAGCTATCGTTTCAGGACTTCTCCTAGGGTTATTCCAGGGCAATGTAGGTAACACATGGGACAACGCTAAGAAGTTCATAGAGGAAGGCCACTTCGGTGGGAAGGGTAGTGAAGCCCATAAAGCAGCTGTTATAGGTGATACTGTCGGTGATCCACTCAAAGACGCTGCCGGGCCATCACTGAACATACTGATAAAGCTTATGAGTGTGGTAGCACTAGCACTAGCATCAGCGTTTGCCGCGATATAGCTCTAAAGTAGATACTGAAATTTTTTAGATTTTCGATAGGGTTTTCCTCGAGGAACAGCATCCACATGAGGTTTGTACAGGCTTACTCTACTTACGCGTAAGTTTATTTTAGGTTGCGTACCTAGAGGTGTACTGGAATGAAGTACTATCTAATAAAGGAGTCTTCAGAGATACCGCTAAAGTCTTGGAGGACTAGGCCTAAGTTTGAGAGAGCCCTCTCAAGAGCAATAGAATACTCGCTCAAGAAGGTGGGAGCCAGCTTCAAGTTAAGTTACTCGGAGGGGGTGTTCTTCCTTGAAGCTGACCAGGATGTCTCACATGTGCTAACCAAAGTCTTCGGCATACATGACTTATGTGAGGTCGTCCCGCATAGGTTCACCTCATTAGATGAGATCGTCGCTAAGGCTGAGGAGTTATTCAGAGACGCTGTAGCAGGTAAGAAATTCGCTGTCAGGGTGAAGAGGCATGGTGACCACCCGTTTACATCTCTAGATGTAGCTAGGGCCGTAGGTTCTAGGCTCCTACAATACTCCGCCGGAGTCGACCTTGAAGCCCCCGACATTGAGGTGAAGATAGAGGTGAGGGATGAGTGGGCTTACTATGTGTTAAGGTGTTGGAGGGGGTTGGGGGGTCTTCCGGTAGGTACGGAGGGCAGGGCACTGACCTTATTTTCAGGAGGTTTTGACTCGACACTAGCGTCTTTCTTAGCTGCTAAGAGAGGTGCTGAGGTTGACTTTCTTCACTTCTATATGGGCTCGAGCGAGTCTACCCTAGCTGCTATAGATGTAATGAGGGGGCTCTCGGAGTTCCTAGCTCCGTACGAGCCCGTAGCTATCTTCGTTAACCTCGTCCCAGTACTCGCCGAGCTCAAAGCGAAGGTTGAGGGGAGGATTAGGCAGGTAGTGCTCAGAGTCATCATGCATGAAATAGGGCAGGAGATAGCTGGGAAGTACGGCTACGATGCTGTAGTGACTGGGGAATCTGTTGGGCAAGCATCTTCTCAAACCCTCAGGAACCTGAAGGTAGTGGACTCCCTTATTAATTTGAGGACAGCTCTTCTCAGACCCCTCGCATGCTTAGATAAGGAGGAGATAGTTAGTAAGGTAAGGGAGCTAGGACTCTACGATGCTGTAGTGAGGGTTGAGGAGGTTTGCAAGCTTTCAGAGGGTCCGGTGGAGACAAGAGCCAGGATCGATGAGGTGGAGGAGGCAGTTACCCGCATCAGTAAGGACGTTATCGAAGGTGTGGTAGCAAACGCCAAGACATATAAGGTCGGTGACTTAAACCCTGAGGTAGTTCTCAAGGAACTCGGAGCCGATATCGAGGTCGACGATGTTCCGGAAAACTGGGTGTTAGTGGATATAAGGGATAAGAGTAAGTACCTGAAGGACCACATCCCCGGAGCCATACACATATCCGAGCTCGGGGAGGATGTGAGTAAACCTGTAGTCCTCTACTGTGAGTTCGGTTCTGCTAGCCTACTAGCGGCTATGGAGCTGAGGAAATTAGGTCGGGAGGCTTACAGTCTTAGAGGTGGGTTCGCTGGCTACAGGAAGAGGAGATCTGCGGACATAGGCTGTGCTAGATCTCCAGCTCCAGGCTCTCCCCGCTCCTAGGTACGTAAACATCGTACTTCTCTCTAATAACCTCGGCTAGGGCTGAGTACGATTTCTCCGTTGTGTGTACTATCACCACCGCCTTGAGATCTACGAACGAGTCGATAACCTTGAGTAGGCCGCTGAACCCTGTATGACTTGAGAAGTCGTACCACTCTACTCTAGCTCTCACAGGGCCGAGATCTTCGAGGACCCCCATCTCAAGTATTCTTCTTCCAGGTGTTAGTGGAGCCTGGTAGGACACTAAGAAGACAGCATTCCTAGGATTATCGTAGAGTTTCTTTAGGTAGTAGAGGGCTGGACCTCCTTTAAGCATTCCTGCCGATGCTACGATCACGTTACCCTCACCTTTAACGATCTTCTTTCTCTCACTAGCTGATTTAACCTCCCTGAACTCCTTCACAGCACTTAACAGGGTCTCGTACTTATTGATGTACTCTGGGTAGCTTATCAATATGTTGTTTATTGTCCGCACCATGCCGTCGTAGAATACGTCACCCCCACTAAACCTCTCGTAGAGTAGTGAAAGGATTTCCTGGGCCCTACCTAGGCTAAAGCACGGAACCAGTACGTTACCGCCAGCATCAACAACTTCCTCGACAGCCTCAATGAAGTCCTTCTCGACGGATTCCCTACTGGGGTGGTCGATGTCAGCGTAGGTTCCTTCAATTATCAATATATCTGCTTTCACTCCGTTAGCATTGTACCCTCTCACTAACCTAGTATCAATAGTGTTAACGTCCCCGGTGTAAGCTACCCTCACAGAACCGAAGTCAACGACGTACACCTGGCTACCGGGTATGTGCCCAGCATTGATGCTCTCAACCACGACCTCACCAATCTCAGCTCTCTCCCCTATCTCGAGGTACCTTATACTCTCAACAGCTCTCAACCAATCACTCTCATCGAACGGGAGGTAGTAGCCAGATATCTTAACGAAGTCCTTTATGAGGACTTCGGAAACCGCCTTAGTCAGTCTGTTCATAACTAGTGGAGGGCGCGCCTCGGATGAGTAGAGGTAGGGAACAGCACCTACATGATCTAGGTGTGCGTGGGTGACTACTATAGCGTCCAGCTCTGAAGGTCTGACATGCCCTGGGAGCTGGGGTAGGTCATCCTCAGAGAAGTTAACTCCGTAGTCCATAAGTACCTTCCCTCCCTCTGAGGAGAGTACTACAGCTGCTCTACCGACTTCCATCCCTCCTCCAAGCACCTTTATCGACGTTTTTGTCATATTCTTTCCTGCTTTTATTTCCTGAAAGGTATTAAGCACGGTGTCTCAGTTGCTACCTATTAACGTGAAGGAGATGAAGAAGATGCTGAAGAAATACGGTATCGATGTTCAGGAACTTCCTGAGGTCAGGTCCGTAATTCTCTATGCCGAAAACTACGAGATAGTCGCTAAGGATCCTCAAGTCGCTGTACTAAACGTAGGTCAGCAGAAGATAATACAGATAATCTGCTCGGGGTTGGAGAGAAGGGAGAAAGAGAGAAAGCCGCATGTCGAGGTATCTGAGGAAGACATACAGTTTGTTATGGAGCAGACAGGTGCCAGCCGTGACGAAGCGTTAGAAGCCCTCAAAAAATCTGAGGGAGATATAGCTAAAGCGATCTTAGCGCTTCAAGAAAGGAAGGCCGGCACAACATAAACTCTTTCAGTAGGGCTCCGCAGGGCTCAGATATCCGGGCCATCTACGTGGCCCTGAGTTTCTCACGGTTTTATGAGAGGGTTATTTAACCGGTCAACGATGTTGAGTTGTTGACGTTCTGAATCAGAGGGTGTCTAGAGGTGTATTAGGGTTCGGATGCGGAGGGTTAGCTAAGCTCTATGAGAGCCGGATTTCGGTCTAGTCTTAGTAACGCCCGTGCTGAGGGGAGGTCTCTCCTGCGGGAGTCTAGTTCTTAACGCTTCGACTAGATCCTCAATCTTCGTGTAGGTTGAGACAATTAGAGGTATCATCTCCTTATCCGCTAGCCTTATAGCTAGGACGTCCACGGTCCTGGGATTGTGTATAACTACAGCAGCAGGCTTTGTAGGTGCTACACGTATTGCTACCATAGGAGATCTTCCGGTACTTACCGCAGTGAATATAAGTGCCCTAACACTTGTCAAACCCATAATACTCCAGAACTCATTACCTCGCAAGCCTTCTATAGCTTCGTAGCTGTTGAGGACTGTGTAGCCGTAGATCGGTAGGAGCACGAACCTGGAGTTAACGATGTAGCCTTCGACCGCGTTAACGAGGTCGTCTAGTTTTACCGGACGGCTGAACTCCCTGAGGTCTATCACCCCAGCTACTAGGATACCCATACTCTGGGCTAAGCTCTTAATTACTGAGTAGCCGGAGAGCTCGTCATGCTTTATTAAGGACTCGATAAACGCTCTAACAAACTTCATGCCAGGTCTCCTCCTACTTTTCTCGTAGTCACTGATAACGCTGGAAGCGACTCCTAGGTACTTAGCGAGCTCTACCTGACTAAGCCCGAACACAGTCCTCCACTTCCTAACTGCCTGGCCTGGATTCTCACTGAAGACTATGTCACCAGCAATCCTCTTCTTTATTTCATCAACCACATACCTAGGAATCAACTCATACCCCACAAAGAATTGGATCAGATAATATTTACAGCTGAAAGCAGGTCTTCGAGAAAGGCTTTCAGCAACTACCGCTCCGTCCTTGGAAGAGATGATGTCGTGTATCCGGCTTGGGAGTATATCCATTAGTTTAGTTAACAAGACTCTATAGTTGATGGTGGTTTCGAGGTTATTGCGTAGGTCACCATAGCTACCCTCGGTATCTCACTAGCTATCCTGCTAGCAATCCTCTCCAGCACTTCGTGAGGTACTCTACTCCAATTAGCTATCATATCGTCATCGCTCTCCACAACTTACGGTCACTATATAACCGATGGTCTTAGCTCGTCAACTACATCCTAGTGAACTCAGTGTAATTTACAATCTCTATATAGACATTAAGCTCCCTAACTCTCCTAGCTATGAGGTGCGTGTACTATCCTCCAAAGTTAACTACTATGACCTCGTCGAAGCTCCTCAAAGTACTCATTGCTTAGGGCCATAAGCTATCAATATAATTCCGCAACCCTACATCTGCATAATATAGAATTGAAGCTCTAATGATGGATGTCCTCCAACACACCTTATAAGTAACTCTAAAGAAGTTAGTACGAGGGATGCGGTAGCTCTTGACATCCCCCAGGGAGGGTACCCAGCCCAGGACACTTCGAGATAGGCTCGAACCACATTTTAGACTTGCAACTATCATACTGTATCTGATGGCGCTCATAAGCTTCTTTTCTGCTCCAGCTGCTTCTTTCCTAGCAGTTATTGCTGGGCTTACCGGGGTGGTAGCTACTACTGGAATGTCTAAGGCGGTCCTTATTACCGCTATAACTCAGTCAGGTACCGGTTTAGCTAGTCTCTACTTCCTCGGAGAATTCCTGTTAACATATTCCGCGGAATATCTAGCTCTGGGAGCGGTAATCTTAGTAGTATCATTACTAGTGCTTTATGTCGAGGTGAAGGTGTTTATCTTAAGGCGTAAGCTAGGTAAAGTAGATCTCCTAGTTATGTCAGTAACCGCAGTAGCTCTCGCGCTAACTTTTTACGAGGCTCTAAACTCGTTGGGAGGGTTTCTTGAAGGCTTTACGTGGAGTCCTCAGGAACTCGCTACGTTAAGTGGGTTGCTGTATATGAGTGCTACGTTACCTCTCTCCGCGCTAATACCTTTCGTCCTCACATACCTAGTATACAGTATTCTCAGATCAATGCACGCTAAAGAATCTCCTCAGGCTACTGATAAGATCACTGATCTCAGTGAAGACAGCATCGTACTTAACGCCTAGCAAGTTCTTAATGCTCCTCTTTAGGTACCTCCTGTCAGCTAAGACCATGTAAGCTCTATCTACCTCAGACCTGACAGCTCTACCACATGCTTGAGCCACCCTGATGGCTGCCTGCGCATCAGTAACAATAACGTCAGCATATTCCCCTACCTCCCTTCTTATCGTCGACTTAAAGTCCTCGAAGTAGTCGTCTGGGTAGGGGTAGGGTACCCCACACACAACTACAGATTCAATTAGGGACACACCTGACTCGTCCCTGAACTCCACGCCCTCCACTATCTTCCCACTAGCTACGGCGTTTACCAAGGTGTGTGGTCTCTCCCTCAGGGCTTTCTCCACATCACTTATCTTAGTCCGCTCACTCTCTACGTAGATCTCCTCCAACCCACCTAGGTATGTTACCACCTCCTCCATGACCTCGTAGCTCGGGTAAACAGCTAGGACAGCCTTACCAACACTCTCGAACACAGCCCTAACAAGCTTAGCGTACTCCATGAACATCCTGGTAGACCTGTATGTGTAGCTCGTAGTTAGGGGTGTGTAAACAGCGTAGAAGACGTTCTCGCGTGGGAATACATTCCCGTACTCCTTCTCCACGTCTAAGTAGACAGTCTCCCTACCTACTATTCTATCGAGAAGTTCCTTAGGTGGGAGGGTACCCGACATCATTAACACTCCTTTAGCTACGGCAAGCCTCGTTCTCACAGGTTCGTAGCTTATGGGGAGAGCATGCAGTCTCGGCCCGTCGAGAAGTAGCTGAGTATATAGAGAAAAGTATTCCCTAACTGCTAGATCCAGGAACCTGACGACCCTGCTCACCGACGATGCTGTTCTAATAAAGACCTCAGCACCTAGATCCTCTAAAGCGGAGAGAGCTGAGAGCTTTATCTCGCTGAGAGCCTCACTCAGTTTATCGAGTAGCTCCCGGCTAATCCCAAGCTCGTCCTTACTAACCCTCGTAAGCCTCCTCGATTCAGCTCTAAGCATATATTCCTCAACGACCTCCAGCTCACCTGACAGCTCACTGTAACCTTCCTGTGAGAGCTCCTTAATGCTCGCCCTCAGAGAGTTTAAGTCCAATACATCAGATAAAACCGACTGAGGTGATACTATGGTGTGAGCCTCATCAACTACTACGTAGAACTCGTCAAGACCCACCCCCTGGAACGCTATTGTATAGACATTTTCATTGAATAGGTACGGATAGGTAGCTACAGTAAACTCCACACGCTCAGCTAGCCCGGTTAAAGCAAAGAAGGGGCAGGCCGACGTCTCCCGAACAACCATGGAGGCCAAGTTGTGGGGGTCGTTCTCCTTGGAGGTAGATAGCAGGTTTATTAGCTCCCCGTAGTCGATGGTTCTCAGGTTGTGGTAGTAGGGGCACATACCTTTGATCCTCAGGAGCCTGCAGTTCAGCCAGAAATCCTCTGAAGGTACCTCACTACCCTTCACGAGGGGACACATCCTCCTCCCACTGAAGACCACCGTGAACGTCGTACCGATCCTTCTAGCCTCCCTAACAACCGGAGCTATCTCATTCCTCGTCCTAACGACGTAGAGGACCTTACCGCTTCCGGTATGGGACATTAAGGCAACCAGGGTTTTCCCGTAACCTGTGGGGGCCTTAAGAGCGAGGTATCTCCCCAGGTTAGCCCTCAGAACCTCGATGGACTCTCTCTGACCCTTCCTGAAGAAAGGATAAGGATGCTGCATCAGACAGCCACCGCCTCAGCACCGCTAAGTAGTGGTCGAGACACTCATCACCACTACTATATCCTTAAGTCTAATTTAAGGTAGAGCTAGCGAGCCCATCAAGGTCTCTGATTAATTCATTTCCTAGCCTCCTTAATATCTCCGCTTTGATGTCTACGCTTATTATGCTCACATCCTCAAGTTTTTCGGGAGGCTAAATGCATGAGTGGGCTCTTGCGGAGGCAGTTGCTACGTCTCTATCTAGGTATATTAGAGACGTGGGAACATCGAAGATCGAGAGACTCATCATCGCTTTAGGTGAGCTTCAGGCAATAGATAGAGAAATCTTCGAGTTCGCTCTATCTGAGATAATGAGGTCCTCCGGTATCGATGTGAAATCCCTCGAGCTAGTCACTGAGGAGGCCGTGTTTAAGTGTAATGCGTGCGGCTATGAGTGGAGACTTAAGGACCTGAACATACCTGAGGAAATCCGCGAGTCGATACACTTCCTACCTGAGGCTGTGTTCGCTTACGTTAAGTGCCCGAGGTGTGGATCTCCGGACTTCGTCATTGTTAAGGGTAGGGGATTAAATATTGTAGGTATCGAGCTATGACGTACCCGTTAGATCCCAGACTCAGCGTACTTCCGGAAAGACTTAGCAGGATAAGGAAGGTAGTGGTCTTCACGAGTAGTAAGGGTGGTGTAGGCAAGACACTGATATCCGCGACAGCATCACTCACATTAAGTAGGAGGGGTATCAGGGTGGGTTTACTCGATATAGATGTCACGAACCCTACAGCACACATAGTTCTCGGAGTTGATCCAAGTAAAGTGAAGCCTGTGGAGGATAGAGGTATAATACCTCCAGAAGTCTACGGGGTTAAGTTCATGAGCCCCGTTTTCTTCACTGAAGACAGGCCCACTGCCTTAAGAGGTGAGAGCGTGTCCTCAGCTATACGGGAGATACTCTCAGTAACTCTCTGGACAGGGGTTGACGTACTCATAATCGATACACCTCCTGGGGTTAGCGACGAGTTACTGGAGCTAGTAACAAATATTAGGAGGTTCGACGCTGTAGTTGTTACAACACCTTCGATACTGTCCATACGGTCAGCTATGAAGCTCCTCGACCTAATTAGCCCGAAGGTTAGTGGGGTGGCGATCAACATGGTTCAAGGTAAGTCAGCTAGTGAAGTTACTCAACTAATTAAGGAGCTGAAACTCCCGGTTTATGTACTACCTTACGACCCGATGGTTGAGCAGGCTATAGGTAACCCCCAGAAGATGCTGGCTACTGAGTTCGCTAGGGAGGTGGATAGGCAGATATCGAGCTCGATCATGAGCTCCCTATTAAATAAAGACCTTAATCACCAGTAAAGAAGTTATTTGATGGTTAGGTCCTGAAGAAGGAATAGCCCGGAACTCCATGTACGTCTAGTCTATAGTGAGGTCGTCCAGCTCATCCGGGTACTCAGTGAGCTTCTCGAATCCTTCCTCGGTTACTAGCACAGTGTCAGAGTGTCTGAAGCCTCCGAGACCCGGGACGTAGATCCCGGGCTCCACACTCATCACCATACCCGGCTTTAAGACTCTCTGGTCACCTACATCGAAGAACGGTGCCTCATGGACCTCCAGTCCGATGCCGTGACCTGTATGATGACGCCAGAACTGCCAGATACCACGCTCCTTATAGAACGCTCTTACAGCTCTATCGACATCACCGCACCTCACACCAGGTTTTACGTTCTCGAACGCTATGTGACGGGCCTTCATCATGAGGTCGAAGTACTTCCTCTGTTCCTCCGTTGGTTTACCCACGACCATGGTTCTCTCAAGCTCAACACTATATCCAGCTATACGAGCGCCAGCACCTGTCACGAGGATTTGGCCTCTCCTGATCACAGCGTGAACGGACATAGAGTGGGGGTAGTAAGAGTGAGGTCCTACCTGACCTCTAAAGCCTGCTGAGGCTCTAAGATTCCTCCAACCCGGTAATGCTCTGATCATGGCTAGAGTAGCTCTCATGCTTGCCATCATGGAGACCTCGTCTTCGTACCTACCTGGCAAGGTGTATTCCTGGAGTAACCTGTGAGCTAGTGTAGTCCACCTAGAACTCTCCCTGAGAAGTCTGATCTCCTCGTCACTCTTAACCATTCGGAGCTCCTCAATTAGATCGCGAGCATAGACGTACTTAGCGTCCTTAAACACCTCGCTGAGTCTAGGCCCCCTATAACCCATTACATGCCCGTAACCATCGACATCGTACCCTATAACCTTCCCGCTGAGTCCTAACTTCTTAAGTAATTCAGCTAGTAACTCCATAGGATGTCTCTCATCTGGATACTCAGGATAGTGTTCAATGCTATCAACATACGCATACTTAGCTACATGGTCCACCTCGAGGAGAGGGCAGAAGACCGTAACTTCCCCGCTTTTCTTCAAGATAACTGCGAACGGCCTCTCAGTAGCTATGAATTCGAAACCGGTTAGGTAGTTTATGTTGGCCGGTGTAGCTACGTAGAGAGCGTCTACACCCAACCTCTCCATAGATTCTATCAGGGAGAGCCTACGACGCTCGATCTCCCTCCTAGAAACCCCGGGCAAGATCTCACAGGAATCACTTAACTTAAAACAAATAAACATAGATAGCGCAACTATCTTATCAATTCAATACACTCAGGTAGCGACTAGACGTTAGACTACGTTCAGGCTCTCATAAGCTATATATGACTTACACCACCCTCATCTTGGTGGCAGGCTCTGGATGTCGCGGACATCGTAGCTAACCGCCTGAAAGATCTAGGGTTTAAAGTAGCTGTTAGGAAATATGAACACTGCTCCATCATCTCAGTAAAGACCGGTGATAAGGTGTATGTTATTAGTTTAAGTAGGGGTACTATGGCTGATACGTACATAGCTAAGGTGGTAGCTCCCGAGTTACTGATGAATGTTGACTGGAGTTGTGAGGTAGTGGAGTACTCCCCGTATGGCTACTATGTCCTGGAGAGGGACTTAGATAAATTGTTCTCTGAAGTGATAAAGAGGTTTGAGGTTGTTGACAGGGTCTATAGGGGCCTCAGCTAGAGTCTCGAAAGGTGTTCGAGAAGGTGAATCTATGTATCATCAGTTAAATACCT
This sequence comes from Desulfurococcales archaeon, assembly GCA_023255955.1. Taxonomy (GTDB): domain Archaea; phylum Thermoproteota; class Thermoprotei_A; order Sulfolobales; family NBVN01; genus DRZP01. Next base: position 61,973 of record JAGDWD010000010.1, on the reverse strand, counting down.
CCTTATCGTGCTTAAATACTATTTTAAGGGATTAATAGAGCGGTCTAAGAGGGGGTACTAACCGCATGCCTAGAGCTGGAGGCCACGTAGCTGAGAAGTACAGGGAGAAAATAGTTAAGGGTGAACCACTTAGGGTGGTCATATGGCTGGCCGCCCCGCTAGTGGTCGCTCAATTAGTTCACATATCGTACAACATAGTGGATTCTTTATGGCTTAGTAGGCTCTATGAAGGAGCTCTCGCAGTACCGAGGCAGGTATGGCCTACCCTGATGTTCTTCTACGCTGTAGCCATGTCGCTATCCACAGCTAACCTAGCCCTTATCTCCCAGTTCGTCGGAGCAGAGAGATATGGAGAAGCAAGCAAGACCGCTTCCAAGCTCCTAACTTTCAATCTATTGCTTGCGTTAGCAGTATGCCTAATCTACTACATCCTCAGACCCTACATCTTCACGTACGTCACTACCGTACCACCGGAGCTCTACAACGACGTCCTCAGCTACTCGAATATAATGTTACTGGACATATTCTTCACGTATATAGGTACCGCATTTACGACCGTCCTGCAGGCTATAGGTGATACTAGGACCCCTACCTATCTAAACGTAGCTGGAGCACTACTGAACATAGTGTTGGATCCGATCATGATATTCGGGTGGTTCGGCTTCCCAGCTATGGGGGTTGCCGGGGCGGCTATCGCTACGGTTGCTTCGAGAGCTCTAGTAGCCTCAGCCGCGATTAAGATGTTCGTGGGCGGCTTTAGGGGGTTGAAGCTAACGATAGTGAAGCCGGACAGGCAGTGGCTCATTAAGTCATTTAAGATAGCCATACCCTTAGCAGCTTTACAGATGAGTAACTCACTAGCATTTATGATGCAACTCAGGCTAGTAAATGCTTTCGGTGCTGTGGTTGCTGCGGCATACTCCATAGGTTTCACAGTCATGGACATAGCTGACGCAGCGATGTTCGGGTTCTCCCAGTCGACAGCCATAGTTGTCGGGCAACTAATAGGTGCTCAGCTCTATAGTAAGGCTAGAAGGTCCGCCGTCCTCTCCTCCCTATTCGTAGGTGCTGTCACAGCTCTAGGTGCTGTTTTTGTGTACGTATTTAGGTACCCGATAGCATCGATATTCACCTCGAGCCCTGTAGTACTTAGTGAGGCGGTTAGCTTCATAGAGTACTTCGCTCTGACAGCACCCTTCTTCGCGATATTCTTCATAGGGTTCGCGGTGGGGAGGGGATCAGGACACACGTACATACCATCAGCTATAGCCTTCATCAGGCTCTGGATCCTCAGAATAGCTCTAGGCTACGTACTCGCTATCGGCCTAGGAATGGGCCCTGCGGGGATATGGCTATCGATGGCCATAAGCAACGTAGGGGGAGGGGTCCTCGCACTAGCTTGGACATACTTCGGTAGATGGACTAAGCCGGTAATAGAGACAGCTCCCACGGTACCTAAAGTCGCGACAGTCCCACCATCACCGAGAAGCTTAAAGAGTGATGGAGAGGAACCGAGAGGTGACTGTAGGGACTGCTCCTAGTGCCCCGGTGAGGCCAATGAACTACGCTCGAGCAATCTCCCTCATTCTCCTCATCTCTTCAATAGCTTTCCTCCTAGTATCAGTCTACCTAGCTAATCTAGGTAGGTATGTTCCTTCACTTCTCTCGCTAACATCTGGGATAGTCCTACTTAGTAGCGCTCTAGGAGTGTTTAGAGAAATATCGGAGAAGGAGCGCGATAAGCCTAAGTAGCGGCCTGGGAGGGTTCGACTCAATAATACTGAAGTGGAGCTTAGGTATAGCCGTATATGTATGTTATTGCTACCGTTACCGCCATGATGAGGGATACTACCACCCTATGTAACAATAGCTTCATCTTCATAGTCGCGAATAGCGTCACGATATAGATTAACATCATTATTAGCCCGAGAACTCCGTGAGTTGCTACATTGATCAGCATTGCTAGAGCACCGATTATGACCCCTGATTTGTAGAGGAACTCCTCTACATGCTCGAGGTCAAGCATATCCCAAAAGCTTACTGAGACAAGATGTAGAGTTGTGGGGGATATCAAACCATATACTAGTACGTAGAGAGAAGCTGCTATAAGAATTGCTAGCGGCCAGGGATCCACTAGCTGAAGTTGTATAGCTGTACCAGCTGATATGTAGGCTATCGGTATGGCTATAGCTATTACTGTCGTCATTGTCGTTAAGTACTTTAACTTCACCATCAGGGCTTTCCTACTCTTTACAGGTCTCGCAGTAGCTATCCTAACTATGGAAACTAGTACCACGGTGATTGCCGAGATCACTGTCATGTTACTGCCTATGGACGCGTAGTAAGCTGTTAAGGCGGCTGCCGCCAGGGAAATCAAGTCCACTCCGGTTACGTAGGTTAGTAACGACGTTAGTGCGACCGTAGCTACGTATATGAGGATCTCCACTACCTCCATGCTATCCCCTCTTTATAGGTCGTAGTGTTAGGTTCTCTTCCAGCATCTCGACACTGCCCTCAGCTCTCTCGACTAGGGATGCTAGGGTACTGTAGAATTTGGCTAGATCCTCTTTGTCTATGTAATTCTCGTACTCGAACCTAGGTATGACGACCTTGAACTTCCTCCCGAACGTGCGTACTAGCTCGAGGAACCTAGCAGGGTTCTCACTAGCTACTGCTACAGGGTTCACTACTAGTAACATAGCTGAGTAGTCCTCTACCGACCTACCTAAGTAGGTCGGGGCCTCCAGGAACACGGTTATGGGTGAGGAACAGCTACAGTATGGTGTTATATAGGAGAATATGTCTACGAGAGACCTCTCAACATCCTCAGTAGCATTCCTAACTACTTTAGTAGTAGCACTACAGCAGACAGCTACATCTACTGAGACACCGTACTTAGCGAGGGTCTCAACTATTGAGCGCAGAACTCTGAGCTCTATTGATGCTAGAGTGTTCGGTGGTGTACCCAGCTCCCAGTTGATAGCGTTCACGTCCAACATGAGTAGTAGCCTCATTGTTACCTCACCGAAGTCCTCCCTAACGTAGAGTTTACCGCTTCTGGCAAGGGCTTTCCACACAATTTTCCTGTAGTCATCGCCTGGGCTATACTCACGTAGATCAGCTATGTCGTACATACCTCCCGTAGATCTACCAGGAACTATCAAGCCCCATAACCGCTCGAGACTCTTAAGTCGCAGGGGTACCCCTCCCGAGTACGGTAGGACAGTAAAGGAGGTCGGGCTCCGCAACTCCGTCTCGACAACGAAGAAGCCTAGGGGGCCGCCTACACGGACTGTGAGTCCGTAGAGTGTGTGGCTTCCAGATAGGACCGGTCTTATCTTATATGAAAACCCTACGGCCTCCCCCCTCGGGAGTATCATCGACGCTGTTGGTTTTCTCTGGACCTCTACGTACTCCGGGACGCTGTCCCTAATAGTGATGTACGGAATGTCGGTCCCACTTAAGTTCTCGGCAATCACGTGCACCTCAAATTCCTCCAGCTCGGTAACTATCTTCGGGGCGTCCCGGGAAATTGAAAGCCCTTCTACTAGGTCTGAAGCTAACACTGCCTGGTGGTAATCGTAGTAGATGAGCAAAATTAGAGAAAAGGATACTGCTACCGCGTAGATATCCACGTTTTTAATCCCATAGAGAAGCAACGCTATAGCTACTACTACAGCGGAAAATCCTCGGAGGGTGAACCTCAGGGGACCTCCACCTTCTCAATCACGTCGCTCACTACATCCCAGACCTTGATTCCGGATATCCTTGCCTCACTCTTGAGTATGATCCTATGCGATAGAGCTGGGTAGGTCACATATTTGACGTCATCTGGGGTAACGTAGTCCCTACCCCGGATGACAGCAACCCCTTTTGAGAGTAGGTATATAGCTATAGCTCCTCGCGGTGATGCTCCTAACCTCACCATAGGATGTTCCCTCGTCGCCTGAATTATTGCCGCAATATACTTCTTGATGTTCTGATCTACGGTTATCCCCTTAGTTGTCTCAATTAAGCCCTCGACCTCCTCAGGTGTTAGAACTGGTTTAAGTGGTTCCGAGACTATCTCATAGTACCTATCAAGTATGGCTACAGTCTCACTTACTGTCGGGTAACCTATCTCAACCTTAGCTAGGAACCTATCTACCTGAGCCTCAGAGAGGGGGAAAGTACCCTCAATCTCTATCGGATTCATCGTAGCTAATACTAGGAAAGGTCTTGGGAGTCTGTACGTGACGCCCTCCACTGTAACCTGCCTCTCCTGCATAGCCTCAAGCAGTGCTGACTGGGTCTTCGGGGGTGCTCTATTTATCTCGTCAACTAGGAGTATGTTAGTGAATATCGGCCCCTTCCTGAAGCTGAACTCAGATGTCTTCACATTGTAGACCATGACCCCGATTACGTCAGACGGTAGCATGTCCGGTGTAGCTTGAATCCTCTTAAACTCCAGGCCCAGGACACTAGCTATGGTTTTCGCTAGGAGGGTCTTAGCAACCCCCGGAACACCCTCGAGAAGTACGTGCCCCTCAGATAGGAGTGCGGCAAGTATTAGCTCTACTTCCTTCCTCTTCCCTATAACCTTACTCTCTATAGCCTCAACTACCTTTCCCACTACCTGAGCTAGCCCCCTTACTTTCTCTCCCAAACTTACTCACCCACTCGACCCATACCGCCACAGAGTTGTTGAAAGTCCTATTAATGCTAGATGCTGAACCCGACCTCCTCTGCTTCCTGAGGAGCCTCCCCGTCCTCAGCTGAAGTTTTGGTGTCATGATGGCTAATACTAAGGATGCCCCAACAAAGATCCTGATGATATCGTAGGGAGTTCCTGTGCACAGCATGTACGCTGCGAACCTCAGAATATAGTACGGGATCAGAACTATGAATTTAGGTGAAAAAGGAAGCGACTTGAACTCTCTTCCCCCTTCGTAGAAGACTACCGTGTCTCTATCTAGTAAGTCGAGAGCGAAAGACATTTGGTATTGCCTGTACTGGGACTTCATTACCTCGTTTATGAATAAGCTGGAGTCACCTACCACTACGACCTTACCCCTCCCAATAATCTTTGAGACAGCTACTGACGTGTTCCTAACCGAGCATATCGTCTCCCCACCAATTACCTCTCTGTAGACATTGAAGAGTACCTTAATTTCCCGGGACCCGGAACGGCACGAGCCTTGGGTAACGTCCTGGGAGGCCCCACCCATAGAGAGCCCAAACCTCTGTAGTAGTATTTGGGGGGTGGTATATTCATCGAGAATAACTAAGTGACCGCCTCTCTCCACCCACCTAACTATGGACTCTACCTCCAAGTCCGTTAAGGAGCTACTCAGCCCGACCACTAGGAAAACAGTAGATTCAGGGTCATAGCTCCACATATCCTCAAGAGACTCAGCGACCTTCACCTTCTTGAAGAGTGTTAGGGAGGATATCAACTCGGTCATACCACCATCTCCGGTGTTATATATCGACGGTGGATCACCCTCGATAAACTGGATAAGAGGTATCTGCACAGTTGAGAGAAAAACAAGCCAGAGCCCGAGGATCGTAAGAGCTACGGCCCTAGATGGAATCACCTAACGACACCACAAGCCTCCTTCCTTCAGGAGTCAGCTCCTTAGATCCGTAGACAACGTCCTCGTAGAGCTTAACGAATTCCTCGTACTCAGTTTTACCGCACTTAGTTACGATCTCTCTTGGGGTACACCTCTTACACCCAACTACATCCCTAATCTTCAGGTAGTACTTCCTCAGAACCATCTTAATTCCTGGATAGACGTACTCTATTAACTCACCTGCTAATGACCCGGAGACGACCCTCCTCAAAGCGTACTGCCTCGCCATACCTACTAGTTCCCTCCCATACCACACAGTAGCGAGAAACAAAGCAACTATGGTTAGCAGAATTATTATAAACAATACAGCTATCGAGGTAGAGACCGGTGCGAGAGACCCCACAGCATCACCTAGGAACCCCTTCGTCGCAGTGCTCGTTCTATTAGTGACTTCAAACACCTCCTCACTACGATTCATCACGATATCCTCTATAGGTAGGTACCTCCTTAAAGCCTCAGACATAGTCCCAGCAAAAGATAGTTGTGAGGTAAAAATATGTACCCTACTACCCTACAACTGTTTCTGCTGGTGTGAGTAGTCCACAGACTTTCCCTGCCCTAAAGCTCAGAACACTAGCGGAAACCTCCTACTATCTGAAGCCTATCCGATACCCTGAAACCCCTCTGGATGGCTAGGTCCGTCACTAGCCTAAGTTTCCTAGCTAGCTCTTCGAGGCTTGATGCTTGAGGCATTAAATACACGGAGGATGGTTCAGCACCAAAGAAGTTCACGATCTCATCGATCTCGAGCAGGTCCTCAGCTGTTTCGACAACGAACTTCAGATATATCTTACCTCGATACTTTCCGAGGGAGTTTCTGAAGCTCTCCGCGCACTGCCTCAACTCCTTCGGTACTCCCGAATGTTCCAGCTTAGGTGATACTATGAGTCTATCCACGATATCCACTAGGTTACCTGGGTCTACAGTGCAGTTAGTCTCGACCTCGACCTCCAGCTCTTTAACTTTCTTCAAGGCCTTTACAAGTAGCTCTAACTCATTTCTCTGTAAGAGAGGCTCACCTCCAGTTACGACTAGGAGGTTCACCTTGCTGTAAACACCTAGTAACTTCAGAATATCACCTACCACGTCATCAACAGATTTCTCCGACCCACAGTACCAGGCGTACTTCGTATCGCACCATAAGCAGTTAAGATTGCAGTGTGAGAGCCTCAGGAAAATGGCTGGTTTCCCTATGCTTGGACCCTCACCCTGTACCGACACAAATATCTCTGAGACCTTCATTCAGATACCTCCACGCAGTACCTACCCTCATTACTGCAGACCTCAACAAGAAACACGCTCCGGACGGTCTTCCTGAGCTCGGAGAGTACGTACTCAGCTATATACTCAGCGGATAGATCCTCTACCCCGAACACTTCGTTTAGGTACTTATGGTCAAGTCTCCCTGTGATGTCCTTAAGAGCCTCCTCCAGGGCCTTCAAGTCTACCGCTATGTTCCCCGCACCAAGCACGTCAGTGCGGGCACAAGCCCTCACCCTGAAGTCGTGGCCATGGATGTACCTACCAACACCATCGTGAGACCTGATACTATGGGCAGCACTGAATACATCGGCTACGCAGACCCTATACCTCAAGTCACACCCTCCAGATCTTAACTAAGGTAGTGTATATATTTCATAACTACCCCGCTCCGCCGGGATTCACGTAGCGTAAGCGTCTATTATTAATGCTGGTTTACTACCTCTACGTGGTGACTAACTTGGTTGTGGAGTTCTCGGGGATTGTCCCGGCACTCGCAGTCCCCTTCAAAGGCCATGAAGTAGACTTCGAGCTCCTGTCCGAGCACTTAGATAGGCTTCTGAGGTCCGGTGTTGACGGGTTCTTCGTAGTTGCTACGACCGGGTTGGGGCATGCCATGGGTATTAAAAGTAAGTTAGAGCTGGTCAGGTTCGTCGCGGAGAACAGGAGAACAGCTTTTATGATAGTTAACACCGCGTCTATAGAGTTCGAGGAGGTGAAGGAGCTGGTCAGGGAGTCTGAGAGAGTGGGTGCGGATGCTATAGCGTCGAACGTCATGTACTACTTCAAGGTCGACGATGAGGGGGCCCTCAAGTTCTTCACTAAGGTTGCCTCACTTACTGAGCTACCGTTCTTCGTCTATAACATACCTCAAACTACCGGATACAATATACACCCGAGGCTCCTAAGAGTACTAAAAAGGGAATTGAAGAACCTTGTAGGAGTTAAGGACAGCTCCGCTAACATCCTGCAGATAGCTGACCTAGCAACCATAGATGGCTTGAAGGTTTTTAACGGTGCCGATGAAATCTCCCTACCAGCACTCATAGCCGGGGCGAGTGGCTGTGTCTCAGCACTATCCAATGTCGTCCCAGAACTCTTCGTCGGTATGTATAGAGCATACAGAGAAGGTGATACATCGAGGGCTGTGGAGCTCTACAGGAATATCTTGGAGATCTCCACAGGAGTTAAGGATCTTCAGCTTAACATCTCGATCTACGGGGCACTTTCGGTTCTGTACAACAGGGAATTCACCCTAATGGAGGTATTCAGACCCTTAAGTAGGTCTGAAAAAGAGATAGTGGAGAAAGCCATCAGAAACTACCTAGAGAGAAGATTAAGTAGTAACTGAAGAGTTTTAGTTTATCTAATAACCAGTAGGAAACACTATTATCCGCCATAGTCAAACCCTGTTTTGATCATCTATTTGACTAATTTCTCCATCGGCCCATCACTTCACTAAACCTCGATGGTATATTGAGCCGGCCGCGCACGTAACGGTAATTCCGGTTTCAACTATGCGGCGTACTAACTAATGGTAAACAACCCCACATACTAACGCATAGAAGTATCAGGGAACCAAATTTTGCGTAAGATGAGTAAACAATAGGGTATATAAGCAGTACCTCTTCACTTAGTAGTCTGCGGACTTTTTCTCCTATTATAGAAGTAGAGTGCTATGTACGTAGCTGCTAGTAACGGAGTTATGTACTCGTATGGTGTTAGATTAGCTATACCTAGTACTATAAGTAATATTCTCTGGGCTTTACCTATGTTCGTGCCGTGCCAGCCCACTATCCCAGCACTCAGCATGAGTATTGAGAGTACCGTGTTTGTTACACCATATGCTATCCTGTACAATGTATGTAGTGTTAGGCCTCCAGCAGGTAGGATTAGGAGTGCTGGATCTAGGGTGAAGATATAGGGCACTAAATAACCAGCTAAAGCAAACTGAGTTGCTTTAAGTGCTGTCTTCCAGAAATCTGACTTAGCAAGTAATGAGCCGGCGTATGAAGCGAGAGCAACTGGCGGTGTCAGGTCAGCGAGTATCCCGAAGTAGAACACGAACATGTGTGCGACGAGCCTAGCTTCCTCGAATCCTATACCAGTTATAGACGCTATAGCCCTAGCCATAGGAGCCCCAACTATCGTTGAGGTGATTATGTAGTTCGCGGTTGTAGGAACCCCCATCCCCAGTACGAGGCTTATAGACATGGCTGTCACCATCAACACGAATATGTTACCTCCGGAGATCTCGACTAGGCGGTACCCAATAGTTGTTGCCCACCCTGTCATCGTGAGGACACCCTGAATTAGGCCGGCACATGACGCAGCGAAGAAAACGGTTACAACACTCCTCAAGCTCGAGTCAAACGCCATTAGGAGACGTGAGGATATCTCCCGACTCCCCCTAACTAGGTACCCGAGTACTATCGCAACGAAGACCGACGTAGCACCAGCAAAAAACACTGCAGCACTCACCGGGAGACCGAGAAAATAAGAAGCTATACCTACTGTCACAATCCCGCCGACTATTATGGCCTTAGGGAGGAGTCCCATACCCCTCTGATAGATCCAAGCAGATATTATTGCCGCCCCTATCGCACCTAGAGCACAGTACTGAGGCTCAAGACCTGAGAGTAGTAGGTACGTTACTATCGGTATCGGACTAAGCAGGTAGATATGCCTAGCCAGCTCCCTGAAGTTCGGCAATACCTCCTTCGCTAGCGGACTGATACCTAACCTCTTCGTCACCCTGTCGACGAAGACGTAAATAGATGTAAAGTAGAGTATGGCAGGTATAGCGGCAGCGATGATTATGTCTCTATATGGTCTTCCAAGGAATTGAGCCATCACGAAGGCTGCTGCCCCCATAATCGGCGGCATTAGCTGCCCACCTGTCGACGCAGCTGGTTCAACAGCCCCGGCTACTTCAGGTGGGTAGCCTGCCCTCTTCATCAGGGGTATCGTAAATGTCCCGGTTGTTAGGACATTAGCAACGGAGCTTCCGGATACCGTACCCATCAGCGCACTCGCGACAACGGCTGTCTTAGCTGGTCCACCCCATCTATGGCCTACTAAGGCTATAACAAACTTTGTGATGTACTCTCCAACACCGATCTTCTCGAGTACGGAGCCGAAGAAAACGAACGCGAAGACGTATGAGACCATCACGTAGAGGGGTATTGAGAAGACCCCCTCCCTGGCGTAGAACATGTGGTTCACGAAGCGCCTGATGTTAAAGCCCTCGTAGGCTATCCCAAGTATCATGATGATTAGAGCTATGGCTGGTAGGGATATACCTAGGGAGCGTCTCGATGCCTCCAGGAGGAGAGCTATCGCTATTAGCGGTATGAGCATGTTGGGTAGTGTAGCCTCTACATACCCGTACTGAACTACCATGGGGAACACTATGACTAGGTACATCATCGAAGCGAAGGCGATGAGACCTAACACGTAATCGTATATCGGGACCTTCTCAGTCCCCACCTTCTTACTTATCGGATGTATCAGGAAGGCGGTGAGCATTGCTAGTCCGAGGAGGAATGCCATACTTTGCTGTATATCCGGGGCGTAGAGTAGGAACCTGAGGTCGAGTCCGAGGTTCTTCAATATCGTATAGAGGGAGAAGTTAAGGCCCATTACGAACATGATCTCGTAGAGAGCGAATAAAGTACCTATTGCTAGTATGACCTTAGCGAGGACGCCTGTCTTAGCCCTCTCAATAGCGAGAGCTTCAGCCACGCGGTAAACCCTCAGAGCGATAACGGGTAGGCTTATATCCTTTAACCTTAGCTAGCTCGGAGATGTTGTTGGTTACCTGAGGAGATAGGTAGCTTCGTAGGAGTAAGTAGGTGGTGGAGGATCTTAGCTAGAGAGACACGAACACATACCCGAACCTCAACACCTACATTACTTGAGACAATCTCACCGTTCACAGAGACGGTGGCACCAACCCTATGCTTCATGTCTAGTCTAAGTACGTTCCCTGAGATAACCGAGATGTTCCTAGCTATGAACTCTCCACCCGACTGCGAGATCTGACTAAATATATCCTCAGGAGTTGATGGTAATCCAGCACCGTACCCAGACCATCTAAACTCAACTAATCTAATCTCACACCCGGCGATCAAGTATGTCTCCACTACTCTAAACAGCTCAACACTGTGTAGATACTCGAGTGTGATGAAGACCTCACCGTCCTTCGGGAATAAGTACTCCACACCGTCTACAACGACCTCTGTTACCTGCACTAGTGGGAGGGCTAGGACGAAGAATGAAACAAAGGCAATTACATAGAGGAAAAAAGCTTTACGTTTTCCTGGTCCTAGCCTACCCAAGACTACGGCCTCAGCTCAGCAGGTACCGTAATTCCCTTCTCCTGGAAGTACTTGAACGCACCTGGATGTAGCTTTATTGGTACTCCCTCAAGTGCCGTCTCAAGCTTAATGTCCCGCGCTCTTGAATGAGCCTGCCTTAGCTCGTCTATGTGGTCGTACATTACTTTAAGTACGTGGTATACCACGTCGTCAGGTACGTCGGAGCTTACTGCGAGCATAGCTTTAACGGCTACTGTCTTAACATCGCTTTGCATCCCTGCGTATGTGTCCTTAGGTACCGTGAAGGGAATGAAGAATAGGTATCCCTGCTGCTTCAACTTGTTGACGAGTTCGTCAGGGACTTCAACTAGGTTGACGGGGGTTGTCGCAGCTAGCTCCATGACTGCTGAGGTAGGTATCCCAGCTACGACGAAGGCCGCGTCGACCTGGCCTAGTTTTAGTGCTTGAGCTGCCTGGGTGAAGTCTAGGTTCTGGACTGTTATCTTGTCCCACACGCCAGCAGCCTTAAGTATTATCTCAGCTTCGACAGCTGTTCCACTACCTGCCGCGCCCACAGCTACTCTCTTTCCTGCTAGGTCGTAGATGCTCTTAATTCCGCTGTCAGCTCTGACCACTATCTGCACGATCTCGGGGTAGAGAGCGGCTACAGCTCTTATCTTATCTATCTTGCTTCCCTCAAACATGTAGAGTCCGTGGTATGCGTAGTAAGCTACATCGTTCTGGATGAAGACTAGGTTAGCGTCTCCCGTCCCCAAAGCCCTCGCGTTAGCTACTGAAGCACCGCTAGACGATGCGGATGCTGTGATCCTGTCACTGGCATACTTGTTAAGCATGTCAGCAAGCTTAACTCCTAGTGGGTAGTAGACCCCGCCCGTCCCTCCTGTATATATGACTAGCTTGTACGGGGCTCTAGGTGGCATTAGGAGGTAGTAGGAGACAACACCCACAACAACTAATACTACGACTGCCAAGACCGCTACTAATAATGTTTTGGAAGCCATTTACGGCAACACCTCAAGTACAATATGTTTCACAACTTAATAAATGATTAACAAATCAATCACCACAGATCTGAAGTGGTTTAATGGGTTAATGTCTTCGGCGAGTTGTGGGTGAGGTGAACATGGAGGCGGTATTGAACCTTCCTCAAGGGTCAAGTATATATATCTAGAGCAGCAACATAGAAGGGTTTTAGATGTCGGAACGTAGCTCTCAAGTATCTGAGGAGGAGAAGATATGGGGCCTCATTGCTTGGCTACTATCAATTGTAGGTGCTGTCCTAGTTCTAACAATCAAACCTAACCTACGCTATGCTAAGTACTGGTCATACCTCTCGATATCGTTCTTCATCGTTGCGATTATTTCGGGAGCTATATGCGGGATTATCAGCCTGATTCCATTCATAGGCAGCATATTCACTATCTTCATCGGTATAGCACTCCTGGTGTTGTGGATTATCGGGATGGTCAAATCCCTGGAGTACGAGTACTGGAAACCTCCCCTAGTATACAACATAGCTTTAGCTATCGGCATAGAGAGAATCTAGGGCTTAAAGTCGTCGACTCCGCTAGAATATATTTTTCGAGATAGTACTTAGATGGTGCCTTAGATGAGGTACGTAAAACTCTCACAGAACTGCGGTCTCTTTGTCTCAGCTTTATCGCTGGGTACATGGCACCTCCCAAGGTTGCCTGAGAGGGATGAAGCCGGGGTCTTCAAGGTCGATGTAGATGAGTTTAGGAGGGTTCTTAGGAGGGCTTACGACCTAGGTATGAACTTCATTGATACAGCTAACAGGTATCACGGTGGTATATCTCCAGTACCCCTCACGCATGTGGGTTACGCTGAGAAGCTCCTCGGCCGACTCATCAAGGAGCTGAACATACATAGAGAATCCATCGTCATAGCTACTAAGGTCTTCGGTGAGATGGCTCCCTGGCCTAACGGAAAGGGACTTAATAGGAAGCACGTGATGTGGCAGATTAGGGAGAGCTTGAAGAGGCTTGACATGGAGTACGTAGACATATACTACGCACATCATTACGATCCGGAAACACCTCCTAGGGAGGTTATCTCAGTGTTCAACGACTTAGTTAGGGCTGGGTTGGTTAGGTATGTAGGAGTGAGTAACATACCGCCGGACGTAATAGTTGAGATGCAGATGATTGCTGAGAGATATGGTTACGAACCTATAGTAGTTCTCCAATATAGGTATAACCTGATGGACAGATCCATTGAGAGGGACCTAATACCTCTAGCTAGGAGGTTCGGGATGGGGATCACGGCTTACTCACCACTAGCTCAAGGTATTCTAACCGGTAAGTACGTAGACCCGGTGGAGAGAAAGTGGGTGATACCTAGAGGTTCTAGAGCCGAGTACATTCAACACCTAAAGGAGATGTTCACTGAGAGGAACTTAAGGATAGTGCTCGAGGTGTTGGAGATAGCTAGGGAGAGGTGTGCGACACCGGCACAGGTATCTCTAGCGTGGATAATGCATAAGGCAGCAGAACTCGGGGTTAGCATAGTGCCGATAGTAGGTGTCTCAAACGTACAGCAACTAGAGGAGCTCGCTGAATCAGTAAACTTAAAACTAGGTTCAGACGATATGAGGAGGCTTGAGGAGGTCAGTGCGGTGAGGACTGCGTGAGATCTAATTACTACCCCCACTTACGTAGATAGTTACGTCGACGACGTCTTCAGGCTTCAGGTTGATGTCCCTTTTGTGAACCACCCTACCGTTTACTAGGAATACCAGGTACTTTGAGTACCTCTCCAGTACCTCCCTAACGTTCTCGGGCATACCTAACAGTACCTCACCTAAGCTAGAGCCGGGGACCTCCACCTCCTTAACTCCGGTCTCCTCCCTAAGTACCCCGTGAAGTCTTACTACAGCCATGCCCCATCCTCGGGAGCCTATACTTCCTCTTAAGTACGTCAGCTACGTACTCCAATCCAAGCCCCTCCAACGTCTCTTCGTAGGGTAGTCCGCTCTCATAGTCCCAGCCCCTACTCTCGTAGTACTCGCGGAGCATCGGCTCCAAGTTACATACCTGACCCTTCGCAGGTCCGGTCGGCATCGGCTCGTGAGTAAATCTCCTAGGTAGTACCTCAGATTCCTTCCCGACACCCTCCCTCAGGTTGTAGCACCTCTTCAAGTTAGCTATCCTCTCAGCTGTAAGCCTCAGGTACTTAACGTCCCCAAACTCCTTAATCCCGGTTAGTGGGTAGAGGAGCTTAGCTATGAAGTCGAAGTAGTACATCGGTGGCCACATAGTGCCGTACTTACACATAATTACCGAATCCACTAACGCGAAGAGGTCCTCCTGGTCCTTCACTATGTAGCCCTTATACTTTTCTGAGAGAACATCGCAGACATAGTCGACCTTGTCCGGACCGTACCTCTCAGCAGCTACGTCTCTATAGCCCAACTCATCGACTGTTGTTAGAGATCGTAGGTGGTCAGCACCTCTAACCGATATAGCCCAAGTACACCCAACTGATTTATGTGCTCTAGGGTCCTGAGCCGATACCTCCAACTTCTTAACGTGTAGGGCGTAGACCTCGGAGCCCCTACCTATAATCTCAGCAGCCCTGGCAACCCCCTCGGCAAGCACATCACCTATGCCCTTCCTCGAAGCTATCGCGTTAATCAGTTTTACAGCAGCTTCATCACTACCCCAAACAGCCTCCACGCCGTCGAGGTCTTCCTTGGTTAGGATGCCTCTCTCGTAGCACTCGTAGACGTATGAGAGTACCTTACCAGTTGAGATGGTGTCAAGCCCGTAGAGGTTGCATAGCTGGTTCATGTATATGATGGCCTTCAGATCAGATATCAAGAGGTTAGACCCTAGAGCAACTAAAGTCTCGTACTCAGGCCCTCCAGAGAAAGCACCCTCATACTTACCGTCCCCAACCCTAGTCACATGCTTACACATAATCATACATGAGAAGCACGAGCCTCTGGAAACTCTGTACTTAAGTAACTCATTCCCACTTATCTTGTCCGCCTCCTCCCAGTAGCCGGTCCAGTGGTTTTTAGTTGGTAGCCTACCTATAGCGTTTATTACTGTCACCAGGTTCGGAGTCCCGTACCTACCTAGACTCATCTGAGCTGGCAGTGCCCAAGGACCCTCAGTATTCCTCCACAGGATGTCCTCCATAACCTCAAAGTACTTATCCGGGTCGTGGACCTCGACCCCACCGCTGCCCCTAACGGCGATAGCCTTCAAATTCTTAGAGCCCATGACAGCCCCCATCCCGGTCCTCCCAGCAGCTCTGTAGTAGTCCACCATTACTGCTGCGAACTTCACTAACCTCTCACCAGCCGGACCTATACACATGACGTGGTAGTCCTTCCCAAATCTACTCCTCAACTCGTTAGTGGTGTCCCTAGTGTTCATACCCCACAAGTCATCGGATCTGTAGATCATCACCGAGGAATCGTCGATCACTATTGAGACAGGTCTCTCAGCCCTACCCAACACCACCAGCGCGTCGTAGCCAGCGTACTTCAGCTGAGGCCCGAAGAACCCTCCAGCATGGCTCTCCCCCCATATACCTGTGAGGGGTGACTTAGCGGCAATCATGAACCTACCTGATGAGGGGGCTAAAGCCCCGGTAGCAGGTCCTGTAGCCACTATAAGCGGGTTCTCGGGGCCGAGCGGGTCAGTCTTCTCGTCAGTGAGGTTCCACAGGAGGTAGGCTGCGAGACCACTACCCCCGACATAGCTTTTAGCTACGTGTTCTCGTAGTGGCTCTACCCAGTGTTTCTCCTTACTTAGATCGACGTAGAGTATCTTACCAGCATACCCCTTAAGAGACATGGAGAGCACCCCTAACGCAGTACCTTACACAGAGTGGTCTCCCCCCACATAGATCGCACTTGTAGGGTGTCCCATCAACAACTACTATGGCGTTGGTTGGGCAGGCACTCACACATGCTAGACAGCGGCTACAGAGGGAGTGATCTAGAAGGATGACGCCGTTATCTCGGTGGAGAGCACTGGTTGGGCAGACCTTACTACACTCACCACACTGTATGCACAGGGTGGCTCTCTCCACTCTGTAGTTCTCGTAGTCATACTCTATCTTCACCAAGGAGAGCCTCGGGTTGAAGACCTTGAACTTAGTGAAGCTACATACGAGCTCGCATATGCCGCAGCCGGTACAGAGCTCGGGGTTCAGACTTAGATATTTGCTCTGTAGGCCCACCTAGCAACCCTCCTCTCAACTAGACTCAAGACTTTGGATAAGGTGAAGGTAATAAGAGCTAGGAGTAGAAGACAGGCAAAAGCTAGTGGTGTATCCAACCTAGATGTTGAGGAGAGTATGACGTAGCCTATCCCCCTATCTGAAGCAACCATCTCAGCTATCACAGACCCTACCACAGCGCTCGTGAGCCCCATATGTAGGGAGCTTAGGAAGTAAGGGGTGGCCCTCGGTATCGCTACCTTCACCAACACCTGACTCTTACTAGCCCCGAAAGCTACGAGCATTTCCCAGAGCTCCCTCTCTATGGTTATCATGGCTGTTAAAGTCGGGACCAGTATCGGGAAGAAAGCTATCAGGAATGCTGTGAGCACCCTAGGCACCATACCCAACCCAAACCACAGAGCCAGTAGAGGTACTAGTGCTGCCCTGGGGACAGCGTTGAAGCCTGAGAGTATTGGGTAGATAGCCTCCCTAACACTGTCACTGTAGGCTAGGACAACACTTAGAGCTAGCGAGAAGGTAGCAGCCATAAATAGACCTAAAGCTGAGGCGAGTAAGGTATCGGCTAGGTTATATAGGAGGTAGTTACTGTACCTAGCTATCGTGTTAACGATGGCTGATGGAGCTGGGAGCACGAATTGGGGTATATTAAATAGCCTCACAGCAACCTCCCAGGTAACGCCTATAGCTAGTAGAGTCAGTACCGAGCTAAAGGTCTTAGCCTTACTTACCACAGCTAATCACCTAGGAGACTCCTTATCTTAGCTACGTAGTCGTTGTACTCCCGACCGTATTGTAGCCCCAGGTCCCTCGGTCTTCTAAACGGTATGGTGACCTCAGCCTTAACTCTCCCCGGCCTACCGCCCATTACTACGACCCTATCGGAGAGGAGGACGGCCTCCCTTATGTCGTGTGTAACTAGAACAGCTGTGTAGTTCTCATAGGATATGACCTCCTGAAGAAGCATCCACATGTCCTCACGGGTTATGGCATCCAGAGCGCTGAAGGGCTCGTCGAGGAGGAGTAGTGAGGGCCTGTGTATTAGGGCCCTGCAGAGAGCTACTCTCTGCTGCATGCCTCCGGAGAGTTCCCACGGGTAGCTGTTCTCAAACCCCTTCAAGCCGATTCTCTCCATGAGTTCTAGGGCTCTAGGTACGTAGCTGTCGACGTCCTCACCCCTCAGCTCTATAGGTAGAAGTATGTTCTTAAGGACCGTTCTCCAGGGTAGTAGGAGAGGGGACTGGAAAAGCATTCCAATACCTCTGAAGCCACCGCCATTATGTGTCCCGTTGTAGATTACCTCACCACGCGTAGGCCTCACTAAGCCGGCTATGACCTTCAGTAGGGTGGTCTTACCACACCCACTCTTCCCCACTATCCCGACGACCTCACCCTGCCTTATATCTAGGTCGACCCCTGAGATCGCTACTAGACCTCCGTTCCTATTGTCGTACCTCACCTCAACGTTTCTGATCTTCACTAGGGGCTCCATTGTCTACTCTGACCTCGTCTAGGGTAGCCTGACCTCTAGTGGGGGTAGGTAACTGAAGTCCACTATCTCGCTGAGGGACGGCCTCCTCTGTAGGCCTAGAACCGAGACTATGGTGTCTATGTTCTTCTCTATTACTGATGGGTCGACGTAGCCGAAGCCGTACTTATCTGTTATGCCCCTAACGTATATCAGCTCGAGGGCCATCATGAGCCTCTTCTTCTCAGCATCCTTATTTAGTGTTGGGTCTCTCTGGAGTAGTATGCTTATAGCCTCATCAGGGTTCTGTATCGAGTACTTAAGCCCTCTTATTACAGCCCTCAGGAATCTCCTAACAGCATCTGGATTCTTCTTAAGGAAGTCCTCATTTACGACTATACAGTTACCTACTATCTCCATGTAGTCTCCATACTTGAACACTATGATATCGTTCTCAGAAACATTCAAATTGAGGAGGTTTATCACTGAGGTGTAGTAGAACCCGGTAATAGCATCTACTTCACCTCTAGCTAGCATCGGCTCCCTCAGAGGTATGTCCATGGTGACCCAAGTCACCTTATTCGGGTCTATACCTACAGCACCAGCGAAAGCTGGGAAAACCCTCCTAGCAGCATCCCCAGCTGGAGCTCCCAGCTTCTTACCCTCTAAGTCCTTCGGGCTCTCTATGCCCCTACCCTTAAGGGTAACAACACTTAGGGGTGACTTAACATGTATGACGGCAACCACCTTGACCTTAGCGTCAGGATTCTTAGACTTAAACTCTATGAGGCTGTTTATATCTCCGAAACCTATGTCGAAGAGTCCGGCAGCTACGTCGCTTATAGCCTTAGCGGAACCGTAGCCTCTATCTATGGTTACCGAGAGCCCCTCCTCAGCGAAGAACCCCTTATAAAGTGCTACTAGGAAGGGTGCTTGGGGACCTTGGTAAGCCCAGTCCAAGGTAAACTTAATGTGTGCTACGGTTGTCTGCCCCCCTCCTTTGGGGGCTAGGTACCAGCCTGATACTAAACCTATAGCTAACCCGATCACTAGCCCGAGCGCTAACCAGGTATATACCTTCCCTCCACGTTGGGTGCTCATACTATCACCACTTAAGTTATTTCTGTGAAACTTATAAAAACGTTTGTTGAACAACTATAATAAATTTTAATAAAAACACGTTAAATAAGTAGAGGAGAAACCTACCAAACACAGCAGATTAGTGAGCCTAGAATAGTCGACGCGACCTAGAAGAGTTCTAGGGGTAGGCCGGGTATGGCATTATGTTAGTGTTTATCGGGTCAGGATATTGCTTTTCGGGTAGCCACATCCACCATTCCGCTATAGTAATTAGAGGGACTACTCCCTTCATGCCGTCATTGCGAAGATCGTTAATTATCTTAGCACTTCTAATATCCTGGAGTCGCAGGTCTGGCTACCTCTGTACCCATTCACATCAGATAATGTTAGCTGGTGGGTTCTAGTCGTTGTAGCTACAATGGTTCCTAGCCATATCCACCGGAGGTATCCTAGCTTTAACTAGTTCCTAATCCGTTTAACCCCGTTTTAATTCTGTGCTTCAACCTCTCCTGGGGTAACACTATGAGCTGCGATGAGAGGATGCGTCGGAGACTTTACAAGAGTAGGGATAGGGTTATATGTGGTGTTTGTGGTGGGGTGGCTGAGTATTTGGGGGTGGACCCAACAGTAGTTAGGCTCCTGGTCTTGATAGCTTCCCTGATCCACATCCCGACATCTATGCTCGCGTACCTAGCAGCATGCTTAATAGTACCTGAGAAAGAGGTCGTTGAAGCTGGTACCGAAGCTGGAGCTACTCGACTGAGCCGTATAAAGGTCTCTACTACGGCTGGGATAGTACTAGTACTTGGAGTCCTACTCACCCTTCTCGGGGTAGCTCTACTACTAGAACACGCGCGGAAGGCTATCGTAGAGCTAGTAGAGTTACTTAGGTGGGTCTCAATAGGCCTGGTTCAGCAGAGGGCGGTGATAGGTGTTGTCCTACTAGTCATTGGTGTAGTGCTGGTGGTGCTATCCATGAGGAAGAGCTTGACCCACCCAAACACCAAAAATGTTGAGTAGGTAGGTACGGCCTAGCTGGGCACTAAGTGTCTCCCAACCTAAAGGCTCCGTAGAGTACCTAAGCTCTGCGCCCGCAACCCTACCTAAAGGCCGGTAAGTACGGTCCTAGAAGCCTCACCACGGTTAGGTATCTAGGTACGTAGAGCCTCTTCTTACCTCCTCGTATGGCTTGAGCTATCTTCTTAGCTACATCAGCCGGGTCAGCACCACCCGCAACTTCCCTACCAGCCCTCCTGTGGAATTCCGTCCTGACCAGCCCGGGATACACAGCTAGGACGTTAATCCCCACACCCTTAAGCTCCTCCCTAAGCGCCTCCAAAGAGTAGTGTAGCGCTATCTTAGCCGCCCCGTAGATCGGTAGGTCCCTCATGAGGACATGGATCCCGGCCGTCACGACGAAAACCACCGTAGATCCTCTCCCCATCTTCCCCACAAGTCTCTTAGTTAGGATTAGTGGGGACAGGAAGTTCACCGTAGTTACCGAGATTAGGTCCTCATCACTATGCTGAAGCACACCACCGTAAACCCCGAACCCAGCGTTATTGACAAGTAGATCCAACCTATCGAACTCTCTCACGACATAGTCAGCTACGGAGTTCACCTCCTCAATCCTCGAGAGGTCGGCTGCTAGATAGCTAAAACAACCCCCGAGCTCCTCCGATAGCTTCTTGAGTGCCACGGTGTTCCTACCGACACCGAGGACCCTGTAACCAAAGTCTCTGCAGAGAACCTTGGAGAGCTCGAAGCCTATGCCCGACGATGCCCCAGTAATTAAGGCATTCAACCTAGGTCACCACGTATATGAGGACCTCACTCAAAATAATACCGGGAAATCTACAGCTCACAGACTAGCAACAGGGTGTTCTCTCCACGAAAACATCTTCTGTGGAGTACTAGCGAGCGCCCCCACCACCTCCCCCGAACCCACCTCTTGCTCCGAATCCGCCCCTACCAGCAGCCCTGCCCCCGGAGCTCACTGCGGCTCGGGTCGTGGCCAGGGTTCTAGTGAATATGGGGCGGCAGACTATCGGTACGTAGGCTTCCTTCGGTACGGGAACGTTCAGCTTCTCCATGGCTTCGACGACCTTATCTGCTACTCCTAGTGCTGTAGCGTAGACTAGCCAGTCCCTCCATATCACTAAGTCCTGAGGAGCGTACTTACCCAGCTTTGCCAGGTCCTTCAGGAGGTTTCTGAAAGCTCCCCACTCAAGCTTCTCGCGGTAGTAATCCTCTTTCCACCTACCGAAGACGTAGGAAGGTATCGTGTAGGATACTGCGGCCTCAACTAAGAGTAGAATGGAGAAGGCTGTCACCCCCATAGGGTAGATGTGGTACTCCGGACCCCTAGGTATGAGCACCACAGTGAGAGCAACAACCAGGAGGAGGGCGACCATGACGTATACTGGGAGAGGCTTCCTAGGCTCAATGAACTGCATTACGTAGGTGTAAGCCTCCCGCGGTGTTCTTGTTAAGCTAGTGAGCTTAGAGAAATGATGCCGGGCCCTCACCACACTGGACTCAGCGTCCTTCTTCACCATCTCGGAGAACTTCTTGAAGCTGAATACCCTGCCCTCACCGTACTCCCTGAGGAACTCGAGGACCCTACGTTCATAGACATCAAGGTCCTCCGCAGTACCTACCTCCTTCACCTCTACTACGACGTCGTCCTTACCTACCTCCCTGATCTCGATAACACCGCGCTTAGCTAGGTCAAGTATTGTAGCGTAGAACGCGTTCTCATCCATCTTTACGACATCCTTATGGAAGAGTAGGTTCACATGCCACGGTTTCCTCGATGGGTTGGGTATGTAGCTGAGGTATTCTGGGACCGTGAACCTCTTTTCGGTTCCGGTGAAAACGTATCTGACTACGAGCATGAGGGGGAAGGCTAGTAATGCCGCAGCGAATACGTAGAAAGCTCCCTTAGTGATACCGTAAGCTAAGCTGTAGGAGCTGTTCGCTTGATCCACCTTAGATAGGACATCATCAACTGACGTCGTGTATGTAGGTACCACCTCCAGGCTGTC
Organism: Desulfurococcales archaeon; assembly: GCA_023255955.1. Lineage (GTDB taxonomy): Archaea > Thermoproteota > Thermoprotei_A > Sulfolobales > NBVN01 > DRZP01. Next base: position 39,949 of record JAGDWD010000010.1, on the reverse strand, counting down.
CCTAGGTACAACAAACTCTACTTCTAGAAGAACGTCGCGTGGCGATGATCCTCTAATTATTGTCAGTGAGCCAACCCTCTCCACACTGTATTCAGGTACGTGAACGTAGAGCTTCACAATATCGAAGCCGGCTAGAACCACCTCAACCTGTCTGTACGGTATGTGAGTACTAGCTAGCATTATGTTAAGATGTGCGTACTTCCCATCCACATGTACTGGTGGGTTGAGCTGGAATGTAAATCTAACAGTGTAGCTACCTAGGGGTACCCCTCCAGGAAAGTAGCAGCCAGCCTCGTTTTTGTATGCCCTAATCGATATCTCACGTAGGTAGGTAGAATATTCCGGTCCGTAAGTGTAGAGAAGTGATAGCCCCTGATAGTCCTTGACGTACGGGATGGAGTTCTGAGGGCAGTCGACGTGTACAACAACTATGTGGGGCTCTTCAATAGTGAGTGGCTCAGGAGGGGGCTTTTCAGTTATGAGCAACTTAGGTGGAATATAGAGAGGAGCTTCCCAGTACCGGTACAGCATGGTCTTCCCTGTCTCTCCGATGTGGTATGTGTACTCCTCTATGAGGGTGAGGTTACTGAATAGTGTCGCCCTGTAGTCAGCGTATATGGGGCCTAGGGAAGTTAAGAGTGTAGGTAGTGAGAACACTGCGATTACGGATATGGCTACCAGGACAGTGACGTAGATGGTGAGTACTACCCTCTCATCTCTCACTCCTTTCACCGTAGAAAGCTAGGCTAGGCCTCCTCTCAATCTCCTCACCCCCAACCTCTAGGTACGGAAGTTTCTGGAGTCCGTGTATTAGGGCTATGAAGCGACTCGGTATCGTATCGATCATGGTGTTATACTCCTGGATTATGTTGTTGTATGTGTAGCGGTGCCTCGCTATCTCATCCTCTACATCACGCGAGGTATCCATAAGTTTCCTCACAACCTCAACGGTCTTCAGCTCCGGGTACTGCTCGACAACTGCGAGAAGTCTTGCTAGGAGACCTCGAGTCTCCCTCTCAGCCCTAGCTATATCCTCAGGAGACGCGGTCGAGATAGATGCCCTCATCTTCGTGACAGACTCCAGAGCCTCCTTCTCGAACTTAGCGTAGGAGCCGACAGCCTCAGCAAGGGACGTTATTAGATCCAACCTCTTCCTTAAGGCCACCCTTATCTGGCCCAGCGTAGCGATGGAGGCGTTCCTGAGCTTCATGAACCTATTGTAGGTAGCTACGTAGAACCCTATGAGGATAGTGAGGAATATCACCAGTACCAGAGCAACTATAATAGTAACCATATCCATAGGTTAACCCAGTACTACTGCCTAGTGAACTTAAAAAAAGATTAACCATCCATCAAAGAGAAGAGAACGTATAAGCTAGGGAGGTAACCTCTCATCAGGCCCACCAAACATCTCCATAGTAGTTCCTAAAGCTATCTTAACCGCCCTCATCATAGTATCTAAAGACATGCTCGGTGGGATCCCAGCACGCTCACCACTCCTCGTAGCCGCCTGCTCCGGGAGTAGAGGTAGGTGCATGAAGCCAGCCCTCCTCGGATAGCCGTACCTTGCGGAGTAATGCAGTGAGATGTACGTCACATAGTTGCAGAGGAAGGTCCCGGCACTGTTAGAGATAGCTGCCGGTATACCGCTCTCCCTAAGCCTCCTAACTATGGCCTTCTTAGGTAGGGTAGTAAAGTACGCTGCCGGTCCATCGGGATCTATCGGCTCATCTACCGGTTGCTCCCCGTCGTTATCAGGTATCCTAGCGTCCTTAACGTTAATCGCCACCCTCTCGACAGTAACGAATGATATGCCTGCTGAGAGGCCGAGACCTATGTAGATGTCAGGCTTAAGCTCGTCTAGGAGACCCCTCAACACCATCCCAGCCCTCCTAAAGGATACCGGTAAAACCACTGTGTGTATCTCCAGACCCGGCAGCTCGGAGGTCCCTACCTCACTAAATCTCCTCACTACCATCTCCGAGGGGTTCAACCTATCCCCACCGAAAGGCTCGAAACCAGTGAGTAACGCCTTCACGTTACCACCACCTCACATTTCCCTACAGCAAAATACATCTAGCAGGTTAGTAGGAGGTGAATACCCTAGAGCTCCTCTTATCCAGCTAGGAAATCTGGAGCCCTACCTTAAACATGCCCCCAAGAAAGATAACGGACTTCGCGAACCCTACAGACCTAATCATTACCTAGATAGTGTAAGCCTAAGCCCTGAAATCTACTAAGAACGTATCCACCGGGTTTAGTGGGTGATGAATATGGTGAGAACATACACTCTTAAGTTTACGTAGTCGAAGTATGTTTATGCATCTTATACAAAACTCGGTCTCCCAGCCCTCTACGCACCACAGTATGTGAGGGCTGTCTATCGTGAGGTAGCGCACTACATAGTTATAATGTGAACAAGTGGTGGTGTCCATAAATGTTAAAATGTTGGTGTGATTAGAACATATGTTTAGTTTTAACTGGTAGATTGGGTGATATTAGTGCAGCTATATGAAGCAGTAGTACGTGCTCTCGTACTTACTCCAATTATTACGGCTACTATCATAATTACGTCTAGACATAGACGACTAAGTAAGTATCTATATAAAGTTAAAGTACATGATTACGGCCCATTCATGTATGTAATAGATGAATCGGTACCTTAAGAGAAGCCTCCCTCGATTCAATCCCAGAGGAGATGAGGAAAGCTATTCAGGAGAAGATGCAGGAGAAGGTGAAGGAGCTTCAGGAAAAGATACTAAGTGAAACTATACCGAAGATGCTGTATAGTAAGACAGTAATCACTACCTACGCTGTAACGATATTCATCATACTTTTAATAATGTTCCTCTCCCTATTCTAATTAATAACTCTCCATCTAGGACTACTACTCGCGTAGGTTTCTAGGTAGCGGGGTCTCTAAATGAAGTGCTAATGTTCGATCTCAACTGATAAACTGGGTAATGCTAACGCAACTACGTGAAGCCACTGCGATAGCTCTTATACTTACCTTGCTTATACTGTTCTTCAGGTAGCCGCGAGTAAATGACTTGGAAAGAGAGACTCCAACTAAAATGTTTATGGTGATAACTATAGCCGGAGCTGTAGGAACGTACATTGTGAATCTAGTCATCAACCCTTTACCTACTTAACTAATAATTTTTCTCTCCATATAAATTTGTAGTTACTGCTTAAGGTCGTCATTTAATGTAAATGGTCTGTAACGAGGTTAATGCTAATCAGAAGCGGTTCCTAAACCTCAAAGGGTTCGATGCTCCCAGCTACCGTAGGCAGCGGCTTGGCTTTGCTTATTAGCTTAACCTTAAGCTTGGTAAGGTGGGGTCTACGAGCTTTGAATTACTTAAGAGAAGGGCTTTAAGTTTCCTTAGAGATGCTAGAGTCGATCTCGATAGCGGTGACTACGACCTAGTGCTTTTCCACGTCGAGCAGTTTGCTCAGCTATACGCTAAGTACCTTATATATAGGAAACTCGGAGACTTCCCAAAGGTACACACACTCGTGAAGTTACTGAGGGATCTAGCTAGGGTCTACGAGGACTGCGAGCTAGGTAAGCTCATATCTGAGAACCTGGAGGCCCTCTACTTACTGGAGGAATCCTACATCTCCTCACGCTACGTACCTAGAGAGTATGAGAGGGAGGTAGCACTTAGAGCTATTAACCTAGGTGAGAAGCTATTGGAGGTGTTTAGGTGTTTAGAGAATCTCTCATAGACCTCCTGCTCGAGTACGTAACTAGGAGGAGGGAGTATATCGAGAAAGCCTGGACCTACCTAGTGAAGATAAGGGATACCTGCAGGAGGCTCGATCCTGACTGTAGAGTGGTAGTCTTCGGGAGCTTCGTTAAGGGTACTATGAGGAGCGATAGCGATATAGACGTACTCGTAATTACCGAGCTAGCTGGGGACCCCCTCTTGAGGGGAAAGATATTCAGGGAGGTTGTTAATGAGGTTGGGATCGATAACCCTTTTGAGCTACATATAATCACAGGGAGAGAATACGAAGAAGTTTACAGAAAGCTTATTGACGTCTATCAAGAGGTAGTAAGTGATCATAAGTCTCACTAACGTATTTCACTACTTACTCCACATATTTACGAAGAGCTTCGAGAGTGGTAGAGCACGTTCGTAGTACCTATCCCATAATCGCCTTCAACTCAGCTACTTCAGTATTTAACAGCTGAAGAAATAGTATGAAATTGAGACCTCCATTAGAACCCATCTTCAGCTACTGCCGCGTATAGATACATGATACATTAAGGTGTTCTAAAGTATCATGCCCACCAACATAAAGCACTCTGCTAAAACCTGGGAAGTATAACCCGGTCCCTCATATCTACTCCAGTGCTTCCTCTTGAAGATGTTCCACGCTGTTTCCTCGGTAATTAAGTCTCCGGAGACAGCACCTATATAGATAAAATAGCAGGTTCTGGGTATATTAACATGAGAACTTCTATTTCTGTAGCTACTTCCCTGAATGTGAAGACCGGGTTCTCTCGGTTAGTAGACCCACACCATCTATTAGTGTAACACCCTTCTGAGTGGCCTCCATGATGGCTGGGTTCTTATTTCTCATCTTCGTAAACTCCTCGATAGTTACGATCACCACCTCCACTCTCGGAAACCTCCTAACACACTCATCGATTAGGCTGAGTCTTTGGAGCGGGTTTTTCGGGAGGTTTTTAGCTACTACAAGTACATCTATATCGCTCCACTCGTTGAAGTCCCCCCTAGCGTAGCTCCCAAATAGAACTGCTGTAATCTCTCCCAGCTTCTCAGAGGCGCAGATAGCGAACTCTCTAGCTTCCTGGATAGCTCTCTCCCTGATGTTCAACCTTTCCTCGATAATCCTCGCCACAGCTCCCTTACCCAGTCGATAACTCTCATAGAGAGCTTTATAGCTTCCTCTGCTTCGTTCCTGCTGTAGTATTCCTCCGGAATACCCTCACTCCACACGTCAGGGTACCTAGTAGGGGTGTAAAACTTACTTAAAACAGTACACGCATGGACTACTTCCTCAGGAGGTTCCATACCCACGCTCTCAGCAAGGTAGTTAAGTAAGTGGATGAGTGAGTGTCCAATCTTAGGTTTCCCAACCCCCCATAGAACAGCCTTCAACGCCTTCTCAACAACTTGGTGGGCTTTAAAGCATGCCCAGTTATAGTCTCCGAACTCCAGGTCTCTCCTAGCAGATTCGAGGGTCTTCAGAGCGCTCCTCATCCATCTCTCAAACTCAGCATCATCTAAGTAAGACACTGGAAGCACCTAGTAACAACATATCTATGTGGAGATACTTAAATAGTTTAAAGCTGGAAGCTTGTTTTCGATTGTTGCTATATCTATAGGTTGAGTGCTATCTCGTATGCTTCCACGAGTGCTGCTATGATGAGTACCGTCAACGAGATTGCGAGGGATATGGCGTACGTCCTTACATGGCTTTCCGGTATGTCTTCTCTAGCTACTAGGTAGTATGTTGCTATACATCCCTCCACGAAGACTATGCTGTAGGCTAGTAGCTCCAGGTATGTGTGCGGCATGTAGAGCACCCCGATACTCACCTCCAGCCACCTTTCACCGAACCTCGCGATAGTTATGGACTTCAGTACCCAGGCAGTAACGGTGAGTGATGCTGGGTAGGAGAGGATGCCGAGAAATGGGGATGCTGAGAGGAGCTCAACCCTCACGTTATTGAGGAAGATCAAGGTAGCAACCCTCAATACGTAGGTCCATGGAGGCTCACCTACCTCAGGTCTGGTAGCTTGAGCTGTGTCGATCAGGGTCTTAGATAATGTCTCTGTGATAGGTCTCAGGAAGGGCGGTATCTCTAGGTGGAGCACGTAAGCTATGTAGCCTACCGAAACGAAAGTAACTAAAAGCCATACAAGGAAGTGCTTAGCAAGATGCCTCAAACCCCTCTACCGCTAGGTATATCCATGCTACTAAGTAATAAGTACTTCCTTCAATCAAATCTATGTAGGCACTTATATTGCTCAATAGGAGAAAATCTGGGGGTAACTTGTCCTCACCGAAGGACAGGGTCGAGGCCCTCCTTAAAAGGGCTGAGGAACTCGTTAACGAGGCTAGGAAGACCGACTACATGATGCCCACGATCCTCCCGTTCGTGCCCGCTATACTGATCTTTATAGGAGTATTAATGCTGTTTATAGGAGTAATCGCCGCAATAACACCTCGAGGGCCGTCCGGTCTCGGATTGATTGCCGCGGGGCTGGTAGTGATAATCGTAGCTATAGTCCTAAACTTCTATGTCGTGTACCGATGGATTAAGAGGAGGAACGATCATTTCAGTAGAACATTAATGTTCTTCGAGGTAGTTTCTGAGATAGCTGAGCTACTGAACTTCAGGAAAACTCCTCTAATTAAATCCAGGCTCAACGAGCTTAGGGAGGTAAACTCCAGGGAGAGGAGTGCCATAGCTAACACTATCCTGATAATTGTACCGCTCTATATCTACTACGTATACCACTTCCTAAACAAGGACTTCTCTAAACACTCCGAAAAGGAGAAACTCCTACTCGCGGAGCTAGTAGATGAGGTTAGGGAGAGGGTGCCGACGTTCATTAGGAGAGCGGAGGAGTTAAAGAGTGTCCCGGAAAGAAGCACGTTCCTATATCTAATACTCACAATATTCACAGGACTCTTTCTCCTGTACTGGGTCTACACATTAACGAAAGACCCTAACAACCACTTCGAGAGCCACGGTATATTGGAGAGGGAAATATTGGCTGCTCTAAGAGAGATAGCGTCAAAAGCATGAGGTAATTTTTCTCTACTTTGCTGGGTCCAGCCATATCTACTAATGACTCCATGGGTTTTCCTAGAACTCTTCAGCAAAAACTCGTTATGGCAGTCTTTCAGGACCCCGTAGGTAGTAGGTGTTGCTTCGGTTAAGTGCGGGAAGCTGTGACTTACTCAGAAATAGGGGTTCACTCACGGTAGTTGGGTGAGGTACGTCTCTTAAAGTGCGACGCTAACGATATCTTGCCGTCGCCGATGATCCCGCGATAGTTACGGGCTACGTGCTGTGTATGTTAGTAAACATGTAATTTTATTAGTTTGCTGTAGATAATAATGTTGAGGTGCCTCTATGTCCGCTAAGGAATTAATCGGTTTAGCCTTAACAGCGCTCGCCATAATCGTGATCATAGCGGGATTCGTTGTGGGTGGTGGGAAGATCTCGGGTGATATGGCTTTAGCAGCAACCTTCATGGGTTTCGTGGTCCTCATATTGGGTCCCTGGCTCTGGCTGGGTGATGTACCGATAGCTGTAAGGAAGTTTGTGGAGGCTAGAACCGGGAAGAAGCTACCTGAGGGTGGGAGGAAGTGACTCCCATAGTAATCCTCCTAATAGTTTTACTAATATATGGAGTAGCCTACGTATTCTATGGTAGGAAACTTCTAGAGCAGAGAATTGTGAAGGCAGATCCGACCAGACCTACACCAGCTGTAGAGAAGTTCGATGGTGTGGACTACGTACCAGCAAATAAGTACGTGCTGTACGGCCATCACTTCGCTTCGATAGCTGGTGCAGGCCCTATAACAGGGCCCGCAATAGCACTTGCTTGGGGATGGTTCCTACCGTTAGTGTGGGTTCTCTTCGGTAACATATTCATCGGTGCTGTCCACGACTACCTATCGCTAATGGCTAGTGTCAGGCATGGAGGTGTCTCCATAGGTACGATAACGGAGTCTGTGATGGGTAGGAGGGCTAGGTACATATTCCTAGCATATATATGGTTCGCCCTAATACTGGTACTAGCAGCTTTCCTAAGTGTTGCGAGCTCGACGTTCATTGCCTCGCCGTCAGCTGCCGTAGTAGCCCTCCTCTACATGCCGCTAGCACTTCTCTTCGGGTTACTGGTCTACAGGGTCGGGCTGTCGGTGAAGGTAGCCACATCCATAGCTCTGGTGCTACTTGTCGGGATAATAGTTTTCAGCTTGAACTCGAGCATCTCGATGCCCTACGAGAACTGGGTGTTAGTATTAGCCCTATACAGCATCGTAGCAGCTTCCCTCCCGGTCTGGTACCTCCTACAGCCTAGAGACTACCTCAACGCCTACCTACTCTGGGGCTTCGTAGCTCTAGCGGTGATAGCACCCCTATTCGTAGCCGCAGTACCGTTAACGGGTCCCCTAATCACGTCGTTTGTTGCTAAGGGAGCTGTGATAGGCGCTGTATCTGGTACAGCCCCTGCTGGCTGGGATATAGCCTGGTTCTGGCCTACGGTACCACTCACAATAGCTTGTGGAGCTCTATCCGGGTTCCACTCCGTGACAGCTTCAGGTACAACCTCGAAGCAGCTATCAAGCGAGTTAGATGGGCTGCTCGTCGGCTATGGAGGGATGTTAACTGAGGGTGCTGTATCGTCGCTAGCAGTCATACTACCAGCAGCTTTTGCCTGGGACTTCGCTCAGTTCGCATCTAACGTAGGTATACCAACGAACATACTCATGAAGGCAATCAACATAACAGCCACACCGAACATACTTAAACTCGCCGGTACAGCGAGATTCTACACCGGTTACGGCCTGATGCAGGCAGCAGCTTGGTCTAAGATATTCGGTTTAGAGGCTTTCCCCGACCTCTACAGAGGGTTCTACACGTTCGCAGCTTGGTGTCTAGCAGCGTTCGTCTTAACGACCCTCGACACAGCGAATAGGTTAGCTAGGTTTGCATGGTCTGAGATGTTCGACTGGGTTAGCCCAGGCGTGAGGAAGGTCTTAACGAATAGGTGGTTTGCTTCAACGATAGGTGTGCTCATTGGTGCTTTAATGGCGTACCCGAAGCTACCTGACCCGATAGACCCTAAGAAGACCATATATGCCTACCAGATAGTCTGGCCAGCATTCGCAGGTACTAACCAGCTACTAGCAGCTCTAGCTCTCCTAACGTCAGCACTGTGGGTCTACGCTATACTGAAGGTTCGTGGAGCTGTCAGCTACCTAATCATGGTCCCAGCACTATTCCTCTGGGTCACAGTTACCGGAGCACTCCTGATCTGGCTGATATATGTAGTCCCGTACCTGCCAGCACTCTACATAGCTACGGCAGGCGTCGCAGTGTTCATTAGCTTAGTACTGGACGTACTACTCCTGGGGCTATTCGTTAGGGGCTTAAGGCTGGCTAAGTTCCGAACCTAAACCAACACTTTTTTACTTCTAAGGCCCTCATTTCTATTAGAGGTGTGTCAGTGCTCGAAAGGTTTAGGAGAGCAGTGAGGGAGCTTATCCTTGTCTTCAAGTGGTTTTGGAGGGGTGTCATAGAGAGTAGTGTAAACGCCCTCGAGTTGGAGTACCTGGAGCTCGAGTACGCTTTCCTAATGACTCTCTTCGGGCCCTTAATAGGTGTGAAGACAGCGCCCCTAATGGCGTCGCTAGAGCTACTTGAATACGCTAAGGACGAGGTTAAGATCCTGCTATCTAGGGGGTTTAGAGGGGAGGACGTACTAGCCGATCTAGTAAGTGTTTTGGGGGGTGGGTAGGCATGATAAGCTCCTTCTTCCCCTCAACTAAGGAGAGGCCCCACATCATCTTCGTTTTAGGTAAGGGGGTGTCGGGAAGACGACGGTCTCCCTACTTACGGGCATTTCCCTCACAAACCGGGGGAAGGTACTACTAGTCAGCTTAGATCCTGCTAAGCATCTAGCTAGCTACGTAGGCTTCAAGGTCCTCGAGGGTGAGGTCAGGGTTGATGAGGGGCTGGAAGTAAAGCAGCTAGATCTAGAGCTGGAGATTAGGAAGTACACGGAGCGCCACGCTCAGTGGGTTAACGACTTAATGCCCTCCCTCAAGGTACTCAACATAGAGAGCGCTGTCGATGTCGTCAGGTACTTCCCGGGTGTTGAAGAGGAAGTGTTCCTCAACGTCATAGGGGGTCTCTACAGAGTCGATAACTACGACTTCATAGTTGTTGACACGCCCCCGACAGGTGTTTCCCTGAGGACTCTCTACCTACCGGCAGTCTACGGTGTCTGGGTGGATAAGCTGGTGGAGGTTAGGGAGAGGATAGTCTCGTTAAGGTACTCCATAGCCAGGGCCCTAGGTAGGGAGGCTGAGGTTAGGGATAAGGTGCTGGAGAAGCTCTACGAGTTGAGGGATAGCTATAGAGAGCTGTACGAAAACCTTAGAGACGGTAATAGAACGTCGTATGTTTTCGTAGCGACCCCGGAGCCCCTACCGATATATGAGCTCAAGGAGTCCACCAACTTCATCCGCGAAAAGCTGGGGGTTCTTCCCAGGGTCCTCGTACTCAATAGGTACCTACCTGAGGACTCTGCGCGGGAGCTGGGTGTTTTGGAGGCGCAGAGGAGGTTTGTTGAGGAATTGAAGGGGCTGATGCTCCCGCTAGTCATCGTCGAGTACTTGGGTAGGCCCACGTCAAGTATGAGGGATATTTACGAGCTTATGGGTAAGGTGAGGGTTGTCTAGGATGCTCCTGAACTACCTAATCGTCGTATCTATATCGGCCCTAGCAGTAGCTTCAGTTGCCTGGTTCTTTAGGAAGAGGAGGGAGCTTATATTGTTCCTGAAGAATGTAACCGAAGTGCTTGAGAAGTACTTCAAGCCTGTAGATAAGACCTACGTCTGGCTAGGCTACCTAGTAGGTTATAGAGCTAAGTACGACCTCCCCGGAAATAACAAGGCATACGTACTCCTAACGACAGTTCCGAGACACTCCATCCTCTACCTACCCATAGCTAAGCTACTAAAGCGTAGAGATAGGTTGGAGGTAGCTGTAGAGCCTTACGACAGGTACGTAACCACGGAACTACATATACACAGAAAGAATTCGTGGACAGCTGAGGCAGTAATAAGAAAGACCATCACCGGAAGAGCGCATCAGTTCGGTATCAGAGAGTTCCAGGCAGGAAGCTATAGCTACGTAGCCTACTACAAAGATGAGAAAGCGTTTGACGCGGTGAGGAACCTAGTAGAAAACTCAAGCCTCCCAATACTCTACATAACAGCAGTACCACAGGAAAACATAGTGACAGCATCATGTGAAATAACACTAGAAAACATAGAGAACTTCCTAGAACTACATCGAGAACTAGTAAAAACACTCACAAAACCCAAGAAGCTCACATAGTTAAACTAACCGCTAAATTCTCTAGACCGGAACAGTAATACTGTACATACTCCACAATAACTCTTTCGTTAGATCAAGAACCTACAGCTAAGCTGTATTTAGAGGGTCGACGTAATCTTGGATATTCTCCCACATAAAAGTTTTAAAGACCTTCAGATAAACTTTACTCCCGGTTTTGATGATTAGCATTTTAATGTATTGGTTCAGGGCTTCTATGTTTCTTGGTGTCGGTGTGTTTCGACTTCGTAGTTTTCTAGGTGGGCGTTTTGCGGGATTCTTTCGTGGGGCCATGTCTTGACATTTATGAGTTTGCTACGGGCTCCTATGTATGCGTTGTCTCCTATGTAGCTATTGATTATTATTGTTCCGTCTTCTATGTACACGTGCCTACCTATGATTGAGTTGACTATCTTGACGTTCTCCCCTATGTAGCTCCTGTCCATTATTGCTGACCCCGAGATGTAGCTCCCAGGACCTATAACGCAGTAGTTGTCTATTGAAGAGTCTTCTATGTGTGTGTTGCTACCTACTAGGGTGTGCCTACCCATTAACACCGAGCCGGAGAACTTTATGAGTCCTTTCTCAGCTTTCTCCACTATCTCCCTATGTAGTGCCACAGACTTAGCTGACTTCCCTTGGAGGAAGACGCCCGGTAACTTCTCCACTGCCTCAAGTAGCTGAGGATCTCGTAGGTAGAGTAGGAACCTCATTGCCTCGAGGTACCTCTCCGGTGTGCCTATGTCGAACCAGTAACCTTCCCTCATTACGTATCCGTACACCCTGTATCCGCTCTCCACTAGCTTAGGAATCACGTGCTGACCAAAATCCGTTCTACCAGTCCTCAGAAACTCCCGGCCGGTCTCCGAGTTGAAGAACCTCTCGAGTGCGTCAGGCTCCACCACGTATATCCCGGTATTAACGAGCCTACTAGGTGCTTCCTCAGGTCTCGGCTTCTCCACGAACCTCGACACCCTCTCACCATCTAAAACAGCAACACCCAGCCCTGTAACGTCCTCCACTTCCTTCAACACTATCGTCATGTTAGCTCCCCGATCCCTGTGGAACTCGAACACCTTAGCTAGATCTAGCTTGAAGAGGTTATCACACTGCACGACAGCGAAGGGCTCCTCTATACCGTAGTACTCCATAAGGATCTTCACAGCCTCAGCATTACCGGACGTCTCGTACCTAGGCATGTACCTTAACCTGATGTCGTGGTCTATGAACGGGTACTTAACCCTTATCCAGTAACCCTCCCTGAAGTAGTCGTAGACAGACCTGTAGTTGTAGTACCCCCTAACCCCCAGGTAGACCTCCTCGAAGCTGTTAGTAGCTAGCTCCAGTATTATGAACTCGAGGATAGGCCTATTGAGGATACGTACCAGCGCTTTAGAGGTCCCGACGGTGATGGGCCTTAACCTAACAGCCTCACCACCAACAGGTATTAGAGCGACCCGTAGCTTATTCACAACAATAAGTCCCACCCAATATATAGAGAGCTTGCGACGATTTTATATGCTAGTAATAGCTTGAGCTGTGGTATCAGGGAGTGGGTTGAGGTGGTAGCAACCTTATACGCCCCTACGCAGGCTAGGAAGGTGTGGATCCTCACATTCGAGTTCAGCGGTATAGTAAAGGTCGGTGGGCTCGGTGAGGCAGTGTCCACCATAGCCCACGAGCTCTCTAGGAGGGGCTTTGAAGTAACAGCTATAATGCCTTCACACGGGCTACGCCCGCATGGCTTTAAGGAGCTGGGTGCTGGGTGTAGTGGGGTTAGGTACGGTGCTGATGGCCGGGAATACAGCTACGACCTAACGCTACTCGAGGGCTACGTAGGGAACGTTAGGGTAGTCCTCATCGGGGGGAGGTCAGGTAGTCCCCAACAACCTGTAGATGTCTGGCCCCCATATAGCTACGTCGAGGAGAAGGCCTGCCTCCTAGCTAGAGCTACTAGATGTCTTACCCAGATCTACGGGTACCCTGACCTAGTCCACACAAACGACTGGCACACAGCTCTAGCTGCCTCAGTACTTAAGGTAGATGCGGAGAGGCAGGGCTACGCACTACCCGTACTATACCAGATCCACTTACGGGGTTCGCCCTCCTTCCCCTGGCATTACGGGTCGGAGCAGTGGTGCGGTCTTCCGAATACTCAGCAGAGGGTCTGGGCTGTTGAGAGACACGTGTTTGAGTGGACTCAGAGGCTATGGGATAGTTGCTGGGGTAACGTAGAGTGCTTCGCTGTGAGGGTGGCAGATGCTGTGGTGACGGTAAGTAGGTCGGAGGTGGAGCTTCTCTCAAAGGATTACGGCAGGTATGTCAAGGAGAAAGCATGCTACTCCTACAACTCCACCGCGTGGAACTTGAAGGAGGTTGAGGACATAGCGCTCAAGCACTTCAACACATATAGGCGGTGTGAGGTCAGGTGGGAGGCTCTAGGTGAGGTCCTGAGGAGAGTTCCTAGCTGGGGTTATGTAGATCTAGGAGATGCTGAGGTGTTAGTGGTTGCTTCAGGTAGGTTAACACCTCAGAAGGGGTTCGACGTACTTCTCCAGTCTGCTCAGTACTTACCTCACTCCACGAAGATCGTTATCCTCGGGCGTAGGGTTGGGGATGAGGGGTACGAGTTCTACCTGAGGAGCTTACTTAGCTACTCGTGGGGTAGGTCAGCTGTTGTTTATGGGGATATAGATCAGGATCTCTACAAGCTCCTAGTCTACGCCTCACACGTATATGTCCTCCCTTCGAGGTACGAACCATTCGGTATCTCAGCTATAGAAGCACTCGCGGTGGGAACACTGGTAGTAGTATCAGATGTAGGTGGTCTAGGGGAATATGTAGCTGACCTGAGGGCAACCCCTCTAGGTGTGGGCCTCAAGGTACCACCGGACAACGTATATGAGCTTGCTAGAGCTGTCCAGAGCTTAGGGTACTTAATGTACTACAGCGAGTCCGGCAAAGGCTTCGATAAGATTACTATGGAGGAGCTTAGGGTTATTGCTCTGAGGGAGCCGAAGTTCGGTGAGAAGCTTAGGAGTCTCGCTGTAGCCTATGTAGACGCGTTCTTCAGGCCTGAACATACGGTAAACAACATTCTCGCATGTTATGAGCTGGCTAGGCAGATGGCTTACTACAGGGCAGTCACTAAGTTCCCTGAGTAGGTACGTAGTTGAGTGTTTAATAGCTCACCCCCATTAGTTAGCTGGATGTGTTTGGGATGAAGGACATAGTGCTATTCTTTGAGGTCCACCAGCCCTACAGGCTTGATAGGAGAATGCTTGAGAAGCTCATAGCATCAGCTATGAGGGGGTCGCTAGAACCTAAGCACCTCGAGGAGATAATATTTGATCAGGGACTCAACAAAATAGTTTTTGAGAGGGCGGCTAGTAAGTGCTACATACCGGCCTCAAAGATAATACTTGAAAACATTAAGAACTTCATGAATAGTGACAGGAAGTTCATGGTTTCCTTCGGGATATCTGGAACATTCATCGAGCAGGCCTTAAGGTGGGCCCCCAACTTAGTCGAGCTCTTCCAGGAGCTAGTGTCTACAGGCTATGTAGAGCTAGTAGCTCAGACATACTATCACAGTATAGCCCCGCTCATACCTGGCTACCGAGAGCTTATGGAGCAGGTAGATGAGCACGTTAAACTTCTACGTGAGGTCTTCGGGGTCACCCCCTCAGCTGTGGAGTGTACTGAGTTTATGTACAATAACGACATGGCGTGCCAGCTTTACTCAGCCGGTTTCAAGGTCATACTGACGGAGGGTGTCGACACGGTTCTAGGCTGGCGTAGCCCTAACTTCGTTTACAGAGGCTACCTATGTGATATTAAGGTACTCACAAGGAACTACAGGTTAAGTGACGACGTCGGCTTCAGGTTCAGCAACATTTCTTGGGACCAGTACCCACTAACAGCTAGTAAGTACGCGTCGTGGTTAGCGGCTACACCTGGAGACGTAATCCTCCTAGCAATGGACTTCGAGACATTCGGTGAGCATCACTGGCCTGAGACAGGCATACACGACTTCCTGCGGTACCTACCTAGGGAGGTGCTGAAGTACGAACACCTAAGGTTCTCAACACCTTCGAGAGCCGCGTTCGACCACCCGGTAGTGGACGTATATGACGTACCTCCCTGGGCGACCATAAGCTGGGCCGACGAGAGGGATGCGAGCCCGTGGCTCGGTAACTTCATGCAGAAGTCTGCCTTCAACCTCCTACTCGAGCTGAGAAAGTATGTTGATTCGCTAGGGGGTCCGAGCCTCGCAAGGCTCTGGAAACTCCTAACGATAAGTGATCACTTCTACTACATGGCAACTAAGTTCGGATCCTTTGATGAGGTCCACAAATACTTCAGCCCATACAAGAACGCTGTAGATGCGTACACCCTATTTATCCAAGCACTCTCAATACTCTCCTACATAATAGCAGAGAAAGCACGGGAAACCCGCTGAAGATTCCTCAAAACCTGTTAATGTCCCGTTGAGACCGTTACACTGTGCTGAGGGACCAAGATCCCTGTGAGTTTCTAAAATGATTGTAGATCCTAGTAGTGGGTAGTCAGGCTGTGTACATCTATGTTGATGTAGGTAGGCTTACTAGCCTCAGGAAGGCCGAGCTCGTAATGCTTTGGGCTCCCTCCCTTATATTTAGTCATGGTAGGGAGCCGTCCGCAGAGCTTATGGTTTCCGACTGCTCCCTCACATCCTTCTTCAGTAGGAAGAGCATTATTCAAGTACTTTCCTCGATGATCCTACCTAGTAAGAACGTGAAGTTAGTAGGTGAAGCATTAGTTAAAGCACCGGAGCTGGAGCCATCTGGCTGTACTGTAGAGGAGTTTGAGGGCTCTGTTAGGTCACTCTTAGAGATGTCCAGTAGGCTTGCTGAATCCGAGGTCAGGCTTCCTGGAGCTACGAGGCAGGCACTCTCACACTTCCTATCCCCAACAAGGCTTGTCATAGGGGATACCAGAACGGTCGGGGAGGGTATAGGTAGTAGGATAGCCTCGTCTGTAATAGCTGAGATAGTTTCCAGAATTACTAACTTCCTTAGTGGTGGGAATGCAGAGGTTGCTAGAGTTCTCTACGCAATCAATATGAGGAAGCCGGAAGCCTTCGTAGTAATCGGGGATAAACTAGTGAAGAACCGTGTAATCAGTTTCGAGCTGTCTAGGGATGGTGAGGCCCTGCGCAGGATTCTAGCTCTGTCTAGGTCTTGAAGTGGAGCCAGCACGCTACTCTATGGTTTCTACCTACCTCTACGAGGGGTGGCTCCTTAGTTCTGCAGATATCCATAGCGTAAGGACACCTCGGGTGGAACCTACAACCAGGTGGCGGGTCTATTGGTGATGGTGGCTCCCCCTGAGGCTTAATCCTCTTCCTCTCCCTGGATAGCCTAGGGTCCGGGATAGGTACTGAGGACAGCAACATCGTTGAGTACGGATGTTGCGGGTTGCTGTAAACCTCATCGGATTCCCCTATCTCCACTACCTTACCTAAGTACATCACAGCCATCCTGGAACTCATGTACTTCACGACAGCTATGTCGTGGGATATGAACATGTAGGTCAGGTTATACACGTTTTGAAGAGACTTAAGTAGCTCCAGTATCTGTGCCTGAACTGAGACATCGAGGGACGATGTCGGCTCATCCAGTACTACGAACTTGGGCTTCAGAATTATGGCTCTCAGTATGGCCACCCTCTGCTTCTGACCACCGGAAAGTTCGTGGGGGTATCTATAGAGGTGCTCACCACCTAAACCGACGGTTTCAAGTTGCTTAGCTAGGTACTCCTCAGCATTACCTACATCAACCCCATGCTCCCTCAGAGGCTCGAGCAGGGTCTCAGCTATTGTGAGCCTAGGATTGAGTGAGGTGTGCGGGTCTTGGAAAACCATCTGCGCATTTCTCCTAAACCTCTTAAGCTCAGCACCCCTCAGCTTCGTTATGTCTACACCCTCAAAGAGCACCTTACCGGACGTAGGTTCGTAGAGCCTCAGCACCGTCTTCCCTAGGGTGGTCTTACCACAACCGCTCTCACCTACGACTCCTAGGGTCTCCCCAGGATAGATCTCCAGGTCCACACCGTCAACAGCCTTAACTTTCTTGGTGAAGGACCCTCTAACCCCGAAGTACTTGCGGAGATTCTCTATCTTAATTAGAGGCTCCACTCACATCACCTCCTCCCAACCAACCAACACGCTACTCTATGGTTTCTACCTACCTCTACGAGGGGTGGCTCCTTAGTTCTGC
>JAGDWD010000010.1:0-22468 GCA_023255955.1 Desulfurococcales archaeon | reverse complement strand
AGATATCCATAGCGTAAGGACACCTCGGGTGGAACCTACAACCAGGTGGCGGGTTTATTAAGGACGGCACGACACCGGGTATGTTCTCAAGTTTCTCTACCTTCCTAGTTGGGTTCGGGACAGACCTAAGAAGTAGCCTAGTGTATGGATGCTCCGAGCTGTAGAATACGACCTCGGTCTCCGCTTCCTCAACAACCTTACCTGCATACATGACGTAGACTCTGTGAGCCATTTCAGCTACTACCCCTAGGTTATGGGTTATAAGTATCAGACTCATCCCGTACCTAGACTGGAGATCCCTAAGTAGGTCCAGTATCTGAGCTTGAACTGTCACATCAAGGTTCGTTGTCGGTTCATCAGCTATAAGTAGCTTCGGATTATTGGAGAGTCCTATAGCTATGACGGCTCTCTGCCTCATTCCACCGGAGAGCTCGTGCGGGTAGTTCCTGACCCTCACCTCCGGGCTCGGTATCATAGTCTCAGCCAGCAACTTGATAGCGTGTTTAAGTATCTCCTTAGTTGAGGCCCTCCTATGAGCCTTAACCGTCTCAACTGTGTGAGTACCTATAGTGTAGAGAGGGTCTAGAGATGATGTCGGGTCCTGAAATACGTAGGCTATCTCATCCCCCCTTATCTTCCTGAGCTCCTCATCAGGGATCTTAAGCAGGTCTACTACATCCCCAGATCTCCTCTTAAATAGGGCTTTACCACTTACTACCCTACCCGGGGGATCTATTAGCCTAGTTATAGCCCTAGTAGTGACTGTCTTACCACAGCCGGTTTCCCCTACCAGGGAGACTACCTCCCCCTCAAAAACCTCGAATGAGACCCCCGAGACTGCGTGGACTGTCCCAGCGTAGGTGTAGAACCTGACGTCTAGGTCTGAGACCTTCAGAACGTGCCTCTCGGTTAGTTCCTCCCCCATTTTACTCACCTTTGAATTCGATGGCCCTCCTAGTCCTAGGATCTAGTATGTCCCTCAGTGAGTCTCCTAATAGGTTCCAGCCTAATGCTATGAAGAGTAGTATGGTTCCGTAGTAGATCACTACATGCCAGCTCCTCTCCGGGAAGTACGTAGCTGCCTTAGATATCATGAATCCCAGCTCCGGGACCGGTTCCTGAGGACCTAGTCCGAGGAACGATAGGGCTGCTGCGAAGAGGGTGGCTGTAGCTAGGTCGAAGGTCATCATCACGATTACGGGTGAGAGGACGTTGGGCAGTATATGCTTGAACAGTATCTTACTCTCAGGTATGCCTAGTAGTCTAGCAGCCTCAACGAACGGTAGCTCCCTCACGCTGAGCACACTTCCTCGCACTATCCTAGCATAACCAGGCCACCAGACCAATACCATAGCTACCCATACAGATACTAGAGCAGCTAACTGCCCGTATTCCTGAGGCCTCAGCCCGAAGAGTGCTGAGAGGAAGTCCCTGATAGCTGGGTAAGCCTCCAGGAAGTCTCTAATTCTCTTCGGCAACACTGACGCGAAAGCTATGGCCAGTATCAAGCCGGGGAAAGCTATGAATATGTCGGTTAACCTCATGACTATCTCGTCGACCCACCCCCCTCTATAGCCGGCTAGAAGCCCTAGGAATATCCCGAGGGGTGCCCCGAGGAGAACTACGAATAGTGATATGACTAGCGATATCCTGAAGCCGTACATGGACATCGCGACTATGTCCCTACCCCACTCGTCGGTCCCGAAGGCCGGTAACCCACTACAACTGGGTGGTAAGCAAGGTGGGTGAAGCCAGAGCTCCGGGTTCAGTACGGACCTATATTCCCAATACGGCTCCCAGGCTATGGCCGGGCCTATGATGGCTAGGATCACTACCACAGCTACTATGAAGCCTCCCAGGACTCCTATCCTAGACTTACTGAAGGCGTAGGCCATCAGCTTCCACTCCCTAATCCTCGAGGAGTTCCTAGAGCTCCAGCCGGCTGATATTCTGTCCCTTAGGTAGGCGTACCCATCTATGATCTTAGATAGCAGCTTGTAGATGTAGTTCATTGGGGCTCACCTCAGTATCTTATTCTAGGGTCTATCACCGCGTATATTATGTCTACCACGAGGTTTACGGTCACGTATATTATCGCGAATAGGAATGTGCATGCTATCACTACCGGGAAGTTGGAGCGTGTTATGGCCTCATACATGAGCCTCCCCATACCAGGGATGTTGAAGGCTCTCTCAGCTATGATAGCCCCTGAAAGCAGTCCACCGAAGTTTATGCCGAGCACTGTTACTACGGGGATCATAGCGTTCTTCAGGGCATGGCCCCATATCCTGAGCTTACTTAGTCCCCTAGCCTTAGCGTAGAGTATGTACTCAGAGCTGAGAGCGTCTAGTAAGCTGTTTCTCACTATCCTAGCTATGAAGCCTCCGTTGAGTAATCCGAGGGCTAGTCCCGGTAGATACAGCCTCCTGAATGTTTCACCAATAACACCGAACTCACCGCACATAGCTGCGCCAAACATGGGTACAGAGCCTATAGCACTAGCTACCGTACCTATGTAGGGGTAGCTCTGAGCTAGAGAGGCTATCATATTTCTACACTGTATTGAGGGTAAGGGCACTCCAGCCAGCTCCGTTGTGTGAGTGTAGACGAAAAGTATTAGGATAAGGTAGTAGTAGAGTACGAAAGCCGGTATGGAGCTACCAACTAAGGCGAAGACCCTCACAAAGAAGTCCACGACACTGTCCTTCTTTATGGCTGCGAGAACACCTAGCGGGATACCTATTACCACTAAGAATATGAAGCCTACTATAGCTAACTCTACAGTCACCGGAAATCTCTCGAAGATCTCGTCGAAGACGTTTCTATTACGTATAGGGTCCTCGAGGTCGGCCTTCATCAGCTGGACAACAAAGAACGTGAACTGCTCGTACCAGGGAGCATTAAACTTGTATTTCTCTCTAACTCTCTCCAGGGCCTCAGGGTTCATGAGCTTCTCGCCGACCCACGCTCTAACAGGGTCTCCAGGTATGGAGTAAGCTATTAGGTAGGTTATGAAGAGTACTCCTATTACTGTCGGTATGAAGGTGGCGATTCTTCTAGCTAGGAACCTCGCTAAGCCCACTCTATCTCCCAAAAACAGTAGTTCGAGCTAAAAAAGTTAGTTACGGGTATTTAGGGTTTATTAGGGTTTATACCCGTAGAGCTTCTCCCAGATAGTAGCATTCCAGTAGTACTTGTTCAGTTTTAGGAGGATGTAGCTACCTTCCCTATAGTCAGCTACGTAGTATGGACCTGTGGAAGCTGGTTTGTCCTTAAGTAACCTGTAGCTTGCGTCGTCCTCACCTGGTATCACGTACTTAGCCCAGGCGCTCGGGTTCTTACCGTTGTTGGACTCAGCTATTGCTGCGCTGTACTTATCTCCGAGGGCGTACTCCATCGGTATTACGCTAGCTATGGCTGTCGTGAATACGTGTAGTATCGGTGGGTACGGGAAGTACAGCTTAAACTTAACTACACCGGCTGTAGGTCCTGAGTAGCCGTAGAAGCTTAGTAGCTCACCTAAGGTGGTCACAGTCTTTTCCTTACCTCTGTAGACAGCTACTAATCCCTTAGCTAGCTCCTGCTTGAACTCCTCCTCGGTGAGGACCGTGGAGGCGTTCATGTCTATGAAGTCACCGAACATCCAGGCCGCGCTCCCGGGTAGGTTTAATCTAACCACTCTCCAGCAGCTGAAGAGTACGTCGGTAGCATCTATCGGGTAGGTCTTATCGTTCCACGGGTCGTAACCTACTACACCGCCCCTTATAACGAAGTAGAGCTCGGTAGCGTCTTCACTAAACGCCCACGCAACAGCTAGCTCCGGCTCGGGCTCTATCTCCTCGTAGCGGTAGGTGATCGGTTTGCTGTAGATCTGCCAGAAGATCTCCCAGCCGAAGGATTCGTAGGACTTAGCTGGGTCGAAGGTGTCTGGCCAGCCTATGGTAGCTATCACCATGGTCTGCTGGTCGTTCTTTATGCCGAGAACACCTGTGTCTCTGACTGGGGCGTCGGGGGTCTCCCAAACTAGGTCGTACCTAGCGAAGGCTGATAGTGGGTAGTACATGTTCTGGACCCAGCTACCGTA
Organism: Desulfurococcales archaeon; assembly: GCA_023255955.1. Taxonomy (GTDB): domain Archaea; phylum Thermoproteota; class Thermoprotei_A; order Sulfolobales; family NBVN01; genus DRZP01. The sequence goes on along the minus strand of JAGDWD010000010.1, from coordinate 18,384 downwards.
GTTCCTACCGGTAACGGCTTGTCCTAGCATGATCATGACTGCCTCGTTATTGAATACCCTTACAGCTGCGTTGATTACGGCGGCCCTAACCTCGGGGTCTAAGACGGTCCTAGACAGCTTAACTAGGGCACTAACAGGTACGTCCTTCCACCCAGGTGCACCTATAGTTACGAAGGCTATTGGATGTTCCCAGTTCTTAGCTGTCTTCTCCTCGTCTAGTACGTAGCTAACCACTATGAGTGGTTTCCCTGTGGGTCCTGTGTACGTGGCACCAGTTCCCTTAGGGCCTATCACTACTATGAACTTCTCGGTCTCAACTGCTCTCTCGACCTTGGATACGTACTTACCTATATCGGCTGGAGCTACATCCTTGTAGTACTTCAGCTCCGTGAACTCAGCACCACCCCACACGAACGGCATTAGGTAGTTGTCTGGGTCTAGGTAGTCCGGTATCCAGCCCAGGATAGCTACATCGAAGTTGAAGTGGTCTACTCTATCTAGGAACTCTGGCCAGCTATATACCTCGACGAACACCTTAAAGCCGAGACCGCTCCAGGCGTTCTGGAGTAGAGCAGCTATCTGTGCTCTAGCTGTGTTTCCTAGGTTATATATTATAGTTATGGTGTACTTGCCGGGATCGAAGCCCTTCTCCTTAAGCTTGTTTATTATCTCTCTAGCTTTTGCTATGTCGTATGTATACTTTATTATGCCGTACTCAGTGTAGCCGAACATTCCCTTGGGGACTATAGTGTGAAGCGGTGTGTAGAGTCCTCCAAAGATCTGGTCTAGTATTGTTCCGTAGGGTACTGCGTAGGCTAGAGCCTGCCTAACCTCCGGTATGTTGAAGGGTTCCTTCATGGTGTTAAAGTAGACGTACTGTATGGTTAGTCTAGGCTTCTCCTTATCTATTATTAGGAGCAGTTTATGTCCGTCCACAGGGGTTAAGTTAACGTCCTTCCACCTAGCTGGGGTTACCACAGCAATGTCAGCTACACCGGCCTTATAGAGACTTATCCTAGTCATCTCATCGTCGACTATCAGGTACAGTAACTGAGTATGTAGGGCTGGCTTAGGTGGGGGTGGTGTTGTAGTAGGTGTAGTTACTGGAGTTGTTGGTGTGGGGGTGGGTGATGTCGGTGAGGGTGTGGGGGTTGCTGGTGGTGGTAATGTAGTCATATATATAGCTATACCTGCGATCGCCGCTATAACTATTATTATTACTATAACTAAGGCTGCGGTTTTTGAAATAGCCTTACGTAGATTCATTTTAAGATACCCGTCATAGTAAGTAACGTAATTTAAGTTAATAAGTTTTATATTTAGGGTAATAAAAATATAAGTAGAGATATTCTAGGGCATGCTCTATATATGAATACTACTGGAGCTTGCTATGCCATAAGTAACTTCTTTCTGAGGGCTTCAGCTGAAGTAGATAGATTCCTAGTCTGGTTATTAGGTTGATGTGAATGTATGAGTAGGCTTCCGGTGAGTTAGGATGGCTGTGTCTAGATGTGGTAGAGGGCTTATCGAGCCGAGGTTTGCGGGTTCTATAGAGGGGTACGTGGTCGTAGACTCATTCACTGGTTTAGAGGAGGGTGATGTGAGGATACTTGCTCTCCTACGTAACTACGGCCCGGACCGGCGGGTTAGTATCGAGTTAGTAGCCTGCGGCTCCACCGTCGCTAGGAATAGGTACACTTTGAGGTTGGGGGAGAGGCTAGTTCTCGAGTCCTATATCGTTCCTAGGGAGGGCTGTGAGGTGAGGCTCTTAGTTGACGGGGTCGTCCTCGACGTGGAGGAGGTAGCACCTGCCAGCATAAACCACGTGGACCGCGCTCCAAGTATCGTATTTGTTTTCCACAATCATCAACCACCCAACTACGGCCCCGACTCAGTGTACAGATCCTTATGGCCCTTCACATACGTCTGGAAGCCCGTGCTCTCCCCGTACTGTCTAGGTCCCTACTACTTCCATGCGGTGCTACTACTGAGGTTGGGTGAGGGTGTTAAGCTCGTTTACAACCTAAGCCCGTCTCTCGTTAAGCAGTGGTACGATGTCTTAGAACGAGGCATTGTGACCTCATCTGGGGATGTGATAGGGCCGGGGTCGGAGCTTGCTAGCATCGTTAAGGAAACCGTGGACAGCTATAAGATGCTGGTAGCAGGTGGGGTGATCGAGGTATTGACGAGCATCTACGCACACACCATTGCGGGGTACTTAGTGGACTCATTTGGCTTGGATGACGTCATAAAGAGGGAGCTTGAGTACGGCTATAACATAACTAAGAACCTCTTGGGTGTTGACCCTAGCGGGGTGTGGCTACCTGAGATGTCGTTCTCGATGAAGCTCCTACCTATGCTAGGATCACTCGGCTTGGAGTACACCTTCCTCGACGAGAGGTATCACCTTAGGGTAGCTGAAGGAGATGTAGGTAGCCCCTACGAGCCCTACCTACTCCAAGACAGCAACTCCAACACTCTGGTAGTGTTCTTCAGGGATACCGAGCTCAGCAACGACATGGCGTTCTCAAACAACTACTGTAGCGACATACACGCAGTTAAAGGTGCCTACAAGTTCGTCCAGAAGGTCATTAGTAGGTTTACCGCGAGAAACGTGAAGACCCTCACACTAGCATTAGATGGTGAGAACTGGATGGCCCTCTCCGAGAACCCCCCAGCAACAGCAGTCTTCCTGGAGACCACCCTCTCGCTTCTGAAGAACCTCAGTAGCAGAGGCTTGGTTAAGCTCTCGACAGCGAGGGACGTAGTGAGATCTGAGCCCCCAGCAAGAAGACTGAGGTACATACCGTCCACGACGTGGCTAGGCTCGTACCGTAAGTGGCGGGGTGAAAGAGCTGAGCATGGGGGTTTCTGGAGGGCTGTTGAGGATAGAATTGCTAGGTATAGGAGATACGTTGCTAAGCAAGGCCTCGACGAGAGGGCAAAGAGTGCTGAGTGGGCGCTGTGGCACATACTGGATAGTGATTACTGGTGGGCTGAGTTTTGGAATGAGGAGATGTTGTCTCTGTGGATGGAGGAGTTCGATAAGCATATTACTCCCGATTCACACCTGCAGTGATCAGTGTAGGGGGTTGAGATGATAGATAGGGATCGTTATGTAGTGAGCGTTACACCAGACATAGCTCTAGACTTTGGATATACCTACGCTGGCGGGCTCGGGGTTCTCGAAGGGGATAAGCTGTATGCTGCCGGTAGCCTAGGACTTAACTACATAACGCTGTCACTATTCTACCGACACGGCTATGTCGAGTGGGACTTCGACGAGAGCGGTAATCCGAGGCCGAGACCCCAGGAGCAACCTGAGGACTTTCTGAAGAACCTGAAGATTGAGGATAAGTTCACGGTCAGTGTTAGGGGGGAGAGCGTTGAGGTGGAGGCACTTACATACAGGTACGGTACGGCTAAAGCGGTTTTCTTCAATGCTGTCTCACCTCAGTGGATGGTTAAGGCTGTTGATAGGATATACATAGAGGAGGCTGATGAGAGGACATATAAGTACATATTCTTCTCGAAGGCCGTAGCTGAGTTCGTAAGGAGGAGTAGCAGTATAGAGGACATAGCCTACGTAGACCTCCAAGAAGCCTACACAGCCATCCTACCCCTACAGCTGAAGATACCTGGGAGGTATAGACTGGTGATCCACACAGCCGGTATCTGGGGCCACCCGACTTTCCCGAGGGGGGTTCTGGAGAGGGAGTTCAACTACAAGTTCATCGAGAAAGAGGTTCTGCTGACGGAGATAGGTCTCGCAGCCTCACAACAGGCGTTCGCAGTATCAGCTAAGCACTACGACGTACTACGCAGGATATTCCCACATTTCAACGATAAGCTGGCCTTCGTAACTAACGGCGTGAACGTGGAGAGGTGGATGAATCCTAGGATCAAAAGCCTCTTCGAGTCTCAGCGGATGCGTCTGAGTCAGCTTGAGGAGCTTAAGTCTAAGCTCGTCTACGATCTCGAAAGGTTCCTGCAGAACTACAAGAAGGACATCGTTCTGGACGGTAAGTTCGTTGTTGTTTGGGTTAGGAGGATCACCGAGTATAAGAGGCCGTGGATGGTTGCGAGGTTAGCTAAGGAGTTGAAGGACCTTCCTATAGTCTTCGTCATCGGTGGGAAGGCACATCCCCAGGACCCAGCCGGCATAGAGTACATGAGGACGTTCCGGAGGATGCATGTGGAGATGCCTAACGTAGTGTTCGTCCACGACTACGACGTGGCGAAGGCGAAGATATTGCTATCCTCCGGACACCTCCTACTCTTCACCCCGTTCTCCGGCCTGGAGGCCTGCGGAACAAGCTACATGAAGTCATCGATCAATGGGACACCATCCCTAGCATCCAGAGACGGAGGTGCTCTCGAGCTCATAGTTGACGGGGTTAACGGATGGCTCTTCGGTGAGGACATTCGGGAACCTCTAGACCTAGGCAGTAAAGAGACGCAGGAGATTAATGAGAGGGAGTACGCAGAGCTCAGGGAGAGACTACTCAAGATCTACAACATCTTCAGAAACGAGCCGGAGACTTTCTACGACGTCTCCCTATCCGCAATAAGGTCCTTCGTTCCGCGGGTCAGTATGGTCAGGGTGTTGAGGGAGTACTATCCTGACCTCATAAAGCTACCCCTAGTTTAATTAAGTAGACCGTTCCAGGGTTTTCCGGCAGCTCAGTGGGCTGTTCTGTTTTTGATTAGTGGATGCTGTGTTCATGGTTTTGTTTTCGTAGTTGGTTGTTCTTAGGTCGCTGTGTCCTGGGGTATGTGTTGAGCTCATTAACTTCATTTCTGTAGATAGCTTGGATACCCTGCTGAGTGATGGGAGCGGTGCTCCGAGCTCTGCGGGGTTAGGTGTAGATGTGCTCCGCGTTCCGTCCGGGACGAACACCACCCACGACCCGCAGGGGTAGGGAAAAACCCCTGCGAATGAGGTGGAAGTCCCTAGATGTGATGAACGAACATAAACCCACATCAACGAGCATCTAGGGACAAACGGGCAGTGTGGATAGTATGGTTAAGACTCTGAGAGCGAAGTCTAGGGCACTAGCTGACTAGTGTATCTCTATGTAGGTAGAGAAGATTGTTTTCGAGTGTATGTGCTCTCAGATGCTGGAGCTGGGTATGAGCTGAACAGAACTTAGCTCAACGATAGAGAGTATTTAAGCGGTTACTGTCATGCTGTGCACTATACACTAGTACCACTTAAGGTTACTGAACCTCCCTGTATTCACTCATGAACGTCGTGAACTTGTTCCACGCAATGTGAGCTAGGAAGCCTGCCTCTAGCTTCGGCTCAAACTCCTTGTAGGCCCCTTCCTTATAGTGGTATGCTACTACTTCACACACGTAGAGTACGTGGTCCCCGTAGGGGTGCCTACCGATAACCCTGCACTCGAGATTCGCGAGTGCGTTCCTAATTATCGGTGTACCAACCTTCTGAGCCGGCACCAACTCGAGCTTCGTTTTCCTCAGCTTCTCGGGGCCGTGCTCTGACCCGACCACCCAGACGTCCTGAAGCATGTCCATGGATGGAACACTGATAACTAGCTCCCCATACCTCTCCACGAGCTTGTAGGTATATCTGGTAGGGGCTATAGCGACAACTATGATCAGAGGCTTAGCTGAAACTACGGTTACCCAGTCCGCAGCCATCACATTTACTTCCTCCCCGAACTTACCGGACACTACTAGGTATGTCCTCAAAGGGTAGAGTAGCCGGTAAGCCACGGAAGTCACCACTTAACTTCTTTGTTAGGGCTAATAACATGACTTCCTCTAGCCCTGAAGGACGAGGCTCTCAGTGGTTAACGTAACTTAACTACTTCAAAACAGAGGAGAATTAGATAAAGGGTGAGAACATCTTTTCAGATACTCTAAGGCTTAGAGTCCTTTGAAGTGGTTGTGAAGGACGATAAGATAGTGTGTTTATCTGAAGGAGATGGTCGACATAGATCGAATGGAGAGTGTTGAGGTGATGACATAAAAATTAAATGCCATGAAACTAGAACTCCATTATCTACTAGTTCCTTATAACTATTCCTACTCGTTTTTTTCCTCAGCATGGTATAAATACTGGTGAGCTCGATCAGAACGGGAAACACTCGAGTGCTGTCTGAGGCTGAGGATGTTGCTAAGCTCCTCCTCTGTGTTTCTTCCTACGTGTTCAAAGGTTTGAAGAGCTATTTCCCCGGGCTTGATGCTTTTTTCATGCTTAACCTACGCTCAATTGGTTTAGAACCTGAGACTGCTTTGCTGTTCGACCCTGAGACGTACTTAAGGACCCTCATCCAGATCCTGGGTAATACGGAAAGAGCTAGGCAGGTATTAACTGTAGCCCTTCCGAAGAGGAAGGCGTTCCAGGAGCTGATACAGGTTATTCTATCGAGGCCCAGTAGAGAGGAGTTAGAGGGAGCAGTGCTAGCAATTGTGAGGAAATACAGTAAGGACATAGAGAAGGAATGCTCCGAGATCGTGTAGAGGAGGATCCCTAGAACTCCCCCAAGTTAATACGTATTCTCTGAGAATGTGGAGATTGCCGTAGTTAGGTTTTGTTCGTAATGACGTGGAGATGTGTCCAGAGAATCTATTTACACTACCAAGCATCGGTTGAATACTGTAAGCTACCGGACATCAGCTATTAACAGGGATTAATCTTATATTCAGACCCACATCTACCGCTTTTGCTTTAATATCTCAACACACTTCCTGACACATTCATCTACCTCTTCTGGTGATACTATCGTGGCTAACTTACCCCTCCTCCAGAGTAGGGCCTCATACTTGAGTGTACCATAGCTTGAGGGAGGCGTCACATACGATAATTTTATTACCGCGTCGTCCAGTAACGCCATTTCTTTGTAGGCACTCTCATCTACGTACTCACCCACCCTTATGACGAGGATCCCCCTACTCTTCAGGTAGTTAAGCTGGTTATATCTTTCCTTAAGGTACCTTCCTGAAGGAATACCTTCACGTAATATTTCAATTCCGTGGAACACCACGAGATCCGGTCCTACAGAGTCTATTAACTGAAGCTCATCTATAGCGAGCTGCGTAACGCTACGGCTAAACGGGTTAATACTTGCGAAAGTGATCCTCTCACTCAATATTTTCTCAGTGATAGCCTGCTCTATTCCCAGCTCCTCAGCTCTCTCTAAGATCATCTCAATCATAGCATTAGGTGAGTACCTATAACTTAAGAAGAGTGTGCGGATGTTGTTTATGGCTGACATAGCAAGTAGGAAGATGGGGAGATCCCTAGGGCCGGCGGTAGCCGGGTAGTAGACGCCCGCTATGAACCCTCTCTTAAGAGTGCCCCACACCTGCCTGAAAGCTCGGCAGGGCACGTATATCTCCCCGGCTTCCACGGGTACCTCTCCCAATACTGGAGGTACGAATACCTCAAATCCTCTATTCTCTATGATGGAGAACGGTACCTCAGCTAGCGGAATATTACGTCCTCTCACCTTCCTCACTTCAAGTTTCCTCACTAGGAAGCTCTCCTCAACTTCACTTCTCAATACCAGGACAGCATCTGCTGCGAACTCCTCGATTTTAGTTGCTTCCTGGCCGTAGGGTAGCTCCTCCACGAGGACTACTAGCCTGTTATTAAGGTGGGCGAGGTTGTAGAAGTAGTTCAGAAGCCATGCCCTCTTCTCAGGATCTTCTGCTCCGGCAAGTACCGGGTTGATGGAGTCTATGACTACTACATCGTACTTACCCTCAGAGAGTAGAGTGTTCAGTAGGTCCACAGCACTATCAACTTTCGTTGGGGTCGGTAGGCGGGCAAACCTTAACAACCCGACGGACTCAGCAGACGCTAGGTTTAGACCCACATCCCGCATGTAATTAAATAGCTTGTCCTTATCCTCGTAGAAGGAAACATAGAGACAGCTCCTCCCCTCGAGTGTGTTTTTGTAGCATATGGTTGACGCAAGAGTGGTTTTCCCTGAACCGGGATGCCCTAAGATAAGTATTACGTAAGGACTCCTCACACGCCCCACTAACTTCTCCAGCCCGCTAACACCTAAGGTATAACCGCCCGGATCCGAAAGCACTATCCAACCCGACATGATACTTGATCGCAGGGAAAATAAAGTTTCATCTATTTTAACTGCTAAGCAGTTCTGTTGGTGAAGCCCTTAGTGGCCGGCAATGTCGACGTTGCTTATCCATATTGACGGGGTGACTACGTGGTTCACTACCTCCACATCATCCCCAACTTCCTGGAGGTTCTCCGATAGTAGCCTGTAGATGTTACCGCCCATAACTACCCCTTTGACCGGTTTGACCGGCTTACCGTTCTCTACTAGAATACCGTGAGTTACAGTTGCCTTTATCTGCCCTGTCGTTGGGTCACTCATCCACGACCCTATCACTTCGTAGATTACCAACCCCCTCCTAACTTCCTCTATGAAGGATTCTAGGGAGCCCTTACCAGGTCTTACTACGAGGTTCGTAAAGCTTGGTGTCGGCTGGGACGTCGGTCTCTGCCTCAGGCCGTTCCCAGTAGGCTCACTACCCATTCTACGGGACGTGTAGTAGCTGTGAAGTACAGTCTTGAAGACACCTTTCTCGACTACGTTCTTAGTTCTAGTGGCAACACCCTCATCGTCGAAGGGTCTTGACCCGATAGCTACCTCGATCGACGGGTCGTCAGCTAAGGATATTTTCTCGTTGAGTACCTTATCCCCTATCCTGTCCCTGAGAGGGCTCCTACCCTCCAATATGTTCAGTGCTGAGAATGCTGGAGCTAGAGCGGACATCAGTATCTGGCCTGCTACGCTTGGTGTGAGTATAACGTCGTACTTACCTGACCCTACCGGTGAGGAGTTGAAGAACATGAGGGCTCTCTCACCTTCTCTGAATGAGACAGCCTCAATCTCTCTCAGGTCTATCCTCCTCCTCATGTAGCTCAACGTCTTATCTGAGTAGGCATCCCCCTTCTTGAGGCTCAGAGTCAGCCACATCATCACACCAGAACACTTCGCGACCCTATTCACTCCGCTGGAGTTAGCCACGAACACCTCCATCTCACCGCTTGCTACGATGCCCTCAGCTATGATCGCCCTATCAACACCCCGCGCTAGAGCCGGCTCCTTGAGCTTGCCCGCAGCGTGCGATAGAAGGCTTACTAGCTCCTCCTCGCTGATGTTAGCTGTTCTCTCGTCGTAGCACGCTACCGGGTTAATCCCACCAACATCTGTAGGGAACCCACTCCAGTACGGATCCTCTGGAGAGGATCTAGCAGACACGTACAGCCTATCAACCAGCTTCTCAACTTCCGCGGGTGTGTTCGTACTTACGCTACCCACCTTCTTCCCTAGGGCTCCCCGTATACCGATGTTATAATCCTCCCGCACAGCACCTTCGAATATCCTGTCATTAGCTACTGTAAGCACCTTCATCAACGTCCTCACAGCATATATCTCTACCTCGCTCAAGCCCCTACTGAGAGAGCTTTTGACTAACCTCTCGGAGAGCTCCACGATGTCCCGCACCTCAACCACCCCCGATAGTGATTTCTCTAACCCTTACGTGCGGGCCTCCGTCACCCACTCTAACAGTCTGCCCACTCTTACCGCAACCACCGAAAACACTTGTTCTGACGGTGAAGTCCTTCCCGACAGCGTCGACCCTCCTCAACGTCTCGAGGATTAGCCCGGACAGCATCACCCCCTTGACTAGCCTGACGGGCTCACCGTTCTCTACGATGTAGCTGGGCCCGCTAGTGAATGTGAAGGCACCTGTTAGAGGGTTGACCTCACCACCTGACGCACCCCTACCCCTAACGTAGAGACCCCTCCTCATGTCCCTAATCATCTCCTCCACACCCCAATCACCGGGCTCCATGTACGTGTTTGTCTGGCGCACGAGGAGCGGGTCCCGGTAGTTCATGACCCTAGCGTTACCGGTGGGCTCACCTCTTAGAGCCCTAGCAGTTGCTAGGCTGTGTAGGAACCCTTCCAACACACCTCTCCTCACTGTGTAGGTCTTTCTCTTCGGGGTACCCTCATCGTCGAACGGTACGTAAGCTCCTCCCTCAACTACACCCTCATCCACTATCGACACCAATTCGCTAGCTACGACCTGTCCTAACCTACCGTAGAGTACGCTCCCGCCAGCTAGGACTATATCCCCCTCAGTTGCGTGGCCGAATGCTTCGTGAAGCATTAGCCCGACCATGTCGTTGTCTAGGACCGCGTCGTACTTACCTGGCTCCACCCTGGGGGCTTTAGCAGTCTCAATTACTAACCTAGCTCTAGTGGATGCCCAGTCCCTCCAGTTAATACCCTTTATGAACTCCCACCCAGCAACGTTCGATTCATGGTCCCGCAGAGACTCGTACACACCATCAACATACGATACTAAGGCCGCCGATACACCGACCATCCTCACCTCATACTCAACACTATCACCACTACTGGAGACGTAGTATCTCCTATCTCTCTCATAGCCGAACCTCAAGACGGAGCTTACTACGCCTGGGACGGTGGAGATCTCCCTGTGCATGTCCTTTAACAGCTCCACCTTCTCAGAAGGATCCACGTTCTCAGGGTCGATAACGTAGCTCGATACAGCCCTAGCTTTTACAGTTGGGCGCTCGTAGAGCTGTACACTGATTGATTTCCCGGATATTGCTTTAGCGATCTTGTACGCCCTCACAGCGGCTTCAACCACGTCATCCTTCTCCAGTGAGTTTGTTGATGAGTACCCGACCGACCCGTTAACGACTACTCTAACACCTACACCATTGATGTAGCTGCTTGATAACTCACGAACCACCCCGTTATCGAGGACTACCAGCTCACTATAGTACCTCTGGATCCTAACATCGATGAAGTCTGCATTGAGCTTGCTACAGAGGGTAGCTACGAAGGCTGGATCCAGCAAGTATGTTCCCACGGTAGATAGCTAATACTAGAATTAAAGCTAGTACTACGGGTCTAGACGAAGGCTTAGACTTATTTATATATTGTTACCTCTAGAACTCCTCCCTTCACTCTAATCCGCGTTCTCTCAGGGCTAGGCTTCACAGGTAATGTTATAGCCAGGTCATACTCCTCAACTCCGACCCCCCTGTACCGCTCGGACCAGCTACCCACATCAAGTCTCGACCTCAGCTTCGCTTTTACATGCATTATGTTACCCTCAAACCACACGTCAACCTTCCCAGTGTCAGCGTAGGGTATGTCCACATACACAACCAGGCGGTCACCGAGATCCCTGATAGTGTAGAGGGGCTCCACAGACTCCGCAAATATCTTGGTCTCCCTCTCCTCACGTTTAAGCTCCCTGAGAACCCTCTCTATCTCGCGGGATACTGCCTCCTCAACCTCCCTCATCCTCCTCTCTATTTTCTTAAGGAACTCGTCGAGAGGTCCCTCACTGGATTCAAACACTGTGATCACCCCTACGCGTAGAGAAATGGGGAGTACTCCATATCCTTTCTCATCTGCCTCATAACCCCGGTGGTCTGCCTCATGAGTTCACGTGTTTTAATCTTGATTATCTCAGCTTCCTCCAGTAACTTCTTTATGTCGATGTCTATATTAGCTATCCTAGAGAATACCTGCAGCCCTCGAGCAGCTGCCTCAGGATCTGGGAACTCCATGAAGCATTCCGTGAGGAGTAGGAGGGAGTCGAAGCCCTTCTTCATGCTCTCTTTTACCAGGGTCGCGTAAGCCCCCACTAACACCCCCTGCTTCAGGGTTATAGCACCACTTCTCTCAGCTATCTCAGCCATTCGCTTACTTGAAGAAACGTAGTAGGTCTTCAGCTCTTCTAGGTCTAACCTATTGGGGGAGGGTATCCCTGAGAGGGATATTATGTACTCCATACCTCTAAGCCTCGCGTAGTCGATTACGGCGGAAGCAATCATTACCTGGATTGAGGGTGACAGTGCTATGTCAGTGAAGACTGCGGCTAGGTTCCCACCTGCGTAGATTCTAAGAGGAGATCGGGGGAGGCCCTCACGTACAACAACTATGTGTGCAAGCTCGGGGAACTCTATGTCCCCAACCTCCTCCAGGCCTAGAGTACTCACTATGTGCGAGGTAGATATGACGCTAACTAACCCAGCATCTGGGAGAGCGAATAGCAAGACAGATGGTTTCCTAATATTAAGAGGTCTATACTCGATGAACCTGAACCCACCGATAATCTCCTCTCTAGGTATGCTCAACGAGATACCCTACATAATAGCCCCTCGAAAGTTTTATATTTTAACCCATCCAACGTCTACTACCCTATAGCTAAGTCAGCTCTTGAGTAGGAAACTTAATGGTGAGGACTCCCTAAACTATCTGGGCTTACATTAAACTAGCTACAACCTCGGGGTTTGATATGATTTGGTGTAATACTATTTTATCTCTAGCGGTGTAGAGCTGGGGTCTCAGAGTGATCAGAGAGCTCTTCGAGCGCTCGGTTATCTTTGGGGCTGGGGGAGGTGGTGATGTGGTGTCGGCCTACGTAGTCTGCGAGTTACTTAAATCCGTTTACGGTGTTAGTAGCTGTCTTCCGGGTGCTGTGCTTTGGGAGAGGTGGGTAGTGGATCCCTACCCGGGACCTATACCTAGACACCTCATTCGTAATGCCGTAGTCGAGAACTGCGTCTACGTAGGTTCAAATACCTACGCCGAGAGGTCGGGTAGGGTTGTTAGGCTTACATCAGCCGCAGTAGCTGAGGTAGCTGGGGTTGAAGTACCCTCCGTTACTTTAGAGTACGGTGTTGTGGGGATTAGGAAATGCTTCGATGAGTTAGCTGGGGAGGGTTGGAGGATTGTTTTACTTGATGTAGGTGGGGATATACTAGCTCGGGGTACTGAGGGAGGGCTCTGGTCACCTCTAGCAGATAGCCTATCTCTAGCAGCAGCCTCTGAAATAGATGCTCCACTAGTGGTACTAGCTCCGGGAGCTGATGGTGAGCTAGATGTTGACTACGTGGTCTCCAGGGTAGCTGAGGTGCAGGTCTTGGGCGGTCTCTACGGGGTTATAGGGCTCTGGGTAGACCTCGTGAGGACCTACGAGAGTATCCTACCTAAAGTTACTAGTGAGGCTAGTAGAGTACCTTACATAGCACTGAAAGGGCAGATTGGGGAGGTTAAGATGCGCGGGGGTTCTCGGAGGACCTACATAGGTCCTCTATCTCTAGTGGGCTTCGTCCTCTCATCTAAAGTAGCCGCAGCAATATCCCCGCTCGCTAAGGCTTTAGCTGGTACTAGAAGTCTGGCTGAGGCCCGAAAAGCCGTGAATTTAATTGGAGTAGCTACAGAGCTAGATATGGAAATAGAGCTCGCGAAGATTGTCGGTTGTGGTAGGCCGGCCTCAGGAGACGATTACATTAAGGCTAGGGAAATAGCTAGAAGGAAGCTGGCCTCCCCGTCTTAGAATGGGAATGTAGCTATCGCACCATAACCTTCTGAGATCTGTATTGCTAGCACTATCTCAGTCTCACCGACCGCTTTGAATCCCATAAAATCTTTAGGCTGGTTCTCTCCAAAGCATCCTTAAATGTTTACAGGTATTGAGAACTTGTCTTAGGTGTAAGAAAGGCGAGTAGAGTTAAAACATAATTAAAATATAGGATACCTCCTAGCTACCTAGGACTCTCTTAACTATGAGAGAGAACTCCTCCCTTGTAACAGGTCCTTTCTTAAGTGTTGAATAGAACTTCACCTCAGCCAATATTCTCACCAAGGAATCGGCACCTACCTTAGCTGGGTCTATTCCCAGCTCCTTCAAAGCCTCAACTATGTTAGCCTTACCCGATTTCTTTCCTAGTACAATCTCAATTCCTTCTCTCCTACCTACGAGTTCGGGCAGTATTGGGAATACCTCCGTAGGTCTTACTTCCCTAGCTGAGACCCACCAGTCAGTCACCATCCCTGACTCGACTTTATATGGTGATTCACCGACAATGGGTTTGTGAGGAGGTAATCTCACACCGGAGAGCTGCTCCACAAGCTTAGACAGACTGTACAGCTTGTCATACTTCACACCTGTTTTAACTCCTAGGAGTAGCTCCAGCGCTAACACTGTCTCCTCAAGTGCCGCATTACCGGCTCTCTCACCTATCCCATTAACGGTTACGTGGACTGCTGAGGCACCGGCAGCTACAGCTGCTAGGGCATTAGCTACTGCTAGACCGAAGTCGTTGTGGGGGTGGACCTCCACGGGTTTCTTTATGATCATTTTCACCTGCTTGGTGAGGTACCCCATTGCGAACGGGCTTACTACCCCGAACGTATCAGCTATGGTGAAGGAGTCAGCCAGATCCCGTACGGAACCCGCAATCCTCTTCAGGAGCTCGTAGTCAGCCCTCGTCAGGTCTATCGCGAGGAGAGTAACGAAGAGCCCGTGCTGCTTAGCATACTCAGTAGCCTCGACAGCCATGTTAATGGCCCTATCCTCGGTGAGACCGTACCCGTACTCGATTATGTGTTTACTGGACGGGAGCTCCATCACAACCCCCGACACATCAGCCTTGAGAGCCAGATCAACATCATGCTTTAGACATCTAGAGAAAGCCATGACCTTAGCCCTGAGACCGAGTTTAGCTACCTCCCGAACGGCCTCGAAGTCCTCCTGCGAGGTAGCAGGCATTCCTACCTCCACCCTATCCACACCCACCTCATCGAGGGCTGTAGCTATCTTAACCTTCTCGTTCTTCCTAAACACTACACCAGCCTGCTGCTCCCCGTCCCGGAGGGTAGTGTCATGCACTATCACCCTCTCAGGTAGCTCAAGACCTGCCCTAACCTCATCACTGAAATTAAGTGGACTAACAAACCAGAACTTAGAAGTCCATGTATACAAAGCATTCACCAAGATATTTTCGCCAAAGAAAAATATAAGTACCCTAAAATCAAGAAGCAGAGGTAAGCACCCCGATGATTGGCACTAAATAAGAAAACCTCTCTAGTACATCAGTGCAGCGAACGCCACATGGTCACTATCTATTAAGTATTGACAGCTCCCCACCTTATTTAAAGACCTCATCGTACAAGGGTTATGATGCGACACCATCTACCATCCCTAGAGATAAATAATACGTTCCCCAGGAATCTAGGTACAATCCACTGGACAAGCTTGGGATAATTCGTAAGACTTATCTCACTATCGATAATATTAGGGTAGGTGGGTGATGTAAATAAAAAATCCAGGTGTATGAAGCTATCTAATCACCAACATACATTAGTGAAACAAAGGATATTACAGCAAGTATCGCTGTGAAGCTAATGACTAAGTCAACTATGAACATGTACAGAAAAACTCCCGATCTTACCGCCATTACGAGTGTTTCAATAGTGCTTCGAATTCCGTGGATTTCCCCGATGTATCCCCAGATGATGTAGTATGCTACCTCTAGTAAGAGAGATCCGAGGACAGCTACTGATGTCCCAACCGAGAAAAGCTCTGCGTACTGTGCTCTCCTACTGAGGAGGATCCAAGTAAGAACTATTGAAGTAATCACACTTCCTATTATTGTAGCTATGAACTTCGAGATAATTAGGGTTAGTGCGAGAGTCGCAAATACCAATATCGCGGAGCATGCTAGTACGGCAGTGATTTTCCTCATAGCTATACCCGAGCTAGGTGGTTACCTCCTCAGCCTCGGGTTAGCTATCTCATCAAGAGCTGTACCAATTAGGATGAATCCTATACCGAATACTATGAGCCCTAGAATCGGTGGTAGTATCCACCACCAGGCGTTATGTAGGAGCGCACCTCGATAGTATGCCTCATTTATCATCCTACCCCATGTGGGTGCCTCAGGATCTCCAAATCCTAGTAGCTGTATTGAAGCTTCTAAGAATACTGCTGACGGTACTCTAGTTACGATTCTGTAAACCATGTAGGGTGTTAACTGGGGAGCTAGGTGCTTCATCATTATCCTCCACTCACTAGCACCCATAGCTTTAGCAGCCTCGACGTAGGTACTGGAACGTAAGCTGATGACCCACTGCCTGATTATCCTAGCACCCCCCTGCCACGAGAGGAGTACTATGACTGTGTAGATAGTTAAGAGGTTCCTACCGTAGGTCATCCCAACTACTATTATGAGGGGTATCGTCGGTATGAAGTTCATCACATCAACAAGGAACGTTATTCCGTGATCTACTAACGTATCGACCCTGTAGCCTGCTATGAGGCCGACAACTAGTGATATGAAGTTCGCGAGTGTGGCTACGGTGATACCGACAGCTAGTGCTGATCTAGATCCGTAGAGGAACTGGGTCCACACATCGTTACCGGCAGCATTCGTTCCTAGTACTCCATGAGCCTCACCCATTATCCATATCTTGACCCCTTCTAGCTCTAGGTCTAGGGCACCGTCCTTACACGACATGAAGAAGTCTCTTGGGTTGCAGTAGTATGTTACGTTCACCCATATACGTATCTTAGTGTTCTTCTCGAGGATAAGCTCTCGCAAGGCGTTTACTAGATTAAACTCTCTGGAGACAGCGTCCTTGACCCACGGGTCTTCTATTTTAGTTATATACCTCTGCTGAGCGTTTCTGATCGGGTTCGGGAGGGTTATCAGGGTTCCTCTAGCCTCACCGCGATGATACTTGTATACGGTAGCTACCTTAGTAGTGACTAAATCGTAGAGAGAGTAGATACCTTTAGGAACATTAAGTATGTAGGTAGCTCCAGACGGTAGGGATACCTTCATGCTGTAGTTCTCTTTTTTTGCCAGTAGGTCCTCATTTACAATAATGAACTCCACATTATACCATGCCTCACCAGTATTTGCTGGATACGTTGTCCGGAACCTCATATCGATTTGAGCCTGCTTTGCGGGTCTGTACGGGTATAGTATGTAGTCGGTTGAGACTAGCAAGACGTTCGCTAACCCCTCACCGCGGATGGCTAGTCTTAGGTTTCCCCCACTTTCGAGTGAGACCGTGACATTACCTGAGATACTCTTATGTAGGATCTCAAAGTTTGTGAGGTTCTTAACTATGTTTCTCGGCACGTCAGGTGGAGCCGCCCATTCAGGAATAGCGAAATCTGCCGCTACAACCTCTCTTGTTGCTGGTGTGTAAGGTGTTAGTATCGGGGCAAGTATCCCGAGTACTGAGAGAGTTAATATTATAGCCACACCTGCGAGGAAGGACTTCTTCTTGAGTATAAGCCTTATTAAGGTTTCACTATAGCTCTGAGCACTAGATTTAATCTGTGTTGACCTAGAGATGGATCGCTTGCTCATGTCCTCCCCACCCTAATCCTCGGATCTATCATAACTAAGATTACCTCAGCAACAAATAGTGACACTACGTTCAGTAATGCTGATATAGTGAAGAATGCTGACATCACCGGGAAGTCCCAGGTCTGCAGAGCTACATATGAGAAACTCGCTATACCCGGCCAGTTACATATTATCTCAAATATAATCGCACCACCGAATATATCGGGTATCGTGTAAGCCAGGGACATTACTAGTGGTGGCCTGACGTTCGGTATGACGTGCTTGCTGAGGGCCGTCCTCTCATCTAGTCCCTTAGCTAAGGCAGTAGTGTAATAGTCCTGACCCATCTCCGAGACAACTAGCTGCCTTATGTAGTATATCCACCCACCAGACCAAGCTATTAGAGCCGCCATCAACATCGGGGACATGTACCAGAGGAGGTACTTAAACTGCTCCCAATCCCTAATACCTATCTCCGGGGGCCTAACCGGCATCGGGAATATCTGAATTCCCCAGAGGATCTTAGGTAGATATGCTAGGCTATAGTATATCAGTAGAAGTATTAACCAGCCTGGTATTGTCCTAGAAATCACAGATATCTGGATAATGGCCGAGTCCAGAGGTCTTCCTCTATGCTTGGCTGCTATTATGCCTAGATAATACCCTATCACTATTGGCAGTATCGTAGTTATGGTGTAGAACGATAATGTGTAAGGAAGCCTAACAGCTATCTCATCTAGAACAGGTTGCTGCGTATACACAGAAACTCCGTACCGAAATGTCAAGACACTCCTTAAATACCTGAAGAGCTGGTCAGGGATCAGAGGCCTGTCTAGACCATATGTCTTTATCGCCTCATCTATCCAAAACGTAAACCTCGGATCTTCAGCAGTTCTCCTGAGAGCTGCCAACAAAGGATCAGCATTAACATCCCCTCCAGCAGCTAGAACTGGGAGAACTCTGACCACAATGAAGTACACTATAACTACCGCTATATAAGTAGCTAGAAGCCTCACACCTGTTTTAGCAATAAATCTCCCAGCACCCACAGTAATATACCCAAGATATTGAAGGAAGAAAGCTTTATAAATTTAAGATCCGATTAAAAATAAATATTGAGTATTTTTACTTTCTTCTTATTGCTGCTGCTGTTCCTAGTGCTATTACTGATAGTACTG
>JAGDWD010000006.1 GCA_023255955.1 Desulfurococcales archaeon | reverse complement strand
CCGGGATCGCCGGCTTGGGAGGCCGGCGTCCTAGACCAGGCTAGACGACCGCCGCCGGGAGATTATATCTAGTCTCAGTTTTTATGTGTTTTTGTGTTTCTGTTTATGGTCTGTTCAATTCCTGCTCAGGTAGGGACTTCGGTGCTCGGCATCTACTGGGATTGGTAGTTGGGTGGTTGGTGGAACATATTATTAGCCTGCACTACTCTGGGTACTGACTGTGTTTGGGGGTAGTACTCGCCGGTTAGTGCTTGGTTACCTCAAGGTCCGGGTTTTCCGTAGGTGGTTTCAGCGGGGGTCGGTATCTACGTTATCTGCTTCTGCGGTAGCTCTACTCGTTCTTTCTCAGATAGTAGCTGCTCTAATCTACGTAGCATCAGATTGGGGTAGGTACTACCTGGATGTGGCAAGCACCTTAGCAAGGGTTAGCTCTGCAGACGTTAAGGTCCGCAGAGCTTCTAACGGTAGCATAGTACTTACATCTAATACCCAGGTTAGGGTAGTTAACTCGTACCTAATCGCTAATGAGTCGGTAGTTGGAAGTCTAGGTGGTGGTGTTATTGAAGGTGAGCTAGTCCTACCCAGGCCGAGCCAGGACGCTGACACGTTGTTCGTGATATTGGAGGGTGGTAGGTTCCTGGAGGTGCCATTAAACCGCCTATGGAACTCCGCCTCAGCAGTACGCCCACTCGATGGTTTAGGGTATAAGATCGCTATGGGGCTGTTAACCAACTACAATAGCTACATCAGCAACGGGCCGATCCATGTAAGGACTGCCACATCGGATCCCCCGTCCGCCGCCGACATGAACTACAGGAGCATTTACTCGGGTAACGTAGTGTTCTACTTTACCGGGCTGACCTACGGTCTAGCCTCAGGTAGCTACTGGAGTAGGAGTGGGGACACTATAACCCTCTACCCCAACCAGGCAATAGCCAGTACCGGTAAACCCTCCAACTCAGCAGCAGTTACGCAGGTATTCAAGGTCCTTAGGGGCGGGGGAGACGTGCGGTTCTCTGCTAGTGTCCAGGTCTCGATAGCTAGTACCTCAGTAACGTCCTACTACCCCCGGATAATCGTGGTGTGCTACGTACTCGATGAGGACGCAGACCTGCAGCTACCCGCAGCTATATTCCAGCCACCAGCAACTACCTACCTCCCCTACCTGGAGAGGAGGGTGCTATACCTCTCCTCATCAGGGGAGTTAGGAGTAGATTACTATGGTCATATAGAGCTAACCGGCTTACCGGAGGGGAGCTACATACTGATTGGTGTCGAGGTCCTGACCTACGGGCTAGATACTAAGGTAGTTGTAGGTATCTCCGTAGAGGGCTAGCTACGACGTCACCGCTGTCTCCTAATGCTTTTAACGGACTTAACTATCTCCACAGCCTTCTCGAGATTATCCTCAACTATGTTGCCCGTAACGATGACGTCCGCCCCCGCTCTAGCAATCTCCGCGGCTACCTCCGGGGTTCTTATACCACCACCGACGATTAGTACGGCCTCCGGGAGTGTGGACTTAACTAACCTGACAGAGTCTCTGTGGACGGGCTGAGGTGCTCCTGACCCAGCCTCCAGATATATGTAGTTCATACCCATCATGTATGCTGCTAGAGAGTAAGCCAGCACAACATCATGCTTCTCATACGGTATGGGCCTAGCCTTCCCAACGAACCCGGCTGTCCCCCCATAGCCGACGATTATGTAGCCTGTCGGCAGCACCTCTAGACCGTACCTTGCTACCACCACGGCCCCAGCGACCTGAGCACCGATTACGTAGTAGAGGTCCTCTGAGTTTAGGAGTGACATAAATAGAACTGCGTCAACGTTTCTCGATAAGCCGTTGACGTTTCCTGGGAACGCTATCACGGGTAGACCGAACTTCTTCAGTCTGGACGCTACCTCATCGACATCTCTCTCCGAGACCCCCAGGCTACCTCCAATCATAAACGCGTCTGTGCCGGCAGCAACTACTTTCTCAGCTGTTGATTCCAGGGATTCCGGATTCGCGAGCTTCGCAGGATCTATCAGGGTGAAGTGGAGGACCTCTCCTCCCGCTATCTTCTCTTTAATGTACTTACTCACTCTCCCCTCTCTCTTCACTCTCAGAGCACTCAAACCTAACACTCACACCACCAGCATTGTAAAGATCTAGGAACCTGTGGTAAGCATCAACCGGCTCGAATATCATTGGGAGACCGGAGATCTCCGCCCTCAGACAGCACGACGGGTTATTGCACATTATCTGAGCGTACTTAGCTAACCCTGTCTCAGTCTCTACCTCCTCCATGTTAACGGTGAGGGTCACTAACCCGCAAGCTGGGCACTGAAAGAGCTTGGGTAGCCTCCTCACAACCTTCACAACCTTCCTCCTCTTCTTTCTCCTACCCACGAGATGCACCTCTACACATAATGACCCTTGCTAGGTATATAAGAACAAGTAACTAGCAAAGTAGATAAACCCTCAAGAGAATATCAACGTGGTGGAGGTAGTGGTAAAAATAGTAGATACCACCCTTCGAGATGCTCACCAGTCCCTACTAGCTACTAGGCTGAGAACTGAGGACATGGTCCCGATACTGGACAAGATCGATAGAGCCGGCTTCTACAGTCTGGAGGTGTGGGGAGGGGCTACATTCGATGTAGCGATAAGGTACCTGCGGGAGGATCCCTGGGAGAGGTTGAGGATCATTAGAGAGAGAGTGAGGAGGACTAAGCTCCAGATGCTCCTCAGAGGACAGAACCTCGTCGGTTACAGGCACTACCCTGACGACGTGGTCGACAAGTTCGTTGAGCTTGCTTACAGGAACGGGATAGATATCTTCAGGATCTTCGACGCCCTCAACGATGTCAGAAACCTCGTTAGGAGTATTAAGAAGGCTAAGTCTATCGGTGCGATCGTCCAGGGAACTATATGCTACACAGTCAGTCCAATCCACACAGTCGAGTACTACATGAAGTTCGCTGAGGAACTCGTATCGCTAGAGGTCGACATGATTACAATAAAGGATATGGCCGGCATATTAGACCCCTACACAGCCTACACACTAGTAAAGGAACTGAAATCCAGGTTCAATCTACCGGTAGACGTACACACCCACACAACGAGCGGTATGGCAGTAGCTACCTACGTTAAGTCTGTTGAGGCCGGGGCAGACCTCATAGACACCGCGATAAGCCCGCTAGCCTTCGGCACGGCCCAGCCGGGCGTGCAGACAGTGTACTTCTCCCTGAGGGAGGATCTGAGGCCCAGCATAGACCTGGAGGTAATAAACGAGATCTCCGAGTACCTAGACAACATACTCAACCAGAAATACTCGAAGCTCCTAACAATTAAGGCGCTCATACCGGACCATAACGTCCTAATACATCAGATTCCTGGAGGGATGATGACGAACCTGATATCACAGCTAAAGGATATGAAGGCTGAGCACAGACTAAAGGAGGTTCTAGCAGAGGTCCCCAAGGTGAGGGAGGACCTAGGCTGGCCACCACTCGTTACACCACTTTCTCAGATAGTCGGTACTCAAGCAGTCCTCAACGTCTTGATGGGTAGGTATAAGGTGATAGCTAAAGAGGTGATGAGCTACATAGCTGGATACTACGGTAAACCCCCGGGAACTATAAACCCCGAGCTGAGGGAGAGGGTCCTCAAGAACGTTGCGGAGATAACGACCAGGCCGGCAGATCTCCTTGAACCTGAACTAGAGAAATGTGCTGAGGAGGTTAGGAAGCTGGAGGTGCCTTTCACAGAGGAGAACGTGGTTACCTACTGTCTATTTCCCGACGTCGCTAGGGAGTTCTTAGTTGAGTACTACAAGGAGTATATGAAGAAACTATATGAGCAAGAAATAGAAACTATGATTAGCTTCTCCCAGTAAAGAAAATAGCTTTTTAATGTCCTTGCTCTACAGGAGCTGTCTGAGCCTGGCCAGCAGGTAGAGATGTTGGAAGTGCTGGGAACGCCTCCTTCATTCTCTGCTCAGCAACTATCTTAGCCTCCTCGAGGATCCTCCTAGCCTCAGCTGATGCAGCTATCCCGCCAGCTCCGGGTATCCCAGTTATCTCACCTATCTCCAACATAGTCTCATTCAGTATGTCGTGTACCTCTCCAAGCTCTATCCCTATCTCAGGTAGCACGTCCTTGATCGCAGCTCTCAGATCCTTAACGAGTGCCACTACCGGTAGTAGGTTTACAGCTATATCACCAAGCTCCTGGATAGACTCCAGCCTCAGGGCCACCTGCTCTAGCGCTACCTGCGTCAGGAAGACCGCCTTAGCTATCTTCCTTATCTCAGCAACCTCATTCGCGTACATAGTAGCCCTCAGTTGGTCCTTCGCCATCAGCGCGTCAACTACCCTACCGAAAAGCTCCTGATCCCTGGCCTTCAGCCTCTCACCGTAAACCTCAAGCTTTCTCACCATAGTGCTAATCCTGTACTTAGCTGTCGCTAACCTGTACCTTATCGGCTTCTCCCTACCAAACATCTTCTTGAACACGTCCCCGACAGTCTTATCTTTCCCGGACCACTCCCTCTTAAAGTCCTTTAACTCGGGTAGGTCCATACTTCTACGACCTCGTATTGTTCCTTCACTCTAGTGGGTATTTAAAAAGGTGTAGCCACGTAATACTCGAGTAGCTATGGCGTTGAGGATCCCCGATTTCAACTTAATAGTGGTTCACGAACCTGGGATAGAGAACTACGGTAGGGTTAGAAACTACGTCAAGCAGGTCCTAGGAGATAAGGTGGTATACGCCTACTCCTACCAATCAGTTATTTTGTATAGGTGCTTCGAGGACCCGCACACATGTGCTGAAGCTATTAAGAGAAATGCTGCGGATACCGGGATACCACTCATAAAAGCAATCCCGGTTGACGCGGTCGTGAATGCTGACGTAGACTCCGTGAGGGGCGCTATCAGGGGCCTTATAGCTAAGATACAGCCTAACGAGACGTTCAGGATAACCCTTCAAGGACATCTCTACAAGATTGAGGAGAGCTACTCCATCAGGCTCAGCTCCTCCGATGCTGTGAAGGAGATAGCTAAGGAGGTGGATAGACCCGTCAATCTAACCAGCCCGGACTGGGTGATCTATGTGAGGGTCCTGAAGATCGGGTTAGCGGAGGTCGCGGCAGTATCGCTCCTGAAGCCACACGAGCTCGAGAGAGTGAAACTATAAATATCTAGTCACCAGCTAATCGCAGAGTTTTTTATGGTAGGAGAGGTCTGCTAGTGGACTTAGAAACTCGGGTGTTTAGATGGCTAGGCTTTTCGGTACGTCAGGAGTTCGG
Source organism: Desulfurococcales archaeon (assembly GCA_023255955.1). GTDB lineage: Archaea > Thermoproteota > Thermoprotei_A > Sulfolobales > NBVN01 > DRZP01. Next base: position 136,609 of record JAGDWD010000006.1, on the reverse strand, counting down.
GGGGTCTTCCCGGACAAGGTCAACCCGGAGCTGATGGTTAGGGCAGGTACGGCTCTAACGCAGTACTTCGGTAGGGGGAGCTACGGTGTAGGCCACGACTCTAGGACAACATCTAGAGCTCTGAGTCTAGCTCTAGCTTCAGGGATTATGGCCTCCGGATCCTCAGTGGTTGACGTCGGGCTGGTCCCGATAGGGGTTCTCGCGTGGTCCATCCACTACCTCAGACTGAGAGGCGGGGTCTACGTTACAGCATCGCATAATCCACCCCAGTACAACGGGTTTAAGATATTCAAAGAGGGTGGGTTCGAGGTTACCTCAGATGATGAAGCAGGCTTGGAGGAAGCTATCTCGAGGGCATCGTACGTATCGTGGGCTGATGTCGGGCTCTACACTAGGGCTGAGGTCATAGATGAGTACGTACGTAGCTTAGAGAACTTCCTGCAGATTAGCTTAGTTAGGTACGTACCTAGAGTAGTACTAGACACAGCTAACGGTCCGGTGTCTCTAGTAGCTCCTAAGGTTATGACCGATATGAAGATCCCGAACATGGTGATCAACGGCAGTATCGACGGGAGGTTTCCCGGTAGACATCCGGAGCCCAGACCCGACGTCCTAGAACCTCTAATCCCAATCTTAAGAGCCTCCGGATACGACGTGATGTTCGCCTTCGACGGGGATGGTGATAGGCTGTCAGTAGTAACACCGAGGCAGGGATTCATAAAGCAGGACCGGGTAATAGCTCTCATCGCTCTCCACGTCCTCAAGGACAGGAAGGGAACTATAGTGGCTTCAGTAGACTGCGGTAACTCCCTGAGGAAGGTTGTTGAGGATATGGGAGGTAAGCTAGTCCTCTACAAACTAGGAAAGACTCATGAAGGCCTACTCAAATACGGTAATGTAGTGCTAGCAGCTGAGCCGTGGAAGGTTATAGACCCTAGGTGGGGTCCGTGGATCGATGCTGTGTACCAGGCTATGTACCTGGTGAAGTTAATGGTTGAGGAGGGTAAGGATATGGATCAACTACTTTCCGACATACCTAACTACCCCCAGGCTAGATACTCCGTAACTGTCCCGGAGGAGTTGAAGGACGGAGTCTTCAGAGATATTCGGGAGTTCCTTAAGGCGGGAGCACCTGAGGGGGCGGAGATCGTGGAGATAGATGGTATTAGGGTGGACTACGAGGACGGCTCCTGGATCCTTGTCAGACCTTCAGGAACCGAGCCTAAGATCAGGCTATATGCTGAGGCATCCGAACCTAGTAGGCTCAGGCAAATGGTCGACGAGTTCCTGAAGCTGGTTACGGACTCCTTAGCTACACGGGGGGCTAGGCCGGGGCCTGTTGAGGGCGCTATACTGCACTAGATTAACTCGTCCGGTATCTTATCTGGGAGGATAACGTACCTCGGCCTCAGTCCAGTCCTCTTCATCAACTCCTTCACGTGCCTGTACAGTATTATGTACTCCTCATCAATTAACTCCGAGAGCTCTCTGTGGATACCTCTAACTATAGAGGAAAATCTCCTCAGACCCTCCTCCCCACTCAAACTAAGCATGACAGCTGGGTAGACCTCCCGGGCAGGCTCAAGCCCTGCCTCAACTAAGTTCCTCAAGGAATCTAGCTGTACGAACCAGAACCTCGGGTCGGCACCGGTAAGCTCGTGGAACTCCTCCGGGCTCGTACCCTTAACAGAGACTCTGACCTCAATCCCTCTCCCGCTGAACTCCCCCAGTTCCTCAGCCATGTCCTTGTTGTGTCCTATTAGGATACCGTTAGTCTCGAGAACGAAGTGAAGACCTCTAGACACTGTCAGGCTCAGGACCTCCAGCATGTGTTTAAATCCTATCGTAGGTTCTCCACCACTAAGCCTAGCACGCCTGTACCCAGATCTCTCCGAGAGGTTCCCCAAGATCCCCACAACTTCATCAGCTGTGTAGAACCTACCCTTACCGGTATCTCCCCAGGTGAAGTACCAGGCCCAGCAGAACTTGCACCTCATGTTACACCCGACAACGTCCCCGGTAACTATCCCTCCGTACCACCTATCTATCCTGAACCTAAAGTACTTCCTCCTACTGACTCCCCCGCTCTCTAGGTACACTCTGGACTCAACAGACTTCGCTACCTTCAGCGGGTTGTAGCCGACCATCACAACATAACGTATCTTCAGAGCTAATAGCTAGGTATCCAAACATTTATAACTTAGGTAACCATAGAAACAAGGTAGTGATGCCTAAGATAGCAATTAACTTAAGTCCTGAGCAGGTTGAGGCTTTAAGCAAGCTCTTCCCAGATCTTCCTATAGAGGATGCTCTGCTCACCATAGTAAATAACGCGATAACGTCCCCCACTGAGAAGACGTCTAAGCATGAGGAGAGGAGCCTTAAATCCATTATCGACGCTGTAAACGCCTACACAGGGAAGATAGATGAGATGAACCGCAGGTTATCACACATAATCGAGCTCCTGGAGGACCTAACCGCGAGGATCCAGAACCTGGAGGATGAGGTCAGCAACATACTGCGTACAGCACAGCAAGCTAAACCCGAAGAGAAGAAGGAGCCCAGGAAGTCAGCTATCGACATACTGAAGGATCAGAAGGTAATGTTCGAGTCAGACATAGCTAGTAAGATCCGGAATAGGGATGCCTTCTTCGATAAGCTGAGGAGGAGTGGTGCGGTGGTCTTGGAGCTAGCGAAGGAGAGGGTTGCGGTAGACCCGGAGTTCTTCGAGGAGTTTAAGAAGAAGGTGCAGAACCTATCGGTAAGCTCGGAGGACGCTCTACAGAGAGAGTTGGGGAAGGTAGAGGTAAAGCTCCTGAAGGTCCTAATGAGCTCCGGGGTAGCCTACTTTGATGGGGTAAAGAAGAAGTGGGTTATAGATGTAGATGAGCAGAGTACGTGAAGTTATCTACGACGTCCTGGAGGTCTACGATAGTATCGCACCCGGCTACTCCTCGTGGAGGGGTAGGCCCTGGAAGATAGTTAACTTACTTAGAGGAGGGCTAGTACTGGACTTAGGGTCCGGCCACTGTGTTAATGGTGCTTACCTAGCTAGCAGGAAGGATGTTAGGTACCTGATATGTCTCGATATATCCCCATCAATGCTCGAGGAAGCTAGGAAGCTACTATCGAGGAGAGGGGTACTCCTAGCAGAGTTCGTAGCTGCTGATGCCACAGCAATACCTTTAAGAGGTGATAGCACCGATAGCGTAGTTTCCATCGCTATGATCCACCACCTACCCGATAGCGAAGCGCGGAAAGCATTCAAGGAGGTTGCTAGAGTGTTGAGGCCGTCAGGCATGGCGATCGTGACCTCCTGGTCCAGAAAGCAGCTGAGGTTCGTTCCCCGCACCCTACTGATACATCTTCTAAAGCTACTGAGGATCCCGGGCCCGCACGATTACAGGGTTTCGTGGAGAAGGAGAGACAGGACATATGTAAGAAGGTACTTCCTCTACGAGGCTGAGGAACTGAGGAGGTTAGCTGAAGAAGTAGGACTTAAAGTCCTGAGCTACGGGTACATAACACGCTCCAATAGCTTAAACTCCTATATCGTACTATCTAAGCCAGTACTTGCTGAGGGCTCTCCACGACCTCCTCCCAGACTTTCAGGGAGCTCTCAGCTGTAATGATGGTTATCCAGGCACTTCCGTATCTCATTAGTGCGGTACTAGGACTTCTTAACTAGCTTGTAGCGTTCGTATATCATAACCACGCGGTTCTCCTCGATGTAGAACTCGGCCTCCACTTTAGCTCCCTGGCTGAGAGTGTAACACTTCACGTAATCATCTCTTATCTCAAGCGGAACTAGAGGTGTTACGACCTCCCTATACCTATCCTTATACTCCACAGCGAGGAAGTCTCCTAACCTCTTGATGCTCACTCTGTAGGTTCCTTTGTAGGTTTCGTATGTACCTACAAGCTTGTTGAGTACTCTATCCTGCTTGATGAAGTCTAGGTGTTTCTCCGGGTCGTAACCGAGAGCTAGAGTTAGGGCATACATTCCGATCCCGGAAGGTGGGTACCCAGAAGTATTAGCTAAGACCACGACGCCGAGTTTCTCTGTTGGCATGTAGCCCATGAAGGCGGTGTAGACGAGCACTGACCCACTGTGGCGGACTAACCTCCTACCGAGGAACTCGTCCGTTATCCTCAGGCCGTACCCGTATCCATCGTCCTTGAATAGGTCTGTCGGCACCATCACGTGTTTCCTCTCCATGGTCTCGATACTCCCCTCACTCACCACTTCAACACCCCCGTACCTACCCCTACCTATGTACATGGAGATATACCTAGCCATATCAAGCGGGTTACTCAGTAACCCACCGTCAGCAGTTATACCGAACGGGAACCTACTCCTCACGTGCCTACCGTCCTTATCCACTATGTAAGGTGTTGCGACGTCCGGGTCTCTCGAAACCTCGTGCTCCTCGAAGTACGTTCTCACCATCCCCAGCGGCTCTAGGATATGTTTCCTCACGTAGTCCTCGTACCTCATGCCGCTAACCTTAGAGATTATGTAGCCTAGTAGAACGTAGCCCTCATTAAGGTAGAAGAACCTGGTGCCGGGCTCTGCGTGAACCCAGCTACTGTAGTCACTCATGAAGGCTATGATGTCCTCCGGGGTTGCTGTCGGGAGCCACGGATCACCTAGACCTAGCATTCCTCTAATAAATGCCTCGGCATATGCTAGAGCTGGTATGCCGCTTGTATGGGTTAGAAGGTGGTGGATCCTGATCGGGACTCCCTTAGCCTCCAACCTTAGGGGAACGTACTTCGAGACCTCATCATCGAGTGATAGCTTACCCTCCTCAACGAGCTTCATGACGGCTAGAGCAGTGAACGACTTGGTTATGGATCCGATACCGTACACTGTTCTCTCAGTTGCCGGTAAGCCTCGCTCAACATCCTTAAATCCGTAGCCTCTAGCGTAGATAACGTCACTACCCTTAACTATTGCTATGGATACTGCCGGTATCTTAGTCTGAGACATCTTCTCTAGGATAAATGAGTCCAGCCTCGTTAAGTCCAACACTTAACACCGTGATGTTAGTTTGGCTAGCCTTAAATGCGTTGTAATAAGTGCTTTATTCCTAGTCTAGAAGAGATTGTGGTACTAGAACATGCCGATGATTAGGGCTCTAACTCTCCACGTGAGATCCAGGGACCTTAAGTTTCCTGAAGCCCTGGAGTTGTTGAGGGAGATTAAGCACTCACTGGAGGCAAACGGAATCACCGTTTGGACACTCAGGGCCTCACTCAGTGAGGACTTCAACTGGAGGGATCTTAGGGATCTATGTAGGGGGGATATACTACTAGCAGCTTACCACAAGGAGGTGAGGGAGACTCCACCCTCCGAGCTCGAAAGCTATCTAAGAACGTGTAGTACGGGCTATGCTACCCTACTAGCATCTAGTGGAGACCTAGACCACCTCGCTGACATCTACATGGACCTCTCGAAGAGGGTTGACGAGGAGTACTTCACTAGGATAGGGGTTAGCTACGATGAATACCTGGAAACCCCCTACTTCCCCCTCTCATCGGCTCTGAGGGACGCAGTATCTGTTGCCTACCGATACGTTGATCTACTACTTCAACATGAGCTATCCAGCTGGGAACGGGTGCTAAACAGCTTCGTAAGTAGGGTGGACACGATAATCAGGGAGAAGGCTTCTGAAGTAGGTCTTAGAGTATACCACGACGTCTCACTCTCTCCGTGGATGGAGGAAAGTGTTGTCGAGGTAATAGAGAAGCTTGGCGTGGTTTTCCCCGGTGTCGGGTCCTTCTCAGCTGTGTACGCAATTAACAACCTACTATCTAGGGTAGCTAACACAGTTTCTAGCACAGGGTTTAACGAGCTCATGCTACCCGTAGCTGAAGACAACAAACTTAAGGAGCTAGCTAAATCCGGTAACCTAAGGGTTAAGGACCTAGTAGCTCTGAGCACCTTCTGTGTAGCTGGGCTGGACATGGTAGCCATACCGGCAGAAAGGGAATACCTTAGAAAGCTTTTCGAAGATACGTACACAGCCTACTACGTAAAGAGAAGACCCTACGGGGTTAGGATAATACCAACGAATAGAGATACAGTAACTCTGGGAAGATTCGGAACACTAAGTAGGATCGAATAGCTAGAACTCGACCGTTTGACCCAGCGCTAGCTTTCATCCCTCCTCGTGTCATGGAGAGGCTTACTTAAGTAATCTCCCCATTAGGAGACCTTCCAAGCTCTGAATTAAGGACTAAATGATCGTAAGGGTAGTAGTTCCTAAAGTAAGTAGCGTCCACTTGGTAGGCAATTCATGTAAGCGTACTAGGTGAACTAGCAGAGACCCGAAGTAAAGTAGTCCTCTGCTTAGCTTACTGGAGTTCGTCTTAGCCAGTATAATGGAGATTCGTTCGTGTCGTGATGGCCTAGTTTTTAACTTCGCGGTAGATAATATAATGGATGATTAAGTTGGGTACTGATAGGGAAGTGTATAATGATATTCAGACTAACGGCATTATAGGACCTCATACCAGGATGATGGGGCCCGTCGCGGATGGTGGTAGGATAATCTTCGTTACGTCTCCGGGTTGTTGGGGTCCTATGATAACACCTAACATTAGAGGGGGTCACGAGGTTAACGTCCCCGTTGCTGTAGAGGGGGCGAGAGTAGGTGATGCGATAGCTATCCGCGTTCTAAGCATAGAGGTACTCTCTAAGGCTACGTCCTCAGGTGTTGATGTGGTACGTCCAGGTAGTTACGTTAGCGATCCCTACGTAATGAAGAAGTGTCCCTCATGTAATGAGCCGTGGCCGGACTTCTATGTGGACGGCATAGGTGATAACGCAGTTAAGTGCAGAAAGTGTGGGGCACCTACATCACCTTTCATAATGGTCAACGGTTACACCATGGTCTTCGACCTGAGTTCGGGTATTGGTATCACTGTCGATAAGGGGATGGCTGAGGAAATAGCTAGGAACGCACTTGAGTGGAGTGCTCTACCGAAGAACTCCAAGCAGGTTCCCGTCTTGGTATTGGGTAAGAGCGACATAGTAGGGTTAGCTACGAGGGTAAGACCTTTCCTAGGTCAGCTAGGTAGCACCCCCGCAGTTGACATACCTGACTCACATAATGCTGGCGATTTCGGTTGGTTCCTAGTTAACGCACACCATCCATACGCTATCACAAAGGAGGATTACGAAACTAAGCTCACTGACGGACACCTAGATGTAGACTCCGTTAGAGAGGGTGCCGTCCTGATAGTCCCGGTTAAGGTGGATGGTGGAGGGATCTACGCTGGAGACGCTCACGCAATGCAGGGAGACGGTGAGGTAGCCGGACACACAACGGACGTTTCAGCCAAGAGCGTAGTTGAGGTCTCGGTTATTAAGAACTTGAACCTAGAGGGCCCGATACTACTCCCTCCTGAGGAGGACCTACCACCCCTAGCTAAACCGTGGAGGAAGGATGAGTGGGAGCAGGTACTGAGTCTAGCTAGGAAGCTGAAAATCGAGGTAGAGCCAGTAGCTCCCGTTCAGGTAGTAGGCTCCGGACCAACCATAAACGAAGCAACTATGAGAGGCTTCATGAGGGCTTCCAAACTCCTAGGAATGAGCTTGGAAGAAGTGAGGAATAGAGTAACCATCAGTGGCGCGGTGGAAGTAGGTAGGTTACCAGGTATAGTACAAGTAAGTCTTCAAGTCCCAATGAGGATCCTAGAGAAGCTAGGAATAGACAACATAGTTAAGAACCAGTACAGGCTACCTTTCTAGTGTACATAGAACTCACTCAGCTTGCCAGTAGGCGTATATGAAATAGAGATTTACCGTTCTGGTCTAGCGTAAGCTTTCATCCCTGCCCTCCTCATGTCATGGGAGGGCTTTCGGGGTGAGCGGGTGAAGGCTCTACATACATCCGGTGGAGGAGGTTTTTAACTGCTACTACATCTTCATCCTTCTCCATACCGCAGTTTAAGCACCTTACCCGCCTGTACCCATTCGGGCTTAACCTACCCCACATATAGGGCGCAGGATCCTAGTCACCAAAGTCAATAAAACTTTACATAAAACAAAGGCAGTTTCCTAGCCCCACAGTCAGGACCTCAGATATCGCTAGTCTTTCCTAGGTCGACCCTTTCCTGGGACTTCGATAGCTTCCTACACGGGCTCTCTCAGTTTTTGCGTTGCTTTCCCCTCCGGCTTCCTCTACGTACGAGAAGTAAGTAGTTGGTTTCGGAGGTGTGATACGGCTCTTCTACGGGAGCCTTGCTCTAGTTTAGGCATATACTACGACTACGTAGTGGTACTTCCTAGTTTCGCACTTTTACTGTAAGGTACTTCACCCTTGATTGGTGTCGCTCTAAGGCTCTCTACCCTACCGCTCCTAGGTCGCAGATGAAGAGTCTATGCGGAAGCGATAAAGAACTCCATCAACTCTCCAAGATAGTTCGGCAGGCATGTATTGATAGGCTAGGTTTGGGGGATAATGGGGCTCCGGCCGGGACTTGAACCCGGGACCTCGGGGTCCACAGCCCCGCGCTCTACCACGCTGAGCTACCGGAGCCACCGATTTAGGGTAGGGTTTCAGGCTTTTATTTTTACTTCTCTGCTACAGCTTAACCGTCTCTGGGGATCTCCAGACGACGATATCGAAGACGCTTTCAGCTATGGATTCCAGGGACTTACCGGCAACTGCGAATCTTTCGAGTATGTCCTTTATGCTCAGGTATGTCTCGTCGAGGCCGAGGGTCTTGTACATCAGGTCTGCGTACTTCTTGAAGTGTCCCCGATACTCAGCTACCAGGTCTAGGAGCTCGTTAGCTAGTGCTATATCCTCCTGTGTCAGTGCCTTACTTATCCTCTCAATTATCAGTATAGCCATATCTATACATTCACTCAGTACCGTAACCTCCCTCTTCATCTTTTCAAGCAGGGGGACACCTCGATCCACCATTATTGACGCTATCTCCGATAGAGCGTCCGCAGCCTCCTCGAGGGACTTAGCTATGTTTCGGTACTCGGTAGCTAAGGCATCCTTAACGCCGAGCTGCTTAGCTAGGTCCCTGTGGCGTACAAGATCCACGAGCTGCCTAACTATTAGGGCGTTAAGCCTATCTACCTCAACCTCAAGTTCCTGAACCTCGCGGAGTAGGTGGATAGCTCCTGAGGCTACGTAGGTCTCGATGTACTCGAACATGGAGCGTACGAGCTCGAGCATCCTGTCTATGACGGTGATTGCTGAGTACTTGCTTGAGTCTATGAGTATCTGAAGTACTATCCTATTCGGTGAGTACTCAGTTATCTCAACACCCATCAAGCTCTTAGCAACAGACCTTAAGGACCTCAGGAGGCTCTCAGGCATGACCCTCTCCTCACTCACCACCTCCACCCTATCTACCCCGAGTAGGTACAGAGCGTAGATGACCCTCCCCAACAGCAACTCAGAAGCGTCCTTACCTACTACAACCCTAGATGTCAGCACCTTACTCTGCTTACTGAGGGATAGTGGGATCACCCTAATAGACATGTCGTCCAGTACGTCTATGCTAACCGGATCACCTGGGCGGAGGCCGACAGCTCTCACCCACTCAGCTGGTAGTGAGACCATCAGTGTGGATCTCCCGAATCTCTGAACCTTTCTTACCTCCCTCACTCTGAGCACCGATAAATACTCTAAGACCGGATTAAAAAATATATGTATGTATTAGCGGACTAGGGTCAGCTAAGAACAGGTATTGGTGATATTAAAAGCATCTAATCTGGTTAAATGATGCTTAAACAACCTATTGTCAGTACCCGCAGAGGAGCTCGGTGGGGTAGGGCAGGAAACCGGAGGACTTAGTTAGTAGGTGGATTACTGGGTTACCGGTCTAGATACCTCGAGGTTTGAGGTGAGGTATTAATAGCTTTGAAAGTAGAGCTCCGTGGATAGTGTGGATGGTTCGTAGGGAGCTACTCAAGGACATCGCAGGCGGGGAGGTCTTAACGAGAATGTATGCTATGCTGAAGAAGCAGGGGTACCACCTCATTGGGAGTCACGCAGCGGTGAAGAAGTGTCTGTGGGTTCACAACGCACTCGTCTATGGGAAGTTCTGCTATAAGTGCCGTTTCTACGGTATAGAGTCACACCGCTGTGTGCAGTTCAGCCCCGCAGTCCTCTGGTGTTGGAACTTCTGTACTCACTGCTGGAGGATGAGGCCGTCGGACTATGGAGCTGGGGGCTCGGACCTGGTTAAGCTACCCTACGTAGAGGATCCTGAGCTACTAGCTGATCTAGCTATCCTAGAGCATAGGAGGACTGTTAGTGGGTATGCGAAGAGAGCTCCGAGGGAGCTGTACGAGGAGGCTTTAGACCCTAAGCACGTAGCGATATCACTAACCGGTGAAGCCACCCTCTACCCGCGGCTCGGTGAGCTGATAGAGGTCTTCCACAGGAGGGGACTCACAACGTTCCTGGTCACGAGGGGGGTGAGACCTGACGTACTGTCTAAGCTGGAGGAGGAGCCAACACAGCTCTACGTATCTCTAGAGGCTTGGAACGAGGAGATGTACAGGGAGTTTAATAGGCCTGCCGGGCCCGGCTTGTGGAAGCTCACACTTAGAACACTCGAGCTACTCCCATCACTTAGTACTAGGACTGTAATCCGAATCACATTAGTGAAAGGCTTTAACATGGGGGCTAGAGACGTGGAGGGCTTCGCTAAGCTAATAGAGAGAGCGAACCCGACCTTCGTGGAGCCCAAGGCGTACATGCATGTAGGGGCCTCTATAGGTAGGCTTACACGTAGTAATATGCCTAGCTACGAGGAGGTAATGGACTTCGCTAGGAAGTTATCTGAGGCTACAGGCTATAAGCTAGCATCAAGCTCTAGACCATCTAGGGTAGCCCTACTAACGAAGCTCGAAAAACCGACCATCCGGTACGGTAAGGGATGTCCTAAGGCCTGGGATGAAGTTGATGTTGAAGGCGAGAAGTACGTAGAAGAGTACCGGTAGGGTATCCAGGATAGTTCGAGAAACCCTCCTAAACACTCCATGAAGTTTGGAGTAGTTACTGAGCGTTGAGGACGTCCAGACCTACCCGGAGATATGAGTGAGATCACTCAGTAGTTTCTGAATTAGCTCTGAAGCTTCCCCACAAGGGTATGATATCTCTGATAGATCTCCAGGTAACTTCATGGATGGTGGTCCTATAGGTACCATCCTAGCGTTACCGGATTTCCTATCAGCCCAGAGAGCGTACGTGAAGTTGTGGAGTTTAACTATTAGGACCTCACCGCTAGTGGAGGCTAGCTTCGTGACCTGAAACCTACCTAGGATCTCGGCTCGATAGTTTACTAGGACTATCCTAGCCCACACCCTACAGCTGTCAAGCCCCCTGAAAATACCTTCCAAGGTGTCCCTAGTTCTCTCATCGAGGACCTGCCCGATAGCTGGGGTCAGTCTTAAGGTACCGATAAGCATTCTAGACCCGGAATCGTAGGAGATAACCCTCCCACCAGCTTCTCTAAGCATCCTCATCAACCTAACAGGGTTATCGCGGCAGATCCCGGAGAACTCCATAAGTATGGTAGCCCGCATCTCCAGCGTCACCTAGTGTGCCCCAGAGTACCTACTAAGACCATATAGATGAGCTGGCTTTAAGCAGAAACCCCTAACAGGCTCTGTACGTAGATCGGGAATACAGAAAAGGAAATTAATATATGCTTCAGTAGTATCTGGGACGTGAATTGGAGTCCTCGAAACCTCTAGCGGTAACAGTAGATAAGGTAATTAGAGAGGTCGAGACTCTGTTAACCGACCTGGAGATACTGCGTGACGAGCTCAGCATGGCTATAGCGGAGAGCAGGGTATCGAAGAATGAAGATAAGGTTAGGGCTTTGGAGGCTCTTGTAGGTGAGATAAGGAGGTCCCACGAGGCTCTGAGGAGGGTATACACCCAGCTGAACCTCGTCCGCATGAAGTACCTATAGATTCGGTTCTCTCTAGCTCCGGGTGCTGCTCTTGGACTGCACTATATCTAAAGGCCTCATCGGGGTTCTAGTCGGTGTTTTGATGGCCTCGGTCTCTCTAGTAGCTACCAACACGTCGTCTGATACCTTACACTACGTCTCTGTAGGCATATACATAGCCTCAATATTCTTTGTTCACCTACCGGCATCGATCATCTCTAGAGCGAGGTGCTCGGTGAGGCAGGGCATAACGTTCTATCTATCGGTAACGTTCATTTCCTGGGTAGCCATCTTCAACCTAATCTACGTACTACTCAAACAGTAGCGGGGCTGTTCTGTTTTTGATTAGTGGTCGTTGTGTTTATGGTTTTTAGGGTTGCTGTGTTCTGGGGTTATGCGTTAAACTTATTAACTTCATTTCTATGAGTAGCTTGGACACCCCACTGAGTAATGGGAGCAGTGCTCCGAGCTCTGTGGGGTTAGACGTAGATGGGAGCCCCGTGCCGTTGGGCTCGACAGCCACCCATGACCCGCAGGGATAGGTAGATCCCTGTGGGCGAGGTGGAAGTCCCTAGATGTGATGAACGAAAATAAACCCACGTCAACGAGCATCTAGGGACAAACGGCGCCATGGCGCAGACAGAGCAGGGTATTGGAGAGGTAGAGCAGCACGTTAAGCGTCCCTACTCGAAGTACTCTGTAATGGACTACTACGACACTATAGTCAAGTCATACGAGGAGCTCTACGGAAGTGAGCAGCTATCTAAGTACGCTACCGCTATTAGACACAGAAACCTGAGGAAAGTTCTCGACATCGGTTGCGGTATGGGCTTACTATACGACTACATATCCGAGGTCTTAGAGGTGGTGCCGGAGATCTACGTCGGGGTGGACATAAGCTACGAATCTCTGAAGATCTTCAGGTCCAGACATAGAGGTCCCGGGATCATCGAGCTAGTGGCAGCAGATATGGACTACCTACCGTTCAGGTCTAGGGCAGGCTTCACGAACATCTACTCCTTCACGACGTACATATGCAACTACGGGGACGCCACCCGGATCGCGGACCTAGTTGACGAGGCTCTTGAGGAATGTGCTATCACCATAATATGTGCTGATAGGAAGCCTTCATGTCCGGAGGGATTCGTAGAGGTAGCGCAGGTAGGTAGGCTGGAGGTGCTGTGTATTAAGGGAAGTGCCGCCGGGGGGATTTGAACCCCCGACACCCCGGTCTCCAGAAACCTTCAGCCGGGTGCTCTCCCAGGCTGAGCTACGGCGGCACCAACAAAATGATTACGTATAGGAGTTATAAACTTTCACTCCGGGACATCCTTACCAGTTAGGTAGCCTAGCCCACCTACTTAGTGCGTCGCTGAGCACGTGTCCTCAAGTATGAGACCTCAACCTAAATCTCATTTACTTTTCTACTAGATCTGTGGGGCATGAGGTTGGAGTGGGGTCATGTGATTGAGTCATTGAGGAGATTGAGGAGTGAGGACCCATCGTACTCTGAGGGGGAGGTTCTGGGATCCATGACTGTGGATCCCCCGGAGTACCTCCTCGAGGCATTTAAGATCTTCGCTAACACCAACCTGAACGACCCGGAGATGTTCAGGGTTACCCGCTCATTAGAGGTGGAGTCGGTTAGGTGGTTGTCGAAGCTCTTCTACGGGTATGGCCACGGCTTCCTAACCTATGGTGGTACGGAGTCTAATATAACTGCCCTCTACATACTGAGGGAACTCACTGGGGGAGAGATCGTCATAGCCCCTAAATCAGCTCACTTCAGTATTAGAAAGGCCTGCAAGATACTGAGGCTCCACCTCGTTGAGGTCGGTCTAGGCAGTGACTACTACCCCGACTTGAGTACCATGTGCGAGCTCATCAAGAAGTACAGGGATAGGCTGGTAGCAGTGGTCCTCACAGCCGGTACTACAGAGCTGGGCATTGTCGAACCCGTAGATGAGCTGGTGGAGACATGTAGTGACGTCGACTACGTTGTGCATGTAGATGCTGCCTACGGAGGGTTACTAGCTCAGGTATTGAGGGACGGGGACGTCAGATACCCTGTCTTCGACTTCAGGGTCGATAAGGTCTACACGTTATCGGTAGACCTCCACAAGCTGGTTGCCCCGGCCCCGTGCGGAGCTATCCTACTGCGGAGTGGGGAGCTGGAGGAGCTAGCTACGTTCGACGCTCCCTACATGCCGTCCGGGAAGCAGAGAACCTTACTTGGAACTAGGTCAGGAGGTGTTGCTGCTGTAGCATGGGCTGTCACGCAGGTTCTCGGTGTTGAGGGGTTGAAGGAGTTAGCTAGAGAGCTTAGAGCTAGGGCTCTCTACCTCAGTAGGAGGCTTAGGGAGATCGGTGTGGATGTTATTAGAGAGCCTGAGCTACCGATAGTAACATTTAAGGTCCCAAACAGGGACAGGATCATCAAGGCCCTGTGGTCTAGGAAGCTCTACATCTACCCCACATCAATCCCCGGAGCACTGAGGGTTGTAGTAGGATCTCACGTAACCTATGAAGTTGCGGATAGGTTAGTTAACTCACTCAGAGAGCTTCTAGGGTAGAGGAACCATCTCTATTTAGCATGGAGTTTATTGATCTTGGTATCTAGTGTATTGTGCCTGTGCCCGACATATGGGGCGGGCTAAGCCTGAATAGGTGTGGGTACGGTGGATAGATGTGTTGGCTCCACCCATTCACGGCGGGTGCTCTCCCATGATGCGAGGAGGGGGATGAAAGTTTTACGCTAGGCCAGAACGGTTCTAGTCTTTCCTCCATGGGTGCTGGTAGCCACAAATTTACGACTCTCGATACTCCGGAAGAGGCTGTGGAGAGCCATCTACTCTTGTTATAATTTGTTTTTAAACTTTGATACGTACAAAGTCTTGAGTGTCTAAATTGAGGACTTCATTGTTGGTCGTAATCATCGTGTTCATTCTAGGTGCGATAATCGGCTCGACTCTGTACTTAATGTATCCTGCAGCACCTACAACTACTTCCACAACAAGGCCGGTGACACCGACCACAACTTCTCCCGGATTGGCCCAACCCAGAATTACGGACGTTGTACCTGAGGGGTTCGTGCTGGTGGGCGGGGAAATTTATTGGAGGATTAAGATTTATGGTGAGGTAGATCTACGTAACTATACCACGATTAGCGGGGTCTACGGTTCTTGGTTTGGCAGAATTAACGTGATTCTTCCTAGCGGTGAAGGGGCTCGGCTTCATGAACCACCTGACTATACGAATATCGTAACTCAGTTCTCATACCTTCGGGGTGTGAAGGTGTTAGATGTCTACATACCTACCAGCTGGTACGAGAACCCATGCTTGGAGGGAGTATACAGAGTTACGGTCTGGTTGAAGGGGCCCTACGAGAACCGTACGACACTCTTCGATAAAAATTTCACCTACAGAATGGACCTTAAAGCGACGATATCTCCGACTACATGGACTTCCTGGAACGAGAATCTGAAACTCGTTATCGCCAACACGGGAGAAGTGCCGTTAATCATAACAGGAGTCGGTATAGAACGAAACGGAACTGTAATAGGGTGGGTGCTCGTTCCGCCAGAAGAGATAGTCATGCCAGGTGAGTCAAAGGAGCTGGCGGCACAGGCTCAAATACTTGATAACTTCAGGGAGGAACTTAAGGGAAAGAGCGTCGTTGTAGACTTCGTACTTAGCATAGTGGCGGCACCGCGAAGATATGCTATAACTAATGAAGTGAGGTTCCCCGTAAAGTAAGCTAGTTAGTTTTTTACCGAAAAGAGGATGTAGGGGTTCAACTTACATAGGCTCACCAACACCTATGTAGGTCGAACTCCTAGCTTTCTCGTGATGCTCGTATACATCACCATTTAATGGTTAGTGGATATATGGTTTACGTCCGCAGTGGTGAAACGATAAAGGTGGCTTCTTCAGCATCTACGAACTCCCTTTCTCCACCTTTATACTAAATTATACTCAATAACAGCCACATCTCCAAGTAGACTACTAACGTAAGAGAGCTGTTTATATATTGTTTCAGTGCCCTCTACGGGCTCTGATGTCTTGCTGAACCCAGGGACACCATCAGATACTTCCCAGTAAGAGCTTCATGAAGTCTCTCAACCCCTCCTTCATTACCGCAACTCTAAAGGAGTTTGTGAAAAAGGCATTAGAGAAAGCTTTTACGTATCTTCCGCAAGGCGCGGGAAAACCGTTACTGCTTTAACGGTACCATCCGAGCGGTCAACGACGGTAAAGTAAGAAAAGTTTAGAAAAGTTTAGTTTCGATTCCAAGAAGAGTTCTCGTCAATTAATAGGTCGACAAGACACAGGAAATGTTCTACGGATTAAGTCTAATAAGAATTCTACATTATCAGAAGAAAGCATTGAAAGAGTGAGAGACTGGCTAAAACATGCTGACATGAAAGCGTAAGCTTGGTAATGTCTGTTTAATGTATGGTTACTTCTTCGGGTAGGTCTTCTAGATTTGTATGGCATGAGTGCTATTTCCGTCCTCAATGAAGGTTTTACTCTCAGTGGCTTGTATTAATCCTTCATAGATCCGTAGCTTGTGGCGTATGTGATTCGTACTAACTATAGCTAGTATAATATCTCCGGTTTACTTTATGTGTGCGGTATAGGTTGAGATGGCTTCAGGTATGGGTGCGGATCCTGTAAGGAGCTTCATGAGGTTGAGCTACGATGGTTGGCGTGAGTTCTTCAAGGTAGACCTCCTCAGAGTAGCTAGCTATGCTACTAGGATCCGCAGGCTCGTAGAGCTCCTCAAGCTTAGGTCAGGGACCTTAGCTGCTGTGAAGATAGTTATGGGTGTTATAGGTAGGGATACTATCGGGTATAGTAGGGATATTCAGGAATGTTTCAGTAGCTTCCTCGGTGTGGAGTGCCTTAGATGTCGGGAAGCTATCGCTAAGGTCTCCGCAGGAGTCCCCTTCGAGCAGGTAACTTCCTCAGTAGCTCTAAGGTTCGGGGAGGTGGAGTTCCTGAAGTTGGTTAGGGTATTGGAGGGTTTAGTGAGGGATGGTGTGAAGACAGCTATAGGGGTCGACATAGACGAGGACTACCTTAACACCATGGTCGAGAAGGACTTCAACACACTCTCAGGGAACCCGCTCAGGCTGTTTAAGTTGTTGGGGGGTTTACTGACAACCCTACGCAGGGTACTACCTCACTACAACCCCTACACATTCTTTGTATACTCACTCCGTAACACCCCTCGGTTCGCAGCCGAGAGGTTCTTGGGGGTCGCTAACATCGAGGTAGCTGGTAGGTTCGGTATAGCTATTGAGGACCTCATACCATCTAAAGACAGTGCCTACTCCATAATATCACATAAACCAGGGTCGGTAGGGGATACCCTAGTTTCCGCTACGGACCTCATTTTCCGGGTATATGAGGTCGGGATAGTGCTCAACCATAGGCGGCTGAGATTTAGGGATGAGAGGCGTGACTACATCGAGGTATTCACCCCCCTAGTTAAGGATGTAGCTAGCACTCTAGGTGTTGAGGGACACATGAAGATGGTGACAGCTATACTACTAAGTAGTGCTCAGAGGGAGAGGTACGGCACCTACATTACGGTGAGAACTAAAGTAAGAACTGAGAACCCTGCTCTCAACGCTAGTATTGGAGGGAGGAGGATGTCTGTAGACAGACTTATGAGTGGTCTAGCCCCCTACCTACTACTAGGTCTTGGAAGATTTGAAAACGTAGTTAAGAGGGAGGCAGATATAGTTGCTGACTTAGTGGTTTACCTCCCTCACGCTAAGCAGTAGAGCATAGCCGCACTCTAGATAGGTATTGCCGCACCAACCCCTGAAAACTAATTCCATAGACTCACCACCCACTATAAATAGCGGGGCTCTTAGTTGTATGGTGGGCTCTCCTTTGTACGCAAGCACTGAGGGAGGGGAGCTGGATCTCGTTAACCTACTCTACAACTACGTGAAAACAGAGAGGGAGAAACATAGACGTGAGCCAGGTGTCCTCTGGGTCTCAGACTTAGTTAGGTGCTCGCTGAAGAGGGTGTATGAGGAGAGGTTCCCTGAGATAGCCTTAAGCGATATGTTTAGGCCGAGTCTCGTGATCGGCACCCTACTCCACAGAGGTCTCGAGGAGCTACTTAGAAATATCCTTGGAGAGGTCACAGTGCAGGCGGAGGTTGAGGGGTCTAAGGAGGTACTCCTTGAGAGTGGGGAGGTAGTTGTGGTTAGAGGCCGGGTAGACCTGCTACTAGCGAGAGGGGATTGGAGAGTAGCAGTTGAGATCAAGACGTCCAGGTCGGATAGGGGGATACCTCAGGAACACCATGTAGATCAGGTCAGAGCATATAACTGGCTTCTAGACCTCGACAGGTCTATACTCCTCTACGTAACACCAGATAGAGTCACGCAGTTCTATGTAGATGAGAGGATGAGTGACTCAGAGGTAGCGAGCGTAGTGACATCTAAGAAAGCTCCAAGATATAGCTGGGAATGCTCTTACTGTCCGTACTCCATTATATGTCCTAACAAGGTAGTAATGCAACGTCCTTAGCTCATCATCAACTAATCACTGAACCTCCTACAATATGAAGGTAGTGTGTTGAAGATCAGTCTGGGATTAGATCTTCGGTGGTTGCGCCATGAAACTCAAACTCACCGGCTAGAGAGCTGGGGGTCCGGATAGATGTGGTAGCCTTAGAGGAGACTCGGTCTCCACAACGATAACTCTGTGGATTGTGTTTGGATATGTCAGTATGCTGTCTCTTACGTAGATTAAGTTTAAATTCTGGGGTCTACGTAGATCTGCGGTGATATACTTGATAGTGGATACGAAGGTCGTACCGGAGTTTAAGATAGCTGGGAGAATGTCGTTGAGGGTTATTCTAGATCCTAGGTTAGGTAACTATGATAAGGCCACGGTCATGGCAGTCACGATAGAACCTGGAGGTACTACCGGCCTCCACGAACACACATCTGATGAGCTGATATACGTAATCTCCGGTAGGGGGAGGGCTAGATTAGTTAATGGTGGGTTAGCCGTGGAGAGGGATGTGGAGGAAGGGTACGTTATAGCAGTCAAGGCCGGGGCTCGTCATGAGACTATGAACACCGGTAACGAACCTCTGAAGCTGTTCTGCATCTTCATACCGCCACGAACTGTGGAAGGGTACTTCGCTGAAGCTCTCAAGGTAGCTAAGGGTACCGTTAATACCTAGAGGGCCAGTACCGAGGAGAAGGTGGACCAGAGACTCTAATGTAGCTCCAGACCTCTACTACGAGGTCTTCAGCACGATCTTACCGGTAGTGTAGTCCCACACTATACCCTTAACCTCCGCTCCCCTCCACAGTACACCACCTCTCTCCAGGACTGTTCCGAGAGTGACGGCCTCAACCCCCCTACTCCTAAGTACGTCGATGAGGTCCTCCACACAGCTACCGCGGCATGTTAGTACCGGTACGTATTCCTCGTTTGATGCTAGCAGGATTACGTGTTTAGGTATCCCTGAGGTATAGGAGTACTGTGATGCTAGGGGGTGGAGAGCTTGTGAGGGGTCTAACTCGAGATTTATCCCGGTTCCCTGAACCTCAGCTAGTTGCTGTAGGGACTCGAGTAGTGTGTCGCTGATGTCTATGGAGCCGCTTAGACATCCTGAGAACTCGGTTACCACATCTGCTACCCAGGGGATGGCTCTAGGTCTGCAGGAGAACTCCCGGACCTCTCGGAGCTCGGGGGTCCTACCGTTCGAGTACTCTAGGTAGGCTATCGATGAGAGCCCCACACTCCTAGCTAGCACTACCCTATCACCAGGTCTAGCACCTCTAGATACGGGCCTACCCCTACACTCAGCAACCACGAAGACATCGACCCAGGTATCTAGCCCTACGTTGGTGTCGAGGTTCTCCAGGTACCCTCCGTAGATGTCGACAGCTTCCTCAATACCCTTAGTGAGTTCCTCAACGACCTCGACCTTATCCGGGGTAGTACCTAGTGAAGCAGCGTAGACGTAGGGCTTACAGCCCTTAGCTAGGACATCGCTCACAGCCCCGGTGACTGCTCTGAAGCCTAGGTCCCGGTAGCTACACCACGGGTAGAGAGCTCTGGAGGCTGCGAAGCCATCGACCTTCACCAACAGGTAGGTGCCCCCGATCTCGAAGCCACCAGCGTCATCAAACCAGGTGAGTAGTGTTTTAGGGTGTCTCCTAACTTCCCTGGCTAGTCTCCGGACGAGGTCTTCTAAACCCAACTGAACCTACCTGGAGGATATGAATCCATCAATTAAGTTCCTGAGTCTAGCTGTGGCCTCCCTAGCGTTAGGAGCCCCCATAACAGCTGAAATGACAGCTACACCGACTACACCGGTACCTAGGACCTCAACTATGTTCGACTCCCCTATACCCCCTATAGCTACTACCGGAACCTTAACAGATCTGACTATAGCCTCAAGACCTGCTAAACCTATCACGCGAGCATCCGGCTTAGATGGTGTTGGGTACACAGAGCCGGCACCGAGGAAGTGAGCACCTCTAGATTCAGCTTCTAAGGCTTCCTCGAGGCTGTAGACTGAGGCCCCGATGATTAGGTTCGGGGTCAGCTCCCTAGCGATATCGATGGGCATATCATCCGGACCTAGCTGAACACCGTCAGCATCGGTAGCTAGAGCCACGTCGAGTCTGTCATCTACGAAGTAGAGTGCTCCGTACTTTCTAGTTAACGCTCTAATCTCCCTACCTACTGTAATCATGTACCTAGTAGAGCCCTCCTTTATTCTGAGCTGGATCGAGGTCGCCCCACCCTCGAGAGCTTCTTTCACAGACCTAACTACGTCAGGTCTCAGCTTGGGGTCCGTTATGACGATTAGCTTAAGGTACTCCCTAAGCCTCGTAGCTCCTCACCTTAGCGTACCTAGCTAGGAGGTCCCCATCTAACCTGTACAGCCAGTCATATAGCTTAACGTGGAAGCTACCCGGGTACGGGGATTCCTCAGCAGCTTTCTCAGCAGCTACCTTGAAGGTAGCTATACCGGCTATAGCAGCCTTCAGAGGTTCCTCAACAGCTAGGTAAGCCCCGATCAGCGCGGTCACAATACACCCTAGACCGGTTACCCTACCTATTACTCCCTCGACAACTGCTGAGTTCGGCTCTACTGAGTACACCTCCCTACCGTTGCTTACGTAGTCAACCCTACCCGTAACAGCTACTACGGTCCCGAACTTCCTGGAAACCTCTGTAGCTAGCTCCCTAGCTCTCAACTCGTCGTACGCTGAGGCTTCAACTCCTCTAGTCATACCTACCTCACCAGCTAGAGCTGAGATCTCACCGAAGTTACCTCTAACAACACTCACACCACCTAAGCTAACTATGTGGAGAGCTGTCCTAGTTCTAAGTCTGGTAGCACCAGCCCCGACAGGGTCTAGAACTACCGGCTTACCCAGCTCCTTAGCTGCCGAGACGGCCTTAATCATTGAGTAGATGAAGCTTGAGTCTAAGGTACCTATATTCACAACTAAAGCATCCGCAGCTCTAACCAGCTCCTCAACCTCCTCCGGGGAATGGGCCATTATCGGTGAGGCACCTAGAGCTAGTAAGGCATTAGCGGTCGTGTTCATAACTACGAAGTTCGTTATGTTGTGGACTAAAGGCCTCCTACTCCTAACCCTCTCCAAAGCATTGCCCAACCACTCCAAGAGACCACCATGGAAATGGTGTGGCTCAGCTTATAAGTGAGCGATAGGTTAAGGAAGTTTAGGTCTAGTCCTGTCTATCATATGCCCCACCATAAACTCTCTAAAGGTATCTGAGGAGGTATCTCAATGTTGTTTATTATACGTTGGCAGTGTAATGTACTTGGGGGTGTAGGTGTCCGTTAAGGAGTTACTTAAGCTCCACGGTAGTCCTCCTAGGGAGGTCTACTTTGATTTAGAGAACTCGGGGTATGTTCCTCGGGAGGTTATCGACGCTATGCTACCATACTTTAACTCAACTGGCTATGGACATCCTTCTATAACCCATAAACCTGGTTGGGAGGCTTACGAAGTTATTTACGAGACTAAGGAGCTACTTAAGGAGGTTCTGGGAGCGAGGAGCCACGAGGAGTTAGTCTTCACTCACAGTGGTACCGAGGCTAATAACCTGGCTATCCTCGGCCTGGCCCTAGCTAATAGGGCTCGTAAGGGGAAGATAGTTGTCTCAGCCATAGAGCACCTCAGTGTCATACATCCAGCTGAGCTCGCAGAATCCCTCCTAGGTTTCAAGGTCGTCCGGGTTCCCGTAGATGGGGAGGGCTTCATATACCCGGAGGTCCTTCAGGAATTCGTAGATAGGGATACCATACTTGTTAGTGTGCAGTTCGTAAACCACGAGATAGGTACTGTCCAGAACATAGAGGAGCTATCTAAGCTAGTTAAGGACATCAACCCGGACACCGTATTCCACACAGATGCTGCTGACGCTTTCGGTAAGTTTAGGATAGACCTGGGTAGGCTCAGTAACGTGGATCTCCTCACCTTAAGTAGCCACAAGATCCACGGACCTAGGGGGGTCGGGGCCCTATACGTTAGGGAGGGAGTCAAGCTGGAGCCGGTGTTGAGGGGGCAGTTAAGTACGGAGAAGCTGTGGCCGGGAGTCGAGAACGTACCGCTGATAGCAGGGTTTAGGAAGGCTGTTGAGCTAGCTTTCAACGATTTCGATGGGTCTGTAGCTAGGATGAGGTCTCTGAGGGATAGGCTGATGGAGGGGATCTTAAGTAGGGTCCCGGACGTCCTGGTGAATGGGCCTAGGGACCTATCTAGGAGGGCTCCGGATAACGCTAACCTAAGCTTCCTCTACGTAGAGGGGGAGGCTCTCACAGTAGAGCTGAGTCTGAGGGGGGTTTACGTAGCTAGTGGTAGTGCGTGTACCTCCAGGATCCTCGAGCCGAGCCACGTACTGCTTGCTATAGGTAGAAAGCATGAGGAGGCTCACGGAAGTATATTGTTCAAGACCTCTAGGTACCATAGAGAGGAGGACATAGACTACGCGGTAGGGGCTGTAGCTGAGGCTGTTGAGAGGCTTAGGGCTATAAGCCCTCTCAGGAGGAGTTCCTAGGGAATATTCTTTAACTCTGTTATAGGAAAGGCTTATTAGTTATCAGTCCTAGAAAAACTTGGGGATGGTGTGAGCACCCGGATACCACTACCATATAACGCTAAGGTTTTAGAGCTCTTCAGGAACCCGAAGAATGTCGGCTCTATGGACGATGCAGATGTTATAGAGGTTGCTGGTAGCCCGGCATGCGGGGACATGATAAGGCTCTACCTGAAGATATCTAGGAGGAGTGGTGAGGAGGTAATAGAGAGAGCTACCTTTGAGAGCTATGGTTGCGCAGCTAACATAGCTGCCGCAAGCATATTAACGGAGCTTATCGTCGGTAAGAGCCTCAGAGAGGCTTGGACTATTACATGGAAGAACATAGCTGATGAGCTGGGTGGGCTACCACCCATAAAGTACCACTGCAGTATACTCGCGGTGGGAGCTCTCAAGAGGGCTATAAGATCGTACTACACTAAGATCGGTGTAGAGCCGGAGTGGCTTCCTAAGGAGCTTACAGTAGAGGAGAGGCAGACCCTGGAGGAGGAAAAGATGATCGAGAAGCTGTATGGTGGTTACTCTATAAAGATAACGTTACCGAGGGGCGGGTCTAGTGAAGGTACTAGACCTTAGGAGGGGCTCGACCTCCTGCACTGACAACCCCATGGTCAGGTTCCTAAACGTAATCAATAGAGGAGAAGAGGAGGAAGTTTTAGTGATAGCTAATAAGGAGGACTTACCGGCTGGGGTACTCCGGCTTATCGCCTCGAGAAACGGCTATGAAGTTACTGAGGTGTCCATGGAGGAGAACGTAGTTCGAGCTAAACTTAGGAGGGTTAAGCGGTAGGCCAGCTCTAGAGGTGCTATTTCCTGAGTCTGAAAAGTGAGAGACTTAAACTAGTTGGTGTAGACTGCCCCAGCTGTATCTATGCCATCGACAGGTCCCTAAGGTCTCTCGAAGGCCTAGTTAGTTTTAAGGGAGATGTGGCTACCGGAGACGCTGTAGTAGTTTACGATGGAAGTAAGCTCTCCTTAAAGGACATAGTTAAGGCTGTAAGGAATGCCGGTTACGATGTCTACCTGGAGAGACTTCACCTACTTCTAGAGCTAAGTGATGAGGAGATACCGCGGTTCGAGAAATGGGTCACCGAGCTTGACGGGGTTGCTGAGTGCAGGGTTTCATTAGTTGACGGCACGGCAGTCGTACTCTACAACCCCAACACTACATCGAGAGAGGCTATTCTAAGCTATATTAGGAGGGAGTACCCGGAGGTCCGGGAGATCTCAGAGGAGGATATAAAAGAGCTGGAAGAGGCCCATCCGGGCTCTGAATTATCGTTAAAGCTAGCATCCTTCTCAATAGGTCTTACAGTAGTACTACACCACACTATGGGTATCTTAGGGTTTAGACCACCTTTCTGGGACTTCAGGGACTACCTCTATCTAGCAGCAGCTACGGTTGTTATAGCGTTAAATACAGATATCCTAACCAAAGGATTCAGGTCCTTGATCCGCGGAACACCTGTAATGGAGTCCCTAATCTCGTTATCAGCTGTGTTAGCATATATCTTTAGCTTAGCCGCTCTCCTAGGACTAGTAAACTCTGGAGGAACCTTCTTTGAGTCATCAGCTGGTGTTCTAGGTTTCGTCTCAGCTGGTAAGTACCTAGAGGAGAGGATTAGAGCTAAGGCCGCGATCTCCATTAAACATATCGCAGAGCTTCAAGTCTCTAAAGCTAGGGTAGTTAGAGATGGAGGTGTAGTTGAGGAGGTCCCGGTTGAGGATGTGAAACCAGGGGATGTTGTCGAGGTTAGAGCTGGGGAGAGGGTTCCGGTAGATGGTGTCGTAGTTGAGGGCTGGGGATACCTAGATGAATCTACATTCACAGGTGAGCCAGTACCCAGGTTTAGGAGTTCCGACACGAGGGACCCTGTCTTAGCTGGGACCGTACTGACCTCAGGTTTTCTAAGAGTTAGGGCGACGAGGGTTGGTAGGGAAACTAATCTAGCTTACATAGTTAGAACTGTTAGGGAGGCTCAGTTCTATAAGCCTAGCTACCAGAGGTTGGCCGATAGGGTTATCGGGATATTTACGTGGGTCGTGGTGGTGGTTAGCCTAGCTACCTTTACGTACTGGGTCCTAATCCAGAAGGTCTCTTTGGGGATGGCCATAACCTTCTCAGTAGCAGTTCTAGCGGTTTCATGTCCATGCCCTCTCGGTATAGCTGTACCCTTAGTGGTTTGGGTAGCCTCCCTAAAGTCGTCGAAGCTGGGTCTACTTGTTAGGAGGGGTGACGTCTTCGAGAGGATCCTTAAGGTTAACGTAGCTGTCTTAGATAAGACCGGTACGTTAACGGTTGGTCAGCCACTAGTACACGACGTTGAGGTTCTTAACGGTAGGGACGTTAGGGAGGTGCTCGAATACATATGTGCTGCTGAGAGTAGGAGTGAGCACCCGCTAGCTAGAGCTATAGCTAGGTACTGCGAGGAGCGTGGTGTAGGTAGCCGGGAGGTTGAGGACTATATCCAGCTACCTGGATTGGGGATATTGTCTAGGGTTGATGGGGTGGAAGTAGCTGTAGGGTCTGTAAAGCTTGCTGAGGAACTTGGTGTAGTGTTAAGTGAGGAACTAGTTAGTAAGGTCTTGGGGAGAGCTTCTAAAGGTCATACAGTTGTCTTAGCACTACTTGACAGGACACCCGCAGCCCTAATTCAGATTGGGGACTCGATCAAGCCTGAGGCTAGGAATTTCGTGAGGTTCCTAAAGTCTGTTGGTGTTAAGACTATACTAGCAAGCGGTGATTCCCACCCGTCAGCTAGGGCTGTAGCAAAAGAACTTGAAATAGATGAGGTGTATGCTGAAATGAAACCTGAAGATAAGGCCAAGCTAGTGGAGGATCTTACGAAGAAGGGTGGTAAGGTCATGTTTGTCGGGGATGGAGTTAACGACGCGCCGGCCATAGGTAAGGCATTCCTGGGTGTAGCTATGGGTATGGGTGCTGACATATCTAAAGAAGCTGGCGATATAGTCGCCCTCTCCGGTATCGAGTCCTTGGAGAACCTATACAGGCTTGCTAAAGTAGCTAGAAGGAAAGCTTTGGAGAACCTTATGTGGGCATTCATCTACAACGTAGTATTAGTTCCTGTGGCTGCTGGAGCTCTCTACGGGGTTTTAGGGCTGGTGTTAAGACCGGAAATGGCAGCTACGGCCATGGTTCTTAGCGATATATCGGTAGTCCTAAATAGTATATCCCTAACTAGGTGGAGGCCGTCAACCACCTCACATTAGTAGGATCTAACCCCGGGTAGTGGGGAGGAAAATAGGTTTGGACTAGTATTAAAAGGATTTACGTGCTTATGCAGCTCTTTCGTAAGTTTTTAAACGTTGTTTCGTAGATAAACAGGAGAGGATTGTGGGTGTACATGATTATAGTCAGGTAGATGTCGAGTATGGTGATAGCTATGTTTATTCCCTACCTAGACTCCATCTCTATGAGGTTGTTGTAGGCAGTACTAAGAATAGTTTATTTGGGACTCTCAGCCTAGCTCTAGGTACGCACATAGACATACTCGTAGTTAAGGTTAGTGAGGAGCTGTACCTGACGCTAGCTACTACAAATTTGAGTAGCTTCGATATGCTTAGGTTTAAGGAGATATACAAGGTCTTCAGGCGTAACGTACTCGGAGTACATGTAAATAGGGAGAGGAGTACCGTAACTATAGTCGCGGCTAAGTACAAATGCCCGTTCTACGAGCTCGTGGATTCCGTGAATGTCGTGTTGGTACCTACCTACTCCTATGATAGTGGCGTAAGGAAGTTCTTTATAGCGGGTTCCCCGGACAGGGCTAGGAAGCTCTTCAACGATCTTAGGGAGGTGTACGGGGATGTTGATGTACGTAGAGTTAGATGGAGTAGGGTAGTTGAGGAACGTAGGAAGTACGTGATCAGGAGCCTACTATCAAACCTGACTGAGAGGCAGCGTACGGTACTTGAGAAAGCTTACCGGAGTGGTTACTTCGACGACGTTAAGAAGCTTAACCTAGCAACGTTCTCTGAGGTCGTTAACGGTGCTAAGTCCTCTGTAAGTATAACTATAAGGAGGGCTCTGAGGAAGATACTCTCCGAGGTCTACTCCGTGGAGTAGACCCTGTTGATTAGGTCCATGAAGTCCTTAAGTAGCTCCTCATAAACCTTAACTGCTTCGGGAGCCGGCTCAACTACCTCAGCAGCTTGGAATAGGTTCTCCAAGATCTTGTCGATGGTCTTGCTAGGAGTTCCCAGAGCTCTGAGGGCCAGTATCGAGTTACCTACGTGGACAGCGTCCGGAAGGTTTAGGTAGGTTACGCGAGCTCTCAGTAGGTTTGATAGGACGTACCTTACGAAGCTGTACTGGGAGAGCTTACCCCCTACACGTACCTCCTCATACCTAATCCCGCACTCACTCATAGCTCTAGCTATTAGAGAGAGGAGTAGTAGCACACCCTCAACAACCCCTCTAACCAGGTCTACCCTATCCACGCCAGGCCCTACACCAACCAGGGACATCCTCCTGGAACTCGACATAAACGGTAGCCTCTCAGGGAAGAGTAGAGGTACTGAGAGGACCTTAGGGTGGGATGAGATACGCCTAGAGATCTCGGTAAACACCTCCTCGTAGATCTTCTCGCTTACGTCCCCGTAGAGTAGCTTCAGTATGTAGCTTACTGCGACAGCCCCGTTATTTATTGCCCCACCACTAAGCCAGGTTCCTCTCAGAAGGTAGTAGGTTTGGAACCGCATTAAGGGTGATGAATCTACTATTGGGGATGTTGATGTGGTCCTCAACATAGCGCTAGTCCCCAGATTAACTATAGCTACATCACTCCTCCCACCGCTTAAGCCAAGTATCATGGAGCCCCCATCATACACCCCCAGAACTAGCTTAACCCCCTCCAGACCTACATCGGATTCCACGCTAGCTCGAAGCCGCATTACCGTATCTCCCTCAGCTAGCTGGGGTAGTCTAGCTTCGTCAATCCCGGCTAGCTCTAGGGCTAGGCTATCCCACTTAAGGCTATGTATATCGAGTAGCTGGTAGGTACCTGAGGCGGTTGAGATGTCTGTAACTACCTCACCGGTTAAGGTAGATACTAGTAGCGACTTAGCGTCTAGGAATAGACTAGCTGAGCTAAAGATATCCCCGCGGTAGTTCCTGAGCCACATTATTTTAGGTAGGGAGTATATGTGTAGGGGTGGGCAACCCGTTCTACGGTAAAGCTCCTGGGAGTAGGGCTTAATGTGCGGTAAAACTGTGGAGGCTCTCTCGTCTTGCCATGTTATTATGTTCGTTAAAGGCCTCATCCCGCGGTCTACAGCTACGAAACCGAAGAGGTATGTTGATAGTGATATGGCGTCTGGTTTAAGTCTCGAGTAGTGCTTAAGTAGCTTCAGTACGGAGCCTACGACCTCCTGCGGGTCATGCTCGTAGGCTAGGGGCTCCGCACTCCTAGACTCTACCGGGATGTTCCTATGGTCAACAATGTTGAGCTCCTCATCGATGTCCACGACAGCTGCCTTAATGAAGCTGGTTCCAACATCTATCGACAATACCCTCATCAGCTCCCCGCTAGTTCATTAGCTAAGAATTCTTAATACCCTCATATAACATGTTCTACGGAGGGTTTATACCTCTATCCTAGAGTAGATTATGGATGCGCCATGCTTAAGGGTATAGTCACGGCTCTACTAACACCGTTCACGGAGAGTGGAGGTCTGTGTAGGGGTTGCCTCGAGCAGCTAGTGGAGCTCCAGTTGAGGGCCGGGGTCTCAACCCTCTTCATCTCCGGCACCTACGGTGAGGGAGTTATAACTAGTGTTAAGACTAGGGAGGAGCTGCTGAAAGCAGCTATAGAGATAGCTCCAGGTAAGCTCAGTATACTCCCACATATAGGTACCTCAGACATGGAGGTAGTGCTACATCTAGCTAGGTTAGCTAAGGACCTAGGATACAGAGCTGTAAGTGTTGTCGGGCCTATATACCACGTACCCACTAAGCAAGGACTTGCGAAGTACTTCAACCACGTAGCTAGGGCCGGGGTAGATATAGTGATATACAATAACCGCGGTAGGCAGGGCTACAACATCTCACCAGACGACTTCGAGTTCATAGTTAAGGAGGTTCCGAGTGTTGTAGGTATAAAAGATACTAGCTACGACGTCGACCAGCTACTAGAGTACGTGAAGAGGTTCGGAGCTAGGTACACCGTAGCTGGAGCTGGAGACAACCTCCTCTACTACACCTTCGCTATAGGGGCACCAGCACACATATGCGGAATATCCAACCTATTCCCGGAGCTAGCTGTAAAGCTGTACAGAGCTGTAGCTGAGGGAAACCATCAGAGAGCTGTGGACCTCCAGTACAAGATCAACGGGATCAGAAAGCTCTTCAGGAAGTTCGGGGTGGAGACTCAGGAGATACTTAGAGCCGCCCTCAAGTTCCGCGGGGTAGACCCAGGCTACCCACCTCTACAGCTAAGCATAGACTTCAGCACGCAGCAGCTCTCGGAGCTTAAGAAACTCGTTGAGGACGTCTTAAGGGAGCTGTAGATGCTGAAACCTAGAGTAGCTGTCGTGAACTCCAAGTCCTTCGGTGTCTACACGGACGCCATCGAGAGGCTATCAGCGCTCTGTGAGGTAGTTAGGCTCGAGGTTCCGAAGGATATAGGTGGGGCTGAGTTAGCATCTAAGCTCCGAGGGTTCCACTTCGTCGTAGCTAGTGTGACACCGAGGTATAGCCGCGAGTTCTTTGAGCAGAACGACTCGGTAGTTATGATTGTGAGGCACGGTATAGGGTACGATAACATAGATGTTGCGGCAGCTGAGGAGTTCGGTGTAGTTATTGCTAGGGTTCCGGGCTGGAGGGAGAGGGAGGCTGTTGCTGAGCATGCTGTAGCTCTAGCACTAGATGCTCTAAGACATGTCTCAAGATCCTACAACTACGTGAGGGCTGGTAGGTGGGGTGAGAGAGCTAAGTTCATCGGTAAGGAGTTGCCCAGCCTAACAATAGGTGTCATCGGGTTCGGAAACATAGGGTCGAGGGCTGCTGAGATATTTAGGAGGGGCTTCGGGGCTAGAGTAGTTGTCTACGATCCCTACGTCCCCCCTGAGAAGATACGTGAACTAGGTTGTGAACCAGTTAAGAACCTTGAGGACCTCCTTAAGCAGGCAGACATAATAACCCTACACACCGCACTAACACCTGAGACCTACCACATGATCAGTAGGGAGGAATTCGAGTTAATGAAGGACGGGGTGATCCTAGTTAACACAGCACGTGGTGAACTCATAGATGAGCAGGCACTGATCGAGTACCTGAGGAAAGGTAAGATAGCTGCGGTAGCTTTAGACGTAGTCGAGGGGGAGCCGATAGGAGCTGACCACCCACTACTTAAATTCGAGAACATCATCATCACCCCACACATAGCAGCATATACTGTGGAGGCATTGAAGGGTATGGATGAGGCGGTGGTCGAGGCCATAGTAAACTACCTTAACGGTAAACCCATAGACGGCCTCGTAGTCCTACCTAAGAAACAGCGGAAGCTTGTAACATAGCTCAATAGGGACTACACTACTCCCTAGAGTAGGCCCTGGTTGAGGTAGGACCTGAGAAGTTAATTCCTTTACGGTCATCGTAAAGCGGGAACCTCTAGCTGAACCCTTTTGTTACTGAGCTTATATCCCGTAATTAAATCCATCTAAGGTGCTGTAAATGGTCGAGCTACTGGATCAGGTCATCTTCGTAGTTTACCTAGCTATACTTTTGGTCGTAGGCTTCATATCCACTAAGATCGTTGTTAGTGCTGAGGAATACATGGTTGCTGGTAGGAGGTTGAGGTTGTGGCTAGCTTTTGCTACAGTAGCTGCCACATGGATAGGTGGAGGGATAACTCTAGGAGTAGCTGGTAGGGCTTACGCAGGTAGGGTTATAGGACTCTGGGGTGTTACCCTAGGATTCGCACTATCTCTGTTCCTCGTAGGTTTGTTCTATGCGGGCCCCCTCCACAAGCTTAGGCTGACTACACTGGCAGACGTATTTGAGGTGAGGCTTGGGAGTAGGTGGGCAAGCATCCTCGCGTCTCTAGTTATGTTCATAGCCTACATATTCGCTGTCACTGCGCAATTCATTGCTGGAGCTAAGCTCGTGGAGACAGTCTTCGGATGGAACTACCTCATAGCTCTCCTAGTTGTTGGAGGTGTGATAGTGGTCTACACGGTTCTGGGGGGTCTGTGGTCTGTTGCTTTAACCGACTTCATACAGTTTCTGCTGATAGTTGTTGGGGTCCCGCTAGCTCTAGTCCTAGCTATCGGTAGGGCGGGTTTCGAGCCAGTTTTAACGAGAACTACTGAGATAGGGTTATTCGATTTCGGTAAGATCCTGCTCGCTGTGGACTTCTGGGCTCTCCTAGTTGTTCTAGGGCTTGGGGATGTCCCGGCCCCGGACCTCATGCAGAGAGTGTTCGCTTCAGATAGTGAGAAGACTGCCAGGAGGTCAGCCGTACTCAGCGGGTTTGCCTACATCCTGATAGGCCTGTTCTCAGCTCTCGTAGGTGTAGCTGTCTACGTTATTAGCCCGGGACTCAAAGACCCTGAGCTCGCCCTACCTACACTCATAACCATCACGCTACCGACCGGGATAGCTGGCTTAGTGTTGTCGGGGGTTATGGCGGCTATAATGAGTAATGCGGACAGTATGTTACTAGCACCAGCAACCCTCATAGCTAAGAACATCGTTAGGGACTTCCTCAAGCCCGGTATGAGTGATAGGGAAATGCTGACCGTGTCGAAGGTTGCTGTAGCTACCCTGGGATTCCTAGCTATCCTAGTATCAATACCCAGGCCAGACATCCTCTACTGGCTTACCCTAGCTTTCGACGTACTCTTTGCCGCACTCTTCTTCCCCTTAACACTAGCTATCTTCTGGAAGGGATTCACCGGGGCTGGGGCTATCGCAGGAATCTCCGGCGGCACTATATCGAGACTGTTACTGGAGGCACTCTACAATGCTGGTTACATAGCTGAGTGGTGGATCCCGAGCATAGTAGGACCTATAGTAAGTCTAGTACTATGCTTAACCATCTCCTTACTAGTTAAGAGGGGGTAGCAAGCCTCCACACACCGATAACTAACCCATTTTTAATTAACCTGACCGTCCATGCCTGTGTAATAGCCGTAACCATATCATCCATCATCGTATAGAAGTAGAGTCCGAACATGCCGGTAATACCCTAAACGTTAGCAGCTACCCCCTCTAAGTTCGGCGGGAGTCCTCAAGGGATTCCTAAGCTTTACGGGGACTAGCCACTCAAGTTCTCTAGCAGATATCTGTGTGTTCCCGGTGACTAGGCTGACTACCCTCCGGGTTTCAGGGCTGTTAATCTGCCTCACTATATCCTCCATCTCCTCCACTGAGGCATTCTTAGGTGGGTAAACCACGTTTACGTGGTTCTCTGCTACGAACTTGAAGCCTGGGGGTATGAGGGCGGCCTCCAGTGTCGCTGACTTAGGGTGCCCCACGACTCTCGTTACTACTATTGCTGGCCCCACGTCTGGCTGATCCCACATAATGTACTGTGGTTTCCCTGGTTTGTTTCCTAGGACTATCCTGCCTTCGACTATGTTGTGAGACCATATCAGTGGGACGCCTTTACTGGGGTCGTTAGTTAGCTTATCTCTGTTCTCGTTCCACACTACCTTCCCTGTTCTTACTCTGTAGCCAAGCTCCTTCAGTGAGTAGGCGTCCTCAAATGCTTTCCTAAGCTCCTCAGCGTTCTCTGAGAATATGGTTGCGGGACCTCTCCTAAATATGTACCTCCCACTGTTCACCCCCTTCCTCAGAACGAGGAGTTGGAAGGTGTGGTTAGCTTCCTCGAATATGTGTGGGTCTTCAATCACCTCCATGTACTCTATATCAGCTGTCCTAACGATGAACTCCCTCAGCTTCCTGAAGTACGCCCCGTTATTCATGCTTGACGAGACTATGTAGGCTAGGTAGCCTCCGGGCTTCAGTAGCTTCAGTCCTAGGTAGATGAAGAGGGCATATATGTTTGTTCTGCCGTAGATTATCTCCCTATACTTCTCTCTAAGCTCCTCATCAGGCTTGAACTCGTAGTAAGGTGGGTTACCTAGAACCACGTCGAACTCCTCCACGAATGGCTTCCTCAGGGAATCTACCACCTCGACACGTGCCTCCGAGACAACGGTCCTAGCTATCTCAGCTAACTCACCATCAATCTCCCAGCAATGTAGCTCAGGGTCTATGAAGTACTCCCTAGCACTCAGCAGGAACTCCCCAGTACCGCAGGCAGGGTCCAGGACCTTAGGTTTGGAAAGCCTTGGGAGATGTGAGAGAAGCCTCTCCCTAAGGCCCTTCGGAGTAAAGAACTGCCCCATAGACTTCCTGTACTCCGGGTCCTTCCTAAGAACGTACTCCACCGTCCTAGGGTGGTACTCTCCCATCAGGTCCTAACCCTCACCCAACCAAGTTACTAATATCCTCAACTCTAAAGAGTGATGGCCCATATTAGCTTGGTTAGTGAATTGGGTGACGAGTTTCACTGTCTTGTTCAGGTTAGAGCCTCATCTACGTAATTAAGCTGTGATGGCTTAGCATACCTAGAAAACCTGAATCTACGTCTGTTTCTAGAGTGCTTCAAGTAGTTTGGGGAGGCTCCTCAGGTCCTCAATGGTTAGATCCGGCTCGACAGACCTCTCAATCCCCATCCAAGTGAGGTAAGGATCGTGCTTAGATCTAGCTACGTATATAGCTCTCAATCCGAATTTCTTCGGGTAGTGCACATCGAATGTGTAGTTATCTCCTATGACGACCCCACCGTATGTGTCTGAGTAGCTAACCCTGTAGAACCTCTCACAGTTCTTCAAGCAGCCGCGGGTATCCGGTGTGATGATTTGGTCGAAGTATTGATCTAGGTTGTAGAGCTCGATGACACATCTCTGGTACTTCATTAACCCGTTAGTAGCGAGGACTAGTAGTGTGCCGGGCTTCCTCAGCCTCGGCAGTACGTTGAGCGCGTCGTCGAGGACTCTAGTTAGGTAGCATACCTCAAGCATCTTCTTCTCTATGTTATATCCCTCCCTAACACCTAACCTCCCAGCAACCTCCCTGTATATGTAGTCCCAGTCAAAAGCTAGAGGGCTCGACTCCTTTATCAACCCTATATGTAGCTCCCATGAAAGCCGCTCAACACCCTCGAGCCCCAACCCGGAAGCACTAGCTAGGACAGTGTAAGCCTCCCTTATTATTCTCGAGATAGGGGAAACAACCAACGTACCATCAAGATCTACGAAAATCGCTGTCCGATAGTTAACCCCCTGGGGTGACGTACCGTTACCTACAGACATCTAGCTACACCGACATACCTTACGGTCAGTATATGCCGGAACATATAAGCTAAGTAGTGCCAACAAATCATAAAGGTATTCAGATACCAATACCATTTGTTCCTGAATACTTATTCTCGTATATGTATACGATGAGGTACCTTAACACAAGTAGAGACTCCTTATAGCATTTAGGGACTTCCTCCTCACTCGCTGATAGCATAGATATCTTCAATCTAATTTAGGTTCCTCCCAAGTAATTTAAGCCATAGCAGTCTAAATTGTTAGAGTAGTGTATTACTTCTAGCTAGCTAGAGGTGAATCTTCCAGTTGGTCTACTCCTATAGTTAGTAGTGGGAGTGTACCTACTAGACAGGGCCTACTCCACCCAAAACATAACTAAGCCATCTAAGCTCATCGCTCGAGCACCCCGCAGAACGCTCGCGAGGGCGTAGGGAGCCACAAATTTGTGGCTCTCGATATTCCCGGAAGAGGCTATGGAGAGCCCCCGCGTAGTTTAGATGGTCTACTCCACCTACTCCTTAGTTATGAGTGGAGTACGCTAAACCTCTACCTTTCCCAGGATGACGTGTTCTGATTACCCACCCTAGTCCACTGAGAGGTGGGTTTAGGTAGCTTAGCTGGATCATGCTGCTGACTACCTCACTTAAGTGGGGGAGATAAGTTAGGGGTTAGCGGGCTTTCCCGGGGAGGTTATCCCTAGATTACTAGGCTTAACGTTCTTTACGCTCCTTACTTGAGTACTCCGGGGAGGCTCTAAGAGCTTCGATCCTTCTCAGCTCATCGTATAGTGAAAGCCATAGAGTTAGCTCCCCTCTTACCTCATCCCTACCACTTCTTGTGGCAGCATCCCTAAAAGCGTAGGCACTAACGAATAGTCTAGAGCTCTTTATGGAGTACTTCTCCTCTAGGTCTGAGAGAAGTCGAAGTAGCTGCCTCCTCCTTAACTCTAAGTCCTCCACTCTCTCCAGCACTAAACTCACTGCGTTGGGTTGGTTTCAGCACTCTTAATAGTGCAGTTCCGTAATACAGTTGAACTTATTGTGGGAGCTACAAGACAGCTCTATTGGTTTCCTGAAGGAGTCTCTACTCGTGTTAAAGTACCTTACCTTAATAACTTTGTGAAAATTCCACGCTACGGGTACTGGACTGCACGTAGACTTATGTAAAGTAGTTGGAGAAGTAGTTGCGGAGCTCCTGATTCAGTATGTCCCTAACTACGTGAGGACCTGCTGTAGAGGTTTAATTAACCTACCGTAATACACTATGTAGGCTTCCACAAGCCGAGTTACGGGAGCTGAGGTGGGCTTTATTAAACTAGTTAGGTGGCGCGGTAACCCCCTACTAAGGCCTAGGCCGGGATGCTTCTGGGAAGCTGGCGGAACCTTCAATCCAGCAGTCTTCAGCTATGGAGGTAGGGTATACCTACTCTACAGGCAGGTATCTCGTAGCGGTATATCTACACTGGGTCTAGCCGTCCTCGACGGGGGCTATGAGGTCTTAGAAAGAGAGTGTGAGCCTGTGTACGTACCTAGGGAGAGCTTCGAAGTGCACCCGGATCTCACTCCCTACGTAAACCTTGAGGAGGTGCAGCTAGTGAGTACCAGGCTCTCCAACCTCTCGGGAGGCTCCCACTTCGGTGTTGAGGATCCCCGGACCACCGTACTCGACGGTAAGCTCTACTTAACCTACGTAGCTTACAATGGTGTTGACCCCCCTAGGGGGGCTATTAGCTGGATAGATCTGAGGGACTTCCTGGAGCATCGCTGGGATAGTTGGAGTAGGCCTCTAGTAATAACACGTCCTGGTGTAGCTGATAAGAGCGTCGTGATGCTCCCCCGGAGGGTCGGTGGTAAGCTAGCCTTCTTCCACAGGGTCTTCCCACATATATGGCTAGACTATGTTGAGAGCTTTGAGGAATTCTCCAGAGGGCGCTACCTCTGGGGGAAGCCTGCGATCAAGACTAGGCCGAGCTCGTGGGATAGTAGGAAGGTGGGTGCTGGGGTTGTTGTGGAGTGGGGGGATGGGTTGTTAATGATTTACTACGGAGTTACTGGCTGGGACGATTACTACTACTCGGAGGGGCTTACCCCAGAGATGTTTAGGTACCCTGATAGCCCCTACTACTATAAGGTCGGTATCGCAGTCCTAAATCGTGAAAACCCTGAGGAGGTGCTCTACAGGCCGGACTACCCTATAGGGGCTCCAACGTACTGGTACGAGATGTACCCCGGCGGTAAGCCAGGTGTTATGTACCCTACTGGAGCTGCTCTAGTTGGGGAGAAGCTACTGGTGTACTACGGAGCATCAGATTACTTCGTAGCTCTAGGTGAGGTAAACCTACGGGAGCTGAAGGAGGAGCTCGAGGCTCTACCCGCTAAGACCTGACAGCTTAAAACAGCTCAATAGCTGTAGCTACCTATGGGTGCTGCTTACTGCTGAGGAGGTTTGTCGGCAATCCCATCCTCTACCCAAACCCGCGGAACTGGCTTGAAGCTACCGCGGTCTTCAACCCCTCAGTCGCAGTCCTCGATGGGAGGGTGCTAATGCTCTACAGAGCCTTATCTAAGGAGATACCTAGGTCACCGTACGAGAGCATTAGGATCTCCACGATATTCTATGCTGAATCCCACGATGGCTACAACTTTGGGTATAGGAGGATGTTCCTAGGTCCGGAGCTACCGTGGGAGTCCTACTCCGTTGAGGATCCTCGGGTCACCGCGGTGGAGAGTGTCTACTACATAACCTACACAGCAGTAGCCTCCATATCCCCTAGGCCGGAGACGGTACGCCTAGCTCTAGCTGTAACCGAGGACTTCAGGAGGGTATCTAAGGTAGGGGTTATCTGCCCCTACAACTCCAAGGCGGGCTTCGTATTCCCCAGGAAGTATGACGGTAAGTATGTACTAGCTCTAACACTGAACCCCGACCTACCTCCATCTAGGGTGGTGTTGGTATACTTCAGCAAGGTCTCGGATCTCCTTGACCGCGAGTTCTGGAAGGTTGCCCTAAGTGAGGCTAGGGTAGTCCTCCAGGGTACTTCCGAGAAGCCGTTCGTGGAGATCGGGACCCCACCGCTAGAGCTAGATAACTACTGGCTACTATTCGTACCGGACATAGTCTACGAGGATGGGCACTTCAGAGAGTTCAGGGTCGCCGCAGTACTGCTGGATAGGGATGATCCAGCTAGGGTTGTAGCTATGTCTAAGAAGCCCCTTCTAAGCCCTACACTTGAGTACGAGCTCACCTTCTCAGAGCCTTTAAGGGGTGTGTTATTTCCGTCGGGGCTTGCTAGGGTAGGTGATAAGGTCCTCCTCTACTACGGTGCGGCTGATAGGTACGTTGCTGTAGCTGAGGTAGTTGTTGAGGACTTAGTTAAGTACCTACTGAGGGGTGGTTCCTAGTGGTATCCCTCACTAGGTTTAAGGGGAACCCCATCCTCAGGCCGGACCCTGCGAAGCCCTTCATGGAGTTCGCTGCATTCAACCCCGCTGCGGTGGAGTTAGGTGGTAGGGTCTACATCCTCTTCAGGGCTCAGGACTACGACCTAACCTCAACGATAGCCCTAGTGGAGCTACCTGATGGCTTTACAGTAACTTACGTATCGGATGAACCTATCTACAGGCCTCGCGAGCCTTTTGAGAGTCGTATTCTAGGGGGCTTCGGACCTGCGGGTTGTGAGGATCCTAGGGTAACGGTACTGGATGGCAGGCTCTACATGCTGTACACTGCTGTCAGTGATGCCTACGACTACGTTAGGGTAGTTATGACAAGCATAGACGTAGACTCCTTCCTCAAGAGGAGGTGGAGTGCTTGGTCAAGGCCTAGGCCCATTTCACCTCCCGGAGTCTGGGATAAGAACGCAGCTATACTCCCCAGGAGGGTTCAGGGTAGGTACGTAGTACTGCACAGGTTCTTCCCCAACGTATGGATAGACTTCGTGGAGGACCTGGAGTTCGAGGGCTACTGGATCAGGGGCTACGAATTCTTCAGAGTAAGACCAGGTATGTGGGATAGTGATAGAGTCGGGATCGCCGGACCTCCCCTAGAGTTTAACGAGGGGTGGCTCATGATCTACCACGCTAAGTCATCCCAGGACGGAGCGTACAGACTCGGAGCAGCTCTACTAGATAGGGAGGACCCCACCATAGTTATCTCAAGACTTGACTACCCGATACTCGAACCTAGAGAGTGGTACGAGACCGAGGGAATCCACGTCGTATTCTCATGCGGCCACGTAGTCCTAGACGGAAAGCTCCTGGTCTACTACGGAGCATCCGATAAGTACCTAGCTGTAGCTTACATAGGCGTAGACGAACTCTTGGGGGAGCTACTTAAACGTAGTTCCTCCTTCAATCCTAACCATTAGATTCAGATTTAAGTATTCTTAGTGTCTATATATTTAAGTTTTCCTCTGAGTGGGGTGGTGAGCTCCCATAATGTTTAGGCCGTGCATGCTGTGCTCAGTGTTTCGCTATCTGGCTTTCCTGGTCTCGGGCCCCCTACTATATTTTAGGTAGAGGGTTGCCGCGCTAACTACGTCAGCTACAGCCAGTATTAGAAGTAACCGTACTAGTAGCCCAGCCAGCCCCGCGGTAGTTAATGTAGGTGGGAAGGTGACTAGGCCTGCTGTTGTCGATATGTTCGAGTATTTGAGGGCCCACCTCCTTTTTAATCACCTCCACTAACCCCATTAAGGTAAGGGCTAGTAGTGGTAGAGGTGAAGCTAGTGCTAGACCAGAACGGTTTCTGTGGATGGAGCTGGTTACCTTCCGAGGCGTCCTAGGGTCGATACTATAATGTGGAGAACCTTGAGCTAGAGGACTACGATGGCTTTGAGGTCCCTCAGAACAGTGGCTCTAACCCCGTAGACGGCTTCAATGACCTTCTCGTTGATTACCTCCTCCGGAGCTCCTAGGGCGTAAACCTTCCCCCTGTGCAGGACTATGACCTTGTCGGAGTACCTCATAGCTTGTGAGAGGTCGTGTAACGCCATGACCGCAGTGATCCCCCTACTCTTCGTGAGTTTCCTGATGGTCTCCAATACCTCCACCTGGTACCTTAGGTCGAGGTTTGCTGTAGGTTCGTCGAGTAGTAGGACCTTAGGCTCCGAGGCGAGGGCCCTCGCTATCACCGCCCTCTGTAGTTCTCCCCCACTAAGCTCCGTTAGCTTCCTATCTGCCTTATCCAGTAGGTCCACGGATTTGAGGGCCTCAACGACCTTCTCCCTATCCCTAGCTGTCGGGGTGAGGACGTAGTGAGGTCTCCTACCACTTAAGACGAAGTCGTATAGTGTTAGGGGCTGTATGTTGAGTCTCTGAGGAACGTAGCCAACTATCTTAGCTAGGGATCTCCGGCTATACCTACCTAGACTCCTCCCATCAACGTACACAGCACCCCTCACAGGCTTCACTATGCCGTCTATGACCTTGAGTAGCGTCGTCTTCCCCGAGCCGTTGGGGCCTATGACGGAGACTACCTCACCAGCGTCTATGGAGAACGATACGTCGTTGAGAGCCTCCACACTTCCGTACCTGAAGCACACCCCGCTAATCTCTAGTATAACCACGCCCACCACCGAGGACTAGGGCTATCAGTACCGGTACCCCGACGATCGTGGTGGTTATCCCTATGGGGAGGGTTACGGGGCTGATGACTGTCCTACTGATTACGTCTGCTGCGAGCATTGTTAACCCACCTACTAACCCGGAAGCTAGCCCAGACCTCCTAGCACTCCAGCCGAAGACCAGCCTAGCTATGTGTCCCGATACCAGGCATACGAAGCCTACCACACCCACGAACGATATGGTCAGTGCTGTAGCGAGTGCCGCTGTAGACATGCTAACAGCTCTGAACACCCTCGGGTTCACCCCACTAGACGAGGCGATATCGTCCCCGAGTAGCATTAGGTCTAGATCCGGAGCAACGACCCAGGTGGCAACAGCCATAACTACGTAGGCAACTAGAAGTACCTCCACCTCAAGCCACGATGTCCTCTCAACACTCCCGAAGGTCCAGAACATCAGTGTAGCAACCTGGATCTCGTTGAACACTAGGTACTGTAGTAGAGCTAGGACTGCCTGCACCGTGAAGGATAGTGCTAGAGCTACGAGTATTATTGAGTATATGGTTAGACCGGTAACGTAGGCTAGGGTAAGTACGAGGGCTGTGTGGAGCATGGAGGCTCCGAACGCTAGTATGGAGACTGTGAAGGGGTTCGCAATAAGTATCGTTGCGGAGGTAGCGCTCCTAGGTCCTACAACCCCACCTCCCCCCAAGACGAGGATACCTACCCCAGCACCGAGAGCAGCTGCGTGCTGGATTCCGAGGGTGAATGGTGATGCTAGGGGGTTCCTTAGGTTAGCCTGCACGACGTAGCCTGAGGTACCTAGGAGTCCCCCAGCAGCTATGGCTGTCAACACCCTCCTAAGCCTCATACCTATCACCACTGTCGTGGCTTTGCTGACGTCGGGACCTCTCAGTAGGTAGGATAATATGTCCCCCATACTGATCGTGTAGGGCCCTACTATCAGGTCTACTAGGGAGAGGACTAGGAGTAGAGCTGTTAACAGTAAAAAGAGGGGTAGGTAACCGACCCGGTACCTAGGCATCGGGACAGCCTCACCCTCACAGCACTAGGCCTCACGAACATCGGAATATCTGCGCGAGGTTGGTGTAGCCCCGGTAACCACCAGAGATGAAGTCTTGGTACAGTGGTTTACCGAGGAAGACCTTGAAGATCTCGTCAGCCTTCTTAGCGGGGTCTATGTCAGCGAATCTCTCCGGGAGGAGTACCTTACCTATGAAGTAGGCGTTTGCGAGGGCTGTCGCGATGTTCGAGTGGTAGTAGTTGAATGGTATTAGCCCGTACACCTCACCGTTCCTGAAGGCCTTGAGTGAGCAGTACTTCAGCGGGTCCTTCTCGAAGTCCTGGATAACTATGTTGAGGTTACCCTCATCTACGAACACTACGTCCGGGTCCTCCTTGATTAGGTAGTCGAAGTCTACGTTAATGAAGCCACGCCTACCGAGCTTATCAACTATGGACCCAATACCGAGCCACGCTAGTGGTGGGTAGGGTGACTGCGTGGCTGTGAAGGGCTGGGCACCTCTATAGGATACTGCCCCCACGTACACTCTCAGGTTAGTCCCACTTAGACCTCTAGTTCTATTGGAGAGGTCTCTCAGGAGGGACTGGACATAGGATATGAGCTGCGTAGCCCTCTCCTCCCTACCGAGGACCTTCCCCAAGATCTTCAGGGCGTCGTAGAACAGGGAGAGGTCGACCGACGTGACTGGGCTGTAGTCCAGGACTATCACAGTCGCGTTAACCTCGGAAGACAGCTTATCTGGGTCTACGTAGGTAAGGTAGCTCGAGCTCATTATGACGAGGTCCGGCTTAACGGACAGTATGAGCTCCGGTGACGGTGGCTTACCCGGCCCTCCGGGACCTACAACAGGTAGGTCCTTGAATAGCTCGTGGTAAGCCATAGCGTAGTCCCTACCTACAGCTCCCCAACTTTTCTCCACCTCCTCAACACCTACAACCAGGTCTACCGCACCTAGGTAGCTAACGAGCCTAAGCATGCCGGGCCCTATAGCTACGACCCTCTTCGGCGGGGTCCTTATCGTGATAGTCCTATTTGCGTGGTCCTTAATGATTACCGGGCTAACCTCCACGTAAGGGGTTGTAACACCCTCACTCGATAGCTGTCCACGACTAACTAAGTAAACTCCGAGAGTACCTAGAAGGATAGCAGTGATTAACACAGCTACGAGGAGGTTTCTCCCCACCATACTTACCCAGCCCCCAGCACCGGGTACTCAAACCCCACTAAGATGTTCCCATCAACAACCACCGCGACAAGTCCTCCAGCAAATTTTAGGCGCAGAACCTCCTCAACCATACTACCCAGTTTCTTCATGATTACCTCACTCATCCTAAAGTCCTGGATCAGTGCGGGACATACGTAGCCATGGAGATCCTCATCCTTCCTAACCGTACTAACATCTACCACGGCTTACACCAGCTTGATATTCTCCGATGTGCACTTATAAGCTTACACAGTGCACATATTACAACTTATGTTTCTCTAAGCCACCTGATTCTGCTGGAGTCTCAGATAGGGCTTTAAAGCTCCCTACTAACATGGTTTTCAATTAACAAGCTCTCTTGTGGGAACATATGTGGATGTAAACCCCTACAAGTAAGAGGAAAGGAGAGAAGGAGATGTTGATTGCGTTACGTACTTGGTCACGATAAACTTAAGGTAAAATCAATTACTATTTAATTACCGCGAGGTCTTTAGGGCTGTTCTGTTTTTGATTAGTGGTCTCTGTGTTTATGGTTTTTAGGGTTGCTGTGCTCTGGGGTTATGCGTTAAACTTATTAACTTCATTCCTGTAGGTAGCTTGGACACCCTGCTGAGTGATGGGAGCAATGCTCCGAGCTCTGCGGGGTTAGACGTAGATGGGAGCCCCGTGCCGTTGGGCTCGACAGCCACCCATGACCCGCAGGGATAGGTAGATCCCTGTGGGCGAGGTGGAAGTCCCTAGATGTGATGAACGAAAATAAACCCACGTCAACGAGCATCTAGGGACAAACGGTTAGGGTTTCTAGCTGAGTCTCTCCTTTAGGAGCTCCTTAATTTTCTCCGGGTCTTTAAGGACTTTATGAGGTTCTAATCCCGGTACGTCCGGGATGTGTCCTTTCTTCCAGGCGTTCTTAATCATGCTGTCAAGGATCTTAGCGCTGAGTAGTGCTACCTCAGGGTCGTTTATGTTGTAATCAACTACTATCAGGTCTATGTTCGGTTTGGAGAGGTCTAGGTATTCGAGTAGGGCTTTAAGTAGCTGGAGGTCTGCTACCGGGTCGTGCCAAGGCTTGGAGGTCTTCTCAAACACTACCTCACCATCCTTGAAAACCATTTTCTGGCAGTAAGCTCCGGGAGGGGCGTTCTTCGGCTTAGCGTTAGGGTCGTTATCTATTATGCTAAAGCCTCTGAGCGGGAAGATCACGACTGTAGGTCCTACCGCTAAGTTAAGTCTCTCAGCCATTAGCTTACCTGTAGCGTAGAGCTCCTCAGCTGTAGCTCTAACTAAGGTGACTAGCCCCCTACTGTGCTCGTAAACACATCTTTCCCGGAACTTCTCCGGGACTGTCTCAGGCCCCCAGAAGTTTATCATGTCAACAGCCCCCGGCAGAACTACCTGCGGTACTCCCTTAAGCCCGGCCGCAGTTAACCTCAGCTTATCCCCGAAGCTAGCACTGAGAACACCCCCAGCTACCTCATCCACAAGCTCGTGTGTTGTTAGGTCTAATACCCCAGCAGCTAGCCCGGCCTCCACTAACCTCTCCATAGTGTACCCACCTGTCTTTCCGAGAGCGTGGAATGGTATTATGTCGTAGCCCTCCTTAGTTAGGTAGTCCTTAGCTACTATGAGGTGTGGGGTCGTGTTACCGAACTGCGTAGAGAGTATTGTAGGGCGTTTCTCGATAGTGTACGGAGCTGGTGAAGCAGCCGCAACTACTGCGGCAGCTACTTTGTTAAGTACCTCAGCTTCTATAGCGTTAACCCTCTCACCACCTGCTAAGTCGGAGATAGACCATACGAGCGATATGTCCGCTCCAGCTATGAGCGACCCAGCCTCCGTTATGACTGTGGTTACAGCGAACTTAGGTAGGAACA
The DNA here is from genome assembly GCA_023255955.1 of Desulfurococcales archaeon. Taxonomy (GTDB): domain Archaea; phylum Thermoproteota; class Thermoprotei_A; order Sulfolobales; family NBVN01; genus DRZP01. The sequence goes on along the minus strand of JAGDWD010000006.1, from coordinate 92,516 downwards.
TAGGTAGTTCACGCATTACTGAGACTACTAAGGAGAGGCCTGTAGATCCTCCGAGACCTACGACCCCGCTTAACTCCCCCCTCGCTAGGAGTTCCTTAAGTATCTTGGTAGCTCCTCGAGCCATAACTTCCTGAGCTTTCGCCCTGTCGAGACTGCTTACGTAGTCTATGGTGGCGCCAGCAGCTCTAGCGATCTCCTCGTTACTTACGTCTGGCTTACCTAACTTGGGGGTGTACCTACGCATTGATAGGTCTACTAGTAAACCCCTACCTCCGTGTGCCTCCACCCTCTCCTTCAGATAGTAGCCCTCACACTCCTTAGTATCCAGGGTTACTAGGATAGCTATCGTAGGTTTCTTAATCATATATGAGACCTCTAAGTCTTTATATGCGTCGCTTTGAACGCTCTTATCTGCTCTGCGACTGCCTTCTCGGTAGGTAGTCTCTCAAATGTTGTAGCTCCGAAGAATCCGTGGACTCCCCTAACTCTCTCAGCTATGTACCTCCAATCACCTAGATCAGCTACCGGCCCCCCGTGGACTAGGACGATTACGTCCGGCTTATGACTCCTCGCTAGCTCAGACCACTCCTGTGCTTTCTTAGCAGCTTCTTCTAGGGATATGGTGGTTCTAGCTCCTATGGTTCCCTTAGCTGTTAAGCCGAAGTGTAGGACCAGGATATCGGCACCAGCCTTCAGCATGTTGACTATGTCCTCCTCGTCGAACACGTAGGGTGTTGTAAGCATATCGAGTTCACGCGCCATCTTCACCATCTCAACCTCCTTATCGTAACCCATCCCTGTCTCCTCTAGGTTCCTCCTGAATAGTGAGTTCTTATCGATAAGTCCGACGGTCGGGAAGTTCTGAACACCTGAGAACCCCATGTCCTTCAGTTGTAGCAGGAACCTCTTCATCCTGTAGCCTTGATAGAATGGATGTGTACCCGTAACTCCAGCGAGAACAGGTGTGTACTTAACGACGCTCAACACCTCGGGAGCTAACTCCAGGAGTACTTGGTGAGCATCACCGTAAGGCATGAGCCCAGCAAGAGACCCGAAGCCAGCCATCCTGTACCTGCCCGAGTTATATATTATGATGAGGTCCGCACCAGCTAGCTCCGCTACCTTAGCTATTATGCCCACACCCGCGCCAACACCTATTATTGGCTCGCCCTTAGATATCTTACTGTACATGTTCTCTAGAATTATTTTCCTAGGAATGTACTCAACCAAGTATGGCACCTCATGTACTATTCTTCCAGAAAGATTATAAACCTTTACGACGTATAGTTTGTGAGGTGTTACTCAATTGGCCTCTAAGCCTACCGAAATTATCGTGCAGAGGGTACCTCTCTGGCTTGCTGTAGCTATAACAGTCATCGTGTCACTACCTTTCGGAACATTACTGGGCAAGTACAACCTAGCGCTGTGGGCATCCTTCATAGCTTGGGCTGAGTACTTCGCGCTCGGAGCAAAGCCCTCAGCATTGAAATACATATGGATACTGTTCCCGCTAGGTGCTTTAACCATGGCTATCTTCGCAACTATAAACAACTACTGCGTTGTTTATGCCGGGTGGGATCTACTCACATCGGTTGCTGTCTGGATATTCATATGGGTCGCAATAGCTGTTTACATAATGAGGTTCCACCCAATCTTCCAGCACGGAAGTCTCCCGTACTTCAACGGTTTGTCTATGTACTTAGCTCTCTACTTCGGTGGCATCGGGCCCGGATCTGGTGCTGGGCCCCTCACAGGAAATCCACTAATAGATCCATGGATACTTTGGATATGGGTAAGCCTAGCAGGGATATTCGGAGGCTTCCTCGGCTGGTTCAACATACTGTTAACATTCCCGAAAGTTGTTAAGAAGTGACTGCCTAAACCGGGGTCGGCTTCCCAAATAGGTTTTTACTATAATTTATGATAGCCATAACCTTGTAGGTGATTACACACGACCGTAGTACGCGTCACCTGGTTTAAGGAAGGATTTGATGAGGAGGCCGATGCTGTTGTCGTGATAGACGTGCTGAGGTTTTCAACTACTGTGGCCGTTGCCCTCAGCCTCGGTTTTAAAAGCATCTACGTCTTCTCCGAGCTCAGCGACGCTGTTAGCTTCGCTCGGTCGAGGGGGTTACCCCTCTCAGCCAAGGTTCACGGTGTAAAGCCACAGGAAGCGGACCTGGATAACTCACCGAGCGAGATCGTTAAGCACGGACCAACGTATCTAGGGAGGGGTGTTAGTGAGCTAGTGATCAGGACCAGCTCCGGGGCTGTTGCCGTGGTTGAAGCTATTAAACAGAGATATAGGCACGTTTACATATCATCAACCGTGAACGCTAGGTCCGTAGCTGAGGTCCTACTGAGGAAGGGCTGTTCTGTTTTTGATTGGTGGGTGTTGGGTTCATGGTTTTGTGGTTGGTTGTTTTTAGGGTTGCTGTGCTCTGGGGTATGCGTTAAGCTCATTAACTCCATTCCTATGAGTAGCTTGGATACCCCGCTGAGTGATGGGAGCGATGCTCCGAGCTCTGCGGGGTTAAGCGTAGATGTGTCCCGCGTTCCGTTCGGGACGAAGGCCGCCCATGACCAGCAGGGGTTTTCCCTACCCCTGCGAGTGAGGTGGAAGTCCCTAGATGCGGTGAACGAACATAAACCCACATCAACGAGCATCTAGGGACAAACGGTAGGCCTGTAGTCCTCGTGTGGCTCGACATCCTGGTTCCGAGGGTTGATGCGGATAGGTGTTTCGTAGCTGTGCATAGGTTCCCTACACAGATGAACCCGACTGAGAGGGGCTTGCCGGAACCTCTGTATTTCGGGCTCACATCTCCGGGTGTCGTGGTGTCTGTGAAGAAGTACGTACAGGCCATCCCGGTTAAGTTGAGGTATGACGATACGTCTAGGAGCTACTTTATCGAGTACTACGAGCCACAGGAGTTCGGGGTAGTAGTGCACTGCACTAAGGGTAGGATCACCACAGCTAAGTTCTCCAAGATAGTTGAGGTCTACCCGAGGAGCATAGTACACAGGGAGGCTGTCAGCTTAGCTAGACCCCCTAGTAGCACTACAGAGGCACAGGCCGGGCATGATGGTGGGGGTAGTGCTAGCGGGGTGTGCTACATAGCTGAAGTGAGGGAAGGTCCGGGCGGGTATGTGTGGACTGATTGCGCAACGTGGATTAGGGGGCCGTACCTATACAGCATAGAAGGTCTCGAGACAGTTTTCTGCCTCGCAGTGTCTCCGAGGGCTTCAGCAGTATATGTAGAGAGCTTCGCAGACTCAGCTTTCTGCTACCTAGGTTCATGCGACCAAGAAACACCTCAGTGGTTGAGTGCTGGTAGGATGTTAACACCTTCGGTTGTTGGTGGGTGTAGTGAAGCTCTCAGTGGTAACAGTAAGGTTAGGGTGTACCTCAACGTATTATTCAGGTACGTGGAGGGTAGGTGGTGCGATACATCTGGGGATATCTGCTACCGGTACTGGTACCTCTACCCGGTCAGTGTAGGCGGGCAATCGATAGATTGGGAGCCTGCCCAACCCTACACACCACCCACAACCTCACCACACTACGCTTCTGGACCCTTCAGAGGTAACTGCGACATCTCCTTCATGGAGATACAGACCTACAGAAGAGATCTTTCATCAGCATCTATAACATCTACAGACATAACCTTCACCTACATCGGAGCATGGTCCACCACCCTAACCGTAAACTTCTACAAATCCGGTAGGGACGACAGCCAGTACACCAAGCCCTACGTCAGAGTCATCGACGTGAGCGGTAGGCCCTACGGATGGTATTACTGGTGGTATAGAGACGACGACCCAGCAAACTACGAGATAATGTTCTGTAGCAGGTAGACCCACATCCTAAGGTAGAGAAACCCGTAAAGCAATGATGGGTGGAAGCAGCTAGCTAAGAAGCTCCGCAGAGAGCAGTGTTAACGCTCAGGGAATAGGTCCCCACCCAAAGAAAGTCACTAGGACCCGCACCGAAGGTGCTAGACCCTAAGGATAGCCCTAGAGGGGGAGGGAAGGGATCGAGGAGATTGAGACGTAGATAGAGCGTTTATGGCTCTAATATGTTCCGAAGATGATGTGGAGGTTCTGACCGGCTGTGATACCCTCTAACAGGTTATCAGAACATTAGTTAGGTTACCTCCTCACGGTACAGGATACTAGACTCGACGGTTTAGGACCTCCCACGTGGTGAGCCTGTAAACTGCGGGAGTATTTCCACGGGGCTGGTTCCGGTGAGTTCACTGTGCTGTTCACGGTCTGCGGAGTTGTTTTATGTTTAGGTATCTCATGCTTAAGTAGCTCACCTCTCTATAGATACACGGGTGGTTAGCTATTCCAGGTCTTGAGTTATTGTTCAGCTTGTTGAGGAGGTTCAGGGTCTTAGTAGGTCTCACCGGCCTCGCTATCCTACTGATTCCTCTAGTACCTGGACAGCTAAGCCACCCCTACTTCTTGGTTAGGCTGGACTACGTCCTCCTCACCTCACTCATCCTCACTACCCTAGCTGCTGCGGTAGATCTCAAGACGTACTCTACAGCTCCTACCACATCAACAATTCTTCTCGAGCTTGTCGGGCTCGCCACGGCTTGGTCTGCTAGGCTCTACCTAGTTGCCCGCACCTACCTTACGAGCTCCCACTTATTCTACGTAGGGGGCTTCACGCGGAGTCCTGAAATGGCTGTAGTAGGCTACGCGGTGACCTTCCTGGGAACGTACCTGGTAGTCCTATGCCTTACACTCCACGCAGTGTTTAAGGGTCCCACAATATTCACCCACTCGATATCTCTCGAGGAACTTCTAAGCAGGTTAAGGTCTTTCACCGGCCTCCTAGGGCGGTACCCGATAGTCCTCAGCTTCATAATAGGCTTCTGCGTGAGGTTACTACCGGAGATCATCTGGGCTGTTCTGTTTTTGATTAGTGGTCGTTGTGTTTATGGTTTTAGGGTTGCTGTGTTCTGGGGTTATGCGTTAAGCTTATTAACTCCATTCCTATAAGTAGCTTGGACACCCCGCTGAGTGATGGGAGCAGTGCTCCGAGCTCTGCGGGGTTAGACGTAGATGGGAGCCCCATGCCGTTGGGCTCGACAGCCACCCATGACCCGCAGGGGTAGGGAAACCCCTGTGAGCGAGGTAGAAGTCCCTAGATGCGATGAACGAACATAAACCCACATCAACGAGCATCTAGGGACAAACGGTCCCAGACTCATCGGTTACGATACGGTGAGCTACGTAGCTCACTTAAGGGACTTCGTGAGTTCCCCGAGCTTCTTCGGCTCATACCACTGGATGGGTGGTGTGAGGAACGTACCGCCCTTACTGGACTGGCTCCTCTACCTACCAGCACTACTGGTAGACCCGGCACACCTATTCAAGATCTACCCACCCGTAGCCTACGGTTGCCTCACAGCCTTAGTGGCTACGTACTGTGTTAAGGTACTTAACCGTGGTGGGAGGACCGTTTTCGCGGTATCCCTAGCGTTCTCGTTATCGCTAATTGGTTTAAGGCTTTCGTGGGATCTACATAAGCAGATGCTCTCACAGATCCTCATCATAGCCTCCCTAATACTGGTAGATAGCTCTGAGCGTGATCCACGTAGCCTACTTAAGGCAGTACCACTACTCCTCCTAGCAGGGCTTGCCAGCGAGTTCGGGGCGGCTATATCAATCATTATCTCAGCATACACCCTACTCCTCCACGTACGCTGGTTGAGGGGGTTGGACAGGGCCCTAATCTCCGCAGTGTATTCAGCTACAGCGGTAGTGTCCTACGCCCTGATCTCCTGGTATCTGAGGGCACCCATCGCGGGGAACCTGGTACTCGGCTACACCCCACCGGTAGTTACTGAGAGCCTCACGTTTAGGGAGTGGGTCTACCCGTACATACTGATATGCTTAGGCCCTCTCATACCGTTCTTCCTACTAGGTATTGAGAGGTTTTGGGGTAGGGCTAAGGTATCCATAGCCACAGCCTCAACCCTAGTAGCTCTATCACTCTCACCTCTACTAACACCACTAACAGACTTCTCGGGTGGTGAGTGGGATAGGTTACTGATGTCCGCATCCCCCTTCATAGTCGCTTTAGCAGTACCTCAGCTGAGCTTGATGAGGAGTAGGGTAGCTAAGATAATCTTCCTAGTATTCCTCACGTTACCGGGGTTCCTAGCCGTAAGCACGGAGGGCTTGAATAACCTGAACAGCGTCTTAGTAAGCTCCCTGTGGAGGATGCCGGCAGGCATAGTCCCCACACCAGGTATCCTGGAAATATACGATCAAGCCCTGGAAGTAGCTGAGGAAATCTCAAGGCTGGGTAAGCCCGTAGTCACCGGACCCTGGGTGGAGAGGTTCGTACACCTATACCTAAGAAACCCGAGACCCGGAGACATAATCGTAGTACCTAGAACAACACCGGAAGACGTAGCGTGCGCGTTACTACTCAACAACCTGAGTAGAGCCTACGTAATAACGATCAATAAGTGGGGGGAGGTGATCGAGGTCGTAACCTCCGACAGCTCGTGCTTAGAAGACCTGGCGGTGGGTAGTGAGACCCGCGTGGAGGTGGTAGTTAAGGAGGTAAGCTCAAGGAGCTTCTTCAAGATATTGGAGGTAGTCATCACTAGAAACTCAACCAGTATTTCAGGAGAGTAGGTTAAGAATCAACTCCCCTAACTTAAGCTTCTTCAGTAATCAAAACCCCAGTGTATGGCTCTACTCATCAAGCCGCTAAAACGTGCTGACAGAAAAGCTTTAAGCTGGTTTAACCCGCACCTCGCGACTCCCGTTCTCCAGGGAGGGGCTATTTAGCTGTGATGTGGTAACTATATTTTTGTATTTATAGTATTATGTGTGGTGAAAGTATGATTGATTACGAAGCATTACATAATGAAGTGGTCAGCATTCTAAGACTTAAGGGGGATCCGGTAGGGTTTAAGCTTTCCGAGAAAGTGATTAAGGGTGTTCCATACCTTAGTAAGAACCTGGCCCTATGCCAGGTCATTAAATTAGCTGCTGTGTACGGCATGACGGTGGGTGTTAACGGTGATAACGTTGATGCCTGCGTTGTTGGGACGTACATCCTGGGCTTCAAGACCCCTCCCGAGGACCTGATGTTGAGGTGGGTTAAGGACTTCGCGTACAGTGAGGATCTGTTTAAGAAGCTTGTTGAGGGGATTCACGCACTCCAAGCAGGTAAGTACAAGTCAGGAGTGTTCGCACCACTTAAGCAGTTCAGTAAGCTGAAGCTGGACCCTGACGGTGTGATACTGATAGCTAACTCAGCTCAGGCATACCTACTTCTCGTCGGGTACTTCGACAGCACCGGTATCAAGCCCTCATCAGACTTCAACGGACACGCAGCGTGTGAGATGGTTGCCACAGTCGCGGAGGGTAGGAGCCCGTGGTTAACAGTGCCGTGCGGTGGTGCGAGGGCTATAGCTGAGGCACAGGATGACGAGCTCTGGCTAGGCATGAAGGTGGAGGACCTACAGAAAACCCTCAACAGGTTGAAGACCGTGAACCTGAGGTACCCGCCCGCAGTTTATCAAATGCTGATGTCCCCCCAGTCCCGGATCATCCACTAACATACCTAATAAAGAGGTAGGTCCTTAACCACTCAAAGAAGAGGAACAGACAGTTTTCCCTCCATAATTAAAGCTAAAGTGCTTGTACACTTCACACAGTAGTGAGATAGCGTATAAAGCCTTAGACCCGACGTTACCTCAGGGATGGTCCGGTGCTTACCCCGGTAACCTACTGCGAGTGCTGGGAGCTGTGGGAAAGAGCTCGGAGTACTAGCTCGTGGGTGTAGCTAATGCCCTACAGAGCCTCCGTCGTCGTGCCCTCGCTGGGAACCCCCTACCTTAAGGTCCTACTACTCAGCCTATCGAGGCAGACTGTGAGGCCTAGTGAGGTTGTCGTAGTCCTTAAGGGGGCCGAACCGAGGCGTGTTGAGGAGGTCTGCGCTAAGAAGGCCCTCAACTGTGTCGTTGTAGAGCAGTGCGAAGGGTATGTGACCCACGCTCTTAACCTCGGCAAGAGAAGTGCGGGAGGTGATGTAGTGATCTTCACTGATGAAGACGCGGTACCTAACCCCAGGTGGGTGGAGACCTACCTAAAGCTCCACAGAAGCTACAGTGCTGGCTGTATTAGCAGTAGGGACATATACCTAGACCTCAGGGAAGGCCTTAAGAAGGGACCAGAGGAGCAGCCCCTCGTAAGGCTACGTAAGTGGCTTGCTAGGCCGTGGCTTAGGAGACCCCACCCCCTACTAAAGAAGTACAGGTTAGGGGTCTACATAACTAATGACATGAGGGTGGCCTTCGGCCCCTACATACCCGGCAGGACCTGCTACTCACTACCGTATAGGGGCGTTAACATGAGCTTTAAGAAGGAGGCCCTAGACGAGGTGGAATTCCCCGAGCACCCGCTCCTCAAGAGGGGGATAAGATACGAGCAGTATGTAGGCCTCCAGCTGGTTCTGAAAGGGTGGGACAGCATCTACGTACCGTACAATCCTGTCCTCCACATAGTCCGCGAGAGCCTCTCAAGGCCGAGGAGCAGGTACGGGGTGGAGGAGGTAGCTAGAGAGCGGGAGCTAATGAGAGCTATGTTCGCGGAGCTAATCACCCATGTCCACAAGAAGCAGAGTGAAGCCGTCTAGTCACAGCTCAACCCTTGTCGATAGCGTACCACAGTAGACCTAGTACTCTCGAAACCTTATCATCTGGTTGTATCTGCTCATAGCTTTGGGCATTCTCTTCTCAGGCTCGGGGCACTGCCTCCGCTTCCTGCGGGCCGCATGTACTATACGTAGTCCTTGATAATCGGTCTTGAGGTGGCCCGCATTAAAGCTTAATATGCTTCTATAACATAGTCTCAAGGTGCTCTAAGTTGTCTCAGAAGGCTGAGAAGACAGTGTCGAAGGAGCTGAAGATCGTGACTAGGCCTGTGGTGACTGTGGATGAGGTGCTTAAGGACTCTAGGAAGGTGGGTGTTCTCTCCGTAGTTAGTAGGCTCGGTGAGGTCAGTGAGAGGGGTTTGGTGAACGCGCTGTACATACTGAAGACAGAGAAAGGTAAGGACCTGGGGTACCAGTTCCAGGTTGTTGGTAAGGCAGTAAACTCCAGGGACCTCCTCGAGGATGTGAGGATACTGCTCTACCTAGGGCTACTGGAGGTTACTGAGAGGAGGAAGCTGAGGCTCACGTCTCTCGGGAAGGAGCTCCTCGACAAGGTAGGTGCTAGTGCGGGTGGGTCCCTCGATGAGGTTCTCCAGGCTGTTGAGGAGATTAAGCAGAGAGTCATATCTGAGGACAGCTTGCTGAGCATGATGTCAGCTGGTGGTAGGGGTAGGAAACGTAGGTAGGGTACTGAAAAAGGATATTTAAGTTTATCTTATGTAGCTTTGGGATGGTGGTGGTAGGTGGTTAAAGCATCTCAGGGTTTGAGGCATAAGACTAGGAAGATGCTGAGTAAGAGTGTTAGGGAGAGGGGAGCCGTACCCAGGCTAAGCCTACTCATGATTGAGTATAAGGTCGGTGATAAGGTCCACATAGTGCCCAACCCAGCTATACATGAGGCACTACCACACAGAAGGTACATAGGTAAGACCGGGACCGTAATAGGTAGGAGGGGGAGGGCCTACCTCGTCGAGGTCTACGTAGGTAGTAAAAGGAAGGTCCTGATGGTCGTTCCCGAACACTTAAGGCCTGTCCAGCCAGGAAGCTAGGGAAAATAATATGAAGGTTCTGGAAGTCAGGAACATCCCTCTAGCTCTAGTACGTAAGAAGTTGGTTGAGTCTCAGGAGAGAGGATTTGTTGTTAGGAGCATAGCTAAGAGGACCATGGAGCTAGCAGACCTACTCAATAGGTGTGAGCAGCCTGAGGAGCTCTACGGGAAGCTACTTGATTTAGGGCTTAAGGATATAACTGCTTCCATGTTGGTTGATGTAGCCCCCAAGAGCGAGGAGGAGGTTAAGATCCTCCTAAACTTCGAGGAGTCGGTAAGTGACGATGTAATATCCAAGATCTTAGAGCTAGTTAACACATACTGCCACAGGAGCCAGTAGATAGGCTAGCTAGAAAGTGATACTATGAGTTCTAGAGATAGGGATTATTGGAGGAGATTAGTAAGTAGGGAAGAGTACGCTCTAGTACTGGACTTCATGCCTAGGGGAAACCCGACAGATCATCACCACCCATCCCACCGGGAAAGACCCATAGCTCAGGCAATCGGATGCAGGTACTTCACTCTACTGGAGTTCCACCCGAAGCCCGGAGTGGACGTAGCTATCGGTGAGAAGCTTTACGTAGGTTTCTCCAGGCGGGAGCTACGTGATAAGGTGTCGTTCGTGTGGGGTGAGCCGATACTGTACGATGACCTGACCTCCATAGCTAAGTCAAACCTACCGACAGCTATTCAGAGCATAGTCCTGGAGCTGGAGAAGGAGTTCACAACCTTCTTCAACATAGCGCAGCCCCTAACGATAAAGCTCCACATGCTGGAGCTAATTCCCGGTGTAGGTAAGAAGACCCTTTGGGTTATACTTGAGGAGAGGAGTAGGGAGCCGTTCAAGAACTTCGCTGACATAAGGAACAGAGTTAAGGGTTTCGACCCCCAGAAAGCTGTGGTGGAGAGGATACTTAGTGAGTTGAGGGGGAGTGAGAGGTACTACCTCTTCGTACACCCACCCAGGAACGTCGCTACAGCAGTATTTCTTGATTGTCTAAGTAAGCTATATGGAGAGAAGTGAGTTGAGCTCCATCCCTCCCACAGCTATTAGGATAGTGCTGGTGGAGCCCGAGGGGAGAATGAACTTCGGCCAGGTTCTGAGGCTCAGCAGGAACTTCGGCATAGACGACATATGCGTCGTGAACCCCAAGTTCGACATTCACGACCACGAGGTCGTGGAGTTCGCGGCGGGTGGGTCAGTACTTCTCGAGAAGGTTAGGGTCGTCGACGAGCTGGGGAAATGTCTTGAGGGTGTGGACATCTCAATATGCACTACGTCGATAGCTGGCTCACCGGACGACCCCCTCAGGCAGGCTGTGTCCCCCAGAGCTATCCGGTGGCTAGTGCCCCCGGGCTCTAAGATAGCCCTCGTCTTCGGGCGGGAGAGTGTCGGGCTGACTAGGTCTGAGCTATCTACCTGCTCACTAGTCTCAACACTCATAACACCTTCAGACTATAACGTTCTGAATCTATCTCATGCTGTAGCTCTATACCTCTACGAGGTTCTGGGGCCTACTGAGAGCCTGGTAGTGGGTGAGAGATGTGCCGGGGACTATATGGAGATAGTTGTGTCGTACATAGAGAAGTTGGGGTCTGCCTACGGGATGAGCCGGGACGAGGTAGCCTCACTTAAACACATACTAAACAAGGCCGCCCTAACTAAGGTCGAGTGTAGAGTCCTCTATAAGTTCCTGAAAAGCGCTTTAGCAACCTACAGTAAGCTAGCTAAGCTAGTCTCAACCCCCTCAGAAAACTCCGGGGAACACGTACAGGAGACTAATAGCAGCAGCTAAGGAGTATAGAGTACTTCATGCTGAGTAGGGCACTACTTAAGCGGGTACTTCAACTTCACGAACCTAAGTCCGTGGTCTCCCAAGTACTTAACTGCCTGACCACTCACCTCAGGAGCCACCAGCACACCAGTAGTGTTCAGGCCTAAGCGCCTGTAGTACTCTACGTAGCGGTGTAGCTGGTACGCTGCCTCAACGTCAGCTCTAGATCTCTTCACCTCAACTACGACGAGGTTACCTGAACTATCACGTAGGAGGAGGTCTACCCTACCGTACGGTGTACTCACCTCACGCGCGATGAGTGTGGCACCACCTAGAATTAGTGAAGGGTTCCTCGATAATTCATCCACTAAATCGTCCTCACTACCGAAGAGGGATAGCCCTACACTACCTAGGTCCGCTATGAGTATCCAGGAACGGCCCCTCACCCGCACGAGGACTTCCTCCTTAGGGCTAGTCCGCACAGCCCTGATCTCAGCTGTCTCGTCATCCACCTTCCTAGCATAGATCTCAGATTTAGGTTGCCAGTTTAGGGGGTCGCGCCCTACTGCCTCATGTATTAGGAGGGTCCCATCCTTCTTCAAGATTATCAGTCTTGGTGCCTCCCTCGCGGTGCTTGTTGCCCTACCGGAGTACTCGATGGAGCATCTTGAGATAGATATTATTGTAGCTTTTCTGAACCACTTACTGACTAGCTCCACAAGATCTGGTGGGTCTACCTCACCACTTACGAGCACCTCCCTCAAGGCAGTCCCCTAGACATCTACGACGTGCTCTCCACTCCCAGCACTGTACTGAGGATCTTACTGACCACGCTTCCTACAGGTTCTTTGGGTATCGTTATGGATGAGGCCTCTGCGTGGCCCCCGTAAACTCCTTTCAGTGAGCTAGCTATCTGCTTAGAAAGCTCCAACGCGTCCCTACGGGCAGATCTAACCGTTATGACTACCTTATCCTGCTCCTCCCTTATGAGTACTATGCCCTTACGGTAAGCCTTGGAGAGCTCCGTAGCTGCTACACCTATGATCCCAGCGAAAGCTCTGGACATCGGGAGGTCTAAGAAGGACATCTTAATCCTCCCAACATCTAGGGAGTCCTCCGACAACACCTTAAGCAAGCTGTTAAGCAGGAACTTAGCTCTCCGAACCCTCATCCTGACTAGAGGGTCTTGAGGTATGTTCCTCGCCTTAACCATCAGGTCGATGAGGTACTTCATGAAGTCCAGGTCACCGGGGTTTACCGCCACGGACATCCGGACTGAGTCCACTATCTCCAGGATAGACCTATCAGTACTGGATGTAGGGGTACGTCCCTCACATATATCGGCCACCTCTACGAGCACGTTTTCGTAGGGGTTTAAGGGTGTCCCCATAAATTGAGTTAGTAGTCTGGGGGTTGAGGAGACCTGAGCATATATTACCTTAGCGTAGGGCTCTATCTTAGGAATTAAGGAGCTCGAGCTCTCGTGGTGATCTATGTAGACTATCTTCTTGCACTTAGTGGAGATAGACCTTAGAGTATCGGCAAGCTTCTCACTTAAAGCTATGTCCACTATGACCAGCTCCTCCACACCGGACGCAGACCTAGTGATGTCGATGTGTGCTCTCCAAGGGTGGGTCACTACTAGGTTGAGTCCGTGTGGGTAGAGATCTCTGTAGAACCTCTTTATGTAGAGATATGCTGCTATAACGCCATCACAGTCCCCGTGGAACACTACTGAAGCCTTCACATACCCCCACCTCCAAATCCAATACTAAGGAATTACGGCGTTGATAAATTCTTTCAGCATAGGTAGGTATTCAACCCAAAACACTACGTTAGCTACCTACATCCTCAAGCCTTACCTGGATACTTAACCTAGCCTCCCCACGTAAATACCTAACCAAGCCCCTCAAGAGCTTCAACCACTCCCTAGCTACCTCAGTGAGGTTCCCCATATCAGAGAGGTAGTACGCGGTAAAGCCTAGCAAGGTGTAGAGGAGGGGTGCTAGCTGCACCATGTAGAAGCTGTACTGGCTCTTGTTCCCCATAACCCATAGGAACACGTACATAGCCCACGTAAGCCAGGTGTATAGCCAGGTAGAGCCACCGTCAGGCATCTTCCTCAGCTTCGGTAGGACGAATATGCTGGCTACAGCCGTACCTAGGTAGAGTACCGGGTTACCGGATGCTACTAAGTCAGCTACGAACCCGACACCCTCCACATATTTATAGCGTAGGATGAAGGAGTTAGCCCCCACCAACCACTCCCAAGGAGCTGCTGCGGGCGGCCCCCTACCCGGCTCAACCTTCATCGACATATGCCACCTGAAGGCACCTGCAACAGCCTCAGCCCACCATCTAAGGAAATCCCCTTTGTAGACTATGAGGGGTACTGATAGAGCTATCAGCACAGTTAGGGGTAGGTAGACTAGTAGGAGGATAGCCATGGCCGGGGGCTTCTTCCTCACATACCCCGGGTACAGGGCCGGTACTACGAACCCACCGCTGAACTTCGTTGAGAATGCTAGTGAGAGGGATACCGCGGATTTGTATATGCCTCCACTGATAGCGTAGAAGCAGGCCACGTAGGTAAGGAAAGCTAGTGGGGCGTCAAGCATAGCTACTACAGTGAGGGATCTGAAGGTCTTATCGAGGGCTGTGACAGCCGGGATAACGACAGCTAGGACACCGCCCCATGTCCCCCCGATAACCCTCTTAAGTAGTACGTACTCTAAGACCAGGATACCGATCCCTGAAGCTATGGACGGTAACCTCCAGCAGAGAGGTCTGTCACCGCAGACAGCCATGGATAGAGCAATCATGTACTTACCTAGAGGTGGGTGCTCAAAGTTCATGTAGTTAAGTATACCGCCAGCGTTCGGGTAGCAGTACCCGACACCGAAGGACCTCACGTAAGGAGCTGACGTCAACTTACTTAAAGCCTCCTCAGGGATATCCACGCAGATAGCGTAGAGGGGGTTATCCCCGGTACCGTAGTACTCAGTTGACTTAACGACTCTACCACCAAGCTCCTCTATCTCATCCTGAACCCTCAGAGCAGTATCTACGTAGCTACTCCTACTCGTAGCTACCAGCTCTACAGTGACTCTGTAAACACCCTCCCCGACTTTAGGGTAAGCTCCGAAGACCTTATTGAGGTAGTTCCTAGCTGAGCTCACATACCAGACCTCATCCGATATGTAGTCATCCACGGAACCAGCATAGGTGAGCTGGTAGTATCCATATATCACCAATATAGCTACTAGGACAGCTACCTCCACCACCTTAAACAGAGTTGCGCGGGATATCACTGACCTCACCAAGCTAAAGCTCCCCACACCTCAATAGACCGACACAGTAATGTGTTTACACTAAATTACTTTTACGGGCCTTAGAACCTCACGTACTCTATTGCCTGCCGCTAAATTCAAACCATGAGGTTCATTGCCGATGTAAAGTAGCTGGATGAGGACAGCAGGGCTAGGCTTCACGCTTCTTTGAGGACTACATTGAGGACGTGAACGGGAGGGTCATCGTTCTACGCAACCGCGAGACCAGGAGTCCCTCCTCCACTACAAGCACATGCTTAGGAGGGAGCTCGGGAAAGTTCTCAAAAAGTAGGATAAGCTTTAGAAGGTCACCTCATTCCAGTTCGATGTAACTGCTTCATCACCTTAATAGAGATAGCGGACCCCAAGACCTACTAAGACCTTTGAGAGGCTAGTAAGAGGCTCAGTAGGGTCTTCAACAGGTTTGTGGTCTGGTAGTCCAAGAAGCTTGGGTTCAGACCCCATATGTTAGGATCCTCAAACCCCGGGATTCAAGTCAAGAGAATTAGAGAACACTTCGAGCTAACTAGAGTTCCTCAGAGACGGAGCTTCGACCAAATCCACTATGAGCACGTTGTTATGGGACTGGCAATTCATGGGTCTTAGGAAACCTCTCAGGTGTTAATAGTTAAAGGTATTGTAAAAATCGTCTGTTTACGGCTATGCGTATCACAGCGATAGGATATCTTCCAGTAGGCTCCATAACGAGAGTTTTTGGCAACTCTATCCGCCGACCTAAAGGGTACGCCATCTAGAGCCGACTAATCTATGAATTATTTCATTGTGCAGGTTGTCTCTATTACTCTCCGTCACTATGTAGGAGAGAACCTGGAGAGACCTTGAGGTTAAAGTTCTCCTAACCTCGTCGAAGGACCTTATGTGTACTACGGCTATCGTGGGTTTAGGGCTGTACAGGACTTCCCAGATCTTTCTGCCCAGCTCCCTCACTTTAAGCTCCATGGGCCCGACCTCATCTATAGCTACTATATCACACTCCTTCTCGGCATACTCCAGTGATCTGAGGCCGACTGATAGTGCGTCATCTACCTTAACGCAGTACTTACCGACTGTTAGGTTACTGAGCCCATCCATCTCACCGCAGACGTAGGAGAGGATCCCCTCTAGGGGTAGTCCCAGGGACACTATCTTAAAGCCTTTCCTAACACCCCCGATTCTTATCTCAGGGCAGTAGAAACCGCAGGGTCTGAGACCAGCGAGCTTAAGACCTTCTACGACTCTCATGAAGACTGTTGACTTCCCGATGCCTGGCCTCCCACTAATCAAGACCTTGATCGAGCCCGGGGGATTCGAGTTCTCAGCTTTACTGTTAGAGGCTTGGGAGCTCATAGAGGTTGACCTCGACCCGGTGTTCACTAGAAGCTGGTGGAGGAGGTTTTTATAGTGGCTATCCTAAAGTCTCCGGGTGGGCTAGTGAGGGTAGTCGTGAAGATAACTGGGAAGGTGTTCGACGGTGAAGTAGGTGCCGACACCATCCTCAGGATTGCCGAGCTCTTAAAGCAGAAGCTGGGTCAGGGCTATAGATTTGCTGTAGTGGTTGGTGGTGGTAGGAGAGCGAGGGAGTATATAGAGCTAGGTAGGAGGCTAGGTATCGGGGAGGCTTTCCTCGATGCTCTAGGTATAGAGGTCAGCAGGGTCAATGCCTTACTGATGGCGTCACTCCTGGCACCACACGCCTACTTACCGATCCCGAGGAGCGTGGACGACTTCCTGGAGGCCTGGGCCTCGGGGAAGGTCGTAGTCTTAGGAGGGCTTCAGCCAGGGCAGTCAACTAACGCGGTAGCAGCCATAGTCTCCGAGTTGATAGGGGCAGACCTCCTCATCAACGCTACCGACGTCTTAGGTGTCTACGACTCGAACCCCAAGCTCAACCCGAACGCTAAGCTATTGAAGGAGGTCACGGTTGAGGAGCTTGAGAGGCTGGCTCTACGTAACGTTGTTGCCGGTTCCTACGAGCTCTTCGATATGGTGGCCCTGGAGATAGTAAAGAGGAGTAAGATCCCCCTAGTCTTTCTGAGCGTTTATGATGTGGAGAACATGACTAGACTACTAGAGGGAAAGGACTTCACCGGAACGAGGATAGTGTACTAGGTAGAGCTAGCTGGGCACAGCCTGAGAACACTACCTCAAATACTTACGAGACCTTGAAGGAGATCTCACAGATAATGTCACAGAACAGCTCTGAATCTACGTATTAATTTCGAGGACGGCACGCACTTCCTACAACCTCTTTATAATTAGCTTCAGTATCATCTCATGGTGCTTCTCATCCCCACTAATCTTCCGAAGTATAGGTATCCACATATTCACTAATTCACTACCCGATATATACTTCCTCAGAATATTTGCTAGTGCCGGTGACATTATCATCGAATAGTATTCTTCACCGACGTACGCCTCTAGAGAGATGCTCCTCTCTAAGATCTCCCTTACTTTCTCAAGACTTAATGCCCCACCCTCCCTTAAACCCTCCAAGACTTTCTTCACGTAATCTAGGTACACCTGAGAACCGCACTCATCTACCTTAGTGTGGTACACATCTTCAAGAACTCTCTGGATAGCTCTAAAGAACTCCGAGTGGTTTCTACTCTCCCTAGCAATGTATAGGAGTGCCTCTGAGTGAGGGTGCGGTAGAGCTGCTGAAAGCTTCTCATAGAGCTCATGCACCTTCTCCTCCAGCTCCGCACTACACACAACCATCCTTAATATAGCTACACCAACATCCTCACCCATACTAGGTAAACCACCGTGCTTACAGCATGAAAACTTTTATATCTAGCTATGGACAGTCACTAGACATTAATCCAAGACCCTGAGTAGCTTAGCTCAAGTTAATTTAGGAGTGCGGGGGGTGGGATTTGAACCCACGCAGGCCTACGCCATCGGGGCTCTCACCTGAGGTCCTGAGCCCGACCCCTTTGACCTGGCTCGGGCACCCCCGCACCATTAAATGTAAATTATTGAGTAGTTAATAAGCTCACTTCCCCCTAAGCGAGTTAAGATCATTAATTTAATAGCGTCTATGGAGTAAGTTGGGGGCTTACTTGGAGTTTAAGAGGTTATTTGGGACTGACGGTGTTAGGGGTGTAGTCAACACCGAGCTGACCCCTGAGATGGTTCTGAAGCTCGCTATGGCTGTAGGTACGTACTTTGGTCCAGGATCTAGGGTGGTAGTAGGGTCTGACTCTAGAGCTGGGAGGAGCTCCCTGACTAGAGTCGTTGTTGGGGGTCTACTGTCGACCGGGGTTAAGGTGTTTGAGGCTGGCTTGACACCAACCCCAGCTCTTCAGCACTACGTCAAAACCAGGGGGTTTGATGGGGGAGTGATGATCACTGCCTCCCACAATCCACCTGAATATAGCGGGGTTAAGGTGGTGATGGCTGACGGTGTTGAAGCACCTCGGGAGGTTGAGGAGGAGATAGAGAGGATATTCTACGAGTCGAGGTTCCGGAGGGTTGGTTGGCAGGATCTCTCGTATGATGCTGTTAAGGTATATGACGTAGTTGAGAGCTACGTAGACGCTGTGGTGGGGTTAGTGGATGGTGATAGCATACGGAGGGCCGGGCTTAAGGTGGTTGTGGACCCGGCAAACAATGTGGGTACCTTAACCACCCCTAAGATACTGCGAAGACTGGGGGTTAAGGTGTTGACGATAAACAGCGATATAAGCCACATACCTTCGAGGAACATCGAGCCGAGTCCGGAGAACGTTAGGGACCTCATAAACACTGTTAGAGCTACTAACGCGAGTTTCGGTGTAGCTCACGATGGTGATGCTGATAGGGCTATCTTCATAGCTAACGACGGCCGGTACATCCCCGGGGACTACTCCGCGGTGTTGCTATGTGAGCATATAGTGAAGAACCGGGGTGAGAGGCATCCACCACGTGTCGTGACAGCTGTATCAAGTACGACGCTAGTCGGGTCCATGCTATCTAAGTATGGGATCGAGGTGGTTTGGACGAGGGTCGGGTCCATAATCATAGCTAGAACTATGATGAGGGTCGGGGCTATAGCAGGATTCGAGGAGAATGGTGGCTTCATGTATCCTAGACACCAGTACGTGAGGGATGGGGGTATGAGCTTAGCCTTAATGGCTGAGCTCCTGAGCGTTGAGAGGGTCTCCCTCTCCGAGTTACTGGATAGGCTCCCGAAGAGGTTCGTAGTCAAGAGGAGGGTTTACATAGATAAGTCAGTCCTACCTGAGGTCTACGAGAGGATAAAGACAGTGTTCTCAGGGCTGGAGTTCGTCGAGGTCGACGGGATTAAAGCTATCTCAAACTCTTTCTGGTTTCTTGTTAGGCCTAGCGGTACTGAGCCACTGGTCAGGGTCTTCGTTGAGGCAGAGTCGGAGGAGCTAGCTAACCAGATATTAAAGGAGGTGCTGGACATCTTCAGGGAGGTGGTAGGAAGTGAGGTACGTACTGCTTAACCTACTGGCATGCCCTATGTGCAAGAACTTCCCGCTAAAGTTATTGGTTTTCGAGGAGGAGGTCATAGAGAAGAACTTCTCAGTGAAGACACCTTTCTGTGATCTCTACTGCGGTCTCAAGGGTTCCTACATAAAGGACATTAAGGTTGAGGACCTTAACTGCGGGGAGTGCGTTAAACACGACATTACGTGGGGCCTACTTCACTGCGAGAAGTGTGGTAGGTGGTACCCGATAATAGATGGCATACCGTTCATGTATCCAGACGATCTGAGAACGAAGCCGAGGGTGAGGAGTAGAGAGGAGGAGTTCATAGGTAGGTACTCAGATAAGATACCACCAGAAATAGCTGAAAAAGACCCTCTGAAGTTACTTAAGCCTAGAACCTGAAGAGGACGGTCTTAGGGATGCCGTCCACGTACACTACACGTATCTTAGTTACTATCTCTGTTCCAGCTATGACGTCAAGCTCTCTCCGAAGAGCTTGAAGAGCTGTGAGCTTATTATTTAGGCTCTCTACTGCTAACTCGAGAGCTGTCTGCTCCTGCTCTGCTGTTGGGTTAAACACTAGGGTCAGCCCCCTCAAGTTGATAGCATTAGAGACAGCCTCAGATTTCACCCCCAGCTTACCCAGGATTTCCTTAATTCTCTTCTCCTGCTCGACCTTTATCCTAAGCTCCTCCAGCTTCTTCAGGAGGTCCCCCATCTTACGCCTCAGCTCAGCAATTTCCTCATCTAAGCTCTTCAGAAATTCAGCGAAGCTATCGAACTCCTTAATGTCTGTTGCTGTAAGTGGTTTGACCGAAGACATACTAGCACCGTAAATTAGGTAGTATTTTGATATATATATATTTTATAGATCCCCTACTTCCGTAGTACTCAGACAAACCCAGCATTACGTACATAAAAACATAATTACCACAACTGATGAACCCTTAACAAGCTGGGGCTGTGTAACTCCGTCTATTTTACGTAAAAGTCTAGTATTTATGATAACTAGGGTTTCATGTCTGTGCCCGGTGTGAGGGAGCTAAATCTGAATAGGTGTAGATAGAGAGGGATGTGCCGGCTCCGTCCGTTCACGGCGGAGGCTTCCCCATGTCACGAGGGAGGAAGGGATGAAAGCAGTGCTAGACCAGAACGACACGACTAGAGGAGCTTTAACTTCCCCGTTATCTTATCTACAAGATCTTCAGGAGCGGGCCCTATAGCAACGGCTGTTAGTGTACCTGGAGGTAGTTCCGTGAGGCCCGCGTCCTGTATTACCGCTACGGGGATGCCGAGCTCCTCAGCTTCCCTAGCATACTTAAGTAACTCCTCAGCTGACTGAACCTTCAGGACAATCTTCTTCTGCCCCTCCTCGATCCATTGACTGAACCATTGCGGACTCCTCCTCATGGCCTCTAAGGTAGCACTAACAGCTGCGTGAGCTACTTGAGCTGCTAGCTTTCCTCTACTCATCTTTATGTCGGTTCTAACTATTATTACCTGCTTTACCTGCTTCACGGCCCCTACCTGCTTAACACAGCTACTATCCTCTCCACAGCGTTCCTAACACTGTCAACTATGCACTTATTATAGCACTGGGGATCCTGCACTCCGTTTCTGAAGCATCTGTCCCTACAGTGAGCTTCGTAGATAGAGCTGTCTACCTCAAGTAGGAAGTAGTTCGGGTTCTGTTGCAGGCTCCTGATCTTCACTAGAGGCCTCAGGTCCCCCAAGACCCTCATAATCTCACGAATATGGTCCTGCACGTCTCTACTGAAAATATAGAAACCGTATCTTCTGAGGGATGCTATGAGGTCAGACTTCACATCTTGATACTCCATACCTCTTCACCGGTAGCTTGAGTACGTTATATACGCATCTAACGAGCTCCTCAGCTAGGCCTCTACTCACACGGCACTCGACTACCCTTATCTTAAGTTTTCTGTAGACAGCTCTAAGCAGGACACTCCCATCCCAACCGTAGACAAGGATATCCCCCCTCACCTTCTTCTGGGGATTCCTTCTCAAGTCCACAACCACTACGTAGTTATCCTTCGCTACCTCCAACAAGACCTCATAGGCCTCGCCCTTAGCGTATGTAGGGTTCACAGGTGTTTTTGAGGTTTGGGTAGGTACTGCTCTCACGCAACCTCTACCTACTACTAGGTACGTAGAGACCCTCATGTGTAGGCCGCTCCTACTTGTAGATTTCTCAACTCTTACTCTAAGAACCAACGCAACGTACCTCAAGAACTTTATTGACCTGCCTATAGCTTACGCTCCCACTAACCCTCAGCATTACAGCATGGTCGAACTCTGCGAACGATACATCTAGGGAGCACTTCTCCGCCTCTATGCTGACATGGTCAACACCCTTCATCTCTAAGCTCTCTAATAGCAGGCCTCTGTGATCGTAGAGACTCACCGTGGTAACCCCTTCCCTACTCTTTACGTAAACCACGAGCGTTGTAGAGCTCAATGCCTGACCCAGTACGGTTGGATATATCGGAATAAAGCTTTACTGATGTCTGTTCTGGTTTTTATTATGTGTGGACGTAGGGGTTTTGAATGGTATCGAGGGTGGTTACAGCATCATACGCTCTACTTATCGAGATCGATAACTCCCTAAGTATTCCGCGAAGAATTAGTTGGGTCCTGGAACGTGGTTACTACACCTACGTGGGTTCCGCCAGCATAGCAAGGCCTTACCTGAGGGTCTTAAGACATCTACAGAAGGTTAAGAAGGTGAGGTGGCATATAGATATCCTCACATCTAACCCATCAGTTAGACCTATCCTAGCAGTTTTAGCGTACGGTGTATCGGAGGAGGCTCTGTACTCGGCTCTAGCTACACAAACCTTGTTTACCCCAGCGGTCAGGGGGTTCGGAGCTTCAGATAGTAGGAACCACGTAACACACCTCTTCAGAGTTAACGTACCGGATTCGCTGGAGGCTGTGAGGATCCTGCTGAGGCTGGTTCTAGGGGTGCGTCCGCAGCAAGTGGAGATAGTAGTCGGTCAAATTCCTACGGGTAGTTTGCCCCGTAACAGATAAGCTTATAAACTCTGCCACGATAGGAGTTCGTCAAAACGTAAAGAGTTGGAACGTATGTCGGAAGGTAAGGTAAAGGTATCGGATCTCAAACCGGGAATGGAGAAGGTATCCGTTCTCGTAAGAGTAATAGATCCAGGAGAGGTCAGAAGAATAACTACGAAGTCAGGCGAGAGAACAATACGAGAGGCAGTAGTAGGCGACGAAAGCGGTAGGGTAAAGCTGGTGATGTGGGGGAAGTCGATAAAGTCCCTGGCTAAGGGAGACGTAGTAGAGGTTTCCGGTGCTTGGACAACGGTATTCCGAGGTAAGCTACAGCTAAACGTTGGTGGTACTGAGAACATTAAGGTAGTTGAAGACACCGGTGAGCTACCATCAACAGAGCAGATCCCGGAGACAGAGCCTAAAGCGGAGGGCTCAGTACCGCCTAGAAGACCTAGACCTTCTAGGGGGTTCCAAAGAAGAAGGTTTGGAGGTAGAAGTAGGGAGGAAAGTAGGGAAGAGGGTGAAGACTTTGAGTGAAGGGAATGACACTTCAGGGCAGGCAGATTACGTAGCCGTATACGATAGTATAGCTGCTAAGAGACCGCTTAGGCAGGGAACCGAGGTAGGGCTCAGCGGTGAGGAGTACATAGTTAGCCTAGGAGAGGAGAAGGTATTTGCCCTAGCACCAGCTGCTTACTACATATGGAGCCTTTGTGACGGGGTTAGATCAGTTAACGACATACTCGAGAAGGTAAAGGCTGACCTGAAGGAAAGTGGTGAGGAAGGTCTGGAGGATTTGGAGCTGAAGCGCATCCTCGCGATGGTCCTCACCGAGCTAGACAATGTAGGCTTAATTTCGTGGGCTTAGATTCCCTAGATTAAAATTAACCTGAAAGTCCCTCTTTTTCCTCGAATTCCCTAGGTTTTATCATCGGGAACGGTATTACCTCCTTAATAGATGTAGTGCCTATGAAAACCATTACAAGCCTGTCTATGCCTAGACCTAAACCCCCCGTTGGAGGCATCCCGTACTCTAAAGCCTCAACGAAGTCCCAGTCAAATGGGTGTGCCTCGAGATCGCCGAGACTCCTCCTCAACTCCTCCTCCCTAAAGTAAGTAGCTTGGAGGTCGGGGTCGTTTAGCTCTGTGTATGCGTTAGCTAGCTCCATCCCAGCTATGTAGAGCTCGAACCTCTCAGCGAGGTCCGGTCTAGATCTGTGGGGCTTAGCTAGAGGTGATGAAGACCTCGGGAAGTCCGTGATGAACGTTGGCTGTAGGAGATGCTCCCTACCGACCACCCTGTCGAAGAGCTTGACTATAGCCCTACCCCTATCGTAAGCACCGACAAGCCTTATCGAGTACCTGTCTAGGTACTCCTTGAGCTTATCGTCCGGGATGGACTCCACGTCGATACCGGCATACTCCCTGAAAGCATCGTATATGGAGAGCCTTCTATAGGGTGGTGAGAGGTCTATCCTCACCTTCTCGTTCCCCACCGGGTACTCAACAACTTTAGTCCCAAGAACCCTCTCAGCGACCGTGCTGATCAGATCCTCCGTGAGCCTCATTATGTCGTTGTAGTCAGCATATGCCTCGTAGGACTCCATCATAGTGAACTCGGGGTTGTGCTCGACATCTATGTCCTCGTTCCTGAAGTTCTTACCTATCTCAAAGACCTTGTTGAACCCAGCTACTATGAACCTCTTTAAGTAGAGCTCTAAGCTTATCCTTAGGTACCACTCAGTATCCAGAGCCCAGATGTAGGTCTTGAAGGGCCTGGCCGCCGCACCCCCGTATATGGGCTGTAGTATCGGTGTCTCAACCTCTATGTATCCCCTACCCCACATGAACTTCCTGATTTCCTCGATAGTTCTAAATCTTATCTCGAATATCTTCCTGACCTGAGGGCTCATCATTATGTCTAAGTATCTCTTCCTGTACCTAACCTCCGGGTCTAGAACCCTGTGACCCCACTTTACTGGTGGGCTTCGAAGAGCTTTAGCTAGGATCTGCAGGTCCTTAACGGCTACTGTTAGCTCACCCTTCTTAGTGTAGTACAGAGTCCCACTCACGTAGAGGAAGTCCCCTAAATCCACGAACTCATCGAAGAAGCTGAATAGCTCCCTACTCTCACTCCTCGATAGGGAGCACTGTATTCTCACACCATCATCAACAATGTCGAAAAATATTAGGCCGCCATGCCTCCTCACACCAACAACTCTACCTGCTATGGCTACGGAGCCATCGATACTAGGATTCTTCACCACGTCTGCTACGGGGACTACCCGGCTCTTAGGGGAATGGGGGTACGGGTTTATCCCGAGAGCTTCCAGCCTCCTTCTAACCTCCCTACGTAGCTCAACCTCACTACTCACCTCGACCACCTATAGCTAACCTACGATGCGGTTTAAAGATAAAAACGGTGAGGATAGGCCACAAAAGATCTCCCTCTTCTCCGAGTCCTAGGGTCTTGACCGATCCGTGTTCGAATCCGTTATTTAGGGTTAGATTGTTCGTTAATGTATTTAGTTACTGTTTGTGGAAGTTATTTTAATTATGTTGAGTTGATACGTATCTAGTAAGCGCTAGCTCCCAGGCAAATAGTTAAGGTAGTTACAGAAAAAGAGGAATATAGTGCCTAAGGCTACTTCCGTCTGAGGATGACCACAATAAGTGCTAGTACAGCTACTATAGCTATAGCTATTGGTATGGCAACCATCTCCATTGATGGAGGGGCCGTCACGGTTACCGGGACTGTCACGGAGACTGTGCCTACAGCAGGCGGGGTCACAGTGACTGTAACAGGAGCGGTAACAGGTGTCGTTGGTGTTGGTGTCGGTGTTGGGGTTGGTGTGGGTGTTGGCGTGACAGGTGTCGGACATACTGACGGATTCAATCTCAACCTCAGGAGGGTGATTCTATTAACGACGCTGTCAGAGCTCTCGTAGAACCACTCACTGAATCTGTCCTTCCTGTAGGGATTCGGGTACGACCTGTAGTAGAGCGTTATTATAGGAGCGTCCAATGCTAGTTTTTCCTGTATCCTCCAGGCCAGCTCCTTCCGTTTCTCCATGTCGAACGTAGAGAGAAGTTCCTCTATTAGTGCGTCAACTTCTGGGTTAGAGTACCTAGCCCAGTTACCAGCACCTTGCGGTGGGCTGTGGAATCTGAAGTTGAGCCAGCCTATATCTGGAGACCAACCACTACCGAGTAGCCAGGTCATGACCTTCCCTTCCCTGATCATAGGCCAGAGGGTTGCCCACTCGTAGTAGTATACCTCGGCCTTGACACCTATCTTAGCAAGGTCGCTCTTAATGAACTCCGCAGCTCTGGCCCTTATGGGGTCGTAGCCTGGTGTTGGTGAGTATATCTCTATTACTACCGGCTCTCCTCTAGGTCCGTCTCTCCAGCCATCACCATTCTTATCAGTAAACCCTATCTCATCAAGTATTTGAGCAGCCTTCTTCGGGTCGTAGTAGACGAGCTTCTCAACATTAGGATTATACCAGGGAGCGCAGGAACCGAAAGGCCCGACAACGCCGGGGCTTCCAGGTAGTCCGTAGCCTAGCAGGATATCTCGAACTATAGCCTCCCTATTGACAGCATAGGATAGTGCTAACCTGAACTTCGATATGTTTAAAGGCCAGACCTCGTTGTTGAGACCCCAATGATAGAAGTACTCGGATGTGTAGACATGTATCCCGATGTTAGGGTCGGCGAGTAGTGTCGGCACGACTACTGCGTCTACACCCCACGCGTAGGCATCTATATCCCCTCTCTGTATTCCGAGGATCACTACACTAACGTCTGTTATGGGTATGAAGATTACTTCGTTAATGCATGGTCTACCGAGCCAGTATCCGGTGTTTACAGCAAGCTTTATGTACTGCCCGGGAACACGCTCCACGAATTTGAATGGGCCACTACCTACCAGCTCCTCAGGTTTCGGAGAGTACTTAGCTAGCTCATCGCCCAGTTTTTGTAGTAGTGGTTCCCATATGTGCTTAGGCATAATCCTCATAGCAGTGAGAGAGTTTAGAACGAACTGCGAGTCCGGGGTCTTGAAGTATATCTTCACTGTGTATTTGTCTACTGCCTCGGCTCTATCTACTGATGTGAAGTATCCGTGGTAGTACGGCCACGACCTATTTGCTAGGACGTTTATCGTGAACGCTACGTCCTCAGCTGTGAGCTCAACACCATCATGGAACTTAATACCCTCCCTAATCTTCATAGTAAGTACCTTATAATCCTCACTATACTCCAACGAAGTAGCTACCTCCCAGGTTAACGTTCCGTTGATTATTCTGAGGGGCCTATCATATATGTAGTCAAGTACTAGGAGATCCCAAGTAGCTCCAGCAACCCACCAGTTCAGAGTAGTCACATCACTCGGTAATGCTACTCGGAGAGTACCTCCATAGCACGTACATGGCTTTAACCACCTATCATACGTCTCAGCCGAGATCTTCAAAGCCTCCGCAGTGTTTCCAAAAGGTAGTACCGCAAGTAGTGAAGCCACTAATGCCGCTGTAACTAAGATAGCTAAATACTTAGACTTAGATGTAGATCTCAAGTTATACACCACAGTAACTTCCTGCTTACTCATTTAAGCTTTCTTAAATTATCTAAGCACTACAAATCCTCTCCACGTAAGGAATAAATACTTTAACGAATAATCATTTAAACCATAGCCTAATACGGTATCGAGTCCCACGCTAGGCTGAGCAACAGTATACTTGAGATCTAGTAGCTATCAATGCTTTTAAGGTGGTGCTACAAATATTGAAGGGGCCCGTCGTCTAGCTGGCTAGGACGCCGCCCTGACGCGGCGGAGGTCCGGGGTTCGAATCCCCGCGGGCCCACCTCCTAAAGGTTCGAATTCGATGTTGGATGACCTCACGCGCTGAGTACCTCAGGAACATGCTAAGCACTTAGTTCAGGGTTGTTTGGGTATGGGAGGATTAGGTGGTGTAGTGCCAGCACAGTACCGTTCTCTCTTCGTTATCTATTTTCACAGCTGGTGGTGGTTCGGTGGAGCACTTCTTCATCCTCAAAGGACACCAGCTTCTTATAGGACATAGATCTGTCTCGCTATTGGCTATCGAGATCTCTCTAGCGACTCCCTCAGGGTTTAGAAGTATTGATGTGTATGGATGTAGAGGTTCTCTCAGTATTTTCTCTGCTACACCTTCCTCAACTACCTTCCCGGACACCATAACTGCTATCCTATCGGAAATGTAGCTCACTACGTCTATGTCGTGCGATACTAGTACGTATGTGAGTCCTAACTCCTCCTTAAGGTCCCTCAGAATGTTTAGTATCTGAGCCTGGGTGGATATGTCCAGGAATGATGTTGGTTCATCTAACAGTAGTAGTCTGGGCTTCAGGATTATTGCTCTGGCTATGGCAACCCTCTGAAGCATCCCACCACTTAACTCCCTAGCTAACATCCTCCCAACCGATCGATCCAGGTCCAGCATCTCCATTACTACACCAATTCTCTTCTCGATATCCTCCTTGGACAGCCCGAGAGGTCTTAAGGGCTCCGCGATCGAGTCCTTAATAGTCATCTTGGGGTTTATGGACTGACTGGGCTCTTGCGGTACATAACCTATCTCCTTAACTATCTCCATCCTCCTCCTACGATCCAACTTAGATATGTCCATACCCCGGAACAGTATTCTCCCTTTAGCCGGTCTTAAGAAACCTAGTATAGCCCTGATGAGGGAGGTTTTACCACTTCCACTACCACCAACTACCCCGAGGGTTGTACCGGGGAATACGTCTAGGTTTACTCCCTTCAGTGCCCAGACCTTCCTGTAACCGTATCTAAGTCCCCCAAGAGGGACTGTATAGAAGGCATGTAGATTCTCTATCTTAAGTAAGGGACTGCTCATAGTATCTCCAGCACCTCACCAACCTATCACCAGCTTTTATGATGGGCGGCTCCTCCTGTCTACACCTTTCAAACACGTACGGGCACCTAGGATGAAACTTACATCCAGTAGGGTACATCCCGGGTCTGGGAGGCATTCCAGGTATGTCTGCTAACCTATCTTTAGAGAATCTTTTGGGTAGGGCCTTCAGCAACAGCTCTAGATAGGGGTGGGAGGGGGACTCAAGACACCTTGGCGAGGCACCCTCCTCAACTATCCTCCCAGCATACACGACAACAACCTGATCGCAGATATACCTAGCAATGGAGACATCGTGAGTTATGAAAACCAGTGTAAGCTCCCACTCCCTCTGAAGTTTTTTGAGTAGTGACGCCACCGCGTACTTTAAGTACGCATCTAGAGCGGAAGTCGGCTCATCAGCAACTATCACCTCAGGCTCCGGTGCTAGTGCTAGTGCTATCGCGGCCCTTCTCTTCATCCCGCCACTGAGCTGGTGAGGGTATCTATCATATACGTCCTCGCCGAGCATGACGTCCGATAGTAGCTCCAGAGCCTTGGATCTAACATCATGCTCAGAGAGTCCGGGGAAGTGAGTTCTTATAGCGGTGGAGAGTTGTTCACCTATGGTTAGATAGGGATTTAACGCGGAGGCAGGATCCTGAGCTATCCTAACAACTACCTTCCCCCTAACACCGGTGAAGTTCATCTTATCGCCATCGATTACCACCCTATCGGCAACGACTAACCTACCGTACGTACGAGCGTATGGTGGTAGGAGGCCTGAGATAGCGTTACCTATAGTGGACTTACCGCAACCGGACTCACCGATGAGGCACGTAACCACCCCATGCTCTACCTCGAGGTCGAGGTCCTCAACTACCCAGGCAACACCCTCGTCATGCTCGTAGCCTATGCCCAGCTCCTCACTCCTCACCACTAAAACCAGAGCCACCACCTCCTCCTCAGTATCGGGTGATGCTCCTCGTAAACAGCCTCACCGAAAACTGTGAAGACTATGGCTATCAGTGCTAGGATAGCTGCCGGTGCTGTGAAGACCCACGGAGCTCTAACTAGGTCCCGGAGGCCGTTCGCCACCATCATCCCCAGATCCGGCTCCTCAAACGAGCCTATTCCTATCCCGAAGAGGAAGGTTATAGAAGATATCTCCAGGACTACACTACCCATATCACTCAAGGCTTCAACAATCATGGGTGCCAGAATGTTAGGGCCTATATGCTTAACCACCACATAGGCTCTCGAAAGTCCGTAGTATAGGGGTATTCTAACGAAGTCCAGCTCCCTAAGGCCCCTAGCTTGGAGGTAGGAGACCCTCGCATACCAAGGAAACCACGTAACTATCAGAGCTACAGTGATGCTTGTTGCGGTACCTCCAAGGAGTATAGCTAGTAGAGCTGCTAAGAGTATTGAGGGTAGTGCTAGTAGAAGCTCTATAACGTACGAGACGACAGCCTCGATGCTTCTAGGCGCTAGAGCTGTGAATGAGCCGACAACTATACCGAGAACTAAGCTCACCGCCACTACGACCAGGCTTTGGTATAGCCCTCTACCGAGAGCGAAGAGCACCCTACTAAGTACGTCCCTACCCAAGCTGTCTGTCCCTAGGATATGTTTCGGGGAGGGAGGTAGGAGGGCGTTGGTGACATCTATCTCCACTCCAAGTCCCTGCCTAGGGTACGGAGCTATGTAAGGACCTAAAGCTGCTACCGTAAATAGTACTATCATAATGATTAGAGAAACCCTGAAGCCAGGCCTCTTTCTCCACGTTCTAGTGAGTAGTGAGGTAATGTCCTCTATAGTTGAACGTAGTGGTAGGCTACTCATAGCCTCACCCTAGGGTCGACAGCTGCTTGAACTATGTCCGCGACTGTGTTGACGACTATGAGGACTATCGCTACGAAGACGGTCGCACCTATTAGTAGCGGGTAGTCCGATGATACTACAGCCTTAGCTACGGCCTCCCCCAGACCCTCCCTGGAGAAAACGTTCTCAACCACCATAGCATCAATTAACATGTAGGTGAACATCAGCCCGGAGAGTTGTGAGGTTACTGGGAGGATGTTCGGGAAGGCGTACTTCCTGACTATTACCTTCCTTGCCAGCCCTAAGGAAGCTGCCTGCCTAACATACTCCTCCTCGAAGGCCTCGGAGAGTGTGACCCTGACAACCCTGACTAGGACACCTAGTGGATATGTTGATATAGCTAGAGCAGGCGGTATCAACCTGAGTAAAGCGTCCGCGAAGGCGTCGAGTCTCCCAAGTATCAGAGTGTCAATAGTTGCGAACCCTGTGGGTCCCCTAAGTACTGAGTACGCCGGGTCTAGGCGGAGGCCTAGGTAGTTGTAGTTAACCATATAGAGAACTAGGTAGAGCAGTCCAGCTAGGAGGAACCTGGGACTTCCTGCTAGTACAGTTGAGACGTAGTAGATGACCCTATCGACGGTACCACCCCGGGATACTGCTGCCTTAGTTCCAAGCCATATTGCTAAGGGTGTGGCTATAGCGAAGGAGTAGAGGACGAGCTCCAAGGAAGCGGTGAAGCTCCTCACAACAATACTGAGTACCGGTTGTTTAAACCTTACCGATATACCCCAGTCACCGGTGAAGAATCTGTAGAGGTATGTAGCTAGGCGGACATGTAGTGGGAGGTCTAGCCCTAAGTACTCTCTAGCGCTCTCTATAGCTACAGCAGCTCCGGGACCCCTAGGCTTCCCAGCCCACACGAAGGCCGGGTCCCCGGGGATGAAGTTCATAGCTATAAACGTTAGGGATATAACTCCAAGTATTAGTACTAGGGAGAGGATTGCTCTCTTTAGGATGTAGTTAATGGTGATCATTTTACTACTTTAACACCTCGATGTACTGGAAGAATATCACGTACGTATAGAGAGGATTCAGCGCGCCTGCTCTAAACCTTATCTTGCCTGGGTTGATCAGGTAGACGTGCTGAATATCCCATAGATTAACAGCCGGCATGTCCTCGAAAACAATTGCCTGAACCTCGTCGTAGAGGTGGAGAGAACCCTCTAAATCCTGTAGTGACTCCTCATATGCTGCTGAAAGTAGCTCATCGAAGTCCTTGTTGCAGTAACCAGCCCAGTTCCAGTAGTTGATGATTCCTTCCTCAGGCTCTAGACACTCTAGTAGGCTGAAGTAGTCGTACGGTATGATATAGGTAGGCCACCAGTCGTTCATTATCAAGTGCGGAGCTTCCTCCGGGTTACTCCAGACAGCAGAACCCCTCTCCTTGACCTGCTCCCACGGGAGGGCCTCAATCCGGAGATTCACTCCGAGACTGGCTAGAGCGTTCTTCAGCATCACAGCAAACCTCTCCTCCTCCTCGTAGCCCTGTACTATCACTATAGAGATCTCCACATCCTTACCTAGAAGACCGATACTGTTTAGCAGCTCCCGAGCTTTCTCCATGTCCTGGTGGAGCTCCCACTTGGGATCGTACCCGAGGAATCCGTAGGGAATTAGCCCACTACCCTTCCTACCGTAACCCCCGAGAGCCTGATCCACTATGCTGTCCCAGGGGATGGCGTAGGCAATAGCCCACCTGAACTCCGTCGTGTTGGTAGGCCATCTCCTAGTGTTGAACATGAGTATGAAGTTGTGGAATGTGTCAGCAACTACTACATCATACCCACCTCTCCTCAGTGTGTCGATAGATGCTCTAGGTACTGAGGAGGCTATGTCTATGTAGCCTGTTCTGAGGAGCCTCTCCTGCTCACCGGGATCCTCAACTATCCTTATGACCACAGTATCCGGGGCGTTAGGGTTGTTTATTACCTCCCACCCCCACCACTCCTTAAACTTCGAGAGGACAACCATCTTATCCGGTTCGTACTTCTCAAGTTTGTACGGGCCCGAGCCTATAGCGTTCCCGGAGTTGAACCACTCAATAAGTTTCTCGGATAGGGGGTCTTCAACACCACTGAGTTCCAGTACTTTCCTGCTGTATATGAACGCATTGTATGATGCTGCTAGCATGATTCTAATGTCGCACGGGTACTTAGTCTTGATGTTCACAGTCTTCGCATCTACTACCTCAACATCCTCCAGGCATTCCCATATGTATCCCGCTCCCAAACCCTTCTCGTCGTAGAGGAGTTTAGACCTCAAGATACTGAACCTCACATCGTAGGCACTGACGGGAGAACCATCATGGAACTTCGCATCTCTTAGGACCACCCTCCACGTGTAGTCATCGATTTTCCTAACTTCCTTAGCTAGGACATATTGGTACGTACCTGTCGCTGGGTCATATCTTAAGAGAGTCTCGTAGACTAGGTGGAGGACCATTATGCCTGTATCGTCCTCGACCGACGGGTCTATACCTGTTATCGCGTCCCTATAAGCATACACTACTCTTCTCTCAGGTGTAGGTTGCTGGAGCCAGGTAGGGCTAATGAAGACGTATACGGCGATACCAAATAAAACTAGTATTAGAACTAGGGCGGACACGAGTAGCTTACTTTGTGGCATTTTAATCCACTAAACACTAAAAAACATCGTTTTAAGCTTTACCTCGGGTGAGCTGTCCCACAAGTTAATTAGGTCTCCAAAACCATACAATTCCCCCGGCAATCAGAGGCTTTCTTAGTACACCGCATCAGTGGAGTCCGGTTCATCAGCTATCAGATAGGATGCCTTTCCTCACCAAGTCTAGTAAGTGCGGAACATGTTTTAAGTTTGAGGTGCTCCAAGCGGAGATCTGGATCGGTCCTTGTTGGTCCTTGATGGAGGTATCTGTATTATGATACCTATAAAGGCTCTACTACACCTAAGTACTCTTGGTATGGTTAGAGCTAAGGTAGTGAAAGTCGATCCGCTGGCACCGGATGAGGATGTTATAGAGGAGGCTGCTGAAGTTCTACGTAGTGGTGGTTTAGTAGCTTTCCCAACTGAGACAGTCTACGGTCTAGGTGCGGACGCGTTTAATGCTAGGGCTGTCCGAAGGGTCTTCGAGGTGAAGCGGAGGCCTCCGGATAACCCACTGATAGTCCACGTAAGCTCCCTCAACATGCTCAGCCGGGTTGCTTCGGAGGTTCCCCCACACGTGCTGAGGATCCTCCAAATAGCTTGGCCAGGCCCGCTAACCGTTATCCTCAGGCGCTACCCAGAGCTTCCCCCGATAGTTAGTGGAGGGCTGGATACTGTGGCTGTGAGATCCCCTGCACACCCGGTAGCACTGAAGTTAATTGAAGTGTTCGGAGGGCCTATCGCTGCACCGTCAGCAAACCTCTCGGGAAGACCGTCCCCCACGAGAGCTGAGCACGTTGTTGAGGACCTTGGGGACGCTATAGAGATGGTTCTAGATGCTGGGGAGACCTTCCTCGGAGTTGAGTCCACCGTTGTCGACCTACTATCACCTAAGCCCCGCATACTGAGGCCTGGACCGTTAGGTCCTGAGGAGCTAGTGAAGATATTCGGGGTCGATGTGGAGGTCCCGGAACATGTTCGAGGCATATTAAGTGACGTAGATAGACCTCCCTCACCCGGTATGAAGTACAGGCATTACGCACCCAACAAGAAGCTCATACTGGTTGAGCTCGGTAGTTGCGGGGCCGGGGACTACATCGATTTTCTTGTTAGGACTCTGAAAGCTCATCTAAGTAACGGCCCAGCCCTCCTAGCATCTAAGGAAACAATATATCACGTTAAAGGTTTCCTAGGAGATGCGGTCACGTACATAACTCTCGGATCACGGAGCAATATCTACGAGGTAGCTAAGAACTTATTTAACTCTCTAAGAGAGCTAGATAAGAACGACAGGGTCTCAGTAGGTATTTGCGAGAGCTTCGAGGAGAAGGGGATAGGGCTGGCAGTCATGAATAGACTTAGAAAAGCAGCGACGGAGAGGTTGGTCTGCGGATAAGCTGGGAGTTAATGAGCAAGGTTGGAATAATAGTAGCACATATTTACTTTGACCGCAGTTAGTGGTGGTGTCCTTAACTTGTCCAGGCTGGAGAGATACGTTATACTCCCAGACAGGTTATTCGATGGTAGGGGGAGATTCATCAATAACCCTGTAGTTGTGGTTGAAGGTAGGTACATATACGATGTAGGAACTAGGGGTTCAGTCGAGCTGAGGGAGCCATACAAACTTGTGGA
The DNA here is from genome assembly GCA_023255955.1 of Desulfurococcales archaeon. Classification (GTDB taxonomy): domain Archaea; phylum Thermoproteota; class Thermoprotei_A; order Sulfolobales; family NBVN01; genus DRZP01. The sequence continues at coordinate 58,163 of JAGDWD010000006.1, read as the reverse complement.
GTTGAGGGGGGTCACACTACTCCCAGGCCTCATTGACGCGCACGTACATTTCACAGGGTTGAGATCCTACAATCCAGCTGAGGTCCTCACCGTCCCCTACGAGCTGAGAGTTCTGAGAGCAGCTCAGGACGCGCAGAAAGCTCTCTACTCAGGTTTCACAACTCTCCGCGACTGTGGTGGGACGATAGCGCTCTCACTTAAGAGAGCTACAGCGGAGGGCACTGTCCTTGGGCCCAGGATACTTGCTTCGGGTAAGCCCATATGTCAGACAGGTGGTCATTGCGATATTCATTACTTACCGTTAGAGGAGGTTAAGAAGCGAGGTAACTCCATACTGTGTGATGATCCCTGGGAATGTAGAAAGGCTGCTAGAGCGGTCCTGAGGGAGGGGGCAGACTTCATAAAGGTGATGACGTCCGGTGGTGTAGGCTCTGAGAAGGACGATCCTCGCCACCCACATATGAGTATAGCTGAGGTTAAGTTCATCACTATGGAGGCCCACAGGGTCGGTAAGAAGGTAGCGTCACACGCTCAGGGTGCTGAAGGTGTTAAGATAGCTGTCTTAGGAGGTGTAGACTCGATAGAGCACGGGTACTTCCTGGACGAGGAGTCCATAGAGTTAATGAAGGAGCGCGGAGTTTACTACGTACCTACACTCTGCCTAGTTGAGGTCTACAAGAAGATGGTGGAGAACCCACCACCAGGCGTCCCAGAGTGGAGGTTAAGGAAGCAGGAGCTCTGCATAGAGCACATGCCCAGGAGCTTCAGGGAGGCTTACAGAGCAGGTGTGAAGATAGCTACCGGGACAGACTATTACGGACCGCCGATGAGGTCTTTCGGAAACCATGCTGACGAACCTATAGCTATGGTTAGGTACGGTATGGACCCCGTAGACGCACTCATAGCGGCAACTGGGAATGCTGCTGAGTGTCTAGGCTTGGAGGAGGTAGGTGTTATTGAGAGAGGTAAGGTAGCTGACCTAGTTGGAGTAGTTGGAGATCCAGCTACCGACATTGAGTGCCTCAGAAAAGTCGTGTTCGTGATGAAGGAGGGGGTAATAGTACGTCACGAGTAGGGATTCAGCTCTAAGCATGGTAGTGACAACCCTAATTTTAAGCTCGTAGTCTGTTCATGGCTTCCGGATTATTTCTGGGTTCACTCCACCTGAGTATGTCGCAGAATATTCAAGACATTGCTTAAGGCTTTCCAATTCCATCACACCAGGTTCTCACATAAATCTTTATGAAACTTGAAAACAGTGTAGCGGGGCTGGTCCTGTGTCAACCACTAGAAAGGTTAGAGCAGATAGGGTTCGTGTCGAAGGAGATAAACTAGTTTTAGCGGGATCTAAAGATCTATCTGAGGTCCCACTGCAGTCAATAAAGAGAGTTGGGGTACTGAGGAGATTCAGCAGAGTCCTAGTCATACTCGTAATAGTTATGGCTGTCATATCTATATTTACACAAGAGCTTCTCCACACGGTACTAACCCTAATAACGCTTGGAGTGTGTCTAGCCACGAAAGAGGATGTACTGGTAGTTGAAACTATTGAGGGACAGCTCATGGAGGTTTCAGTTAGGGACAGGAAGTCAGTAAAGAAGGTCTCCGAGGAGCTCCGTAAACTACTTACTCACTAATAATCTCCACGTTAGCTCTAGGCACAGTAACGACCCTACCGTCCTGTAAGCGTACCTTAACGACTCTCACAGGGGATTCTGTCTCGATTTGATGTAGCTCTATCGGGAGCTCCACTACAGTACCTATCTCACCGAAGTACGGGTACCTTATTATCCTAACTACGCTACCGACCTTCATCTTTCCTTCACCAAGAGGCTCTAAAGCCTCGGTAGGTACCTCTACTTCCTTGGGTATGATTATCTCCGGCCTGATGACGCCTGCCCTGACCTGTGTAGTACCGTTTATTGCTGCCTCCATACCCTCATGCTCTTTAAATATTTTGAATGCTCTCTGCGACATAGGTAGCTTCCCGAACCCCTCGGTTAGGACAAGAGTAAATCCTATGTTCTCCCTCCCTGTGATCGCAACACCTATCCTGTAGCCTAGAATCCTCTCTATATCAGTTATTTTAGCTCCCCCAACAACAACCCCGACGACACCTACCTTCCTAGCTTTCTCCAGCGCTTCATACGTTATCAATGATCCCCCGACGATGATCTTACCGGCATGGTGTTCCCCTATATGCTCAGGCCCGACTACGTCCTGGTTACTCGAGGACACTACCTCTATGACTCCATGTCTCTCACCACCGAAGCCTATTATCCCCTGAATAAACGCTGCTGGGGTCCCTACAGCCACGGACTCTCCGGGCACGACCTTCACTACCTTACCCCGCACGTACGCTGATAACTCTATTACTCGAGGCGGGGATCTCACCGTTAGGTGCCCAGTCAGCTCGTTAAATCCCTCTACGACTCCGTCTACGGGGGACTCAACCGTTTTCTTTATAAGACCCAGGAAAGCTGTGTACCCAGCTAGAACTGTCCCCTTCTTAACGACGTCACCGATTTTTACCTTAAGGTACCTGGGCACCTCCTCAGGTTCTATACCTAGGAGCTCAGCTATCTTCACTATATATGGGGGGCCCTCAAGATAGCATCTTCCAACTATCGTATCGAAATCTACTTTCTGCCCCTCCTCTACCAGTATCTCACCCTTTATGGGCAGTGACCTCTCCTTGACTATATACGTGAGGGAGGTTACAGCAAGTCCTGGTGTGTATGCGAAGCTCTCCTCACTCACGGATCATCACCCACCGATCCTCTCCAAGAATTTCTCCGGGTACATATCCATGGCTTTAAACCACGATAGCAGGAACTTCCTTCTCTCTCCTAGGTCTTGAGGTACGTAGATAGGTCTTCCACGCCCATCTAGAACTATCCCTACAATCCCTCCCTTTACTACCTTACTGACCTTCCTGCCGAAGCCTTGACCGAAATCGAACTTCTTGGTTGGCTCAACAGTTACGGAGACCTCCTTATGTTGGGACACTGGGATCCTAATAATGTTCCCGAATGTGAGTTCGAATCTCTCTTTCTCCCCCTCCGAGTACTCTACCGTAACGTCAGCGACCTTCTCACCGGGTGTGCCGGTTCCAGCTGCTGCTACTACTGTTCCTAGAGGTACCAAGCACTCCTTCTCAAATATCTCCAGGGCTATCTCCTTGTAGAGCTTCGATAGAACCCCGAGATGCGGGATCATGAAGACACTGTCCTGCATTATGTAGGTAAACCCTATAGGCTGGAAAGCATCTACTAGTATCAGCATTGACTGGGCCCTTCTAGGGGCTCTTGAGAGCAGCCCTCCGGTACCTATTATGTAGTCCACTCTCTTCATGTCTATGTAGGTTTCCTCAGCCTTAACCTCCTCGAAGATATCCGATATGGTTCTCTCCTTCTTCACCCCCTTAAGCTCTCTAGCTAGGTACTTGTGGTGATTAAACGCCATCCTTATGCTTTCCCTAGCAGTAGCGTGCTCCACTAGAAGGTCTTCGAGGGTCATAGGTATTGTTGTAGGTCTTATCATCTTATTGTAGATTATACTCATTATCTCGTCGTCGGACATATCTAGAGGTATCCACCTTTTCACGTTATCGAGGCCTGCCTCCTTCAGGACATTACCGATACTGTAGCTCATACCTAGATTAGCACTAACCGTTCTCAGGAACCTACCGTCGAAAACTGAGTAAACGTTTGTAGTAGCACCACCCATACCTACCCCGAGAACATTGACGTTCCTCATCTCCGCGAAGGTCCTAATCATTAAGCCCTCCGCTGCTGGGGTCGGCATTATATCTGTTGACACTACCTTCTTGAGTTTCTCGTAGCCGGGGGCGTGAGCCATGACGTGCTCCATGAACAGCTCTAGTATCGCGTTTCTAGCCGGCTCAACCTTCTCCACCTCTATCTGAGGTCTTATGTTGTCTACTATCCTCACGTCGAAGAGGTCTGAAGATAGTATCTTCTTCACGTCCTCCCTAGCGTCTCTATTCCCGGCGTAGACTACTGGGAGTCTGTATGAGACACCGAAACGAGGTCTGGGCTTCGATACAGCTATTACCTCAGCCATTTCCAGTACGTGTACCTTATCGCCCCCGTCAGTACCTCCTGCGAGTAATATCATGTCAGGTCTCAGAAACCTGAGGGTGTTTACCTTCTCATATATCTCCCTACCGTCGTCGACAGCTAGTACATCCATAACTATAGCTCCAGCACCTAGAGCAGCTCTCTGAGCGCTCTCAGCAGTAATGCTCTTCACCACTCCCGTAACGAGCATCTGGAGACCTCCACCCGCACTGCTAGTTGAGACGTATACGTCTATACCTACCTTACCACCTAGGTAGGGCATTACAAACCTAAGCTCCTCCGTAGAGTCGTCGAGGATCTTATGGCCGGTCAGCTCCTCAACCTCCCTAACAGCGTTTCTAACACCTCTAGTTACGTCCTCTACAGGCTTCTCAACGGTTGTGGGCGCCTCCCCGCTTGCGAGGAACTTCCACTCTCCATTCACCTTACCGAAGAACCTCGCTTTAGTGGTAGTACTACCTACATCAGTAGCAAGGACGTACCTAGGTTCCTTATCAATAGCCAACTCTCTGATCGCCACAGTACGCTGTTAAAGAACAAATAAAAACATGTCCTACCTCCCTCAAATATATCTCCCTGTGTGGACAGCCATCACCTCCTTCTCTCACTTTAACCATCTTTGAAATCTTGCTCGGCATCTGAGATACTTAGAGCTACTCGAGGGATCTACCCGCACTAGACTCTAGTTTATGATACCATGTGAGACCTGAAACAGTAAGTTGAAGCTCACAATGTGTCAGCGCTACAGTGGTTCATCAGGTATCAGGCCGCCCGTCGTCGACATCATCCATGACTTATCCATCTAAAAGCTAATAACCTTAACTAACCTCCCCAGACCTCAGACAGTAGGGCTTTAACTGTAAGGCGATGCTCCCATGGAGTGCTTCTCCACAGTGTTAACTTAACTCCTCTATCTTCCTCACTAGCTTCTCTACTTTCTCAGGGTCCTGAAGAACTGAAAGAAAGTACTCACCGTACTCCCCGAGTAGTATCAGGAAAGGCTGTAAGTAGAGCCTGGCTACCTGGGCCCAGAGGCGGCCCATAGGCCCGAAAGAACTAAGTAAAAAAATAGCTACTGTATCGAGCTTCGCGTCCACGATCTTCCTCGCGAGTTTTTCTAGTAGCTCGTCCTCGCTTATTGTGTAGTTCATAGCTACTTCTTCCTTATTAAGGGGAGTAGTATAGCTATAGCGGCAAGTATCGCGGCAACTATGGTTGCCCAGTATTGCGGCTGTAGGTATATTAGGTATATCGATATTAGGAAGCCTACCCTGGTCATTATAGTGTTAGCGAAGAGAGCGCCGAAGCCGACCATCATCCCGTATATACCTATGTAGTAGAGAGTTCTATAGACGTAGTACAGAGGGGATGGTCTAGCACCTTCAGCTCTTCTCGGGAATATCGTGAAGAGGAAGTAGGTGAGGGCTCCTATAGTTATCAGTACTAGTAACCAGTTATTGAGTACTGTGACCGGGTCTGAGCCCCATAGTGGGACTATCGTCGCTGTGATCTGCCTCGTTATGTTAGCTATCGGAACGGTTCTTAAGGCGAGACCGGTACCTACAGCTATGTTTACTGCTACGGCATACCTAGCTAGCCAGTAGTATTTTCTGGAGTACTTAGCGAACATGAGGACACCCAGTATGGCTGGTACTACGTAATGCCACGAAGTTGTCCAGAAAGTTTCTGGGGTGGTTATGGCGGGCTTTATCATTACCCTATTCAAGCTATCTAGAGCTAGGGCTATCGAGTAGCCAGCAGCAGCACCTACGAACATGTGCTCAGCTAGCTTGTAGAACAGGTTATCCCGGTAGGCGAAGCTGTATATCCATACAACCATAGCAGCTGAGAGCCAAGCCCCGAGAATGTCCCAACTGATCACTTCCCACCACCTCTCTTAGACGAAAGTCTTTGGCTCCAATATACTACGTTACCTATGACTATGAATACCAGCACCAGCATGTGGGACGTGCTCTGAGCGTCCATGGATGCCATGCCTAGACCTAGCCTACCTACCAGGGTCTCATATTCAGCACCAGCTCTCTGCCCAACCAACATCCCTACAGCTTGTTTAGCTCCCACGTACGGCTCTATTGATGGAGCTATGATGCTTAGAGCTGCGAAGAGTAGTGGGACGTTATATGGTGTATACCACTGTCTCACATAGTACGCGAATGTATCTGTACCGGAGGAAGCTATGATGACTAGGTCAAAGTCTGTTGCTTTATCGACTTCCTGCATCAGTGGGAGGTTCTCGATTCTATTGCCGTAGTTATCAACACTTACCGTGCCTTTAATACTCTTCGCTAACGATGCTGCGGCTGATTCACCGCCAGCTACGTAGCCAAGGAAGACATAGTCCTTACCGTACTCCCTACCCTGGAATACGTCTGCTGCGGTAGTCTTCATCAGCTCAAACACTATAACCCCGAAGCTGGCAAGCGATCCGTACACTATCTTACATCCCTTGTCGAAGAGGTGTTTAGTTAGTGCCACAACGTTCGGCTCTAACTCACCTCTAGCAGCTACCTCATAGTATATCTCGAAGTATACGTGGCATCCCGGTTTTAGGTTATTCTCGATGTAGTCATACACAGCCTTAGTCCTTGCTGAAACAGCTATCGGTATTCCTAGTGGGTGTATGATCGGCAATATAACTGAGATCAGTAGTAAGGTATATAGAAGCTCCCTAGATTCAAGTATCTTACCTAAAGATATGGACCTACTCATGTTAATCACGCCTCCCCATCCAACTTATCTCTCTCCAGGTAAGCAGTCTAAGCCCTAGTATGATGGTACCTAGGCCAGCACCTATGGTTATAGGTCTGAACGCGGCTGTGTTGGGAACAGTCATTATCCAGTCCCTCAAGCCCAGGAAGCCGGGCCATATTAGGCCACCTATAGTAGTGTTTCCAAGCATGACGATGACAGCAGTAACGAGGAGTAGTAAGGCTGGTGGGTTTCTTACCCTGAAGGCTCTGTAGGAGGCGGAGGCTATGTAGAACACTAGTATGGAATACATTGCGGAGTCTGCTGGGGCATACAGGTTGGAGTAGAGCCATCTAAACTGTGGTTGTGTGGTTATGGTTATGCCGGCCTTGGGGTCAGCATAGCTATAGTACCAACCTATTGTAGCTAGGACTACCATGATGATGAGTAACGCTATCGTAACGGTGCTGAATGGGGCTTGTCTGATTCCTTCCCTCCTTATCTTAGTCAGGTGGAATCTGAGTATGTCTACACCTCCCACAATCAGCGCGAAGCTTGTTACTATGACTGCCCAATCACTTAGTGCTTTATCTGCTGTGGAGAACCCCTTCGCGATACTGTCGTTTATGTAGATATAATAGAATGTTACTGAGAGCACTATTATTACGCTGACGATGAGCTGGGGGATGTATTTCCTAATAACTAAACTCATTATCTCACCCCACCTTCCATACCCAGTTAAGGTAATCTGCTAGCTTGAAGCCCCCTAGAAGCATAATTATACCGATGACCGTCAGCACTATCACCAACAGCTTCCCGATGTCCTGACCTCTTATCGATGCTAGGGTCTCTTTATCGCCAGAAGCTAGCGCACCAGCTGCGAAGATCTCCTCACCAATAAACGAGTAGTCAGCAACGAGCACGAAGAACGGTACCTGAGTCTCCCTAGCTGTTCCAGCTATCTGGAAGGCGTTAACCATGTTACCTGCCTCCATAAATATCAGAGACTCGGCGTAGAATGGCCCGACCACTATGTTCGCCCCGACGTTTTCTCTGATCAGCGTTGCCTGCACAGCTGACGCGTACGCGAACTGCTGGTCAGTAAAGTACCTCACGTTGTAGGCAGGGTCGAAGAGCTCAGGTCTCCCCGCTGAGTAGTAGCCCTCCCTCACGATCTCCTCTGTTGTAGCGATAGCCTCCGGAACACCTAAGGTAGCGATCAGCTTAGCTCCGTACTTACCGCACATCCTAGCTACGTGGGAAAGTACTCCCAGGCCAGCAATATATTGGGGTGCCATCGACGAGGATATGGTTCCGTATCCGAAGGTCATGTGGACGGGCCTACCCATCTCGACTGACCTAGCTACAGCCTCCTCTATAGCATCAAAAGCCGGTATCCTCCTAACTGGGAATGTAGCACCAGCTCTAGCCTCACTCATGAAGTAATAGCCCGCAGCGAGTAGTCCTACGAGTACCAAAAAACCTGAGAGAGGGGTCTTAGGGTTGTACAGCTGGATCTTCAAGAACCAAGCAGCAGATGAGATTATTGCTATTACTAATAATATAGCTAGGATTGCCGCAAGAGATTTAGCGGCTTTCAATATTACACCTACTCTAATTTAATTGAGGAAGGTTAATATACTTTATTCTTTTTATGCTCGGAGCGATCCTACAGGATTGTAGTACCACATATTCCTGAGTATCAGAGTCTCACACAAGTATCTACGTGAGTCTCAGAGTGGTACGTATATTCGAATTTACTGCCTCACATCTTGGGAGCATAAATGGAAAGAAAGACTATCGTAGCACTAGCTCTACTTGCTGTAGCAGTAGTAGCTATATCTGTCGGTATATTAGTTACGTACGTTGAGGCTAAGAGTACGGACCAGGTAGAAGGGCCGTTCATGAACATGTGGAGAAGGATCATGTGGAGGAACGCCATTGTGAGGGGGGTAGCTAAAGACATAGGACCGCGGGTGGAGGTAAGTGATGAGTTTAAAGAGCTTGTCGTAAAAATAGTCTCCAGCGACGCGGACACCTCGAAACTACTTGCCGAGGGCTACAATATCACCAACATAAGACCTGTGATCAAGGCATATGTCGGAGCAGATGGGACTGTGAACCTCAAGGCTGTTGAGGCGATAGTCACGCTAAATAAGAGTGGGACCGGAAGGGCGTTAGCAATAGTCAACATAGAGCAGGGTAAGGTAGTAAAGATCTACATGTACACAGTAATCGAAAAATAGTAGCTGATATCGAGCCGGATAATCAAAACACTCTATTTTTAATCTTCAAAACAATTAGTTGTTTTATTCTAGCCAATACAGCCAGTGAAGATCTACAGTACAGATCATCTACAGTACACATCTCGAGATATGATGTAGGTAGTCTACTGACTAAGCTACCCATTAAAAGCATATTAAGTAGCTCAGAGCTGTTCTATGTGCACCTAACGATCTCCCCACTTTAAATCCAACACTTCCGAGCCGATTACTCGATGACGTGCTTAAAAATCCTGGTAATACCTGCTCACGGGGCTTCGTATAAGATCTTTGGGGGATTTAAGTGATGATTCGAGGACGAGCTAAAGTCTTTAAGGTCTTCAGCAGGTTTGCTAATAGTAGAGCTCAAAGAAGCTACTTCATATACTCGTTAAATACCGTCTACAACCGTCAACTCTATAGTGAGGAAGGTGTTTCTCGTAGTAGGACCAGTGAGGTGGTAGAATGTCGTTAATAGTAAAACCTTTCGATCCTTGGAGGTCCCCTCTATGTACATGTCCATCCAAGTACGTAGTTCATCCCTATACGGGTTGCGGGCATGGGTGTCTTTACTGTTACGCAAGTAGCTACATTAAAAACTTCTACAGCCCGAGACCTAAGAAGTTCTCTGAGATTGTCTTCGTAAGAGGTTTGGGGAGGGTCCCGCCTGGGAGTGTGATTGAGTTATCTACTAGTAGTGATCCCTACACACCCCCTGAGGGGGAGCTCAAGCTTACTAGGGAGGTCATTACTAAGGTGTTAGCTAGCGGGCATAAGCTCCTCATAACCACTAAGAGTAGCCTTGTCGTTAGGGACCTAGATATCCTCACCAGGTATAGGGGTAGGGTAGCAGTAGCTATGACGATCACGACCTTAAACCAGGAGATAGCTTCGGTGATGGAGCCCGGGGCCCCACCTCCAGCGGAGAGACTTAAGGCAGTTAGGAAGCTGTCTCAGGCAGGCATACCAGTTCTTGTGAGGTTGGACCCTGTAGTACCCCTAGTTAACGATGACGCTGGAGATATCTACAAGCTGGTTATAGAGGCATCTAAAGCTGGTGCTGCTCAGATTACTGGCTCGACGTATAAGGCGAGGCTGGATAGCCTGCACAGGCTTTCCAAGGCCTTCCCTCAAGTAGCTAGTGAGTTGAGGGATATCTACAGGGAGGGGGAGCGTATTGGTGGCTATCTCTATATGGATAAGAAGAAGCGCCTCGAATATATGAAAATAGTGAGGGAGGCTGCCATAGCCGCGGGGCTGGCTTTCCACACGTGCAGGGAGGGTTTCCCGGAGCTAAGTAGTAAGGGATTTAGTTGCGATGGCTCACTCCTGATTGGTAGATCCACCTTCCCTGCTAAGGCCTAGATACCTCCTGTACTCCTCACTCAGATTCTCCAGCTTCTTAATGAACTCCGGGTGCTTCTCCAGGATCTCGTTAACTAAGCTAAGGTACCTCGCAACTCTCACAGCGTCTGGTGATATCCTGACAAGCTCCTTGCCGTTCACCACTACGTAGTGCTCCTTGTTGATCCTCTCACCTAGAATGTACTCAGCTTCGTTAGCACTTGCGTGTAGTGTGAAGCAGTGGGGGCTCCCATCCACGGTAACGACCGTTATCTTCCTGGGTTTGGAGGACCTGATGATACTCGCTATCTTACCGTAGTGTGTGGGGCTCTCCCTCTCAGGGCAAGCAAATAGTACTACCTTATCCTTCGCTAACTCCTCAAACAACCCGCCATTGATTAGCGGTAGGCAGGCAGAAACTATGAGTAGATCCGAGTTCCTCAGGACAGGTGTCTTAACCCAAGTACTCCACAACCACGGACACTCACCACAGCCCATCTTACCACCTCAGCTCACAGCCCTCCCCGTACCTGTTAAGTAGCTTATCCACCTCAGGCTTCCTATCCTTCATGTAGCGAGGTAGTAACAGAAACACACAGAACTGCCCGCACATAGTACATGACGAGATGCTCTGCTGGAACTGAGTTCTGATTCTCAGAGCTCTCTCCGGGTCGTAAGACCTGGAGATCTGGTAGTCCCAGTCTAGCATGGCCCTCCTAATACTTACCTCAACATCCTCACGGGCAGCCCTCTTACCGAGCTTTACTAGGTCTCCAGCGTGAGCAGCTATCTTAGCAGCTATAAGCCCCTCCTTAACCTGCTCAACGCTTGGTAGTCCTAGGTGCTCTGAAGGTGTTAGATAGCATATTATGTCTGCCCCAGCAGCTGCGGCGATGGCCGCCCCTATAGCAGCTGCTATGTGATCATACCCTAAAGCTATGTCCGTCACGAGAGGTCCAAGTACGTAGTAAGGTACTCCACCACTCAGAGACTTCATCAGCTTAACGTCCGCTACGACCTTATCTAGGGTCATATGGCCGGGACCCTCGATCATTACTTGAACACCCTTAGCTACAGCATCTCTAGCCAGCCTAGAGTTATTCACTAACTCCCCGATCTGGAGATCGTCGTGAGCATCTGCTGTAGCACCAGGCCGTAACGCGTCGCCGAGGCTTATGACCGCGCCGTACTCCCTGAAAAGCTCTAGTAGGTAATCCCAGTGTTTCAGGTAAGGATTCTCGTCGTTGTTCTCAATCATCCATACAGCTAGCATGCTACCTCCCCTACTCACGATAGGAGCTATCCTCTCACTCCTCAAAGCTTTCACGGCTAGCTCGCGGGTGATCCCGGCATGGATGGTCATGAAGTCTACTCCATCCCTTAAGTGCCTCTCAACTACCTGTATGAACCAGTCGGACGGTATATTCGTCCCACCGAACTTAGCTACACCCTCAATCCAGGCCTGGTAGGTTGGGACAGTACCGAAGGGAGTTCCCTCAGAGACATCCATCAACCTACGTCTAACCTCGTCGAGGTTCCCACCAGTGCTCAGATCCATTATGGTGTCCGTACCGTACTTAACTGCTACCCTGACCTTCTCGACCTCAAGTTCTGGATTAACTACAGTCCCGCTGGTTCCGACGTTTACGTTCACCTTTGTTCTAAGTCCCTCCCCGATAGCTACGAGCTTTACCCGATGCCTCCTACTATTCCTGGCCACTACGATCCTACCCGTAGCTATACCTCTCCGCAGATACTCGTAATCAATCCCCTCAATCCTAGCTACCTCACGTAGCTCCTCATCGGAGATATCACTTCCAGCTTTAGTGGCCACTTCCGCGTCCACCACCGCTATATTTCAAACAGCTAAAATAGTACGTACTTCCAGGGAATTAGTGATGCCTACCAGGGCGTCCCCCTCAGGATAGGAAATCAGAGCGTCATTCTCAGCTTATTTATGCTTAGATTTACAGTGTTCTGGTGTAAGTATTGCTACCAGGTCTTGAGGTCTACCTAAGTAAGAGCTACAGCGGCTATGCTCAGCTAGTAGCGACCCCTCAATACCCCCACGTATGTTTATCGTTTGATAATCCAGCAAGGTACGTAACGTCTCTAAGTAGAGCTCCTGAGAGCTCCTTACTCTTCGTAGTCCTGAGGGGTCGGTCAAGGATCGAGGACGTGAGCTGGAGAGTCTACGTCAACGATGTTAAAGTATCGAGAGTCTTTAAACCGCAACACGTAGTAAGGACCCAAAGTGATTACTACTACGCCTACGTAGCCGATATCACGCCGGTAACGAAGGGCTCGACAAGTATAGATCTAGTCATTAAGTGCCATGCTCCCGACACCCACGTGGAGGTAGCCGGCCTAACACTCCTAATTCCAGAGGAGTTCGGGAGTGATGTGAGCATATACCTCGGGATTTCAAATGTTGAGGGAGAACATAGATTAACGGTAAGCGGGGACGGCTTCTCAGTCATCAGTATCGTAGGTCAGGGCAGGGGAGGTATAATAACTCTTGGAAGTGCTACTAGGGAGGTAAGAGGATCCTTCGAGTTTTCGGATGTGGTAACTAGTGACACAATTCAACTACGGGGTCCGCTAGACATATACGCAATCGTTGTAAACAAGTATGTAGGTATAGCTCCAGATGTGCTAGTGCGGGAGATCTCCGTAGCTAACGGCAAGATCAGGCTGTTACTAGCTAACCCAGGTAGTTATAAGGTAAGTAATGTCGATGTGAGACTGCTTAGAGGTACCTCCACGGTGGGTAGGGCTGGGCTGAGCTATCTAATGCCTGGAGGAAACATTGAGGTAGTCTTGGATAACCCTAGCCCTCCAGCTACGGGGGTTAAGATAACGTTCGAGTTTTCCGGGCACGTCTTCACGCGGTCCTTACCATTAAATCCTTCCACCAGGTAATAGGGGTTCAGATCAGTTCAATACCTGTATATCAGCATACTTTCCCCACCCATCTTAGTTAGTGTAGTCCGACTGATTTCATGTACCAGTATGAAGCTCCGCTATGTTGTTCTCGAAAGTCTCGTAGGGATCCTCCCTCAGGGATCGCCCCGCAGGGGTTATTGATACGTGAGGTAACGGGGTCTCAGATATCGGGAGCTATTTAAAGCTATTTAAAGGTATCAACAGATCAATAACAGGCTGAGATATTTGATGTTAAGTATATATCTATATCGAGTATCTATATCGAGAGTAGAGCTATACCTCTCAGTACGTCCGCGACGTCCTCACAACGATCCGATGCGTTCTCTACGGAGTCCATTATCTCCTTCAGCAGTAAACACTCAGAAACCTTGCTGGTCTCACAGAACTTGAGTATGTTTTTGAAGACTTCATGACGTATGTCATCGATCTCCTCCTCTATCGACTCAACCTTATTAGCTATCTCGAGGACTTCCCTAGGTTTACTCGGCATGAGCTCAGCGGCCTGCCCTAATAACTTGACTGCTTCGAGTACCTTGGAGGCCATCATGTAGAGTGTGTCACCTATATCCTTTGGGAGCCTCTCAGGTAGGTAGAGCACGGCCCTACGGCTCCAGGCCTTAGCGTAAGCAGCTACATCATCTGTTGTGAGGACTAGCCTAACTATTTCCTCTCTATCTATCGGGTGGAAAACCTCGCTTGCCAGCTCGTGCAGGATCTTCCTCTTAATTTCGTCAGCCCTCCTCTCAGACTCGAAAACATCGTTCCAGAGAATTGCCACTGTCTCCTCACTCCCTCTCACTAGCTCACCTATCACATCCCTAGCTTTCTCGATAACCCTCTCCACCTCCCTCACGTGCTTAAGGTATAGTCCGAACAACTCCCTTTTCCTAGCTCCGGAAATCCAGGTCCATGTGGACATACTTAGGCACCTAAAAGTGAAGGTGTTAAGGAGTATATAAGGTAGTAGAAGGCTGCCCCCATCGATGCTGTGATAGGTAGGGTAAACATCCACGCGGAGATAACTATGAGAACTGAACGTAGGCTAATGCCTCGAAGCCCCCTACTCCTAGCTACTGCCGCCCCGATGATCGATCCAGCTGCTGCGTATGTTGTTGATATCGGTAGTCCGTAGCCTAGCAGTAGGTAAGGAATCGTGGTGAAGATCCAGACAGTGAACGAGTTAGCAAAGCCGGCGGCTACAGCCGTCAGTATGTCTAGCCTAGTAATTCTATAGGCTAGTGTAGCAAGGACCTTCTTACCCATGGTTATACCTCCCAGGGTTATGAATATAGATGAGAATAGTGCGAGGAGCCTCATGGTATCTACATCGGGAGTGCCAAAGTAGCGGGACACGGTCGTTACGTAAACACCTGAAGCATTTGCGACATCGTTAGCACCGAAGGAGTATGCTGAGAAAGCTGAGAAAGCTATTACTACGAGCCTGACTACCCTATCCTGAGCACCTGAGTGTTTACCGAGGACTTTTTCTAGGAGGAAGTACACGGGGACAGCGAGTCCCATAGCAGCTAGGGGGGACACAACCCAACTTAAAACTATAGTCCCGAAGACTCCTAGGTTCACCCTCCCGTACCCCACTAACGCAGCCCTAGCTAATCCAACACCAACTACAGCACTTGTTATGGAGTGTGTTGTGGAGATCGGTAGCCCGAGAAGTGTTGCGAGAGTAACCCAGGTGAATGCCGCTAGGGATGATGAGACAGCACATGCTAGGTCCACGTTCTCCACAACACCATGCCCCAAGGTCTTCATAACCATATACCCCTGAAGTAAAGCTCCCAAGGTCAGCATCACCGAGAATAGCAACATAGCTTTCCTGATCTTCAAGACTCCGGAACCTACTGCTATACTAGTTGAGTTAGCCATATCGTTAGCTCCAATAGACCACGCTACACACGCTGAGAGCGCTAGCCCGATAGCTAAGATAGCATCACTCATTATGCTACTCCACCTAGGGAGTCAAGGATTGAAATATAAGAACAATAAGATGATGCTAATGACAGGTTATTTATCTGTAGATGACCACCGGCTTAATATATGTTTACCGACCTAAGAACTTCCTCATCACCTACTGACAGTACCCTACCGCGAGCTCGCAGGTATCTGACCTGACAGAATAAGATCCTAAGAGTATAGCACTGGATGTAACCCTACGTTATTAGCAAGACACAGACCTGGATCTACGGATTTAATCCTCAATAATTAGCTATGAAGAGGTCTTAATCTTCTCTCATCCTCGTGGCGGTACATCAATTACTTAGTTATTTACGGTATGAAGAAGTTGTTTAGACTCCTCCTCACAAGTTCTTTCCCTACTAGTTCGTATAGTGATACAGTAACGTTCTTAGACTCTACCTGGAGGACTACCAGTGAGGGTATGCCGTTTCCGCCACCTCCACCTACAACCCCTGTAACGCTTCCTGGGTTTACGTGTAGAATTCCGATCTTGTCGTAGACTATGAATGGTGTGTGGGTATGTCCAGATATGAGTAGTCTAACCCCCATCTTGGCCGCTATCTTGGTTAGGGCCGTTATGTTTCCTCGCGGGTATATACCATCTCCATGTACAGCACCTAGTAACACTTCCTCAGCTACCACCTTGATGTATCTAGGGAATTTAGCTGTGTCCATATTCCCCCTCACTACGTAGACGTATGCCCCGGTATTCTCCTTAATGAAGTTCACCAGCTCTACATCCGTGACGTCACCTGCGTGAACGACGATATCGAACTTCCCACTCAACATAAACTCCTCTATAGGTTTAGGTATCCAGGTAGCTCTAGTAGGTACATGCGAATCCGATATTGCCAGTATCCTCATCATGTTTCCTACGGTTTCGAGGATTTTAATGAGTTTTTACTGCTATGATAGCCCCAGAAACCCCTAACTAACTCAGCAATCTTCTCGACCGGTATCCCAGGAACTACCCGACCATCCCTCCCATCCATAGTGGTGGAGTTAAACATGGAGTTCAGTACTGCCTCCTCAGTAGCCTCCACTACCCCCTTGAAGAGGCTGTTCAGCTCCTCATCGGGTAGGACCTCCAGGTTAACCAGCTCCCTAACCCCGGTCCTAACCCTGAACGCTGTCGTGAAGGCCAGAACGACCTCCCCGCTACCGTGGTATACGTAGCCACCTACCCTAGCTAGTCCTGACTGAGCCCTCCTAGCTAGCCTCTTTAATTGTCTAGGTGTTAGCGGGGCGTTCGTAGCTACCACAACATTCACGGAGCCTGAAGATCCCGATCTCTGAACCCCGGTAAGGTACTTCCCGACCGGAACCCCCGCAATTACAAGGTCCTCCGTCCTGCCGAAGTTAGTCTGCACTAGCACCCCAACCACGTAGGTCCCGAAGGACGTTGTGACCTCTCTAGATGAGGTGCCGATACCTCCCTTAAAGCCGAAAGCTATGGTACCGGTCCCAGCCCCGACAGACCCCTCACTAAAGCTCTCACTAGCCTCCTCTACCGCTTTGAGGACGTGGTACTGCTTAACGTGCCTACCCTGTATATCGTTTAGATAACCATCATTACATTCAAGGACTACCGGATTAACGGTTGGGGCTGAGATCCCGATCTCAGGGCTTTGCCTAATGGAGTACTCGATTAACCCGTCAGCAACTATCCCCACGTTCAGGGTGTTAGTTAGGGCTATGGGAGTCTCAATCAGCCCGAGCTCCTCGACCTGAACCAGCCCGACAGCCTTAGTGAAGCCGTTAATGACGTGAGCAGCAGCAATAACTTTCTCTCTGTAGATATTCCCGCTATGTGGGAGAACTACCGTTACACCAGTCCTTACAGGCCCCCTCCCAGGTATTAAAGGCCCTGAACCCTCAATGAGGGTGACATGACCCACTAGAACTCCGGGAACATCGGATATGGAGTTCCTCGGACCAGTCCTCACGTTCCAGTAAGGTACGTCGAGCACATCCCGAACACGGGGCAAGCAAGCCACCCACGGATCTTTAGGTAGCCGAAGAATATTATCTTTATTCCATGACTTACGAGCTCAGCTCTACGCTAATTACCGACTAACTTAAATCTGGTACCGTCCCAGCGAAGCTTGAGTGGGGAAGTATTATTGGTGTGTGGTGAGGGCTATGTGGTGTTAGATCCTACATATATTCCAGGCCTCAACGGTAATGCTCTCTGCTTCCTGCCAGCGATGTCAGGGGCGTTAGGGTCTGAAGCCATGTATACGGTGATGTTCTTTAATCCTAGCTTAGAAGCTATCAGCCCTCCGTATCTATTAATTACCTCGAACTCGTCGAACTCCCCCTTCTCTTCGTAGTACCTCAATATGTTCTCAGGGCCTATATAGTTTACAGCTTCATGGATGGATCTCAAGGCTCTGTCAACCTGTTTTATGCCTAGTCTAGCCATGTCCTTGGATACTTTCCGAAGTATGGAGTTCATCTCATGTCCCTGCATCATCATCTCAGCCACAGTTCTAACTATGTGTGAGGAGCTCCTATCCGAGACGTAGAGTACTGCTGAGTCTCCCTTCACTACCTCTAGAACAGACCTTATGTCCTCCACTACGAGATCTACATATCTCCGCTCTACTTCGAATATCGGATCCCTAGTCGCGATCTCCTTATCTATTGTTGCCTTCGCGACGTAGCCCTGCCCTCCGAGCGTGCTCCAAAGCTCCTCAGCTATGAACGGTGTGAATGGGGACATGAGCTTCACCCAAGTAGTTAGATACTCCTTAACAGCTACTCCAGGCTCGCCAGCCCACTTCAGGTACGTCTCCAAATCCTCAAGCATCTTCATGTAAACCCTAATCGCGGCAGACCTTAACCTCACGTTCTCGAGTTCCTCGATGTAGCTGGATACGTGCTGCCGCAGGACACCCCTCAACCACCTGTCCTGCGGTCTCCCGTCGATAGCGCGTACCCTCTCAGAGAGCTCTCGAATCGTGTTGTAGATCCTCATTAACTGTCTTGCCGCGGACAGTATTATGTCCTCACTGAGGTCTAAGTCCTGCTCGACCTCGGCACTTAGAGCTATCCCTAAGCGTAGCGCGTCAGGTGAGTATGCGTTAATCAGGTTACCTAGTAGCTTGACGTTACCCTTCGACTTAGACATCTTAGCTCCTTCAACAAGCACCCAACCGTTTACTACTATCTGCCTAGGCCACAGCTCCTTAGGGAATATCGCGGCATGGTTAAATATGAAGAAGGTTAGGTGGTTAGGTATGAGGTCCTTACCGCTGTGCCTGGAATCCAGCGGGTACCAGTAGGTGAACTCCCTCCTTATCGACTCCAAGTCACTAACACTGATCCCAGCTTTCGCAGCAACCTCCGCGGGGTTCCCCACACCCAGAAACACGTAGTCCCAGAAGTACTCACCTAACCTTTCAGGGCTTATCCCGAGGGATCTAATCCTGTGAATCACTGTGTAGAACGCCATGTATATCGTTGAATCGCTTAACGACTCAATAACCCACCCAGGCTCCCACGGTAGCTCGGTTCCCAAGCCCCTCGTCCTGGCACACGCCCTCTCCTTCAGCCAGTCTATGGTGGCCTCAATACCCTTCCTAGATTCTTCCGGTACTATACGCATCCCGGCAAGAGCTTCCCTAGCTAACCTCTTCCACGACTCGTTCCCGTAGTCTATGAACCACTGATTCTCAAGTATCTTAACAACGATCTCAGTACCGCAACGGCAGTAAACCGGGGCGTTAAGCACCTCATACATTCGGTCAAAAGATCCGAGAGCTGTTAGCAACTTCTTCACGTTCTCCCTAGCTTCACGTACAGGCTTTCCAGCTACGTTGTCCCTGAGGAAGTCGATGACGTCCCTCCTAGCGATCTTAACGTACGTAGTTACGTCATCACGCATAACACCACGCTCGAACTCGTCCCTGTAGACCCTCCTAGTAGCCTCCTCAAGCTTCTCCACGTCTTTCTGGCTCGACACCCCGAGAGCCTCAACAACGTCCTTAGCTGGGATATCACCGTAACCTTGAACCCTTATCAGCGGCCGCGGCCGTAACTCGTCAGGCCACGAACCCTGCAGTACTGTATTAACGTAATCTCTGAGAGCGGCGAAGTCGTATGGGGCGTGTGCCGGTACGGACATAACGACACCCGTACCGAATTTCTGGCTCACGAATGGGGCTGGTAGCACTCTGACCTCATCTCCGGTTACCGGGTTCTGCAGGGTCTTGCCGACTAAGGTAGCACCTTCCACCTCCTTCAAGACTTCAACCTTCTTCAGCTGGTACCTCAACTTATGGACAGCACTACATGAGATAAGCCACGTCTCCCCATCTACTTCCGTGAGGCAGTACCTTACATCCGGGTTCACCCAGACGTTAGTAACTCCGAGGACTGTTTCCGGCCTTAAGGTAGCTACGGGGTATATGATGCCCTCACTATCCCGGAACTTTATTAGTGTTAACTCACCTATCTCAGGCTCTACATCACCCTCAGTATCGTGCATGCTGACCGGCATGTTATGTCTAGGACACCAACCTACCGGGTGCGTTCCTTTAATCAGTAGCCCGAGCTTAAGTAGTTTATAGAACTGCCACCTTATGAAGTCCCTGTACTCCGGGTCTATGGTGGTGAACTCCCTCCTCCAGTCGATGCTGAGTCCGTACCTCTTCATCACTTCCTTGGAGAGCTCGTGAAAGAATCTAGCGAACGATACAGGGTCCCTCAAACTCCTCAAGGTATCGACATCCACGTTGAAAGCCCTCGACATGGACTCTATCTCCTTGGTGTTATTCTCAACTATAGCCTCGACCCTAACCAGAACAGGTGTTCCCGTGTAGTGGAACCCCATGGGGAAAAGTACGTTGTAGCCGAGTAAGCGCTTGAACCTGGCTACTACATCAGCTACCAGATATGTCCTACCGTGACCTACATGTATCGGCCCACTTGGATACATGTAAGCAGCTGTCACGAAGTACTTCGGGACACTGTCAGCAGGGTCTGACTCGAAGACCCTGTCCTCCTCATACCGGTGCGACCACTTATCTGACAGGCTCCTCAGGAAAGCTATGAACTCCTCGACGGTGCTCATTCTAGCACCACCATATATCGCAAAGATTACTTTAATAGAGTTAATGAAGTAGATGACTGCACCCATTCAGGTAGAGCTAGCTGTGGAGTTGATGTACGTACATCAGCCACAATATTCTTTAACTTAACGTTACCTTATCTTCTCGGGGTATGTCGTGAGGAAGTGGGAGGTTCCCGTAGCTATGACAATTGCTGGAGTAGACTCAGGTGGTGGGGCAGGTATAGCTGCTGACCTAAAGACTTTCGCGGCTCTAGGAGTTCACGGAACTCTAGCTGTGACAGCACTAACAGCACAGAATACTTACTCGGTGATAGGGGTACACGAGGTACCGCCAGAGTTCGTAGAGCTTCAGGTCAGGGCCGTGTGGGAGGATATGGGCATAGATGCTGCTAAGACCGGTATGCTGAGTTCTTCCCCTATAGTCAGATCTGTCGCGAAGATCGTCAAAAGCTACGGGTTTCCGCTAGTAGTAGACCCGGTAATGGTGGCTAAGAGTGGTGCGAAGCTCCTAGCTGATGAAGCTATCGACACTTTAAAGAGGGAGCTCATCCCGGTAGCGAAGGTCGTTACACCCAACAAGTACGAGGCTGAGATACTTTCGGGTATGAAGATAGAGAAGCTGGAGGACGCTGAGGCAGCCGCTAAGATAATAGCTCGCGATCTGGGTGTGGAGGCAGTGGTCGTTAAGGGAGGCCACCTACCTACGGGCAATAAGGTCGTCGACGTACTGTACATAAACGACACCGTCAAGAGACTTGAAAGTGAGGTTGTGGAGGGATGTACCCACGGTACTGGATGCTCCTTCTCAGCCGCTATAGCTGCTAACCTAGCTAAGGGCCTACCAATACTTGACTCCGTGGTTGAGGCTAAGAAGTTCATAACCATAGCAATATCTAGGGCATATAAGATTGGTAAGGGTTCGTGCCCGGTTAATCCCACAGCTTACTTAGAGCTCGATGCCGAGCTCTACAGAGCTCAGAAGGCTCTAGCCTCAGCGCTAGGGAGGGTAGAGTCCGAACCTGTCTCCAGGTTATTAGCTAAGGTAATTCCCGAGGTCCAGTCGAACCTAGTGTACGCAATACCGCGACACCTAGCTAAGAGCGTTGCCGACGTCGTGGGTGTTCCAGGTAGGATTGTAAGGTATTTCGATACGGTTAAGGTGTTCGGGTATCCACAGCCAGGAGCCTCACAACATATAGCTAGGCTCGTCCTGGAGGCCATGAAGGTGGACCCTACGATCAGGTCCGCAATGAATATCCGCTACTCCGAGGATCTTCTGAGAGTAGCTGGGAAGCTCGGGATGTGTGTAGCTGTAGTTGATAGGCGGGAGGAACCTGAGGAGGTGAAGAGGGTTGAGGGCTCTTCCCTGCCCTGGATCTTGAGGAAGGCTGTAGAGCAAGTTGGGAGAGTCCCTGACTTACTAGCTGATACCGGGGATATCGGGAAGGAGCCGATGATCAGAGTCTTCGGTAGGACCCCCAGCGAGGTCATAGATAAGGTCCTCAAGATAGTGAGCGAGGTATATAGATGATCAAAGACGTGCTGAACTACTCTCTATTTTTCCAGGTAGTATGTCCCTCGGTAAGGCAGTAATGTTTTCTCAGCTAGTTTTATGTAGACAAGCTGAGCTATCTGAGCACCAGCCTCCAAGCTAATTCCGTACTTGTTTAGGACTAGGAGTAGCCCGAATCCCCTCCCCTCGTATCCAGGATCCCACACAGCTGAGAATAGAGTAGCTCCTGACCTAATTAACGTAGATCTGGGGAGGGCTATAGCCATCGAGTCCTCAGGGATCTTCACATACTCGCAGTATCTAACAATGTAGGCCCCCTCTACCAGGCGGTAGATCCTGCCGTCAGCTGGCGGTATCTTCTCGTAGTCGGGTACGTTCTTACCTCCCAGCAGAACCTCCCCGGGCCCTGCAGGTGTGAGAACCTCACATAACGTGAGCTTCAGTCCGGCACAGTCAAGTGAGTTGGGGCTGTAGCCTAGGTAGGCTAGGTGCTGAGGAGGTACTACCATACACACCACATTCTAACTACTAAATCTACAAGTACTTAACGGATGCACCACATTCTAGCTGTTTCCGAGGTTTGAGGTAACTTAGGAAGTATTCAGGATATCCTCAGGACAGCTGATCCCCGGATGCGGGCTGCTTTCAGATCTCTAAGTGCTTTATTTGCTTCCTCTAGGCTGTAGGTCTGGACATGTGTTTCAATGTTGTACCTCCCCGCCACGCTGAGTAACTCCTCAACGTCCCTCCTCGTGACGTTAGCAACGCTCCTCACTACTCTCTCACTCCACAGGTGCTTCTCGTAGTCGAGGTTGATAGGAGTCTGCTTCCTGATGACGTTCATTACGAGGATCCCTCCCCTATCTAGAAGCTCCAGAGCTCGGGCTGTGACCTCACCGACGGGTGTGAAGTCTATGGCTCTATCCAACCTCCGCGGTGGGTCATCGTTCGGATGTCCGGTCCAGTCAGCTCCTAGAGCTCGGGCTAGTTCTCTATGTTCCTCACTCCTACTGAAGACGTAGACCTCGACGTCCTCGTAGATCTTCCTAACTACCTGGAGGATTATGTGGGCGCTAGCTCCGAATCCGAAGAGCCCTAACCTCATACCGTTCCTCAGGTCCGTAAGTTTAAGTGCTCTATACCCTACAGCACCAGCACATAGGAGGGGGGCCGCGTGAACCGGGTCAACGTTCTTAGGTATCCTGTAGACGAAGTCTGAGTATGCTACGGTGTACTCCGTGTAGCCACCGTTAATATCGCAGCCAGTTGCCTGGAACTCGTCGCACAGGTTCTCCATCCCGGTAACACAGAAGCGGCACCTACCACACGTTTTCCCGATCCAAGCCACACCTACTAAGTCCCCCTCAGAAAACCTCTGTAATTTCCCGGAACCTGAGGTAACTACCCTACCGACGATCTGGTGTCCCGGAATTACAGGTAGTTTACATCTCACCCTACCTTCAACTATGTCTACATCAGTATAGCAAACCCCACATGCTAGAACCTCAATAAGCACCTGCCCACTAGCTGGTTCGGGGATAGGCATATCAACGAGCTCCAGAGGTTCCTCCCGCCAAGGTAGGTGCGGGTACCTCCTAGGTAACCCCTCAACCTTGATCTCAGAAATTTCACGCACAATAGCTGCCCGCATACTGTCCCCGAAAACATATACACGGAAACTCTTAAGGGCGTCTCAACTATTTCCTAGCTACAGCCCACAACACATCTCCACAGCTTCATCGAGATTTACGTTGAATACTCCTCACTTATGTTTAGGTCTCGACATACGTGATGTTCTAGGTAGGTCTGGACACTGCTTTCTTACTAAGAATTTAAATTATGTTGAGTACTCTATGCTCACATAAATTTCAAGTTTTCCGGTACTAGCATTTGAGAACTTAGAAGCTGAGATATGGGAGATAGTAGAAGATTTTTAAACCTTACATGTAGAATCTCGGTGGTGTATGTAATTGAATAAGAAGTATGTGAAGTTAGTGGTGATAGTCGTTATAATAGCCTTAGCTTTAGTTGCTCTCGTCCCACCGAATGCTGAGTTCATGCCGAAGGAGAAGAGGTTTCCATACGTTACTTTCCGCTACTACCTCCCATACTAGCTATAGTACTGTGTATGGTGACTGGGGAAGTTGTTCCAGCTCTCTTCGCAGGTATCTGGGTTGGTGCCCTAATGGTTGTTGGCTACAACCCTCTTCAAGCAACTGTCCAAGTTATTGATTGATACATAGAGAACGCAACGGATTCTTGGAATGCGACGATATTACTCTACGACTTCGTGTTAGGTGCGTTCATGGGGCTTCTATACACTTCAGGAGCAGTTCACTCCGCTGCGAGAGCTATAACGAGGAGGATAAGGACTGCTAGAGGGGCTAGCTTAGCATCCGCAGCACTAGGCCTAGCAGTCTTCTTCGACGATTACGGTAACACCGTCATAGTAGGTACGAGTATGAGGCCTGTGTCAGATAGGTTAAGGGTTAGTAGAGAGCTACTGAGCTACATAGTTGATAGTACGGCAGCCCCGGTAGCGGGTATAGCCTTAATATCGTCCTGGATAGGCTATGAGGTCAGCCTCATAAGGGATTCCATAGAGTCCCTATCTGAGCAAGTAGCTGCCGGCTTAATACCTTCAGCACCAGAGCTCGGTGCTTACGTAATGTGGTTGAATGCCGTACCCTACCACTTCTACTCCATACTCGCTATCCTACTGCTTCTCATAGTTGTTTGGACTAGGAGACACTACGGACCCATGTTGAGGGCTGAGCATAGGGCTGTAAGGGAGGGTAAGGTCTTGAGGGATGATGCTACACCGCTACTACCTACTGAGGAGGTCCTCGGGGCCGAGCCGACAGGTAAGAAGCAAGCCTCCGGATGGCTCTTCTTAACTACGATGCTTGTTCTAGTTGTTGTAATGCTTATAGGACTCTGGGCTACAGGTGCTGCTGAGTTAACTAGATTCTGGGAGACACCATTCGGGGAGGCATTAATGAATGCTGACACAGCTAAAGCCCTCTTCTGGGGCGGTATGGCAGCGTACTTCGTTGCCTTCGCCTGGATCCTGCTAGGTAAGATAATGACCTTCCGAGAGGTTATGAAGCAGACCATGCGGGGAATGTACCTAATGGTTCTCCCTAACACAATACTACTTCACGCATGGACTATTAAGTCAGCTACAGACGCTGTGGGGACAGCAGATTACGTAATACATGGTGCTATAGTTGCCGGCTTAACACCCCTGCTGGTCCCACTAATCATATATGCCGTCTCCATGTTCATATCGTTCAATACTGGAACCAGCTGGGGTACATTCGGAGTTATGATGCCCATAGCTGTCCCGATGGCTTGGCGTATATCACTACTACACTACCCGAATAACTTAGAGATAGCCTACCTCACAGTCTTCGCATCTATTGGGGCCGTATTCGGGGGAGGTATATTCGGAGACCACTGCTCACCAATTAGTGATACAACAATAATGTCCTCAATGTTCTCAGCTAGCGATCACATAGACCACGTTATAACACAGCTACCTTACGCACTTACAGCTGGTTTAATAGGTATTATCCTCTATGCTCTATTTGCGCTAAACTTAACTCAGTGGTTTATACTACTACCCGCAGGTATAGTACTCTTAGTGGTAGCCCGTAGAGTACTTAACCTAATAAGCTCTAGAAGGCAGAAACTACCTCCAGTTGTACCTAACTACATACTTGAGTAGTACTGGGGAAACTCAGTGAGTGATAGACTATTCGATAAGGTCTTAGTTAGACCTCCTACAGTAGATATAGTTAGGTGTGTCTCTACACATCCTCTAAGGCATACTGTGAACTTTGAGAAGGCCTTAGAGCAGCATAGGGAGTACGTTAGAGTTCTTAGAGATGAGGGTGTAGAGGTAGTAGAGCTAGAACCTCTAGAGGGGTTTCCGGATGCTGTATTTATTCAAGATACTGCTGTTGTCGGGTTAAGGTCTCGTAGAGCTGTAATCTCGAGATTCGGTGTGGAAAGTAGAAGAGGTGAGGAGCTGAGCGTTGCAGAGAGGTTAGCTAGGGAAGGCTTTAACGTATTCTTCGTGGAGGAGCCCGGTACTCTGGAGGGAGGTGATGTTCTAGTTACTGATGTAGGCTACGTTTACGTAGGTGTTACTAGTAGAACTAGCTTAGGTGGTGTAGATAGGCTTACTAAGGTATTCAACGACGTTAAGGTATACCCCGTTCGTGTAGATAGGGTCTTCCACCTACTCTCAGCTGTTAACTACATCGGTAATAAGACCTTAGCCCTGGTCCCGGAGCTAGTAACCCCTGAAGTCTTCAGAGGTTTTGAGATCCTGGAAATCCCGTATGAGGAGGCGTACGCTGCGAACATGCTCTACCTAGGAGATAGGAGGGTTCTAATCCCCAAGGGATATCGAAAAACAGAGGATGTTCTAAGGAAGGCTGGGTATGAGGTGGTAAAGGTAGATGTGTCTGAGTTTCAGAAATGCGATGGGGGCGTTACATGTCTAAGTCTTTCTCTCTATAAGGTACTCTAAACATTATTGAAAGTAGAGGCTCTTAGCACGAAACTCAAGGGTATTTTCACTAATACAGCTAAGTAAGGGAATCCGGAGTTTTAAGGTGCTTATTCTCTGTTTTTGATATCCTGATTTCAGAGTATTCTCATAGTTTTGCTAACCAGGCTCCTTTCGTTGATTCTTATAGATCCTTACTGACCCTTCAATGAAGATACCATCATAATGCTTTGACATCTTTATTACTTACAGGTATGGAATTACCTTGGAGGTGTTGTGATGTTGAGGTGCTATATGGGGACATCACCCCCGCTAGAGCCGAAGGGTATAGGCACTGTCTTCGGCTGTGTTGATGTAGGTATCCACGTAACTGACCCGATCTCAGATGTTAAGGAGGTTCTCAGGGAGATCTTAGGGAGCTACCTAGATGTTGCTGGGTTGAGCATAGAGTTCACGGAGAACGAGGCTATAGGGACTAACTACCTACTCTACAAGTACCATGTACTTACTGAGGGCAGGTTCCTCTGCTCATGTAGAGCTGTCCTCAGGGGCTCTGTTCTGGAGGAGGTAGTATGTACTTTCGATAAGTCTTGCGAGGTTAAGCTAGTCAGAGCTCTCCCTAAGGAGTTGCCCGAGCCTGAGCTTCTGGCTAATCCCCCAACTTGCGGGGCTCCCCCCGGGCAGTTCTACATAAGTCACTTTATAATATACAGGATCCTCGGAACTCCTAAGGTCGATCCGAGAACGTGGAGGTTGAGGGTGGGAGGCCTCGTAGAGAACCCTCTCGAGCTGTCCCTGGAGGATATAGACAGGTTACCGAAGACCGTGGTGGTTCGGGACTTTCACTGTGTAACTGGGTGGTCTGTCGCGAATGTTAGGTGGGAGGGTGTTAGGCTGAGGTTGATTGCTGAGATGGCTAGACCTCTTAGTAGTGTGAAGTGGGTGGTCTCTACAGGGCTTGATGGGTATTCATCGATCGTACCACTCGAGGACTTCATCTCTGACGAGGCTCTGCTGGCACTTAAGGTCGGTGATAAACCCCTCTCCATAGAGCAGGGCTTCCCGGCTAGGGTGGTCATACCCCATCTCTACGGATGGAAGGGAGTTAAGTGGGTCACCCAGATAGTCTTCACAGACAGATATGTTGACGGGTACTGGGAGGCTCTCGGCTACCATGAGAGAGGAAACGTATACCTGGAGGAGAGGTTTAAGAGCCCTAGAGGCCTACGACTCTAGTACGTGAAGAGCTCGTTTTAGTGGTTATGGGCCTACTTCCCAGCTATTTTATTTAGTCCCTCTAAAATTCCGAGACATTAGTCCTCTCCTCAGCCTAGATTAGGTGGGGGGACCCCTCAAATTAGGTTATCTAGAGCTGCTACTACGTGGGGAGTTCAGACCCACAAATTTTCGAGTCCAAACACCTTCCTGAGGGTCTTAGTTGAGGCTCCGCATGCTTAGTTGAGACTACCAGTGTACTAACCACCTTAGAAGGTAGAGGGGGCCCACACTACTAGGGTTCTCCTCCCACACATTGCTACTAAGCCTCTCTAGGGTGTGTATAGGTAGCTACCCTCTAGCCTAGCGTTACCCTACGGTCTTAGCTGCTACTAGAGCTACTGAATCTAAAAGATAGAATTGAAAGATAATTAAAATAGTGAGTCTGATTTTTGACAGAGTTTAAAAGAGTAACTAGGCGTTAAATAAAGTTATTGAGGTATTTATGTGGGGTAGGGTTTGCGTGTCTGCAGGTGGGGGTACTGCGGTGTTTAAAGGTTTTAAGGTTGTTTTAACGGGAGATGAAGGTCTTGTTTCTACTTATCACGGAACGCAGCTTGGGTTTGCTTCTGCGCTTCCTATGGATGTGTTTCCGAGGTTTTTAGAGTACCTTGTCTTTCCAACTAAGAGCGGTAGGTATGGTAGGATGCTTACGAGTCAGTATGGGTTGTGTAAGATTGAGGCTTCTCTTTTAGAGAGTGGTTTCTCTAGAGATGATGTAGCTATAGTTGACCCTAGGAGGCTTGAGGAGGGTGTTGGTTCTGAAACGAGGGTTGTAGGTATAGGTATTCTAGATCCTCTAGGGATTAACTATGGAACAGCTCTACTTAGGGTTGTACTAAAGCTTATGGGTATCAACACTAAGCTACAATCCTACATGTCGTGGGCTACGATGAGGATTCTTGAAAATCCCGCTATTAGGAGGTACCGTAGGAATCTAAAGGTAGTTGTCGGTGGCCAGGGGGTTTGGGAGATAGTCGATAGTGGGCTTCAGAGGAGGTTGGGGATAGATACCCTAGTTGAGGGGGAGGGGGAGCTAGTAGCTCCAGAGCTCTTCAGGAAAGCCGTTCAAGGGGAGGAGCTCCCACCCTATATAAGAGGGAAGCCTGTACCTGCTGATAAGATACCTGTTATAAGAACCCCCTCTAGAGGTATAGTTGAGATAACGAGAGGTTGTGGTAGAGGGTGTCTCTTCTGCAACCCTACTCTCCTAATGTTTAGGTCAATACCTCTCGAGAAGATAGCTAGGGAGATTCTGGTCAACACCCTAGGTGGGGAGAGGCATATAACTCTCCACTCCGAGGACTTCCTAAGGTACGGATCTAGAGGCCTTATACCGGACGAGGAGAAGGTGGTAAACCTCCTTGCCAAGGTTATCAAGATACCGGAAGTGGAGGGGGTATCTGCAGATTTCGCAACACCGTCAACAGTTGCTGTAAACCCTAAGCTAGTGAAGGCGTGTGGCGATCTCCTAGGGTTTAGCGAGAGAAACCCATCCATAATAGAGGTAGGTATTGAAAGTGCTAGCCCGAGGATGATAAGGAGGATAGCACCAGGAAAACCTAAACCATTCGATGCGGAAGCCTGGCCGGATATCGTTGAGGAGGCTATCTCGATACTTAATGAAGCTGGTTGGTGGGTATGTGCAACAATTATCGTTGAACTCCCGGGAGAGACGGAGGGGGATGTGGAGGCTAATATAAGGATGGTCGAGAGGTTAAGTAGATACGATGTATTCATATTCCCTCTACCATTCATACCCTCTGGAAGCCTTAGGAAAGCGAAGGGGTTGAGGACTGAGGATATACTACCGAAGAACCCGAGGAACGTAGAGCTTATAGCAATAGCAGTCTACGATGCTATAGATAAGATCAGGAGGCTCTCAGGAAAACTTGTTGCGAGAGCACCACCACCTATTAAACAAGTACTTAACGCTATACTATTCTTCGCTGCATCAGTTGGTCTTAGAAAACTACAGAGAGGTTTAAGTGAAATACCCTCCTACCTATTAGTAAACTAAAAAGTGGAGTTCTACACATACAAAGACCTGCGGCCCTCATTAGCACCTACCACTACCTTACTCAAAATCGCTTACGTTCTATAGCTACCTCTCCAATACCTGAGGTACTAGTAGAGAGGTAAGTAGCTACTATAAGAGATGTAACCTACCTACACTATTTAAGAGACCATACCGTGAGGAGAAAGTACAGGAGGATACGCATCCCAGCCTACTACCATATGTTATCTACCCACGCCTCTACGAGCTACTTATGGAGTTACTGAAAACAGGGTAGGATCCTGGAGTAGTACCTAGTACAGAAGCGTTGTAGTTGTAACTCTAGGGCTCTTAAGGTTACAGTACTATACAAGGACCGTAGAGCATAGACATAAGAAACTACTTTGATATAGCTAAGGAATGGTGCTAGGGTATCTGAAGATGTGAGAACGTTTAGGGAGTTTCTAGTAAGGAGATCCCTAGAGTTAGAGGTAGAGGTATCTAGGAAGAAGCTTGAGGAGCGTAGGTTAACCGTTAGTACCTCGTGAGCTACTGCGGGTATACCTAGAGCTATGCTATAAACTACTTGACTTAAAGATGATGAGGATGGGGGTTACAACTTAAGGTACTTCTTCATTACGTACCTACTACGGCTAGGTGTAAGTCTAAGCATAATCGCGAAGCTGGAGAGGGAAGCTGAGAAGAACACGAGATCTTGATGTAGGTTAATAATAATCTAAAGCTGTTTACAGATATAGGTTACTAGTAACACGTAGTTGTAGATAAGGATAGTCGTCAGCAACCTTAGGAGGAGTTCGAGGTTCTTAGTTAACTTACTTCCACCTGAGTTCTTACTAACCTCTCTACATACGCCCATAGAAGCTTCGGGCTACTTCAAATATCTCTCGGTAGAATAGCTTAGGGTAGTTCAATGGCTTTTAGGAAGATAGCTTAGCGAATATTCTACGAAAGTTAGCTCGTAGTTTTAGATTTGATGGAGCTGAGGTTGAGATTAGGAAGAAGTTCAAGTGGACCTTAAGAGGGTCGATATAGCTGTTTTACTAAAGCTGAGAGGGATCCCGATATTAATTATCGAAGCGAAGAGGGAGGATAAGTACGTCACGAGCTCTAGGGGGAGGGTAGACCCCTTCAGTAGGTCAGGCACCGTGCTACGCTACCCTAATCAAGAGACGCTTCGGCCTACCGGTTACAGCGTTCTTCACAACGACCGATCCAAATATCTTGGTTCTATTCCCCCGATTGAGGAACCGGATAAGTTTGTTAATATATGGAAATGTAAGGAGGGGGACTACGAGAACGCCTTAAACCATGAAGCATACAGTATTTTAATTTTAATTAAAATTAGAGAGCACGATAAAAAGAGTGGTCTATACATTCATTAAAGAGGGAGGACCTTCAGAAGGTACTAGACTATGTCTCAAGAACTTGGCTTAGAGCTGTTGAGATATACAGGCCAAAGCTACTGGAGCAAGGAACTCGAGAGGATTATGCACCCCCAGACCTATGGTTTATCGAACAACTTAGGAATCGGTCATCGATCGCCTAGACGAGTACTTCGTTAGGGACTACCTAAGGTATAAGCTGGAGAACGATAAGCAGTACTATCAGGAGCTGGATGAGCTAGCTAGGGAGCTAACGGGTAAGCAAGTTAGGGGGTCGAGGGTCTGTGGAATACTGTAATAAGGGAGATAGACTACGAGATCGCAAGAATACTGGGTCTCGAGGAGGTGGTAGAGATCGTAAGGGCGATGCTCCTAGACCTGGTAAGACGTAGACTATCAAGAACAGTAGTTAGACCTGAAGCGATTAAGAGTGAATTGATTTACGTTACCGTCTCGGGGAGGGGATTTAAGGAAGATGTGAAGCCTCTGCCTAGCCCTCATATAGCTCTCGATAGGTTTGCGAAGAAAAGAAGTTAAGTAGTTTACGAGGGTACAGACCTGTAGCTAGTTAGCTACTTTAGATAAGGGTAGAGTTCGGGAACTACATAAAGACCGGGTTCTAGAGAGGTAGAAGCCCCACGTAGAGGAGGAGCTTAAATACCTAAACTTAAGAAATACCTTAACATAAGTCTAAATGATAGAATTGAGGGGTGTGATGGTCTTCTGAGGACATATAAATCTAAAAGATGGAATTAAAGAGTACTTTTAGGGTTAGCTATGTATGAGAAGTACTGTAGGGAGTTAAGTTCTCTACTTGAGGTAGATAGGTCTGTAGTTCCTCTTGGAGTTTACGTAGCTAAGGTAACTAGAGTAGTAAAGGGGCTTCTGGGTACTGGTGGCTCTAGAGGCTACTCGTAGGGTTTAGCTTAGTTAACCCAGTAGGTTTCCGGATAAGCTTAGTTAGAGGTAGGTAGAGTAATCTCCTAAAACCTCTTAGAAGCCTAGCTAAAGCTAGAGGCTTAGCTTCAGACCCAGTAGTTAGGGAGGGTAGGAAGTGTATACATATATTACATGTATATAAAGTATAAAATACTCTTACTAGAGAATTCTCTAGTTATAGAAAGCGTCTTTATGGGTAGTCGTAGGTAGGCTAGGAGGTAGAGGGCTTCTAGAGCTACTACTAGTAGTAGATCTAGAAATAACATTATTATGAAACCCGCTATGAAGCCTAGAGTCGAGATATCCTCATGCCCGCGCTTATGGGTTTCCGGTATGACTTCATCACTTACAACGTACGTCATGGTCCCTGCTGCTAAGGCTAGGAGAAACGGTGTTATCCGGTGACTAACCTCTATTATTAGCCCAGTTAGGAAGCTCGTCAACGTCTCACTGAAGCCGGACAGCACAGCTATCGCTAATGCCTTAGATCTCTTCCCGGTTAAACCTATTAACGGGTATGAGACAGCGAATCCCTCGGGGATGTCCTGAAGGGTTATTGCTATCGCTAGTGCCAGGCCCTTCTCGAAGGTTAGGGCTGACCCAGCACCAACAACCATCCCCTCCGGTATGTTGTGAATCAGCAGTGCTAGAACCATTAAGTAGATGGCTTTAACCCTACCCTTAAACCTTATCGGACCCTCAAACCTCTCCTCCAGGTGTTCATGGGGGGTTAACTTATCGACTATGAGGATTAGTAACACACCCGCGATAAAGCCAGCAATCGCTACGTAAATGTTAGAGAGACTTATCGACGGTAGGAGAAGACTTGTGAAGGAGGCTACCAGCATTAAGCCAGCAGCGAAACTCAGTCCAAAATCTAGGTAGAGATCCTTAGAGTGAGGCACTAAAACCCCTATCAAGCCCCTCAAGCTCGTACCGAGAGCGGGGATTAGACCGAACACTATGCTCCGCTCTAAAAATACCCTCCTCAGGTAGCATCAACCCCCACCGATATCTGAAGCCCTCAAAGCATTTCCTCTCATTACTCGCCCCGGTGGATATAAACCTAGTATTAGATCTAGCTCACTATGCCGTCTCTACCAGTATTATCGCACACGAAGGTAATTAGTTTCTTCCACCAATAATTTCTCGTTACCAGGCTACTTCGTAGATAGACTTCGGGAGCTAAGCTAGCGTAGATAGAGCCTCACGCTGTCAGATCCAACAGCCTGTGAGCTCCGCATCGAGGTAGCTGAGCTACCAGGGGAAAGAGCATCTAGGGACGAGCTGCGACACTGTACCAACATATCTGGTCGGGTTATGTCAGGTCCCCACAGACGCAGAAAGCTTCATGTAGTAGTGTGTGAAGCTTCTCCATATCGTCCTCTCTGAGTGCTGAGACCATCACGGTTCTTAGAGGTCCTCTAGTCTTCTCCGCGATCTCAATTAATTCTGGGATTATCTCAGATGCTATGCCTTCACCATCGACCTCCTCCATTAGTCTCGGTGGGTCCTCTATCAGTGTCTGTATGATTTGGGGATTGAGCGCGATATCGCTTTTGTTTACTACTGGGACTATTAGTAAGCCTGTTTTAATCTGGATGAGCACGTAGAGGAACCAGAGGAAGACCGCGTCGGTAATCTTAGCTACAGCTGAGGCATCTATAACGTAAGCTACAACGGTGTTGCTAGCTCTCCTCAGGTTACTGAGGAAGACGTTACTCGAAGGTCTGAAGAGGAATGCCTCCATCTGACCTGGGGTGTCCACTAAGACGAGATCCCACTTATCTAGCTCCGAGAAAGGAGGTTTCGACAGGATCTCACGGCTCCTCTCAGCTAGGAGTTCTGAAGCCTTTATGAACGCTCCGTTCGGTCCGAGCCCATACATCCTCATTATGTCTTTGAGGGTGAAGAGCTCCCTTAAGTCGAAGACGGGTTTGTACTTAAGCTCCTCCACTCCGGGATCTAGGTTCACAGGTGCTACTCTAAGAAGTAGCTTCCTAGTAGCCCAGGACGTGTATGTAGCTACTAAACTACTCTTTCCAGAACCTGCCGGCCCGACAAAGACTACAGAAACAGCTGGCATAGCGTTTCCGACCTACCTCCTCTACTTAGTTACTGAGTAAACACACCATTAAATACCTAGATCAGTGCGAGCCGAGAAACTAGTTAGTTACATTTGATTGCTTGGTTAATGTACATATTAACCTCGCTTAGATTATGTCTTGGGTGTAGTTCGAATATGAAGAAATTATATGAGTTACCTCAGCTTCCCTACAGCTACGATGCTCTAGAACCCTACATATCTAGAGAGCAGCTCAGAATTCACTATGAGGTTCACCACAAGGGATACGTTGATGGAGCTAACAAACTACTTCAGATGATGGATGAGGCCAGGGCGGAGGGTAGGGCGTTCGACGTTAAAGCCACACTGAAGTTACTGTCTTTCAATATAGGTGGCCACGTTCTACACACTATGTACTGGCACAACATGGCGCCAACAGGTAAAGGTGGTGGCGTACCGGGCGGTAGGATCGGAGATAAGATAGTGGAGGATTTCGGTAGCTTCGAGAGGTTTAGGAATGAGTTCACGGAGGCTGCTCTCACAGTGGAAGGCTCCGGCTGGGCAGCGCTAACCTATTGCCGGCTAGCTAATAGGCTGATAATAGCTCAGGTAGAGAAACATAACGTAAACCTGTACCCGGCCTTCCCGATACTACTAGTAGTAGATGTCTTCGAACATGCTTACTACATAGACTACAAGAACGATAGGAGAAAGTACCTAGAGAACTGGTGGAACTTAGTTAACTGGGATGAGGTAGAGAGAAGGTTCTCTAGGTTGGTAACAACCTAAGTAACATACGGAGTCACGAACCCGGAGAAATAGTGTGAGAAGAATAAAAGAAAGTCAAGCCCTTTTTCACTCAACCCTAGGATTTCAGAGCTGAAGCATCTTGAAGCAGTGGGGGTACAGGCTTCACCGAACAGTTTAGACTCCTCGAAAGTACCGTGTCATAGGGTCATATTATCTCCACTGTCTCCCGGTGAAGACGGCCATGGAATTATCAGCCTACCGGTTCTCTCCATCTCCATCCACATCTCCCACTCCTTCTTTGTCCTCTCCTCGATTACCTCGATATCGTCAGCTGTTAAGTGGGCGAATCTCCCCTGTAGTTGCAGGTACTGCTTAACATGTTTTCTGGGGGAGGGCTTGTAGTTTAGTTTAAACTTACCGTTCTCATATTCCCATAAGACCCAGAGTCCTGTCTCTACTGCGAGCCTGGAGAGCTCAACTGCTAGGTCGGGCGGTGTGAACCATCCCTTAGGGCAGGGAGTCAGTACATGTATGAATGAGGGACCACCACTCTCAAGTGCTTTCCTTACCTTATTCGGGAGGTCTAGGGGAGGCCATAGAGTTGCTGTAGCGACGTACTTAACTCCCGGATGTGCAGCCATAATTAAAGCAACGTTCTTCTTCAACCTCTCGTTACCTATCCTCTTCACCTTACCTGACGGTGTGAAGGTGGTCGTAGCTCCCCACGGTGTCGTGCTCGAAGCCTGTATCCCGGTGTTAGCGTAGGACTCGTTGTCGTATAGTACGTAGAGGAGTCTGGGGTAGTCGTAGCTCACCCCCATGGACAGCCCGGCAAAACCTATGTCCGCGAAGCCTCCATCACCACCGAAGACAACCACATTGATTTCCTCCGGGATTCTCTTCCTCTTCGTCATTAGCGCCCTGAAAGCTGCGGCAGTACCTATACCAGCCGCCCCACCACCACCTAGCTGCGTGTGGAACCACGGTAGTGCGTACGGTGAGGTAAGGAACTGATGTGCGTTAGCTACATACATACAGCCGGTAGGTCCTAGAACCACAGTGTTCGGGCCGGCAGCCTTCAGAACCAGCCTATACGCTAACGCAGGTCCGCACCCAGCACAGGTTCTCCTACCTGCTGTGTAGTAGTCCTCGGGAGGGATCTCCTTAACGGACCTGAACAACCTGACCTCACCGCTCACACGTCCTCACCTCTCAGTGTTAACCAGAACACGCGTTTATTCCCAGGTGTCTTCCCGGTTCTCACATACTCGTACAGTATCTTCAGGGCTCTAACGAAGTCGTCTGGCTTAGGTTCCCTACCACCTAGGAATAGGAAGTCCAGAGCAGGCTTCGGGTTCTCATACATAGCTGCTCTCACCTCGTTGAATAGGACCCCACCGCTATCTGGGGAGCCGAAGGAGTAGGAGAAGTCTAGGACCCCAACACCCTCCACACTACTTAAGACCTTCCTAAGTTCCCAGAACGGGAAGGGCCTGAAGTACCTTAAACGTATTAAGCCGGCCTTAACCCCGTCCTTCCTAGCCTTCTCCACAGCATGTAACGCGTTAATCGTGTAAGCACCCATCGTCACTAACGCTACCTCAGCATCATCCATGTGGAAAGCCTCTATGAAGGGACTGTACTCTCTCCCAACATAGTTCGCGTAGTCCTTCCACGCCTCGACAATAACCTCCCTAGCTCTCTTCATAGCGACATCGACATGCTTCCTCTGCTCAGGGCCTATTAGTGAGGGAGCTATGTGCTGTGCCTTAGTTACCGGCCCGTAAGCCGGGTCGAGCGGGTAGGGAGGTCTGTACAGGGGAAGGAACTCCGTGACGTCCTTCTTAGACGGTACGTCAACTGGTGCCGCTATGTGGGTTATAGTAGCACCGTCAACTGCTATGAAGTGAGGTAGCATTACCCTACGATCCTCAGCAACCCTGTAAGCGACTAAGGTCATATCTAAGGCCTCCTGAGGATCCTTAGCCCACGATATGAGCCACCCTGAGTCCCTGAAGAGAAGCACGTCGTTCCACTCCATCCCGAAGTTCCCGGGGTCGTCAAGCGCTCTACAGCCAGCTATAGCTACCACGGGTAGCTGATCCATTGCTGTGACTATTATTGCCTCGGTCGCGTAGGCGAGTCCGACCCCGGAGCTACCTACGAATGTCCTAGCTCCAACAGCTGACGCGTGTTTAGCTATCTCGAACTGTGAGTGTTCTGAGTCAGCAACTATTATCTCGGCCATGAACTCCCCGTTAGCTATCATCTCAGCAAGGGCGTTCATAATGCCGGTGTAGGGTCTTATCGGGTAAGCAGCTATCACATCTACGTCAGCTAGTTTAACGGCCTCAGCAATAGCTCTAGCACCAGTGATAGGCTTCTTCCTAGGTATCTGAAGAGCTTCGGAAACCCTCGTAACTACCTTCACGGCTAGCCACCTCAGTAGCCGTACTCCCTAACAGCTAGGGAGAGCTTCCTGAGCTCTGGATCCTCCAACCCCTCAACCCTCTCCAACTCACTGACCATCCTGATGGCCTTAGCAGGACATACACGAGCGCATATACCGCAACCCTTACAGTACTCGTAGTCCACCTCAATGCTCTTGAAGTCTATGGCCCCATCAGGACAGTAGTACGAGCACAGCTTACAGTCCACGCACTTAGCCTTATCCACTATCGGTGCCTCAATCCTAGCGAACTCTGTCTTAAACCCCAGGTTCTTCTCACCCGGGCGCGGACCGAACTCTATTAGTCCCGGGGCTATGGCCTCCCATCTAGGCATGATCCTGATCCTATCCTCATAGCTCCTAGCCCGCGAGAGAGCTTTCTGGTACTTCCTATACGTCTCAATGTCCCAAGGTCCGGCCCTGAACTCGGGGATCTCGATCTTTTCCCGCTCTCTCCTCACTTCCTCCACATCGAGCCTCACCTCCGTGACTAGAGCATCTCTGTAGGCTGAGGCAACCACCCTCCTAGCTCCCTCATCGATATTTAGGACCTCCAGAGCATTCAGTACGTGATCTAAGCTCACAATGTTCCAAGCCTTGAGTAAGGCACCCATGAGGCCGAATGCTATGTTGTTGTGGTATCTACTCGCACTAACTGTTACGAGCTTACCAGACCAGCTACGTGATAGCTGGTACTTCCTGAGTAGAGCAGCTACCTGACTGGGAGCGAGCCCTGTGTTCACCACAATTACCGCACCGTTCTTCACTCCGTCGAGGAGTGTAGCCCTCTGTGACGTCTCCTTAAGTAGGAGAACCGAGTCCATAACTATCACAGCACTGAAGAGCTTCCCAACAGGCTCAACCTCTTCTGGTAGAAGTACCCCGACTTTAGGGCTGCCCATAACGACGTAGAACATCATCGGTATGTTAACTCTCTCAGGGGAGTCATCGTACCTCATGTAGTAGTAAGATTCACGGCCGGCTAACATACCAGCCATAGCGAGGGTTCTAGCAATTAATGATGCGGGGCCTGTATGCCATACACCCCTCCCATGTATCACGACCCAGACAAGATCCTCCAGGTAGCTCAGACCTGAACTACCCTCTTTAAGCAACAGAACCACCCACAACAGTAACTGTAGACACTACCGGGATTCCGTCACGACGGTAGATCAAGCCAACAACTGAAGTAGCTTCGCCTCCACAAACAACCTGCACGATTGTCACCACACGGTATACTTCCAGTTAAATCAAATAAACAATTAAGCTAAGTATGGTACTCGCACACAGTTAATAACCTGAACGGTAGTGCCCGCCTTAGTGTAAGTAGCTGTAATCGGTTACCATTCCACGATGTCTGTTCCCACGCTAAGGATAGATATACACCACTATCTAAAATTAACATTGAGTTCACTACACAGCTCCTCACATTATTTATACAACCCGCTAGAGCTGGAACTATATAGATTCTCAGATAGTTACGTAAGTACTTCTATAAGTACTTCTATGAGACATTACGAGGTTAGCGTATTGAAGGCATGTAAGGTCTGCCCGGCGTTTCAGACCCTTACTGGCAGGGCTATAGCTGTAGAGTCCGTGGTAGAATTAAATATATTATCTCTTGTATTCTCTCCTGCGGTATTGCGGGGGCCGTGCCCTAAGAGCGTGGAGCTCTCTAGGACCCCGCGCTATTGGTCCCGATGTCCTGTGAGTCCGCGCAGGAGGTAGCTGTACGATCGGTGGGTGGAGGTCCCTAGATGCGGTGTACGAACATAAGTTAATATGAGTGAGCATCTAGGGGTAAATGGTAGTTCGAACTATGAGGTGGGGTTGGAATGTGTGATGGGGAGTTAGTTCAGCTCGATGAGGCGAGGCAGGGGATCGAGAGTATAGCTAGGAGACTGGCACTGCTCCACATAGCGTACGCTAAGGCAGTAATCGACGAGGTTGGTGAAGAGAAGGGGTTAAGGATAATTGCTAGGGCCATAAAGGAGTATGGGAGGATTATAGGTGAGAGAACGAGGGAGGAGGTATTGAGTAGGGGTTTAGAACCTTCCCCAGAGAACTTCGATAAGGCCCCTACCTACAGGATCCCGTCTTTCGGCATGCACGACCGGGTTGAGGTAGTTGAGGTTGGGGGAGAATTGAGGACTAGAGTGTACGGGTGTGTGCTAGCAAAGGTTTGGAAGGAGCTCGGTGAGGACAGGCTTGGACGTCTCTACTGCTACATGGACGTCGCTAAGTACATGGCTTACAACCCGAGGTATAAGCTAGTACATGTGAAGTGCGTTCTCGATGGCGATGGGTACTGCGAGTTTGCTGTGAGGCCGACGACGGAGAAGGAGAGGGAGGACTTTCTCTCAAAGGATAGGGAATGGTTCTACATGGACCACCTATAGTGAATATCTACGATGCCGCGACACACCCCTGTACGGGGTTGTTTATTAGTTTGAGGTTACTCCTGAGGCGGTGAGATAGCTTACCTAACCGAGAACTAGGACGTATAATACATGCTGCCTAATGCTGGGTAACTCCATTATTTTTAAAGTGGATTAATCGGGGGAAGTACGTTACTATTTTATATGTGCCCTTAAAACTATCATGAGTAAAGTTGGAGGAGCTACACAAGCTGTTCACCCCGGGAAGTGTGGCAGTCGTAGGGGCTTCAGAGAAGGTTGGTACGGTAGGTAGGGCCATCCTCGAAAACCTGATTACTACGTTTAAG
Source organism: Desulfurococcales archaeon (assembly GCA_023255955.1). Taxonomy (GTDB): domain Archaea; phylum Thermoproteota; class Thermoprotei_A; order Sulfolobales; family NBVN01; genus DRZP01. Next base: position 18,115 of record JAGDWD010000006.1, on the reverse strand, counting down.
GGGGAGATACTACCTGTCAACTACAAGTACGACAGGATCCTCGGTTTAAAGTGCTATAGGAGTGTTAGGGACCTACCTAAAGCTCCGGACCTAGCGGTAATAGCCGTCCCAGCTAGCTCGACACCTGAGGTAGTGAGGGATCTATGTAGCTTAGGTGTTAAGTTCTCTATAGTTATTAGTGCTGGTTTTAAGGAGACAGGTCCCGACGGAGCTAGACTCGAGGATGAGCTGGTCAGTGCTGCCAGGTCTTGTGGTATGCGTATCTTAGGGCCGAACTGCCTGGGTGTGTACGATCCTTGGAGCGGTCTCGACACCATATTCAATCCTAACGATAGGCAGGCAAAGCCTGGAGCTGGGGGTGTGGCTTTCCTATCTCAGTCAGGAGCTCTCGGGGCTGCCATACTTGACTGGTTAGCTGAGGCTGGTATAGGACTCAGTAAGTTTGTAAGCTACGGTAATGCTGCTGACATAAAGGAGTGGGAGCTTGTGGAGTACCTAGCTGAGGATCCTAGAACCACCGTGATAGCACTATATGTTGAGGGGGTTGAGGACGGTAGGAAGTTCATGGAGAGTGTGAGGAAGGCTGTAGCTGGAGGCAAGCCGGTAGTGATTCTCAAAGGTGGTAGAACAGAGTCCGGTGTGAAGGCAGTAGCATCACATACAGGTTCCCTAGCTGGTAGAGGTGAGGTGTTCTCCTCAGCGGTGAGGCAGGCAGGGGCTGTAGCTGTGGATAGCTTAGGGGATCTAATAAACGTACTCAAGCTGTTCGCGCGGGGTGAGATCCCCAGAGGTAGGAGAGTCGGTATAGTGACTAACGGTGGGGGAGCTGGGGTGCTATCAGTAGATGCCGTAGAGTCCGTAGGGCTAAGCCTAGCTAAGTTAGAAGCTAGTACTGTAGAAAACCTGAGGAGGGCCCTACCCGCAGCAGCATCAGCAAACAACCCGGTGGATATTCTCGGTGACGCCCCTCCAGAGAGGTACGTTACGGCTATAGAGGCCGTCGCTAAGGACCCGAACGTAGACTCAGTAATCGTTATAACCCTCATGCAGTCCCCAGCATTCGACCCCAAAAGATTTGCTGAGCTAGTGAAGGAGTTGAGGAGCCAGCTGGAGAAGCCGGTAGTGTTAGTAGCACCCGGTGGTAGTTACACCATGAATCACTCCAAGGAACTGGAGAAGGAGCTAGCTATACCCTACTATAGAACCCCGGAGGAAGCTGTCAGAGCTCTAAAGCTAGCCGTGGAGTGGTATGAAAGGTATAGAAGCATAAAGGGCTGAGGAGACTGCTCGAGCAGGGAACAATAAAGTAGCCTGAATGGTTAGTTAACAAACAAATATGATGCTGAAAACACTTCGATCTTAAACGGTCAGTGAGGTTTCAATAAAGCATTAAACAGCGTCAGACCCCACAGTTCTGATCATCCGGGCGGGATCTGGAGGTCTCTTCACAGCCTGCTATAATCGCGCAGAAAGAACATAGAGGTACTTCCTTTCCCTCAGCTAACATCTTAGCGAACTCCTGGATCCATCTCCTCACACCATCATTCTCCACTATCCTCATGTAGTAGGTGTTCCTCCTCCTTCCGTGAAGTATGTAGTTTAGTAGTGATTGAGACATACCTACAGCCCTAGCTGCCTCAAGCTGGCTATACCCAAAACTCTCTATAAGTTCCTTAGCTATAGCCACCCTCACTGCTGTTAAGTACCTCCTAACGAAGATCTCGCAAAATCCCTTCTTTAGAACCATGGCACCTCACTATATGTTAGACTTCTCCAGCTATTTTAAGCTGTTTTAACGATTTCAACTCTGCTATATCTGTCTTGCTGAGAACGATTATCCCATCCACATTGTTTAGTTCCAGCCGGCTCAAGTGTGAGGTCAGGATGTTCAACGCAATCTTTTAGGACGGTAAGCTCGTCACCTACTGAGAGCTCACTAATATTGTGTGTAGCCATCACCAGCTGCTCAGGACATCCAACACCTCGGAAGCTTGGTGTGTACTCCACGGCGTCCACTACCTATAACTTAGTTAAGAGTGTTATTATACTCTCCGCTACTCTAGAGAGTAAAGCACATGCTATAGTCGGATCATCAAGCTCCTATAAAATCCTTAGAACTGTTTAGAACCTTAATCTAACTCTGCTATAGACACGTTATAGATATCTGGTGGTTTCCAATCTCTGGCTGAGGTGCTATCCATATTAAGGTAACCTACGCTAGATTAGTAGCTGTCTTGCGTAGAAGCCAAGCCGGTAGCTACGAAATCTGCCTCAACCGGTACTTGAGAGCTTCTAAGCGGGATTAACCTAATTATTGACGGGGCTAGCAGCATGTACGTGGTGTTAGCAGTGAATGAGATACGTGCAGAGGGGACGATTAATTGCGGTACAGTACCTCGGTCTTCACGTCACGGTTTAGGGTTGCATTCCTTCAGGTCCGTGCTTCAGGTAGTGTTCAGGGTCGGCATCGAACTTCTTTTTACAGTGAGGACTGCAGAAGTAGTATAGTTTCCCCTTATACAGGGAGACGTGCTTAGCCTTCTCGACATCTACCTCCATACCGCAGACCGGGTCCACGGCCTTAACCATAGTTACACCTACGTTACCTGCTCTAAGCTACCGTCCTCTCTAACTATAAATGTTTCTTCTTTCTTTACCTGCCCTATTCCCGGTATCACTATTGGTGCGTGTATGAAGGCTAGGGTCATGGACGGTTTGACCTCCATAAACCTATGTTTAGGTACTATAGTTGTTATAGGGGTTTCCTCGACCTTGAGCCCCACTGAGTGGGTGTAGCCTAGAACTCTATGCTCTAGCATTCCGTACCTAGTGTAGACCTCATCAAGCTTCTTCATGACCTCAACGAACTTTACACCAGGTCTAGTCTCCCGCACAGCTACCTCGAAGGCTTCATCCATACACTTCACGGCTTTCCTACCAACTTCACTTAGTTCACCTACGGGAACGGATAAGGACTTATTTGCGTAGTACCTGAAGTAGTCAGCGTTCACCACTATGGTTACGGTAGTTCCTTCACGAACTCTAACTGTTGATAGAGGCTCACCGTGTATCCTCGGATGGGGACCGGCATTAACGTACACTAAGGGCTCCTCAGAACCTAACCTGTAGAGCGCACTGTAAGCCTCCGCAGCGATCTCAGTCTCACTCACACCCGGCTTAACGGTGTCTACGGCCTTCTCTAGCGCTGTCCTAGCTCTTCTACCAGCCTCCCTAATGTACTGCTTCTCGAGGTCGTCCTTATATATCCTGAGTCCGTCAACTACGTCGCTTATATCGACGACCTCAACGTCCTTGTTCAGCCTCTTAAATGTCTCGTAGAAGAATATGTAGGCATCCCTCTCAACACCGAACTCCAAGCCGACCTTCTTAGCGTTTATACTACGTAAGAAACCCGAGACCTTCCCCATTAGCTCACCACCCTCAGTAAACGTCTCAACATTCCTAACCCACGTCATCTCCCTAAAACCTACCTCCTCACCCCTAGCAACGAAAGCTACGGGGTCCCCCTCAGCTGGCACTATGAGAGCCGGTCTCAGCCACTTAATACCGGTTAGGTATATGAACGTCGATAAGGTCCTCACAACAGCAGCATCAAGTCCTCTAGACCTTATAGCTTCCTGAAACCTCCTATACCTACTACGCAACAAGTCCTCCGGAAATCTAAGCATAGACCACCCACCACCCCTCTAGTACGCTAACTCAGAAAAAATCTTATGTAGGAACTCCTCGAATAACTAAAGCATCACCCTCAGAGGTGAGTTAGTAAGTTCCATATATCAATTACCTGCCCAGTGAGAGTGAGTCTCCGGATAGTCCTCGCATTTCTAGAGGAGATAGGAAAGTTCCTAGATGGGTCTCTAGGTAGGTTCCACTCCCACATGTAGAGAGCCTAGCATCTGTAGATATCTCTAACTCAGTCTTCTTAAAGGCATTAGGTTTAGTAAGGCTTATGACTCTATTTAAGGAGTAAACCCGGGAGCAGTAGAGAACCAGAAACCACTCCTCAAGGTGTAGCTAAATAAATACGGGAGCGGAGCACTAAAGAACCGAGAAACCCTCCCAAAGAAAACGAGGGAGATCTCAGTATCAAATAAGAATGAATTGAATGATATGTTCCTGGCTCTAGCAAGTTAAAGCATACCTTCACGTATCAAATAAGAATGAATTGAATGGGTCATGAACAGAGCTCTGAGCATCATGCCTCGATCTCCGTATCAAATAAGAATGAATTGAATAGGAGGCTATGGTGCTGAAGAAGTTGGTGGACGACTACGAGTATCAAATAAGAATGAATTGAATATGTAGTTCTTTATCTAGAATATCTACTTCATCTAGGGAATATCTTTAATTACCTTTAGATCTTAGTAGCGTATCCTTACTTAAGTAGCTGCTATAGGTAATCTCTTCTATAGATACTTCAAAATACCTGCTTAAATTTACTACATCGCTAGATCTAGACCGGGGTCTGATATGGATGCTATGGAGACTCCCTGGCATTCATTACCAGTTAGCGAGGTAGTTAAGGTCTTAGGAACAGACCTGGTTTACGGGTTAGCTAGAGATGAAGTTCTTCGTAGGCTATCTCTCTACGGTCTAAATGAAATAGCTGTGAAGAGGAGGAGTCCTATCTTGATGTTCTTAAGGCAGTTTACTAGCTTTTTAGTTCTTATACTACTTGCTGCTACAGCTATATCAGCAGCTCTTGGGGAAGTAATTGATGCTCTAGCTATAGCTCTAATAGTCCTGATGATGGGGACTTTCGGTTTTGTACAGGAATATAGATCTGAGAAGACCTTAGAAGCTTTGAGGAAGCTCGCAACTCCTTATTGTAGGGTTATCCGCGATGGTACTGAGCTCGAAATTCCTGTAACTGAGCTTGTTCCAGGGGATATAGTTCTAGTAAGGGAGGGGGATCGAGTACCTGCAGATATAAGACTTACTGAAGCTGATGAACTTGAGGTTAATGAATCGTCGTTAACTGGGGAATCAACACCTGTGGAGAAGGATCCGAACTCAGTTCTAGACCCGACTGTACCTGTAGCCGAGAGAGTTAACATGCTGTTTATGGGTACCTACGTAGTTCGTGGTAGAGGTCGTGGTATTGTAGTAGCTACTGGAGTTAAAACAGAGCTTGGTAGGATAGCTAAGGCTGTTGCTGAAGCTAAGGAGGAGAAAAGCCCTCTAGAGTTAGAGCTAGACTACTTCGGTAGGAGAGTAGGTCTCATAGTAATAGCTATAGCTGCGGTAGTATTCATTACCTCGATAATTGAGGGTTGGGCAGGGCTTCTTGAATCATTTATGGTTTCAGTAGCACTTGCGGTAGCAGCAATTCCTGAAGGGCTTCCAGCTATAGCTACAGCAGTTCTAGCTATAGGAGCTTACCGCATGTCTAAGAAGAGAGCTCTCGTAAGGAGGCTATCTGCAGTAGAGACTCTTGGAGCTGTTGACGTAATATGCGCCGATAAAACTGGTACTATAACTAAGGGCGAGATGACCGTTAAGGTAGTTAGACTTAGCTCTACAGAGTGTTTAGTTGAAGGAGTAGGCTATACACCAACCGGTAGGATAGGCTGTAGAGATAGTGTAGACATAAGTCAGCTACTTAAGATGCTAGCTTCACATACATCTACTGATGTTAAGTTAGTTAGAGAAGGTAGTGAGTGGGTCATCAAAGGTCCTCCAACCGAGGGTGCCGCACTAGTACTAGCCTATAAGGGGTTGAGTGAGGAGGGTGTTAGAAGAGCTTTAGAGGAGCTACCTATAGTTAAGGTATACCCCTTCGATAGATTTAGGAAGAGGAAGACAACTATACATAGGTATGGGGATAAGTACTTAGCTATAGTTACAGGTGCTCCAGAGATCTTACTACAGCTATCGAAGTATGTACATCGGGATGGTTCCGCAGTTGAGTTAGATGGTACTACTAGGTACAGTATAGCTAGGGGTATAGAGGAACTTGCTTCACAGGGTTATAGAACTTTAGGTATAGCATACAGAATACTAGATAGCTTTAGTAGTGATTTAGAGGTAGATGAAGTTGAGAGGGACCTAACTTTCTACGCTGTACTTGGTATCATAGACCCTCCAAGAGAGGGTATTACTGAGGCTATCGCTCTAGCCCGTAAAGCTGGGGTTAAAACCATTATGATAACGGGTGACCATAAACTTACAGCTATGGCAGTAGCAAAGATGATCGGATTAGATGTCAATAGAGGGCTCGCACTTGAAGGTGTGGATTTAGATAAGATGAGTGATAAGGACTTAGTTGAAGTAGTAGATAAGGTTGTAGTTTATGCGAGGGTTACGCCGGAGCATAAGGCTAGGATAGTACGAGCTCTTAAAGCTAAGGGCTACCGGGTAGCAATGACTGGTGATGGAGTTAATGATGCGCCAGCACTCAAGGAAGCTCACATAGGTATAGCTATGGGTATTAGAGGTACTGATGTAGCTAAGGAAGCCTCCCAACTAGTACTACTAGACGATAACTACGTAACAATTGTAGAAGCTATTAAGGAGGGTAGAACCATCTTCGAGAACTTGAAGAAGCCTATAAACTACCTCCTCTCAGCTAATATGGGTGAGGTAGCTACTATTTTCGGATCGCAGCTTCTCCTAATGCCACCACCTCTAGAGCCTATTCACCTACTCTGGATTAACGTAGTAACAGACGCTCTACCAGCTGCAGCACTAGGAGTAGAACCACCTGAGCCGGGGTTGATGGATAGACCTCCAAGAGCACCTAACGAGAGGTTTATAAACAGAAGGAAGCTGGTGTACTACATAGTGATGGGGTCCTTAATAGGTATAACGGCACTCGCGATATTCCGTACGTACTTTACACACTCCGTAGCTTTAGCTAGAACAGCTGCCTTCACAGCCATAGTACTCACTGAGTTTGGAAGAGCTCTATCATCTAGGAGTGAGAACATCTCGTTCTGGAAATTACCTATGAATAAGTGGTTACTACCAGCTCTACTTGCATCTCTAGGTCTACAGCTACTAACTATCTATACCCCTCTAAGCACAGTCTTTAAGACGATGCCCCTACCTTTAGATGTATGGCCTCTCATTGCTCTAGCTCCACTAGTAGTACTTCTAGCAGATGAGCTTAGGAAGCTTCTAGGGATTAGAATTTCCTAAAGCTAATACATACCCTCCACTGCTAGGTACACAAGAATATCGTCTTGACTTAGGTAGAATCTAATTCTATCACCTACTGAGACCTTAGATTCAGGAGGTAGTAGGACCTCCTCTCTATGTGCATCGCTAACCCTACACTCTAGTACATTAGACCTACCTATGAAGGTAGCTACAAAGAAGCTCTTAGGTCTCCCATAGAGCTCATCCAGCCTACCTATCTCGATAACTCTATGAGGTTCATTACAGCTATCCTATCTGAGAGAATAGTGGCTTCACCCTGATCGTAGGTTACGTAGATCGTTGTTATCCTTAACTTCCTCTAAGCCTCTTAAGCTCCTCCCTCATCTCAACTCTAAGCTTAGCATCTAAGTTACTTAGAGGTTCATCTAGTAGTAGAACCTTTGGCTGAACTACTAAAGCTCTAGCTATGGAAATTATCTGTAAGGTCATCAATAGAAAGCAGGCTGCCGCAGTTGCTGCAGCAGACCCTAGAGCTTGACCTCCTACTCCATCACTTATCCAGTACGTTAGTGGAGCTTTCTCAGGGTCTCTAGCACCTAGTAGTAAGCTAGTACTAACCTCATTCATAGAGTAAACAAAAGCTGTTAAGGTCTGGCATCTTCCTACGTGATGTTATGTAGGTAAGTCCACTACCTACAACTAGCATGAGTAGGAGAGCTAGTGCTGAGTACCTTATACTATTAATAGCAGCTCTAACCATATCTGCATCTCTAACTATACTTAGGAAGTACTCTACCCTAAATTCTGTTGAAGCTGTACCTGCTATAGACCAGTTAGAGAGGCCATACAGCCATACCGATCTAAGGGAAGGATGTAATTAGTACTACTAAAGCTATTAGTGGTGGTACAACTACCTTCCCAAGTCCGTGGACCCTCCTAATTCTCGGAGACCAACTACCTCCTTTACTAAGCATAGCATACTGCCTTAGGGATACGTAACTCCCAATTAGTAGGAATACTATAGCAGCTATTAGTAGCATTATAGATGTTGAAACGTAGGCACTTCTAGAAGTAAATCTGCTACTACTAAAACTAACAGACCAGCGACCAACTCAAGAGAGCTCAGCTCCGCAGAGTTATATCATCTATCAGCTTCAGAGAAGCACATCACGACCTCAAATAAGACCAAGAGCTTGCTCGATCACCTAGAGCTCGCACCCTAAAAACCATAAACCCAACATCCACTAATCAAAAACAGAACAGCCCTAGGCTTCGTGGAGGATTTCTCCACAGGCATTAGCACCCACAAATGTGCGGCTTCCATCGCTCCTGCATGAGTTATCCGCGGGAAGTCCAGCTCCCAGTGTCTTTATATGGTCTGCTGGGAGTATACCAATTAGGTGCTGAGAACTCTTTAAAACCAAAACGAGGTCCTAGATCACCTCCGGGGGCGGTGCAGCCATCAGGATTAGCTCCAAGGCCTTGGGTAGGGTGTACGCAGTCTCCAGCACTACTGCCTCACAGATGTTGTGCATTGTCCGTCCCGCTACGTTCACCCTGTTCCTCAGCATGCTGAAGGCGTAGTCAAGGACCTTCTCCACATAATCTCCTGGAGACGACCCGTAGAACTTAATGTTGGTGGTTGTTGAGTGGGTGAGTTATTATAGGGTGTTTCTGCGATATGTATGAGGGAGTCTAGTTGAGGTTGTGGTCGATCCACCCTAAGTACCTGGATCGTATCGGCTTGGTCGCTGTTTGGAGGGAGGGGCTCCTAGCTAAGCGGGTTCTCGAGGGTAGGACGAGGGGCTACCGCAACCACCCCCAACTTATAAGATTTAAGGAGTACGAGAAGCCGGTCGACCTAATCGATGCCTACCTCTTCCAGATATACCTTGAAGCGAGGAGGAGAGGTTACTCGTTTAATTACTCTAAGATAAGGGTCATCGAGCTCCAGGGAGTTGTAGCGGTGACCCGCGGGCAGTTAGAGTACGAGTTCATCCACCTACTGAAAAAGCTTGAAGTCCGGGATAGAAGAAAGTTTGAGGAATTAAAGAACTTGAACCCTAAGGACGTCGAGCCCAACCCAGTTTTTAGAGTGGTTGAAGGTGGTGTCGAGCGATGGGAAAAGCTGAGAACTGGTTGATCTCCCTTCCTTAACTGCTCCTCCCTAACCATCCCGGGAACCTGCCCACGTCCCTCTTCATTAGCTAACCCACTCAGGACGTGACCTAAAGTCTCAAGGTTACCCCGGCCCATCCACTAATTCTGTCAAAATATAGTAAGGCACCCTCAAGTAGGGTTATAAGCTTTACCTAACTATGTCCCAGGGCTGATACGCTCACGGTATCCGTAGTCCGTGTCCAACATGAGGTGGTGGGTAGAACGGTTGAAGGTGGTTTTAAGCTGAGGGTCAGGGTATGGTCGTGGTAGCTATATTAATTGCTCTACTACCGGCTTTCGCAGCCCTAGTAGCTGTCTGCGGTAGGAGGGTGAGTCTCTGGTTAGTAGCTCTCGTAGGTGGTGGTGGGTGGCTACTTGCTCTAGTTCTTAGAGCACCAATCCTCGCGTTTCTAGACCCTAGGCTGGTGGTTTCCGGGTACGTAGCTTCCGCACTAGCAGGACTCTTCGAGGAGTCCGTGAGGTTCACCCTACTACGCACAGAGTTTGTGAGGAGGTTATCTAGGAGGGGTGCTACGTCATTGGGGCTTGGGTGGGGGTTAGCTGAAGCAGTTCTAATCTACGCCTTACCAGTAGTGGTCGCTGGGGGTTACGGGCTAGCCGAGCTACTACCAGGAGCCATCGAGAGGAACTCCGCTGTGGCTATACACACGTCTCTAGCTCTACTGATATCTACGAATCCCGGGAGCTTGAGGCTCCTGATGACAGCAATAGCTCTACACACAACTGTGAACTGCCTAGCTATAGCCTCCCTAACTATATTCAATAACGTGTGGGTAGTTGAGGGACTGCTCTTAGTGGTAGCTGTAGTCTTACTAGCACTAGCAACGACCCTAGCGAGGAAGCGGGCTGTTCTGTTTTTGATTGGTGGTGTTGTGTTTATGGTTTTTAGGGTTCTGTCTCCTGGGATTATACGTTAAGCTTACTAACTTCATTCCTGTAGGTAGCTTTGATACCCTGCTGAGTGATGGGAGCAGTGCTCCGAGCTCTGCGGGGTTAGGTGTAGATGGGGGCCTCATGCCGTTGAGCTCGACAGCCACCCACGACCCGCAGGGGTAGGGAAAAACCCCTGTGGGTAAGGTGGAAGTCCCTGGATGTGATGAACAAACATAAACCCACATCAACGAGCATCTAGAGACAAACGGTCAGGCTAACCACGGCTAGCATAATGAGTGGTGCGGCGGAGGTAGTAGCTTACGGTACGGCGGTGGTAGTAAGGAAGGAGAGCTAGGTACGTTCCAGGGTTTGCGGAAGGGCTAGCTCCCCACTATATACTCGCTAAATAGTTTCTCGAAGACCTTGGAGGATATTAGTGGGGCACCGTCCCTCTCTATCGGTGAGTTAGCTGGATTTACCTCGGGGTACTCCCTCAAAACCACACTCAACCTTTCTTCAAATGGTGGTACGTGGGGATTCACGTAGAATATGCCGATAGGTATCTTATCCTCCTCGAGAGATAGCTTCAGTGCTCCCAACAGCTTCTCCACAGCCTCCTCAGGTTTTTCAACTACAGGATCCCAACCAGCTTTCTGTAGGTCATATATTCTAGAGTGGTATGAATCAAATAGTGCTGAGCCTGGAAATGAAACTATAGAAAAGTTTGTTGAATTTATATCGAATAGCTATAGCCAGTCGTATATAAACAATGTGAAGACAACTTTTGTCTTTTGGACCGGATGAAATAAGTATGATTTTAATATTTAAGGCTTAGATAGATGCTGAAATGCTTTGGAGCCTCATCAACAACTAAACATCTTTTAAACCTAGCAAAACCTTTAAAAGTGTTGACTTTTCATTACCACCCCCTCCAGCAACAACCAAAAATTATCCACAATCCAGCGAAAAAGTTATATCTTCAAGTATTTTAAACCGTTTAAACTTTCAACATTTAGATTCTCGACATCTATACATGTCATAGCATAAACACAGAACTAATCTGTTTCTCAAGTGTGTTTGTGTTACTCCAAATATAACCAGGTTATTGAATAACTTATAATCAGACTACAAAATGTTTGGGGTGGTCTACATGGGGAGCATTAAACCTGTTGAATTTAGTGAGAGAAAGCTTGGTGCATGGGATTTGACAGCTATATGGTTTGGAGCTGGAATATCAATAGCAGAGTTCTGGGCTGGGGCACTTCTAACTCCAGGTACAACTCTATTCAAAGGTTTTCTAGCTAACGTAATAGGTCATGTAATTGGAAATACACTCCTAGGATTAGTCGCCATAATAGGTTTTACCGTTGGACTCCCAACAATGGTCTTGTTTAGAAAATCTCTAGGTTTGAGAGGTTCTTTCATAGCGTCTGCACTAAACTATATTCAGCTTATTGGGTGGACAGCTGTAATGAATATCGTTGCCGCGAGAGCACTTCAAGAAGTATTCTCTACATTCGATGTAAACTTAGATTACACTTTAGCTGTTGTGTTAATGGGGTTGCTAAATACTTTATGGGCTATTGCAGGACCCGAAAAATGGAGGTACATAGGAAAAATATCTGCCTCACTCCTTCTAGTACTTATATCATGGCTTACGGTAGTAACAATAAAAAGTGTAGGTAGCTTCGACTGGAATATAGGTGAAGGTACAATGCCATTTACAACAGCTTTAGATCTTGTAGTTGCAATGCCAGTTTCATGGATTCCTCTAGTAGCAGACTATTCAAGGTTTGTAAAAAGCAATAAAAAAGGAGTTTTCTTCGCTACTGCACTAGGATACTTCGCATCAAGTGGTTTATTCTACTTCATAGGTTCGACAACAAATGCTTTTCTTGGAGCTCCAGACCCAATAAAAATAATAGCGTTCTATGGACTGGGAATACCAGCAATGATAATAATAATACTCTCCACAACTACAACAACCTTCATGGATATATATAGTGCAGCAGTATCAATAATAAATATAGACCCTAGAAGAAACATTACAAAGCAAACACTTTTAGCAGGGTTACTGGGAACAATAATAGCTGTTGTTTTCCCAATAGACAAATACGAACATTTCTTACTATTCATAGGCGCAGCATTCATCCCACTAACATCGATAATAATAGCAGACTGCTACATAATAGAAAAAGGTAGTTATGAACCAAACAAAATATTGAACAGCCCAGAATACAACATAGCAGGTATAGCATCATGGGCAATAGGCTTTGCTATATATATAGCAATAACATATACTGTGCCATGGATTGGCGGAACACTGCCAACAATATTATCGACAATGATTATATATATAATACTGCATCGAATTACATTAAGTCAATAATTATAGCAACCTCATGCTTAGAGCTTAGATTTCCAAATTTTTATATTATGATTAACATTATAATACCTCCATAGATGCTTTAACTGCTTTAACAATGTACAATTTAAAACTGAAGCCTACGATAGATGTGCATAGCCATAGATTTAAGTGTAATAACAAAGAGTTCAGATCTTTTATATAAAGTTTATACTCGTGTGTACTCTAGAAAGATCTTAGACGTTTTACCATCTACTTCAAGAAAAGCTTTTTCAGTGGCATTAGATTCTCCAGGATCACCTGTTACAGCTGAGGCCGTAACTGCATTAGCATTCTAGTTCTAGACCCGCCGGATTCATTAGCTGAAGAACTATCTCTGAAGCCGGAGGAAGCAGATATTCTATTTACTGCTTCTGAAGTAATTCACATACCTTAAGAAACCTTGTCACTGAAGTCACTTAAGGTAGTAAATCCTAAAGATAATATTTTGAAAACAGGATCCCTTAAACTCTAAACACATAACTTTAAAATCTTTAAAACATGTTACTATACGGTAGAAACTATGGTTAAGTATAAAGTAATAGTAGATCGTTCTACGTGCATAGCTTGTGGAGCGGCTCCCGCAGCTTGTAGTGACGTATATGAACTGGGAGACGATAATGGAAAAAACCGAGTCGTAGCGAAGTACAGTGTTGAGTTGACCCCCGAGATCTCGATTGGTATAATACCTGAGGAGCTATACGAGTGTGCTAAGAACGGGGCGGAGGTCTGCCCTGTATCAGCTATACGTATTGAGAAGGTAGAGTAGTGGGTGACGCGGTTTGAAGTGTGGGAAATGCGTGTTTTTCAGTCCTCACATATCTTTTCCATGGGTAGGATACTGTCCTATGGTAGGTAGAGTAGTAGGGGAAGCTGGGGGATGTAACTCATTTAGGGAAATCTCGTTAAACGAGTTACTTAATTCTCTGGAAGCTAGAGGGTGTGCCTACTGTATCACCTGTAGGTTAACTCTGACTAGTAGGGAGGAGTTAGAGGAGCATTACAGGAAGGGGCATACCCTGTCCTTAGGTACTGCTATAGATGAGGAGCAACATCTCGAGACATATGTAGCTGACTAGCTTAGGAGGGACGGTATGGTGGATCTAGACTTCATACTTGGAGGACCTCAAGGTGGTGGTCTAGATACAGCTATGAACATACTGTCAAGAGCTTTCACCGCAGCTAACTACGGGTTTCTCGCTGAGAGGGAGTACTTCTCTAATGTAGTTGGTAGACATAGCTACATACATGCTCGGGTATCAGCTAGCTCCGTACCTAGGTCACTCAGATACCCTATCAGATTACTGGTCGCGTCGGATGCTGAGACGGTCTTCACCCACTACTTGGATCTGGATGTAGGAGCTGTGGTTATCTATAACGAGGTGGACTCTGGGAAGACTATCGATGAGATACCCTCAATGGAGGATGAGACGAAGTCGAGGGTGAGCATGCTCCTCGGTAGAGAAGGTGTGGAACCCCGGGTCAGCTCACTCGTAAAGCACCTCTCAGAGAGTAAGGACGTCACAGCTATCCCACTAAACTACCAGAAGATACTTGGGGAGGCATCTAAGATACGGAGCATAAAGCCAGGTACGTTAAGTAGGTACATCAGTTCCGTGATCGTGAGCTCGGTCTCAGTGTTAACCGGCCTCGGTAAACAGTACGTGAGGAAGGCTCTTGAGAGGGTTTTCAGTGGGAGGCCTGAGTTAGTGGAGGACAACATGGTGATCTTTGGGCTAGTTGAGTCGGAGATGCGCGGGTATGCCGGCCTCCTGAAATTGGGTGAGTCGAGTATGGAGCTAGGGAAACACATGGTTTTATCAGGTAACGACGTGATAGCTATCGGGAAGATCGTTGCTGGGGTTAGATACCAGAGCTACTACCCCATTACCCCAGCTGCTGATGAGAGCCTCCTACTCGAGAGGTACGCCAGCATAGACGTAGAAGGTGTTAAAGGCTCCGTCGTGGTCATACAGACGGAGGATGAGATAGCTGCCATAACATCAGCTATCGGGGCGTCATTAGTAGGTGTACGTGCCTCTACATCCACTAGTGGACCTGGCTTCGACTTAATGGTCGAGGGACTATCGTTTGCTGGAATGAATGAGGTACCTGTAGTGATAACCTACTACCAGAGGGGTGGTCCCAGCACTGGGCTACCAACACGCGGTGCTCAGAGTGATCTCTTAAGTGCCGTGTTTGCTGGTCACGGTGAGTTCTCCAAGGTCGTTCTCTCCTCAGGAGATCACCTAGAGGCATTTTATGATGTTGTAGAGGCATTCAACATAGCTGAGAGGTACCAGGTCCCGGTAATCCATCTACTCGACAAATTCTTTGCTAACACAATTACTGCCATCCCGGTACCTGAGCTAGGTAGAGTGAGGATAGAACGTGGTGTAATAGTGCGGGAGCAGCTCAAGGACTACAAGAGGTTCTCACTAGACCACATAGTATCACCTAGAGCATTCATAGGAGGGCCGAACGTGATGTGGTATACTGGTGATGAGCACAATGAGTACGGTCACATATCGGAGGATCCGGAGAACAGGAGGAGGATGTACGAGAAACGCTTAGCGAAGTACGAGCTAATTAAGAGGGAGGTGGATAGTAGGCTGAAATACACTTACCACGGCCATGAAAGACCGGATTACGTCCTTATTGGGTGGGGTAGTGTGAAGGGAGTGTGTCTTGACGCTATAGAGGAGTTAGGTAGGAAAGGTTTTAGAGTAGGCTACGTAAACCTGAAGATGTTGTGGCCCTTCCCGGATGAGGTGGTGAAGCACCTAGAGGATCCTGAAAGAGTGATAGCTATTGAGCACAGCTACGAGGTGCAGG
The DNA here is from genome assembly GCA_023255955.1 of Desulfurococcales archaeon. Classification (GTDB taxonomy): domain Archaea; phylum Thermoproteota; class Thermoprotei_A; order Sulfolobales; family NBVN01; genus DRZP01. Next base: position 2,700 of record JAGDWD010000006.1, on the reverse strand, counting down.
TGAGAGCTCTCATCTCGTTAGCTACCGGTGTGAGGATTCGTAGGAAGGTCGCTAAGTACACAGGTAGGCCGATAACACTGTACGAGCTCGTAGAAGCTGTGGAGAGGATAGTTTCTAAGGGAGATGAGGAGGTGATTCTCGTACATGGTGCGTGACATATCGATGTATAAGACGAATGTATGGCCGGATTGGTGTCCTGGATGCGGTAACTACGGTATCCTCACGTCCGTCATGAAGGCCTTAGCTGAGCTAGAGATAGATCCAGCGAAAGCTGTGGTAGTGTCCGGGATAGGTTGCTCAGGTAAGATAGCTCACTTCATAAACGTGAACGGTGTGCACACACTCCACGGTAGGGCAATACCGTTAGCGACAGGGATAAAGCTCTCCAATCCCGAGCTCACCGTGATAGTGCATGGAGGGGATGGAGACCTACTCGGTATAGGGTCCGGACACTTCGTCGCGCTGGGTAGGAGGAATATAGACATGGTCGTCATACTACACGATAATAGAGTTTACGGGTTAACGAAGGGGCAGGCAAGCCCTACGTTACCGTACGGTGTTAGAACAAAGGCCTTGAACTACCCCAACATCCACTACGCAGTGAATCCGATAGCGCTAGCCCTCGCGTCAGGATATACGTTTATTGCTAGAGGCTACGCTTTTGAGGGGGTACATCTGAAGGAGCTCATTAAGAGAGCTATAGCACATAGAGGTTCAGCATTCATCGATGTACTACAACCATGTGTAACGTTCAATAATGTACATACTGCTGAGTACTACAAGTCTAGAATATATGACCTACAGAAAGCTGGTTGGGATCCTGTAGTTGAAAAACCTGAGGAGGCTGTGGAGAAGCTGTTGGGAGCACTGAAGCTATCTCTCGAGGAGGATAAGATACCTATCGGCATATTCTACGTGAATCCCCACGTACCACCATTTGAAGAAAGGTTGAGTGTGGTTTTGAGGGAGTACCCCGAGGTAAATCCAGCTAACTCACCGATAGAGAGGGACGGTGCCCCACTAATATCCTCCAAGGTCTTCGAGAAACTATTTAGCGAGTATATAGTGGGATCAGCGCACCTCGACTCTTCGCTATGAGGGTGGGGATTAGATATTTTTTATTATTATCCAGGAAAACTAGGAACAGCCTTGGTAGAGTACTTGGATACGTATTCGAGGCACGCATTGGAGGGGCCCTAGCTGGGGCTGTAACCGGGGTCGTAGTAGCTATACTCCTACTAGTGCTAGTAAACCCCCAAACAATTGAGGAGTTAACTGAGGACCTACTTAGATGGCAGCTTGGGAGATACGGAATACCACCTGAGGAAGTAGAGAAAGCTCTGGAGCAGGCTATGGAGGTAGTTACAGCATCACTAGCTATAGCCCCACTAACAGGGGTAATCCAGCAAACCTTACTAGGAGCCCTCTTCGGGCTACTTAAGGGATTCCTCACCTTAAGGTTCAGAATGGGTAGGGTGTACGCAGCCCTGGTTACTGGAGCAGCCTACGCGGCCGTACTGGGCGCTATCCCTCTAATAGTAGTAAACCTACTCTACCCAGATCTCCTGAGGGTGGTGTCCAAGCATCTACCTAACTTCCCACTACTTAGCTTAGTCCCCGTAACTGTATTCATAACGACCCTAACAGTATTTAGCTCTATTAGTGGTCCGTGGACTCGAGTCACTGAGGCTAAGCCGAGAGAGTACTAACCACGGACTCGGTTCTGAAACTTAGAAGCTTTCAGGTTCCGAGTGCTTAGATCCCCAACTAGGGTACCTAGCCAAGTACTACCAAATAGATGGAATGGGATGGTAGCTTATCTAGCCGGAGAGGTACAACTAAAAATTAACTACTTTACCCTGGATTTAAGTAACTTTATGAACTCCCTCATGAATGCCGGTAGGTCGGGCCAAGCTCTACTGGTTACTAGGTTACCGTCAACTACTACCTCCTGGTCTACGTAGGTAGCACCAGCTCTCCTAACATCAGGAGCTACAGCGGCGTAGGCAGTTAACTTCCTACCCTCGAGGAGGCCGTAAGCTGCTAGAACTAGGGGTCCGTGACATATAGCTGCGACGGGCTTACTCTTCTCGAAGAAGTGCCTAACGATCGCCTCCAGCTCTGGGTATGTCCTTATGTACTCGGGAGCTCTACCACCCGGTATGAGGAGTCCATCAAACTCCTCCGGCTTAACCTCCTTAAATGTTAGGTCAACCCAGAGGAACCTGTAGCCAGGCTTCTCGGTGTAGGTCTCCCACCCAGGCTCGAAGTCGTGGACAACAGTGTTTAGTACCTTCTTAGAAGGTGCTGCGACCACTACCTCAAACCCCTCCTCCTTAAGCCTCCAGTACGGATAGAAGATCTCCTGAGCTTCGACAGCATCCGTTTGTCCCTAGATGCTCATTGATATGAGTTCATGTTTGTTCATTGCATCTAGGGACTTCCACCTCGTCCACAGGGTTTTCGGTACCTCTGTGGGGTCATGGGTGGCGTTCGTCCCGAACGGCATGCGGGACACATCTAGGTCTAGCCCTGAGAGGCTTGGAGCGTTGCTCCCATCACCTCCCAGGGCTCTAAAAAGTAGGTTCCAGCAGGCAACTACGTCTCTATGCCATAGCTCACCACCAACGCTACACCTACCTACTCTGGAGTTGTAGGTTATCTCAGCTTTATGTACTGGGCATACCTTAGATGTGTTCC
>JAGDWD010000013.1 GCA_023255955.1 Desulfurococcales archaeon | reverse complement strand
CAGTACTATCAGTAATAGCACTAGGAACAGCAGCAGCAATAAGAAGAAAGTAAAACAATTTTTAATTCGGAATCTCCTTTCTCCTACTTCATTTTGCTTCTATTTCATGGTTAAGTTAGTTTATAGAACAGGTACCTTTAGATACATAGACCTCTAACCAAGCCCAGTACCACAGATTTCTTTCCCTGTCTTAAGAGCTCAATTAAACAGTAGGTCACTAATACACCTCCAATTAACCTAGGGAGATACCTAGGTACTCAGCGTTATGTTGGGTACAGGTTCCTTCTCAGTACATGCTCATTATCGCTGAGTCATTGGAGGCTATAAAATCTTTCATGAACTAAGGAAATTATACTAATAAATGCTGATACATATTTTTAAAAGGTAGTGTCCAAAAGAGGTGGGGTAAAACCTTGGGTGCCGGTACCTTCATAGCTAAGACAGGTGTTAGATTGCTAGTGACCTATATAGTGGTACTGATGGTATACTTCATAGTGGTTAGGGTTCTCCCAGTAGTCGCAGCTGGTGGTAATATGGCGGCTGATCCTCTGCTTGCTGCTCTTAGGAGAACAGCTGAAGATCCGAGGTTCAGTATGTGGATAGATCAAACCATAAGGAGGTTCGGGCTTGACAGGCCATTAATACCTGACCAGCTAATGATGTACTTGCGGAACGTACTTATGTTTGAGTTCGGGATCTCCGTCTACACGCAGAAGCCTGTCATGGATGAGATAGCTATTAGGCTACCCTATACTCTATCCTTCTACACTATAACGACAATAGTACCAATAGTAATAGGGTTCTACCTAGGTATAATAGCCGCAAAGAACAGAGGGAAACCTCTGGATACAGCTATAGTCCAAGCATCTATAGTAACTAACATGTTACCTGGCTGGCTCGTCTTATTAATCATATACTACACTCTCGCGTACCTGCCGAAGGTCCTCTGGAATATCTACATCTTCCCACTACCGATTAAGGCACCGGAGATAGGTATTAGGGATTGGGAGCAGTTTAAGTACCTCCTCTGGTACATGTCCCCGATGTTGATGGCGGCTCTAATAGCTTGGTCTGGTGGGTGGATATACTACATAAGGCAGCTTGTTGTCTCGGAGATGGGTCAGGACTACGTTACCACGGCCCTAGCTAAGGGACTGGATGAGAGGACGACTCTCAGCAAGCACGTCATACCGAACGTCAGGCCACCACTAGTAATATCCTTGGCATACACTATCCCCGGTATATTCGGTGGTGCGATAATATTCGAGATCGTGGGTAACTGGCCAGGCATAGCGTACTTCTCATACCAATCATTCCTGAACTGGGACTTCCCGGTGATGTCAGCATTCTTCACTATATCAGCATTCCTGACGGTGGTATCGCTATTTATAGCTGAGATAATTCTTGTTGCTATAGACCCAAGAGTAAGGACAGGTGGTTGAAATGGCTCGCCCCTCAACCTCCTCTAGAGTTAGGTCGAGCACTAGCATAGCCTTAACGAGAATAGTAGACACGCTACTGATAGTGTTCAGAAAGAAGACAGCCGTTATAGGTGTCTCACTGATAGCTATCCTAGCCATACTTGGAGGTCTAGCACCTATACTAACACCTTACAGCCCGTCAACAAGGGAAGTTGTAGCTGGGGATTTCGCAGTACCGGACTGGGCAGCCCCTCCAGACACACCACGCAACGTGATTAAGACCTTCAGCACGTTCAAGGTCGAGAAACAGAAAGTTGTTGGTGACGTTAAGGTTGAGCTAGTAAATACGAGTGGAGGGTTTGAAGTTCTCTTCGAGGGAAGAGGCTACGCGAGTCTACTGCTGGTATCTGAGGACTACATAGAGTATCCATATAAACCTGCAAGGTCCGTCGACGTAAGGTTCTCATTTAGAACTAGCTACATCGAGGGTAAGGATCAGGCCTGGTACAACTTAGAGACCTTAATGTTGAATAGGGATCTTCTCGAGAGAGGTGAGAAGCTAGTACTTAACGTCAGCCTCCCTGGTGGTAGGACCATGTTATTCGAAGTTCCCAAAGGTATATACTCCCTCTACGACATAGTCAACACGAGAATCGGTTGGATCTACGAATACTTCAAGGGCGAGCTCACACTACCGGTGTCAGTAGTACTTCCAAACCCTGTTAGGAACTTAGCTCAGGAGTACGTTAGAACCATAAAGGATATAACCGTGAGGGAGAAAGTTTCAGATGCGTTTAGCTACATAAATGCTGTCAGGGAAATACTCTTGGAGAAAGGAACTAAGGTATACGTAGCTGTGAACGTAACCTACTATTGTGATCCGATGAACTTCATGATGCGATGTAGTGAAGGTGCTCTTAGGGTCAGCTACTCACCGGTGAAGGTCTTCATAAAGGGTGACGCGCACGGAGTCCTAGGTACAACAGCCTACGGCAGTGATGTGTGGACACAGTTCATCTACGGCTCTAGGAGTGCTGTAGTACTTGGAATAGCTGTAGCATCTGTGACAACATTTGTAGCTCTACTATTCGGTCTCATAGCAGGCTATAGAGCAGGTACGTACACAGACCACTCAATCACCTTCTTGACAGACATAATCTACTTCGTCCCAACGATACCACTCGTCATGGTAGTAGGGCTAGTATTCGGTAGGACTCTCTGGAACATCTATGCTGTCCTGATAGCCCTGTCATGGCCTGGAGGAGCTAGGATTATTAGGCAGTGGACAATGTCACTCAGATCCAGTCTCTACGTGGAAGCTGCTAAAGCTATGGGTGCTAGTGAGTGGAGGATTATGATCAAACACATCGCGCCGCAGCTAGTACCCTACATAGTCTACAGAATAGTTATGGCTGTTCCCGGCGTAGTGTTCTTCGAAGCAGGTATTCAGCTACTAGGTTTCGGAGATCCTGAAGCACCTACATGGGGTAGGATGATAAACGAGGCATACTATCAGGGCGCCTTCGTAATGAACGCTTGGTGGTGGATCATCCCACCAATACTGGGCCTGATAATGCTTTCAGCAGGCTTCGTACTCCTAGGTATGGCTCTAGACGAGATAGTGAACCCGAGACTCAGGAGGTAAGGAGTTTTTTATCTTCATTTACAGTATAGCTGGGGTATGAGTTGCAGGAGCTCTTGCTGCTGGCTGGTATAATAGCTTTAGCAGCTGTACTTATGTACTTCTTAGAGTTTTACAGGCCGCTAATCCTAGCATTTCTCCTAGCTTACCTGGCTTTCCCGATATACTGGGCTATAGCATCTTTAGGGATAGACCCGATACTGAGGATCTTTCTACAGGTGCTCGTTTTTATGATTATGTACGGTACAGTTCTCTACATGGTATTAAAGTACCTGTACAAGATGAAGGCGAAAGCATATGCAGCTAAAAGATAAACTAGTAACCCTAACTCTTTGTACACTACTGCTATCCATCCTCACAGTCCTCCTCAGCCATGTAGTTCCTGAAAGAACGTACTCACCAGCCATAGCGGGAGTCGTGTCAGGGTTACTGCTTTCCATGCTAGTCATAAAATATAGGGGAGGGTTCGCGGATCTAGCTATTTTAGGTACCGAAACATCAGCTCTAGGGATATTCCTCTCAACACTAATTTACTACATCGTAATTGGAATACAGCTACAGACTGTAGCTAGTATCAGCATCCTCGAGTACATAGTCATGGTGGTAAGATCCGGAGTCTTCCTAGTGAGGTTCTTAACGGACTTTGTAATGGGGCTAGCATTTCTCCTTACTACAGCAGGCATAATAGCAATCATAGTCATCGGTGAATAACTTTTTCCGTAGCAAACAAGGTCCATGGTCCTTACTATTTTCTCAATACGCTAACACAACCCGATTACATTATAACCAACTATTAAACAGCTCCTAGATTCCTATAAACACTCCATGAAGTTAGATTAAAATCCTTGCCCTTAAGGTCAGGGAGAAAATCAGCTACATCGATAGCTTATCCAACTTGGTCTTCTCAGCTAGTATGATAAGCACATCTCCCTCTTTGACAACATAGTCATCGAAAGGTTCACGTAGCTCCCCATCCTCACTTACGACCAGCATTACCTGAATTTTCCACTTATCTTTGATGTCCCCTATAGTTGCTCCAGCTAGGTGTCGAAGGATTTTAGAGTTAATTATAGCTATAGAGTTCTCTCCAGGAAGGTCTATTACGCTTATACCTCTTAACAACGATGTCAGAACCTTACTTAGAGTGTCCCCCACTACTACCACATCTGAAGCTAGTCCCAACCGCATCACTATGTTAGCTATCCTGCTGTCATTGGTTAGGACTACTGTTCTCGGTATTCCCACCGACTTAGCGTACGTACTGAGCATCACGTTCACCGCATCGTTTCGGTGAGCAAGCACAACGACATCTGCCCTAGAGAAGCCGAAGCTCTCGAGATCGTCTAGGTTTAGAAAGTCTACTACAGCTCCCGCAATATCTAACTCTGCCTCCAATCTCTCGACAAGCTCCCTCCTATCGTCGAAGATCATCACTTCATGTCCTAGCCTCACCATCTCCCTCACAAACTCCATCGTGTGCTCATTTACACCGACAACCACTATCTTCATAGTACCCAATAACTGCTTTCTAGGGAGTAAATATATCTACGTTTTAAGTTCATCACCTCCACTGATTTTAAATGCCTCACACTACTATTAAGGTCTCTAAATTCCTACATATCCAATATCCAGAGCTAGCTCTTAAACCACTTACTGAGCCCTACTACAGGTCTCCTAATGTCCCTAGATGCCTTCAAGAGCCTCTCTATAGCGCTTCTAACTCTCTCCTCTGAGAACTCGAACTCCTTTACGAGTAGCTCTACGATCCTGTTTGGATCAGGATCTCTCCACTCGAGGCTGTATGAGTCAGTTACCTGAGGGTTCAGGAATAACTTTCTTATCTCCTCAGGAGGTACCGGAAACTTAGCTCCGGGTAAGGTCTTAATCGCTCTCTCCAAGTTCCCGTAGGTCTTTATTAATTGGTAAGCTGTTTTAGGTCCAACACCTTTCACACCATCCGGGTTGTAGTCCGTCCCTATAAGTATCGCTATATCTATTAGCTGTTCCCTAGTCACCTTCAAACTACTGAGTAGTGAGTTAAGTTCTATCAACTCCGGCTTCACCTCAACATACATCTCCTTCCTCGGTAGCTTCCTACGTCCAGTAATAGCCAGGTTTCTGATAAGCCTAGGTGAGCCGAAGAGAAGGGAGTCATAGTCCTGAGATGCTGATGCCCACGCATCACCTTTAACTACCATATAAGCTGCCTGAGCTTCACCCTCAGACGGTGCTTGAACCCACGGTATCCCCATCGATTCTAGAAGATCCTTCGATACCCTAACCATCTCACTAGTTAGGTGTGCCGACATCTGCGCATATATCCTAGCAGCCTCGATATCGCCAGCGGCAATAGCCTCCTCATACTTCCTCCTAGCCTCCTCTCTGGTACTCATCCTCTCCGAGATCTCTCTAGACTTAAGTTCCGGAGGTTTCCCATCGAAAACATATACAGGTTTTATACCTGCTTCGAGGAGGTTTATGGTTCTATAGAAAAGCCCGCTTAGGTGGCTAGTAACCCTACCCTTACTGTCCATGAGCGGGGTACCATCAGGCTGTCTAATCGCTGCTAGGAACTGATAAAGAGCGTTATAGGCATCTATAGCTACAACCTTCCCCCTAAGCTCCCTCAGGTCGTTAATGACTCGGACACACGTCTCAGGAATGATCTCCCGGATATTTACTCCCAAAGTTTCACCATCAAGCTAATTACAGTAGAAGAGCTTATAATCGAATAAGTAGTAGCGATGTGTTAGCCATCCCAGACACAACGTTATGATGATTCAAAAACATATATCTGAAAACCGACAGGAGAGTGCGGCAGTAAAAATGGGAGGTTGGATGGTTAAGTGCAGGGAGTGCGGGAATGAGAGGGTACTGAAAGTCAGCTACTACCTAGGAGACTTTAAACATCTCTACCACTGGTGCCCTATCTGTAAGAAGAATACCTACCACGAAATACTAGCTAGGATAGCACCATAGAAGGTCATGTAGGTAAGACTAGAAATACGGGGGCGGCGGCCGAGGTCCAAAGCCCCGCATCCTTGGCCGCTAGACGACCCGGCTACCACTTAATTACATCACTAAAAGAGGTAAAAAGCTTTCCAGTAGTCGAGCTAGTTGATTATATACTAAGGACGTCGTTAGGTCAGTACCGACGTATCTAGGTCCGCTAAGAGAATCCCTATACTATCCTCAACACTCTTCTTCACAGTGCTACTCGATACTGTAAATCCGTTAAATATCATTGAGAAAACCAAAACTTTGTTATCTCTTGTGGTGACGTAACCACTGAGTGCTGACACCCCCGTTAACGTTCCTGTTTTAGCTCTCAGGTTACCCTGGGCTGATGTACTCAGCATTCTATTTCTTAGCGTACCATCTACGCCAGCTATAGGTAGAGAGTCGTAGAAGCACTTATCGTTATAGAATGCTGTTAATAACTTAACGAGAAGGTACGGTGTGAGCCTATTCCACCTCGATAGACCAGAGCCATCTGCTATAGCTATTCCCGGCTCACTTATACCTAGCTCACCTAACATTTTCCCAATGGTTTTAGAACCTCCACTCCATGATCCCTCCCCCACGATTTCCTTTCCTAACACCTTCATTATATGTTCAGCATAGAGATTTATGCTCTCCTTAAGCATATCTTTAAGTATTATTGCTAGAGGCTTCGACATTAAGCTACCTACAGACTTGGCGTTACTCCACCCGGTAGTATTCGCTCTACGTACGTTACCTAGAACTTCAATTCCATGTTTCTGGAGAATATCTTTAAGTACTGCCCCAAAGTACATTCCAGGATCATGTATTGTTACAACCAGATAGTAGGGTCCTGTCCCCACAGCTACATCTCCTAAGACGGTGATCTTATTGGTTCCTAGAGCCCTAACTGCCGTAAGCTTCTGCTTCACCTCCGAACTGTTTTTCACGATTCGACCCTCAAAGGAGACTTCGACGTAAGCTACACTGGGGGCTGTCTCCATCTTGACTCTCCCGGAGGAATCTACGTAAACTTTTAGACGGACAGTGTTCTCGTTTACTGTTAAAGCACCTACTTGAGCAGCATAATAGTACGAGAGATCCCCTGCTTCCCAAGACGGATGTACGAACTCCTTGTCTATGTAATAATCATCTATGATTATGTCCCCATCTACTTTCTTAATCCCTAGCTTGGCTAGTACTTCAAGTACCTCGTTATCGAGTACGTGATGAGACTCACGTAGGGATCCTCCACTTTCAGAGAGCTTAGTAGCCCAATCGCTACTTACTAGAGTTGGGTCTCCACACCCTCTCACTATGAGATTACCCTTCAGAGTTCCGTCTACGACCTCACCATCTACGAGGAGAACTGTCTCGAACCTGTAGTCTGGGCCAAGATATTTAAGCGCTGCCGCCGCCGTTAAGAGCTTCATATTAGATGCAGGTATTAGTAGTTTATGATGGTTGTAAACATATATTACCTCCCCATCTAACGTAGAGATGAATATCCCCGTATTATCAAGGTCCAGCACCCGGCTTGTAGTGAGTATTTCATCTATCTTCAACTTAAGGTAGTTCGAGAGAATAGGTTTTGAGGTAGTAGGGGAAGTAGTGTGGGATGTGATTACGGTAGGTGTCGTGGTGATACCTGTAATAGTTGTGCTTGTAGGACTTACAGACACTGAGGTAGATACCGGTTCAGTACGTCTCTTTAATTCATAGTAAAGAGATATCGCTATTCCGGCAATGATGAGTAGCACCACTACTAGTGAAAAAATTCTGGTATTCAGCTTACATACCCTGGCGAGGAAGGTTTCATAGATTATATAAATCCGTGTTACGTAAGGTAATCTATTCGAAAATTAGTTGGGTATATAGCAATGGATTACCTCTAGAATCACGTAGGTTTTATTCCCTAACTTCGAGCAATCTTCTCAGAATCTTCAGCGCTATGTCCCTATCGCTTCGAGATAACTGTGTTGCTCTTTTAAGAACCTCCACGAAATCACCAACTTTCCTCATATCTCCGCAACCTAGTACCTCCGCTAGTTCAGTACTGCATAGCCTTATAGCTACATCGTAACTACCGTACTGCCTAGGCTCTAGAGGGCGTTTTCTAGTCCTGATCTCTAAGGTACGACTTGAAACGAATAGGTATGTTGAAGCTAAGAGTAGTATAGCTAGACCTAAGACCCTAGCTAGAGGGTCTAGATATGTGATGATCGGGGAGTCCGGGCTAGTTGCTGGTAATGGTCTGAGCCTATACTTCGATCCTTCGATGAGTACCACACCTTCGGGGCACATAATCCGTATTAGGCTACTGACGAAGACGTAGTTATGGTTGAGAGGGTTTGCCGGATTAAGTAGAGCGTTAGTCACCACAGTTCCATCAGATATAACGGCAGCTCTCAGGTTCATTTCCTCATAGAGAACTGCCATAACATCCCCACCCATACTAGCTAATATATTTAAAGATCCCCCATACTCTGGCAGTATCTGAAGAGAAGATGCGTACGCGTAAATAACCCTCAACTCCCAACTATCTAACTCCATCTTCACAGGAAATACGGAGCTACCGTTAAAGGAAACCGGTAAGCCGGTGATTTTGACCGGCATATCAAGGGACTCAAGAACCTTATTGGATAACGTACCTTCATCAGCTACGATGATGCTGGTTCCTCTAGATACTAGCGTCTTAATGATCTCCACCTCCTCTTCTGTGTACGGGACCTCTGGGGAAACTATCATGACTAAACACGGTGATAGCTCTAGCAGGCTCCTAGTCCAGGAGGTGACGACCCTAACCTCATAACCGAGGTTCTCTAGGACATTCACTAAGCCCGAAGTTCCTTCAGGACCTGAGTTAAGTGGGGAAGCCCCTAAAGGTACACGGTAAGAGATTTCCTTCTCAACAACTAGAGACGAAAGTACCAGAACAATGAGTAGTACCGGTGCGAAGACCCTAACCTTCATGTCTAGTACCCTGTTCTGAGAGGTATGAAAGTACTGCGATACCGCTGAGTAGGGCTATTATTGACGCTACATAACGCTCCGCTATAGCTAAAGCTATTGCCGCAAAGAAAGATGCGATGGCCACTACTTCGAAGAACCTAAGGTGGTTAGAGCGCGTGGCGGATCACCTCCTCAAATAGCTTAAGAAGGTTCTCAACGTATGCGTAGTCATCATCTGAGGATAGCTCAACAAGAGCTATTACCGCTACCACTGTTACTATGATCAGCGTAAGTGGGCTACTGGAAATAGCTCGACTCAGTCCCCTAGTTACAAAGTAGGTAGTTAACGCAGATATAGCCGCAGCAACAACTCTATCTATATTCGGGGTAAGATACAGTAACATATTGTAAATCGACATACCTACTACGAATGCGAGGAGACCTATGAGGATCTTCCTGAGCCCTGGGGTTCTAAGCCTCAGCCTAAGCGGTATAAGATGATCTAGCTTGGAGGTATAGCCAGCTGAGTAGAGCACTACCTCACCGCACCCGATAACCCCTAAAACCCCTACAACCAGTCTCACAAAAACCTCGGACACACTCTCTGTGAGGGCAACCGCTAATGCCGCAGTAGTTACAACCAGCAGTATAGGGATCCATACGAGGTATCGAATACTCCGCACCTCACTCAACCTCGAGTAACCCTCCCCAACATTTCCTTTACTATACTCAGATCCCTACTTAATCTCTCCTCCGGTACCTCCCTTGAGAACCTGGCCACCTCATACAGCTTACTTAACCTCCTCAGCAAGGCTGAGCTAACACTATCTAGCTCAGGATCTAGCTTCTCAGCTATCTCACGATGCGTGTCTGAAGGTCTTACTTCAACCTTAACCTTAATCGACAAGTTCGTCACAACCTCCCAGAAGACTCTGATGACAGCACTTAATTCCGGGGTAGTAGGTAGTGTTCGCACTAGTAGAGGTCTTACTAGAGGTTCACTAATTTCCTTTCTAAGTGTGCCACGTAGAACTATGGGGATGACTACCATAGCCGCTATAGCCACAAAAATAAGTCCTAAGAGCTCCGTGCTCGATAGTGAGGACCCCTGTCTACGTAGTTCCAGGTATGTAGGTGGTGTTTTCCCGGAGGTCGGTGCGTATGTTCTTGAGTAGCTAAGCGTGCTAACTACACTTACAGCCGAGGCTATAACCTTCGGCGGTATGCGGTTAACGAGCTCACCGATCTTTCCAGGATCAGGCACGGCATAGCCTCCAGGGATGGATTCTTGGTTCTCCCGGCTCACTTGAGTACTTACAGCTCCCTGTCTTAGGACATCATCAACATCTTCAACTCCCCAGCCTACGCCTACTAGGGAGGCATTAGTATTAAGTTGAAGATCTATTTTATCTACCGCTTTCAGACTCTCGTAAATTTCTATCAGCTCAGTTAGACTGTACTTTGAGAGTACCTCATCTAGGTCTACATTCATCTCCCTCAGCTTGCTTACCAACCTCTCTAAATCCTCCTCCGATATCTTCAATGGTTTTGAAGACCCTACTACATATGTACGGCCCTCAATAATCGACAGCATTAACACTCCGAAGAACACAGATCTCTCGCTAAGTACTTCCTCAGCTACGGCCCGAGCTTTAGCTACATCACCTCTCTCTAAGTATACACCGAAACCCAACAACTTAATGAGTACGTCATTCAAGCACCTACCGATGAGGGGGTCATTGCCAACGCGCTTATATATCCTGACCAGAGACGCTAGTGACGGGTTGTGAAATAGTTCCTCTATATCTTCGTAACCTACTCTAGAGGTCTCTATAAGGTTTAATACTGAGACCCTAATCAACCTCTCCACGATCTCAGGTGTTATCTCACTAGAACCGTACAGCAAGAGCATTAATGCTCTTACGTGCACACCTCCTAAAGCAATCACAGCAGTACTGTTACCGTAGAGGATGTTCTCCAGGTACTCCAGATATTCATGTAGATCGTCCATGGTGTGAAGCTCGCTAATTCCGACCCCGAGGCATTTACTCGACCAGGAAGCTAGGATATCTAACGCTATCGCCTCTCGGAGTAGTTCTTCGGGGACTTTATCGAGGTGCCTGCTCGAGAAAACAACCTGTGCTGAGGCTACTAATATGAGTACTACCACCAACACTGCTATATGCCTCGCAATCCACACCCAGATTTAAACCTCTAGAGAGCTTATTTTTGGAGTCCTAGATCTGTGAGTCAGCGGTTGATGTGGGATGACCAGGGTCCAGAGAGTTGTTGAGGAGGTTGTCGAGGCTTGCGGGTCTTTTCTAGTAGAGCGGTCAGAGCATATAAAGATGCTTGTCCTAGCTATAATACTCGATGGCCATGTTCTCATCGAGGGGGTTCCCGGTGTTGCGAAAACTCTTACAGCGAAATCCGTTGCTAGGGCTATGGATCTGAGATTTAGTAGAATTCAGATGACTCCCGATCTCCTCCCAGCTGATATAGTCGGTAGTAAGATATTCGACCAGAAGCTAGGTGATTTCAGGATCCTCCTAGGCCCGGTCCACGCGAACGTGGTGCTTGTTGACGAAATAAACAGGGCATCACCGAGGACGCAGTCAGCACTGCTTGAGGCTATGCAGGAGAGGCAGGTAACTATAGAGGGTGAGGTGTTTAAGCTACCCACACCATTCACGGTCTTAGCTACTATGAATCCCATAGAGGTGGAGGGGGTTTTCCAGTTACCGGAGGCTCAGTTAGATAGGTTCCTTATGAGGCTACCTATGGGTGGGTTAAGTAGGGACGGGCTTAAGAAGCTACTTAGGTTGAACCCGGAGACCATAGAGGAGGCTTTCAACAGCCTCAAACCAGTCGTAGGAAAGGACGATATCCTGGAGGCTAGGAAGGAGTTGAGGGAGGTGTGGGTGGATGACTCAGTAATAGATTATGCGATACGTATCTCAGAGGCTTTAAACTCTCATAGAGCTGTGAAGTTCGGTCTAAGCCCTAGAGGACTCTCCATGCTTCTCCACCTATCAAAGGCCCTAGCTCTCGCTGAGGGGAGAAAGTACGTTATACCTGATGATGTGAAGCACTCAGCTCTCTACACAATACCACACAGAATAGTCCTGAGGCCTGAGGTTATGGGGGAGAGCACCGTAAGGAAGGACCTAGTAGTTGAGGAGGTCATAAACCGAGTGGAGGTGCCGAGACCATAGTACCTGACTCACTCATGGATAGCAGCACAGTACGTATCAAGAGGTCCTATTCGTATGTACTGTTGGCTGTTCTACTTAGTTTAGCATATGTCCACTCTATCTTGGAATCTCATGTAGCTAGATACTTACTAGCTATTAGCATGGTCTATACTTCCCTAGCCTTACTCCTAGAGAGAGTAGCCTCCAGAGCCCTCGTGTTTGGTGAGTTAGCTACTGAGGATGAAGTGCTCTTCTCGGGAGAGCCCTTCCAGCTAACCGTGGAGCTACGTTCATGGTTACTAATTCTAGCCTCCGTGTTACGTGTAGATCTATTAAGTGATAGCGGTGTCTCAGTTACTGAAGTAAGGTATGAGAAGTCCCCTGAGGTGCTCAGACTACACATTTCGATTACTGCTCGAGTAGGTACGCACGAGGTGGCGGGGATACGTATATATGCGAGGTTAGTGACGTTGATTACCGAGGTTGAAGTTACCCTAGTTAAGCGCGTAGTTCTCCGTGCTATGCCTAGGATCAGTGAGAGCATGCTTACCGTGGGTGGTGGGACTCCCTACGATATCGGTACGAGTAGGGTGGGGGTATCAGGTACTGGAACTCAGTTCTATGGTAATAGAGAGTATGTGTCCGGTGATGAGTTGAAACGTGTTGATTGGAAAGCTTCGCTAAGAACTGGTAGGATGATTGTCAAGCTTTTTGAGAAGGAGGTCTACCGCAGTGTCTTCTTCGTAATACCTATCCACAGGGATTACCTTAGGGGTGGGGCATTAGATGTACTAGCTAGGGAGGTCATTAGGGTAGTATCGGAGCTAGCTAGAAGAGGTACTGAGGTATCTGTAGCTATAGTCGCTAAGTTCACGTCATCGAACACGGCCTTCATGAAGATACGTAGACCAGCCGACATAGGATCTCTCGCTGAGTATCTATCCCGCATCGAGTGGCGTGAGGATAGTGAGGGTAACCTAACTTACCGGACATCCCTATGGCTCTCCGTTAAACTCTTAAGCGAGGTCATACCCCGCAAAAGTCTGGTAGTGTATGTCGGTGAGCCGGAGTCAGACGTGGACATAGTTGCCGGTAAGATAGTTTCCAGGATAGTCAAGAACATGGGTCACGAGCCTGTATTCGCAGTAGTATCCCCATCCATACTGAGACTAATACTCGGTGAGGCTTCAGTTGAGGACTTAATCGCTATTACGAGGACTTCTAGGGTGGCTTTCGGGGAGCTATCCTCTCTAGCAAGAACCTTCGTGTTCCTCGGTGATGACCTACTAAAGTTCCTGGTTAGGTCTATACATACCTAAACACAAATATACCGAAGCTTTTTATTGAAGAAGTCAGGAGGTCTGCGTGTGTAGACTATGATAACAGCGGTCCTAGCAATGGTGGTAGGCCTCGTAGCTGGGATCCTAGGGTCTATGTTCGGGCTAGGAGGAGGTTTCCTGATGGTTCCAATAATGAATATTGCTGGTGTGGACATGAGAGTAGCTGTCGGCACATCAGCTGCAGCTATAATATTTAACGCTCTCTCTGCTACCATAGCTTACACACGATATAGATTCATTAACTACAAAGCTGGCTTAGTTATTTCACTGACAGCTGTGGCTACGGCTTATTTAGGGGCTCAGCTGACTAGGCAGATAGATGCTAACCTTCTCAGAGTGCTATTCGGGTTAGCTTTAGTAGGTGTCGCTTATAGGGTCGCCAGGGTTGAGGGAAGAAGAAAAGAGGATGATGTGAATACCTTAATCCAGTTAAATATGAGGAACATCGTTTTCCTTCTAGGTGGAGGAGCACTAGCAGGTCTTGCCTCGGGGTTGCTTGGAGTTGGCGGTGGAGTGGTTAACGTACCTCTACTAACCTACTTAGGGCTCCCGATACGATTAGCAGTGGCTACATCATCTATGGCTATAGCCATAACCTCAGTGATGTCAGCACTAACACACTACTTCCTGGGGAATGTCGACCTGTATCTCTTCGTTTTTCTATCTCCTACACTAATAGTTGGGGCTCAGCTAGGGGCGGCTATAACTAAGAGAATTAAATCAGCATCTCTTAGGAAGGGGTTCTCAATTACTTTAGTCTTTATAGCATTAAGGATGATCCTCAGGGGACTGGGGTTTCCAGTACCCTAACATAGATCGTAGTTTTATATTTCGCTATATTAATGCCCTGGGCATTCACAGTGGAAGCGGTTATTCTCGCAGCAGGGTTTGGTAGAGGTCTCGAACCTGTAACGCATACAAGGCCTAAACCCCTCATCCCAATGTTAGATAGGTCTCTCCTAGAGATACACTTAGAAGCACTCCGCAAGGTCGGCTCCGTTAAGAGGGTTGTAGTGGTAGCTAGCTACCTCATTGATAGAGTGAGGGAAAGAGTAAAAGATATTGAAGATAGGTACCCGTTTGAGCTTAGGGTAGTAGACGAAGGTAAGCCTCTGGGGACGGCACATGCCCTTCTCAAGGGGCTTGAATCCGTGAAGGAAGAGGATGTCCTAGTGATTTATGTGGACTCCATATACACCACTAAAGACTTAGTAAGTATAGCTAACGACAGTTCTCCATATACTGTAGCCGCCTACAGAGTAAGTGATCCGAGAGACTACGGCGTTCTTATCTGCGATTCCCTAGGCTACGTCAGGGATGTTATTGAGAAGCCATCACAACCCATCTCAAACGTAGTTAATGCCGGTGTCTATAAGGTCAAGATCGACATAGTTAGATATCTTGAGAAGGTGGAGCCCAGCCCGAGAGGGGAGTATGAACTTACAGATGTGATGCGGCTACTTCCTCGACACGGAGTACCAGTTAGAGTATTTGAACTACAGTACTGGAGAGACGTAGGTAAGGTGTGGAAGTACCTCGAGTACTCCGTGGAAGTACTTAAAGAGCAGGTAAGGGAGCAGACTATCCTCGGTAGGGTCGAGGAGAACGTTAAAATGGTAGGACCCGTCTACATAGGAGAAGGTGCGGAGATCCTCTCCGGGACATACATTGCTGGACCCGCGTACATCGGTAGGGGAGCGGTCATCGGTCCGAATGCCTATATCAGGCCTGGAAGCATCATACTTGAAAACTCTAGGATAGGGTTCTCAGTTGAGGTTAAAGAGAGTATCGTCATGGAGCGGGTACACGCTTCACACCTATCCTACATAGGTGACTCAATAGTTTGTGAGGGCAGTAATCTCGGAGCTGGGACAATACTAGCTAATCTAAGATTAGATGATAGGGAGGTGAAGGTGAGGATTAAGGGAGTTAAGGTAGCGACGGGTAGAAGAAAGCTGGGCGGGCTCATAGGTGGCTACGTTAAGACAGGGGTTAACGTATCGATAAATCCGGGGGTTAAAGTAGGTGCTTACTCTAGGATATTCCCCGGGCTAACAATCTACGAAGATGTTCCACCGTGCCATGTTGTTAAATCAGATGGGTCACTATCTCCGCTACATAAGGAGGAATGCTTCATCGACACAACTATCTGGACTGTTTAGTAGTCAATATTTATAGATCCTCGAGCTCCAGGACAGCAGAGTATCTTAGGATCAGGCAGATAGAACATCTTGAACTCTTTAAACCTCTTATCTATAAGTATGAGGAGAACTCTGTAGGTGTGTAGCCCTGATGAACTTACTGGAATCGATCTCGGGTTGGGCCCCCCTCTTCTATTTAATAGCGTCCTTACTCGTGATTTACGCGTTATACTACGCCTTGAGGATTTTTCTATCTAGGTTAAGACGCCGCGGGATAATCTCTAGAAGGTTTGAGGAAACAGCTAAGTTGTTGGGACTAGCTATACTAGTAGCTATGTTTATCCCAGCAGTTGTTTCGATAATAACTGCCCACCCCCTAGCTCCTATCCTATCAGTTGCTGTAGCGGTGATAGTAGTATCCGTTATTCTAGCTTCTATAATGGGCTACATATCCAATTCTCTATCCTACCTAGTAGTAGCCCTAACTTCATCTATAAGAGATGGTGAGTACATTAAAGTCGTCGTAGACGGGAAGGAGTATGAAGGTAGAGCCATACTTGTTGAAGGTAACTACATGATCTTAAAGACGGAGCCTGGAGCCTCGGTCCTAATCCCCTATAGCAGGTTGCTTAGATCAGTCATCGTGAAACTCTCGCAGATGCCTCTAGTCCTCAGGATTAGAGTAGCTAGCCCAGGTAGCAATGTAAGTGAGGTAGTAGAAAGAGTAGCGGAAGCCGTAAAGAAGTCCAGGCTAGTAAATAAGGCCACTGTCTCAGTGAGACCTCTAGAGATAGGTGAGGACTCAGTGGTGTTAGCGGTTGAAGCTGAGACTCAGAACCCGAGAAACGTAGGTGAGTGTTTTGAAGATATAGTCAAGACGTTGATTAGGGAGCTACCCTACAAAGTAACGATAGAGGTCATGAATATGAAAAGCACCTGAAGTAGTGAGCATTCTAATACAGCAGGTGAAGTATAGACGAGTTCCCTATTTATTAATCGTCGGGATGCGGCATTGTCAGCCTTATCAGGGTATGTGGTCCTTAAAGAAGGATCATATTCTCTCCACTACGTCCAGTCCTAGTAACTTAAATGAGTTCTCTATCACCACCTTCGTCCCGTACACTAAGAGAAGCTTTAGGTTTCTCAGTTGCTCATCGGGCTCTGTAAGTACGGGGTCGGTGTCATACCAGGAATTAAATATCTCTGACAGCTTGTTCAAGTACGAGACCATATCCTCGGGAGTTAGCTCTAGTACCACCTTTCTGAGGATCTCGGGGAACCTAGCTATTAGGAGAGCTAGTTCACGTCTCTTACCTACTAAACCATCACCACCTACACCATTAAAGTCCGGCTCCCTGCCGTACTTACTCAGTATGCTGTTAGCTCTAGCATACGTGTACTGAACATATGTTGCCGTACCTGACTTAACCTCCACTGCCTGCTCCGGGTCGAACACTAGGGTCTTTTTCGGTGAGACCGATAGCATTATGTACTTGAATGCTGACCTAGCTATCTTCAGGGCTATCTCATCGGATATCTCCACACCTCTACTCCTAGCTAGCTCGCGGGCTCTAGCGATTAGGGTGTCAAGAATCTCATCTACCGTGATATACCTGCCCCTCCTCCCACTCATAGCGAACCCCTTGACGTTAACTATTTCATATGCGTAGTGCACTAAGGACCTAGCTTCCTTGTAGAACCCCAGAGCGTAGAGAGCGAGCTTTAGCTGTGCTTGAGGTAATGTCTGCTCCACAGCTATCACGTTGTACACCTTATCTGCGTTAAACTCTCTGAACTTCTTTATCGTGTACGCTATATCTCTCGTAGTATAGAGGGTGGTCCCATCAGACCTTGCGAGTATGAGTGGAGGTATCTCAAGGGATTTAGGTATCCCCAGCTCACTCCTCACAGCGTCGTTAGCTAGTCTCCCAAGATCTAGAGCTGGGGCGTTTTTATAGTATGTAATGAACTCTGAGTTACGCGACATCTCCACGACCTCCCTGACGAGACCCGATCTAACGAGCTCGCTCTCATAATCCCACCTATCGAACACTACTCCAAGCCTCTCCAAGGTCTGTCTTATCCCGATGAGAACTCTATCCACTACCTCCCTATGTACTTCGACAATAGTAGGATCACACGACTCCATAGCTAGTGATAACGCCCTAACCTCCTGGTCAACATCCTCAACCTGACTCAAGCTCTTTGTTAAGGCCTCGACAACGTCAGGGACTCTCGACCTAATCCTCAGAAGATCCCCGATGAGGGTGTCCAGCTCCCTACGTGCTTCCCCTGCTTCGTCTCCGGTAAGGTGCTCAAGCTTCTTTCTGAGTCTAGCTATGTCTGCTAGAATCGACGTAGCTGCATAAATAAGACCTAAGAAATGGTCATCCTTCATTGATGGGGGAGCTCTAGGTTTCGATAGCTTGATGTACCCGTAGAGTAGGTAAGCTACTTGGAGGCCTAAGTCATTTACGTAGTACCTCCTCTCAACTATGTCCCCGAGAAGTTCATGAGCTCTTGCGATGAAGTCCCCTAGTACCGCGTTCCTTCCCGAACCTATGTGTAGGGGGTGTACCGGGTTAGCAGATACGAACTCAACTACCACTCTCTTAGGGGTGCTCTTCTCCGGGATTCCGTAGCTCCCCCTACTCGTAGCTAGAGCTCTTCCCAGGATCCTAGCTAGGTAGCTACTTCTAAGCCAGATATTCAGGTAGCTACCAACACACTCAACTTTCTCAATACACTCACCACCCAGTTCCCCAATGGCGGACACGACCTCGCGGCACTTCTCAGTAAGCCCTCTAGATACCCTCGGAAGTGGTATTGCGAGATCCCCGAACTCCGGCCTAGGTGGTTCCTGAATCAGGTTCTCTAAGCTAGCATAATCTACCTCAACCCCCACTAAGGCAAAGACCCTTCCAACAGCCTCAGCAACACATCTCCTAAGCTCCGAGTAAGGAGTCTCCATATCTCAGCATCCTCAAACCTACTGCAACTCCAAGAGTTTTTAAGCCGTAGCAAAGAATGTGTTGACTAGTAGCTTCAGTCCGTAGGGACGCAAAAATATGAAGACGCTTATAACCTCGAGTAGTTTAATTATTTGGAGCCGGGGTCGCCTAGCCTGGCCAGGGCGCCGGCCTGCTAAGCCGGTGGGGGTAACCCCGCGCGGGTTCAAATCCCGCCCCCGGCGCCACACATTCAGCCGAGTTTTAGTGGTTTTAGGTCTAGATATCCTATATAGGTGTAGGTTACTCACATGGATGTTAAGGTCTACAGGAACGAGGACGTGAGGAAGATTACCGCGTTCATACCTCCAGGTCATAGACACGTAAGGATCTTACTAGAGCTTAGTGATCAGATAATAGTCCTTCAGGAAGCAACCGTAGCAGCCATAGTGAGGGCCTACATTGACATAATAACACACCCAACGCGAAGAGCTGTAGAGTTAGTCTCCAGGCAGGTACCGAGTAGTGAGCGTAAACAAGGTTACGCAGAGTTTCAGCTGGTTGAGAGCAATAAAACCGAGGAAGAAATAATCCGCGAGGTCTTAGAACGCTTGAGTTCATGAAGTAATGTCGGGAAACGATGAAATGGTTCCCCAAACAGGATGAGGAAAATTAGAGGATAATACTGCTCTATTAAGGTGTGATATGCTGGAAGTAGGGCTTCAAAGAGTTTCCACTCTTGCAACTATATTGTGAGGATTCTTAAAGGGCTTCGAGGTGCGGGGGGTGGGATTTGAACCCACGCAGGCCTACGCCATCGGGGCCTAAGCCCGACCCCTTTGACCTGGCTCGGGCACCCCCGCCCACAGAAAACATAAATAAAACAAAAATAATAAGCTTAAACCTGCGTGGCTTAGTGGGCTGCTTTTACTGCTTCTTCGAATATGTCGAGACCTATCTTGGCTTGTTCTTCGGTGATTACTATGGGGGGTATGAGCCTTATCGAGCTCTTCCCGCACCCAAGTAGTACGAGGCCTCTTCTTAGGGCTTCATACACTACTCTATTTCTGGTCTTAGCGTCATGTTCCTTGGTTTTCCTATCTTTTACGAATTCTACACCCCATGCTAGGCCGAGACCTCTTACGTCCCCGACTTTCGGGTACTTCTCTTTGAGCGGTGCTAGTCTCTCGAAGAACAGTTTCTCGAGTTCTGATACGTGTGGTAGGAGCTTCCTGGTTACTTCTATAGCCTTAGCAGCAGCTATAGCGGCGAGTGCGTGCCCACCGAATGTGTTGCTATGAGCTCCTGGCTCCAGGTCCAGGTCCTTCCTAAATATGGTCGCGCCTAGGGGTATCGTTCCAGCTGTGAGGGCTTTAGCTAGCGTAATTATGTCTGGTGAGACCTCGAAGTGCTCTATAGCAAACATCTTCCCCGTTCTCCCCATGCCCATCTGGACCTCGTCGTCTGCTAGGAGTATGCCGTACTTATCTGCTAGCTTCTTCAGCTGCTGGAAGAAGTTCTTTGGTGGTACGACATACCCTCCCTCACCCTGTACCGGCTCGAAGAATATCGCAGCTACTTCCTCAGCAGGGATCTGATGCTCGAATACCCAGTACTCTATGTAATCTAGAACCCTATTCACTAACTCATCAGGATGCTCGTAGCCGTCTATCCCCCACGGATTCCTGTAGGGGTTGGGGTAGGGGACGTGGTAGACTCCGGGCATCCACATATAGTACCTCTTCTTATGGACCGGCTTACTAGCTGTGAGCCCGAGAGAGCCCATAGTCCTACCGTGGAACGAGCCTATGAACGATATGAAGTACTTCCTGTTAGTGGAGTACCTAGCAATCTTAATAGCAGCCTCGTTAGCCTCCGTACCGCTATTAGAGAAGAAGACCTTCTTACCGAATTCCCCAGGTGCTATGGAGACCAGGAGCTCAGCTAGCGACACCTGGTACGGGTTGTAGAAGTCTGTCCCGGCAGCATGAGCTAGAATCGAAAGCTGTTCGGTTACAGCTCTAGCTATCTCAGGATGTGTTGGATATCCTAAGTTGTTCACAGCTATGGCGGATGTGAAGTCTAGGTACACATTACCATCAACATCTACGAACCACACCCCCACAGCTCTCTCAATAACTAGAGGAAGGTACTCCGGGTCGTGTGTGGACGTCATGATAAGCTCGTGATGCTTCTTCATAAATTTCCTAGCCTCAGGTCCTGGAGGTTCAACCTTAATTAAGGGCTTCTCATACATTGAATTACCCCATAAGTAAGTAGCTACCCGAATAAAAATCTAGGTTAATAAAAAGATTTACGTGGAGACTACCCAAACTTCGGCAGGCTAGCACTTACTTTAGATATATATCCGCACAGATCCTTAGTAAGATCCTTAACATCCCTGTAGACCCTGATCTCCGAGAGCTTCCTGTCATCAAGGTATGGAGCGAGGTTAGTTACCCTATCCGTAGCTAACCCACTGAGAAGCATGAACACGGGCTTACCCTCAGTATACGCTGTAACAAGTTCCTGGAGTGTACCTGAGGAACCCCCGAGAACTACTACAGCATCAGAACTCCTAACCATCGCGACACTCCTTAACCTGAAGCTGAGACCTGTCCTCAAAACTATAGCACCACCAGGGAACTCGACCTCCTCTTTCTCAACAGGCGGAAACACTACTACAGTTAAGCCTGCCCCCAAAGCTTCATCAACTAACACCTTCATGAACCCCCAGTACCCTCCAACGAGGAGCACGGGCCTCTCATAACAGTAATCAATTAAGCTCTTGACAAAAACACGTATGTTAACCTCGTGCTCAGGACTAGGCGGCTCACTGTGTGCTGCTACAGCAACTAACTTCACAGCTTACACCACAAAGAAAACTTACTGTCTTGTCTAAAGTACGTAGCTAGACAGCTACTTTTAGGCAGGTGCTAGCTACCGGGCAATCACCACATCTAGGTCTCAACGCTTTACATACGGTCCTCCCATGCCTTATTAGGCTTAGGTGTGCTCTCATCAAGTACTCAGGGTCCCTAGGTAGCTCCCCCTCAACAGTTAGTCTAATCCTCTCGTAGCTATCCCCAGGTCTCACAACCCCATATCTAACTAATATCCTCCTGATGTGGGTATCAACCGGGAAGATCGGGTACCTCCTGTACATGAGTAGGAAGACATCAGCAGTTTTATAGCCGATCCCAGGCACACTCAGCAACTTACTCCTCAAACTCATCGGCTCGAGCTCCTCAAGCTCCTGGATGGTTACGGAGTTAGCTAAGTTAACTATAGCTCTTGCTTTTACTTGGTGCATTCCGGAAACTCTTATAGCTCTAGCTATACCTTCCACTCCTAGGGCTAGAAGAGCTTCAGGCTTTAACGGTGTGCCGACAACCTCAGCTAGGGTTTTGTAGGCCCTAACAGCATTCTTATCGTTAGTGTTTTGGGATAGTATAGTAGCTACGATCACTGAGAGAGGATCTCCCCGAGTATTGAAGACCGCGAACTCCTCCAACTTCAACTCACCTATATGGAACTCTATGACCGACTCAACTAGCTGTCTTACCCTACCTATAGAGCCCAAACTAAAATTCTACGGCTAGCTAAAATGGGTGGTAGTGATCTCTGTGGTGCTGGCCCTCCTACTCTCCGATATACATGGGAGACTATCACTACTCAAGAAAATAGTCAGCACATCAAGCTACGACCTAGCTCTAGTAGCTGGAGACGTCTCCAACTACTCCGGAGGGGGGTATAGGGAAGTCATTGAAACCCTCTCGAATAGCATGCCACTCACTGTGGTCGTCCCGGGAAACGTGGATCCACCGGAGCTAGCTAGACTGAGCTTCAAGAACGTTATCGTGATACATAAGCAGGTAGTAGAAGCTGGAGGTCTCCACATAGCCGGGATCGGTGGTGGTATAGGGTTCGCTTTCTGGGGGATACCCTACTTAACGGACACACATTTAGGCTCATTCATCGATGAGCTCAGAAAGATCGTTGAGTCTAGAGCTTCGAAGCCTCACATACTGATCACCCACACCCCACCCCACATGTCCGGTTTGGATAGGATCTACAGCGGTGAGCACGTAGGTTCTAAGAAGATTAGAGAGTTTATCGAAGAGTACTCACCACCCCTCCACGTCTGCGGTCACATACATGAGGGCAGAGGCATAGTAAACCTAGGTAGGACCATAGCTGTGAATCCTGGACCAGCTATGGTAGGTTACTACGCTATCGCGAGATTTAAGGATGGGAACCAGAAGATTGAGGTAGAGCTTAAGAAGATCTAGAATTCCTTTAATCCTTAGAGAGCTTCAACTACGAGAAGCTCACTCCACATCGAACTTCAAGCTCTTAATCACTTCCTCACTCAATTCCTTCCCAGATATTATCTTACCGAACTCCACGTATTTCTTCATAATAAGGTAAGACCTAACAACCCTCTCATAGAGACCGCACTCAGTCTCAACTACCTTCCCGTCAGCAAGCTTCACCCTCAGCCTAGACCTCCTCGGAGTACCGCCCCCACAATCCACTATCTCAACATCTACGACCAGCCCGTTAAGGGCTAGACCCTCTAGATCTAGGAGTGTAACTTGCGACATTATTGCACCCAGCCCTAGATAGTTGAAGTAAATTTAACTACTCCACAAGGGTTCAGGTCTACCTGTTCTCTGTAGACACCTTCCTACTCTCACGTCCTTATTGGCCGGTCTATCGGGTTTCATCCTCCACATATCCCCGTTTGAATGCGACCTAAACCTCACTGCTTCCCCAAGCATCACCCCGGTCCTAGGGGTGATAAACACTTTTACCGGACTCGCAGACGTAATAGGAATTTAGAGCTCCAACCTATCACGATCTAGGAAAGCAGTTGGAGAAATTCAAACTAACTTAAACTCGCGGAGCTCAGCTAGAGATCATCCCTTCTCAACTATTCTGAGCCTTCCAGGGAGTAGCCTCATAATATCGCGAGCAGTAAGTCCCCGCACATCCGGACATTTTCTAATTATGTGCTCCCTTATCTCCTCAGCTGCCTTATCGATATTCAGGTCTCCTGGAGTCACCACAACGTAAGCCATGGCTCTACTTTTGACAAGGTCGGGCGGCCCGACGATTATGTCGTACTGATCATCATCTAAGTATATTACTCCAATACCGAGTACGAGCTTAACTCCTCGTATGTAGTTCCTCTGACCGTAGACCATGAAGGAGCCCTTAGGTAGGTACTCACCTGCTGGTGCTGATAGCTTAACCTGGTCTCCGTAAACCCAGAAGACATCAGCAGAGCTTAGGCCGGCTTTCCAGGCCTTGCTGTAGGAAGCTGCTAGGCAGGCTACCTCATTCAGATCCTTCTCAGGTACTTCCCTACCCTTAGCTAACACGACAAATACTGCGGCTCCGTGAATGTCGGCATGCATGAATATGTCTCGTGGTTCTAAGTACCTCCTAACTATTGCCTCGTTCTGTGATGCGTCCCTACCCCCTATCGCGAGGAAACCCCCAGAGGTCTCAACCCACAAGAACTTACTGAACCAGGTCATTCTTTTAGACCTCACCTTAAGCTTCTCTAGCAAGATCCTCTGCTGTGCTATCTCCTCCAGTTTCCTGCGGAGCCCCTTCACAGTCTCAGTAGCCTTCGAGAGCTTCCCCCTGAGATGCTCGAAATCCCTCCTCAACTTAGCATACTGCTGTTTAATGTCCTCATAGAGGAGTAGCTTTACTGAACCTTCCGGTAACCCGATCGTCACAGAGCCCTCCCTAGGTTCCCCAGACACGGGGCCGCACTCCCCCAAGAAATCCCACCCTCTCTCCTTGACCACCCTCCTAGAACACTCCCAGAGCGTCTCAATCTCGTAGTAGTACTTCTCAAAAAGCTCTAAGACCTTAGCTGCATCACTATACCGCCTAGACATCTCCTCAAGGTTCTTCTCAGCCTCCTCAAGAGTCTTCTCAACTAAGACCTCAGCTTCCCTCAGCTCCGTAACCTCCCTCTCCTTCACGAGGGCTTGATCAAGCTGGCTGAAGTAGTCATCTAGGAGTGCGTTCATGGTGCCATACTCAACGAGTTCAGCACCCTCAGGGAGTTTTGACGGTCTGTACGGGAAGAACCCGATCATGTTCCCAGAGAGGATTAAGGCATATGGTTTCGGATTCTTAATGATTTCCTCTAAAGCATGCTGAACTCGAGAGACTAGATCTGCTAGTACTTCTGGGCTTAGGTTAGATACCTTAGTAGACCTCTCCTCCTCGCTAAGTACTTCGTTGACTACCTCGGGAGGTAGTCCAAGGTCCCTAACGAAGAACTGACCAACAGTTTTAGTTGACTTCTGTGACAGCTCGAAGAGTTTTGCTTGGTCTACCTTCGCTATGGTTGGTGGGCTGGGTGGTAGGACGTAGCTACGTCCTACCGTTATCACCCTATCCTTAGCCTCAAGTTTCTTGTTTACAGCGATTACCTTACCCTCTTCGTCTACTAGTGCTATGACTCCTCTAGGGAGTAACTCTAAGTAGAGAACGTACTGCTTAGCACCCCTCTTAAAAACCAGGAAAACCACTCTCTCCATGTCTACCTGACCTAAACCCACCAGCTTAGCTCCATCAAGAAACCTCCTGAAGAGCTTCGACAGCTTAACAGACTCTGTGGTTAGAACCCCCCTAGTTAGGTGAATCCTCCTACCTCCCTCTAGTAGGAGGTACTTCAAGTCATTACCACACAGCAACTCCACGATCATGACGTCCCTAGTAGGCATAAGTAGCGACCTGACGGAACACCCTTCAAGAAACTTTAACTCCCCGACTACTACAGCTATATCTACCGACGTCATGCCCTGCTTAACCTTCATCTGGGAAGTCATTGCCAGCACCCCGTGCTGAGGTCACTTCCCAGGGCTGAGAGATATCTGAGGCTTATAAACCCTTCACACTTTTTAACCTTTTATGGGGAGGTACGTAAGCCGTTTGTCCCTAGAGGGTCATTTCCATCACTTCAGGGTTTCTCAGGGTCTCCTCTAGGGACTTCCACCTTGCCCACAGGGATCTTGGTATCCCTGTGGGGTCATGGGTGGCTTTTGTCCCGAACGGCATGCGGGACACATCTACGTATAGCCCCACGGGGCTTGGAGCATTGCTCCCATCACCCCGTAGGGCTCTTAAAAGAATGTTCCAGCAAGCAGTTACGTCTCTATGCCATAGCTCCCCTCCCTTACTACACCTACCGATTCTAGAGCTGTTACCGTATTTTATGGGGGCTCTATGTATTGGGCACTGCTTCGAGGTGTTCTTTGGGTCTACGTAGACGACGGGTACACCGTACTCTCTAGCTTTTTCTTCGATTGCTTTTTGAATGCCCTTGAAGGAGGCTTGAAATATTCTATGTCTTAGCTGGTCGTCCTCGATCCTCTTAATCATATTGTTAGCTGGGTTTCTACCGAGTTTTTCGAGGACGACAGCGTACTGCCTCACGTACGCAACTCTAACAACTATGTTAGCTATCTTCCACTTTATGTCACGCTTCCTCTCCCTCTCCTTGAGCTTCCTAAGCACTTTCCTCTTAGCTCGTGATTTAGTACCGTAGAGCTTGTCGTACCTCTCCTGAACTCTCCTCCTACGGTAGTAGTACCCCAGCACAAGCTTCTCCATACCTGTCTCAAGGATGTATGCGTACCCGTCGATTAGTATAGTAACGTTGTTCTCGTTAACATCCACAGGGAGGTAGCCCCTAGACTTGTACACCTCAACATCCTTAACGAAGATTAGGTAAACTATTAACTGCCTATTCCTCCTATCAAGCCTTATCCTAGCCTCAGAAGCAAGCCTCCAACCCCTACTGACGTACCTCCAATACTGCTTGTGAAGCACTAGATCTATGGACAACCTTCCTTTATGAGTAGCTACTTCAATAGAGGTTAATCCATCAATTTTCCATAGGTGGTCGTCCAGCCAAATACTAACACTTCTAACCTCCGGGTACTCCCTCTCGGTTAGACCACGCTTCTTTAATCTCAGGAAGCTCTTAGCTCTAGTAACAGCATCTTGGCATACTGTGTAGGTGTAGTGTGAAGGTAGGTGTGGGTAGAGACCCCTCAGCTCACGGTACTTCAACGCCTTTAGCCTAGTGAAGCTCGTTATATTATTTCTAACCGCGTACATAACTAGTTGCTCAACCATGTTACGGTACATACCCTCGAGCTCAATGAAAACCCTGAATACCTTCCTTGGAAGTCTACAGCTCCTAACTACAACTGTTCTCGTCACTCTAACTATTTCTCTCAACCTCTTCTACGAGCTTTTTGAAGCTCTCAACTAGCTTTTTCTTTTTGTGGCTCCTCATCCCGTAGAGCTTACCTGCGAAGCTAATGACTACTGCTAGTAGATCCTCCACTAGCTCCTGGTAGGTGTACTTAGGTTCCTCACCGAGGACTACCTCTATCCTAACACCGTACTGACTGAAGAAGTACTCCAGGTACTCGAAGCCGAACCTCGTTAACCTATCTCTATACGTGATAACCACTACATCGACCTGCCTACCCACTACGTAGTCGAATAGCTTGAGTAGACCCTTACGGTTAGCGTTGAGACCGCTAGCTACATCACTTAAAACATCTACTACTCTATAGCCCCTGGAACTACAGTACTGCTTGAGGTACTCTACCTGCTTCTCTAAATCACTCTTCTGCTCTGGAGAACTAACACGAGTATAGATAACAGCCCTAACCTCCTCCATCCTAGGCTTCCCACCCAGAATACGCTCAACCTCAGAGTACGGAATTCTAATCCTCCCAGTAGGTGTCCTAACAACGCGGATCCTACCCTCGGAAACCCAGCGCTTAAAAGTCCTATAACTAACACCAACAATCTCACAGAACTCCCTAGGCTTCAAAAACCTTCCCCAACCAGCCAACACTAACCCCCTTCAACAATAAGATACCCTATATGACCCTAATAAACTTTCTGTCCCGGATAAATCACTGTATCCACATCGGAATTTTAAGGTAGTCCACCGTAGAAGTCATTTGGTGAAGTGAGTGTCTAGAGGACTTGATTATGTGGATAGGATGATACTCATAGAGTTAATTAGGAATTCTAGGGTATCTCTACGTAGTATAGCATCCAAACTCAACCTCGGTGTCTCAACGGTCTATACGCGAATAAAGAAGCTTGAGTCCCTCGATATTCTCAGAGGATTCACAGCTGAGGTGGACCTAGCTAGACTCGGAATGTCTTCTCAGGCATTCATAGAAATCAAATCACGTCCCCAAACTATCTCAGAGGTGATCGAAGTGTTACTCTCTAGGGACGATGTGGTGGAGGTGTATGAGACGAGTGGTGACTACCCTATACTAGCTAAGGTAGTAGCTCCAGACGATGTAGGACTAGCTAAAGCTATTGAGAGTATAGCCTCACATAAGGACATAGTAGACATGCGGGTTAGATACATATTTCAGACGGGTAAAACTATAAGGACATCGGAGAGGCTTATTAGACTACTTCAAGCAACACCTCTTCCTACAACCATCAACACAAGAAGACCCTGAATCGAGGTCCTCCAGTACTTACGAGGAGTGCTGAGTAGATGTTAATAAAAGTCCGAACCTCATGCTACACCTATTACTTACGGCAGGTTTACTTCCTTAGATACGGGAAAGTAGTGTTTCTTAAACTACATTCTCTTAAAAGGTTGGAAACCCTATTTAAAGAATCTATAATTTAGCTACTATGTAGACCAGGACACTCACAGTTGTTGATATAGCTATGATATATATTGGATGGACTTTAAGTAACCACAACATGAGGAAGCCTACTACGAAGATAGCTGTAGCTACTACATTAATAAATGGCGGGGTTTTCGTAGTTAGTGTTGTTCTACCGATCAACAATAGGGCGTACAGTATTAGGGCTACCACAGCAGCGTTTATTCCCCTGAAAACAACTTTAGCTATCTCCGTATCCATATATGGTCTGAGAAACATCGCGATCAACAATATGACTATGTAGGGTGGTATCGCCACCCCCATTGTTGCCACAATAGAACCTAGTAAGCCACTGAGCTTATAGCCTATGTAGGTTGCTGAGTTCAGGGCTACAGGTCCAGGGGTAGATTCAGCGATTCCCACTATGTCAACAAATTCTTCATCACTAATCCACCCCCTAATCTCCACTAACTCCTTGTGCAGGAGGGCTAGACCACCGTACCCACCGCCGAACAGGAAGAGCCCGACCTTCAGGAACACTAAAAATATCTCCGCCAAAGGAGCTGTAGAGGCCATCACGCATCCACCTTAACTAGCTCGAAAATTAGAATAAAAGTTCGTGCAGGAGGGCTAGACCACCGTACCCACCGCCGAACAGGAAAAAAGTAGGTAGTTGACTTTGGAAGCAAGATATTTGTCTATGGTTAGATAGTGATGTGGTGGAGTCCTATGGGAGCTCAGAAGATCTGGTTGATGAGTGGTAAGAGATTTGATTCTGAGCTTAAGCTTGTAGCGATACTTCCGGTAGGGTCTGTAGAGAGGCATGGTGATCACCTCCCCATCGGGACAGATACGTTAGAGGCTGAGGCCGTCGCGCTCATGGTTTCCGAGAAGTTGGGGGCCCACCTCTTCCCGCCGATATGGTACGGTTCCAGCATGGGCTTGAAGAGGTTTAGCGGTACCATAGATGTCGAGCCTAACGCATTCCACAACTACGTTAAGAGCGTCATCAGGGAGATCCTGAGGAACGGGTACTCACTTGTGGTAGTGGTGAACGGTCACGGTGGTAACAGTTACATGCTTAGGGAAGTAGCTAGGGAACTAGCCTACGACTTCAAGGACAGGGCTATAGTAGTTGTTGACTGGTGGAGAGATGTAGCTCAGAAAGTTAGGGAAACCCTCTTCGAGTTCCCTGGCCATGCAGGTGAGGATGAAACTAGTGTAATGATGTACCTAACACCTAACTATGTCGATATGGACTCAGCTAAGGACCACCTGTACGTAACTAACATTAAGGTATCCACATTCTCGGCTCTCGTAGACGAGGCAACGTACCCGGAGGCCGTGCTAGGTAAAGCTACCAGGGCCTCCCCCGAGAAGGGCAGGCAATTTCTTGAAGCTGTAGCTGAGGACATAGCAAATGAAATAAAGAAAATACAGCAGGTACTCCGCGAGTTAAGTAAATGTAAAGCAGTATAGAGCAAATAGCGCGGACCTCCTGCCCGAATTTAGCTCTGGACGAGGTCTCCAATTCAAGCCTTTTAAATCTAACTTGCGAGGAACTTGAAGCTGTGGGTACCGCAATAAAAGTATCAACCCACACAAGCTCTAACATAGAGAGATTAGTCAATAATGCCTATACGAAAACCACTATATAAGCTAAATCTCCCATCTCTACCTTGAAAGACTAGCTTTCAGTAACACATACAGAGCGTTTCCATGGTCAAAGTTCTCCACCTTCTTAAGGATAAAGGGAAGAAAGCTTTTTACCTCTTTTAGTGATGTAATTAAGTGGTAGCCGGGTCGTCTAGCGGCCAAGGATGCGGGGCTCTGGACGTCCGGTCGCCGCCCCTTCCTCATCTTTAACTTTCTCAACTACTCTAACATACTCTATTGCGGTATGCGGGTACTGCCCTCTCTCATCCTTCTCATACTTCTTAACCATGTCCCACACCGTGAGGAGAGCTACAGAAGCACCTACTAGAGCCTCCATTTCGACCCCTGTCTTAGCGATAGCCTTGACCAGGGTCTCAACTCTTACTCTATCCTCACCTACAATTTCGAAAGAGACGTTGACGTAGGTAATGGGTATGTTATGACATAGAGGTAGAATTTCCCAGGTTCTCTTCACTGCTGAGATAGCGGCAACCTTAGCAACAGTAAAGACGTCGCCCTTCTCTATCTTACCACTCACTATCAGCTTTATCGTCTCAGGGTTTAACCTAATAACACCCTCAGCTCTAGCTACCCTGACTACCTCTCCCTTACTACTTACGTCAACCATCGCCACCGACATTCTAGTGCACCAACTAAGAGAGTGGAGTACTGCATTAAGTACTTTCTAGAACTCATAGCTGGAATCCCTGTCTTTTAAGGTGTGGGTGAGTTATGGCTATCCATGAAGCACTATCGATGTTTACGCTCATACCGAAGTGTCTGTGGACAGCTTCGTGATGTGGAACCAACAACTTCAAGTCCGGGGAGAAATAAGTGGTAGACTTAAGACCGAACCTAAAAGTTAGATTCTTTAAGAATGAGCAGTCCAGACCCTCAAACAACAATGAACTCAGGCATACTTACTTTTTAAATGAATTCCTGGAGATGTTATAACCGAAGGATTTTATCCTGGGTAAGAAGAGTTTCAGGAGGTCTCTATTGCTAGGACCACCCTCATAACCCGGCCTATCATCATTCTCAGACCCGGTTTCCACAAATCATCAGGCAAAAATTAGAAGAGTTGAACTTGCTCGCGAATTATTAGCTCGGTCAAGGACGTAATCTTACTTAACTCATCTCGCACTATAGACTCTACGTCACTCTTGAGGTTGCCGAAGCCCTCCGGGTTCTCTGGGATGATTGAGACGTTCGCGATTTGAGGTCTCGTTATAGGTTTCCCTATTTGCGATAATAGTTCGATATACACCTCCTTTACTTTAGGAACCTCCCTAATAACTCTCTCAGCGATCTTATACGCGAGGGCGTTGTAGAGTTTCCCTACGTGGCTAACGGGGTTCTTACCAGCAGTAGCTTCGAGGCTCATCCTCCTCATAGGTGTGATCAGCCCACACGCTCTGTTACCCCTACCAGTAGCACCGTCATCCCCGTGCTCAGCTGAGGTTCCTGTAACAGTCAGATAATAAATCCCCAGCTCCGGGTTGTCAGCAGTGTTTACATGTACCTCGACCTCCAACTCGGGAACTATCTTAGCTGCCATATCCAGCACACGATTCTTCACCTCCTCCTTAACAGACATGTAGTGGTCGGGATCCGGTATGAGGTGAGATATCAGGGCAGCAGCTATAGTCAACCTAATCTTATTCCCAACTCTAAGACCCATCACCTTGATGTCCTCCCCCAACTCAGGGAGCTCGCTCTTAAGTTTCGGGGAATTCAACCCCCTCTCGACGTCGAGAACAAGCCTCTCCAGTGGTGTTAGAGGTGCGAAGCCAACACCGAAGCTAGTGTCGTTAGCTAGAGGCACACTCTTAACACCTGCCTCGAACGTCTTTACGAGGTCAACACTCCCACTTCTAATCATATAGTCCACAACTACATGCTTCTCAGGGTCTAAGAACCTGAAGTTCCTCCTTATCCAGTCCTTAACTGCGCTGATAACTATGGTTCCGACGGGGACCCTCTCAAAGGAATTGTCGGTGGTGACGAATTCTGTGGCCCTACCAGCCACGATTATGTATATGGGGTGGATAACCTCCCCACCGCCGAATACGGGCTTAGACTGCCCACCGACTATCAGTACCTTATCGAGGTTATGGTGTAGTATCGTGCCGAAACGCTCAATATAGTACTTAGAGAGTGCGACGCTTGAGGCTTCCGCGACAGCATCAGCTATATAATCTGGGTGTCCTAACCCCTTCCTCTCAACTAGTTCTACTGGGAGTTCATTAGTCGGAGTATACCTCAGCATGTTCACGGATATCTCAAAGCCTTCATAGGCCACATCACACACCTATCTTACTTACGACGCTAAAGCAATTAAATTCTTTATCTGAGTATGACCCTAAACCTACTTCTCGAACTCGTAGTTAACAGATACGTAAACGATTTGACTACCTCTAATAAGGACCGTACCGTAGTCAGCTACTACCTCCGGGTCGCTATCCCTCCACACAACTTCCTTGCAGTCACTTAAGACGACGTTCATCGTGCTGTCCACCATGACTAGCCTACCCACGTAGGTAGAACCTCCTTTAACCTTAACTAAAGTATTCTTCGCAATCCCGCTTCTCAATATCTTTAGAGGGCTCTCAATCTTCGATTGGGAGGACATCTTTTACCCACATAACTATCTGCGCGGGCCGGTATTAAAATATTCTAAGTGCCTACTTCATGGCATCTCTACCGTGCTCTACTCACACAGCAAGGTCTACTCCAAAACCATGGCAGTCGGAGAATGTCCCTACGCGTTAAAGTAGTTTACAAGTTACATTAGGCATATTAGGGATCATTAAGTAAATATTTTGTTTCAAACTAAACCTCAAGTGGAACCTAAGATGAGTCGTGTACCAGAGGTAGAAGACCTTAACGTGTTATTAAATCATTTATCTAGAGTCTTACCGCCTGAAGCATATGCCAAGCTCGCTAAGATCAGGAATTACTCCCTCCTAAAGTGGATAGCAGAGATGATAGACGTAGCCAGGCCTTCAAAGGTTTACGTGTTAGCTGGGAGTAAAGAAGATTTTGAGTATGTAGCTAGAGTGGCTATCGAGAGAGGGGAGGAGCTCCCTACGAAGTACCCAAGACACACAGTACACTTCGACGGTCCGAAGGATCTAGCGAGAGACAGAAAGAACACTAGGATACTAATCCCCGGAGGTTCGCCGGTGCCTATGATAAACACGTATGACAGGGACTCTGGACTGAGGGAGGTCCTGGAGTTATCGAAGGGCATTATGAGTGGTAAGGAGATGTTCATAGCGTTCTACTGTTTCGGGCCTAAGAACTCTGATTTCACTCTCTACGCAGTTCAGTTAACAGACTCAGCGTACGTCGTTCACAGCGAGAACATACTTTACAGGACATGCTACGACGACTTCGTTAAGAATGCTCCGAACCTCGAGCACGCGAGGTTCTTCCACTCAGCTGGTGAGAGAGATGAGAACGGGTGGAGTAAGAACACCGAGAATAGGAGGATATACATAGACCTCGAAGGTAACACTGTGTACAGCATTAATACGCAGTATGCAGGTAACACCGTCGGCCTTAAGAAGCTTATGCTGAGGTTATGTGTCTATAAAGGCTATAAGGAGGGCTGGCTCTGCGAGCACATGTTCATTGCGGGAATTAAGGGTCCTGGAGACAGGATCACGTACTTCACAGGTGCTTTCCCAGCTGGCTGTGGAAAGACCTCCACAGCTTTCGCAGCAGATACTGTGGTTGGCGATGACCTAGCCATCATAAAAAACGTTGACGGTATTCCTAGGGGTGTTAATCCGGAAGTAGGTATGTTCGGAATAATAGACGGTGTTAACCCGACTGATGACCCGGAGATCTACGAGATACTCACGTCCCCTGAGACTGAGGTGATATTCTCGAACGTGTTGCTAACAGATGATCACGAGGTATGGTGGAGAGGTAAGGTCGGTGAGCCTAAGCCAGGACTTAACTACGCTGGGAGGTGGTGGCCAGGAAAGAAAGATGAGAAAGGATCTGAGATCCTCCCATCACACCCCAACGCCAGGTTCACGACATCTATAAGATACCTCAAAAAGCTAGATCCGAGGATTGATGACCCGGAGGGGGTCCCGATACATGCCATGGTCTTCGGCGGTAGGGACCCTATCACCATGCCTCCCGTACTTGAAGCTTTCGACTGGGTCCACGGGGTAGTAACTATGGGGGCGTCCCTGGAGTCGGAGAAGACAGCGGCGATCCTTGAGAGAGTTGGGGAGATGGAGTTCAACCCGTTCGCAATACTTGATTTCCTATCCATATCCCCAGGTAAGTATGTGGACCTCCACCTTAGATTTGGTGAGAAGCTGTCGATAAAGCCAAAGATCTTCAGTGTCAACTACTTCCTGAAGGACGAGTCAGGTAGGTTCATAGCAGATAAGGTAGATAAGAAGGTGTGGCTTAAGTGGATGGAGCTCAGAGTCCACGGTGATGTCGACTCCATAGAGACACCCGTCGGCTACATACCGATCTACCAGGACCTAGTCAAGCTCTTCAACATGTACTTAGGTAAGGACTACAGCGAGGAGCGGTACTCGAAGGAGTTCGCTATAAGAGTGGATAACCTCATTAGGAAAGTGGAGAGGGTTTGGAAGATATACTCAGATATACCGGATAGCCCGCCAGAACTATTCGAGGTTCTCCGAGACCAGAAGAGGAGGTTGGAGGAAGCTCGAGCAATCTACGGTAGTGTAGTATCACCATTTAAGCTAAGCAAGAGGTAATCCCCCGGTAAACGCCTTCCTAAACCTAGAGGTTTTAGTTGAAGACAGTGATTAGAGGCTAGAGTAAGGAGACACTATTTTACTTCCCTACCTCAGTAGCTTGGTGTACGTGTTGAAAGTAGTTGCTGGTGTTGACATAGGTGCTACTAAGATAGCTACCGGGCTAGTATCACTCAGCGGTGATGTCATACTAGTCGAGTCAGCTAGCACCCCGCAGAGAGGGGGTAGCTTGACGGTAGCTCTACTAGTAGCTTCCATGATCCGCGATCTCCTCTCTAGGGTTGGGGCAACTTTAGTTGCTGTAGGTGTGGGTACGATAGGACCCCTCGATATACGGAGAGGGGACGTAGTTGACACGCCTAACGTCGGGTTAAGGAGCTTTAAGGTTAGGGATCCCCTACAGAGAGAGCTAAGTGTTGATGTCTACGTGGTGAACGACTGTGTTGCCGCGGTGTGGGGTGAGTACAGGGTCGGTGCTGGTGTAGGTAGCAGTAACGTAGTCTACGTAACTTTAAGTACTGGGATAGGTTGTGGAGTTATCGTTGACGACCACCTCCTCCTAGGTAAGGACGGTAACGCCCATGAGGTCGGCCATATAGTGTTAGATACTAGCGGGAGGTTTGTGTGTGGTTGTGGGGGCCTAGGTCATTGGGAGGGTATAGCCTCGGGTGCTAACATCCCGAAAACAGCTAAGATCCTAGCTGAGGAATGGAGAGGTCCTCGAACAGAGGCCTTCGAAAGATCTCTAGCGGGGAGCATCACTCCCGAGGATCTCTTCAGGTACTGGAGGCAGGGAGATTCGTTCGCAGACTACTTAGTGGGCTTCCTCGCAGAGGTGAACGCGGCAGGTCTAGCCTCAGTCATCAACGCCTACGACCCGGAGGTCTTAACGTTAGGGGGGTCAATATCGCTGAAGAACCCGGACTTTACGAACATTACGTTGAGCAGAGTTAGGAAGTACCTAATTAATAGACCCCCGCGTATGCTTATAACGCCCCTAGGGGACCTCGCGGTAGTTATAGGGGCAGCAATGATGGCTATCAATACACCAGCAAACCTCCTAAAAATCCAAGGAGGTAGACGCTTTAGTGGGTATGAAGATCTACCCTATAGTTGATTGTTGGGGCCCTACACACGATTCCCATCATATCGGTTCCGGATCGAACTTTCTATAGGGGGTATAGCCATGGATCCCCACTCAAAGCCTACCTGCGTAGGTAGGTCAAAGCATATAACCCTCATAGATACTGTCTTCGTGTGTGGGCTATGTTCAGGGTGGTTTATGACGTAGTACTTAAGGGCTTACCCGAGGAGATATCCTGCCTAACTAAGCTTGGAGAGAATCTCTTCGCTTCCGGTTTATGTGTGGGTACACACACATCGTTTCTGTGCTCATACGGAGAGTGCTTAGTTAAGGTAGTACCGCAGATAATTAAACCTACACAGATTACGTACGAGCTTCTTCAAGCAGGTTCTGTTAAGGTAGTGATTGAGAGTACCGACCATAAGTCCCTAGTACAGGTAGCGTCAGACGTGTACAGGATGTTGAAGAACTGCGGGCTTACCCTCAGGTTACTACTAGATTGATCCAGCTCTAGAGGGTTAGAAGGTCTTTAGCAGACCTAGCTCAGTAGCTAATGATCGTGCTGCTAGTTCAACAGCTTCCGCACTGCTGTGCTTAGGTCTCCACCCTAGGGAGGTTATCTTATCTATGCTTAGTAGCATGAACTTAACGTCACCTGGCCACCCCCTACCATCCTTTGTTCCTCCGGTGAAGACTATTCGTGGCTTCAGGCCGAGGACCTTACTGACTATCTTCGCTATCTCGGAGACCTCAACCCAGTCACTATTACCTACGTTGTAGACCTCGAAGGGGGCCTTAGAAGCTTCAGCTGCTAGGATGGTGGCCTCGATAGCGTCATCTATGTAGAGATAGCTCTTCCTTTGCCTACCGTCACCTAGAACCTCCAGAACATCCGGGTTCTTCGAGAGCTTCATAAGGAAGTCGTAGACCACCCCATGCTTGAGTCTAGGACCGATTATGTTAGCGTAGCGGAGGACTACGACTCTTATCCCGTAGAGATGTGAGTAGCTATGCAGTATCAACTCCGCCGCAGCCTTAGACGCACCGTACACGCTTATAGGCCTCAAACTACTATCCTCGGGTGTCGGTACAGTAGCATCACCGTAGACTGTTGAGGAGCTCGCAAATACTATGGTTCTAACATTGTTGGAGAGGCGGGATGCTTCAGCAACAACGAACGTAGCATACACGTTCTCGTCGAAGTGAATCTTAGGGTTAGTAACACTAACCCTAACCTCCGGGTTAGCTGCGAAGTGGTATACCACCTCAACATCCTTAAAAACATCTAAGCACGTTCTAAGATCCTTCACGTCAGCAATCTTCAGGTCTATCTTCTCTCTAACCCTCTCTAAGTTACTTAAAGAACCGCTACTCATGTTATCTATAACTACAACACTATTCCCGAGCTCAACTAACTTCTCAACTAGGTGACTACCAATGAAGCCAGCCCCACCTGTAACAGCAACCCTCAAGCCCATCCCGACTAGCCTTTGACTACGTCTAGATAAGCTTGTATATGATGAGTACCGCTGATTTTGGGTAAGTTATTTACTAGATACGCTACTGAGCATACCTATCAA
Source organism: Desulfurococcales archaeon (assembly GCA_023255955.1). Classification (GTDB taxonomy): domain Archaea; phylum Thermoproteota; class Thermoprotei_A; order Sulfolobales; family NBVN01; genus DRZP01. The sequence continues at coordinate 8,419 of JAGDWD010000013.1, read as the reverse complement.
ACACGTGATGTGCCATACCCATGACTCTTCCAGGATCCGATAATTGATTTAACCTACAGCTTAAGGTATATTTGGTGTGTTCAAAATGATGGAAGGTCCTGAAGTAATTAAGGAGGGGGTTCTTCAGGTAGCTAGACTAATGGCTATCTCAGCTATTACAGCTCCGAAGGGTAGGGGTTTGAGTAACATCGAGGTTAAGGTATTAGACAAGAAGGAGGAGCTGGAGCAGCTAGCAACGACCATGGAGGAAATGGCCCGCGAATACGGAGACTTCTTTGCTAGGGATGCCTCCAATATTAGGAGATCCGATGCTGTTGTACTTATCGGGGGCAGGATCGTGGACTTCAAGATGAAGCAACCTAGGGAGTTCGAGATAGATCTGAACTTAGCGATGAGCTTAATAAACCTAGGCATAGCTGTGGGCTCAGCTGTTAAAACAGCTTCACTACTGAACATAGACAACAGAGTGATGTATACTGTGGGTGTTGCTGCGAAGAAGCTGAAGCTTCTGGAGGCTGACGTAGTACTAGGTATTCCGCTAAGCGCTACGGCTAAGAACATATTCTTCGATAGGGTGTGGCCACCTAAGTAACTGAGTAACCAGGCTAGAGCGTAGCTATTTTCTTCATAAACAACGTTAGAGGTAACATATTTAAATCTAGGCAAGCCTCAACCTCCTAACTATAGAAGGTCCTTAGAATCAGGAGGTTGGAGCTCCGTAACACAGAAAAATGATACTTAGAATATTTACTGGGGATTTGATGAGGTATTATCATGTACTGCTATCCACGGTCTTAACGCTGGCAGTACTTATTTATGTGTTCATATCTCTATATATGCCTTCTGAGCTATATAGTCGCGGTGTCACCGTATTGGGAGAAGGTGAGATACTGTTACCTCTACCTACTAAAATTACTAAACTTACAGTTGAGGAGGCACTCCTTCTGAGGAAGAGTATAAGGAAGTGGCTCCCCGAGCCCTTAGATCTAACTCAGCTCTCAATGCTTCTCTGGGCAACCCAAGGTATTGTTGAGGATGCTGGTTTCGGGTGGTATAGGAGGACCTCACCTAGTGCGGGAGCTACCTACCCTGTGGAGGTCTACGTCGTCATAGGGAATAGGAGTGTTAGGTTAGGTAGTGGGGAGTTTGTGGAGGCCGGTATCTACAAGTATGACTACATGAGGCACTCCCTCAAGTTAGTTAAGAAAGGTGACTACAGGACTGATCTATGGAGAGCATCACTTAGACAGGATTGGGTTAGGGAGGCCCCGGTAACCATAGTTCTGTGTGCTGTGTATGAGAGAACTACTGGTAGGTATGGTGAGAGGGGTATTAGGTACGTACACATGGAGCTAGGCCATATAGGGCAGAACATATATCTGATGGCGACAGCCCTAGGTCTGGGTACCGTAGCTATAGGAGCCTTCTACGACGAGGAGGTATCGAAAGTTATCTCACCAGCTAGAGATGAGAGGCCTCTCTACCTATTCCCCGTAGGTGTACCTGAGAAACCGTTTAGAACGAGCTTCGAAGAACTTAGCACACTCTATGAGAAGCTTAGGAGATCCTAAAATTTTTTAGTTCTAGTAATAGACTCTCAAGGTGGTTAATTGAGGGCTAGATCCGTCTATCTCTGGCTTAAGGTTGTCGAAGCAACATCCATACCTCTAGCCATACTAATGTCTCTCTACATATTGAGTGCCTACGGACTCACACTACCAGAGCTCTTCGGGCACCTAGGCTTCACCTACAGAACCTCACAATACGTCCATACCCACCCACTACTTAGGTATCTAACTACCATAGCTACAGCTCTACACACCTTTGGAGGTGTGGTGATACTGGTGAGAAGATATACCAGGAGGAATACACTAGCACTAATCACTGAAATTGTAGTTGCTGGATACCTGATACTAATAGTTTCCCTAGCTACGGTAGCAGAGCTCTACCTTATCCTAGGAGGTCTCCGGTAAGACCCTGACAGTTAATATTATCTATACCCAAACTAGAACAGATATGGAGGCAGTGTAGTGAGGCAATTAAGTTTTGGTGAAGTAAGCTGTAGGCAGCGGTTGCGGGGCTCTAAGGACTTGCTAAGAGGTTTAGAAGTACTGAGCAGAGGTAGTGAGCTAGTAGAGAGGAATATACTAAAGCACTTAACATGGAGACGAAGTCTAGTAGCTGGCAAGCAGGGTCGTGCTATTCCATACCTAAAGTGCCGGGTGGTTTAGAATGATCTATGAGTTCGAGCTGGAACCAGATAGTAGCAAAACTTTGGAGTCGTTAGGGGAGATTTACGAAGCTCTCTACAACGTGAAGAGGATCGGGTTCTACAGAGTCCTTAAGGAGCTTGTAGGGTTAGGTGTAAGGAAGAGGACAGCAGCACTACAGAAGCTGAGGACGATTGCGAAACTCCATGAGAGCGGATTAATATCCCTCAGACTCGACTACTATATTCACCTCATGAAGCTAGGTATTGCCATGGTTTACACATCTAAAACTGTTGAATGCGAGAGATTACCACCGACAATGCCTTTCCTAAGGAGTTGCTTAAATGTAGTTCCTGCCGGGACGATACTCACCTTCTACTACCCCGAGACATTCAGACCGAAGAAGCTGGAAGAAGCCGGGATCCAGCACTATACGCTCTTTGAGAGGGTATTTAGTAGGGTCGATATAGGTTCCTACGCATCCGAGCTAGTAGAAAACCCGGACAGCTTGTTTAGCCCTAGGAAAACCAGAGACCACATCGCGAAAGGGATGAGAAAAGATGAGGACAACCTACAGTATCTTCAGGCAGAGGTGTTTAGCCAGGAACTAAAAGTAAAGATAGATAACAAAGATTTACTTGTACTAAGCTCTATGGAGTTAAACCCCCTAACAACGGAGAGTATGGATGTAAAGCTAGGTATGAAAAGAGACATATACAGAAAACACCTGGAGCACTCCGAGAGAATATTGAGGGGAATTAGAATTAGAAAAATAGGGAGCTTAATGGCCAAGTCTAGGATAACTCTCTTATCGATTATCCGTGGAAAGGATAGGGAGTTGCTGAAGTTCTTTGATGCCCTTATAAGTTACCCAACAGCAGTATCAGCTGTTATCTCTGAAGATCTTAAGCTATTAATGACGCAACTACTTCTACCACCTGATATAGATACTGTTAGAGGCGTAGCGACAGTGTTAAAGGATGTAGCACGGGAGTACGGCTTAGAGATCTCAGAGTATTTTATGTGTGACCTAAGTACTTTAACAAACTTTCACGTACCTTTCATGAAGGAGGTGGAGTATTCTCCCCTAAGAAAAAGCTGGCTTGAGAGCTCTCTGAAGATAATTCTTAGATACATTAAGAGGTAGTAGCTAGTCCTCGGTCTCTGGATTTATTACAGAATTATCATTAAAAATTATATACTAAACTGTTGTGTGGCTAACGGTTCTGAGTATATAAAATCTTTCTACAGTTTTGTAATAAATCTATATATAGGATAATAATTTCTAGGCTTTGGGAATATATATGAAAGTGAAAAACTATATTAGGTTGTTAAAAATAGCTAAATATGCTCCACTAGCTGTCCTAGCAGTATCTCTGGCCTTGAGGGGTGGCGGTGTAGGAACTACTGGAACTAGAATACCTAAAGGAGAAGATCCCTCAGTTTTCTAATAGTTCCTTAATTAGGGTAATGTTGAGGAGGAACCCGGAGGAGTAGTTTAAGACGTTTTTTATGTATTCCCATTCTATGTACTCTATGTACTCATATTCCTTCAAAGCTTTTTCTGCGGTTGACTTATCCATTCCTAGGATGCTGAGGGGTTCTCCTACTAGACGACCTTTCCTAGCTTCTGCTAAGGCCTCAGTCCAGGATTCCCTAATGTGGTCGCTGACTTCCTGGCTTAGGTTTTCGTGTTTTGCTAGGGTGCAGCAGTAGTACTTACCGATTAGCTCGGTGAGCCTGATTCTTCTGAAGCCTGCTACTTCTAGGTGGGTAGCGTAGGGTTCCCAGATAGTTACTGCGCTGGTGTTGCCGTGTATGAGGGCTTCAACACCTTCTTCGGGGGCTCTGTAGTATCTCAGTTTATTTAGGTCTGTTCCCAGGATTTTACTTAGGGCTACTGTAGCTACCTCCATGGTGGACGCTCTACTGCTTAGGACAGGGCCGTCTAGGTCTCTATACACTAGGGACGCCCCACCGATCGCACCACCCGGGTATGTCTTTATTGGTGCTCCTAGTGCTCTGTAGACTGCCTGCGTGTATATTGGTGCTATAGCTAGGTGAATATCAGCTCTAGCTAGAGCCGCTGTAGCTTCCGATACGTTGTCGAAGACTACGACCTCGACCTCATAGCCGCGATTCCTCAAATGTGAGATGAGGTTCTGGAGGTATAGGTATTCAGAGGCTTTAACTAGTCCGAGCCTTATGACCTTCCCTACTGAGGGATCTAGGTACTTAGATAGTACTACCCGCTTAGTCTTCCCCGGCTCTGGGATCCTAGCTACTACCCCCTTCTCCTCCAGCTCTTTAAGTAGCTCGGAGATCCAGCTTTTTGAGTAGCCGGTAACCTCTACTAGCTCCCCCTGGGTTACACCGTTCTTTCCGTACCGCTCTAAAAGCTTCAGTATCCTATCCCTAGGATCTTCTCCCATACCTCCCACAGTTTCTAGGAAACAAAGCTTTTATAGCTAAACGAACACGTGTTCTTTGGTGGTAGCATGCAGATATCTAAGATAGCTCTGGTAGCCTACGTCGTGCTATCGCTAACCCTCCCATACATGCTCTCAGGAGATAGGACCATGCTGACTTTCATTACATATGTAGCCCTAACAACTCTATCCATAACTACAGCTCTCCTCCACTTACGGAGGTGGGTAGAAGTTGAGTGAGTTTCTAGTAGCCCTCACAACGTATCTAGCACTATTAGCTCTAGTCACGCTCTGGAGTAGGGTAAAAACCAGGACAGGGGACCCGGTAGACTACTTCATTGCCAGCAGGGGCTTATCAGGCTTCGTATCAGCCATGACATACGCAGCTACAACCTATAGCGCTTTCATGATGGTCGGACTCGTAGGGCTTTCCTACGCAACCGGTGTCGGGGCACTAGTCTTCGAGTTATCCTACTTGATAGCAACCGTGGCCATACTCGCAATAATCGGGCCTAAAGTGTGGGAACTCTCTAGGAGGAGGGGGTATGTAACACCAACACAACTACTTAAAGATTCTTTAGGGTCATACTGGGGAACTGTTCTAGTGGTCATCATAAGCGCGGTAGCTCTAATCCCGTACTCAGCAGTCCAGATCGTCGGGCCAGCTACCATACTATCAGGGATTAGCCGGGGAGCGCTAGATATTAGGATGTCGATGACTATTGTAGCCGCTGTAATTATCTTAACTACTCTAACAGCTGGTTTGAGGTCGGTTGCTTGGACGGACGCAGCGCAGGGACTCATCATGATCGTAAGTGCTATCACATTGACAGTGTGGCTAGCTCTAGCTACCCCGCCCGAGGCTATGACGAAGCTGGGGGATCTAGGCTTACTGAGCCCCCTGAACAGTTTCTGGACCCCGAGAACACTCATAGCATACACAACACCGTGGATATTCTTCGCACTAACCAACCCCCAGGTCTTCCAGAGGCTCTACCTACCTAAGGACAGGAAGTCCTATCTACGCATGGTCCTACTCTTCTCGATGTTCGGGCTAGTATACACCATTATAACAGTCCTCATAGGACTCCTCGCCAGGGGGCTAACAGAGCTCGGTGCATTACCCATCAAGGTAGATATCGGGAATAGGGCTTCGTGGAACAACGTAACTCCCCAGATACTGTCCCACACCCACCCAGCACTCACAGTTCTAGTAGCTATCTCCATAATAGCAGCCGCAACATCCACAGTAAACTCGATAGTGCTGACAATATCTTCCATGGTGTCCTACGACACACCGATCCCAGAGAGACTGAAGCTAGCTGTAGGTAAAGCTGTTATAATACTACTCACACTAGTAGTCTACGCATTCGCCCTAACAACTCCCGCGTTCGTAGTCGACCTAGCTGTAGCCTCCTCATCACTACTCCTACCCCTACTACCACTATACCTATTCTCACTGTACGGGTTGAGGAGCAGGTTATCGTATCTAGCTACATCAATTCTAGGTTTCCCCCTAGCACTAACACTAGCAACTCAGCAAATCCAGCTACCCGTACCGAAGGAGGTAATTATAGCGGCTTCATCGTTCACTATCTACCTAGTGTTTTACATATTAGAGAAGTACTTACCGCACCTCTTTAAGCACTCTCAGGGACAGTAAGAGCGTGGCGATAGCGAATAGTGAGACTATGACAGCTACAATAAACAGAAATATTGAGAAGGTGGAGCTGGGTTCACGGGCTTGCTCTGTAGTTATGGGTGTGGTCATGGGGGTTGTTTCAAGTGGTTGTTCCTTCTCTCCTCCGGGCTGAACCACCGAGCTCGCTATGTCTAGTGTGGTATTTATGAATTCTTCAAGGGCCTTAACGCTCCCAGCGATAGGGTCATCTATCGGTAAAGTAGCAATCAGCTGCTTCCCGGATATACTTTCGTGGAGCTCTAAGAACTCCTCGACACTTTCGGGACTGACCTCAATATCCTTAGATAAATCCCACACAACAAATGGATATATTAGTAGAGAACCAGCTAGGAAGTCTAGTGATAGCCAGCCATAGCCCTGGATGTAGGCATTCACAAAAGCGTGGGGTCCCCCACCGAGAAACACGTACTCGAAATTACCTAGAGTAGACCTCATACTGAAATCCGGCACCGAGACAAAACCCAGTAGCATTAGGGCCGGTATATCGTAGGACCAGAGAAGTATTAGTAGGAGCCTACTCATGTCGTCACAGTCTCCCTCCTTTCTCGAGACTACCTCAGATAGAGACCTTGGAGTTAAGTTCGCAGAGTACTTTATGTAGTTACTTAAGTAAATGAAATACGCCCCGAAAACAGAGACTACGAGCGGGTGCCTAGATACGTTCTTGTTTTGATACCAGTTAAAGTCCTTAAGCCATGCCTCGAAATCCTCTCTAATTGATGTAGCTATATCCTCTGGGTATCTACCTACGAAGCCCTCCGGAACCTCCTCCAACGAGCCTGAGATACTCTGTAAAGCACTCTCAGGATCGACTAGAACCCTCCTTACGATATTCATACCGTATTTATAGCTTCTAGAACATATGGATACCTCCATTAGTACGTAGGCATACGTAATGTTCTCAGGATCCACTCTTACATAGTAGTACCCGTTACTATCGGTGTAAACCCCTCTACTGAGGACTAACCGGACCTCTTGACGTAAGTCGAAATCAGTGAGGTTTATAGGCGTCTCTAAATATAGATTATTATCCGTTAAGTTAGTACTAGAAATAAACACCGCATTAAGAAAGTAGAGGGTTGAGCAGGCAGTGTCTTCAATATTTACATAAGCAGCTAAGATAGAGGTGGTGGCAATTGCCAAAGCTAGGAAAAAAAGCGTAGTAACTCAATTACTCACCTAACTACACTTCCTAGAGCAGTATTTTAGTTTTATTGTTCCCTAATATCTCCATACCTTATGTGCTTCTAGTTAAAACACTTATCTGTAAGGTATGTGGGGGATTCACACGTGCTTCACGTAGTGACCTTCGATATTTGGGGAACCCTACTAGACCTCTCCAAGTTCTATTTAATTGTATCGGAGAAGATATCGGCTATCACCGGGAGAACGAGTGAAGAGCTCTACAAAACATTATTGAAGGCCTATGGGGAGGCCCTCAAGGTTAGACTTCTAGGAGGGTTCAATAGGATAGTAGTAGACTCCGCTGAGTTCTTTTCATCGAGGCTCGGGATATCCCCAGAGGTTCTCTTTCGGAGTGTGGTAATGGCCTTAGACGACCCGGAAATATCTAGACTAGCATACCCAGATGCTCTGGAAGCCCTTAGCAGTACTAAAACATTAGGGTACGTAGTTGCTGCGTTAGGGAACGTCATGTTCTGGCCGGGGATGGTTACGAGGTATATTCTCCATAGAAACAGCTTACTAAGCTTCTTCGACATTACAGTGTTCTCAGATGAGGTAGGGCTCCAGAAGCCTAGTAGGGAAATATTTGAGTATGTAGCTAGGAAGGCTGGGGCGGACCTAGACAAGCTGGCCCATGTCGGGGACTCACTAGAGAACGACTTAGCCGGGGCCCTCACAGCTGGAGCTAAAGCAGTGCTAGTAAGTAGAAGCTCATCCATAGATATAGTGCGGCTAGGTAGAAATGCGTACCTAGTTAAAGACCTCAGAAAACTCCCGGAGGTTCTGAAGGAGATATGGGAAGAAACATATTAAAATACCTGACCATATAGTTGAATATGGCGGCGGTCGTCTAGCCTGGTCTAGGACGCCGGCCTGCCACGCCGGAGATCCCG
>JAGDWD010000007.1 GCA_023255955.1 Desulfurococcales archaeon | reverse complement strand
AGACGCAAACTGAACAGTCCTATCAGGATGCCTCCAGAAGTACCACGGGTTCCAAACGAGCTCAGCGTAGGCTATCTCCCTGGTCTTAGCTAGCATGAATGGTCCGTTCCCTATCATTGCTGTTAGTCCAGGTATTGTTGGGTGTGGTAGTGTTGATGGGTCGTCTAGCGGGTTGGCCATTCTCTCATATATATGCTTCGGAAGTATGACGTACTCTGTGTATCCGTATGGATCTACCCATCCATAGTCTGAGAAGTATATCTCTAGAGTCGTCTTATTCAGCACCTTGATGTCTATTATTCTCTTTACGTCCGGCCCATAATATCTCCTGGTCTTCAACTCCTTACCGAACTTCATTACAGTGTATGCGTAGTCCTCAGCCGTTATCTCGACACCGTCCTGCCATCTAGCACCGCTGAAGAGGGTTATCGTGAACCTGTAGGCTTTCTTACCCTGATACTCTACCTCATCTATGCGGAATTCCTTCAAGAATAGTGGTATTCTAGGTTCCGCGTATATGTCCTCCGGCCTCGTGAACATGATAGCCTGATATACCCTGAATATAGCGTCAGCCTCGCTAGCCCACAGGTAGGTAGCTGGGTGGTACGTAGTTAGGTCGACTGTGTGATAGTACTTTAAGACACCACCGAACTTCTTGTCCTTATACCTGATGCTCTGCCACCAGAAGCCTGAGAAGCCTACTGGGTCCTTCAGAGGTGGTGCGTAGGCAAGTATCAGTGAGTCCCTATCGAGAGCTCCATCAAGTGCTGTGATACCTATGCTGGTGTAGGTAGGTATCCAGGGTATTATCTCCTTGACCAATATTTCCTGAGCTCGGTAGCCGCTCTGCTTAGCTTCCTCCATACTCTTAGTGAAGTAGAATGTGTCCAATATCTTGTCAAGCCTTGAGTCGTTGACCCTCCACTCGTTCCACCCTCCAGGCCTTATCTCACTTGAGTGGAAGAAGTAGTACATGAACGTCGGGAACCTACCGAATGACCAGCCGATGATCCACGCCTGGGCCGTACCTGCTGATGTCGCTGCGTCCAGTTCTCTGCTACTTACAGGCTTAATCGTTACTCTAAGACCTATAGCCTCTGCCTCTGCTTTGATGTACTGAGCTATCCACCAGTATGTTGGTGAGGTTGCTTCAGGTAGTGATAATATCTCTATCTCGACTACCTTACCTCCCTCTCTCGGATCGCACCAGGCGGGCTTACCGTCCGGGCCTGTACATGGAGTGAATACCTTAGATAACAGCTCCTTAGCCTTCTCAGGGTTGTACGGGTAGAGCTTCTCAAAGTCAGCATCCCAGTTTACCCAAGCACCGTGTGTTGGTGGGACTAGCGTAGTACACTTAACTGCTAGACCTCTCAGAGGGGACTCAGCAATTATCTTATCCCTATTCCATAGGTGGGCTAGAGCGGCTCTCAACTCGTAGTACTTTACGGGCCAGTTCTGTATATTGAAGTGTAGGGATCCAAGAGAGTTTATACCCACAGTGAACACTATATGAGCATCCGGTCTGTTCTGTCTGACCCTCTCTAGGTGTGCTGGTAGAGGGCCGAATAGGGATAGCTCACCAGCTTCGAAAGCTAGTAGCCTCACGTTGTAGTCCTTTATTACGGGGTATGTTATCTTATCGATGTAGGGACCATATCTATACTGTTCTGATGTGGTTTGAGCCTCTATTAGTGGGGTTACTCCAGCTAGTATCATTACTACTAACAGTACAGTTACTAGACCCACCGCCAGGTACCGCATAACTTACTCCCAATATACTCAAAGGTGTAAGGGTATATAAAGCTTTCAGAGATTTTCTGTGAGGCAAAACCTTAACCTATCGCCAGAAATATCCAGAAATATATTGTTTTACATAAGTCCCACCCACCCCTAGATGCTCATCTCTGCTGGTTCGTGTTTACTCATCGCGTCTAGAGACTTCTACTTCACCTAGAGAGGTTAGGTACTCTTGTGAAGTTGTAGATGGCTATTGAGTCGCTCTCACCACTTAAATAGGAACTGAAAACTGTGAACGTTATTTCTAGTAACTATCAATGGAACGATTCTTCGCTATATGCTGGTTTCCTTGTTGAAGATATTTAAGTGAGGGACAAGTAAAGCCTTTGGAGATCTTCAGGTGAGACCGTGCTTCCAAGGCTTCCAACTATAGAAGACGTAGATCCTAGGGGGATGAAAGTTCTTGTGAGGGTAGATTTTAATGTACCGCTTGATGCTGAAGGTAACATACTTGATGATTCTAGGATTAAGGCTCATGTACCAACAATAGAAGCTCTACTAGAGAGGGAATGTGCTGTTGTCTTAATATCCCACCAGGGTAGACCGGGCGAGGACGGCTTTACCCAGCTTAAACCCCATAGTGAGGTTCTCTCAAGGTATCTAGGCCGGGAGGTGAAGTTTGTTGAGGATGTCATGGGTCCTACGGCTATAGATGAGATAAAGAAGTTGAAGCAGGGTGAGGTACTACTCCTAGATAATGTCCGATTCGTTTCTGAGGAACTCATTGAGGCACCTCCCGATGTCCACGCTAGGAGCTTCCTAGTTAGGAGACTAGCACAACACTTCAACCTCTTTGTTTTCGATGCTTTCGCTACAGCACACAGGTCGCAGCCATCAATAGTGGGGTTTCCACTTGTTCTAAGATCCGTCATCGGGCACCTCATGAGGAAGGAGGTCGATGCTTTGAGGAAGATACTGGACGCTGACTACAGGCCCAGGGTCTTCGTTCTAGGTGGTGCTAAGGTCTCAGATACGTTGAAGATCATTGAGAACCTAATAAAGAATAGATTAGCTGATAGGATATTGACTACTGGACTAGTAGCCCTCGTCTTTCACGCAGCTCGTGGTGGTATAGTGTCAGAGCACGTTCTGAGGGTTCTAGAAGAGAGGGGTCTTTTGAGTCTCGTACCGAGGGCCCGCAGAATCCTACTGAGTGGCGCCCCAATAGATGTCCCGCTAGACTACGTAGTCCTGAAAAACGACGACACCGTAGATGAGTGTCCTGCCAGCAACATAACCGGTAGACCCATGGACATAGGTACGTACACCATACATATGTACTCCGAGCTCATGAAGGATTCCAAGCTCATAGTAATGAGAGGTCCCGCCGGATACCTCGAAGACCCCAGGTTTAGATCAGGATCTGAAGCTCTAATCTCATCAGCATTGAGGAGTGATGCCTTCCTAATAATTGGTGGCGGCCACCTCGGCGCTCTATTGGGTGATGTCAGTAAGGAGAAGATGCACATATCAACTGGAGGTGGGGCATTGCTGATGGCGCTAGCCGGGGAGGAACTCCCAGCTATCAAGGCTTTGACCGAGTCAGCAAAGAAATTCTTTAACTGGAGCTGAATCTTAGTAACCTACATCATCCTGCCTTAGAGCTATAATGGATTTTTACTGGTACTTCACTCACAGTAGTTAAGTTAAATGTAGGGATATGTTTGTGTTTCCACCTATGTGTGTTGCTGGAATTGAGACCTGTACTTCGTTTCTAAATACCTTACTCCTCAGAGTCGGAGAAGATTATTCATACTCCCTCCAGACATATCCACATCTAGTGCACTTGTATATTCTTGTTGGAGGCTCGTCAGCTCGCCGTGTCTGGAGTATCTCATAGTAGGCTTCCTCATTCCCGCACTTAGGACATTTAACACCCTTTGCTACTAATAGGCCCACCTTCTCGGAGCTCTCATCCATAATTACTATCTTCCTCTTCTCCTTCTCACGAGTAACTGCTTGAGCGTGTCTATACTCAGTCTTTGCTTGAGCTACGTGCCCGCACTTAGGGCATACGAGGACAGTCCTATTTCCCTCCTTCTTTGGGAGCATCAGGGACCCGCACTTAGGGCAAAACTCCATCTTACCCACCTATCCTACTAGTGAGGATATCTCACTAGATAAGCGTTCTAGGAGGTCAGCGTATGTAGTGACAGTACCTCTAAGTGATTGAGGGAGGGAGTTGATTGAGTTTCCTAACTGCTCTACTTCAAGATACGTAGCTGAGAACTTCTCAAGTATCTTCAGTACCTCCTCCTCACCCTCAACTACGAAAGCCTTTTCAAGCCCTCTAACACCCCTCAGAACGAAGACGAAGATCAGGCCCAGCTGCGGAGATTTCTTGGCTAGAGCTACCCTAGACTCCTTCTTCGCTATCCTAGCTAACTGCCTCCTTCCTCGACTCAGCTTCCTTTTCACCTCCCCAGGGTGATCCATTATCCTAAGTCAGGTTTAAGCTACTTCTCTAGTACCGACTTAAACTCCCGCACTATCTCATCACTCAGCTTTACGAGGCCCTCAACCACCTCCATCAGTACCTCACTAGCCGGTTTAGATCCGTCAGTAACTATCCTCAACACGAACGCTTCCTCTAGTGGGTGCTCTATGCTGTAAGCTGCTAACTTAACGTTTGGGTGTCTGAGGGCTGACTTCGCTAGTAGGTTGCCTAGTGTGTGGGTTTCCCCGAAGACCTTTATTATCAGTTCCTTATCGTCAACCTTCTTGATCTCCAGTTTCAACTCCTTCTCCACCTAGATCTAGGATACGTAGCTTAACTAATAAGCTGGTCCACTCAGCAGTCACCTTAAGCTTATGGTTTTCCTCAACGAGGCCCATACGCTTCAAAGTATCTAGAGAACCCTCAATATCGTAGCCAAGCACTGCTAGAGCTACTAGGAGAGCTCGTAAACTACGTGTAGCTTTAGGGAACATCTTCGATACCTCCTTCAGCTTACTAGAGACGTCCTGAGCGATGTTGAAGACCTCGTCTGCTGGAGCATTTGTTTCGAGAACACCGCTCCTTATCTCAGCATCATAACCCCTATACCTTAAAATAAGTAGTAGAACGTCCGGAATTATGGGACCGCCTACGTGGGACATCAACGTAGTGAGAGCCAGGCGCCTCGAACCACCTAACTCAAATTCCTTCAATCTACGCCACTCCCCGTACGACGCCATAATAGCCCTCTTCGTATTTAGGACATCGTAAGGAGAACCGAACACCGAGACCTCCAGAATATCACCCCTCACTTCATATATGATCCTCGACGAGCGAACCCCCCTACGCTTAGTTATGAACTCAGCTAACTCGCTACACAGCTCCTGACTACCACACCTCAACCTTATCTTAACCTCCATAACAGACCCCCAAGTCCTTAAGGGCCGTTCGCAGCTGCATCCCAATCCACGGGGATCTAATCATGCTCACTCTCAGGCCTACTACCTCTATCCCATACAGGCTCGAAGATATATTTTAATCAGCCTACCCTACACTCTCATCAGACCAGTACTGAACACCTTATTTAACCTTCGAATCTTGAACACCTCTCCTCTATCCTAGCCAATAGCTACCTTCATTCGGTGGACACACTCTCGGTGTGCTCCCCACCGCAAATGTAAATAAAGGCCTGATTTTCGACGACTAACTTCAAAGTAATCTGGGAGATAATTAAAAATAGTGGAATTATGAGGCGAAGTGATTTACTTTGGGCTAGAACTATATGGAGGGTTTTGTGAGATTAATGTTCTCAGCTAGGATGTAGGGTGCTCTCGTCGGTATTCTAACTTCCCACCAGGTTATGTCGTAGACCTCCTTGCTAAGCTCTTTTACAGATTTGAGTAGGTTTTCGAATCTCTCAGCAATTCTAACTCTATCAACATAACCTACTATACTCCCATCTCTAATCTCTAGGACTAGGTCCCTCGCTACAGTTGAGAACTGGCCTTCTACATAGTTCTGAAGTCTTGTGTACCAGTTATTTAGGATGAAGTATCCTCTCCTCATCTCTGAGACCATCTTGTCGAAAGAGCTGATACCCGGTTCTACAATGAGGTTCCATGGTCTGGGGTTGATCCAGCCTGCATTACCGGTACTCTTAGCGTTGAATACCTTGCCGGTAGCTGTGTTGTGGATTAGTGAGACGAACTTACCTCGGTTGATGATGGGTTTGTTGTACGTCTCCACACCTTCATCGTCGAATGGTGCTAGACCTGGTAGTGAGGTGTCTCTAGGGGCATCAACCAGTGTGAATACCTCGGAGGCTACGACCTCCCCCACCTTCCTCCTAGATAGGAAGGACATACCGAGTAGAACCGACATCCCCGAAGACATTGAGGCAACATAGTTCAACAGATTTCCAGCAACTAAAGGTGAGAGTATCACATCGTACTTGCCCGGCTCGAAGGAGGTCTTCGACTTTGCGAGGGAGAGGAAGCTCGCTGACTTGGCACCAACCTCCTCCAACTTCTTGACGTCCACAGCGGTAGATCCCCACGCCCAGTGACTACTCACATCATCCTTGAAAGACCTTAGGTGGGCCACAACCCCGGTTTTCTTGTAGGTACCTTCAAAACCTTTGCTGGTAGCGATGGTAGTACTTACTTCTTCCAACTCTAAAGTACCGGCTGTTCTCTCAGCACCGGCACTGAGGGCAGAGCTTACCATAGCCTCCACTAAGAGCTTCGGATCCGAAGAGTACTCCAATACCTTCTTGTCGTATCCGCCCTCAAGTGGGGCCGGTTTCCCGGGCTCAGGTAACTCTATAGGAAGCTCAGACTCCTCAACTTTAGGCATTAGGTCACCAACCCTCCTAGCAACAGCAAGTAACTCATCTGGGGAGCTGGCCCGAAGCTCTAGAACCGCAACACGTTTCTGCTTACTTAGGAGTAGTGAGACCTGGATATCCCTCCATGTTTGAAGTACTCCAGGCTGGTTATTCCATATCTTCAACATCATCGAGTTTCTATCAACTACTCTAACAGCTATGTTCTCGAACTTATCTTTCAACTCCGAGATGATTTTTCTAGTAAACTCCTCATAGCTCATAGCGCAACACCAACCTTAATTTTTGATAGCTTAATATCGGGTCCACCATACCACACAGGAACACCTTGGGATGGCTCACCCTTACCACACGTCCCTGGGTAGAACCTAAGCACTTTACCAACCCCGGAAATTCTACTGTAGAAGCCGCCAGTAGTTACCTCCAGGACAGGGTTTCTAACGGGCTTCGTTATCTCTCCGTTTACTATGAGATAGCTTTCGAGCCCTACATATCTCTGGTTCCACCTTATGTCATCTATATTCCACTCCATGTATGACTTCATATACACCCCGAGCTTTATGTCCTCCAGCAGCTCGTCGAAGCTCATATCACCTGGCTTGAAGTAAGTATTGCTCATCCTAATTATAGGTTCCCTCGCATATGTCATAGCTCTCGCTGCCCCGTTACTGGAGGTTCCGAAGATCTTCGCTGTATGTCTATTGTGTAGAGGCTCGTAAATCAACCCCTCTTTATAGAGGTAGCGAGGTCTTGCTGGAACACCCTCATCGTCGTAGAGGTAGAATCCGTAACCACCGGGTACGGTCGGGTCCTCTATGACTGTAGCGTATTTATTGCCTACAGAATACCTCCCAATCATCTCCGGCTTGACGTATGACTCCCCAGCTTGTGCGGCTTCCCTACCAAGTATTCTATCAGCCTCCATAGGATGCCCAGCAGATTCGTGCACTATGAGCCCCACTATCTCAGACCCCACAATTACGTCTACCTCCTCGCGCGGGGGCTCAACACCACTAGCTAACACGTTTTCAAGGTTCTTCGCCTCCTCAACTACCTCATCAACCACCCTCCACTCCTTTAACCACTCAATACCGCCAGAGGCCCCGAAATCTACGCGTCTCTGTATCGTCCCCTTCTCCGGGATACTCTCAACAAAGTTTACCCATACGTAGATCCTCGGTATTGCTGACCTTACTAGAGCCCCATCACTATTCACAACTACCTTCCTTTGGATATGGGTGTCAATACCGAACGTAAGTACTGGTAGCTTTGCCTGTCTTAATGACCCTCCAACAGCTGAGTAGATCTCTTTACCTAAGCCTATCCTATCCTCCACACCGTAGTCCTCGAGCTTCACCTTGGGGACGACCTCGTAGCTAGCTCTACCAACTCTAGACTCATCAAGCTCTATAGAGGATTTCATTAGTGACGATATAGCACGTGCCCTGGAAACAGCTTCAGATACTGTCGAGATTAGAGACTCCTGGTCTAGGCGATTTGTAGCGGCAAATCCTAGGGCCCCGCCAACTAAGACCCTTACACCAATACCCCTAGAGACAGTTGTATTTACTCCTAATACCCTACCATTCCTCATAATTAAGGATTCACTGATATCCTCCTGAAATCTAGCCTCAGCGTAGGTAGCTCCTTGATTTCTAGCTATATCAACAATCTTCTCCAGTAGTACCTCATCTATCAAGTTCTCAACCTCGGATTAACTAATTAAGCTAGGCAAAAAAGCTTATGGCTAAGCTGAAGGTCTGAGTGTGACAGTGTTTGATGGCCCTAGAGCCGTGTTTTCGTCATATTAATAGAATAGAAGGCGGGCAGAAAAGTTTATTAGGGTCGTATAGGGTATTTTAATTGCTGGAGGAGTGTAAGCTCTGCGGGGTGATGGGAGCAACGCTCCAAGCCCCGTAGGGCTGTACGTAGATGTGTCCCGCGTGCCGTTCGGGACGAACGCCACCCATGACTCCACAGGGATAAGTAGATCCCTGTGGGCAAGGTGGAAGTCCCTAAATGTAATGAACGAACATAAACCCATATCAACGAGCATCTAGGGACAAACGGAATATAGAACAAAAATTATTTACTGGTTAGATCCAGCCTCTGAGCTTCATGGCTTTATATACTCTTTCTACGGCCAGTACGAACGCTGCGTTTCTCATTGTTACGGGTCCTTTCTCTGACCTCAAGGACTCGTACTTCGCTATCAGCCTCTTGATGTTGTTCTCCATTAACGTCTTAATCCTGCTGAGTGTCTCCTCCTCGCTCCACCAGTACCACTGAAGGTTCTCTACCCACTCTAGGTAGGACATTACGACACCGCCTGCGTTAGCAGCTATGTCGGGGACTATGACGGCTCCTCTCTCGTAGAGTACCTTCTCCGCCTCCGGGGTAGTCGGACCGTTAGCTCCCTCAGAAATGACCTTAGCCTTGACCTTGTGGACGTTGTCCGCTCTAATAACGTTTTCTATAGCAGAAGGCATGAGCACGTCGCAGTCTACGTAGAGGGAGGCGTCTGGGTCAAGCTTCTCACCTCTCGGGTAGTTAATGACCTTCCCAGTGCTTTCCTTCACCTTCATAGCAAGCTCGACGTCTATTCCGTTAGGATCGTAGACAGTTCCCGACGTGTCGCTCACAGCAACGACCTTAGCTCCCCACTTAGCAGCATAGTAGGCAGCGTACTGACCCACATTCCCGAAGCCGTGAACTGATACAGTCAGCCCTTCAAATCTTCCTAGATACTTCTCTGCTGCGACCTTAGCCGCGACGGCTGTCCCGAAGCCTGTGGAGTACAGCCTCACAGGGTTACCCCATAGCTCAGGAGGCTTCGCTGTGAAGACTCCAGGTACGTTACGTCCTTTGAGTTTGCTGTACTCATCAACCATCCAGGCCATTATCTGCGGGTTGGTCCCGACGTCAGGAGCAGGAATGTCTTCTAGGTCCCCTATTAACGGTGCGATAGCTCTAGCGTATCCCCTACTCAGTCTCTCCAGCTCGGTCTGAGACAGCTTCTTGGGATCTACCTTTACAGCACCCTTACCTCCGCCGTAGGGTAAGCCATTTAGTGAGTTCTTTAGGGTCATCCCAAGAGCTAGAGCCATGTCTGTCTCGAGGTCTACCTCAGGATGGAACCTTATACCTCCCTTGTAGGGCCCTAGAGCACTGTTATGCTGGACCCTATAGCCTTCAAACACCACTATCTTCCCATTATCCATCCTTACCGGTATGCTGACCATTAGAACTCTTTCGGGTTTACTGAGTATGTGGTAGACCTCCTCCGGGAACCCACCAAGCTCGACAGAGTTCTTGAGAACCTGTAACATCCATTGTAAATAGCTAACTTTACCGCTCATAGCTATACCTCACTATATTCTTTCAGTATCAGTTTAAAAGCTGTTTAGATAGTCCTGTCTAGTGTATAAGCATGTTTTGTTTTGAACATAGGAGATAGCAACAATATTAGCATGTTAGAACCGCTTTAACATATATCTGACTACCGTAACTTGCATATAGGGGACACTTGGTTAAGTACGGTTCAGCTATGAGGGTGAAGAACCTAGCTAGAACTGGCTGGATGTTGCGGGGTATCCCGCCATCAGACTCAGAGACGGTCGGTTCCCACACATTTGAGGTGGTTTTCCTCTCCATGCTTGTAGCTGACAAGCTCAATGAAGCTGGAATACAGGTTGACACATTGAGAGTTATGAGGATGGCGTTACTTCATGATATACTGGAGAGTGTGACAGGTGACATAGTTAAGAAAGTTAAGAGCTCTATGGCTAACTCAACTCAGCTGGAGGAGGAAGCCATACGGGAGTTAGAAATAACGAACTACTCAGATTTATTGAAGGAGCTTAACGAGGGTAAGTCCCTCGAATCACTAGTAGTGAAGCTATGTGATAACATAGCTACCCTACTCCAGGGAATACGATACCTCAATAAGGGCTATACCTCAGTACTAGATATAGTGGAATCCACTAAGGAAAGAATCGAAACAGCCCTTGAAACCGCATCCATATCTGAGGAAGCCCGGAATGTATTGAAGAGCTTAGTCACTAAGCTTGTAGTGTCCGAAGAGCTCTAACCACAAAATACTTCAGCTAGGAAGTAAACACTGGGATTAACTACCTAAATACTAACTAGAACACTATATATTGGCGTGATGAACCAGCACAAGTGATTGGTGAGCTAACCTGTCTCATCTGAGTAGATCTCTTTTGCAGCTGTAAGCCGCATTGATTACTGAGGTGTTAGCTAAGTAATAATTTCTAGGATAAACAGTGAGTCATAGTTATAAGCTGGAAGAACATATAAAAGAAGGATCAGTGAATAATCAATAAACTATAAACAATTTTTTCCACAGACACATAATACCTGAATTAACGTTCTAAGCATATTATACGTAGAAAGCTAGATTAAGGTCTACTGCTAGATACTTAGTGGGGGCGCCAGCCTCTACGGGGAGCTGGAGCAGTCATGTAGATATCTGGACGCGGTGATCCTAAGCGGAGGTAACCCCTCCTGCTTGGGATCACCCTGTCTGGATATTTACATGACTGCTCACGGTTCCCCGTAGAGGGCGAGACCCGAGTAGTTCTAGTAACCTCCATCCGTTACCTATATACCTAGCTTTTCTTATCTCGTAGATTGCCTGCCTCTCAGCATCCACTATGAGAAGCCCAGCAACTTCGGGGAGCTGGTTTAGGTACGGATAGTGCTTAGCTGGTAACGCGGCATATATGTAATCAGAGAGTTTTACTCTATCTAGGATTTGGTAGATTAGCTTGCTTTTAGGTCTAGACTTGACCTCAACAACGTGGACTATCGGTCTAGTGCTAGCTCTCTCTATGGCAACTAGATCAAGTTCTATGTTACCTATAAATACGTTTGCGTAGACCTCCATACCCAACTGTCCTAGGACCTCCTTAAGTAAGGATATCAGTTTCTCTTCTAAGTTGGCCCAGATCATAGCTGAGTCAAATCATATATCAACGCTCCTACGTCAGCTTAATCAAGGAAAGACCGTAACTTCTGTGTAACGGTATTACCGTATTACCGCGTTAAGAATCTCATAGCTCCCTACTAGAGCTTAAACTCTGGCTAAGGATAGAGAAAAAGGAGTTGTGTGGTGGTGTCTGAGACCGAGAAAGCTGGTGAGAAGGTTAGTGCGTTAGTGCAGAGGTTCGGCTCTACTATAGCCCCGACTATAGTAAAACTTATTGAGTCTTACTACAGCAGGATCAAGTCCTTCGAGGAGATGCCGATAAAGATAATGAATTTCTGCGGGACCCATGAGTGGACCACTGTAAGGTACGGTATAAGAGCTTTAGTGCCTGACGGCATAGACCTAGTAGCAGGTCCTGGATGCCCAGTGTGCGTGACCCCAGGGAAGATTATAGAGCAGATTGTGAGGTTATCTCTAGAGGGTGTTAGAGTCTACACGTTCGGGGATGCTTTTAGGGTTCCCTCAACATCCCTCAAAAGCCCTAGAAACCTAGCTGAAGCGAAGGCTATAGGTGCTGATGTTCGGATTGTGTACAGCTTCTACGACGCTGTTAGGGACTCTAAAAACGATGGAAGAGAGTCTATTTTCCTAGGTATAGGCTTTGAGACGACAGCCCCCTCGTACGCTATACCCATATTCGAGGGTAAGGTACCTAAGAACTTGAAACTCCTCAGCGTGCTCAGGCTCACCCCACCAATCATGAGGTACACAATCAAGCTTTACAGGGAGCGAGGACTCCTACCTATAAGGGGCGTGATAGCTCCTGGTCATGTATCGGTAGTTACCGGAGCTTCGGTCTGGGAGTTTCTCCCTAGAGAGTTCGGCATTGCGACTGTAGTTTCGGGGTTTGAAGGTATAGATGTCCTCATCTCGATCGCGGAAATACTTAGGATGATCCTAGAAAGAAAGCCCGGGCTCTACGTCGAGTACAGACGTGCTGTGAAGTGGGATGGTAACCCAACAGCAAAGAATTACGTGAACTCCGTATTCGAGGAGGTGGATGCTGCTTGGAGAGGTATAGGATATGTACCAAGGAGTGGCCTCATGTTAAGGGATAGGTATAGGGAGCTAGACGCATACTACCAGTACGGACTCAGACCTCCTGGGCCAGAAGACTACGTCCTCACGTCAGCCGGTCGAACCCTTGAGGCGGAGCTACCACCATCTTGTCGGTGTAGTGAGGTAGTGCTAGGTATAGCAAAACCTAGCCAATGCCCTATGTTCATGAAAGGATGTAGGCCGGAAAGACCTTATGGTCCTTGTATGGTGTCCCAAGAAGGTGCCTGCTACATATGGGCTAAATACGGGGGTGCTGACCTCCTAGGCTCTATTAAGAAGATCAAGCAGGGTGGGAATTCTTTATATCTCTAACCCTATTTGAGTAGTTGGTGCTTAACTTGGTAGTTAGGTTGCCTAGGGACTACATAATCTACAGCTTCTCCAAGCGTTACGTACCTAAGTATAGAGCTACCCCAGGGGAGGTAGTGATCTTCGAGACTATAGACGCTTTTGGCGGGCAGATAGTGGACGAATCAGTCACCCTCGAATCCATAGACTGGAGTAAGGTAAATCCAGCTACAGGACCATTATATGTTGAGGGAGCAAGTCCCGGAGACACCTTACTCGTTGAGATAGAGGAAATAAAGGTCTCGGACAAAGCTGTGATAATGGTTGCCCCGGGGTTCGGAGCTCTTCCTGATAAGGAATTCAGACCGACAGTGAAAGTTCTTGAGGTAGCTGGAGGGAAGGTCCGCTTTGGGAAGGTAGAGATTGAGGTGAGACCTATGATCGGGGTCATAGGTGTCGCTCCAAGTGATGGTGAGTTCCCGACTGGAACCTCCGGCTACCATGGTGGTAACATGGATGTAGCGCTAGTGACCACTGGGAGTAGGGTCTACCTACCTGTATTTGTTGAGGGTGCTTTACTGGCTCTCGGCGATCTCCATGTGGTTCAAGCTGATGGTGAGCTATGTGTAGCGGCTGCTGAGACTCCCGGTGAGGTACGTGTTAGAGTTGAGCTGATAAAGGGTAAGAGACCTAAATACCCGATCGTTGAGTTTGGAGACAGGTTCTCTATAATAGCATTCGGGGAAGACCTAGACACAGCAGCCTATAGAGCTTCTGAAGAAGCCGTATCTGTTCTAATGAGGGCTCTAAGCCTAGGTTTTGAGGAGGCTTACATGCTTGCTAGTTTAGTTGTTGACTTAAGGATAAATCAGGTCGTTGACCCGATGAAGGGTGTGAGAGCTGAGATACCGAAGAAGTACGTTAGGCTTGAGCACCTTCTCTATCCTTCTATATGAGTCCTCCCCAAACACGGGATTTTAGGATCAACTCTTCTTTGTGTAGTTACTCAGATCCCCTGACCGGCGTTTTTTGGTGTACAACTCATTAATTACTCTAAATATGAGGCTCGCCTTTTCTTCGGAGATCCCCTCCACACTTGCTAACTCAGCTAGAGAGGCGTTAAACACTCCTTTAACACTACCAAACTTCCTGAGTAACCTCTCAGCCGTCTTCACCCCTACTCCCGGTAGGGACGAGACCACGAAGAGCTGCCACTCACTGAGTGACGCATCCTTGGGTTTACTCCTTGAGACCTTAGTAGTCCTCAACATGAATGGGGATTCCTGAAACTTTGATGCTAGGTACTTAAGTAGCTCAGCGCTGTGTCTGGGTCCCTCGGTGAACACTACCGGTACCCTACTCACAATAGAGGAGAAGTAGAGTGCTGAGAGGACTGCTCTGTAGTTGGATGTCACAAACTTTACTCTATCTATATCTCCCTCGACTAAGAGAAAGAACCTCTCTGAGCGCTCTGCCAGCCTGGACAGCTGATCAAAGAACCTGCCGTCGAAGACCGACCTCACCAGGTCGCTCACACTTTTCCTCTCGGCTACGACTCTCTCAGCTAGTATGTAGTCACCTACCTCAAGCTGCTTGAATATAACGACCACGCCCATCTCGGATAGGTATTTAGGTACCTCAGATTCTCGTTCCCTATTGTCAACGTATATCTTAACCATCTAGGTACACTCCTCCATCCATCTACCTCTATCTAGGGCACGAACCTTATAACCACGTAACCGGAAGAATTGGAATACCGCGTCCTCTAGACTCCTAATACTTATCAAAGGTATTACGACCCCGGCAGCAGCTTCATGACCTCCACCACTACCTCCCAGATTCTCACCTAGGTATCTAGCTAGCTCAGCAGCAACCGGGGTTTTAAACTCCTGTAAGAGCCGGCTACTTACACGGATAACTACTCGAGCAGAGTCCTCTCGTGGTGCTACAGCAATAGCTATATCGGAACCAGCGTCGAGAGCTACTCTAAGAGACGACGCTTCGTAGGCCCCAACACAGGTCATTGTGAGAATGTTATCCTCCCCCACTACGTATATCCCCATCCTGGAGAGGCTCTTAAGTTTAGCGATCCTCTCCGAGTATGGGATCTCCTGGTGCGTGAGGAGCCTACTTACCTCCTCTAGATCCCCACCAACATCGAGTAACCAGCTGACTACCCTCAGAAGCCTGGAGCTAGCTATTCTCAGGAACCTAGTATCGAACATTATGCCAGCTAATAGGAGAGTAGCGTATGCTCTAGGGACAGTAAACCCGAGGTTCATTAAAGCCTCAGCGATAAGCGCTGAAGTAGCCCCAGCTTTAGGGTCGTATACAGCTAAGCCACAGACCTCAACCACTGAGTTAACAACGTGGTGATCGACTACAGAACACTCAGAGAACTCAACATCTTCTACTTGAGCAAGAGTAGAAACATCGATGAGTACTATTCTCTTACCAACACACTTACCGGATTTAGGAACGCTAAAGCCTAATGCTGAGAGGATCTTCTTGCTAGCAAGATCGACCCCCTCAGGTACACAGATGTCGGATACTCCCTCACCATAAGACCTCAGCACATAGTTTAACGTGAAAGCAGCTGCTACGGCATCCACGTCCGCATTTCTGTGGGTAACTATCAGTACACCGGGCCGACACCAAGCAAGTAGCTTAGCAAACCTCTCAAGTAGCAACACCGTAGTCCGCCCAGGAATGGCTGTTTAGAATATTTTATGGTCTTTTATTAACGATCTCGAGTTGTAGTGGTAGTCTAATAGGAGCATATCGCAAATCTCTACATATAAACTAAACCTCAAAACACATCGTCAATTAAACTCCCTACTTTTAAATAGCTACATAGAGACTGTTGAAGACACTCCCCATAAACCTAAAGGCTACACATAAGCATACAAAGCTTCTTAATTGTTTCAGTAATAGGCAGCAGAATAATTCCCTATGCTGATATAGACACAAAATCCTTAATATGGCACATCTTTAGGTTACCCTCTTAACTAAACACTTAACAACACATACTCCTAACACACATTATTTCTTCTTAGCGGCAACAGCGATTATCAGTGCTAGAATAACTCCTAGTACTAGCCCCATAATGAAGTAAGTTGTTGACGCCTTTTCTAAGGTTCCAGGTCCTCCTACCACTGTTACTGTCTTGAAGAAGGTTGTCGTTACGGTGCTAGGGGTTTGCGTACTACTTATGTTGCTGGGCTCGGTAGTAGAGCTTGTAGCCGACATGCTTCCTTGAGCTGGGCTGGTATAGAGAGATAGTAGTGCTGCTACTCTAGCTAGAGTATATATTTTCGGTAAATCCTCCTGAGATGTTATCAGCTCCATATACAGTAACAGGCTAATCGGCATACACTCACTGAGTGATGCTAGCTCTATGCTGACACTTCTATTAAGGCTGGTAACAGAGCTCGCAATATCTTGTGAGAACATCATAACCAGGGTTGCATACCCGTATGCTAGCGCGTCAACCCCAAGTGATAGCCTGTCAATAAACGATGGGGAGCTCCTCATGATGTCCATCCTCGTAATCATGGCGTTGAACGAGTCTGCCGGGATCTCTACCTGGCCCTTGAACGATATTATGTAGGTGTAGATGTTGTAGATTAAATCCTCTAGAGCTAGCTCTAAGTCCTCCACCTGCCTTCGATCTAGGTAGCAACATACATAGCCAGGGTTCTGTGATATGTTTAGGAGGGACTTCCAGAGCTCTGCTGTGATGACTCTAGAGCTAGCTAGAGCAAGATAGTAAGACGATCTATCCACATAAGTCTCAGTCTTAGATGCGTTTAGATATATTAAAGCCTCGTAAGCTCTGGTAGTTACTGCTATCACTACATCAAGATCTTGAAGGCATATCAGTGACAGGTCACTATATCTGCTTCTAGCGAAGTCAAGCATCATGAAGACCCTACCTTCTAAATCGGTTCTCACACTAGTTAATGCCTGCGGGTCGCTAACTCCTTTAAGTAGATACAGCCTCCATAGAGCGTAAACTAGTGCCTGAAAGTAGGATGTGGACGCTGAATACATGAGTCCCCTCGAGGCTTGAGCATCAGCAAGACTAGTTAGGTTCTTGATGCTACCCTCAATATCCTTCAGTAGGTCCTCCACATATAATCTCGTAATCCTACTTAGAGAGTTGAGTACGTTAGCCTTAATACTATCACCTTGAGATACTGCTGACGTTACATAATCCCTGAGGGTTTCTATCCAGTTAGCTACCTGCTTTTCTAGCTGTGAACCTAGATAATGTTCCGGGGAACCTACTGCGGAGACGTTAGGTACCTTGTAGAGACCCCCTGTATAAACGTTAAGTGCTTCATATACCGTCGTAACCGGTAGTACCTCAACCCCCAACCTCTTCCCGTAATCAACTAGGTCTATAGTTACAGTCTTTGTCGTATAAATGGTGATAGGCCCCACAGTTTGCGGAACCACAACTCTCTCGACGTACATTGTTTGCCCATATGGAACGAGGAACACCTTTGCGCCGACACTGGCAGCTGCCTCGAGTTTAGCTCTCAGTCCTCCTACCGGACCTACACTCCCATCAGGTAGAATCATCCCCGTCATCACTACATCATCCCTGAGCGGTAGGTGGAGAAGAGCTGCTGCGAATGCTACAGCTGTTGCGGCACTAGCGCTGGGCCCACCCACTATCGGGACATCCGCTCTTATCGAAGCAAAGAAGTCGCACGAGGTGAGCTTAATCCCTGCTACCTTACTTGCCACTATGGCAGCTACCCTAGTAGATGCTTGTAGATCTATTTGACTGAGGGGAAGTGTCTCGACATATACTCTGCCGCTACCGGGGCATGAGACCCCCACACTCAGCTTAGCTGTGACACCGACGTAGCTACCATTAGGTAGGGAGCTTACGGCTACTATAGTGAGTTCCCGGGTTTCATATGCTTTGGTAGGTCTAGCCAAGGTGAGTGGGGTAGTGAGTAGTATGAGTAGTAGTATGACCGCGTATTTGACGGTATATCGCTCCCTCATTGTCAGCACCAAGCGTTAGGAGGTTAGGCTATATTAAAAACCCGCAAGAAACTTTAGTGAAACTCTAGTGAAACCCGCATTACCTGCACTTTAATGTGTTCGAGGAAATCTGCTTAGGGCGTGTTACTGTGAGAGTGTGTCTCGGCACTACGAATCCTAGTAAGATAACTGGGGTGTTAAGGGCCCTTAGATCTGTCTTTGAGAATGTAGATGTAGCTTCTTTTAAGGTGAGCACGGCCATCCCACCCCAGCCTATGGGTCTCCACATAGCTATTGAAGGAGCTAGGCGAAGAGCTGTCGAAGCTGTGAAGGCCGGTACTGACTGCGATATGGGTATCGGGATAGAAGCTGGGCTATACGTAGTCGAAGGAAGATTTTTTGATGTCCAGGTAGTCTACGTAGTATCTAGAGACGGCTCAGAGTCGTTCGGGCTATCACCATCGTTCTCGGTTCCCGACATCTTCGTGAGAGAACTTGTATTAGGTGGAGCAAGGGAGTTGGAGGAAGTAGTAGACAAGTATTTTGGTACTACAGATGTGGGGAGTAAGGGAGGACTTGTGAGGATATTGACACGATCTGCTGTAAATAGGGAGGACTTAACCTATTATGCTACTATGATGGCTCTAATACCTCTAATAAATAAGGAGTTATACTTCAATTGAGTTACTGCTTTTTGGAGATCCTCTTTACTAGGTACTCCCTACCTTTTCTGTATTTGAGCAGTGCTGCTAAGGCGTGTGCTGCTCTTTCAGGGGTCGGGTAGGCAGGTATTCTTAGGGTTGTAAGGTACCTCATAGCTTCATACGCATCCGGACCCCCAATCATCGCTACCGATATAGGTTTGCTTATCTTAGTCTCCTCTATTGCTCTAGCTACAGCCTTAGCTACACCGATCGGGCTAGTGAGCGCGGTGTGGCAGTATAGTACTAATATCGCATCTATCTGGGGGTTCTGAAGAGCTAGCTTGACCGACATGTAGTACCAGTCTTCGGGTGCCATACCGGTCAGGTCTACTGGATTTGCTAGGGAGGCGAATGGTGGGAGGACCTTCCTCAGCTCCTCTACGAAATCCTGCGGAGGTTTCTCCAGGAATATACCGTCATCTGCTAGAGTGTCGCTTGCCTGGACACCCGCACCACCACCGTTCGTTATCACTACGACCCTATCGCCAGTAGGTACAGGGTTCCAGGACAGAGTCTTCACGAAGTCGAAAGCCTCCTCAACGCTCTTAACTGAGAGAACACCGCTCTGTCTGAAGGCTGTCTCATATATGAGTATGTTACCTGCTAGGCTACCCGTGTGGCTCGCGGCTGCTCTAGCTCCAGCTTCCGTCCTCCCGGACTTAATCACGATTACCGGTTTCCTCATAGAAATCTTGGAGGCTACTTCAACGAATCTCCTACCGTTATTTACGCCCTCCATGTATATCAGGACAACCGAGGTGTTAGGATCCTCATCGAAGAATTCGAGTAGGTCGGCATCGTCTATATCTGCCTTATTACCTACACTCACAATAGCTGATATACCGATCCCCTCCTGTATCGTTGAACCCATCAGTGCTATTCCTAAAGCACCGCTCTGGGTTATGAAGGCGACGTTACCGGGTATGACGTCTCTGGGGCCGAAGGTCGCGTTAAGCCTTACCGGTGTGTAGACGTAACCGAAGATGTTAGGACCTAGAACTCTCATACCGTACTTCCTAGCTCTCTGAACTAACTCGTTCTCAAGTTCTACGTTACCTATCTCCTTAAAACCTGAGGTGATGACTACAGCGTGCTTAACTCCTGCCTTCCCCGCATCATCTATAACATCCAGGACCTTGACGTTGGGTACTGATACCACGATCACGTCAACTTTATCTGATATGGTTGAGACTGCTGGGTAGGACTTTAAGCCCAGTATCTCTGTTGCTGTCGGGTTTACTGGGTAGACCCTCCCTTTGAATCCGTACTCCACTATGTTTCTCAGTACTAGATGCCCTATCTTAGTCGGGTCCTTGGACGCGCCGACTACAGCTATACCACTTGGGTTGAACAGGTCCTTGAGGGAGCTCACTACTTCTCACCTAGGATAACTCGAGCGTCAACTATTAAAGCTCCTTTCTCGAGAGGATAGAGGAATATAGGGTTAAGATCTACCTCCTCTAACTCATCGAGTTCGCTGACCATCTTAGCTAGACCTAGGATAACTCTCTTAAGTGCTTCTATGTCTCTAGGTGGGAATCCTCTGTAGCCCTCAAGTACCTTATATCCTTTTATCTCTCTAATCATGTCGTCTACGTCCTGCTCGGTTAGTGGGGTGACTCGAAAACTTACGTCCTTGAGTACCTCGACGAATACTCCTCCTAAGCCGAACATTATTACCGGTCCGAAGACCTTATCCCTCACACTACCGACTATTACCTCAAGATCCGGACTCGCCATTTTCTGTACTAAGATACCGCTGACCCTACTCCCAGGGGCTCTAGAGCGTACGTTATCTAATATGAGTCTATAGGATCTCACAACCTCTTCCGGGCTCTTAACATTGAGTATAACACCACCTACATCAGTCTTGTGGCTTATGTCTGGGCTAACTACCTTCAATACTACTGGGAACCCTATCCTCTCAGCTATCCTAACTGCCTCCTCCTCACTAGTAGCTAAACCATAGCTAGCTACCGGCATGTTATAGAGTTCACACAGCATGAAGGCCTCATGTTCAAGTAGCTTACGTCTCCCCTCAGACCTAGCCCTCTCAATTATTTGGCTGGGACTTACCATACTGTAACTCCAGAAATAGACAGTTGAAATATTAAAAATAAGTTACAGATTAAACAATTTAAACAATATTTAGCATTTAATTTGTCCTAAAACCCTTGAAACTCTATGTGAGTCGTGTTTTGCTAATTCTCGATAAGCTCTACGAACGATATTAAGGAAGTGTTTCAAAGATAGAATCGTAGGTTACTTACGGATGGTGAAGATGTGTAGTATTAAGTAGTAGGACTATTCTAAATGTGTACTGCTATAAGTATAAACTTATTGTATAAGCTACGTTAAATAGTAGTCACATCAATCTCGTCTAGAAGAAGTCGAAAGATCTACTGCCACCTCTGTATTCACCAACTATGTTCAGTTTATAGCCACATTTCGGGCAGATGTTCCCGGGTTTTAAGTTCCACTCGATAATGTAGAAGCCGTACCTTCTTACTACCAGAGCGCCGCATCCTGGGCAGTAGGTATGTTCGAGCTTATGTCCAGGTATGTTCCCTATGTAAACATGTTTCAGGCCCTCTCCCTGTGCTATCTGGGCTAGCCGCTCAAGTGTTTTAATGTCTGTGGGCGGTAGATAGCTCATCTTATAATGGGGGTAGAACCTCAAGAGGTGGAAGGGTGTCTCAGTACCGAGGTTTTCAGCTACCCATCGTGCTAGTTTCCTAATATGATCTAAGTCCTCTCCATATCTAGGAACGACTAGGTTAGTTATCTCTACGAAGATACCTTTCCTCTTCATTTCGAGTAACGTCCCAAATATCGGTTCCGGGTCTGGAACACCCATGTACTTACGGTAGAATTCCTTACTACCTCCTCCCTTAAAGTCCACTGTCGCCGCGTCCATGTAGCCTGCTAGCTCGTCGAGAGCCTCAACCGTCATATAACCGTTGGTTACCATAGTGTTGAATAAACCCTCTCTCTTTGCTGTTCTCGCTACATCATACATATATTCGTAGAATATTGTTGGTTCGTTGTAGGTATAGCTTATACCGTCACTCCTAGCTTTTTTAGCTAGAGCTACCAGCTCTTCCGGGTCTATATACTCACCAAATATTTCCTCTCTCCTAGACTGCGATAGAGTCCAGTTCTGGCAGAAGGCGCACATGAAGTTACAGCCCGCAGTAGATATGGAGAATACGGCTGAACCTGGATGGAAATGAGTTAGCGGCTTCTTTTCTATCGGGTCTATGTTAGCTGCTGTTAGTAGGCCGTAAACCAGTGTATAGAGAACTCCCTTCTCGTTGTACCTAACACCACATGCTCCAAAGCCTCCCTCAGCTATTGGACACCTTTTATAGCAGAGATGGCACTTAACCTTATTATCACCTAATTTCTCCCAGAATTTCGCAGTACGAACCCAGGGCTTGTCGAGTCTTGGCTTCATAGCATCTCGCATTTCATGTGTTATTTCTTTGAGGCCGAGTCTTTAAGAGCTTTAAGTATGGTTTGTTTAGTGACTACCCCCACAAGCTCGTCGTTCTCGTTAACTACTGGAGTTACGTCCACCCCACTTCTAATCATTATCTGAGCAGCTGTAGCTAGATCCTCGCCCGGCCTTACAAAAGCTATGTCAGTGTCCATGATCTCTGAGACCATAACTGCTGGATACACCTTTATAACTGATTCCACCCCCCTCGGGGATATTCCCTTCACCCTTAACGGTTTCTTAAAGGTTGTGAAGAAGGTACTTAGGAACGCTAGGTCCCTCCTACTAACGATCCCTACGACCCTACCTCTATCGACAACTACTACCGGCTGCCCTAAAACTATCTTCTCTACCGCATAGAAGATTGAGTGCTCCGGGCTACACGTAGGTACGTCCTTCTCAACATAATCCTCTACTTTGAACAGACCTGAATAGTTCTCTACGAAAGCTCTAAGCAGGTCAGTTCTAGTTGTTATACCAGCTATACTCATAGAAGCCGCGTCCTTGACTACGACTAGGGAACCTATACCCTTCTCGAGCATCCTCCTAGCAGCATAGGTAACACTCCTTGATGGAAGTACAGCATAAACCGGTTTCGACATGATGTCTTGAGCATGAATCTCAGTCAGCGGCTTATACGACCACTTCCTATTATACATTAACTTCACAAAATCGCTTCTACTAATCATTCCCTGCGGTTTATCATCAGATGATATCACTATATGCCCTACCTTAAACCTAAGCATTAAGTTCCTAATCCTAGCTAGATTATCCATAGGATGTGCTGCTACCACGGGATGGCTCATGTAGTGCTCTACTTTAATCCTCACAGTGGTCACCTCTATGATGTTAGGATAGAGTACATAATATCTCTCTCGGTAACTATACCCCTGAGAGTCTCATCCTCAACAACTATAGCGTAGTCCAGGTTTTTCTCAAACATGTCTCTGATCAGCACCTCGAGAGGGGTCGTAGGCTCTACTATTAGTACCTCACTATCCACGAAATCTACAGCCCTGAGCTTGAGGAGGTCTTGTACTAACCCGCTACTAACAAGCTCGAATATCTTGTGAGATCCTATGAGATCCACCAAACCTCGCCAAGTAATTACTCCCGTTAACCTATTATCTTTACTTAATAGTGGTATTCTCCTAACACCCATAGAGACCATGAGCCTGAAAATCTCGTGTAGTGTTGAGTCTTCAATAGCTGTAATCACGGTTTTAGTCATGACCTCGCTGACGGGTTTCTTTCCGATTCTACCGGAAAATGCCTTGACTATACTCCCCTCAGTTACGACACCAGCTAATCCTCCGCTAGGATCTAGGACAGGTATTAATCCAAACCCCTGGGAAACCATGAGCTCCAGCACCTTTTCTAGGGTGTCGCTGACCTTTACGTACACAACATTCCTACTCATAAGTTCCTGAGACGGTATAGAGAAGACTTTATAGATGTTGCCCCCATACCTCTCAACTACTATTCTGAACCTACTGCCACCACCGATATAGTCGGCAACGTCGTGAAATGTTAGGAGACCTGCTACCTCCCCTGCTTTAACTATGACCGTAGCTCTAAAGCTCTGGCTATGCATTTCCTCTAGACACTTAAGTAGAGGGGTCTGCGGGGAAGCTACAGGTACTTTCGGTATTATGAGGGATCTCAACTCCGGCTCTCTTTCATGTATTACTGCCCTAAAGTTAGGCTTCCCATCGCTTCTCAGCCACCTAGCTCTCTCATATATTCTCCGGGGGTTCGGCAACTTCATTCTCTCACCGATCTAGCCTTCATGTAGGCTCTACATACATCACTCCTATCAACGATCCCCACTAAACCTCCCCGCTGGTCCACTACCGGAATTCTCCCTATGTTGTTTTTAGCCATGATCTCGGCTACCTTATACATATCCTCAGACATGATCGCGGTGATAGCTGGGGTGGTCATAGCTTCCTTCACCTTTATTGAGGATCTGGGGCCGGATTCCGATTCGAGCTCTATCCTCGTATAGCCTTTCTTAAGGAGATCGTGTTGGGTTATGATCCCTACTACCTTCATATCCCTGCCTTGAACTACCGGGAAACCAGCATACTTTGTCTTCACCATCTTCCTCCAGAGCTTGGTGATATTATCGTCTGGAGTCACGTACTCGACGTTTGTAGTCATATAGTCCCCGAGAGGACCGAGGCTCTGAGTCTCTGAGAACTCTGCTAGGGCACTCCTTATGAAGCTATCTATCTCAAGAACACCTTCATACTTCCCCTCAGCTGAAACCACAGGTACGTACCACTCGTCCAGCTCTAACATGATCTTAAGTGCCGTCCAGAGATCCTCGTTAAGCTCAAACACAACCCTAGGTACGTCCATAACGTGACCTACTAGAACATTAGACCTAGTTGAGGTTACTGAAAGAACGTTTTCTCTTGTGACTACACCAACTACTCTACCTTCCTCAACTACCGGGATCATCCTTAAGCCCAGGTCACGCATTAAAGACCTAGCACGAGTTACTAGAGAATCGCGAGTAAGAGTCGGATACCTAACACTGAGAAGACTTTTAACACGCATACTTATACCAAGAATATTTTGTTTCCGACTTTAATAGCTGTTTATGTCCCTAGCAATTGCTCCGTGGGCCTCACGCTTAGATAATAATGAGAGCGTTTCCCGGCTGTCATTATCCCTAGAAATATTCATAACTAGTTAAACCTGAATTGAGGAAGAAAATGAGGATATAACTGAGAAACCCGTTAAAGCTGGCTGGACTGTGATTTATAATGTCGGGAAACACCGAAGGAGCTTCCTAAGCAGTTGGGGAGTGGGCCCGCGGGGACTCGAACCCCGGACCTCCGCCGTGTGAGGGCGGCGTCCTAACCAGGCTAGACGACGGGCCCCGAAAACCAATAATCTACTCTAACTTTAAAGCTTTTAGGTCTTAGAAATTGAGGCGTTTCAGGTGTGGATTAGCTCCTACTCCTCGTGGCTAGACTTTCTCTTTCTTGTAGTCCTTCCTCAGTTAATATGTCGGGTAACTCCTTCCGAAGCTAACGTGGTTAGTTGCTCTTCACGAAAAACTTATAAACTTTAGCTAGAGGTACTATTGGTGGAAATCTTGAAATACAAGTACCTAGCCTACCTAGCTTTAGCGGTACTAGCGTTTGCTACGTTATCACCAGCGGTAACGATTGCTCAGCAACCTATAGGCATCATAAAGCTTGACGTAAGCAGAACAACCGTCTACAGGGGCTACCAGTGGGTTGAGGTAGTAGCGTACGTGTATACCGGTGAGGATACTCCGAGTCCCACCATAAGCAAGGCTGATGCCACTCTTACCGCAGGCTTATCCATGACCATTCCCATGTCCTTAGTAGCACTTTACACACCTACGACCGTCACTATAGGTGGTGTAGATTACACTGTAGCATATCTCCTCATAGCAAGGGTATTCATACCTGAGTCCGCATATACAGGTAAGGGAACACTCAAAATTGAGATAGTTGGTAGAGCTGCTGGTAAGGACTTCACCTTCACTAGGACCATAGACCTCAGCATAGCTGATCACAGACCAGTAGATGCTACTAGAGCTGAGGCCTTAGTAGCATTAGGTCAAGTACGTGCTATTATAACTCTTGCTTCAGCACTTGGAGTAGATGTCTCTGGGTTCACTAAGGAGCTTTCAGCCATAGAGACCTTGATAGGTGATGCTACCGAAAGACTCGAGATTTACGGTGAAGTAGATGAGGCACTGGAGATGTATAAGGCTGCTACTGCTTCACTAGCAACGCTCCAGGCTAAAGTAGTTAGCGCTCTAGCCGTGAGGTACGGATCTCTGGAGAGTAAGGTTGCATCATTAGATACATCACTAGCACAGACGATTAAGTCGGTAGAGGAGTTATCTAAGAGCCTAGCTACGAGCGTTAAGGACCTGGAGGGAGCTATTGAGAAGAGCTCCAAGGCCTCTATGGACGCGATCGCGGCAGTAGCTACACAACTTCAGGACTACACCAAGAAGGTGGACGCAAGCATATCAGCACTCGCTACAAGTGTAGACCAAGCCATTAAGTCCCTAGCTGACGCGACCAAGAGCTCGACCGAGACAGCCTTAGGAGACTTAGCTAGTAAGGTAAAGACCCTGGACGAGAACGTAGCTAAGCTGTCACAGGCTCAGGAGGACCTGGCCCGCAGAGTCTCTGACATAGCTAATACGTTGCAGATAAGTCTGATAGTAGTAGCATTAATGTTACTAGCTTCAGTAGCCGTTGTAAGGCTCCTCAAGTAGCATCATCAAAACAAAACAGGTATTTTTCATCCACCACCAGTTATTTTCTTGCGTCATATCTCAGTCCTCTACGGGCTAGACCGGCCTTAGTATCTAAGACTAAGTAGTATTGACTATCTGACCTTCCCCGGCCTTTAGCAGGGCTCTCAGCCACAACTTACTGCCTTACTTAGATTATTGAGTAGATCTATCACGAGGTCCTACTACTTGAATTTCCCAGCTCTATTATAGCGCTGATGTCTTGGTATATAAGGCTCATTACGTCCGTTAAATCTACTACCGTGTTACTTCCTATTGCTATCTTAACGCCTTTTATCTCCTCCCCGAGTTTATGGATAAATATCTTGACGGAATACTTTTTAAGTATGGATGCCGCTAAATCACCGTAGCCTCTCTCGTAGAGGGTTCTTATGAGAGATAACACGCTTCGAGCGAGGGTCTTCCCACAGTCTTCTTTTAGCTCTCCAGCTTTTTCCAGTATTGCCAGAGCAAGGGCTACAACCATGAAGTCCTTAGTTTCTTCAAGTAAGTAGGAGACGTTCTCAAGGTCGACACATGAAACACTTCCGCTGAGTACTTTGTTCAGGTTGTCTTCCCCTACTTCGAGTTGATTCAGAGCTCTACTCTCACTGTTTAAAGCCTCCACCAACCTCATGATGCTCTCAGTATAGTCTGAGGGGAGAGAACCCACTATGCTAGCAACGATCTTGAGGTTCTCTTCAGGATCCTTCTCGATGAAGTCCAAGAGAACCTTAAACAGCTTCAGGGTACACTCCTCCCGCTTCCTGCATGCCGTAATTACCCTCCTGACCCTCTCCAGTAGGATCCTCCTCTTCGTGGGATAATCCTGTGCTAATCCGAAGAAATCCAGCATCGAGGGATCCCACCTTAGGATTTACTCCTCTTAGCTAGCCTCAAACACTCCATCACTATCCTATTTACTAGGTCTCTATGCTCTAACCTTACATGCCTTTCAGGATTCATAGTTATAATCTTCTCACATACTGTGCAGTAGTACCCACCGGAGACCTTAACTACTATAGGCGCTAGCTTGCTTAGACTATCGTAGGTAGTCCTCAAGATGTACTGTGCTACTCTATAGTTACCGGCTTTCTCTGTCACTCTCTGAATATAGCCCCTAAGCTTGAACTTACCTACCTTATATTTATGGCTGAGAACTGAGGGGGACTCACCATCTACTAGATACTCCTTGAGTGCGTGTAGGGTTACTATATCCCCAGCCAGCACCTTCACCACAAGGTACTTCAATGACTCTATAACGTTCTCAGACATCCTTCACATCCTACTTACTCTCTCAATGATAAACTTGTTTTAAAACAGCTAAGCCTATTCCATTTCGGGAGATTCGGCTGAGCTGGGTCCACCGGAATCTCCTAAGTTTCTTTCCTCGGCTACTGACGTAGGTACTTCTCTAGGAATAGTGTGGAATATAGTAGGTATTTCACCATAGCGTTCACATCTAGCTGAAGTGCGTGTCCTATGTCAGATATAACATAGAGTTCGAATGTTTTCCCAAGTTCCATCAATCTGTAGGCAAACTTCATTATCGGTTTCAGCGGGCATCTAGAGTCGTTTTGTGGGTGTACTATACATATCGGGGATCTCATATTGTTTATGTAGGTTATGGGTGACCTCTCAACGAACAGTTCCTTCTTACCAGCGAATAATATCTCATCATACCTCTTGAAGAAAGCATCCGCCAGCTCATAGTCCTCTACCCAGTCCGTCACACCGGCACCAGCTACTCCACACCTCCACATATCGGGATACTTGACCATGGCCATGAAGCTCATGTACCCTCCATAACTGTAGCCAAAGATAGCGATCCTCTCTCTATCAGCTATGCCCGACTCAATAGCCCACTTAGTCGCATAGATAACGTCCATAAGGTCTCCCCCACCTGGATCCCCAAGATCCAGCTTCCTGAATTTCTCGCCGTAGCCTGTAGAGCCCCTAAAGTTGGGAGCTACCACGTGGTAGCCTAGAGCGGTTAGTAGGAGTAGCATAGGTGACCAAGAGTCGGAAACCTCAGCCCAGGGCCCTCCATGCGGGTACACTATGGTTGGACCAGGCCTAGGGCTTTTCGAGCTAACTAAGGCGTAGGTAGGAACTTTAATGCCATCTCCAGACACAACCTCCGTGAATATAACCTCCGCTAAGGACTCTACCACATCTTTCGGAGGCTCCGCACCTACTAAAACCTGAGCACTCGATGTTCTGAGATCTACACGCAACACTCTTGGAGGTTCCCGCATTGAGGTATATGTTACGTAGGCGTAATCGTCAGCTACCTCCGCGTTGACGACCATACCCTCAGGAGTCTTCACCTCTAAGCCATCTATGAAGAGCTTCGACCTACCCTTCTTTTTACCTATAGCCCATATCCTCCCATCAGGGAGCCATCCAAAATCCACGTACTCTACGGGACCGAACTTCGTGAGGTCGTCATACAACATCCTAACCTTCGAGAGCTCACCGCTCTCTATATCATAAACGTAGAGCTTAAACGTATCTAAGTCCTCGAAGTTACTCTCGAAGAGTATTTTAGATCCGTGAAGTCTGGGATGCCTATTCACACTACCCTCTCTAGGCGTAAAGACCTTCATCTCCCGAGTTCTAATATCCACGATGAAGAGCTCCTCCGTGAAAGGATCCCCCTTCAAATGTCCTGAGCCAGCTATGTACCTCTCATTAACGTCTGATACGTGTTCCCTACCCTTAATCTCAGCTACTGTCTCTACCTTACGACTCAGAACATCAGACATCAATATGAAGGCTCTCGTACCAATAGAAGCAGACCAAGCAATTCTCACACCATCATAACTAAAGCCTACGATTCTGTGAGGCTCCACGTCCTCTGAAAGGCAGAAGTTGTTGCCTGACCTCAGATCCTTACCGAATACCGAGACTTTCTCATACCCTCTACTAACATCGACGGTGTATACAACTACGTCAGATTCTCTAGAAGTTCGTGAGATAGTGTAAACAGGCTCATCTACAAGACTACTGATGGAGCCCGTCCTGGGATCTAGGACGTATAGTTTGTAGGTTCCCTCCTGGGTGGATCCGAAAACTAGGTACCCGCTCCTAGTTAGACCAACTAGAGAGTACCTAGGTACTGAAACTAACCTCTTGATTAAGCTAGCTATTTCATCAACTCTCAACTTTATTACCCATTACTAGTAAGTAGGTCGAGGATATAACCTTGAGCTCTACTCGCACACTAAAATCATGTACTTAACTGACTGTATGTGCTTCTAAGGAATGTTTTAGTCGTTGAGTTCGCAATCGGGTATTTCATCCTTTAAGGCTAGGGAAAAAGTCGGTTATTAGACGTCGTGTTGAGGTTCTTAGGTTTGACTATTTAAAGAACTATTTACGTGATGAAGTTGTTATTCATGTCTGTACCGGAAACACGGCATAAATGTGTTTATCGTTAATTAGCTATGATACATCTATGTTACCGGTGATTGGTGATGTTAGTATTTGTAGTGTCGGATACCCATGATAGATTAGATAAAGTCATGAAGTTCGTTGATATCCTAAAGTCTGAGTCCAGAACCGGGTATGTGATCCATCTAGGTGATGTGGTGTCTCCATTCACTTTAAGAGCTCTCGTCGAGAACATGCCCTCTACTTTTAAATTTAAGCTCATACTAGGGAACAACGACGGAGATGTACTACTTCTCAGTAAGGTATCTGCGGAGTTGAGTGAGCAACCCGAAGAAGCAGAGCTCTGCGGGCTGAAGGTATTAATGCTACACGGTTTTAAAAACCGGGAACTTACCGAGAAAATCGTTGAGGGCTTAGCCTGCGGAGGAAGTTACGATGTTATCCTCTACGGACATACACATGTGTACCGGTTAAATAAGGTCTGCTCCAGTTATATAGTGAACCCTGGATCCCTAGCAGGCTATCTTGCTAGTACTTCTACGTATGCGAGAATCGACTGCCGGGATCTTACATTGTCGATAGTAGATCTGGAGACAGGTAACTTACTTGCTGCTGCCCAGATAGAAAAACAATAGGAAACAAAGCTTCTCTGTTTCTCTTTATAAAGTAGTACCTAAGATTAATTTTCAATACACTCTTTTGATAACGCCTAGATACTCATCTGTTTTAGATATGGAGGCCTTCGCATCTTTCTCTAGCTCAGTTATAGCCCTTATAGCATCTATGTTCTCCGGGATCACGTTGGATTCGTTAGGTGTAGCCCAAATCATATATATTTCCGTACCATCCGGAGACACGGAAACACCATCCCTCCAGACGGGGATCTCATAGAGATCTCCTCGAGGTCTACCGAGGTCTCTGGAGAGTTCAAATATAGTGTTTAACCCGTCAATACCGTCCTCCCCACTTACAAAGATCACTCTCGGCTCCTTATCTAGTATCTCCAATATGTCCTCCCGAGTGACTTTCTCCTTTACCTCTACCATAGCCATATGCAGATGATAGAGGTTATGACTTCCTTTAGCTGCCATAGTCACTATGTCGAGATCCTTTATCACCGTACGAGCATCCGGTCCATGATGGGAAGGTACTTGAAGCTCGGGGACGGCTGTGTTCATGATCCCGGTTCTACTAGACTCCCAGACGTCGACAGCCCTTCTAAATACGACTACGCGAGCTTTCTTTACGCCTATCTTCTCATGTAGAGCCCCGACAACTCTACATATAGCGGTGGTATTGCAACTAACGACCCTAACATACTGCTTTCCAAGTGCTTCATGATAGTTTCTCTGGGCGACGAAGGAAACCCCAGCAACCTCGTGCTTCTCACCTCCCTGGAAAATAGCTTTAACACCGTACTTCTCGTAAACCTCCTTATTTCTAGCCCCTATCTTAGCGGGGGCGCAGTCCACGACGACATCAACTAGACCGTTCTTCAGGAGATCCACCATAGTTCCCTCTACTTTGAGGCCTTTCTTCCTCATCTCATCCTCCTTTTCAGGGATTGAGGCATATATTGGGAACCCCTTAGCTGCTGCTAACTTGATCCTCCAATCTGCTACTACGTCAGCTATCCCAACTAGCTTCATATCGGGCTGCCGTAGCACGGCATCAGCGACTCTCTTACCTATAACTCCGTACCCGTTGACTAGAACCTGTACTTTAGATCTAGACACAGCTAAAGCACCAACTACTGGTTGCCAGTAAGACATAAATGTGCTCTAATATGCTGAAGTAAATTTGCTGGGAGTTATGTGCTTACTTAACCTTAACTGTGAACTTATAGTGAGCCCTATATACTCCAGTAGACAGCTGATTTCATTGAGGTGTGACTATAAACTATAAATTTACCGACTTAAAATATTTCGGGGACTATGACCAGCAGCTCTTTAATCTCCGTTAGGTTACCTGAGGATATCATAGAGTTCATAGATAGCTTAGTGAGGTTAGGTATAGGGGAATGCCGTAGCGATATACTGCGACTAGCTGTTATATTCAAACTGAAGAGTATGGGCTTCAATGTCGATGCGGGAGAACTGGAGGTCATAATCAGTAAGCTCAAGAGTTCTCGAGGTTCTGGTCAGTGAGCTACTGGGAACCTCGCTGGGTTAGGAAGGAGTTTAAGTCTCACGGTATTGCTGTCGTAACCTGTGTTGATCTAAGTACCTCACTCATACTCTGCCCCCTCTGCAGCTCGATAAGTATCGAAGATCTCTGTCCAGAGGGGCGTGAAGGTAATATGCCGGTAACAGACTCAGCTCTCTTCGTATCTATTGAAGACCTAATAAACCATATGAGAACCCACTGGCACACGAAAAAGTATAAGAAGATGAAAGTGCCTGTAGCTAGGGAGGCAAGTGAAGAAAGTGAGGAGAGTCTTCTTAGGCAATTCACTAACGACAAACCTGCTCGCAGGAAGTGAGGATCTAGTAGTAGATATCTGGGAAGGTGGGAGCGACCTCTATGGGTGGAGCTTAGGCTCCCTCTGTGTCGACAGGATACCTATGTTTCTCCCAAGGACGTGCTGCCAGCAACTCCTCAATGACTCCTTGGTGGATGTCGACGTTGACTTTATTGTGGAAGGTCCCGAGAAGGAGCTGGAGAAGAAGTTCGGTGAGACTATTACAAAGTCAGTACTGTGGTTTAACGGGAAGGTTTTGATACCGAAGAGACCGTTCTGTGAATACTTCAGAGAGCTTCTGAGGAGAGTTAAGACTTCTAAGATATTCTCACCAATTTCAAGGATCGACCTAGACTCCAAGATTTTGAGAACATATCATTGCGACGTAGAGTATGGAGAGCTCGTCAATACCCTACCGCTAGACTACTTCCTAGGTAAAGCCGGGCTACATGAGCTGAGGAGCTATCTGAGTTATAGATCAGCACACGCTGTTTTAGTAGTAGCTGAGTCAAGGCTTAAAGAATACGCCAAGATATTCGTAGGTCACAGAGGGTACCTAACCAGTTATGTAGTCAGCTACGGTAGGTCATCGCTAGGTAATCAGATATATGCGTTTATCCCACTTACAAGAGATACTCTAAGAGCTGAACTAATTGACAGGACCATATCGGAGCTTAAGAGACTTAAAGTAATTGAGGGCGGCATAAAAATGCTGAGATCATATCTAATTAAGTACTTTACATTTTCGGGAAGCACGGAAGAGGTATCTAAGGTACTGAGTGAACATGCTGTGACTCTAGCTGGAAGATACGGTACGTGGACAGATATATCTGTATGTGATATCTGCTGAACACTAGTATGAGAAGACGGCGTCAGCCATCGTCGGATCCTCCAACAATCCTAATAACTCAGCTTCCTCCTCATTGTTGTCGACGTAAATAGCTATAGATAGTATCAGATCCTCAAGCTCTTCAACGCTTGGCGGACTCCTAACTACAACTCTAATACCGTTTATCGAGATATACGGGAACCTAGTGGTTACAGTCACCGGGATGACGTAGACCTCCAGACTGTACTTCCTGAAAATCCTCTGAGCTGCTTCCCATGCTAGTCTCACAAGATCCTCCGAGACCTCGTCATTACTAACACCGATAACTACATTTACGGCCATGGAGCCATCCAAAATGCTATGTGATGTAGTATTCTTTAAAAGGACTAGACTACATCAGGAGTTGCTGAGGAAGACGTAAGCCTGCTTTGAATTCTCCTAGGGTAACTAATCAACTTCTTGTTGTCGAAGATAGCGAGAGAATTTTCATGTGAAATAGCTCGGGGCTGTTTTATTTTTTTTGGTTGGTGTTTGTTGGATTTATAGGGTTTTGTTTTATGTTTTGTAGTTGGTGTTTTTGGGGAGGTTTGTGTGGGGCTTTGGTATTAGCTACTAAGCGTGTTTTAGAGGTATTCAGCTAGCTATTGAGGAGAAAGCTAGGGAGTTTGGTGTACCCGTAATCTACGTAGACCCTAAGAACACATCTAAGGTATGCCCAGTACACAAGACACACATCGTTTACAGTAACAGCTCCCGTATTGGTAGGTGTAGTGTTGGTGGTGAGCTATGGCATAGAGATGTAGTTGCTTGCTGGAACCTACTCTTCAGAGCCCTGGGAGGTGATGGGA
This sequence comes from Desulfurococcales archaeon, assembly GCA_023255955.1. Taxonomy (GTDB): domain Archaea; phylum Thermoproteota; class Thermoprotei_A; order Sulfolobales; family NBVN01; genus DRZP01. Next base: position 256,956 of record JAGDWD010000007.1, on the reverse strand, counting down.
GCAACGCTCCAAGCCTCTCAGGACTAGACCTAGATGTGTCCCGCATGCCGTTCGGGACGAACACCACCCACGACCCACAGGGATAGGGAAAACCCTGTGGACGAGGTGGAAGTCCCTAGACACAATAAACAAACATAAACCCGCATCAACAAGCATCTAGGGACAAACGGGAAATCTAGGGTAGGGTACCGACAAGGTATTCTACGGTAGTGTTGGGGAAGATGGATGCCAATATGTCCACCTCCTTTGAATAAATAACTAGGAATATATATTTCACAGTAGTTCTCCTACCTTCAGTCTTAACCTTAACCAGCTGCTTAATTATCTCGTCATCCGCTATCACTAAGATTACTGCTGTATTACCTAGATTCCTAACTTTTGAGCTACCACGGACTGTGTGTAAATTAATTAGAGAGGACCTCAATCTGTGCGATATGTGCGAAGCTATTAAGAGGGCTTCGCTAGAGGCTATTACTGTCTCTACACGGCTACCGTGAAATAGCTTTACCAACCTCTCCATGATAGATAAGGCTATGAGCTTTGTGAACGGAATGTCTGTCAGTAGCTCGATTAAGCTCCTATCACGTAGGTACTCCGAGACAGCGTTCTTTACTAAGTTCATATCGATCAGAGTCTTTATCATGGCCAAGCTCCTGGCGGATCTAGGTCTGAGCTTGCCATTGATGTACTTACTTAGAGATGTATCGCGGACACCTATAATGTTACCGATAGTGGAGAGCCTAGATACTCTCCGGTAGGCAGTCAATATGTCGACTAGATCTATGTAGACCAGAGACTCGACATATTTAGGTGGGAGAGTACTGTAAACCTCACTCAACTCCACCACCAGCACAGCTTATACTTCCGCAGTTAATATCAGCCTCTTAAGAAATCCTTTACCTTATATCACCCAATCATTCTACAGGGCCCTCCCTCTCTCCGTAGAGGTTAGTGTATTTTTATCCCTCTTAGGTCAAGCCACTCCTTTAGTAAACCAACAACCACTACCGGGCTTTTTACGATGTCACTTACAGTAATAACTCCCAGAGATGCTAGTATAGCTTTGAATCCGAGGATGAAGGCCTCCAAGAACTCCCTGAGCGTGTTCCTTGAGTAAGCTAACAGTACAGGTCTAGCCATCCCTACTATATTAGCCCCTAATCTCAATGCTTTTACCGCATCATACGGCGTTCTTATCCCCCCGCTTCCAATTATGAATAGCTCATCTGAGACGTTGCGGACCTCTGCTATAGATGCTGCTGTGGGTATACCTACCTCCTTAATTCCGTCAGCAATGTTTTGCTTGATGATGTTACCAGCAGAGGCAGCTCTGTAGAGCTCTACGAGAGCCCAGTTAGTTCCACCAGCACCAGCAATATCTACGTACTTAACACCGATGCTGTAAAGTTCCTCAGCGAACTCCTTACTGATCCCGAATCCCACCTCCTTTACTATTATAGGTACGGGACTGACATCTACAGCCTTAGAAATCGCTTCGAGCCCTCTAGAGAAGCCTAGAGCTCCCTCAGGCTGGACCACCTCCTGGAAGTAGTTGAGGTGGACGGCAATGCCATCTACTTCAACAATAGAGGTTAAGGACTCCAACACGCTGACACCGTATTTTATTAGCTCAGCTATGCCTATGTTCCCCAGTAGTACCAGATCAGGACAGACATCCCTAGCGACTCTATAAGTGTGTGCTAACTCTCTAGACTCGAGAGCTGCTCTCTGACTACCTAGTCCCATCCCTATATCGAGCTGGCAAGCTACTTCAGCTAGGGACCTATTAATGAGTTCAGTACCTGGGGCACCCCCAGTCATAGCCTCTATTATCAGTGGTGCCCCCATGGTTTTCCCTAGGAAGTTGACAGCTGTGGATATCTTCTCGGGGTCCACCTTAGGTAGAGCACGTGTTGGTAGGAAGACATACTCGAACCAGGTTGTTTGAGGACCTTCAACAGGCTTGTTAAGTACTATCTCGATATGCTCTATTTTTCTCCTGGAGGTTCTTTCAGCTTCTCCTAGTACCATACTATCGAACCCACGAAGTTATCTGATTTAAGGGCACTATAAAGATTGCCCTCTATGAACCCGCCAACGATTTTCACCTTGATTCCGCGAACTCCTAGGAGCTTTCCCTCAATCAATTTCTTCATCATTCCACCGGTAACATCGACGGTAGAAGAACTAGCTGCGACATAGTTGATTACCTCATCCACTAATGCCTCCGTAATTTTCTGTGCGTTAGGATCTAACTTAGGGTCCCTTTCGTACAAGCCGTCAACATCAGTAACGAAGAGTATCTCGAGGGCCCCTAAATCTCTAGCTATGTACCAAGCTAGAGTATCACCTGAGAGAACCTCGAAACCCCTATCGGATGTTACTACATCTCCATACAGTATTGGTGTGAACCCCCTCTCTAAAGCCGCAACTACAGGATCTAGTCTACAACGCGGGCTACCCGAGGATATAGAGCATATAGTTCTCGGGGGTATGGAAATAGCTGGTATTCTAGCTACATTAATAGAGTACTTCCTAACTATAGCATTCAGAGTGTCCATAGAGTCTGCTGTTGATATATAGCAACTCTCAGTGATCTTACCGTACCTGGAGACACAGTCCTTAACTAGAGGGTGGCCGAAGCTCCCACCACCATGTATTAAAACAACCTGGTTCTCTGGGAACTCCTCCCGGTAGGTACCTAGCTCCCTGAGGAGCCTTAACAAGACCTCTCTTCTGATAGACCAACGAATTTCCTTAACAGTAATTACTGAACCACCTAACTTAATTATTTTCAGTGGTCTGATCTTCAAGCTACTACCCAAAGCCTCTAGTCAGAGCCAATAATAGCGCTAGACCAACATCTTTAAACTATTAACACGACAGACAATAAAAGAAAATTAACTATGACGTTGAAGAACTTGTCGAAAACTTATTTCATGAGAGTTTACGAATTCTTTAACATCCGTAACTTGGGTTATATATAGATAGCCAGAAGTTTTCTATTTTAGGCTAGAAGAGCTCGTAACGATCTTGATGAGGTGGAGCTAAACATTAGTAATGCTTGAGTCGAAACGATCCTATTTATTCCTTCTTAGTGTCGGATTCGTATTCTCTTAGGTTCTCTCTTATAAACTCTTCGGGTAGTGAGGTACGGTGTTTCACTACTTTAACTAGTATGGCCGGGAAAACCTCCTTAACCCCGCTAAGCCCCTCAATCTCCTTAATCTTACGTAGCAGGTCTTTAGTGTCTTTAGCCCACACCTCTGCTAGAACTTCATGGTCTCCGGTAGTTATAGCTACGAACGTTGTGTCGGGTCTATTAGCTACTATCTCAGCTATCTCCACTACCTTTCCTGGCTCTGTGTTAATTCCGATGATAGCTATAGCTTCGTAGCCTACCTGACTAGGGTCTACAATAACTCTATAGCCGAGTATTACCTTCTCCTTTTCTAGTTTCTGGAGTCTCTTTTTTGTTGCTACGTCTGAGATCTTTATGATGCTAGCTATTGAGGTAATAGTAGCTCTAGCGTTTTCAGAAAGTAAAGCCAGTATAGCTTTATCTTTACTGTCCAGCAACACCTACCGCCAGCTCAGCCAAAGAGGGCTGAGATACCCTCCGCGATCTCCTCTTCTGAGACCTCCTTCTTTTCCTCCTCCTCTTTCTTCTCTTCAGAAGGTTTAGCTCCTGCTTGTGTTGGTGCTAGGGATGTGGCTGCTGCTGGTTGAGCAGGGACTGCTGGTGCTAGAGTTGTTGCTTGACGTATTATGTCACCTATGTTAACCTCCTTCAGTGCGGCAACAACCATCTTAACCCTCACCTCATCGACAGCTATTCCCGCGGCTTCGAGTACCTTCTTTAAGGACTCCTCACTTATTTCCTTCCCAGCTGAGTGAAGGAGTAGTGAGGCGTATATGTACTCCATGTTGCTCTTACCCCCAGAGTCTTAGGTTACTACTTTAAAAGCTTTTACAGAAACCACGCAGTTGGGTAGCGTATGAACATGCTTGAATGCCCTAAGTGTGGAGTCACAGTTGATGTTAAAAGTAACCACCACGTATGCCCTAAATGCGGGGAACCCCTATTCCTCTCCACAGACCTCGAATCTATAGTTAAGGCCGGCGTTAAGAGCCTGATCCCGGGGAACCTCAAGAAGGTGACCCTCGGTGAGGGGAGGACACCGCTAATCGAGTACAGAAACTTCCTCCTCAAACTCGAGTTCCTGAACCCTACGGGGTCCTTTAAAGATAGAGGTGCTGCTATGACCGTCTCGAGAGCTCTCATGGCTGGATGGACTACGATCATAGAGGACTCATCAGGAAATGCCGGTATAGCTACAGCAGCTTATGCGGCTAGAGCTGGCCTGAAGGTAAAGATCTACGCTCCCGCGGACGCCCCTCAAGGGAAGCTTAGGCTGATAAAGGCGTTTGGAGCTACTCTAGAGACAGCTAGAAGTAGGGATGAAGCACATAGAAAGGCCTTGGAAGATAAAGAGGGTGTTTACGTAGGTCATGTAGTGGAGCCACTATTTATCGAGGGAATTAAGGACATAGCCCTAGAACTCGTTACTTCAGGCGTGAAGTTCGATGCTCTAGTTGCTCCAGTAGCTGCCGGCACGTTATTCCTGGGGCTCTATAAGGGCTTTGAGGAGCTCGTTAAGATAGGGCTCATCGATTCCATCCCCACCATAATCCCGGTAGAGGCGTGCGGGTACTCGAAGCTCAGCAAATACTTGAAGACGGTTAACATAGGTTGTGGTGACACCGATAGAAGCTTATTAGCTGACGCACTGAGGCTGACAATAGTGCCCAGAATTAAACAAATAGTTGAAAGAGCATCTAAGGTATCACCCTACGTTGTGGTTGTAGGTGATGAAGCAATCGGTGAGTCCCTCAAAGAGCTCTACTCTATTGGAGTACCGGTTGAGCCAAGTAGTGCGGCAGTCTATGCGGCAGCAAAGTACGTCTCTAAGGAAATGAGCGGTAGGATTATAGTCCCCCTCACAGGGTCAGGCCTCAAGTACGTTCCGGTATCAAACGAGGTACTCGACAAATATCTTTTTTAGTTCCTATCTCCTCATTACTAGATGGTTATTTGAAGCTACATCTAGGTGATTGAGACTGTGATACATTCTAGACATATAGAATAAAGTTCAGGTTTAAGTACTAGAGCTCAGCGCTTGAGGAATGATGAAAAGCCAGATCCTCAGTACTCTGTAACTGCTACAGCAGCTAATAAACTAGAGTAGCTCAGCTTAATATAGTAATTTGTAAACCCTCGATATAGGTCTACCCCTACTCTTAGGCATCTTCCTAAGGCTGCTCCTTTGACCGCTCAAGATCTTTTAACCACTGCTTCTCCCTTAGTAGCTCGAGGATCCTCTTACCGTGCTCCGTAAGTACTGCAACCCCGCTCGATACCTCTACCATTCCGGACTCAGCTAACCTTGAAATAGCTGCCGCTATATACTCCCTACTATCCGGTAGCTGACTTAGTAGGTCTTGAAGGTCCGCGGCTTCGAACCTACTTAGATACCTCAGTACCTCAACTTCATATTTATCTACAAGTGTGGAGGTAGGTCTAGCCCCGGTCTCTTCCTCGGAGGCCTGAACTCCTGGTAATTCGGTAGGCTCAACGCTTCTAGTAGCTCTCGGTGTTGTAAGTAGGGAGATAGCTACTATGGCCACTGCGAGAAGTATCGCTATTGCTATAAGGACTTGTAGTAGGTTAATTAGCTGAGTTGCTTCAGCCGGTTCTACAGCTTGGAGAGCTATCATCTCCTCCTACCGATTAGTAGAATGATTCCACCTACTGCCACCGCAAGAGCTACTAGAGTGTAGAGGTACTCCTGAGCAATGAGTAGCCGCGTGGAGACCTGCAGAGTATCTACATTACTCTCGATCTGAGCTCCCTCAATACTAGCTTTGATATTGTACCTACCTTCAGTGCTGGGAGCTTGGAACCTCAGCGTACTCTCACTACCAGCTATAATACCGTAGGCTACAGGCTCCCACCTACCATTAACCTGAATTAACAGAACTACCTGTACTGGAGTTACCGGTGGTGGGTGTACGGATATCCTAGCTACGGCAGTAGCTGAAGGCTCTACAGTTTTATTCAGCAGTTCTAGACTTAGTGATCTGACTACCTCTATAACGTTAAGAACTGCTGAAGTGGATATCTGCGTGTCCTGAAGTTCGGCTACTACAGTGTACTTACCGGGCTTAGCTGGGGAGCTGATCGTAAGCTTAGCTACCCCAAGTTCATCCGTCTCAACACTGTGTGAGCTAATAACCGCGGAGTTCTGTAGTACCGTAACCTTAACCGGGTAGACACGTCCAGGAGATATAGCTATAGTAAAGCTGATCTGTGTACCTACCTCTACTGTAGCTGTAGTTGGGGATATGGCTATAGATGGCCTTACTACACTTACCAAGGTTGAGTTACGTAGAGCGGTACCGTAAACTGAGGTGCTTACTGTGATGTTTATCACGCCTACGGTAGTCACCTTTCCAAGACTAACGGTGGCGTATCCATCCTTAATAGAGAACTCCCTAGAGAGAAGTTGAGAACCATTAATTAGCGCGGTTAGCTGTCCTTGAATAACAGTATCAGGTGCTGGTTCAACTACTACCTTAACCTCTAGATTCTCCCCGTAGAAGAGTGTTTTCCTAGCTTCTACTAGTAATTTAGGTGCAGCTACTACTGTAAGAACCTTAGGTAAGCTCTCAACCCTATCGAGCTTCGAGTAGATTCCTGCCTTTACTGGGTACTTCCCAGGAGGCAATCTAATGGTCAGCTCACCAACTCCCTCACCTCCACATACTACTACCTCACCTAACTCAGCCCACTCATAGAGCACTGGGTCTCTATAGGCTAACTTAACGGGGACGCATAGAGGTATCTGAGGGCGTAACCTTACGTAGAAGGATGCTCCCGACCCGCTAATCACGGTATCCGGTACTACATCTAGGGAAATATCCGTAATGAACTTAGCCGCGGTCTTCAAAGAAAAGACCTGTACAACCACGTTAGAGCTGTAGAGACTGGCAACACCACCTACTAGTGATAGGGGAACCCTGACCCTGAAGGTATGAACAACATAGTCTCGGTCTATAGGTACGTCCTCAGCCACCCACCTGAAGCTGAAGGATCCCTGAGGGTCTATCGAGGCTACCCCTACACTAACCCATAGACCCTCCACGAGCTTCTCAAGGACTATCTGCCCAGCTTTAGGTGGAGGTGTGATGGTGCCTGAGAACGTTACTTGAGTACCCTCCACAACTACTGACCTATCTACTGTTAGAACCACACTCGAGGGTTTAACCACCTCTAGCAATCCGAGAGCTGTGACTTCCTCTACTACCCCCTCCTGTAGGTAGTATGTTGCTACAACACGTATGTAGTAAATCCCTGCCCTAAAGTAGTTGAGTAGAGATATGGGGAGCTCCCTAAGCTCTAGAGGCCCTACCTTACCGATGTATACTCTATCTACTAGCGTGCCATTCATGTAGAGTGTGAGAAGCACGCTATCTATGTAAGACATACCGGTATTCCTCAGTAGTATGCTTATATTGACCCTAGCTATTGACTCGACAACGTAGTTGTAGTCAGGCCTCCCGTTGATGCTTAAGCTGAGGCTTATCCTAGAACTCGGTGAGGTTATCAGCACCGGGAAGTCCATAACAGTGTTGAATACTCTACTACCTATATAACCCTCCAGGACCACCCTTAAGTTATGCCTAGAGGTTGTGCCCGTACTAGCATTGTAGTTAAGTGGAGAAATAACTAGCTGGAGGTCCCCACGAATTTCCTGTGAAACCTCCGAGATAACCCCCAAGAACTTAGAAGCTAGTTCAGTACCTTCAGCACTTACCACCCGGAGGACTAGATTTAGCTGCTTTCCTGAAGGTACTACCTTAGAAGTTACGGCAACTGAGATACTTGCTATACTACCGATGTACCAAGGCATGGAAGAGCTTAGAGTGACGTCAAGTATCCACAACTGCCCTTGATCCGTCCACGTTATAGATCTCTTAACTACTTGTGGTGGGAACTCGGAGGGGCTTTGGGTGTAGGCTAGGGAGGTGTTATATAGAATTAATAGAGCTACTACTATGTAGATAGATAGCTTAGGGCAGCATCTCCGAATAGCCCATCACCCAGGTAATCTACGTGCTCTCACCTAATAAGAGCGGGTAGATATAATTTTCAGTACTTCACCTAGTACTATGCGGATATATACGTAGCTTAGATATGCGATGCTGTAGGTACCTATGCTGGGACTGGTATAGGAGGTATAAGCAGTCCACTAAAGATGATGTTAATCATCATCTTAATCCCAACTACAGCTCCACTAGTAATTACAAGTAGGAGGGAAATCTGCTGCCAAAGGGTCTCTGGGATACCTCCATAGGCTACCTTAATGGTTACAGCATTAGCTATCGTTAGGATAGCTAGGAAGACTATTGTAAGGTTAGTCATTAGTGCTATGGATTCAGGTGGTATGTACAGCATCGGTAGCCCGTATAGCTCTGCTACCTCTAAGCCTGACGCGAGAACCTTAACATAGTCTGAGAAGAGTCTTACTATCTCTATAATAGCTATGGCTATAGCTGAGACTAAGGCCTGCATTATGTATGTAGTAGCCTCAAACGTCCTCGCAGTTCTCTCCCTAAGGTTTCTGAGGTCGTTTATCCTAGTAATTAAGTCACTTAGTGTAGCACCAACAACCCTAGTATTGCCCCCTACGTCAACAGTATCTGAGAATATATTCGTAGACCTAGCTACTAGGTCGCTCCACGTATCGTAGATGAAGAACCTCCAAGCTATCCTAGGGTCTATCCCGTTACTTACCCTAGAGTACACACGTGCTAGAGGCTTTGTCAGCGGCCCGAAATCACTCATAAGTAAGGAGTTAAATGTCTTGGGGTAGTTCTGGATTACAGCGTACGTCATGCCGAGGCTACGTACGAATATAGTGTAGAAGGACTCAAGCTTCCTTACCCTACCTTCTATACTCCTAGCAGCTAGTCCAGGTAGTAGTAGAACCCCGCCAACTACCATTAAAGACCATTCGAAACCTCCTAGCTCTCTATATGCTAGGTAGCCAAGTATCATAGCTAGTGGTATGCTTACAGCTAGAGCCCTGTTATATCTTCCATATATATGCCCTGGCCTCGGCTTAGCTTTAGGTACTATCCACTCCTTGGGTACTGCTAAGTATATTACTATGGTAAACATAGCTACAAGAGTAACTGAGCTTACTAAAGTTACGAAGTATATGTTTATGTCACCTCCGGTGAACATTAAGAGGACGCTCATAACTGTCAGTATGAATGCTGCGGCACTTATGACGGTCGTATGTAGCCCTAGCACTATCCTCATAATGTCTATAGCCCTGTAGTACTGGGACTGATAGTTCCTCCTAAATGCTGCGAACTCTGTCTCAAGGAATAGTGTTGGGTCCTCCCCGGTTCTAAGAACCTCACTAAACCTCAGTAGGAAATCTCCGAATGCTCTATTCTTAACCTCCCTAGCTACGTACCTAATAGCTGTAACGAACCCGTAGCCCCAGTCAACTGCTAGGTTAGCTATCCTGCTTAAAGCCCTGCTGTAGTCTCTGTAGTCACCTACAACGCAGTTCAGCTGAAATAACCTCTTACGTGGGGGCTTACCTGTGGAGACCGCAAACATGTGGAGAAGTAGAAAGAGTAGGTCTAGATCAACTATAGCTACCCTTAACCTACTCCTTAAGAAGGGTAGTACTATACGTATTAAGCCTACGGCTACCGGCACAAGAAGTAGGGGTGCGTAGGTAATCTCCCTGAAGTAAGCTACCACAGCTACCGCTAGAGCTAGTGAAACCAGGAAGTAGGGGTCAGCTAACCTCCTCGGCAACATGATCATCCAGGTACTAGCTACTTAAGGAGATCGCCCCGTCCTATCCTGTTAAGAGCCTCTTCGAGAGCCTCTATCACAGCGTAGGGGGTTTCCTCCTTAGAGGAGGCCTTAGCCTTCGCGTCAACTAGGTGGTAGATCCTTACAATAACCCTGAACACATCGTAGTAGTTGAAGACCTTCTTCTCAACTAGGCTCCTAATTATCTTAGCCCTAAGGTTGAGCTCATCATATACTAACCCCATATCTCTCCTGGATATACCCCTAGCTACAGCTATCTTTTCTTCGAGTAGGTAGCTCGTACCCCTACCTCTAAAGGTAAACCTATCCTTAGAGGGGTCCCAGGTGTATATGGGTACGTAGATAACTGACTTAGCCTTAGGGTCGTAGCCTACTATCTCGTTAACACTTATCACCCTCCTCATAAGCACTCCTTCCCTATATACAGCACTTTGGATTACTACGAAGTTCAGGTTATCGATGTGTGTAATAGGTACATTAATCGGTGGTGAGGTTAACCTCTGGACGAGCCTCTCAACGCTAGCTGCGTGGAAAGTGGAAAGAACTGGGTGGCCTGTCTGCATGGCCTGGAAAGCTACGTTACCCTCAGCCCCCCTTATCTCACCAACTATTATGTAGTTAGGCCTCTGCCTAAGAGCCGCCTTGAGTAGGTCAAACATAGTGACGCTGGTCTCCACACTCCCAGTATCCCTAGTAAGCTCACGTAACCAGTTCTCGTGTGGTAACTGGATCTCGGCTGTATCCTCTATTGAGACTATCTTAGCTGTGGGCCTTATGAAGACTGTTATAGCGTTCAGTGTCGTGGTCTTACCGGAGGCTGTCTCACCACTTACAAACCCGCTCATACCCTCTAGAAGGAGCATCCACAGGTAGGCAGCTACGAACTCATCCATAGTTCCGAGGTTCACTATCTCGGTTACGCTCATAGGGATCTTACTGAACTTCCTGATAGTAAAGCTACTCCCCCTTAAGCTAACGTCACCACCGAAGACTATGTTTATTCTACTACCGTCTGGTAGGGTAGCGTCGACTATGGGTCTTGCGTGACTAACAGGCTTACCTATCCTCTCACTTAACTCTATGATGAACTTATCGAGCTCTTCCTGCGTACTGAACCTCAAGCTCGTCTCAAGAGGACCGAACACCTTGTGAACTATGAAGACGTAGCCGACTCCGTTACAGTATATATCCTCTATATACCTATCCTTAAGTAGAGGCTCTAACATCCCTAAACCGGCCTTATCCCTCACTAAGTGGTAGACTACGTACCTGTAGTCCGCAGAGTAGATCGGGATTGTTTTAAGCTTATTTAAGCCTCTACTTAGGACCTCCCTATAATTTACCGGTGCTTCCACTACCTCAACAACCTTCCCCAAAGCCTTAAGCAGGATCTCCCTTCTATCTGAGAGGCTAGTTGACGCGTCCCTCTCCGAGAGAACTGCCGCTATCTTCTCTTCTATAGCTCTCAGTAGCTCCGATGGTGGTCTTGGAGGTTCTACTATAGCGTACTTCCTATAGCCAGATTCAGTACCGCGGGGAGGGGTGTAGACGTGTATGAATATCCCATCATCAACGGTGTAGATAACGTTAACCTTAACAACCTTCCTTAAACTACCTGGAACCTCCTGCCCGAGGAACTGGGGCATCCCTACTTCAGGAACTACCTGCTGAATATACTTAGCTAGGTAGGGGTACCCCCTGAGGTAGGTAGTTAAATCGGTAGTGCTTTGAGTAGCTTGGTACTGCCTCGGTAAAGCCATAACCCACCCCCTAGACCTTAGCTAAGGCCAGCGGCACCACCTTAATACCGAACGCTGGGTCTACGTCGAACGCTATGCTGGTTTCAGCTAGGGTAGGGGCCCCTCGGATCTTAACGATGTTAGCTACCTTCACTAACCTACCCCCGATCTCTCCGAGGGCTAGCTTTAGGTAGACGTCTGAAGCTGCTGCGAACTCCTTAACGATCCTTCCCTCGACTATTTCCGGGTGGAGAGTCACTATCACAGTAGCTCCTCTCCTAACGACCCCCCTTAAGCTAGTTAGTAGTGTGTGGACCTCCTTATCTTCAATGTAGTGGAGTATCTGGCTTATTGAGTCTATGATGAAGGTATCGTACTTACCGATCCTTGCTTCAATGAATCTTACTAAGGCTCTAGTAGCTTCCCTAGCTTTCCTACTACTCCACTTAACACCCCTTATATTGGATGAGAGTACCGTGAGCTGACCCTTTAGGAAGTAATCAGTTAGATCTAGGTTTATATTGCGTGACTGCTCTAGGAAGTGCTTTACGGTATTCTCGGTAGTTATGTAAATTACTTTAAGCCCATCCAATAGGTAGCCCTTAGTGAACTGGGTACATAGAGCTGTCTTCCCAGTACCGTTCTCTCCCTCGATAAGCATTAGAGATGGGTGCGGTATACCGCCTCCCAGCCTCAGGTCCAGCTCCTCATTACCTGTAGTTATAGTTGTTAGCCTATGTATATGTAATGACATACTCCGCTCTCGCCCCCCACCTATCTACTAGGACTAAAACTACTACCGAGCTCGGTGCTATACCTCTACTCACAACAGCTACAGCCCTAGCAGTAGCTCCCGGTTTAACCTCTATAATCGTCCCCGGAGCTACGGGGTAGACTATACTACCAATGGAGAGGCCATTCACATACCAGGACACACCGTATGAAAGTACCTCCACTACACGTTCAGAGCCCTCTACAGGCTGGTAATCTACTAGTAGGGTTGCCGTAGAGTCTATAACCACTGGCTCGGGACCTAGGCTAGTTACGTTGAATAGTACCCTCTGCCCGCCCTCTATGCTAGCTCCGGTAATTATCGGTAGGGACCTCCTATACTCCCTGGATAGCTCCAGTATCTTACTGACCGTAGTTACGTAGGTTACCACGAAGTTAGCTACCGTAGCTAGCACTACTATCATAGCTATAGCTATAGTAGCTACCGTAGCAACTGCCGCGGTGGACAAGCTATCACCTACCCGTAGATCGTGAAGATAGCTTCGACTGATGACCCTCTAGGTGTTACTAGCTTAAAGCGGTAGGGTGGGGATATGCTAGTTGAGTTGTAGATGTAGATAGCTACAGTCTCAGTAAGCTCTACCACACCGTTAGCTACCCCGAACTCTACGAGCTTCCAGCAGTTAACTTTCTGGTCGCTACAGTAAGGTAGGTACTGCAGGCTCTCCCCGCTGCCGAAAAGAAGTGTTGACCTATCTATCTGGTAGATGGGGTTACTACCTACGTTCTTCAGGTAGACTACGAAAGCTCCTGCGGAGGGGCTGTAGGTAGCGTAGATGTAAGTAAGTCTCTCACCTATCGCCTGCGAGAGCTCTGATACAGCTACCGAGAACCTACTCTGAATAGTAGATACCCTAGATAGTACTACTGAGGATAAGGATGCTGCTAAGGATATGCCAACGAGTAGTAGTAGTGCTTCAGCTATTACGTTTGAAGCTCCCCTACCCAAGCTTCCCACGCCTAAGCATCTCCCTTAGTACGTACTCATCTAGGTCCTTGTTCCCTAGGTTAAGGGCCTTAAATAAGGCGTAGGTATAGGGTAGCTGCTTCTCTAAGGATAGCCCGCTCCTTCTCATATTATCAGCTAACTCAACCATCTTAGCTAGGACCTCCCCAACCTCCTCATCTACTACCCCAGCGTCTACGTAACCTCTAACTAGTAGCAGAGCCTGCTCCTTACCTACATCCTCAAGCATTTCGTAGAGAACCTTGAGGATATTTAGGAAGGTGCTTGGCTGGGTCCTCCTAGAGCTACCCCGACCTCCGTTACTACCTCTACCACCGTTACCGTTCTTATCACCTCCATTACTACCTGAAGGTTCCCGCATAACATTGAATGGATTACCTAGCTCTGTTACAACCTCCTTAAGCTCTACTGCTAAGGATGTGAGGCTGTCGCGGAGGGTGTGCAACTCCTTATGTAAGGTACTAACTTCCCTCTCCAAGCTCTCAAATCTATCTAAGAACTCCTGAGGTATCTTAACCTCTACGGGAGTTCTCCGAGCTATATCCTCTTCAGGGGGTGGGGCCTGCTGAGGTGGGGCAGGACCTAAGATAGGACCTAAAGTTCCTTGGTCTACTGGGGATATCCCTCCACTAGGAGGTTCTTCCACTACCGATGAGGGTGGGGCAGGACCCTCTGATGTAGTTCCAAGTCTATGTAATACCGGGTGGACCAGCACTCGGCATAGGAGACAATTGCAGGACCACCTCATTCACTCCGCCGCCATACTAATTATAGAGCGTGGAACTAATATTTACGCTTCACTAATGTTATATCACCTCAATAGTTACGTATCTCGGCTGAGCTTGAGTTCTCAGGACCTAATGTCCTGATGAGTGGCTACCTCTTAGACTAGCTAGCCCAGCTACTGCTATGTGTGAACCTACTACCAGTAGTATTAGGCCTAGAGCTAGTAGTATAACTCTAAGCGCGGGGCTAGTAAACTGAGGAATGGCACCAGCATTTGAAACCCACGCAACTAGGGCTCCAATAGCTGAGAGTACTAGTCCGAGTACTATGTATAGGGCTATCGCAGCCTTAATCCTCCTAGACGTAGCCCCCCACCCTAGCTTAGTGGTACTACTACAGCCCCCACCCTACCTCCGGTGCTGGGTACAGATATCCTTGACTCAGTAACCACCTTAGAGTCCACGACGATCTTAACCAGCAGCTGAGAGCCTTCCGGGACCACACACCTCGGAAGGACTACCGATGCGATGACCCCCGCAACCCCCTCCGCAGTGCTCACTACTAGAGTAGGTACCCTCACACTAGCTAGAATCTCTGGAACCGGGATTAGGTAGGACCTGCCCACACTAACTACCTCAATAGCAGCTCCGGGCTTGGATGCTGATGCTAGTACCGTTAGGTAGTCTAGGGGTAGTACAGTACCTCCACTAGTGGATAGAACTATGTTGGAACCTAGATCTATAGATACTTGACTACCCACCCCCTCTACGAACTTCAGTAGGAAAAGGTCATCTAAGACACCGTCAGAATCATCATCTAGAACCACGTTTAACCTACCTGAAGGATCTATGTATACGAAGAGATCTAGGACAATACCCTCACCACTCCCATAAACCTCAGCTAGGACCCTACTAGAGCTCAACCACCTAGCTACAGAGCCATAGAAGACCCTACCACCTGCGGAGACCTTAGTAGTGGAAGCATTTAGAGTTAGCGTGGATCCACCCACCGAAAACTGAATAACTACCTGAGCTGGGTTGATGGAGCCACCACTTACTGAGATAGGTATATCAACCCTCCACACACAGCTACCGTAGTAGAGGAGGTGGGCTGAGTAAGCAGAGAACTGGGTAGAGGGCTGAGTACGGAAGAAAAAGGTGTAGGAGTAGAGGACGAACCCGTAGGTTACAGCAGTAGCTACGAAAGCTAGAATAACTACCGCGACCTCCTTACTCACACCCAGGGAGAAGGACCTGAAGTAAAAAACCCGGCTCATCTTACCCCCTACTGAGGTTGGGTAAACCCTTATAAGGCCTACCCTATATCTAGGTCTACGTAGTCGCTATCAATCTTAGGTGGTACAATCCTCTCAATAGTTATAGTAGCACCCTGAGGTGGCTTAATCTCCACTATGATCCTACTGTAGGGCCCTGTCCCAGTAGGTGCCTTGAAGACTAGTAGTACTATCTCACCAGACTCTAGTAGGTTATCGGGGGTTTCCTCATCGGTTCTCGCGTAGACGAACGTAGCCTGCAACTCGTTGAGACCGGTAATTTGACCAAAGTCGGTGGTTTTTGTGAAGGTTGTACCACTTGAATATAGGTATCCGTTATCGGTGTGTTTGGCTGTACCATCAGGCAATATTACGGTTATTGCTACTGCTGTCTTATTTAGGTCTATAGCTCTAGAGCCTGCTGTTAGCTTTATTGGTATGGCTACGAGGTCTACCTGCCTATTACTATTAGTTCCGGTAGTACTCGCTATTACGTTACCAGCTATATCTATGGCTCTCGTCGACTCTTCATACGCCCTAGCTATTACCTCCTTAGTTTTCTGTGTTGTGAACATACCCATGTTTAGTACTACGAATGCTAGAGCACTTGCTACTAGTACGAAGGCTATTAGGACTATCGCCGCCTCTATACCTACTATACCCCTCTTAGTCCTCCTGACCTTGGGCTTCACACGCACGCACCTCACGGATCACACCGCTCACCCCCCTCTTAACCTTTGGGGTTGTTTTCGACCGCTGGTCGACGTGTGGGTTCCCGGGGGTTGTGGGCTGGCGGTCTTCAATCTTATTTGCTGTGGTGCTGTAGTTATCTTGCTGAGTATGAGTGGGGATTTAGTGGAGCTACTGAACTCTGTGTCTATGCTTAGGGAGGTTGACGCTGCTGTAGACTTTGCTAGGGGGTGGCTTCAGCTCAGGATCTTACTCTCGGTAGGCTACCTCGGTAGGTGTTCTGTTGATAGACTTGTGGAGGTGCTTGGTGAGAGGAGGAAGGCTATCCTAGACTCGCTACGTAAGATGAGGGCGAAGGGTCTAATCGAGGGTGAGGGTGAGCTGAGCCTTACTGAGGAAGGCCGGAGGGTTTACGGAACACTACTATCAGTTCTAGGTAGCTCTAGGAGGGCTTCAGCAGGTACTACACTCTCTAGGGCTGCTGCTCAGGATATACCTAGGGATGTACTTAGGTTCTCATACCTTTACGATGTCCTAGTTGCTTTAGGTACTTCAAAAGGCTATGAACTACCGTTAAGTACCCTAGCCTCCGTAACTAGGTTAAGCCCTACAACACTAGAAGACTACCTAAAGCCGTACGTAGAGGATGAGTTAAGGCTCTTAAAGAGGGTTGTAAGGGGTGGTAGATTAACTGGTAGGAGGGTCTTCTATAGATTGACCGATGAGGGTCTTAAGGTCTACCATAAGCTACCTGACTATGTTAAGTATAGGGGTAGCCTAGTAGCTATGGTGCTGAGGTCGTTAACACGTAGCGGCCACCCGAGGATAGTTCTTAAAAGAGTTGCCCTAGCTCTAGCCATAGGATCAGCTATAACCTCAGCCCTAGTGGCTGTACTAGCTCCACCAACATCCCTAGTGGTAGCCCTGACGTGGATACTTACTGTAAGCCTCATAGCTCTACTAGTAGAGGTAACGTACTGAGCTAGGATTTTCCTAGGTAGTAGCAGTGTTCATATTCTGCTGATTAGATGGTGGTTCGTAGTAGTAGACCATCTTACCATCCCATCTAGATACATTCCTTCATAACTAGGGCTTAGACATTAACCACAAGGCAGTGTTTTTAGGTTCTAAGAGCTATCTGGTCTTGGGGGTTAGGTGATATCGCTGAGATCCTGTGAGGAACTTGGAAATAAGGTTACACTTTCCAAAGTTCTTTCTCTAGCTGAGTCTAACCCTTCAGAAGTCCTCGTAGAACTATCTCATTGTCTACCTAGAGAGCCTAGGGCTGTAGTTGTGGGTGTGACAGGACCTCAAGGTGTCGGTAAATCAACAATTATCTCGAGCCTGATCAGGGAACTTAATAGTGGAGGACATAGAGTTGCCGCTCTACTAGTTGACCCGCTCTCACCTCTCACAGGTGGGGCTGTCCTAGGTAATAGACTTAGGATGCCTGAAATTCCTGACAGTGCTTTTGCTAGGAGTGTGTGGGCTGAGGACGAGCGCGCGTTACCTCTGAGAGCTATTACCTCTCTAGAGGTCTTGGAAGCTGCCGGCTACGACTACATACTAGTTGAGACACCTGGTGCTGGCCAGGTTAACACTAGTGTCTTGAAGGTGAGTGACTTGGTGCTGGTAGTGTTAATGCCTTTCCTGGGAGACGAGGTTCAAGTAATAAAAGCAGGTATGATGGAGGTGGGCGATATCTACGTAGTGAATAAGGCAGATGTCCCGGAGGCTGAACTAATGTATGGATACGTAAAATCTTTAGTTAAGGACAAACCGGTAGTTAAGGTCTCAGCACTGTACAGGAAGAACCTGCAGGAGTTGATAGAAACGATAAAAACTGTGGTATCTAGGAAGGATAGAGAAAATGAGAGAATAAGAAAACGTCTTGATAGGAGGAAGTACCTAATGGAGGAAGCATTACTAGAGGAACTACAGCATAGAATAAGAGAGGAACTCGAGGAGTTTGACCGGACCTACTTACTTTCGAAACCGGAGATCCTACCTGAAGCCATTAGAGGCTTAAAAACCAGGCTAGCTAAGAAGTTACTGGAGGGCCCGTAGTTTAGCTTGGCAGAATGCGGGGTTCGGGTCCCACCTCATACGGCGGAAGTCCCCGTGGTCCGGGGTTCAAATCCCCGCGGGCCCACCTCGGACCGCTTCTTTGCTATTTGCTATGGACGGGTCTATAACTCCCATTCTACCTGTCTCGCTGAGCTGTGGGGGTAAAGCTGCGGACCTAGGTAAGTTGGCAGTAGATGCGGATCTCATGCAATTAGACTTACCTACTACCCACGTCCCGCAGAACCTCGAAAGCTCTGTAGAGTAATGCGGAAACCTCTAAATATTGTGAACGTAAACTAATGTGGGTAAGTATCCGAGGATGTACAGACTCGCTATTGAGAATTTTATTTCTTAGGACTGGAAGGTTAATGTAGGTCTCACAGGCATATATAGCTATAGGCTATGAAATCTATGGTGACATGTTACGAGCTGGAGACTAGAGAAGGTACTTAAAATTATTAAGGAAGCGGATGTCGATCTACTGCTAATAACACAGCCCTCTAACGTTGTATACCTCTCCGGGTTCCCGAGATCCTCCGGAACGGTGCTCGTTGTGGATAGAGACGGGTTTGTGACTGCTTTCGTACCGGCTCTAGACTATTGGAGAGCTTTAGACTACATTAAACTGGAGAAGTTCACTGTTGTTCCGTACGCTACGTATAAGCTACCGGATATGGAGCTTAACGTAGTCCAACCTCCACATGAATACGTCCCCGAGGTCCTTAAGAAGCTCAGTGCTAGGAAGGTAGGCGTGGACAATCCCTACAACAAGTTAGTTGATGAGATTAGGAAGACAATGGGTCCCAACGTCCTAGACCTCTCGGAAAGAATAGCTGATGCTAGGGCAATAAAACACGAGGAGGAGGTAGAGCTAATGAGGAAAGCACTACGTATTACTGAGGAATCCGTTGAGAAGGTGTTGAACGAGCTCAAGCCAGGGGTCTCTGAGAAGGCTGTAGCTGCCTTGGTTGAGTATCATATGAGGTCTGAAGGAGCTGATGGACTGGCTTTCGAGACGATCGTAGCTTTCGGGCCGAACGCGGCGTACCCTCACGCGACTGTAACTGATAGAACACTAGGAAAGGATGATATTGCGGTTATGGATTTGGGGGCTCAGGTTAGTAGCTACTCCTCTGACCTAACTAGGACCATTTTAGTCGGTAACGTAGGGGAGGTGAAGAAGGTTGTAGAGGTGGTGTCCGAGGCTGTAGCTGTCTCTATAGACTTTGTGAAGGATGGTGTATCTGCTGAGGAAGTTGATGGGAAGGCAAGGGACATCATTAGGAAGTCTGGCTACGGAAAGTACTTCATTCACTCTCTCGGGCATGGGGTAGGTATAGAGGTACATGAGAAGCCTAGGATAGCTCAGGGATCTAAGGATGTCCTCAGGGAAGGCATGGTCGTAACTATAGAACCGGGTGTGTACATCCCAGGTAAGTTCGGTGTTAGGATAGAGAACATGGTGTTAGTTAGGAAGTATGGGGCTGAGGTCCTCAATAGTCTCAGAACAATCATAGAGGTATAGGAACCTGACACCTCCTGGAGGAGCAAGTAGCAAGTAGTTAAAGTTGTTAAGCAGGTAGTAACTGGTGAGTTCATGGAGGAGCGACGTGCGTGGATATTTACCCTCGGTACGGAAGTAGTTCGCGGTCTAGTAGTAAACACTAACGCAGCGTTCTTAGGTAGGAGGCTTAGCCAGATCGGCTTTAAGGTGGAGGGAGTAGTCTCTCTAGTTGACGATAAGAAGCTGATAGCGGATGTACTTCGTTACGTCATAGATAGGTACGGCCCAGACCTAATAGTAACTTCGGGGGGTCTAGGTCCTACATACGATGACATCACGTTAGAGGCTGTGGCAGAGGCTCTGGGTAGACCGCTCGTACTTAATGATAGAGCACTCGAAATCCTGAAGGAGAGGCTCTCAGGGAGGAGATTAGAGCTAACTAAAGAGAGACTTAAAATGGCCTATCTCCCAGAGGGCGCTGAAGCCATATACAACCCTGTTGGAACAGCACCCGGGGCTTTAATCACTCACGGTAAAACCGTACTGGTCTGCCTTCCCGGTGTTCCCAGAGAGATGGAGGAGATGTGGTTGAACTATGTCGAGAAAATCGTAGCAGGACACGTAAACCTCGAATTCGCTGAAGGTTCTCTCGTCATTGTTGGCGTTCCGGAGGCCGCAGCAGCTCCCATACTGAGGAGATTCTCAGAGGAGTATGGTTCTACATATATAAAATCCCACCCTAAGGGTCATGAGGTGGCTGGCCCGATACTGGAGATATATGTGTCGACAACGTCGCAAACGCCTGGAGATGCTCGTAGATTAGTTAGGGAGATATGTGAAAAGATAGGTAGTGAGATTGTTAAGCTTGGTGGTTCTATCAAGGAGTTCAGGTGTTGATTATGGGGGTGCTCATTGCTCGGATAGAGCTCGGGGAGGTGAAGGGTAGGGAGGTAGTTGAGGGTAGTGTTGAGGATGTAGTTAGAAGCTTGATGGTGCGGGCTCTGGAGTTGTGGGACCCTAAAAAGTCCGATCTCGTGGTTACTAGAGAGAAGCTTGCGGATATAAAGCCCGAGCTTTCTGACTATGGAGACCTCGATGTGTATATTGTTAGCTACGATATAGAGTGGATAGATAGCAACGTAGTCGATAGAAGGTTCTTTGTGGTCATGAAGGATTTGGGGGAGGTATCGTCTGAGATCATAGAGGAGCTCGCTGCTCTATCTAGGATGTCTCTAGATGAGTTCGAGAAAGAATTTAAGTCCATCTAGTTCGTATTGCGTTGATGTTTCTTTACGTGAGCTCATAGTCCTAGCTGCTAGAGCCCGGTATAGCTCGAGGACGAACCGTGTCTCAGATCTCTTTTTGGGTCTAAAGAGATGGCCTAGCTTGTATCTCTCCACTCTATCAACATATACAGAGGTTAGTGGACAGACCTCTAAACAAACCCGACACGAGCTACACCTCCTCTGATCTGTGAGGGGCCTGCCTTGAGATATGGTTATCGCTCCGTTAGGGCACCAGTAAGAACAGTTCCCGCATGCTGTGCACTTATACCATCTAGTAACTAACTTAACGATGCCATACGCTAGGTCCTCCGAGTCCTTACCGCTCACTACAGCTTTATTCTTGCTTAGTAAGACCCTGCCAGCACCTGCTTTACCAGGACCTTCAAGTACTACTACGCCTTCTTCCTTGTTTACCGTCCTAACTAGTCCGATAGTAGTTCTCTGCGATATTACCGGCTCAACGAGGTCTAAACCCTCTGACTCCACGATGTACGACCCATCAGTGAACTTAACTGTTAGGCCTAGGCGGGAACCCCTAAGTGGTGACTCTCTATCTGATGGGGTGCCCTCCATTACTTCAGGTATTCCTAGGTAGCTGTAGATTCTTCTCCTTCCTGGTGAGTCCTTTCTTAACCATCTCCACAAGTGGTATCTTACCCACTCATAGGGCTGGCCTACAACTCTCTGCCACTCAGTGAGCTTAGAGTACCACCTACTCCATAAATCAGGGTGGAGCTTCTCTATTAAGCAGTATTCAGCTATGTTAGCTGCTGGGCAGAGGTAGCAACCAAGCCTGTCAAACCCTTCTTCGTAGAGGTAGTTATAGGGGAGCTTGTTCTCTAAGATGTATAACCACTCAGTAAGCTGATCCCATTGCTGGATCGGGGAGAGGTTGAGGACTGAGGGAAGCCACTTATTCCTCCATAGGTAACCTGAGCGGAATCTACTCAGGGATTCGTAGGCTCTCTGCCCAATTATTACTAGGGCACCGTCGCGGTAGTTTTCCCTGTAGTACCTGGCGATAGCGGCTAGCTTCACGACCTTACAACACCATCTATAGTCCCTGGCTGGTGGGCCGAAGGTCCCCAGAGACTCCCAGAACCTCTCACCGGAGCTTACGTAGTCAAGTACTAGAGAGTATCTTTTCGAGACCTCCTCCACGTTTCTTAAGGTCTCCGGAAGCTCGAGACCGGTATCGTTAAACAGTAACCTCGGCTCAAACCCGGCTCTTAGGCAGATGTCCAGTGAAACGAGTGAGTCCTTACCTCCTGAGTATGAAGCAACTAACGGTTTTCGTACCTTCTCCCAGATACTGTAGATCTTGGATGAAGCTACTGAGGTGAGTCTCCTGATGTGGTACTCGTTAGCCTTAGCGAGATCCTTTAGGGTGGGTCTAGGACTTAAGGTCGGGTACCTCAGTTCCCTCCTAAAAAGCTTCTGAACCCTATAGACACCTTTACGGCACACAGCAAGGGCTACTAACCTCCCTCCCGGATCGACCACCGGTATCTGCTCCCCCTCAACTTCACACTGCCCCACTATCTCCAATGGTTTCACCCCGTCCCTGACGACGTAGCTGATCCTACCGTAGTCAACTAGGATCCTCGTCGAAGCTTCAGAGAGTCGCCAGCGCCACCTCATAGAGGCTATATCAAAGTACAGCCTCCCTACGACAACACCTCCGACTATGACCTCCTTCATGTCATCGATGAACGGGACTTTGTTGAGGTAAACACCGATACTCCCGATCCCCAGTAAGTTACCGATACCTGCATCACTGAACTCGTAGTCTAATGCCTCATATATGAACCTGAGATCACCCTCAAAAGCGGGCCTAACATCGCCAGGGTCTGTTAAGATAACTTCGGACCCCCTACCACCGCATTTAGAGCATTGAGGCTCTCTCAGCGGTACGTTGCAGGTGTGACACCACCAAAGCGGTGCTCTCATAGCTTTCAATACAGCTCGTCCACTCCTTAGTTGTGGGTGTAGAGAGCTATTAAGTATAATGTTTAGATGCTCATTCTTGCTGGTCTTTATATGTACAATCTATCACATCTAGGTATTCCCACTCAATTTACCCAGCAATGTCACAGTCATTGAGTGGCTGTTCTGTTTTTGATCAGTGGATGTTGAGTGGGTCCTCAGAGTATAGACTCAACAACCAAGTCACCACATAACAAACGATAAGAACCGACCCATAAAGGATCTAGCTTAAAAATGCTGATACCACATCTAGCTTAGATGTTGAGGAATCCGGGATCTGATGCTTTAGTAGGTGATGTAGTTTAACTTTGCTGAATAATCCTCCGGTGTCTCAGGTAGGTAGTTTAGATTTCTTTTATCTCAGGATATGAGTTTGGATAACCTATGGGGTTAACCTACCTTAGAGAGAGGTTGAGGGACGTAGCTCTGAGAGTGGCTAGATACGTAGCCCCAGTAAATCCGAACACCTTGACGTTATCTGGGCTAATCTTCTCAATACTTACCCCAGTAGTAGCTTGGACGTCCAGGAACTCCTTGTTGGCTGGGGTATTGGCCTCCATTTCTTTTCTTATGGATGCCCTAGACGGGTCGGTAGCTAGGCTACGTGGTGAAGCAAGTAAGAGCGGGGCTTTCCTCGACTCCGTAGTGGATAGGGTAAGTGATGCCGCCATCGTTTCAGCATTCTACTTCTTAGGCTGCGACTTCCTACTTGTTTACGTGATCACGGTATTATCGCTCACAGTAAGCTACATAAGAGCTAGAGCTGAGTCCCTAGGTGTTACAGGTATTAAGGAGATCGGGTTCATGACTAGGGAGTTCAGGAGCATCAGCTTCATAGTGGTCTTCCTAGTCCACCACTTCCTAGGTGCCCACATCACCAACTACGTCCTCACACTACTCTTACTCATACTCGGAGTAACAGCCCTCCAGAGATGGGTATATACGTACCGAGCACTACGTAGCTAGATAAGTTACTTTAGATTACCCTAAGGTCTAGAGACATCGTCCACAATGTTACCTCACAAAGTTCCTTCTAGACATCCTTTGGCTAGTAAGAATACTAAGACACCGAACACTACAAAGCTAACTACTTTCCATGCCTTTAAGGTTCGAGAAATCTGACATGGAAGAGATATCATAGCGTTTAGTAGGTTCTGAAGTATATTCCTACCGGGACGTTATACTCACATCTGGAGCAGAAGAATAGGAAGCACTGCTCCTTAGTGTACTTATAGTTACTTACCCTCATATATACCTCCTCATAGACGTTAAAACCTTGACCATGCCTTACACCATAGTTCTGTAGACCGCCAACTACAAATACCGAGGAGGACTGCCCAGCCCCTAAAGATATGGATAGAGGGGCTATTAACGCTGCGTAAGGTCCCGTAATGCCGAGTAGGGTAGCTATTATAGCTCCGACGGGTATCCCTACCTCGAAGTCAGCAGTACACGTATCGTAGTAGCTAAATATTAGTGGGAAGGGTATGTTCTCACCTACATCGAGCTTCCCATCCTCTAGGGAGGTTCCGGGAATGGTTAGCTTCTCCTCCCTCGTCCCAGCGAAGAGCCACCCCATGAGATCACTCGGTGGGGGCCCATCTCTTACACCACCAACGATGGTGTTCCCATAAACACTAACAGCATATACGTACTGTAGGATCCTCTCATTACCTGTTGAAATCCCATCCCCGGAACAAAAAAGGTACAGCATCTCCACTTGGTGGATATGGGCTATCCTAGCTCTTATATAAGCCCACTGATATCTCAGAGGAAGTACGTCGCCAAGTGCACTAAACCAGTACTGCTCACTTATAGACCAGCCCGTACTGTATATCTTAAGGTCTACACTCTCCCCCTCCGCTAATCGCCCTAATATATCGAACCCGTAGGATACAGATATTCTGAAGGTAACCCTCTCGTTATACATACCTAGTGAAATGCCCCAGTAAACTACTCCAGAGTAGTATGCGTCGTTATGGACTATCAGTATAGGTAGGTCTACCCAGCCCGTTACATAGGTATACCCACTAACATTTTCCCACCTATAGCAGAAGTATTCAAGCGGCATGATAGGTGCTAAGGTTTCTTGTTTCTTTAGTATTTCCCTCTGAGGTACACGTACTTCAACCATGCTCTCAGGGTTTAGAGTTACCCTAGCTCTAACTAGCTCCTTTAGCGCCTTTGATGGTCTTACCTCCACACAACGTGGGGGCTCTGCCCTGAGGATACTACCATTCCTTAGGTGAACCCATATATCGATAAGTAAGCATGTCGAGAGAGTACCCCTATCTAGGTAGCTATAGGACTCCAGAACCCCCCTAAAGATAGGTTCCTGCGAATCTAGGAAGAGCTCAGGCCCCTTCAAATACCCAGCAAAGAGGTTCACTAAGCTACCTGTATCAGCGTTAATAGCTGCTACCTGAACATAGATCCCACCCCAATCAACAAAGAAACCCGAAACCGTAGAGAACTCCACAACAACACCCCTACGTATGAGGTTAGGTACAACAACTTCAGCAACAACAGCAGCCACAACCATCAGAACTACTAGAAATACTACCGAGCCAGCCCTCCTCAGCGGTCGACCCCACGAAAGTACATATAAATCGTAAGATTATAAACTTTTATTACAAGGTAAAGGTACGGCTCGCAAAAACCAACTATTAAGTAAGCTCCTACCCGACTAAGAGTATTTACACCGACTTAGAGTTCGATGTAAAGACAAATTTAAAGGTCTCCTAGATTTCTAGCTGCAGGCACTTACTTGGGAATATGACGGCTAAGTCACTAGTTAATTTATAGGTTGGATCCAATCTAGGTACTTCAAGACCGAAATGTACTGGGAGCACGAATCTGTTACCGGCTAGATTAGCGACTTTTAGGCAGTCAGATATGGTCGAGTGACCGAGAGATCTAGCAAGGTCTTCTGAGTCATTGAAGGAGGCTTCATGGATCAAGACCTCACATCCCCTAGCTAACTCGACGACGTTCTCAGAGAAGCTTGTGTCACCGCTGTACGTTAAGCATTTTCCGCTATCCGCATCCTCAACACGAACAGCTACGCTAGGTACTACATGACTCGACTCCCCGAAAACTACCGAGAACTGACCCAAGTTGATTCTACTGCCTGGCTCCACCGGGATGAGCTCAACGTGTGTGTCGTAGCTGGATATTCCTGTAGTTATCAGTATCTCCAGTGCGTGTCTTAACGTAACCTCAAGTCCCAGTACACGTATTTTCGTTCTAGCTATCTTAGCGTGCTGAACTAAGGTAGGTAATCCTAGCATATGATCCCCGTGGTGGTGGGTTAGAATTACTGCTTTCAACTTGCTGATGGAGCAGTACCCGCACTCACACATGTCTCTGTAAACGCCCTCACCGGCATCCAGTAGAAGATACTCCGAGTCATCCGTATCTGTTATTAAAACGGATGTGTGTCCGAAGGTGGGGTTCGAGATCCATCCTCCGAAGCCTAGTAGGACGGCCCTCATTTCTTCAACCTCGAGAGCTGGGTTAGGACCTTATGGACGGATATCCTCCCTTTCTTCAGAAGTATCTCAGCTATCTCCTTCGCTGCCTCAGCTATGTCCTCTGTCACCATGTTCGGGAATTTCTCGATGAGGGTTATTAAATCGTTTTCGCTAGGTTCCGTGTAGAGCACGTCTCCCTCATCGAAGTGCCTACCCACCATAACGTTCCCACGTATTGAGATGGCTACTCTATCTCCTTTTCTAGCTTCACTTACGGATTTACCCATGCTCTGTATCTGCATTATCTCGCCGAGGGTCCTACCGTCACCTCTCATGATCTTGTTTCCCGGTCTCAGAATCCCGGCTAGAACCTCGATACCGACTATGGCCGGGTCACTCCTTCTGAAGACGTAGCCTGGGAGGACCTTCACCTTAGCTGGGAGAACCAGCTTGGAGAACTCTCTTTCAGCCTCCTTAGATTTTTCCTCCTTTACCCACTTCTCGTATGCCTCAATCAACCTATACATTATCCTATCCCTAAATATCATCACGTTCTCTTCTCTTACTACCTCCTCAGCGTCGGGGAGCATACCTACGTTAAAGAGAAGCACCACACCAAGGTACCTATCCTCCCTACTAACAAGTGAGGCCTCCAGAACCTCCCTCTTAGTTAGGGGCCCTACATCAGCTAGACGTACTGGAATACCTCTACGCTCGAGGGTTGATACTAGAGCCTCTAAAGTTCCGAGGGTGTCTGCCTTAACGATGACGCCGTTGATGTTCTTGGAGAACCTTACGGAACCTACCTCCTCCCTAACCTTAGCTACTAGCTGCTCTATCTCCTCCTTACTCTTAGCTACGTAGAGGGGTGCGCCAGCAACAACGTTCTCGAGGTTTGGGGCGACTACCCTGACCCCCGCTGCGGCTGCTACCTCGTCTACTGGTACTAGCTCAGCACCACTGACTCTTATCTCCTCGAGAGGTCTAGGCATCAGAAGGGATCTAACGTGGGTCACTATAGGCTCGGGTATGCCGCCAACTACGATGGTGTCCCCCTTCATTATGATGCCGTCATATATGATCACATCTATGCAGGTGCCTAGGCCGGAGATCTCCTTGACCTCGAGTACCACGCCCTTTGCGGGTCCTTCTACATACATTATTTTCTTCACCAAATACCTCTGCACTAGCCCAGCAAGTACTGCGAGTAGCTCTGCCATCCCCTCACCTGTCTTTGCAGATACGGGCACTATCGCTATGGCTTTCGTGAAGTCCTTTATCCTATCGAAGCGCTCGGACGGTATGTTCATGGACATGAGCTGCCCAGCGAGCCTGTAGATAAGTCTATCCAGCTCTTCGAGGACTTTAGGACTCTGCGACCGTGCTGATTCGGTAAATGAGAGAGTGTTAGCGGGTTTCCAGCCAGCTACCCTATCTATCTTATTAGCGGCAATCAGGAAAGGAACCTTCCTACTCATTAATATCTCAATGCTTTCCACAGTCTGCGGCATCACCCCCTCGACTACGTCTACCACAACTATAGCGAAGTCTGCTACAGCACCTCCTCTCTTCCTCAAATTCGCGAATATCTCATGCCCCGGGGTATCGATGAAGAGTAAGCCCGGTATAGTGAGCTTTATAGGGAACATCTTTCTGAGGGGTTTCACCATCTCCTCAATGACTGAGAGCGGTACGAAGGAGGCCCCAACATGCTGAGTCATCTCACCAGGTTCTTTTTTGACTATAGCTGTTCCCCTGATCTTATCTAACAGCGTTGTTTTCCCGTGATCTACGTGCCCCAACACCGTTACTATAGGTGACCTAAGCCGAGCCTTCTCTGACATACTCCTCACCTCTACTAACTCTAGCTGGTTGCTAATATTACAGGCAAAGACTGCTTTCAGAGGCTACTCTTAACAGCTACACTATTATTGAGTCTTAACCTCCTCAGTTCTGGGAAAATAAGTCATCAAGCTATCGTTAGACTAGTCTTCTGACTAAGGCGCTGTAATGTGTCTGATAGATCCACAGCATTATAGCTCCCCTGACATACACATCTATGGCCATCGCTAGCCAAGCACCGAAGACATTCATGTAGCGAACTAGAGCAAGCGATGGGACTATCCTGACTAAATAGAGGCAGCTGGAGTTAATTATTAGTGGAACTACGGTGTTTCCAGCACCTCTAACAGCTCCTCCTATGGTCATAGCTAGAGCTAGCCCAGGTTCACTAAGACCTGCTAGTACTAGGTAAATGGACGCGAGAGTTAGAACCTCTTCACTGGTTGAGAAGGGCATCGCGATGTACCTCGATGCTAGTGCTACTAAAACACCTAGTAAGCTCATATAGATTAAAGCAAGCTTCGCGACTTCGTAACCGGCCTTCTTACCTTCGGGTAAGTTGCCGGCACCTATGTACTGACCTACTAAGGTGGACGCCGCAATTGAGAACGCGAAGCCGGGCATGAATATGACGCTCTCAATCCTAACACCGATTTGGTGAGCTGCCATAGCTGATGGACCGCACCTAGCTATGATGGCTATATAGACACCGTTTCCTAAAGAGAATATAAATCTCTCAGCAGTTGCGGGGACACCTACTCTGAGCATCTTTAGCAGTATCTCGGTATCAAGCCTTATTATTGGGAGAATGTCGAGCCTTTTAAGAAAGGTCAATGAGAGAGGTATTAAACAGGCTGACGATATTACTGTGGCTAGAGCAGCACCTGCTACGCCTAGCTTGGGGAATCCTAGTAACCCGAAAATCATGATCGGGTCGAGGATCACGTTAAGAAGGGCGCTAAAGACTATGGATATCATTGAGTACTTCGTGGCTCCTACAGCTCTGAGTGAGGCGTCGAGACACATTGCTACGGCCATTATCGGGAATCCGAGAGCTCTAATGCTGAGGTAGGAAGCTCCCTCAGTTATGACACCATGCTCTTCTGACCCGGCAATTAAAGCGATAAAAGCATCAGATCTAGCAGACACTGCGAGAGCTACTGGGAGGGTTAGCAGGATCGTAACTGGTATTGTGGTACCTAGAGCTACTCTAGCTCTTTTAAGTTCCTTAGCGCCATAAGCTTGAGCTATGAATACGAGAGCACCGACTGAGAATATTGAGGTTAGCCCGAAGATCAGCCAAGTTACGTATGAAGCGACCCCGATACCAGCTAGGGAGTGTGTGCCGAGTTTTGATACGAAGTACGTATCGGTTAGAGAGTATAGGCTCTCTGTCAGCTCGCTTACTATCATGGGCCAGGAGATTTTAAATGCTAGCTTCCTAATGTTCTTTGAGCTTTCCATCAGACTTCTCTAGAAGTCATGTAGAACCGATAAAAATAAGAATGAATTATGTGATTGGAATTTACTTTCTTTGCTAACCATAGAGAAGAATTTGGGCTGGCCTTGAGATACTCATTTACTGTAAAATACTGAAACGACATTACTGAACTAATTTCCTGCTTTGAATTATCCAAAACTACTAGTTTTGAAACGTGGGGAACGTGAATCCCAGTAAATTAAAGTAGTGGGTTAAGTCGGATACCACTTTCTAGCGTGAGATAGGTTCTAATTAATCTCTGTGTGATATCTATTTTTATGTCGCACTTGTATAGACTAGATTGGTAGGGTGAGGTAATGGCGTTCGGTCCTCCTGCTCTGGGATATGATAGAGCAATAACGGTGTTTTCCCCTGATGGAAAGTTATACCAGGTAGAATATGCTTCTGAGAATATAAGGAAAGGTTGGACTACTATAGCGATAAAGACCGATAAAGGTGGTGTTCTAGTTGCTGAGAAAAGAAAAATAGCTCCGCTAATTGATATGAGGTCTATTGAGAAGGTTTACATTATTGATACACATATTGGAGCCTCATTCGCTGGGCTGGCAGCTGATGGAAGGGTTCTCATAGATTATGCTAGGCAGGTAGCCATGAACTACAGATTCGTGTATGATGAGCAGATAGATGTGGAGTTACTAACTAGGAGTGTGTGCGACATTAAACAGCTTTACACACAGCATGCTGGTGTGAGACCGTTCGGTGTTTCACTGATATTTCTGGGTATTGATAGGAGGGGGGTTAGGCTTTTTAGGACAGAAATAAATGGCTACTACTTCGGATATCTGGCACTGGCTGTTGGTATGGGTGAGCAGACAGCTGCGCAATACCTTGAGAAACACTATGATGAGAGGCTCGACGTTAAGGAGCAGATAATGCTAGCTCTTCAGGCTTTAAGAGCTAGTAGTGAAGGTCCTCTCGATCCGAACTATGTCGAGATAGGGTATATCGACGTTAAGGAGGCTATATTCAGGAAGATGTCTGTCGACCAAATCAAGGCTGCGATTCAAGAGGCCGGTGTAGATAAATGAGTAAAAGCAGGGAGTATGTTGTTGCTAGGTATGAGTTTAAGGGACATAGATTCGAGATATTAGTTGACCCAGATAAAGCTTTTGAGTATAGGGAAGGTAGGCAGGTAGACCTGGAGGATGTTCTTAAGGGGGACTACATATATAAGGATGCTCGTAAGGGTGATAAAGCCTCCCCCGAGGAACTAGTCAGGGTATTCGGGACAGAAGACATAAGAAAAATAGCTGACATAATCATCAAGAAAGGTGAGCTCCAACTCACAACAGAGCAGAGAAGGAGGATGTTAGAGAATAAGAGAAGGCAGATCATTAATTACATAGCTAGGTCAGCTGTGGACCCTAGAACAAAGACTCCGATCCCTCCACAGAGGATTGAGAAAGCTATGGAGGAGGCTAAGGTCTCTATAGATCTTTATAAGGGTGTGGAGGAGCAGGCCGCCATGATAGTCAAAGCTATTGCTAGGGTCCTCCCAATTAGGATAGCGAGAGCTAAGTTCACGGTGAAGGTGCCTCCGGAGATAGCTCCTAGGGTAGCTCAAGACTTGAAGAAACTGGGTGAGGTTAAAGGAGAGGAGTGGGGTAAGGACGGTAGTTTTAAGCTAGATTTTGAGGTTCCAGCAGGTCTCCAAGGTGAGGTTATAGATAAGATCAATAGGATCACAAAGGGTCAGGCAGAAGTCAAGGTCGAGGTGGTTTAGTTGGAGACCCAGGAACCTCGCAGGGTTCTAGTAGTTCCGGGTGAGGCGATAGTTGAAGGAGACTACAAGATCTCCACACCTAACTTCATAATTAAAGTGGGTAGTAAGTACATAGCAACGGTCGTCGGTTTAGCCCAGGTTAACGAGGAAAGTAAGGAGCTGAGTCTAATACCTCTAGAGGGATGCTACGTACCGCAGGTTGATGATTTAGTTATAGGGTATGTGATGGATGTAGGTGTGACGTCTTGGGAGGTAGATATCCGAGCACCGTTTACTGCTACTCTATATGCTGTTGACTTTCTGGGCAGGCCCGTCAACCCTGCTAGAGAGGATCTAGGTGATTATTTAGCTGTGGGGGACACCATACTTGCTAAGGTCGAGGTCTTCGAACGTAATAGAGGACCTATACTAACTACTAAGGGTAAGGGTCTAGGTAAGATTGTTCATGGAACGGTAGTAGAGATAAGTCCGGTGAAGGTTGCGAGAGTAATAGGTCGTAAGGGCTCTATGCATCAGCTCCTAGAAGGTGAGACAGGTTGTGAGGTGATAGTAGCTAGAAATGGTAGGATACTTGTGAGGTGCCCAAACAAGGAGCTCGAGGAGATAGTTATAATGGCCATACTCAAAATAGAGCGTGAAGCTCACATACCGGGCCTGACAGATAGGGTTAAAGAGTTTATTATCCGAGAGAAAGTTAAGAGGGGTCTGATAGGTGGAGAAACCAAGACTGATTAGAGAGGACGGGTTAAGACATGACGGTCGGAGACCGAACGAGCTGAGACCTATAAAGATATCCGTAGGAGTCTTAAACAAAGCCTCGGGTTCAGCCCTAGTCGAGTACGGAGCAACTAAGATCTTAGCAGCGGTTCACGGTCCTAGAGAGATACCGCTGAGACATTTACTCCTCCCAGATAGGGCTATAATAAGGTGTAGATACCACATGCTCACCTTCTCAACACATGAGAGGAAGTCTCCTGCTCCTTCTCGTAGGGAAATAGAGCTGTCAAAGGTAATAAGGGAGTCGCTGGAGCCTGTGGTTATGACTGAGATGTTCCCGAGAACCGCCATCGATATTTTCATAGAGGTAATAAATGCTGATGGTGGAACTAGAACTGCCTCAGTCACAGCAGCCTCTCTAGCGTTAGCCGATGCCGGAATACCGATGCGGGATATAGTAGTAGGTGTTGCGGTGGGTAAGGTCAATAACGTCCTGGTACTGGACATCGACGAGGTGGAGGATATGTTCGGTGAGGCTGACATGCCTGTAGCTGTAGCTCCATCCCTAGGCATGATAACACTACTACAGCTTAACGGAGTCCTCACCCGGGATGAGTTCGTCGAGGCTCTTAAGCTAGCTTTAGAGGGTGCTAACCAGATATATAGGCTGGCTCGAGAGGCTCTCAGAAATAGTTATCTGAAGGTGAGGGTTGAAGAGTAATGTCTCATACACCGTCTACGGATATGATAACCCCAAAGCTGAAGATGTTGACCATAATTAACATGCTTAAGAAGGGTATGAGAAGCACTGGTAGGGGCTTACTAGATTTTAGACCAATTGAGGTAGTTCTCGGTTATGTACCTAATGCTGATGGATCGGCCCTCGTTAGGCTGGGTAACACTGTTGTTGTAGCTGGTGTAAAGCTTGAGATTGGAAGTCCATACCCGGATACGCCGAATGAGGGAGCACTTGTAGTCAGTGCGGAGTTCATGCCGACTGCTTCACCAACTTTTGAGCCAGGACCCCCCGACGAGAACGCTATAGAGCTTGCTAGAGTTGTTGATAGGGCATTGAGGGAGTTGAAGGCAATAGACTTAAGTAAGCTGGCGATAATTCCTGGTAGAAAGGCTTGGGTAGTCTACGTAGATATCTACGTACTAGATCATGATGGAAACTTAGTGGACGCGTCCTCAATAGCTTCTCTAGCGGCATTAATGAGTACCTACCTACCTAAGGTGGAGGTTGATGAAGCAGGTAATATCAGAGTAGACAGGAGTAGTAAGGTATCTCCACTCCCATTAAATCATAAGGTAGTGACCGTAACCGTCTCGAAAGTCGAGAATGTGTTGTTTGTTGACCCAGATCTAGAGGAGGAGAATATGGCAGAGACTAAGCTTATAGTAGCTGTATCTGATGATGGAAGAATAGCCGGACTCCAGAAATCTGGGAGCGGTGGCCTCACCGAGTCAGAGATACTAGCAGCCATAGACATAGCTATTAAGGTTGGGAACGACCTCATAAACCTCATAACCTCTAAAACATTGAAACAAAATTAAGCAAGCTAACTCACTAAGAATCGAGAAGCTTAGAGAGTATTGTTTTGTATTATAAAGGATAGTCTGAACATGAAACTTTAAGTCAGCAAGTGATAAATTATATACCTGAGTATAGCAAATATATAGCGAGCCGGGGTGGCCGAGCGGTCTAAGGCGGTGGGCTCGAGTTCCAGCATTGAACGTGAGACCCACTGGGGGCCTCCCCCACGCGGGTTCGAATCCCGCCCCCGGCGCCTTTCATATAACAATGAGGATACAGTACAACTTAATTTATGTGTATAGACCGCTGTTATCGCTTTTAAGTTGAGGTGAGGTATTTAGACTAAGGTGAGGTATGTGGTAGAAAAGGGTCGAGTAGCTATAGTCGAGTACTCGCTGTTCGTGAAAGACACGGGAGAACTCGTCGATACTACGTCAGAGGTAGATGCAAAACTTTACAAGAAGTATGTTGAGGGTGCTGTCTACGAGCCGGAGGTAGTCGTTGTAGGTGAAGGTAGATTTTTTCAGGGGTTTGAAGAGTCCCTAGCTAGCTGTGAGGAGGGTAAGGAAGCAGAATTTGAGATACCGCCTGAGAAAGCATACGGTCCTCGAGATCCGAGTAAGGTTAAAATATATCCGAGGAGGCTTTTCGAGAAGCAGAATGTTAGGCCTGAGATTGGTAGGGAGGTTAGAATAAATGACGAGTCTGGGAGGATACTTGCTGTTGAAGGTGGGAGAGTAGTAGTAGACTTTAACCACCCTCTCGCTGGTAAGACATTAAAGCTGAAAATAAAGGTGCTTAAGGTCGTAACCGACCCAGTCGAGGCTGTTAAGTACCTAGTTAAGAGGAGGTTTAGAGGTGTTAAGATTGATAATATATCTGTTAACGTTGATCGCGAATCCGGGAAAGTTACTGTGGAACTCCCTAAGGAGATTCGTGTCGGGAGAGATGTTCAGTACGCTAAAGCACTTGCGGCATACGACATATTAAGGCACGTCGAAGGAGTTAAGGAGGTACTGTATATCGATAGGTTTACTTCGGACGAGCTTCGAGGGTAGTCTATGGATCAGAGTGTGAGGCAGCCTGAGATAAACATAGGTGTAGTGGGTCACGTTGACCACGGGAAAACTACGTTAGTAGAGGCTATAACAGGTATATGGACCTCTAAGCACTCAGAGGAGTTACTGAGATCTATGACCATAAAGCTGGGCTACGCCGACGCAGATGTTTACGAGTGCCCGGATAGATCCGAATATGAGAGATTTGTTACAGATCCGATAGAATGTTCAAACCCTGTCTACAGAAGGAGTATATCTTTCGTAGATTCACCAGGACATGAGGTCTTAATGGCGAACATGCTCTCTGGAGCGGCCTTAATGGATAGTGCTCTCTTAGTCGTAGCAGCTAACGAACCGTGTCCACAGCCACAAACACGGGAACACTTCAAAGCATTGGAGGTCATAGGGGTTAGAAACATTATCGTGGTTCAGAATAAGGTAGATGTAGTTGATAGGGAGCAAGCTAAAAAGAACTACGATGAGATACGGAACTTTTTGAGAGGGTCGTTCGCGGAAGACGCCCCCATAATTCCAGTTAGTGCGCTACATGGAGTAAATATAGATGTCCTCCTATCGGCTATGGAACACCACTTCAAGACTCCTGAACGTGACCTATCAGCAAAACCAGTCATGTTTGTTGCCAGGTCTTTCGATGTGAATAAACCCGGGACACCACCTGACAGACTTGTTGGTGGGGTAGTTGGTGGATCCATCATCAAGGGAGTGTTTAAGGTAGGTGACGAGATAGAGATAAGCCCTGGAATAAAGGTCGTGGAAGGTGGGAAAACAGTTTATAGAAAGCTTGTCACCAGGATTGAGAGCATAAAGTTTGGTGAACGAAGCTTTAAGGAAGCAAGACCTGGTGGACTGGTAGCTATCGGAACATCTTTGGATCCGTCCCTCACTAAAGCCGACAAGCTGGTAGGCTCAGTTGTAGGTTTAGCTGGCCAGCTCCCCGAGCCTCGTACTCACATCGCTGCTGACTTCTCCTTATTTGAGAGGGTGATCGGTACCAAGGAGCTTCAGAAGGTCTCCCCGCTAAGAGTTGGTGAGAGACTTGTAGTGACCGTGGGTACAGCAATAGCTATGGCCACTATTAAGAGACTCTCGAGTGACTGGTTCGAGCTTGAGTTAGTAGACAAGCCTGTTGTAGCGTGGAAGGGGATGAAGATAGCCATAAGTAGGAACGTTATGAATAGGTGGAGACTGGTAGGATGGGGTGTCATTAGGGACTAACCAGCCCGAGCGTCGCTGTGTTATTATCCCGGATACAAGTGCTCTTCTTCTAGTGTATGAAGGGATAGATCCCCTACTTGAATCGAAGGAGGTTCTCACAGATTACTGCTCAAGTATTGATATAAGATTACTCACACCTGTGGTAGGAGAGCTTAGGAAGCTAGCTTCAGGTAAAGGCAGTAAGGCTGTTGCTGCTAGGCTAGCTCTAGCTAAGCTAGATAACTACTCAGAGGTTCTAACATGGGTAGATATTGGAGGATGTTCCACCGCAGATGAGTGCATACTAGATTACTCCAAGACCATAGGAGCTGAAGCCATAGTAATCACAACAGACAGAAAACTAGCCATCGAGCTGAAGAGAGCTGGTGTAAAACACATTACCTGGTGGAGAAGTAGGAAGAGACTCGTCTTAAACTTCCCATCTAACTGAGGAAATTACTTAGTGAGATCCGCATTTAACACTAGCATCATTATTTAACTAGTAAGTAGTTTGGGCTGTTCTGTTTTTGATTGGTGGTCTCTGTGTTTATGGTTTGCTGTGTTCTGGGGTTATGCGTTGAGCTCACTAACTTCATTCCTGTAGGTAGCTTGGATACCCTGCTGAGTGATGGGAGTAGTGCTCCGAGCTCTGCGGGGTTAAGCGTAGATGTGTCCTGCGTTCCGTTCGGGACGAAGGCCGCCCACGACCCGCAGGGGTAGGGAAAACCCCTGCGAGTAAGGTGGAAGTCCCTAGACGCAATAAACAAACATAAACCCACATCAACAAGCATCTAGGGACAAACGGTTACGTTCATGAATTGAGAGCTTCCAGGTCTGAGGCGGGTACGGCCTTGATGATGGAGACCTCCCCGTAACCTGTTATAACTCTGTAGTAGCCGGACAGCTCCTTGTCTACTTCAACGTCCCCACTATCTATTAACAAGCGCTTAAGCCTAGTAAGCTTGCTTTTAGTACTGACGACTACGATTCTCTCACGTCCTATAGCTTTAAGTATTTCAGGAGTTAGTTGTTGGTTACCTCGCCCTATGAGATATCCCTGCCCGCCAATTATTGATAGAACTACGTAGACCTCTCTATATGTGTTGATAAGTCTTCGAATATCTTCTGCTGTGAGGTCCTTCCCGACAAGTTTTCCGTCGTAGATGGCGTCAAAACCTAGGAGGGTTTTATTTATCCCGAGTTTTGTAGCTATAGTCTTAGTTGTTGATCCGGGCCCTAGTATGTACAGGGCTCCCGGTTTATATATCTCCGTAATAAAGTACTCAGCTATGGCGTCAACATCATCTGAACCACCTAACTCCTTGGTGCTTACTCTAAGACTCTCTGATGAGATTGTGAGAGCTTTCCCGTAAGGCTTAAGTAGTAAGATGTCCTGACGTAACATCTCTTCATTTACGTCAACAACATCCCCTATTTCTATTCTAGCCTCGCCCCGACAGAAGTCGGTGACGATCTTGGATGCTGCTTCTGGTGATACCGCAAAAACTGATGAGTATACTTTGACACCTGAAGGTATTCCTATTATCGGTATTGAAGGACCGCAAGCTTCTAGAATGTCTCGCGCTGTTCCGTCCCCTCCAACGAAGACTATGGCGTGTACGCCGAGTTTGAGAAGCTCCCTTACTATGCTGATTGTATCGTTCCTGGTAGTTTTTCTGTGTTTAGGCTCTTCAAGACAGATATACCCTCTCAGACCGGCTTGTGCAACATAGTCGCACCCCATAATCCCCCCAGCGGAAATTAAGGTCATGTCGTCCGGTTTATTCTCTTTAAGCTTGGATAGAAACCTCATAGCTCTAGATGGAGCTACAGGTTTCGCTCCTCTTTTTATGGCTTCGTCGAGTAGATCACCGTCAGTCCCTTTCAAGCCGACTGATCCACCCATACCCGCTATGGGGTTTACTAGGAATCCTATGCGGCAATCTGAGCACACACTAACCCTACCTAACTATGCTCTCCAGTTAATGGTATAAACCTTATTCTACGAGGTTTAAAGGAATCAATTATTGCTATAGTATGTGGCATACTAACAGCTACAGCATTACCACAAAAACCTATTGCTGGTTTAGTTCCGTGTCCTATAAGAACGAGACTCGGCTTTAATGAATCTACCACGCTCCGCACAGTCTTTAATCCTGAGGGTATGAGTAGAGGCGGTATCCTATCTAAACAACCATATGGAGGGTAGTGAGTCATTAAAATATCCACATTACCTCCCGCTAGAGTCAAGGATGTGCTGTCAAGTGATGTGCTCACAGCGCCTATACCACCAATCTTTATTCCGAAGACTTCAACTATCTTCCCGTCAATTAACGCGTTACGCCTTCTCGCGACTTTAATTACGTGTACATCATCGTCGTCTCCCGAAATCATGATGACCTTACTGTTCGGTAAATCATTAAAGAAGCTCTCGTTTATATTCACATCACCACATAGCAGGGTAATCTCAGCTTCACTAATTTTGACTGCTTCGATTAGGGTCCCTATATCTTTAGGGTGGCTAATCCTGGAGACAGCTATCATCACATGCCTCCACCTAGAGCCTGCTCAATCAATGCTAAAGCAACAGAGGATGCTACCAGGTCTGATATAGACCCTAAGTTAGCGTTGAGAATCTTGGTGAAGATTCTACGAAGCTCCAAGTCGCTCAGCTCTACCCTGGAAGTGAGCACCATCACGAACTCGGAGAACATCAAGCCTCCAGATTTGAATGCGATGCTGTCACGATATTTACCAGAAAACTCTCTGTAAGCCTTTCCGATCCTATTTATAAGTCTATCATCACGAGCCGTCCTGATGTAGCTTAATATCTCCATTGTTATAGCAAACTTGTTAATTATGTTAAAAGCAAGTATATCCCACATAGCTGACTCCCTAAGGAGCTCGTAAACACTGTCGAAGGTGTCTCTAGAGTATCTCCCATGATAGCTAGGACTCGCTATGGCTATTGACTCGAGTAGGTCTCCCGGAGACTCCTTCCTGGAACATTCCTCGAACTTGTTGTAGCCAGCTAAAACAATATCCTCTATTCTTCCGCTAAAATAGCCTTCTCTCAGCGAGTAAAGAATTGTTGAAGCTAAGGAAATAGACATTAATCCGTACCCTAGACAGGTATTGGTTCTAACTAACGGGTCCCCCATTACAGACCTCATAAGGTCAAGCAGGGGCTTACCCAAAGGAATACAGCTATCATACCTTAGGAGCTCCCAAACCCTGTCGCGTATATGGTATGAAGATTGTATGAATTCTAGTATCGTCATCTCCTTGAATCCTTCTAGTGAGGTGACCCCACTGACCTTGGGTGATATAGCTTCAAGAACAAAAGCTGCGGCAAAGGCTCTAGATACCACCTCCCATACGTAATTTAGAGGTCCTCGGACTTTCAACCCCCTCATCCTTCAAAGTTCAGTATTGTGACAACCTTATCGAGATACCCCTCAAGCGTCTTATGCCAACTCACACCTATAGCTATCGGTGAAAATACACCAACAAGGGAAGCACCAACGCTCTTTATCAGCTTCAGCATAGCTGCGGTAGTTCTACCGCTTCTAATTATGTCGTCCACTATCAATACCCTCTCTCTTTTCTTGAGCCCAGAGGAAGTCACATAAAGGCGCACTATAGATGGCGGGTCTCTCGACACGTATTCTACTTCGTAAACCTCATCTGAAGTGAACGGTATGCCCTTTCTTGCTACTGCTAGTTTAGACTTGAAGAGGTCGGCAACTAGTGTAGCTATAGGGACCCCGTCTAGCTCTACTGTGAGTACCGTATCCACCTCATCAAAGCTGAAGTATGCTACGTAAGCTAGTATCTTTAGTAGAGGTATATTACTGAGGACACCGCTGACATCCACAGCATCATCTCTGAACCTGATATGCCTCTTTAATATATCAGCAACAATCTCCCTAGATGTTAGAATTCTTATTAAGCTCTCAGCTCTCTCGTAGCTTGGGACAATCTTGAGAGTTATGTATCTCCAAATAGCTGGTGGAGGGATCTTAACTAGTTCTGAGAGCTCTCTGTACTTCATGAGCTCCTTGTAAAGTCTGAGTAACTCAACGGAATGTATTCTCAGGTCTTTTCTCGGTATCTCAGGTGTTTCCTCCCTTATATCTCTCTCCCATTTAACATACTTAGAATAAAACTTATTTAAACACGTTTGCTCTCCTGGAGCATATGGCCCTAGCCTCGTTGACTATTTCCTCAGCCTGCCTTACACCGATGCCAAGAATATCAGCTATCCTAGCCGGGCTTTGGTTGCTTACGTCCTCCACGGTCTTTATTCCACTAGCTATGAGTTTTCTAGCTCTTACCCTACCAATCCACTTCAGCTGAACGAGTTCTAGAGCGTCCTCCCGAACCCCGTACTCAACACGTTTACTAAGTACCTGTAACCTAGATGAGTGCTCTTTGAGACCTACACTACTACTTACTACTCCGAGAGAGTAGAGCAACCACTGAGCTAAGTCTGTTATGACGCTCAGGTCTCCGATGCCTATCCCATATCTCTCCACTATGGTGTCCTCCCTCACTTCCTCGACCCAGTCTCTCAGTATTAGCCCGAGCTTCACAGCTCTAAGAAGTTCGTAGGTGTCAGCCCATCTAGGTAGAGGAATATTACCGCTCTCAATTAATACCTCCATAGCTGAATATAGCTCCTCTGACTTAACACTACCAACCCTAACCTTCGAGAACTCGGGGGTCATAGCTATGAGTGTGAGGTAGTATATGTCATAAACTTTCTTAACCTTCGATAGGTTCTCTATAGCTATCACTGCTGTCTCCGGGTCTATATAAAGAGCTGAAACTGTTCTCCCCAGCTTTGTCGGCCTCAGATTATCTTCTTCCCGGACTATCATGGCCCACTTGATGAGGTCCTCCAAAGAGTCTCTAGCTTTTTCAATCAAGGAATCCCCGATGTTTTTAAAGGCTAAGGTCAGCTTCAATATCTTGAAAAGCTGGTCAACGCTGTCCGCATCGCCGGAGGATATGAGAGACAGTATGTGAAATCTGAGGGCTCTTTCAGATGCTAAGACAGATGTTGCTGGCTCCGGCAGGCCTCTTATGTATCTGTACGCTTCCTCTCTGCTTACAGCATCAGATATTATAACCTCCCCGTATGGGTCTAACCCAGGTCTTCCAGCTCTCCCAGCCATTTGCTTGTATTCCGATATAGATATCCTCTTCAAGTAACCTTCCTCAAACCTTCTTATGCTCACTAAGACCCTCCTCGCTGGGAGGTTAACACCGGCAGCAAGAGTAGGTGTAGCTACCACTGCCCTGATCTGCCTCTTCCTGAAAGCTTTCTCAATAAATTTCCTTGTGGTGGAAGAGAGTCCAGCATGGTGATAAGCTATGCACTTACTTAGAATGTACCTCAAGTTATCCAGCTCCACCTTCAGCGGGTCAAGTGCGATGTATTCGTCTAGGAGATCCGGGCATGACTCGCTTGAATGACTGGAAAGAAGCCTGGCTAGGCTTTCAGCTAACTGCCTTGAATGTCTGAAAATAAGTAGTTGGTAGTTCCCTAAGCGTGCCTCTTTAAGTAAGTGGATCTCGAGGTTACTACCAACCCGTTCTACACGGCCGTCTTCAAAGAACACAGCTTGCTCTCTCCTATCGTAGAAGCCCTCCACGAGCATCGTCGGTCTCCAGTCATCATATACTAGCTCAGCATTGAGCCACTCAGCAAGTTCTTCGGGGTTACCCACCGTAGCACCTAGACCAACTATCCTAAGCTTCTCCATTAGGGATCTAACACCTATTAACTCAACGACATGCCCTCTATCAGGATCCCCAACAGTGTGTACCTCATCTATCACAACAGTGTCAACCCTTCTAATCCACGAGGGTCTGAGCCTTAGTAAAGAATCGAATCTCTCATATGTCGCGACAATTAGATCGCACTCAGATAGCCACTCAGAGGGCTGGTCGTAGTCCCCGGTGGTTATACATGCCTTACACCCTATTTTACTGCAGATTATCTCGAGATCTTCCAGTTTCTCGGTAGCTACGCTTTTTAGCGGGGTTAGGTAGACCCCGATTCCACCACTAGATACCGATTTAACTAATGCTATGTACCCTATCAGGGTCTTACCACTACCTGTCGGAGCTATAATGACCATGTTCTTATCAGAGTCGATGAGACCGCGCTGCAGAGCTTTAACCTGCGTCGGCATCAGCTTCTCAATTCCGAGAGCCTCTAGAACGGCTAAAACATAGTTACGGCTCTCTATATCCGCACCAAGATTTATTTCTGGCACCTCCAACCCTAATGTCTAGCTTAGAATGTGAGCTAATTTAAACTCAGCACTCTGCTAGGACGCATCGTGACCCGGACATTAAGCGAGGGGAAGTGTATCTGAAGTTGATAAGCTTATTTAAGCTGAGCTAACTTTATTTAGGAGGACTTAATGAGTGAGGAAAGATCATACAAGGTTAGTGTTGGTAAAAGAGCTATTAGTGAGTACCTAGCATCTATAGCAATAATTTTTAATCAGGGGGTTAGGTCTGTCGTTATAAGGGGTTGCGGAGACAATATTCATCGAGCAGTAACGCTATACAATGTTCTTAAGTCTAGGTTGGGGGAGAGCATCAGGTTAGCTGATGTAAGGATAGGGAGCGAGAGGAGAGGGTATAAACATGTTCCATTTATCGAGATAGAGGTCGAGAGAGTCTAGATAGGTAAGATATCAGGTGGAGCAAACTTCGCGAGAGACCTGAACGCCCTAACCTTCTCCTCGTGCTTTAGCTCCGAAGCTTTAATAATATCGTATAGCTCTCTTATTACCTCCTCAGCAAGTTCTCTTTTAACTGGGTACGGTATGCCGTCCTTACCACCAATAACGTACGCGTACTTGAATGGACTGTAAACTACTACAACATCATTTAGAGGAGGGGGCTCTCTATATATTAACTCTGAAATCAGGGAGAGTGCGCGAATGGTTTCAGGCCCTACCTTCGTCCGCAGGAGAAGTTCTATGAAATTAGCAGGTCTAGACTCGTACACCTCATTTAATATCTTGAGCATCCTACTAGTAAGATTTACCGGTCTGTAGTAAGCTATATTCGGCTTTATAGGACGTGGAAGATCCCCGAACAGAGGTTTATAACCCTTAATGATTGCGTTCACAACTCGGATATGCTTAGAGATGTGTGATGGGTTTTCCTGAGCTAAGTCCAGAACTACCTTACGGCTTCTTTGGGACCTTCTATCGGTTAGATTGAGAGGCTCCACTACTTTTTCGCATACGGCCCCGGTATGGGGTTCTATCGTGATGTCTGCTGGGTCTGCTTTTTCCCATGAAAGATGGTACCTACGTGCCATTTTCTCGGATGGGTTCATTCCTTGTTGAATTACTACCCAGTTACTTTTCTCGTTGAATAGTAACATGTGGTGGTAAAGGCTGAAACCGTCCTGGAGTAGTGCTGTATCTGCTTTAGCTGCTAATTTCGACACCTTAACGAGCTCCTCGTATAGGTTATAGCTTATAGCACCTACCTCAGAGAGCTTTTCGAGATCTTTAGGGACGTCAAGGGATCGGGAGCCCTTACCACCAACAGCCCAGACACCTAGATTTTCTTCAGCTAGTACCTCCCTCAGTATAGCTGCTGTGACAGTAGTTGAGCCACTACTATCCCAGTCCATACCTATAGCATTATTAAATGCCTGGAACCATAGAGGGTTCGATAACCTTCTCAGTAAGTGTACCTCACCAAGCTCCAGAACAACGAGTTTTACTATGGCCCTAGCCATCCTCTTCATGATGCTGAAAAGCCATGGAGGTACGTGTCCGCTGTGAAGGGGGAGATCAGCTACCCCCGCCATGTTTTTTCACTATCAAGACACTGTCCTTCCTGCCTACGACTACTATGAGACTATTGGGTGGTATCTCCTCGTCGGAGTAGGCCTTCCAGTACTCCCCTTCGACGATGACGAACCCCTCACCACCAGCAGGTATGCGATCCAATGATCTACCTATCTTCCCTACAAGCTCGAAGAGTGTGGATCTAAGTCTTTTGACCTTCAACACCTTATACAGAACGAGTGCTGTGAAAGCACCTAAGCCAACACCAATTCCGATAGCTATGTACCTCGATACAGATACGAGGGTGGCGTTAGGTGCTATGTAGGTGGGTCCTCCAGTTGGTAGTAAGGCGAATCCTGTAGCTAGCATTATTATGCCTGTAATTCCCACTATTCCGAAGCCTGGGGTTAGGAATAGCTCTATTGATAGAAGAGCACCGCCAATCATAATTAAGAAGAGGGACACTAGGTTAGGACTAAAACCTGAGCCCACCAGCCCTAGAACTAGAAATACTAGAGCTAGAGGCAATGCCTCTAGCTTCCCGGAGGCTATCGAGAATATTGTGGCCATTATCCCGATAGTAGTTAAGACACTTGAGAGTAAGGTATTAGATAGAAGAGATAGAAACCTTGATCTAATACTACATGA
Organism: Desulfurococcales archaeon; assembly: GCA_023255955.1. Lineage (GTDB taxonomy): Archaea > Thermoproteota > Thermoprotei_A > Sulfolobales > NBVN01 > DRZP01. Next base: position 212,458 of record JAGDWD010000007.1, on the reverse strand, counting down.
ATACTCCTCCACACTTAGACGCTCCAGAAAAGTGAAGTTCCTACTATCGACATGAAGTACCTTCCCAGATAGCTGTCTAAGGGCTTCATAGAGGTTCTCAGCTACTGCGTCAGCTATCCCGTTACTAACAGCTTCGTCGGCTGTTAAGACTAGGTTCCTCGTAATAAAGAGCCGCACAGCAGTGACATTCCTGTTTCTTATCTTGGCGTAGTATACTGCCTTCTCGATTATGGGATTCAAAATCTTTGATTCATTTACTGGCTGATACTCTCCTGTCACAGGATTAACAGCTACTGGCTGCATCGCTCCTATAGTAGCTATCGGGGAGAGGATGATGAAGTGTGAGGGAAGCATTATCAGAGTACCAGCACTGAATGCCTTCCCACCAGATACGAAGACTATCACCGGGATCTTTGATATAGCTAACCTATCCCCTATAGTAAAAGCTGCGTCTAGGTACCCCCCATATGTTTCCAGCTCGATAATCAGTGCCTGGTTCCTCGACTCAGCATAGTTAACGGCGTCAACTATACACTCAGCTACCCCGGAGTCTATCACATCCCAAGGGGGTACTACCCTAACTAGTAACAGATTACTGATATTCACCTCGCTAGGATCGGTGTAGGCAGCAGTTAACGGAATCAATAGGACAAAAAAGAGAAAAACCAGGTAGAGACGCATTACTTACCAGCCTGCGAAGGTTGTCGAGCTATAGCTGATGCCGTAGCTATTGTTGTCCCCACTACAGACGCCGTCTCCGTTACGATTATCAAGTTCTTCTCCCTGGCAATCTCAACCAATGTCTGGAGCTCCCTCAGTCTCAGGGCCTTCGGATTCTCCTCATATGTCTGAGCAGCATCAGCTAATACCTTAGCAGCCTGCCTCTCTGCTTCAGCCTGTATTAGTCTGGCCCTCCTCAATCTCTCCGCCTCGGCTTGCGTAGCCATAGCCCTGACCATGCTCTCAGGTAGCTCTACGGATTTCAAGGTAACAGATACTACCTTCATTCCCCACGGTGTGGTGAGCTCATCTATGATGCTCTGGATCTTCTTGTTTATTTCGTCTCTTTTAGTGAGTAAATCATCTAGCTCTACTTGACCAACTACGTCCCTCAGAACGGTCTGTGCTAGTAGGGATACTGCGTACATGTAGTTGGCGACTTTCGTAATAGCCTTTACAGGATCTTCAACTCTGAAGTATACTACGGCATCGACTTTAACGCTCACGTTGTCTCTCGTTATAATCTCCTGCTTGGGGACATCTATGGTCATTATTCTCAGATCTACCTTAGCTAAGGAATCTACGAACGGTATTATAAAGAAAAGTCCAGGTCCTCGAGCTCCAACAAGCCTTCCGAGTCTGAAGAGTACTCCTCTCTCATACTCTTTTAAGACCTTGATGCTGGAAACTAGTATCGGAATCACTATGAAGAACACTACAGCGAGCAAAGCTATTAACGTTGTGTCAATCGTTGTTCCACCCAGAAATTTATGCTAAAGAGGTTAAAAAGCTGGGTAGTAATACGTAATACAACTAAAAACTCGTAGCACTCACTACGCAGATCTTAGGGGAGCCAGAAATGCTTTATGTAGGATATGTAGTATCCTGCTACGATTGCCGTACCTATAACGCCCGCTACGTTAGGTCCTAACGCGTGGAACAAAACGTAGAGACCTGGCCTAACCCTCTGCACCTCTCTTTGAGCAACACGCGCAGATATAGGTACTGCTGACACACCAGCACAGCCGATTGTCGGATTAACCTTACCCTTAGTTACGAAGTACAATACCCAAGCAAAAGCTATTCCCCCTACTGTAGACACGGCGAATGCTATGAGTCCCAGGCCTAGGATCGCGAATGCTTTAGCTATGAAACCTAAGTAAGCAGCAGGATCGGCCCCAACTACATACTGTCCAAGGAAGTCGTAGGACAGGGTAGCTCCTACACCGATCATTGTGAGCATCGTCGATATGTCAAGTAAGGGATCCGCCATGGTCTTGAAGTACCTCTCAAGTTCACTTACCTTAGTTGAAAGCTCTTTAACTATGTTCCCCAGGGCTACAGCTACTACAAGTGGAAATGCTGCTGGTACTAATGCCCCAACAACTACGAGGCATGCGAACCAGAACATCAATACACGTCCTAAGCCAACCTCCTTACTAGGACTCGGCATCTCGACAGCCCTATACTTTCTGGGGACTAAAGCTCTGATTATCTGTGGCTGAATTACAGGGACTAAAGCGATGTAGCTGTAGACAGCTATGGTGAGTGGACCCACAAGGTGGGGAGCTATGTTGACTGCTGTGTATATAGTTGTAGGCCCGTCAGCACCTCCAACAACACCTATAGCCATAGCCTCATTCAGCCCGAAGCCGAGGGCTAGTGCTATGAAGGTTACAACGGTAATTCCGAGCTGTGCGGCGGATCCTATGAGGGCTCCTATGGGGAATGACAGTAGTGGCCGGAAATCTGCGAGAGCACCTATACCGACAAATATTAATATTGGCCCAATCTCACTCCTGACTACTAGGTGGTAGACCCACCCGAGGAGAGATGTAGACTCTGGAGAGCATATCCTCGTAAAGTTCCCGAAGTCTATAACGTTTACTAACCCCTCAACACCCTTTAAAGCCTCAGGTACCTGACCGTACACATCCTGGCAAACATATCTTGCTAGATGAAGTCCAGGTACGTTGGCTAGTATCATGCCTAACCCTATCGGGATCAGTAGAAGTGGTTCCACACCCTTCTTCACAGCTAGAAACGTTAGAAGGGCTCCCCAGATTATGAAAATCAATCGAATAGCTAGCTCTACTGGATCTCCAACAGCCAGCCCTGGAAGTAGCATTGAGGCGTCCATGCCGGTAACTACCACGTAAACGTAGATATGCTTACAATAAAAGCTTTTAGAGAGCCCGAAGAAAGTTAAAGGTTTTAAGGCACAGTTTACTAAAAAATCCGGGGGCCCGTAGCTTAGCCTGGTTAGAGCGCCCGGCTGATAACCGGGAGGTCCGGGGTTCGAATCCCCGCGGGCCCACTACGTTGGGTGCCTCGGATTGTTTAGAGTTCCGGTAGTGGTGGTAGCTGATGAAGCAAATAAGTACAGTATAAGTGTACTTCTAGGTTACTTAATCGACTACCTTAAGCGTGAGAGGATCTACGATAAGTTCAGGTTTGTGTTGACTAAGTGGGATAGAGCTACTCAAGTAATCACCTCACTCGGAGGTCCCCATATTCTGTTGGTATCCTTACTTACGACTCAGGTGATTCAGAATTTACGTAGGATCGTTGAGACTACTGAGATATCGAGGAGGCTTGGCGGGATCACTGTTGCTGGAGGCCCTCACCCGTCTGGTGATCCATACGGTACTGTTCTGAAGCTGGGGTTTGACTTAGCGTTCATAGGGGAAGCAGAGCAATCGCTTACTGAGTTCATCGATAAGCTCATCTCAGTAAGTGACCACCCATCAGTTAATGGTGTGGTAGCGATAGATGAGGTTGGTGTAGAAGCTAGGTTTGACCACCCTAGAGTTAAGGACTTAGATCAAGTACCTCCTTTCTGTGAGGAGCTCGGTCTGCTCAACCCAATAGAAATCATGCGTGGCTGTCCCCACGCCTGCCGCTACTGCCAAGTAAGTTTTATGTTTGGAGCAGTACCTAGGTTTAGGAGTATTGAGAATACTGTTGTGTATGCTAAGATACTTCTAAGGAGAGGTATTAGAGACATTAGATTCATATCACCTAACGGATTCCACTATGAATATAAACGTATTAAGGCCTCAAGTTCCTCAATAATCGAGCTACTAGAGGTAATGAACCGTGAGATCAGGTCGTTAGGCGGGAGGGTGTATCTCGGTACATTTCCTAGTGAGGTGAGGCCTGAATACGTTACTGACGATCTACTCAAGTCAATAAGGAGCTTAGTCGATAACAGGAGAATAAACATAGGCGCCCAGACAGGCTCTGATAGGCTCCTTAAGCTACTTCATAGGGGACACTCAGCTGAGGACGTACTGAACGCTATCTCAATTGCTAGGAAGTATGGTTTTGAAGTAGATATTGATTATATCTTTGGACTACCCGGTGAAAGCGACGAAGATGTTACTGAAACGTTAAACCACATCGAGAGGGTAATTAAGTTAGGTGGTAGGATACATTGTCACGTATTCATGCCTATCCCCGGCACACCATTCTCATTCGCACCTCCAGGGAAAGTCCCGGACAGTGCCAGGAAGTTTATCTCTAAAGCTATAGGTAGGGGTGTTCTTTGGGGCCAGTGGCTAAAGCAGGAAGAACTCGCTAGCAAGATAGCGCTTTTCCGTGATTCTCATATAATCCTCATAAATTACTCAAGAGCTATTAAGGTGATATCAGAGGAGAGGCCTCTGCTTCGGGAAAGGTTTAACTACTTTATGAGGAACCTCAGGAACGTAATTATTAAACTACAAACCACTTAGGGTTTAAGTATGATCTAGCTAGCAGAAAATGTTTCTACCTCTTTATATATCACAACCGAAAATACCAGTCTTTAGAGTGGGCGGAGATAGTGACTGCTGTACTGTATTTCCCACGGGTTTGGACAATAACTGGGAATTTATTCTGGGCTAGAACCTCGCGTGAAGAGATAGGCCTAAAACTCCCCCGCTAGAATTAGTCTTTCAGAGTGGGGAGGACGTGATCTAATAATTTGTTTACTTCCAGAGGTGTTAAGCTAGTAGACTGGGGAGATTTACTTGAGCAGTGCATTAACTAGAGACTAGAAAGATTAAAGGATTTTTATCATAGTAATCTTATGCAGGGTTAAGATGGCGACAGTCAGGAGACTGAAAGCTGTGATATCTAGTGTAGGTATATTATTCATAACGCTCAGTGTTCTCGCTCTTATAGTCGGTTTAGCCGGTATGGCGTTTTCTGAAGGACCTACTGAGAGAGTAGCTGGGCTGAAGATATCGGAAATAGCACTACTTTCTCTAGTTGCTTCGGTTTCAACATTCTTTCTCTTTAAAAAAGAAGTAGTTACAGAACTCTTAGACGCTTTCATAGTTGTTTCAGTCTTCTGGTTATTAGCTCCGTTACTTTCCGCTTTAATCTACAGCTACTCGACAGGACTCCCACTAATCGACTCATATTTCGAATCTTTGAGCGGGTTTACTGGGACCGGTTTCACGGTCATAGATAGACCTGAAGAACTACCTAGGGTGGTTCTCGCGTGGAGAGCTCTAACTCAGTGGGTAGGTGAACTTGGAGTTGTGGTTTTTTCTGGTGTGTTACTTCCGTTTCTCCATAGATCAATAAGAAGTATATATGTAGCTGAGAGAGGTGCTAGAATAGCACCCACAGTAATATCTACTGCTAGGAGACTATTCTCGATATACGCCCTATACACCCTACTGGGGACGCTACTATTCGCAGTAGCAGGTATGGATCTCTTCAACTCCCTAGCTCACTCCATGACTGGCATAGCTACGGGAGGTATGTCAACGAGTTCTGAGAACCTAGGTTTCTGGTTTAGAAATAATAGTTTTGTAGCGGTGGTTGCGTCAGTTATCATGGTTCTCGGAGCACTAAACTTTGTAGATCTCTACAACATGAGCCTGGGACGTCTACGTGACTTCCTGAAATCCGTAGAGGTTAGAGGAATGGTTTTCAGTTTCGTGGTTTTCACCGGAGCGCTCTGGATCATAGCACTCGTGACGAATTCCTTCAGTTTGTTCTGGATATGGGTTTTCCACATGATCTCTGGGCACACAACTACAGGATTTTCCCTGACTTCGATCTATGAACATCCAGAAGCTGTTAAGCTAGTCATAACTTTATCTATGATTATTGGAGGAGCTACCTTCTCCACAGCAGGGGGAATAAAGATAAAGAGAGTTGTGATAGCGGTCAAAGTTATTTTCTGGGGGATAGGTAGAGTTTTTGTACCGAGATCAGTAGTAATAGTTAGAAGGCTAGGTGATGAGGTAATTAAAGAAGATGAAGTAATTTCTGTGTGTTCATACATATTTCTCTATATGACCACACTAATACTACTGTCCATAGGTATATACATATCTCTCTTAGCGTCAGGAATAGGACACTATAGCTACATCGACGCCCTTTTTGAGACAGCGTCAGCACTTTCTTGTGTGGGACTTTCAACAGGTATTACAACTTCGTCGACCCCGATACTTACAAAGACATTACTGATGACGGCTATGTATCTAGGCAGGATAGAGTTCCTACCGCTCTACATTGTTGTGGGGACATACTACACTAAGAAAATGACCCTCTGACCTTAGCTACTCTATCTTTAACCCTCTAAAACGATGTTTCCAGCTATAACCTCTAGACAAAACCACGTTGGGAGCTGGATAGGTTATTTTGCTACTTAGCAAACGTATTTAGGTGTGATGTACCTTGAGGACGTCAACATCCTACATGTTTAAGTACATTAACCTAGACGATGTTACCTCAACAATTTCTAACGTGGTTAGACCCCTAGGAATTGAGATGGTTAAGCCTAAGGACGCCATAGGGAGATTTTTAGCTGAGGATATTGTGGCCCCTAAAGACATACCTGAACGTGATATATCACATGTAGATGGTTACGCCATAGCCGAGTGTGACAAGAATATTTTAAAGATTGTGAGCAAAGATACCCTAAACCACTGTGAGGCTACTTACGTAAGAACAGGTGAGTTTATTGCCGACGGGGCTGTAGCAGTAGTCCCAGTAGAATCTGTGAGGTTCGTGGATGAAGATCACATTGCTATCCCCAGAAGATATGAGAGATTTCATGAGGTGATTAGAAGAGGAACCGATATACGTGAGGGTGAGGTCTTATGCAGGAGGGGGGATGTTGTTACACCGTTAACTGCTAGAGTTCTCGTAGAGCTCGGGATTAACGTAGTTAGGGTTTATAGAAAACCGAAGATCCTCATAGTCCCCACAGGAACGGAGTTCGTTACTGGATTGAAAAGAGAATCCAGTAGCATTTTGATCAAGCATATGTGTGAGGCTGTGGGAGCGGAGGCTTATGTCTCGGATCCGGTAGAGGACTCCGTGGAGACCTTAAAAGCCTACATGGAGAGCTGGCTATCCTCCTACGACTTAATAGCCACAGTAGGTGGGGCATCTCTTGGAGATAGAGATGTCGTGTTAAGGACCATCACGGAGCTTCACGACAGCAGTATCCTATTTAGGGGTGTGGCTATACAACCTGGGCGCGTTACTACCTTAGCATCTGTTAGAGGGAAACCGATAGTTCTCCTGCCAGGGCTTTTCCAATCTACTATCGTTGGGACAGTGTTCATACTACAACCTTTGTTAAAGGTGATGCAGGGATCCGCACCGAGAGCACATAACTTACTTGGTTACTACAAGAATGTGTCTGAGTATAGATACCTAGGGAGGTTCGCAAGCTTCACTAGAATAAGGTTCGTCGAGCTAGTAAACGAGGAGACCTTAGAGGTAAAGATAATGGAGACCCCGTCATCGAACCAAGCCACAGTATTACGTTCCCATGGGTTCGTGATGCTCCCGCCTGGAGTTACGTCAGTACCTCAGGGAGAGTACATGAAAGTCTATAGCGCTCCCGGACTTAGTAGTTGAACAGTCTTCACCTAGCTGTTGCCGAACAATTAACTTACGCTCCTTTACTTAACCGCGCTGTGACAGCAATATGTTAAAGTATTCTAGCGGGGAAGACATGAAAGATAAAAACTAGCTTAACATCTGTAGTTGCATGGGGGTGTGCGGGTAGGGCTGGGAGTTCGCCGCCTCCCTCTACCGAAGGCGTAAAGCGGGGCCAGTAACCTAGCCTGCCTGAGGGGCCCCTACCCTAAGGTCAGCGAGTCAGCGATGAAGTCCGCCCCATGGGGCTGGTGGTGGCGGAGGTCCCTCTGGAGGGAGGGGTCTACCGCCTTTGCGGAGGGAACCTGGCCAGGCCCGGAAGGGAGCAACCTAACCTCCGACACCAGCGTTCATGGGTCACCGGGCGGAGGACGGCTCGCTGATCCCTGGGGTAGGTGGTCCTCAGGTAGGCGGGGGCCGCACACCCCCGTTTAAGAGCTCAATATGCTTTCGAAACATATTCGTATTCTCTTTCACTACCTTACTCGGTAGCCCAACTTAGGCTTGGCTATGTTGTGGTTTAATATATTTATCTAAGGTTTCCCTGATGCCTAAATCGACCTCTAATTGCTCGATGTTAAGTCCTCTCGCTAGGATCTCACGGCTTACTTTATAACCCGAGGCTGTAGGCTCTAGTAGCTCTACGGGTATAAAGACCCAATCGCTCCCAGCTACTTTGACCGCTATGTAAGCTTTCCCACTGGCCCTAGTAGCGAACTCTACTAGTTTATCCACCTGCTCTTTCTCGATATATATATTCTCCTCTTTAGACCTTGATTTAACCTCAAATACAGCTACATGACCCTTCCTAATAGCTACAACGTCGGGATACGCTGCTCTCTTAACTTTAGATCCGCTAGCTGGTGCCCTCATAACAGCGAAGCCCCTGGCCCATAACTTCGTAACAAGATCTCTCTCGGCCCTGAAGCCCCTAGACCTTCTAGATCCAACCAACTACGCCACCTCCAACCAATACTGCAGTAACTCCTAAGGAATTAGTAGCATACCACCACACGTCGTAGATTGTTTAGGCAGGCTTCATGGTGAGTACCTACCAGGAACCACACCAAAGAGTTCAGCTAAGGTAATTCTTATATATTACTTAGAAAGCAGTTATTAGAAGGGCATTAAATGAAGGTGGCACTACTGGAAACAATAATAGGAGCTCTTGCTATGCGTGAAGACGGTAATGTAGAATACAACCTTGTTGAAAAAGATATTGGGTATATCATTGAGAGAGCGCTGAAACTAGAGGCTGGAGAGGTAAGCCAGGAATTCGCAAGCTTAGTGGACAGGCTAGCAGGTCCTGACGTTCTCTTTATTGTTGCGACAGACGCTGAAGCCTCTTTTCTTGCGCATAGGAATCTTAAATACGTTGTTAACCCCAGAGACGAATTACTGATGAAGTTAAGAGATTCTACTCCAGGTATAGCTGTGAAGGAGGGTTTAGCTAAGGACTTCGAGGAATTCAACAAGCTAATCTACGAGGTAGCTATGGGTGTTACTAGATCGAAGCTCAGGCGGGAAGCTCTCAAGAGGGATTTAATGGCTATACAGGCTATTAGGGCTATCGACGACTTAGATAAGACAATAAATCTCTTCGCTTCAAGACTGAGAGAGTGGTACAGTGTTCATTTTCCGGAGCTTGACGATCTAGTGAAAGAGCATGAAGAGTACGCTAAGCTCGTGACAAACATAGGGTCCAGATCCAACTTCACTATAGAGAACTTATCTAAGCTCGGTATTAAGGGTAGTAGAGCGGAGAAATTAGCTAAGGTAGCTAAGGACAGCATCGGCGCTGAAATTTCGGAGCTAGATTTAAGTAAGATACAGAGCTTCAGTAGTCTACTACTAACCCTGTACGAGATGAGGAGCGACCTCACAGACTACATAGAGCAGGTAATGAAGGAGGTAGCACCTAACATAACGGAACTGGTAGGACCCCTACTCGGGGCTAGGTTACTGAGCCTCGCTGGAAGCTTAGAGGACTTAGCTAAACTACCAGCTAGCACAATACAGGTACTAGGAGCTGAGAAGGCACTATTCAGGGCACTGAGAACAGGTGGTAAACCTCCAAAACACGGAGTAATATTCCAGTACGCTGAGATACATAAATCACCGAGGTGGCAGAGGGGTAAGATAGCGAGAGCTCTAGCTACGAAGCTCGCTATAGCTGCTAGGGCAGACTACTACACAGGGCGCTTCATAGCTCCGAGACTTAAGAAGCTTCTCGAGGATAGAATCCAGGAAGTTAAGACCCTCTACGCAAAGCCGCCGCCCAGAGCACCGCCAGCTGCTAAACCCTCTAAACCAGCAAGACGTGGGAAGAAGTAGGTTATAAACTTCCTAAGCTCATTAGGAGAGGAGGTAGAGCTATGGTTGAAGTAATCTCCGTAAAGGAACACCCAAGCTATAGGAACGTCTACATAGTTGAGTTAGAAGATGGATCTGTCAGACTAGCTACTCGAAATCTAACACCGGGTCGTAGGGTTTACGGTGAGTGGTTATTTAACTATGGAGATACCGAATACAGAGAGTGGAATCACATAAGAAGTAAGTTAGCGGCCTCCCTATATAAGGGGATTAAAGAGCTGGTCATAACGAAAGGTAGTAAAGTTCTCTATCTAGGAGCTGGTAGCGGGACAACTGCTAGCCACATATCCGATATAGTAGGAAACGAGGGATACATATATGCGGTTGAGTTCGCGCCTAGGGTTATGAGAGAACTTGTATCAGTAGCAGACTACAGAAAGAACATCATACCGATACTCGCTGATGCTAGGTTTCCCGGTAGGTACTCACACATAGTTCCCACAACCGATGTGCTCTACGCTGACGTAGCTCAACCTGAACAGGCCAGTATCGTAGTAGCTAACGCGAAGCTCTTCCTAAAGAAGGGTGGCTATCTATACCTAGCAATTAAGGCTAGAAGCATAGATGTTACGAAGGAGCCGGATGAGATATATCTAAGAGAGATAGGAACCCTTGAGAGGGGAGGATTTGAAGTTCTTGACGTGGTTCACTTAGACCCTTACGACAAGGATCATGCTATGGTATTTGCGGTATATAAAGACTAGGAGGATATAAGATATTTAAACTACTATACTACCCAGCACAGCTAGGGTCTCACTAAGACCAGAGTTAATATGTTTTTCGAAACTCAACTAAAATCAGGTGTGAGCGTGTTAGTAGCCCCAGAAACCTACATAGCTTTAGTTAGGGTTCACAGACTGCTGAGTAACGTTCGTGTACTTGCTTTAAGCGATCTTGGCGTTCTAACGATAGATAGAGAAAGATTCGAGATAAGGAAAGGTGACGAAGTTAGCCTCCCCCTATGGCTCGCGCTGGAACTCAGTGGTCGTGGGTATGCTGAGATACGTGATTCCACTATTAGGGACGTCGATCTTTTAAAGTACTATCATATGGAGAGAAGTACTAGGGGTAACATCTTGGCTGATGTGAGAGAAGACATATACTTCTCGGCAGGACTCATGCTATCGAGGCTAAGTAAAGAAGCAGATGTAGCTGAGCTAGCTAGGGTAGAAAAACTGAGAGGAGCCCTAGTTAACCTACTCGACCTAAGGACAATAAAGATAGTGAATGCTGCCTTAAACCTTGATGTGAGGCAACCCAGCGATATTAGTAAGATCCTGGAGGAAATAGTTCTGTTCAAGTCATTAAAAGAAGTCCTGAATTCCTGGAAAAACTCGGTGTTGAGGTATGTTAAGTAACTCTATATCACCGGAAAACGAGGTAGCGGGCATAGACTATCTAACCGCGTATCAGGACTTTATTCAGAACTACGTGGATGAACATGGGGAGAGGAAATATATAAAGAGAATAAAGGAGATGGTGTTTTACGAGAGGAAATCTATAGCTATAGACTATGAAGATCTAGCTAAGTACGATGATAATCTACTAATCATCTTAGAGAGAGAACCCCAACTAGCTTTAGAAGCTATCTCCGGGGCTATAAAGAACATAGTGAGGGACATTGATGAGAAATATGCTGAGAAGATAAGAAAATTCTACGGACGCCTCAGTGGCTGGGTTCGGACCACCCCACTCAGAGAGATTCGGAGCGACCTACTAAATAAGCTAGTAATGTTGGAGGGCATAGTCGTTAGGGCAACACCACCTAAAGAGAAAATAGTAAAGGCAGCATATGTACACGTGCTACCTGACGGTACACAACACGAGTTCACCTGGCCTCCGGATGATAGGGAGTTGGAGGAGGTGGAGAGACCCTCATACTGTCCGAGATGCGTGGCTGAGTTTTCCGATGAGGGAGGTTTCTCACGTAGAGGATCGTATAGATTGGTCTTAGAGAAATCTACCTTTATTGATTGGCAGCTCCTGACCCTGCAGGAAAGACCTGAGGACATACCTCCTGGGCAGCTCCCGAGATCCATAGATGTGGTACTTACTGAGGATTTAGTGGATGTTGTTAGACCTGGTGACAGAGTCTCACTGATAGGTATAATTAAGCTGTTTAAAGGTGGTAGGAAGGGGTTATCAGTGTATGATTTCTATGTCGACGCAAACAACGTTATACCGGCACAGAGGCTTCTGGAGGAAGTTAACATAAGCCCCGAGGATGAGGTTAAAATAAGGGAGCTAGCGCGGGACCCCATGATACGGAGAAAGATAGTGGCGAGCATTGCTCCAGCTATTTACGGATATTGGGATCTTAAGGAGGCCATAGCTCTTCTACTGTTTGGTGGTGTTCCTAAGGTTCTCAGTGACGGTACTCGAATTAGAGGAGAGATCCATGTATTAATAATCGGTGATCCGGGTACAGCTAAGAGCCAGCTACTTCAATACGCCTCTAGGATAGCTCCTAGAGGGCTCTACACTACCGGTAAGGGATCTTCCGCGGCAGGTCTCACAGCAGCTGTAGTTAGAGATAAACAGACTGGTGAGTTCTTCCTTGAGGCTGGTGCTATGGTCCTAGCAGATGGGGGCATAGTATCGGTAGATGAAATCGATAAGATGAGGGATGAGGATAGGGTTGCTATCCATGAGGCTATGGAGCAAGGTACTGTCACGATATCTAAGGCAGGGATACATGCTAGGCTCAGTGCGAGGGCCTCAGTACTTGCTGCTGGGAACCCGAAGCGTGGGAGGTATGTGGATAGCCTCGGGCTTCCAGGTAATATCAACCTACCTGTTACGATCCTATCAAGATTCGACCTAATATTCATAATCAAGGATGTAGCCGAGATAGACCGAGATAGGCAGATAGTGAGACACGTTCTAGATGTTCATAGTACGGAGGGAGCTAGAGCTGAGATTCCCCCAGAAATCATGAGGAAGTATATAGCATATGCTAGGAAGTACGTTAAGCCGAGACTCAGCGATGAGGCTTCAAAAATTATTGAGAACTACTATATAGAGCTAAGAAAGAGAAGTGCTGCTGATCCAAACGCCCCCCTAGCTATCACTACGAGACAGCTTGAAGCACTCATAAGACTTGCTGAGGCACACGCTAAGATGGCATTGAAGAATGAGGTTGACGCTGAAGACGCCTTAGAGGCTGTGAGATTAATGAATTCCGTCCTGGAGAAAGTTGGGATGGATGTTGAGACCGGATTGATAGACGTAGATATATTCATGACAGGGAAAGCCAAGAGCCTCAGAGACAAGGAGATAGCGGTCTTGGAGTATATAAGAGAGCACGGCAGAAGAGACGAATGCGTTAAGTATGCGGAGCTAGAGAGGTTTGCGCAGGCAGTAGGGATCGATCATGGAACCCTTGAGAGAATAGTAGGTAACCTAAAAAGATCAGGAGACATATATGAAAAAAGACCTGGTTGCTACATGGTAGCTGAATAACATTTCCTCATCCTTAAAGAACTATATCTTACCGATATTCTCACTGACTCTCAGTAGAACACTATGTAGCATGCCTCATATTCTTTTAACGTTTGAAAGAAGAGCTTCCTGGGAGTGAGTAGCTTGGGTCAGGTTAGATCAGCTGTTAATAAGGGTCTGGTAGTGGTGTTTATAGTGCTCTCACTGTCACTGTTCTTATTGGGATACTCATACCTCGGGGCATTGAAGGGACACCCCCTCTTCGTTTTTGCTATCGAAACAGTTTTCGGTAATATGGCTCTACTAGCGTTTATAGCTTTGTACGCACACCACACATTGAAGGCTTTAACAGTAGCAGAGTACAATGCTGAAGTACTTGAGATTCTGTATTCAGTGCTTCTCATCTTCTCCTTAACGTTGGTTATCTATCCTGTGGTTATGTTCTTCATCGGAAATGCGACTACGAGTGGCAGACTCCTCACCCTCCTAGCAACGGTATTTCTATCTGTACTTACCGCGTTACCTATTTTGACCGAGAAAATCCACAGGGCTGTCTACTACGCAGGTCTAACCACGTCAGCGGTTATAGTGGTCATTGCCTTAGCTTTCCCCGAACCTACTTCCGAATTCTTCATGAAGGTAGTTGAGTCCATATGTCATCTAGGAGATCTTTTTAGGGGGTTGGGGCTAATATGAGTATCTCACTTAGAAGTATTGCTCTGATGTTTCTGTTAGTATCGCTTGTGATGCTAGCTATGTCTGTTGTGTTCATGATGCTCGCCATGGTAGCGACGTCCATAGTATCTCTAGTTTCAGGGCTTGCCATTCTCTCAGCAGGTCTACGGCTCATAAGCCTCCAAGCTAGTGAGAAAAAATGTCAGTAGCACTGAGAGTACTGAGTATTGCTCTTCTGGCCCTCCTAGTGTTTATAGTGTTCTCTACAGCTATCCTTGAATACGTCGACTTACCTTCTCCTTACTCACCAGGGTCTTCACCAATAAACCCCGGACGGTTCGGATTATCCAGGTTCGTGGAGCTCCTCAGGAGTTACGGAATGAGAGTGGTCTACGTCTCTAACTGGAGCTACCTAGAGCAGGTAAAGTCCGGGGAGAGAGTGTGCGTAGTCTTAACGTCCCCGGAGTACGGTTACAAGATCCGTGAAGCGGTAGCAATAGCTAAGCTCCTGAATTCGTCTGGGGGGCTTCTTATCGTAGCTGACGAGTCTGTTTCTTCGAACACTGTCCTGGAAGTTCTAGGATCTAAGGTGAGGATAAGTGGGAAACACATCCTTGATGAATATTACGAGCCATATCCTAGAGCTATCTTCACCATCGAGCAGAGTAGGGTAGCCCTTAGGCTAGACAAAGCCTCGGACCTCTCGGGTTGCGATGAAGTTATAGGATATGCTGAGGCTTATAGTCCCGAATCTTCTGTACCTGAGTTAAAGCCTGTTGGCTGTGTGGAGAGGTTGGGTAGTATTACCGTAGTCGTTATAGGTGATGGGAGTATACTAGCGAACCAGGCTCTCGAGCTTGGAGGATCCTACAGTGAGTTAGTGAAACTCCTGGTACTCCTTATTAGAAGGTACTGTAGCAGTAACTGCTTAATTTATGTAGAGTCCAGTAAATACAGATCAGACCCTACTCTCTATAAGAGCCTCCTCCACACTTCAAATACCTCTACATACCTTACTCTACTAAACGACTTTGTTTACTATATGAAGAACTTGGAGAAGACCTTAGAGTCCTATAAAAACGATCCTCTTCTCGGTCTCAGAGAGGAGCTCGGTGCTCTAGCTATTGTTATTATGGTGCTGGTGCTACTCACACGATTCGAGGGAAGTAAAGAGCTGTGGGAGGGCTCGAGTGTCATCGCTTGGAAGAGTAGAGAGGATTTCAGGAGGGTTTACGAGACTATAATCAGAGCTGTAGAGATAGTGGGTTGTCCTACGGGGTTAGGTGAGGATACTGTAACCTGTTTGGAGAGAGCAGGTCTGGATAGGAAAGACGCTACCGCCTTGGTCAGGTTCTTGAGACGCTCCAGCTTTATATTGGGTAGGGAAATGTTTCTCTTTGCACCTATATGGAGACTCATGACTCTCAGATTACTGAAGTCTGCTGAGAAGCTGATGTCCGTCCTAGAGAGAAGTGTAGTAGGTGTCGACTACGGCTAGGAAGCAAGAGCTTACCATAACTAGGAGGTTCTACGTAGTCTGTTTATTGATTATGGCCTCTTCGGTAGTAGCCTGCTTTAACGGTAACGTCTTGGAGGCCTTGAGTGCGGTAGCTCTCTTCGTTACATACGTAGCTACATACGTCAACTATTTGACTGTTGCTAGTAGGAGACTCGTATGTGAGCTCAACGACTTTAGCACTCATGTGGAGGGAGAGTACGTAAAGCTTCGTTTTCGTGTGGTGATCTCCACACATACAGCAAGACTGTTAGTAGGTAAGCTCTATGTAGCTATACCCCCTCAACTCTCCTCCACGTACAGGAGACTCGTGCTGTCTAAGGGGATTGAGATAGCAACAAATCAGATGGTGGAGATATTACTGAATAGACGTACAGGACTTCATATTGTGGGGCCTTTGAGGGTCGCTATAACC
Organism: Desulfurococcales archaeon; assembly: GCA_023255955.1. Lineage (GTDB taxonomy): Archaea > Thermoproteota > Thermoprotei_A > Sulfolobales > NBVN01 > DRZP01. The sequence goes on along the minus strand of JAGDWD010000007.1, from coordinate 196,424 downwards.
GATCCGTTTCAGTTAGTTGAACGTGTTGTGTACTACAAAGAGCTTATATCGCTGAAGATTCCCCCGGAGGTTAGTACCGCGCCTGTTGCTAGGTGGTATGGTATCGTAAGATCTTCTTCAGGTGCTAGAACTCTTACACCTGGTACAGGTATAGAATATCATAGTACTAGGGAGTATCAACCTGGAGATGAGCTCAGATATATAGACTGGAAGGCTACAGCAAGACTTGGGAAGCTCCACGTCAAGGTTTTCGAAGTGGAGACTTCTCTCAGGGTAGCCCTAGTCCTAGATGCTTCAAGTTACATGTTTATCGGTACCCCTAAATCTCTTTTTGAGCAATGTGCTGACCTAGCAGTAGCCCTAGCTAACTACCTCATTAAGAGGAGGGATAGACTTATCTTCATAGTACTGACGGAGGACGGTGTCAAGGTCGGTTCGGAGGCTAGAAACTACAAAGACTTCATTGAGATACTAAACATGGTTACTAGTATTGAGTGGCCTAGATACGAGCCAACCATTCGAGCAGAGTCTCCTTTACGTCCTGAAAGCCTGACCGGGCTGAGGGATTTGATTGACCATGTATCAGCAACTATAATCCTCTCCCCAGTATTAAGTAAACAAAGGGTACTCGAGTTAGCGGGGCTAGCAAGGAGGTCTCAAGAAAGAGGTGTTAAGTTCATAGTTATAGCACCATTAATCACGTTTTTCGGTTCTAAGGACAGGCTTCTTGATGTACTATACAAAGTCTTAAGGTTTGACTTACTTAATATAGAGTTAGAGAATGTGAAGGCCCTAAGAAGCCAGGGTGTTCAAGTTATAGCTATGTCCCCACAAAAAGCTATAGAGAAGGTGGTTGCAGAGCTGGAGAAAGTACGGGCGTTGAGAGTACGCTAGTGAAGTTTTTAAGCTCTGGAAAATCATGCTTTATGGAGCCGGGGTGGCCGAGCGGCCTAAGGCGGCGGGCTGCAGTGGTCGTAGAAACCCGCTCTTTCGCGGGTTCGAATCCCGCCCCCGGCTCCACTTTCCCGACTAGTTTCACTGATCCCCCTCTATGTAACAAGTTTATCTGAAACTACATAACAAACTCACTCCAGCCCTCTACGGTGGTGTAATGCGTGTAATAACGTTTAAGCTGGACGAAGAAACATTACTCAAGCTAGATAAGGCTGCTAGTAGCCTCGGTCTTAGTAGATCTGAGGTTATTAGATTGGCTATCAGTGAATATTTAAATAGAAGGCATGGAGCAGGACATAAGGTACGGAGGGTGTTACTAACATAAAATTCTTTTATGTTTTCCTGGATGTCCTCAGCTCGTAGAGTTAGGTAGTATTAAATCTCCTTTCTGATCGCTATGAGTATTTAGTGAGGTGCTACTTAACTACGTATTACACCATAGAAAACCATGGTGAAATGCTTGCCCGTAATTTACCGCTGCAGTTCCTGCAACTACGTACTCTACGAGTTCACTAAAGTTGGACAAGACTCGTACGGTTTGCCCACACCCTCAGAACTTATGGCTAAGCTCGGTGATAGCTGCCCTAACTGTGGTAGGAAACTTAAGATACCATCAAATAACGATATCAGGATAAGCCCCTATAAAATCAGGAAGAACCCGGGAGACCTGGCTCTTCGGGCTGGTATCAAAGCGTTATAAATAATTTAAGTTGAGATACCCTATAACTACGATTCAATATAGATTATCTACAGCTCGAAAATTTTGATTCAGTCTCTCCAAAGGTAAAAGAGAGGTTAACCGCTTTTAAGATGCGAGGGTTAAACTAAGTATAGGGGTTGGGCTATGAGTGGACCGAACATCAGCAGGGAGCAGGTAAATGAGATGAAGATAAATCAGGTCACCACCATGCTCAATAGGATAATAGTTGATTCCGGGATACCCAGGAACATAAGGAGAGCGGCTTTCGAAGCATTGAAGATGCTCAGCGATAAGTCCTTATCACCGGGAGTGAGAGCTGCTAATGCTGTAAGTATTTTAGATGAGATAAGCCAAGATCCTAACATGCCTTCCTATGCTAGAACAACCATCTGGAACATAATTGCGATACTGTCAAGTATTAGAGACTGAGAACTGGGGTATAAGGTGTGGCTGTCAGGGTCAGGGTTAGGGGGATCTATGCAACAGCTATATCTAAGATTCTTGTGGATGAGGGCTATACACTTGTCGATGTCAGCGACGTGTTAGTGAGGAGGTTAGGTGTACCCCCTAATAAGGGGTTGCCAGCTGATGTGACTGTGAAGACGGATAATGATGATGCATCAAAAATACTGGTTATAGGACATTACGAACATTCGGAGGCTATAGCCAAAACCATCGTGGGGAGGGTGCCAGCAACAATATCACATACATCACCAATAGGACTCTACGCTACGCTTGTAGCAAGGGTTAGAGGAGCTCGTGAAGGAAAATGCTTCGTAGAGACTCCTTACGGACTTGCTGAGCTGATAGAGTATAAAGAATGCAAGGGAGGTAGCTTACTTCCCGTATCCGTTATAAGGGTCCCGATGAACCCGAAGGACACGATTGTAGTCGTTCCTGGAGCGAGGGTAGTTGGAGACTTCGCAGTCGTGTGGAAAGGTTCGAGGGTGTTGTTCAGCCCACACATAAGAAATAAGGGCAGAATATCGGAATTGTTGGCTCTCTCATCTAAGTATGTAAGGCAGGGCTTAAGCATTAAGTGGAGAAGTAACTCCGATGAGGCTGATCTAGAAGCTATAGCAACTGAGCTGCCGAGACTAGTCAAGCAGCTTGAGATGGTGGAAGAGAAAACTAGGGAACTAAGGGACGTCTCAGTCGTAACCAACGGTGAGAGGATAATCTCGATATTCTTAACTTATGACGCTAAGCTGTATCTCGATAGCTACAGAAGGGTGGTAACTCCTACAGTAGACTACCACCATATTTTAAAGACGTCCAAAGGTCTTTATAGAGATATAGCCGAGCTACTTGATGAAGTATCGGGTTACATTAGTAGTGATTTACTGAGGAGGACTGTCAGGAAATTCATAGCTAAGGTTGCTGAGGAAGTTGGTGAGGTCTCAATATATCACAGGAAACTCGATGGTCATTACATAAGACTCGGTTCAGCCAACATAGCCAAGATATCGTATGATGAGAGACTGGAACTCGAGCTTCTTAGGAGAATAAGGTCGGGTGGAGTTTATGATGGTTTAGGAGTGAGGAAGGAGCCTGGAGATATAGTAAGGACCGTCGTGTATGAAGGAACCCCGTACATAGTACACTACTACTTTAATAGCGACGGCAAGCTCAAGGGAGTCTACGTAAACTTCAACACTAAACCGGAGATCGTGATCCCGAATACTGTAGAATATGTTGATCTCTCCATAGACCTTGTCCGAGTAGATAACTCTTCTTGCGAGTTAGTAGATCAGGAAGAGCTGAGATCCCTTATCGCGAATAACTTCATCTACCTAAGCCAGGAAATATATGAATACATAAGCAAGGGATTGGGAGAAGCCATTAATATCTACTGCGACATTAAACAGCCTGAGATACTGAGTCCAAGCCTTTCTTCAACGACTTCTATAACCTCCCGGACAACGCTTGAAAGCTCGGCAGATGAGTTCACTAGCAATAGTTCTCCTCTTGAAGATAACTCGATGTAGATTTCCCGAGCTTTTTTAAGCCTCTCCAGGTTCTCGAAGTAGGTAAGAGAGTGAGCTGTAGTACCTACTTTCCTCCTTAATCCTTCTTCAGGATCTATATCCAAGTATATGCTTAGGTCAGGATCGGGTAGGTACTTCTGAAGCTCCCGAAGCCACTCAACAGGAACTCCAGCAGCTCCTTGATAAGCTAGAGTTGAATACTTGTATCTGTCCAAGATAACTATCCTACCTAGCTCAACTTCCCTCTTTATTACTTCCTCGTAGTGAGCATATCTATCAGCAACCATCAGCAATGCCTCAACAGCAGGTGTCAACTTCATAGTACCGGACTCGAAGATCTTCCTGATATCACTGTGGTATGGCTCATAGGTATATACGGAATCGTAACCGCATCTTCGTAAAGCCTCGAGGAGCTTATGGGCGATAGTCGTTTTACCCGCACCATCCAGACCCTCTACTGCTATCACCAAACCACGCATCCTCAGCTTGCCACCCTCCACACAGCCTATTTTCCTACCTCTACTCAGGAGGCCGGTAAGTAACTCTATATTGCTAGTTCTGTAGAGTGGTATCTCAGCCAGGGTTGCTGACGCTACGACGTTAGCATCTACCTGCTCTACTATTAAAGCCTTAGGTGCTATCCCCCTCTTCTTGAGGGAGTATACGATGTAGGGACCTACCGTGCTACCTGTAAAACCTTTTACTACTAGAATCTTACCTTTAATACCTCCAACACCTCTTAAATGCCCGGTGTTGGGGTCTATATCGCCTAGAGGTGATACTAGCTCTCTATATACGACTATCTCACCGCAGATTACCTCTTTAGGGGCAGGCCCCACCGGCTCGAGGTTAATCTCTATCAAGACCCATCACCATCTCAATCAATCTCGACCTGCTGATAAGGAATGTTCTTACCCCAGATAACTTAGGTATATATGAGAGTGCCTTAGCAGAATCTGTTACTACGCAGTCAATCCCCAAGGTACTTAACTTCGTGACGACCGCACAAGCACCGGTAATTACCTTAACTCCCCTGTGTGAGGATAGAGTTAGCCCAATTGCTTCCAGGTAATCTCCTACGGTGATCCATAACTCTCCGCGACTGACTTCCCCAACCTTAGCTAAAACCTCACTAAGTTCCTCACTTGAAAGATGGGGGCATCCTACTAGGAAGAGAGGTGAGCGGCACTCCGATATTTTAGGCTCTGCGTACATCTCAGCTATATCCAATCGTGAAAACCGTAGTTTCTCCGCCTTAGAGGTATCTACGTCGCTATACCCGGGGGTTATCCCCTTAAGAACGACTACGTGTGCTGGGGACTTAACAGCAAATGCTGCTAAGAACTCCTTTATGTATGCCTCTGGAAGACCTTCAAGTCCCTCAACCACAGCGATGTTACCTCCTACTGCCTCACCTACGAGAAGACCGAGAGCACCTGCCTCAGACACGTCTCTAGGTTTCTCCACGCTGACCAGGAAATCCGCACTTCTGGGTAATCCTCTATGGGCATCACCGAGGTAGGTTCTTCCAACGATTCCAGCTAGTAGCGCTATGATACCCGGCTCTCTATTTGTCATAGCTCCAAGTAAGCTATTTGCGTAGAGCACGGCACTACTCTCAGCCCATGCTAGATGCTCCCCAGCGGATGGTCTCCTAACGTAGTATGGGGTGCAGGTGAAGTGCTTGACGCCCATATCTCTTAGGGAGTTGATTACTCTTAACTGCTTACTTACTATACCCGGCTCAAAGTTCTTATTGTTGTAGCCAGAGATGACAGCGTATGGGTTAGCAGTAGTGAAAACTGAGAACTTTGCTCCCGATCTCAACAGATCCTCAAGAAACTCTACTCCGTAGTCCAAGATATTGAAGTAGGATACGCCAGATACGTGAGCATGTGATATCTTTACTAGCCTGTCAGCACCTAAGGACTCACCAACTCTAACTATTACCTTTAAGGCCCTCTCCGCTGCTACCCCGAGATCTCCACTTAGTATTCTCTCTTCTTCCTTAGTTAAGAACATTCTCGAACACCTACTCAACTATAGGCCTTATGAACTCCTCACGGCGGTTGAGGGGGGCGGTGGCATCGATACCTACCTTATCTGTCAGTCCGTCCTCAGAACTCGGATCAAGAGTGGAGCCTCTAGCGTGGTGTATAATGACAAGACCCTTACCAGCCTGCAACCTCGTAGCTATAGCCCATTCAACCTCCTCCGGTTTGTCTGGATCAACATCATCGTCTACAACCACTACATGCTTTAAGCTGGGATGGGCGGCGAAGGCAGCCATTATAGCAGTCTTACCATCACCCTCAGCAACCTTTTTAATGGAGATTACTGCGTGAAGCCACATCCCCCCACCCTTCGTGAGCCTGACCTTCTTAACCTTCGGTACAGCCCTCCTCACACTATCCCATATAGCAGCCTCCCTAGGGAACCCCATCAAGAGCATGTGTTCGTTACCTCCGGGAAGTATGACGTGGAAATACTCAGGATCCTCTCTAGGTACGTAAACCGAGTCAACTACTAGTACCGGTTGATCACGGACTCTATCTGGGAGGCCCAGAATGTCTACGAAAGGACCCTCCCTGACTAGTTCCCTGGTGATCCTACCCTCCATTACTACGGAGGCTCTTGCCGGTACCGGTATCCCGTACTTCGGGGTCCGAACTACTTCGAGGGGCTCCCCACCTAGGTTCCCCACCATCTCAAGTTCGAAAACCCCGTAGGGTGGTGAGATTGATGCTGCTAGCTCTACAATCGGGTGAGCACCTATGACTACAGCTACCTCAGTATCCCTACCGGCTTTCCTGTTTGTCTCGTAGATACTGTATAGGTGTCTGGGAACTAACCTTATCGCAAACCTTTGGTTATCTAGGTACATAAGTCTGTGTATTGAAGCGTTATAGGAGTCGAGATCCGGGGTCTTCGCGATAACTATGGAGGAAGTGATGTACCTACCACCGTCAACTGAGTAGAACTTTATTGCAGGTAGGGATAGAGCGGAGCTCGACAGCTCCCGGTAATTCTCTCTAAAGCTTGCTTCCCTTAAGCTCTGCCGAGACCTACTATTTAATGAGTTAATCACCTTAGAGTAAGCATCCTCATCTCTACTAACTCTAAGAACCTCATATAATTTCTCTCTAGTGTTGATTACTCCACTAACACATTCCAGGGTGGAACCTCGTACCTTAAATAATAGTGTAGTCCCAGCATTATCTGATTTCATGATATACTTCGTAGGCTCTAGTTCCGGGTCTAGCTCCCTATCGATTCTATACACATATCCTTTCTCTACGTGTTGTCGGACGACATTACTCAGAGAGTACATCGAATCACCTTACCCATCTCCTCGAATTCCTCAGTCAATCTTACTTTACCAACAATTAAACCTCGAATCTCTCCGTCCCAGGGAGTCAGGATAGTAAGCTCCCGCGATTCTATATCAACACTTAATATTACACCGATACCGACCTCCCGCATGTCACTCCCAAGAATAGCTACTATCGAACCTACCATGTCCCTAGCTACGATAGTGAAGACCTTCTCAAGACCCGACGAACTCGCTGAGAGCTCTACCGGTTCTTTCACAACTAAGAATACCGTATCACCGAATCGTGATGAGTAAACTACTTTTTCAAGAACATTTTCCGGGACCTTCAGCAGGTTCTTAACATCGTCTTTAGTGAGGGGTTCCCCGCAGAGGGAGCAAGCACCAATTATCCCGATACTATCGAGTTTTACCTTCCTAGGCTTACCCTTACTCAGGTATCTTCTGTAGGCTGCTACCCGAAGCTCTCTCCTCTCCTCCTTGCTTCTCTCACGTACTACGGTCGGCTTAGGGATATTTATGATCTTAGCAAATTTACCTAGGCACCTCAAGAAGTAGCTGTATAACTCACTGGAAGTCGTTACTATAACGTCCGGTCTGACCCATCTTACTATAGAGAGCTTATGCTCTAGAGCAAGGGTAGTGTTGACCCATCCATCAGTATTCACCACTATAACGTTAAAGCCCATCTTAACAGCCTCATCCACTAACTCTTTAATGGCTTGTATACTCTCGGAATAGCAGTACTGTGGAGAAGTACATCCAACGAACCTGAACTTTAAAGCCTCTAACTCTCTCAACCATAGAATCGGCTTTGATACCTCAGCTAGAGCTATAGTTGTGGGAACTAAAACATCCTCCTGACCTATATCACCCTCCACTACACAGACCTTCATACCAGCCTCTCTCAGGTAGTTAGCGACGAATGCTGCGAAGGTGGACTTCCCCGAGTCAGGTGGGCCTGCTATGAGGACCTTACACGGCGACCTCCGACATATATGAAGAACTTGCTCGGAAGCCTTCAACCAATCATCCACTACCTCACCTTCCTTAACTTCTTCGATCTTAGAGCCCTCACCTAAGGTGACCCTGAGCTTAACTTCCGACAGAGCCTTAATCCCGTAGGATCTGTACTTATGTACGACAATTGAGGCTCCTGAAGTAAACTTCGACCCGACAGCTAAGATAGTCCCAGAAATTACATCGATCCTAGCTGGGCCGATTACCCTCAGTACCCTACCTTCACCTAGTACCACATCAATCGCTGAACTCACTAACCGAACCCAGAGTATATAGACCAGGTACACTTAACTCTAGGTGGTGCCTAGTAGGGAGGCGCTTAACTATTTAAGGGCATGTTACGAGCTTAAGAGGCTCTCACAAAGAGCCCGAGAGCTTAAAATGGTGAAGAAGCTGGGACAGCATATCCTAGTTGACTGCAATCTTGCGGTTGAGGTGCTTACAAAGCTCATCAATATCTGCCAGCACACAACATGCTACGTTTACGAGCTTGGCTCAGGTCTCGGGTCACTCACGCTATTTCTCGAAAAGTCCTCTGGGTATGTCATAGCCTCGGAGATAGATTTAAAGTTCCTAGACTACCTCCGCAGTACGTTCTCAAGTAGCTTAGTCGACATAGTTGCTTCAGATGGTGTGCCCTTAATAGGATCCCTCAGAGATAGCTGTGTCGTGGTTTCAAACACCCCATACGTTATCTCATCGAGAATAATAGCATCATTAGTCAAGTCTCCCGTTAAAGCAGCAATCTTAGTACTTCAGGATGACGTCGCTAAGAAGATAGCGTCGTCCCCCGGCTCAAGGAGCTACGGTAGGATCACCGCCTTCACTAGAACATTCATGGACGTGGATCTAGGGGGGAAATATCCTCCAAGCTCCTTCAGACCCAGACCGAAGGTATGGTCCACAGTCGTCGTACTGAGGAGAAAGAGGTTGTGGAGTGAGGAGCTTATCGGCTACGAGGAGTTTCTTAAGTGTCTATTTAATCAGAGAAGACGCTCCCTACGTAAAAGACTTAGAGAGTGTGTCGGAAACGTACCTGAAGACATACCACATGACATGCGCGTCTTTAGTGCGGACCCTGACTACCTTTTCCACGTTTACAACGAGGTTGCTGGGCTAAAAATAAAACAAGCTTCGTAAGCTAGAGCTGGGAACTCCTAGAGATACTCAGCTATTTTACCCGCGTATTGGAACGGTATTGGAGATCCCCCGGTATGTATGAAGACTACTGTACTACCTTTCCTTATTACGCCTCTATGGACCAGATCTATAAGACCGTACATCGCTTTAGCCGTATATACTGGGTCTAGAAGTATCCCCTCCGTCCTAGCGACGTACTTCATCGTCTCTACTACTTCCCTAGTTATGACACCGTAACCTCCGAATCCGTACTCATCATAAACTATGAAGTCATCCTCCGAGGCTCTGACGTCTAAGCCGAGCATACTAGTTGTCGAGTTGAAGAGCTCTACAAGCCTCTTTACTACGTCCGAAGCTTTCCTACCGTTTGAAATCCCGATTACTTTCACGTTCTCCGCACCGAGTAGTTTAAGGCCTAGTGTTAGACCGGTCTGAGTGGCTCCCGTTCCCGTGGCGTGCACTATATACTCCGGTCTTACCCCGAGAAGTGTTGACTGCTCAAGGATCTCTAAAGCTGCGAGGGTGTAACCTAAAACCCCCATCTCAGAGGCACCTCCTGCTGGGATTATGTAGGGTCTCCTACCTTCGGACCTCAGCTTCTCAGCTATACTTCTCATAACGTCGTCAGCCTCCTCAGTCTTTTCAACTGGGACTAGCGTGGCACCGAGAAGTCTATCGAGTAGTATGTTACCTTGCGTATCCATATTACCAGGCGGTGTTATCACGGCATAGACGTCCATCCCCGCCTTCCGCGCAGCGGCTGCTGTCAGCCTCACATGGTTCGAGTGTGTAGCACCGCGGGTTATCAGTACGTCACAGCCCTTGCGGATAGCGTCTGCTACTATGAACTCTAGTTTCCTGACCTTATTACCTCCTAGACAGAGTTCCATAACGTCATCACGCTTTATGAAGAGTTCTATACCTAACTCCTTACCTAGCTTAATCGATCTCTCCATCGGTGTCGGTAGGGATGTGAGCTTGAACCTAGGATATGAAAGTATCTTCCAAATCACCTAGAGTACACCAGGTTCAACTAGGGTTTACAAAATAAATTGTTAGCTATGCTCGCGCGGAACATAAAGCTAAAATGTTCTGAAGCTGTACATATCTTAGTGATGAAGCTCGAAAGGGCAGAAAAGTGAAGAACTCGCGCAGGGCTGAGTAGGTAGTTGGAGCTGGATAGGCGGGATGAGGAGATCTGCCGCTTTTGATGGGTGATGTCTTAGAATCCCCGTCTGACCGGTAAGCCCTTAAATACATTTAGGTTAGAGCATCTTAGAAAACTGGAGAGATCTTGGACGAGGAGGTAGTGAGGAAGTACCTGAGAGCCGGTGAGATCGCTGAGAAGGTTAAGGCCAGGGCGTTAAGGGAGGTAAGGCCCGGAGATAAAATACTTGACGTCGTCACATCTCTCGAGAACTATATAAGGGAGTTAGGTGCTGAACCGGCATTTCCAGTTAACATCTCCATAGACAATGAGGCGGCACACAGAACCGCATACATAGATGATGTCGGTACCGTCCCGGAGGAGAGCGTGGTTAAGATAGACATAGGAGTGCATGTCGATGGATACATAGCTGACACAGCTATAACTATCTCGTTTAGTGATAAGTATGGAGATCTAGTTGAAGCTACTAGGGAAGCTCTCGATAGAGCTTTGAAGGCTATCAAGCCAGGAATTAGAGCATCGGACATAGGTGCTGTGATAGAGAAGGTGATAAAGAGTAGGGGCTTTAAGCCCGTAAGGAACCTGAGTGGCCATAGCTTAGCAGAATACACCATTCATGCCGGGGAAACCATACCTAACTACAGAGATCCTCTAAACTTCAACCGTCTCACACTAGGATCTGCGTATGCTATAGAGCCCTTTGCCTCGACCGGACGTGGCATAGTCCACGAAGAGAAAAGAATTAATATATACTCAATTAGGCGGTACACAAAATGTGAGGAACTCCCTGAGGATCAGATAATTAAGGAGGTATTCAAGAAAGTTAGAACATTACCCTTCTCTGAGAGATGGTTCCCCGAGTTGATTATCGTAGTTGGAGGTGTAAGCAGATTACGTGAAATCTTCAAGAACCTGAGCAGCTCAGGATGCCTCACAGCCTACCCAGTCCTCAGCGATACCCCAGGTAGCCGTGTCGCACAGTTCGAGGAAACCGTTTTACTCCTCAAGGACGGGTCGGTACTAGTAACAACCCAGCGAGATGTGATACCTACCTAAGTAGCACGAAACCAGCTACTACAATAATGAAGGGGAATCTGAGAAGAGAGTTTATGGGTAGCTTACATGCTTGGAAACCTTGAGAGAAGAGGTAGTCGGGAGGGCTAAGAACTTTAATCAGCTCACTAAGGACTTCCTAGAGACTACCTTAAGATCTAGGTAATCCGGATCCGTCTAGCTAGCTCTGAAACCAGCTTAGATAGATATAGGAGTCTATAGGTCGAGGGTTTAGACTCAGATAAGCAGTTAAGTAGATCCTCTGATCCACCGCCTGCTACTAAGTATATTGTAGGAACCGACTCGACGGCTTTCTTGAAGTTTTCGCATATGTTTTCAGGGGGCTCAGCTGATGTAGGTACATATACTACTACAGCTAGATCATAATGTGATTGAAGCTCGGGAGCTGAGAGCGCTCTCCCTATGTCCTCAGACTTAGCGTCACCTCCAAAGTCGATGGGGTTGCTCCCGGTAAACTCCTTACCTGCTAGCTGCTCTAGCCGCTCTCTTAGCTCCTGACTCACTTCAGGCAATCTCACCCCAGTAACTTCTAGGTGGGACGCTAGTAGAATTCCGTATCCCCCTGAATTCGTCACAATGAGTACGCGATTTACGGTGCCTAGATTTCCTAGTTTCCTGAGTATTTCTACTACTGCTACAGCCTCCTCTATCTCTTCAGCTAGAACTCCGCCAGCCTGCCTCACCGCAGCTTTAAACACTTCGTACGATGATGCCATTCCCCCGGTATGCGATAACACGGCTTTAGAGCTAGTCTCACCCCACCCTCCCTTTACTACCGTAACTGGTTTACTCCTTGATAGCTTCCTCAAGGCCTCCATAAACTCCCTACCGTTCTTAACCCACTCAGCGTAAACCACTACCGCCTCAGTATCGGGGTCTCCGGCTAGCTCGTATATTACCTCCTCTAAACTGACATCGACACTATTACCTAAACTGATAAAGTAGCTTATGCCTGAGCCATACTTCCGTAGCTCATGAATAGCTACACCCCCTACAGCACCACTGTGAGATACTACTGCTACCTTACCCGGCTTCGGGAGGATTTCTATGCTTGCATGAAGCCTGCTTGGGGATGAGGTCACACCTGCTGAGTTAGGTCCTATCACCCTCATATTGCACTCATTAGCTATTCTCTTAATGGAGTTTTCCAGCTCCATCCGACCCCTTTCTCTAAACCCCGAAGACACTACTACCGCTATATCCACGTCCTTATAGCACAAATCCTTCAAGACGTCGGCAACTGATGGAGCAGGTACAGCCACAACTGCTAGATCTACCTTACCCGGAATCTCCCGTACTGTATTGTAACACCTCAGACCTAGTACTTCACCGTACTTAGGGTTCACTGGATATATATCTCCCTCAAATCCGAAGCTAACAATATTTCGAACCAGCTCGTAGCCTATCTTTCCTCTAATAGGTGAGGCACCCACCACAGCTACGGAGCTTAGATATCGTAGCTTAGTGATGATGCCTCCGGGTCCCGACACTATGACGGCCCTAGAGAGAATTTTAAAGAGAAGTATAAGTGCGTTCCACGAACTCTCTAAAATTTATAAGACTGAAATACGGTCCTCATATGGAGAGTAAAATTGGGTGGAGGAAAAGCTAAGAAGCCTCTAAGTGTGATGGATAAGGAAGCACGAAAGAAGGCTAAAGAAGTGAAGGAACAAGCTAAGAAGGCTAAGGAGGAGAAGCCCACTAAAAAGGTTAGTCTAGGTTTGTCGGATCAGCTCCTTGAAAGAGCATCCAAGGTTCTAACTGAATCTAAGATTGTTACACCGTCCTCGCTAGCATCATCACTTGGTGTGAAGGTAAGTTTAGCTAGGGCTGTCATCAGAGAACTGGTAAAATCCGGTAATGCTATCATGGTGAGTAAGTACAGAGGTCTCATTCTTGTAAAGCCTCAAAAATAACTAAGGAAATGCTAGCTCCGTAATTGAAGAAGTGTTTTGTGAGTGGATACGAGTATCTAGATAAATGCTTCTGGACCTCATTTGACCTGATTAGCGATAAGTTTAAACATAATTCTTGCTTATTTCGTATTGAGATATTTTGGTAACTCTCTATATATAGTAAGGTTCAAAGAAGAGGTTCATGTAGCTGGAATGAGACTATGTAACATATCTCGAATTAACTATAGTAGAACATGGTACAAATACATATCCCTAGTCATTAAATACTTCAGCTTTGTTACGATCCCTGTTTTAAGCAGGTAACCAAAGAATCGTACGGTGCGTTAGTACCTATAACTGCCTCCTCCCCGTAGTATCTTACCGCGGAGTAATCAGCAGCTCTAAGGCATTCGATGACCTTTGAAATTTTCGGTGAACTCGTCCTTAACCTACTCGATAGCTGGACCACATTGTAAGGTACTAAAGCCTCCGCATCAGCTTCTACTGACTGTTGCTCGAGTATCTTAGATAGTCTGCTAGCTGAAGTCATATACGAATATGAAGGTAGTATGTTCCTAGCCCTCCCTACTAGCTCTTTATTTACTAGCTTATCAATCCAAAGAGGTCCGATGTATTCGAGCTTATTACCACATATTTTACAGACCCTCTCATAGGTTTCATATGTGAACTCCCTGTAACCGCAGTACCTACAGTACTTCATGAATCCTAAGCTCTTTGATAACATAGCGTCAGCAGCTGTCGCACCTTTCTTTACTCTGTAGAGGACCCTGATGAAGTGGTTCCCTAGTAGGTAGGTGGCGGGCTCTACATACCTATCGATTTCAGCTGCTATCCTAGCTACGTAACCCATTAGAACCCTTAACGCTAGAATCTTGGGTACATCTGTGGGAGTGAGGTAGCACCAGTATCTTCGTGTACCAGCCCAAGGTTTGTTTCCAGATAGGGACGCTATATCAGTAGCTGTCGCACCGATGTACCCACCATTCCTTACAGACCATGATGCTGCTCTGAGGAAGGGTGCTGGTGATCCGTAGGGATCTATGTCTATGAGGTCGAGCTTCACACCGGACTTCTTGAGCGAGTACATAACGATGTTAGCATCTTCATTCAGTGCTATGACCTTAGACTCGAGATTATTGTGAGATATGTTCCTAACTATAAGCTCATAGGCTTGGCTATCCACATCGTTAGCGTAGCACTTCACTACATCAGGTACTTCGAGGCAATACCTTAGAGCTCTTACTCCAGTACCAGATAGTGCGTCTAAGACAGTAGCATCTTTAAACCCTAGGGAAGCAGCTATAAGGATGCTGAAGTCTCTATTGATGACCATTACTGGATTATAGAATACTGGGGACCATGACGGCTCATAAACACCGTCAGATCTTCTATACCTCTCTGGATTATATATCAGGAGCTTAACCCTGCCCTCAACAAACTCCACAAGTTCGTCGGGTACTGTCATAGCACCTCCACATCTAAACATACTTCACAGACTGTTTAGTAATACTTTTCTACTAGTCTAACAATAACCTATGTCTCAATAGAAAACATATACGTAAACCTCTTAAGGGGTAAGCACTATCTTTAATTAGACCTGGGTGAGGATATTGACCAGTGAGAATATCTTACCTACCAGAAGCCTCAGTAAGAAGGTCCGCAGTTTTGTATTAATAGTGACCAGGGTAGCTAAAGAACTCATCGAGTTTACGGAAGCGGTTCTCGTAGTTGTACTGATAATACTAGCTCTCATAGCTTTAGTAATATTGGCCAGGGACTTAACGTCCATTAGAGTAGAGTCTTCCTTAAGTGAGCTCCAGATAATAGTTTCTGATGTTCTAGTACTGATAATATTGATAGAACTTACTAGGAGCTTTATTATCTCAAGTATAGGTGGTGAGAGATACCTCGAAGGATTCATAGAGATGGGCGTAATAATCCTTATAAGGGAACTAGCCTTAGCCGCTATGGCCGCTAACATGGCTAATGCCCTCATGGCTAGCGGTGGAGCAACCTTATTGATCCTAGCTCTCTGGTTTATTAGAGAGAAGAGAAGGAAATCGGAGGCATAGAAAACGGCTCTGCCTATCCTGATATCTCAGATAGTGGATGCCGATAGACATGTTTGAGATTTGGTAGTGAATCTTTGGAGGGCTTAAAGGAAGTTATGAAGCTTACTGCCATAACTACCTAGCTGAAAACTGTCCTTCAGGACACCGTGAAAGTCAGGGTACGGTGACCTGGAGCCGCCGGCGGGATTTGAACCCGCGACATCCGGCTTACAAGGCCGGCGCTCTACCGAGCTGAGCTACGGCGGCCCCATTAATACCTACCTAACCGACGTTTTTAGGTTTTACGGGTCTTCATCGGGTTTGGGCGTAATGCTCTTAATGTTTGTTAGCTTATTATCTCTGGTAACGGGGTTCGCAATGCCTAGGGGTGTTCCTTGTAGATGGAGGTATAGGGTCCCTCCAGGGTTTTCAGTCAGTCCTGGAAGGGTACATGAAATCATCTACCTCCCTGTTAAGGGTGTTGAAGGTCTGGATACCTCTGGTTATGTTGAGGTTTACGACTACGAGGTGGAGGCTCTTAGGTTGGTTCACGTTGAGGGTTTAACCACTGATGAGGCAGCCACCAGACTTGGGATGTCTAAGGCGACTTTCTGGCGTGTGCTCGAGTCCTGCAGATTTAAGGTCGCTCAAGCACTGGCTGAGAGGAAGCCGTTTAAACTTGTTTCAAGCTCCTTGAGGAATAATGCCGAGCAAGAATAGAAAAGTTTATTAACTGTGAAATATGTTTCAGTTGGTGGAAAACATGGGTTGGTGGATGTGTAGTAAACTGTATCCAGGTCACGGGCCATGGAGTTACATACCGCCTTACGAGAGGCCTGGTTGGTGGTTCAGGAGTTGGTGGCGGTGGCCGTACCACTACCCACCGTGGTTAAGTAAAGAGGACGAGATAAGATACTTAGAGGAGATAAAGAAATATCTAACGGAAACAGTCATCAAGGAAATAGATAAGAGACTTGAGGAGTTGAGGAAAGGTAGCTAGGGGCTCCTTGGATGATCGTGGGGATACCGACTATTGAGGTCAGCGGGAAGCACTACCTCAGCCCCCACTTCGGCAGAGCTCCTTACTTCACCTTGGTTGAGGTTGACGGTAAGGAATATAAGATTTCACAGGTGATTGAGAACCCTCATGTGAAGCACGAGCATGGGAGGGGGGCGGGCGTGATTGATCTACTGACGTCGTACGGTGTGAACGCCCTGATAGCTCAGGGTATGGGGCACAGTGCCTTCACCATGCTTAGGGAGCGTGGCGTTAAGGTGTACTTCATCCCGGAAACACTTGAGGGCTTGATAACGCTTGAAGAGACCATCAGAATGTTCGTTAATAACGAGCTGAAGGAGGCTGAGGAGCCGCGCGAGCTACACGATCACCACGGTGGTCGATGAGTCCTAGGCACTCCTACGTCCACGTCAAGTAGGTACCAGCTACTCCCACACTGCGTCACACACGTTAGCGACTTAATAATTATTGCCGTGTGCGACGGTGCTTCTATGGTGGGTCAGGTCGGTAACGAGGTTACTAGGGGGCTGAGCAAGGCATTCCCTGACAAGGTCAGGATGTGTTGCCTCTCAGATGTGGGTACTGGTAGTAAGACACACATAGAGATCTTCGAGAAGGCTAAGGTAGTCATAGCGATTAATGTGTCCTCAAGTAGAGAGGGATAGACCCCACGTACGAGGTAGTGGTAGCCAAGGAAGGGATTAACAAGATGCCCTCACTAGACTTCGGCGAGGAAGAGGTGGCGAAGATATCCGATAAAGTGGTTAGTGAATTCATCAGCAGGTACCTAACTTAGTGTTAACAAAATAACTACGTTTTAGTGTCTGTATTGACTACACATCCTTACAACTGAAAGCCCCGCTCTTCAGAGCGGGGAGAAGGTCGGAAGCGCTTATATACTTCTGGTATGTTTATAGATATATCGATGAATAGATTGCTTCCAAGAATAACTGTGTTGAGGGGGTACATGAGGTTGGTGATTCTCGCGCTCTGAGGGATCAGCCAAAACATGTCTACGGGTTAATCAAGTCGTTGGAGGACTTAATCGGGGTTAGGTTGAGCACGGGAGTCGTGTACCCGGTTCTGAGGAGCTCCATCCGCGACGGCTTAGTCGGTGTGGAGGCCTCCTTGATTGAGGGGGCTAGGGTATACAGGTTGAGTGAGAATGACCTTAAGTACTTGGAACTTCATGAAAGCGACCTCAAGGAAGCCTTAAGGCTTGCCGAGTCGCTCAAGAGGTTCGGGTCAGCCGGTTACGATAAGCTGTTTGATCTAGTGAGGGAGATAGCTATCAATGCTTGGAGACTCAGCGACGCGGAGTTGATGGAGCTCAGGAAGGTGATAATGGATTTCGAGTCGCGGGTTCTCGAGATACTAATGATCCCTAAGGGGAGTTAGGGATGGACAACGTGGCCGTGGATAACGCGACATTCACTGTGAGGAGGGGGATCTACGGCCTCCTGGGACCTAACGGAGCTGAGAAGACCACGGCAATCCATATACTCACAACACTCCTCAAATCCACGTTCGGGAGGGTCCGTGTGGCCGGACATGACGTGCTCAAGGAACTCGGCAAGGTGAGGAAGAAGATCGGGATAGTGTTTCAGACCCCAGCCTAGACGACCAACTAACAGGCTACGACAACATGTACATTCACGGAGGCTCTACGGTCTGAGCGGGGAGTCCCTGACTAGGAGGATCACCGAATTACTTGACTTCGTTGATTTAAGAGAATTCACGCATAAGCAGGTTAGGAACTTCTCAGGCAGTATGAGGAGGCTGGAGATCCTCTTCCTCGACGAGCTGACATTAGGCCTTGGCCTGCAGGCCAAGGCCAAGATCTGGGACTACATAGTGAGCAGTAAGAAGGGAAAACATAACGATAATAATGACGACCACTACATGGACGAGGCTGAGGAGTTGTGTGACAGGATCTCGATAATAGATAAGGGGAGGATAATCGCTGAGGGGATTGCCGAGGAATTTAAGTCAATTCTGGGTCAGCACGTGGTTTTGGAGCCGCGGCAAGGTTCGAACCCGTGACTCCTGGGCTTACAAGGCCGGGGTGCTCCACCAGGCTGAGCTATGATAGCTTCATGTTTTATGTTAAAACGAAAAGCTTATAAGCTCTGCTATCGTAAGCTTTTATAGCGACTCAGAGTGTCGGAAAATAAGGTTTTCGGTGGGTTAAATGGTTTCTGAAGAGATTAATCAGGAAACAAAGGAGAGTAAGTGCCCGCCTGACAAGATAGTTTTCGATGAGGTTAGGGGGCAGTATGTCTGCTCTGAAACGGGAGAGGTTATAGAGGAGAGGGTAGTTGATCAGGGACCGGAGTGGAGAGCTTTTACTTCTGACGAGGAGAGTAAGCGGTCTAGAGCAGGCTCTCCACTATCACCAATGATTCACGATGGTGGTCTAACCTCGGTCATAGATTGGAGGGATAAGGACGCAACCGGTAAGAAGTTGGAGATGAAGAAGAGACTTGAGGCTATGCGTTGGAGGAAGTGGCAGCTTAGGACTAGGATACAGAGCTCTATAGATAGAAACATAACTCAAGCTGCTGTTGAGTTAGAGAGAATAGCTGACCAGCTAGGTCTTCCGAAATCCATAAAGGAGGAGGCCGTCGCTATATATAGGAGAGCCATAGAGAGAGGTGTCGTACGAGGTAGATCTGTGGAGGCTGTGGCCGCAGCATCTCTCTATATCGCCTGCAGGATCCATAAAATACCTAGACTCCTCGACGAGATTGCTAGTGTAACTAAGGCAGATAAACGCGAGATATCTAGATGCTATAGAATGTTAGTGAAAGACCTGGAAATAAGGGTCCCACCAACAGACTCAGCCGACTACGTACCCAGAATAGTCTCAGCGTTAGGACTGAGCGGTAGGGTCGCAAAGAAGGCTATAGAGCTCCTAGAGGAGGCTAAGAAGCTCGGTATTACAGCAGGTAAAGATCCAACAGGGGTAGCAGCTGCTGCTGTCTACGCAGCAGCCCAGATGCTAGGAATAAAACGAACTCAGAAGGACATAGCAGCCGTTGTAGGTGTAACTGAGGTAACCGTCAGAAACAGATATAGAGAACTTGTACGCAGTCTCAAGCTCGAGCTCCCGGAGGAATAGGAAGTAAAACCTAGGTTATTTTTACTTCTTTTACCTATTGGGAGCCTACTCCTCAGATTCTATCGTTATTATGTTCTCTGGCGGTATCCCCAGCTCCTCCACGAGTACCTGCTTAACCCTGACTTTCTGATTTCCTTGTAGCTCTATATGATTGTTCTTAACTGTACCACCGACAGCGAGCCTGGACTTGAGTCTGGAGGCTACTTCCTTCAAGTTGTAGATGCTTCCATCAAGACCTTCTATTACTGTTACCTCCTTCCCGAACTTCCTCTTCTCTACTCTTATTTTAACGATTTGTTGTCCAGAACTTATTTGGAGACATAGTTCCTCAGGTAAACCCCCGCATATTGATTCCAAGCTTAACTTTCCCTTACCCTCCATTCCGCACCCTACTTCACATAAAAATCGTAGTTGTGCTTATAAAGCTTTAGCACCCTATCAGGACAGCTTAACTCCTAGTTTCTCAAGTACCGGAATTGTGTAGCTAAGGCCTAATCTTTCTAGTGTAGATCTCCTCGGTACGCCGTCCTCGTCCCAACCACGTAACTCGTAGTACCACCTCAACATCCTCATATACCCGTCAGCATCGAGTTTACTTCCTTTTAGAGGTCCTTTAGATAGAGGCTGTGTGAACCATTTCGCTGGTGGTAGATCCTGCTGGTAGGACCACTTCAGACCTGCTGCTGCGTATTCACGCACCCAGAATGCCCTGATTAAGGTGTAGATCCTGTTAGCAGTCTCATATATCTTATCCCAGTTGTACGTGTACCCTGTAGCAGCAGTTAGAAGCTTGGGGTAGTACTCTAGGTCGAGGCTTACCTCCACCCACGGAAGCCTACATGTTGTTAGGGACTCGAACATACCTCCCCTTATGTTCTGTAGCCAGATCACTCTCTCAACCTTCTCCTTCGTGTAGTCAAACCTACCTACTCTGACCTCGAGAGCTATCATCCAAGCATCCTTGTGATGAGCTCCGATCGGTGAGGTAGCATAAGCCAGCGCCATTCCAGGTGCTGCGTGGCAGTCATAGGCAGATACCTCGAGACCTTTAACGTGAACCGCATACTTCAAGGCATCCCCACCGAGCTTGCGGGAGACTGCAGCAACACCCTCCGCTAGGAGGTCTCCTATACCCTCCCTATAAGCTATCTGCCTAGTAAGCTCCTTGACTTTAGAGTAGTCTCCCCACTCGATCTTCTCACTGAGAATCCCCTTCTCACTTAACTCCATGGCGTAGCCTATCACGTTTCCTAAGCTTATCGTATCTATGCCGTAGATGTCTGCTAGGTAGTTTATGTGTGCCACCTTGTTGAGGGGTGCTAGACCTATGTTTGACCCAAGCATAGCTACGTTTTCGTAGTCTAGCTCCGCTTCACCGGAGTCCGTTGACGTAACGTATTTGACTACGTTACCGCAGGGCATGTTACAGTTAGGACAAGCCTTCACTCTGACCTTCATTGACTCCATGATGTACCCGTCTATACCCTCCCAATCCTCGAAGACACCTTCACTGAAGTTGTATGTTGGTAAACAGGAGTTCTTCTGCGACCACTCGATTGTTGCCATAGTTCCCTGCCTACACCAGAACTCATAGCCGGGGGACTCCTTGACCTTCCTATACGCTTCAGCACCTAACCTTAGTAGCTCACTTCTATCAGCTGGCTCAGGCTCGGAGCATCCGTGGATAGCTATAGCTTTAAGGTTCTTAGATCCCATAACAGCTCCGATACCGGGTCTTCCAGCAGACCTACCGAACTCACTTATCACCGTAGCATACTTAACTAGCTTCTCACCAGCAGGACCTATACTCAATACAGCCACATCCTTACCGAGCTCCTTCTTCAGCTTCTCCTCAGTATCTACGGTCGTCAAGCCCCAATAGTCTCGTCCATCCTTGAATATTACGTTCCCACAATCTAAGTGGAGAACTGTAGGTGTTGTAGCCTTACCTTTAATAACTACAGCGTCCACCCCCATCTTTCTTAACTCTACAGCAGCCCTAGTACCGATATTTCCATCACCATACCCACCAGTTATAGGGGATTTGGAGGCTAGGACCATCTTACCTGATGACGGTAGTGGGAAGCCAGTTAGAGGGCCTACAGCAAGAATTAGGTGATTTTCTGGTGATAGAGGGTTAACACCGACCGGGTTTAAATCCCATAGTAATCTAGCTGCTAAACCTCTACCTCCAATATAATCCACTAAAACGTCTCCAGGGATATCCACATACTTGAAGGATTTGCTAGACAAGTCTATGTACAGATATTTCCCAAACCAACCTTTCAAAGTACCACCGTAATTGCTTCATTAGTGGGAAATAAATACTTTACTTAATAACGCTTTAGATAACTTACTTAGTCTGCCGACATTATTCTACATGCTGTTATTAGCTAGTACGGCACGCCTCTACCCGGATGCTGTGTAAGTCCGTTTAATATGGATGCACAAAACTTACTTCTCCCATCCCACATAAATCAATGACGATGGTGATAAAGTAGCTGGGAATATGTTTACGTTCTTCTATGGGTTCTATCTATTTCTTTAAGTTTCTCTATGTTATTTAACTCGGATGGGTCTGGAGCTTCAACAGAAATCCATGCGTCGATTATCTCCCTCGCTAATATGTCAGTTACAAGTCTCCCACTCATAGCTAAGACGTTAGCATCGTTCCATAGCCTAGCACCTCGAGCTGTTTGGGGATCGTTACATAGTGCTGCCCTTACCCCATAAATTTTATTGGCGGTTATTGAGACTCCAGTACCTGTATAACATATTACGACTCCCCATGAAGCCTCACCTCTAGCTACGGTTACAGCCACTTCATAAGCCACGGTAGGCCAGGGCTCGGGTTTTCCGGTCTTTAGAGATCCTACAACTTCGACGTGATAACCTTTCTCCTTGAGGTACTCAACTACTGCTTTAGCGCACTGGTAAAGATCGTCCGCACCTACAATTACCTTCCTCACCGATTGCTACACCAACAACACTCTTCACGGAAACTAATAACTATGCGATATAATGCGGTTTATAAGAGCTCTTTCAACTCCTTCTGGGGGATAATGCGCAGTCCTTGCGGAATCATCGGCTTTCTAACAGACTTCGGGAATGTTGATCCGTATGTCGCAGCTATGAAGGGTGTTGCTCTAAGTATTTGTAGAGATTTATCGCTGGTAGATATATCCCATGAGATAGCTCCATATGACATCGTTCAAGGAGCTTTCACACTTCTATCTGTCTACAAATACTTCCCCGAAGGAACGGTTTTCGTGTCGGTGGTCGACCCAGGTGTTGGGAGCTCTAGAAGACCCATAGCTATAGCTACTAGGAACTACTACTTTGTAGGGCCCGATAATGGGTTACTAACACCAGCTGCTCATGATGACGGGATAGAACGCGTAATCGTATTGAACCGCGAGGAGTTCTTTAGGAAGCCTATCTCCTCTTCGTTTCATGGGAGAGACATATTTACACCGATAGCTGCGAGAATAGCCTGTGGAACCGACCTCAACGTTTTAGGGGATCCGCTAGACCCGAAAGACCTGGTTAAGCCGGTAATCCGTTTTGGGATGGAGGTTCTCGGTGGTTGTGTTAAGGTGTGGGTAGTGCATATCGATAGATTCGGTAACGTAGTTCTTTCGGATAGATTTAACAACATTACCGAAGTTCTCAGGGTTGGTATAGGTAGCAAGCTGAAGGTGAGAACGAGGAAGAAGGATGTTGTGGCGTTAGTAGAGAGAGTATTTTCAGTTACTCCTCCCGGAACTCTAGTATTCTATGAAAACAGCTTCGGATATGGTGAGTTAGCAGTTAATATGGGCTCTGCTTCGAAGATTTTGGAGGTATCCCGAGGAGAGGAGTTAGTTCTATGTGAATATTAGGACATTCAAACATGGTATCTCTGTTAAAGTTCTATAGAGAGCTCCGTAATTATTGAAGTTTAGCTGTTGTTAGTGGTAGATCTCACCTACAGTGCCTTAATGTGTTAAATTCGGAGGTCTATAATCACAGAGCTAACTGCTAGAGAACTTCAGATTAAAAGGATAAAACCACCTGATTCTATTATAGTTACTGGAAGTGTGTTCATGGAGAAGAAGGTCATTGATCTGGAGTTGATCGATGAATATGTGTATATGGGTGAGAAGAGGTACAGGTTTAAGATCAAGAATACTAACATAGTCATAAATGTTAGGGCCGAAAACCCTGAGGAAGGTGCTAATAAGGCTATAGAACTACTTAAGAAGATAGGTTACGTAGATAGTCTTAGCGGGTCTTACCCATCCTAGTGAGGAGTCAGCAAGTTGCAACATAGATTAGCCCGCACATGTAAGCAGTTAGATGATTGTGGTATCGCTATTCTATCAGTGTTAGATAGGTATTTAGGTAGGTTTGAATACGTCCCTGAGGAGCTTCTCTTCAAGAAGTCACATTTAAATGAGAAGGTTTTTGCTAGGGAGTTAGAGAAACTGAGGAAGCTGAAGCTCGTGGAGAAGCACCCATCGATGACGACATACCGCTTGACGTACTTGGGGCTCGATTGCCTAGCTATCATAGACTTAGTGAAGAAGGGTGTAGTAACTCACATAGGTCCGCTAGTTGGTACCGGTAAGGAAAGTGTCCTGTACCTAGCTAAGGTAGCTGGAGATACTACAGCTGTCATAAAGCTCTACAAGATAGGTAGAGTGAGCTTTAAGAAGGTGGTGAGGTATAGAGGGTACGTGATCGATCAACCTTCATGGCTTGAAGCCTCCAAGATAGCTGCTGAGAGGGAGTATAAAGTGCTTACCTCCCTAATGAAGTACACCGACCTAGTACCAAAAGTCTGGGGATGGAATAGGCATGCAGTGGTAATGGAGTATATCGAGGGTGTGGATCTATATAGGTATAGAAATGCTAGAGACCCTCAAGGCATGTTAAACTACATACTAATGACCTTAAGAGATGCCTACATTCATGTAGGGATAGTTCACTCAGACCTGAGTGAGTACAACATAATTGTATCAGTAAGAAACTCTATTGAAGTTCCGTACATAATAGACTGGCCCCAATATGTCAGTAAGGAGGATCCTCTAGCAGATGAATATTTAAGGAGGGATCTATCTACCATAGCAAGGTTTTTTAAGCGTAGATACGGTGTCACCCTGGAGTTGGAGAAAGCTGTCAGCTACGTTAAGGGGCTAGCTAATGGAATCTAGCGGTGATGTTTACTTTGGTGTAGATGTGGCAAGACCCGGGGGTAAGCTAAGCGACTTCGCTTTCTCGATAGCGGTAATTAAGGGAGAAAAAATAGTGAAGGTAGATGAGGTATCTGCTAGTAGATTAATCAGAATGTTGTGGGAGTTGAAGCCAAGTGTTCTAGCTGTAGATAACATACTGGAGCTTGGAGGTTCTATACGTAATTTACTGAAGTTCCTCAGCTTACTCCCACCGGGAATTAGGATAGTGCAGGTGAACTTAGATGAGAAGGGGTTGAAAGATCTTCGCGTAGTAGCTAAGGAAGCTGGGGTCGAGATTCCTCACGGAAAGCTAGATTCTAAGCTATCAGCACTTATCATCGCTACACTAGCTAGTAAGGGTCTTGGGAGGGAAGTTGAAGTCTTTAGTAAGAAGGTTAAGGTCTATGTATACGGCGGCAGATCCGGTAGGTCTGGCGGTAGTAGTGCTAATAGGTTTAGGAGAGGCATTAGGGCAGTAGTAGCACAGACCGTCAGGAAAATAGAGGAGGCGTTGAGGTCGGAGTCTATAGAGTATGACGTCACACTGAGAAGAAGTAAGGGAGGGGTAGAGTCAGCTGTATTCACGGTATACTGTGATAGGGAGAAATTGTATGGATTAGTTAAAAAAGTGAGAGGCCATGACGTCGTAGTTAAAATAAGACCTGTAATAAGCATAGTTCCCCTGAAGCAGCTCATCCCACCCCAAGAATACGGTACCAAGTACCTAATAGTTGGTCTGGATCCAGGTATTGAAGTAGGTATAGCTGTGTTAGATCTCGATGGACGTGTACTACTGGTAAAGTCCGGTAGAGGATTAGATAGGGACGACGTTATCTCTCTTCTTAGAGGTCTCGGTAGAGTAATCCTAGTAGCTACAGATAAACACAATCTATCAGAGTTTGTTAAGAAGGTTGCTGCTGCCTTAGGTGCTAAGATATTTACTCCGGATAGGGATCTTAGGGTACATGAGAAGGAGTCGATTGTAGCTACTTACGCTACCTCCAACAACTTGGAGATTAAGGACACGCACGTTAGGGATGCTTTAGCTGCTGCCTTGATTGCTTATAGATCTATAGAGAGTAAGATTAGGGAACTGGAAGATAAGTTAGTTGAGATGGGGTTAGATAAGAAATCTATAGATATGGATAAATATAAGATCAAACTTATTGAGGGGCAAACCATAGCTTCTATACTTGAGGAAGTGATATCTGAGACCTTAAGCACAGCTGAATCTGAAGGAAGGGTATCTGAGATAGTTCGCGAGGCTAGAGTTCTTCTCGAGACTAATGAGAACATGAAGAAGAAGATAAGGGAGCTGGAGGAACTTGTTGAGGTTCTAGAGTCCGAGAAACGCCATCTCCTCTCCAGGATTAAGACCCTGGAGGAGGACCTCAATAGGTTGAGATACCTAGTAGAGACAGAGCTAGCAAATATATCGAGAAGCGTAATGAAGGACCGTAAAGTATATGAGCTAACCCAAAGACTCATCAACACCGTGAAGAGCTTGGATGATGTGAGACGTGAGTACGACACCATCAAGGAACACTACAATAAGATTGTTGGACTCTTAGTAGGTGTAGCTAGGGGAGAGCTCATCGTACTGCGTAGGGTACCATCTATAGAACGCCTAACGGATTTACTAGATGAGATAGAGCAGGACAGTGCAGTGTTCGTAGACAATCTACCTATAGATCATGCTAGTAAGATCGTTGAGATATTAGAGAAACATAGACTGGGACTGGTAGTACCGGGTTCTTTCCCCGAGGATCAACTAGAAAAGCTAGTTAATGACATGGCTATACCGGTAGTTAAAGGTGAGGATCTCGGTATGTTAGACAATGTAGCGATAGTGAGCCGTGAAGTAGTAGATAGAGTGAAGGAAACAATTAAAAAAGTTGAGGAGATAAGGAGGGCAAGAGAGCTTTATCGGAAAGGGTTAACATTGGAAGAGATAGAGGCTATAATTAGGGAATACAGAAGACTGAGAGAGAATAGCAGCCCAGAAACTTTAGGTCTAAGTTAGGGAATGTACCGACCTTACCTCTAATCTCACTATCACAACATAACCTGCTATTTAAAACAGCTGGTAACATGTACGGCATTCACGTACTTCAATCCCCCAGTTATTTAAGCTGAAATTAGATGTGTACCGATTAGATTAGCTATATTATGTTTATTTTCTATAATTATCATGGATGATGAGGAAGAGCCGTATTGAGGAGGTGATGAGGTTATCCTTGCCTGACCCAAAACGCTGTAAGCTACCTGTTCTGGGGAATTTCCCTGCTATTGAAGGTGATCTAATTAAGCACCATGATGGGAGCTTGTGGGTTGTGAAGGGCTGTATTCACAGCTCTGAGGGGTTAGTAGCTGTTCCCAGGGTATTTGAAGGTAAGAAAGTAAAGAGATACTTTGAGGCGATGAGTATTATTGAGAGGTATTATCCACACTACATCACGTATATTGAGGAGCTTGGTAGGGACGTCCCGGTAGTCCCCTGGGAAGACGTCCTGAATATCCTTAGCTGGCTTCACGATGGACGTTACAGTAGGGTTGAAGAAGTTAATGAGATTCTTCGCTTGTTCGATGACGTTGGGTTAGAATGTGGTGTAGCAGGCTCTTACCTGGGAGGATACTTCGGGGTTGAGTCCGATATAGATGTGCATTGTTTAGATAGCCCGGGAGCCTACGAGAAGGTGCAGCTACTCTACGCAAACGGTGCTTTAGATCATTTAAACCGCTTTGATGCCTACTATGAAGTTAGTGAGGTCTCGGAAATTCTTGGGACAGATACTCATGCTGAGCTTCTAACTCGGAAGTATCTACAGGGTAAGTTCCGGGGTAAGAAAGTAACTATAAGAATCCTGAACTGTAACAGGATAACGGGATTTGTAGGCCCATACAGTAATGTACGGTGGGGTGAGTTCGTAGTTAGGGTTACTGAAAGTGACTATAGAACTCCAGCTATAATGAAAGCACACGTAGTAATATCCTCACTGTCTGTCGATGATGAGATCTACCTAATTAGTCATAGAGCAAGATTTACTGAGTTCCCGGTTGACGCTATCCTCAAAATTCTTGGTCCGCTGAGAATGAATTCTCTTGGTAGAACCGTGATTAACCTGGATGAAGCTACAGTAGACTGGGTCAGCCTCGATATCTAGAACCCTACCACCCTGGCTCTACTCCTGTAGGGGTATTCCACCTAGACCATCTAAAGCTCAGGTCTACCCTAAGATTATAGGAGCAGCCCTACCTAGGTTTCCACTTATGAGCATAAGCGTAAACCAGTTGGGTGAGTACTTCCTTAGCTGGCTTTATGCTTACGAACTAAGCGTAAACCCGATGTAGTAAAGGACTTGTCAATTCTTGATAGATAGGCCTGACAACCTTTGACAGCTTGACTGGGAAGAGGATTGCAGAAGGGATTACTTCCTTGAAAGCTGGGAATCAATGTCCGAAAGAGTGTAAAACGCTATCTACTATAGAAAATTACTTAACATATTGTAAGGTTATTAGAGCTACTATGAATAATGTTATGGGGTGTTAGTGAGGTGAAGGTGAGAGTACCTAAAGTATGTATGATAATAAGATGGCCGTGGATTCTTGCTTTATTAATGCTTGCTCTTATTGTTGGAAGAATTGAAAGAGCTATTTGGGGTTCATTAAAACCATCGGAACCAGGTACACCTCTATGGTACCTCACCTTATTAGGGCTTCCTATTGGTGGAGCTATAGGGGGTTACTGCGCCTACATGGCAGCCAAGCAAGTCAAAGAACCAATTAAATCACGTAGATCAACTCCTTGCTGTGCCGAAAAGAGAAGTTAACCTACTGCTATTCGAAGTAGTTTTTAAGCCTTCAAATCTGTAACTAGACTTCAAAACACAGATGCCTTACATACAGAGCTAACGACACCTAGAGTTATTCTGAGGGTATAGATGAATCTGAACTATCCTTAGAGCTAGACTTACTTGATAATTTCATTCATAACACCTTACCCTAAAATCTCCTAGCTTGAACTCACTTTAGTGGCTCTAAGGAAAGTGTATGCTAAGGCTGCTAACGGGAGTAGTCCTAGAGTTGACGCTATGTAGAGGCCTTTGAATAGTGAGATGCTTCCTAAGATGGCTGAGAGGATCGCTACTAAGTACTCTTCAAGGTACTCTCTATAGTTTTCTCGATCTTCGAAACCTTTAGGAGTTACTGGAGCCTTTAATTTTTTGCCGAGAGCACCTAAGAATACTCCCTTAGCAACTACTGGGGCTACTACGAGGCCTATAGCTGACGTCGTTCCCAATGTCTTGAGGATCCTGATGATTGAGCCGTATTCCCGTTTGAGAGCCTTTAGTATGCTCACTACGTAGAGAGTTGGCACTATCCCGACAATAAACATCGAGGTGAGGCTGACATCTGTGGAGAACGTTATTGCTAGTACTGGAATGATTGTGGAGGCTATTAACGTGGACATCGCGGGCAGGTACTGAAGTGTGTAGAGCCTTGCCTCCAGAGACTTAAGGAACCCGGCTTTCTTATTCAGGTACTTGAAGCTGTACTTAAGGCTCTCTAAAGCTCCGTAAGCCCACTTAAGTTGCTGTATCCTGAAAGCTCTATAAGATGATGGAACGAGTACCCGCACTATAGCCTTACTCGAGTAGCTAACACTGTAGCCAGCACCGTGGAGCTTCATCCCTATTATCACATCATCCTGAAGAGTCCCGTACTCCCAGCCCCCGATGGCTTTGAGGACACCCGTCTTGAAGAGTGTGCCGGAGCCGAGAGGAAATAGTAGGAGACCTAGGGACTGCCTACCCCTGTAAAGAGCTGTAGCTACGAGATCTGTAGAGAGCGCTAAAGCTTTCGCTATTCTAGTGCTCGTAGTCCAGTATCCCACCCAGTGACCTACACATACATCGTTACATAGGGAACAACTCAATAGCTCCTCGAAGAACTCTCTACTAGGTCGAGCATCGACATCGAGAACCAGCATCAAATCCTCCTTAACGACGTTATAGAGAGCGTAATTCAGTGCTGCTACACGCCCTCCTGAACCACCTCTTCTTACGACTGTCACCGGCAACCTCAGCTCTAAACCTCTAAGTGATTTTCTAAGTTCATCTACGTACGTCTCGTCATCGTCAGATATTATGTAGAGGAAGATATCCCGGTATAGGTCTCTCAATACTTTATCTAAGTAGGTTACACCACTACAAACAAGCTCTATAGGCTCATTCTTTATTGGTATAACTATACCTACACTCATTGTTTTAGGAGGGGAACATGTATTTCGATCTCTCTCCTCATTTCTTCTGCTATAAGAACTTGATAGAATGTAAATGGAGTGTAAGGTTAGGGTAAGTATTAAGGGGGAGAACGCTACTATTAACGCCGCATCGACGAGGTTCAAGGGCTATCCCTACTCCACAGCAATTACTACTAAGTCATTGACGTTTGTACCAGTAGGGCCGGTTACTATGGCCCTCCCTAAGAATTTAAGTAATGTGTATGTATCGTTGTCGAGTAGGTACCTGTGTGGGTCCATACCTAACTTTACAGCCTCATCCACCAGGTAGCCATCACATATCCCTCCTGCTGCTGGGCTGTTACCGTCTACTCCATCCGTACCTATAGATGCTAGCACAACATTACCTAGACCTCGAACAGATAGTGAAAACCCTACACAGAGCTCCTGATTCCTACCTCCGACACCGTTACCTTGGACTGTGACCGTAGTTTCCCCACCTAGAAGTATCATTATCTTCTCCCCGGGATTCTTATATTTAGTAAGGTGTTTGGCTACACCCCCTAGGAACTTACCCACCTCCCTAGCTTCCCCGACCATCATAGATGTGAGTATCGTTACTCTATATCCGAGCTCAGCTGCTCTGATCTTCATTCTCTCAAGAGATATCGAGTTACTTGCTACAATAAAGTTCTTGACCTTAGTGAGGAGTCTATCACCCGGTTTCAGCGTCTCCGGTATTTCCCCACGAACACCTGCGAGTATTAAGTCCTTAACTCTGTCCGGTAGTTGATCCCACACCCTCCTTCTTTGGAGGACTTCGTAAGCATCCTTGAAGGTCGTAGTATCAGCTTCTGTAGGTCCTGAAGCGATGAACTCCGGGGGATCACCTACAACGTCGGACACTATTAGAGAGAACACAGCACCTGCCTTCTCGAGGAACCTTATGAATCTCCCTCCCTTAACATGGCTGATGTGCTTGCGGACAGTGTTGAGCTCGATTATGTCGGCTCCAGCTCGCATGAGGTTACGTGTCGTTATAGCTACATCTTCTAAGGTTAGGGGTGGGTAGGGTATCTCGAAGAGGGCTGATCCTCCACCGGAGATTAGGACGATTACTGTGTCACCCTCCTTTACGTTCTCCTGTACGTATGAGACCAGAGCCTGGCTTGCCTTGAGGGTTTTTTCTTTGGGTATTGGATGATCTCCTTCAACTAGTAATATCTTCCTAGGTTTCTCGTGGACATCGAGTGTGGGAACTATAACTACACCACCTACAATGACATCCCCTAAGGAGTCTTCGCAGCCCAGGGCCATACCCGCTCCAGCTTTCCCAAAGCCTACGACATGGACCCTACCATTAAAACGGAAGCACTCATCTCGGAAACACAGAGTATCCCCTCTCAGTGAAATAAAGTTCTTGACAGCCGTTCTCGGATTTGCTGCGGCAAGCCCTACTTCAAGAACCTCAAGAACATCTAAATGTAGCTTAGTCCTAGCTAGCATATCCCGATTCTTTATCAAGCCCTCCCTTAAGTGGACAGACATCCTAAGTTCCATAACCACAAGAGTAGCTTAGACTAAAAACGTTAACAAGTATAATCCACAACTCGTTGTACTGAACTCCCTCAGCTCCGGGAAACCAGAATTGTGAGTAGGGCTGTTCTGTTTTTGATTAGTGGTCGTTGTGTTTATGGTTTTTAGGGTTGCTGTGCTCTGGGGTTATATGTTAGACTTATTAACTTCATTCCTGTAGGTAGCTTGGACACCCTGCTGAGTGATGGGAGCAATGCTCCGAGCTCTGCGGGGTTAGACGTAGATGGGAGCCCCATGCCGTTGGGCTCGACAGCCGCCCATGACCCACAGGGGTAGGGAAAACCCTGTGGACGAGGTGGAAGTCCCTAGACACAATAAACAAACATAAACCCACATCAACGAGCATCTAGGGACAAACGGTAGCTATGCTATACTCACTAGTAGAACGGTCTTAGTTCGTCAGCACTACCGAAGAGAGCGGTCACACGCGTCCTAAGCCTATCTAAATAATCTATATGTTTCCTGTGCAGGTATACACGGAAGAAATTCACTTCGTGTGGCATAATACCGGCTACGGTCTCCCTTATAGGGGTTTTAGTTATGGATCCATCCGGTTTAAGTATACTTATCTCGGCTTCTTCAAACATGGGGTTTGTTGGTAGTCTCGGGCTATCAACAAATACGGCTTCATCATCGAGAGCCCCGGCTAACTTACTGAATTCTTCCTTTATTATCCCTTCTATTAAGCTCCTTCCTATTTTTATTAGAGTAGACGAGACCTTTTCTAGGGGTTGTATTATTTCATAAACAAGTTTGTAGGGGATTATACGGTTAAGTACGTACCTAGCCTCTTCAAGTTTTCTTATATCTGGATTAGCTAAAACATAGCTATCGTCCAGCTCTGTATATAGTTCTGGTTGCTCTAGAGCCTCCGGAATCCTTAGCACTTGCTCAGTTTTCTGAAGAATTGTGCCTAGGACCTTATCGAAAGCTCTTGAAGTTTTGTGGTAGTAGACTGTCTTAAACATATATAGTCTAGCTAGAAGTAAATGGTCTAGTACGTCCCTAGCCTTGTACTCTAGTACCAACGAGTCCCCAACTATCTTAGAGTGGTAAGCGAGTCTTGTCCAGTCAAGCCCGAGCCCGTAGTTAGCACCAGTGAAGTAAGAGTCTCTGAGTAGGTAGTCTATTATGTCAGCACTGTAGGGGCCCTTAATAACGTAGTAGAGCGGGACTTCACTGACGTTACCTACCTTAGAGCGGAACGGCCAAGTCTCTAAGACAGGTGACTCTATTGCTTTAGAGACATGCTCTACACTCACATTAAATTCCTTCTCAATACATTTCTCGAAGCACCTAACTATCTCCGGGTGTTCCCTAACGATTTTACCACCCATAACTTCGTGGTTTAATCCGCGGGGAATCAGAACGTGGTCTTCAAATGTATGTGAGAAAGGACCATGACCTATGTCGTGTAGAAGACCTATAAGCCTCGCTACTACAAGCAACCTACTCCTTTCTGAGCTCTCCACCTCGTCTTCATCTGAGTACAGGTTCTCCGCGAATACCCCGGAAACATACATTACACCGAGAGAGTGAGAGAACCGTGTGTGATTCGCTGAAGGGTAGACATATTGAGAGGTAGGAAGCTGGGATATCCTTCTCAATCTCTGGAAGGGGGCAGTATCTATCAGACATTTCTCATGTTCGTACAGTCTTATGTAGCCATGAATAGGATCCTTTATTATCGTCGTGTACTTCAAGGCTCCCATGATATACTTACTTAGAGACTTAAAAGAGCTGGCACAGTTAACACAGCCAAGATGTTTGTAAGGATTATGACGGCTACAATAACTCGAGCTGCTACCTTACCTAAATCATCGATCATCTCAGTCAGTCTCCATATGTTATTACCAGCTAACTCAACATCGTGGAATATATGCTCTAGAGTCACGTACGAAGCCCTAGACTCATTCTCAGAGGCTTTCTTGACGGCCTCAGCTACAGCATCGTAAAGGTATGGACAGTCCGCGACTACAAAGTAGGGTTTTGTTTTAAATGATGCTGCGCAGCTATGGTCGTCTGGGGTAACTAGCACAGGCTCTTTATAACCTAGGTCCCTCAACTGTGACACTATCTTCTCCCTAGTGAGAGGGTCTACGTTATTCCCATACAGATAAACTAACACGTATCTATCCTTCCCGAACCTAAGTGTCAGGACCTTAACTTTATTGTAACAAAGCTCTGGACATCTCACTCCCTCGACCTCACCATAACCCACATAAAGCTCTTCCACACTACACTCCTCACTATTCCTCAGAGATTCTATGATGTGTGAAAACTCGTTCACGTCCTCGTATGGAGGCCCCTTCAAAGCGTGTGTATCCGCGATAGCTACCAGGTTTAGCTGAGGCTTCCCGTCAAGAACCTCCTTGGCTTTTTCCCAAACACTGTAGGGTAAATCATCGTTCCCTTTAACAATATTAGTTAAGAAGGAAACCATCATCGTTGGACCTCTCAGAGTAAATATCTCCCACTCACCCTTCCTCAAGACTAGAGGTCTGCACATCCTATGCTCAGCTATCTGCGTGTAGTAGCTAGCTATTGAGGACGCCACTGACCTAGCTATCTCAAGACTCCTCGAAGATGTAGCTATGTTTCTTTCATGGGAACACGGTGTGTGAAAGACAAAGACCCTCATACTAGGTTCTAGACTATCCTCCAACAGATATGGAAACCTTGCTGAACCTAAACTTCTAAAGGGACCGAAATGGAAGCTGGGAAACACCAATGCTATCGGTTCCCCTTCCTCCCTCTTAAGGATTACGGTCTTAACCTCAACTTTATCTGCTGTTCCTAGATCAAGCATGAGGTTCTCTAGAAGATCTTGCTCTCCTATGAGCCAGGCTCTCATAAATGCCCGTAAGGAACTTAATGGTGAGATCCCCCTCTTCTTACCGAGATGTTCGATAGTAGCGAGAGCTACTAACCCTACACTAAGCGATATGAAACTAGCAGAAAGTATAGCGGTAATTAGGGCACCCACATCACGACCAGATATGACGATCCCGCAAATTGGAGCTATAATGGATATACCTAAAGATATCAATACGGCCGTTAACACCTTATAGAAAGCTGAGAAAACAAGCAATGATAAGCCCGAGGCAGCGGCAAGCCCTAGACCATTAATATTACTTAACCGGCTTAGCACTACTTCAGCTGGTAATGTCAGTAGGAGTATTGCTGTTGTGAAGTTAGTTATACGCCTCAAATTGAGGATCCGCGTAAGCCTAAGTGGTGAAAGGAGAGCTATTAGTACTAGGGACTCAGTTAAGTACAGTGACAGGTTCTTAATGTATTCTAACACATTACTGGCTGGCACAGTAACTAGGAGAGAGTAAATCACGAGAACTATAGCTAGGAGAGCTATAGCTATTAACTGCTTACCGGGGGAGAACGTAATTAGCCTGTAGTACTTACTCACCACATTCTCCGCATCCAACAGCGACACCTTTCCGGCTTTTGCCACACCTCTCTATTTAGTATCTAGCTCTCAGATTTAAGTAGGTTTGCTGAGGTAGCTAAGATTTAAACTCTCAGAGAGTTAAGAACATCTTTATTTCCAGGACCTCAGATACTCTATCTGCTTTTCGGTAAGGGTATCTATCTCTATGTTCATGGATTCTAGCTTCATCCTAGCAATAGCTTCATCTATCTCGTACGGTAAGTTATGAACCTTAACCTCAATTCTACCTCTATTCTCTATTAGGTACTTAACCGCTAGAGCCTGATTAGAGAAGCTTAAATCCATTACTTCGCTCGGGTGGCCCTCGGCTGCTACGAGATTCACAAGCCGGCCTTCAGCTAAAAGGTATACTCTCTTCCCATTCGGAAGAAGATACTCAGTTACGTTGCTCCTAACGACTCTCTTTGATACCGCAATGCTCTCTATCTCGTCAACAGATATCTCGACATTAAAATGCCCCGCATTCGCTAATATAACTCCATCCTTCATAGTTAAAACATGTTCAGCTCTTATTACATCGATATTACCTGTAGCAGTAATGAATACATCCCCGATCTTCGCGGCTTTAGACATGGGCATAACATCGAATCCGTCCATTACCGCCTCGAGAGCTTTTACTGGATCTACCTCGGTGACCACAACTCTAGCACCAAGTCCTCTAGCCCGCATAGCGATGCCTCTACCTACCCAACCATACCCAGCTACTACAACCACCTTACCAGCTATTAAGATGTTAGTAGCCCTCATAATTCCGTCGAAAGTTGACTGTCCAGTCCCATACCTATTATCAAAGAGGTACTTAGTCCGAGAGTCATTAACTGCTATCACCGGGTACTTGAGTAAGCCTGATCTTTCAAGTGCTTTGAGCCTGATGACGCCAGTCGTGGTTTCCTCGGTGCCTCCAAAAATATTCCTGCCAGCCTCCTGGATTCTCTCGTGGATGAATACATGGAGATCTCCACCATCGTCAATCACTATGTTAGGGTCGGACCGAGCAACCTGTTCGATACACCAGAAGTATTCTTCGCTGGTTTCTCCACGCCAAGCAAACACCTTAACTCCTTCAGTAGCTAGGGCCGCAGCTACTTCATCCTGTGTTGATAGAGGATTTGAGGCAGCTAACCATACTTCAGCTCCTCCCGCGATTAACGTCCTAACTAAGACGGCTGTCTCCTTAGTTACATGTAGTACAGCACCGATCTTAACCCCCGCTAGAGGTTTACTTTTCTCGAACTCAGACCTAATCCGCATTAGTACCGGCATGTGCCGCTCAGCCCACTCTATCAGGTTAAGCCCTTGTGGTGCGAGTGACACATCCCTTACTCTATACATCTCACGGTACCCACAGTTGATAGATTACCCACATAAATGTATAATCCATGTTCCGGGAGCGATGAACACTTAGTGTCTCACGCGTTGAAGAAGTCTTTTAAGCTCTCTTGAGACCCAAATAGTGAGGGAAGCCCCATGGCACAGGTTGTAGGTCCTGTCAAAGGCCCAGTAACAGGGTTCTGCGTTAAGTGCAGAGCGAAGAAGGAGCTGAAGAACGCTGAGGAGGTAATACTGAAGAACGGTAGGAGAGCCATTAGAGGCACGTGCCCATCCTGCGGAACCACAGTATATGTCTTCATGGGAAGTAAGAAGAAGAGTTAACAACCTTAATCATATCTAGCTGAGGAGACTTAGAACAGTAAGCTATTTTTAATTCCTCCTATTAACCTTTTATTAACTTCGGTTCTTTAACCTCCAGCAAATATAAATACATCAAAACAGTTTCGCCAGTACGAAATAATAACATGAACATGGAATTCGACCTCTACATACTTTTCCGAGGAGCTGATACCCAGATTTACTTGACTTTACGCTCCCAGCTAATTGCGGTTTTCATGAATTCTTGCTCTAACTTATTTCTGACCCTAAATTATGGGGCTGTAACTCCACAAATCCTTAAAGTTAGTGATTAGCTAAAGACCTACCATATTCTCAATCCGCTGATCTTCACCGATTCTGTAACTACTAACCAGCACTCAAGTAAAGTCAAGTAACTAAGATAGGGTACCGAAGATCGATTAAGAAACTTAGGTAGAACATAGGCTTTATATGTTTTCAATGAAACTTGAATTAGTATGTGAGAACAGTATGTGTAGGCTCTTAGCTCTGGTAGGTAGGAACTTAGGTGGGTATCTCGATTATGTAGATTCGTTCAAAACGGCTAGTGAGTGTGATCCGTATTTAGCGGAGCTCTCAGGCTCTGAGACTTGTGGAAGCCATAGTGATGGGTGGGGTTATGCTGTTGTAGGTGTAGATAGAGACGGGAGACTGGTTTCCCAGCATTATAGAACTACCGTACCTGTTTTCCATGATCAGGAAGGCTTGAACTACTTGAAGAGCATGCTTAGTAGATATTCTCTGTTATCAGCTATAGTTCACTCACGCAAGTTAGCTGAGGGTTCTGCTAGGATAGTGAATACCCACCCGCTACACTTTAGCTGGAAGGGTTTCGAGATGTGGTTAGCTCATAACGGACTTATGGATTCCGAAGCTCTATCTAGAGATCTTAGTATGAGTAGAATTTCAGATATAACGGACACATACTACTTAGGGGAGTATGTATATAGGGCTTTATCATGTGTAAACAAGAAGGAGCTAGTTGAAGCCCTTAAAAATGCCGCTCGTTATACAAAGACAGCTATGAATACCCTGATCATACTTTATGATGATAACAAGATGATAACCTCTATAAGCTTCTACTTAACAAAGAATAGGATGAGTAATCCCTCTGCCTTCAAATACTATAAGATCCTTACAAGGAATTTTGGAGAATTTTACGCATTCTTCTCGTCTTCTTTGCTACATTATCTGAATAGTAAAGAGAGCATTGAGGAATTACCTCCTCAATCTGTAGCTATAGTTGAGATAAACCTCGAGACTACGCGTATAGAGGACTACAGCGTTCACACTTTGCTTTACTAGTTCTTGTCTGATGAGGAACTAAAGCAATCTATTCTTCGTTTTCGTACACTACGACACATTCACATATTAAGTATTGCTTCCTGCATTATTAGCGGGGATGCTAAGCGAGTAGTGCTATAGATTCGTATACCCGTACACATGTGGTTAAAGTATGCCGGGAGGAATGCTCTGAGCTCGGATTTTCTGGTGAAGCGTTTTATAGATGTCTTGAAGTATGCATTAAGGAGAAGCTATCTCCCTGAACTCAGGCACGGCTTCTTATCTAGCGTAATAGACCTAGAGCTTGATTAAGGAAATCTTGTACTTAAGTAGCATACTGTTTCTTATAGTAGAATATCTTCAGGAAAATATAGAGAGAGACCATGGTTATAACATATAGAGATACTGGAATCCATGGATTATCGATGAAATTGAGGCTGGTCCTACCATTCCTGTACTCTAGTTTGAAGACCCCGAAATACGTAAATCTAGATATCACGCTATATGAGAGTATGCAACGTGAGCTAGGTGATCCTTTACAAACTTCCTCATCACACCTGAGATAGAGTTCCTCCTTAGGTCTGTCCTCCCCAGCAGTGTATTCAAGTTTGAGCTCATCTATTACCACTCCAGAAGGCTTAGCGTAGACCGTTACATTACATAACTGTGTTGTGAAGATGAAATACAGTTCGAAGGGGTAGTGGGAAATTATATAATCTTCAGATCTTCCGATGTGTGTCATATTAAGTGGAGGTCCGGGATATGTTAGGTTACTTACTACGCTGGGAACAACTATTTGAGTCCGCACATTTTCTTGGTTAACCTCAAATAACCTGCTTTCGTTTAAGTAAATCGTATGTCCTTCCTTACCCTCGGGAATCTGAAACGTCGTAGATTTTCCATCAACATAAACCTTGACTATATTATTATCAGCCCCTGAAGGAGCTATGTACTTAACTCGAAAAAGTGTCACGTTTACTGTTCTCGCACCAGACAAAGAATAACTTAGGAAATCTCCTGATACAGGTATTGATACATTAAAAGTCATGAATGTATAGACTATAGCTATTAGGATCCCTAGCAACAACATTAATTTTTTCATACTTCTCTTTCTTTTCTTAACCTTTCTGTATCTTCTATATTTACCCAAAGTCCTTAGTCCCTACAAACATTAGTTCACAGCAATATTTGTTTTTATGTCTCTTAAGTGCTTCAAGTTCCTATACCGATCTTCCCTGACCTGGAGAGCGAGCTCCTGGTAACTAAATCTTCGTGAAGTTCGGTAAGTTAAGTGCGGTAGGACGTATATCTTATTGCTTTCTCTCTAATAACCTCTTAGCTACTTCCTCATACAGCTTCAGCAACAACTTTCTCCTATCTTCCATAAGTATTATATCGCTGTAACCATGAGTAACAATGTTATGTGCGAATGGAGATGGAGGACCGTCGACCCTCACTATGTGTAACTTAATGTCACCAGTCTCTATTAACTTCAGGATATTCTCTGCATTTGATACGTCCATCACATCTTCCATTACCTCTCGGTAAGCCTCCTCTAGTATCGGGAAGTTAGGTATGGCCTCAGCTACCTTCATCAATATCTCAGAGTTTACTTGTCTCCTGTTTATACTGGTTTCCTCCCCTCGATAGTTTTTAAGTAGAGCTAACGCTCTCTCAGCACAATGCCTAAACCTCCTCTTAAGTATTTCCGACCTCCTTAGAGCTCTCCTTAGAATGTTCCTAAGTTCATCACTTTTCAATGTCTTAAATACCTCAGCTATGAGCGCCTCATTGAAGAGCTCCTTCTCCGATGGAACTGTGAGCATGAACCCGTTATCCGTAACTGTAACCCTCACATTTATATCTATAAGATCACTTACAAGTAAAGCTATAGCCCTCCCTAAAGAATCGTTAACTCTCCTACCTAGGAGGGTATGAAATATAGCATTATCAGACCTCGATACCTCGTCATACCATAGTTCCACTAGGAAGGTCTTATCGTCCGGAACTATACCAACATACCTCTTCTGCTCATAGACGTAATCTACTACATACTTCGCAACTCTTGCATCAACCCCATACGTCTCCGCCAGCTCTTTCACTGCCTTACGCGGTCCTAGAGAGTCTATGAGCTGGGAAACGAATCCTCGGAACCTCGCTACTTCTACTGCTGAATCAAATGCTAGCGGGAGCATCTCAGAGAACCAACTCGGTACTGTCGGTCTCTGATGCTCCACTCTTCTCACAATCGCCCTCATACCTCTGGACCCTACGAACTGAAAAGTCCGGCCGCCTAGTACGAAAACGTCACCCGGCTCTAAGTA
This sequence comes from Desulfurococcales archaeon, assembly GCA_023255955.1. Taxonomy (GTDB): domain Archaea; phylum Thermoproteota; class Thermoprotei_A; order Sulfolobales; family NBVN01; genus DRZP01. The sequence goes on along the minus strand of JAGDWD010000007.1, from coordinate 156,147 downwards.
CTCTACAAATTCCTCCTCAAGATCACCAACGTACCTACCATCCTCAGTAAACACCCTGATTTTAGCTTCGTCTGGTATAGCTCCAGAATTTAGGTAGTATATCATCCTAGCACCTCTCTTCCTCCCAAAGGTTCCTTCATCGTCATAGTACCTTATCTTAGAGTAGGTTCTCGTAGCTGTAAGCATGTCCTCGTATTTCCCGGCTAGGTACTCAACAACACTGATGAATTCCTTCCAGGTCAGATCGTGGTAATTGTAGGCTCTACGTACCACTTCGTACGCTTCTTTGACATGCCACTTCTTCTCGAGTGACATGCCCACTATGTGCTGGGCTAGTATATCGAGGGGTTTCCTGGGGATATTTACCCTATCGAGTTTTCTCTCTTTAGCTAGTCTAGCCAAAACTATTACCTCAACTAGGTCGTCTCGATCAACAGCTAGTAGATACCCTCTACTAACGTCGCTAACATTGTGCCCTGACCTACCAACCCTCTGAATCAACCTGGTAGTACTTTTCGGAGAACTTAGCAGTATGACTGCGTCAATATACCCTATGTCTATCCCGAGCTCGAGAGATGTCGAGCTAACGATGGCTCTCAGAGCACCGTTCTTAAGTTTGTTCTCTACTTCTAACCTCACATCCCTACTTAGAGAACTGTGATGCGCCTCGATCTCATCAACATCTATAATACCCTCCTTCTCGAACATCTTCCTGAGCTTGAATACCACTCTCTCGGTGGAACTCCTAGTGTTAGTGAAGATGAGGGTTGTTCTATGTTTGAGGATCAGATTCTTAATCTCCCGGTAAATAGCTTCGTTAATCTCATCAGCACTACCTCTTATTATATCGACAGCAGGACATAGCACCTCCACCTCCATAGGCTTCAAGAACCTCGCATCAACTACGACACACTCCCTCGGCTCTAGGTCAGATCTGAATCCCACTAAAAACTGGGCTACTCTCTCTAGAGGTGCTATCGTAGCACTCAAACCTATCCTCTGCAACTCGCCGGGCACTAGCTCCTCAAGCCTTTCAAGACTTAAAGCTAGATGCGCACCGCGCTTACTTGAAGCTAGCTCATGGACCTCGTCAACTATAACCCATCTCACCCCCGACAACTTTTCCCTAAACTTAGGTGCTGTGAGGGCTATCGCAAGAGATTCGGGCGTCGTAACCAATATATGTGGTGGATTTCTAAGCATCTTCTGTTTCTCACTGGGCAAGGTATCGCTAGTTCTTATACCTACTCTAAGCTCTGGGAGTGCGAGGCCCATATTCTTAGCTGTCTCCCGTATTCCATCAATCGGTACCTTCAAGTTCTTAACGATATCGTTATTCAGAGCTCTCAGAGGTGATACGTAGACAACGTATATCCTATTCTCCAGATCTCCAAGCTCTCCATAACTATACAACTCATCCACTATAGGTAAGAACGCGGCAAGGGTTTTCCCGGTACCGGTAGGACTTGATATAAGTACGTTATGCCCTCGCTTAATGTAAGGTATAGCCATTAACTGAGCAGGTGTGAATGTCCCGTAAACACTTCTAAACCAAGCTACTGTATACTTCCTGAGGAATTTAATGACCTCCTCCTCCCTAGGTGCTTCCATGACTACTTTGATTACGTTACTCTCCCGAACAGTTACTATGTGTGAGTAAATTATTAAACAGTGCTGTACATTAGCAAAGTCACTTATACTTTCCGTAAAACAATCCTACTAGTTAAACTTAAACCGCTTTTCAGGGCAACATAAAAAACTTCGGGACCGGGTCTGGGTTAAGTATGGAAACCGATTTTAAACTGTGTAACTTATATATATTAGAGGGCCTTGGCAGTTCAAAGAAGTATAAAATTTACTGTTCCTTACTCTATGGACGACGTGGTAGAGTTATTGATGAATCCTAAAGAGTTGATAGTAGCACTTCCATTACAGAAGGAGATCAAATCTATTCAAGGAAATAACGTAGTCATGTACATTAATGCCTTCGGATTAAGGGGGGATATTGCTATGGGAATCACGACTTCAAGAACCCTCGAAAAAGTTACGGTGAAGTACAGCTTAATTGGGGAAATAGTCCTCGGACGTTACCTACCTCCTAGGTCAGACTTAAATATTACTATTACTGCCTCTAGATCTGAGGAAAACACTACCGAAGTAATGTTTGAAGTGTTCGTTAAGTCAAGCTTTCTGAGAGAGTTTAGCGTATCTAGAGAAGTAGACACTTTCTTGTTGGCGATACCCGAGGTTTTCACAAACATCGTGCGGAGACTCAAAGAAGCTAAGAAAATGAAGCAACCGGTTGCCCCAGCCCCCGTACCTAGTAGACCAATAACCCTCGAGGTGGTTCAGCCTAGTGCCCCAGTTAGCAGTTCAGTAGAAGTAACATCGACGGCTTTAGTGGTCCCTGAAAGAGTTCCTGAAAGACCAAGCAGACCTGCAGAGAGAGGTGAGACTATTTATCGGTACATTTACTCAGATCTTCTTGAGGACCCAGTGTTTCTCTATAAATTAATTACGTCGGGACAGTTCCTCACCACAGTAGACTCAAAATCTGCTGCGCAGCTTGTTGACACCCTAATAGACATAAGTTCTAAGCATCAAGAACCTCTCTATGCCGTTGTTAAAGAGAAGATCGTGGTGAGACTGATTCTTGAGAACGGTGTTGTTCTCGGAATACTGGCAGAAAAGAACGGTCAGACCGTAAAGGGAGCTGATGCTCTAGAGTTACTAAAGGGAGTAACAGAAGGAGTTACGTGCTTCGTATATCGAATTAATAAGGAGGTCCTGGAATCTTTTAAATAAAGCCATAAATACTTTTCACTCTCAGTAACAGAGACAACAAATACTTATTAGACCTATGGTATGGGTTCTCTGGGTGTGTAGCTGTGCCAGGAGATGCTCTACTCGTTATAGACATGGTTAATGATTTCATCACTGGTAAACTTAAGTGTGGGCCATGCGCTCAGATTGCTGGGAATATACGGAAAATAACTCAAGTAGTTAGAGCTCATAGAATCCAGGTTTTCTACGTTAATGACTCCCATCTTCCAGTAGATCCTGAGATAAGAGTATGGGGGCCATCATTCCATGAAGGGTAGCAAAAGTTCTAGTATTATTGAGGAGCTCAAGCCTCTCACTACCGATTTTGTCTTTGAGAGGGAGGATCGTGAGTCAGCTTTAGAGTACATGAAAAACATGTACGGCACTGAAATTTTAGTAGCTGAGGAACTCGTTAATTCATGGAACTCAAGTAAATGAGGTAGACGTAAATGTTTTTCTTATTAGACGAGCACTCTCTCCAGTTACTTATGGTGGTAGGCGGGGTGCTCAGCGATGGATCGAGATGTTGATGTCAGCATCATTATTCCGACATATAACGAGAGAGAGAACGTGACAAAGCTAATAAGGTCTATTCATGAGGTCATGACTGGGTCCCGAATATCATACGAAGTTATAGTGGTAGACGATAATTCACCGGATGGAACCGCGGAGGCTGTTAAGGCTCTATCCGATCAGTTCAACATTAAGCTCATAGTGAGACCTGGGAAACTAGGGTTAGCTTCAGCAGTACTTGATGGGATAAAAGTAGCTGGAGGAAGGTTCATAGCAGTTATGGATGCTGACCTGCAGCACCCTCCGGAGGCGTTACCGGGTATGATCAGGAGCCTTTTAAGTGGTTGTGATGTAGTTGTAGGATCTAGGTATGTGAGGGGAGGTTCATCGCACGGCCTATCACCAATGAGGAGAGTAGTATCTAGGGGTGCTGATCTCATAGCGAAGATCTTACTGCCAAGAACTCGTAGTATTAAGGACACGATGTCAGGTTACTTTGCTCTAAAGAGGGAGGTGATAGACAGTGTTGAGCTGAATCCACGTGGCTTTAAGATACTACTCGAGATCTTAGTAAAAGGGAGGTACAGCAAAGCATGTGAGTATCCAATAGAGTTCAGAGCAAGAGCTTGGGGTAAATCGAAACTCGGTGCTAGTGAGATTCTTAATTACATCATCCACGTACTGAACCTAGCACACGATATTATTAGGTTCACCATAGTTGGAGGACTCGGAACTTTAGTGAATCTGGCAACAGTAGCCTTACTAGGATACGTACTAGGTCTCGAACACTGGGTTTCAGTTTTAATAGCATTCGAAACCTCAACGATATTCAATTTCGTTCTACATGAAGTATGGACCTTCAAATCCAGGTTTAGTGATGGAGTTATTAAGAGACTTATTGAGTTTCACGGGGCAGTAATCCCACACTTTATTTCTCAAGTTGTTCTCTCGAATACTTTATACTATAGATACTCTATAGAGAGAGTAATTTCTCAGCTAGCTGGGGTAGTACTAGGCTTTATTTTAAACTACATACTAAGTAAATATGTTGTATGGAGGAAACGTAAAGCTATTTAAGATCTATGTCCCAGCAGGCGATCACTCCCAACCTCCCATATTATTCTATTTCCAGAACCCAGCAACCTAGCTCTAGACTTAACCTTAAGGTTCACGCCTCTACTACAGCTACTTTCCTCTACTGTTAGAACTTTTTAGTTACGAATCCGGGTAGCTTAGGTGGTACGACGTTAACACGATGTACTATCTTTACTGGAAGGTAGGTTACTGAAACCTAAAGGTGTTGTTCAGATAGGTAACTGGGGATGTGAGTGCTAGCTTTGAGAATTGTGGTTAGTGGTTTGGTTCAAGGAGTGGGCTTCAGACCCTATGTTGACACCTTAGCGAAATTCTTAGGGTTGCGCGGCTATGTGAGGAATGTTGGGGGAGCTGAAGTAGAGATCCTAGTAGAAGGGGAGACTGATAAGGTCTTGTTGTTTCTCCATAAGTTATTGAAGGATGTGCCTGAACCTGCTGGGATAGAGCATGTAGTTGTAGAGAGGTCTGAGCCCACTGGGAGGACGAGCTTCGACATCGAGAAGTCCAGTAACACTCTTCAGCTACGATCCATGGTGCCCCCCGACTTTAGTATATGTGATGAGTGCCTTCGGGAGGTGCTTGACCCCGGTGACAGGAGGTATAGATATCCCTTCAACTCATGTGTTTGGTGCGGTCCTAGGTTTTCTATGATGTATGAAGTACCTTACGATAGAGATAGAACGTCTATGAGGGACTTCCCTCTATGTTCGGATTGCTTGAAGGAGTATGGAGATCCTCAGAATAGGCGAAGATACCATGCTCAAGGAATATCCTGCCCTGTTTGCGGTCCCAGAGTATATCTATACACGAATACCTGGGAACCTGTAGATGTTAGAGATGCTATAGAGGAGGCTGCTAAACTAGTAAATGAAGGGTATCTACTTGGAGTTAAAGGTATTGGAGGATATCACATAGCGTGCTTAGCTACTGATGATGAGGTAGTCTTAAAGCTTAGAGAGAGAAAGAAGAGACGATCCAAGCCCTTCGCAGTAATGACTCTCGATCTGTCCGTAGCTGATAAACTAGTTGTTCTAGATAGTACTGCTAGAAGCCTCCTAACCTCACCTCAGAGACCTATAGTCCTACTACCGAAAAAAGATGGCTCACCTGTATCTACCTACGTATCACCGGGGATGGCTCATGAAGGTATATTCCTCCCATATACAGCTCTACACTATCTACTCCTCAGAGACGTAAAGGACAGGTTCGCCATAATGACGAGCGGTAACGTGACTGACGAACCTATGTGTCATGACGAGGACTGTGCTAGGGTGAAGCTAAGTAATATAGTTGACTACTTCCTAGTTCATGATCGGGAGATAGTGAATAGAGTAGATGACAGTGTTGTAAGGTTTACAGATGGTGCCCCAGTAGTCCTTAGAAGAGCTAGAGGGTACGCCCCTCGATGGATTAGAATCCCTTTAAGGTTAAGTCACGATGTAGTAGCTATGGGAGCAGATCTACACAGTGCTCCTGCTATAGCTTTCGAGGACAAGGTCGTGCTGACTCAGTATATAGGGGAGCTAAGTAATGGGGAGTCTATTGCTGAGCTTCTCAAATATCTAAGATACTTCTCGAAGGTGTATAGGGTAGACCTAGACAGATCGACCGTCGTTGTTGACAAGCACCCTCGATATGTCTCGCGTATGGTTGGTCTTGAAGTAGGTAGGAGATCAGGTCAGGTCATGGAGATCCAGCACCATGTGGCACACATACTCAGTACCATGGCTGATAATAGCCTAGTGGGGGAGGCATACATAGGTATTGCCGCAGATGGTGTTGGTTATGGCGATGATGGTGCTGTGTGGGGTTGTGAGATCATGTTGGTCTCTAGGAGGGGTTATGAGAGGCTTGGAAGGCTAGCTTACGTTAAATTAAGTGGTAGTGATCGCGATACTGAGTACCCAGCACGTGCTCTGGCCTCATATTTGAGCCGATTTATGAGTTTTGAAGAGATAGATCTATTCTACGAGAAGAGGGGTCTGTTTAAGACTCTTCCAGGAGGTAGATTAGAGCTTGAGATATTCCTCAATAACCTGAGGAGGAGCTGGATCTTCTCATCAAGTCTCGGACGCCTCTTAGACTCCATATCAGTTATGTTGGGTGTAGCTAGCTACAGAGAGTATGAGGGAAGTCCTGCTATAAGACTTGAAGAAGCTTCTTTTGGTGGGTCTCTACTAGCTGACGATCTCGCTGACGCGATGGTGCGGGTAGGGGAGCTCGTAGAAATAGACCCGAACCCCCTCCTTCTTAAGACTTTAGAGCTTTTAGAGAGTGGAAAGGACATGAGAGACATAGCCTACACAGCACAGTTCGCCATCGGGCAGGCACTAGGTAAAGCAATAATCTTAGTAGCTAAGGGTAGGAGAGTAAGCCGTCTAATACCTGTTGGAGGGGGAGCTATGGTGAACACAGTCATAGTCCGAGGAATAAAGTCTGAGATCAGTAAGGAGGGATATACCCTAGTATTCCCGAGGGCTGTTCCACTAAACGACGGTGGTGTAGCTCTGGGCCAGGTCTATTCTTCGGTTTATATAAGGAGTTAGTAGGTGGGGGTGTGGTGTTAATACTTGAGGATGAGAATGAGGTAAAGAAGTTTCTTGAAACAATTGTTACACGGGGTAGGGTACTAGTAGTTGGTGTTGGTAATGAACTTAGGTGTGATGATGGTTTTGGAGTCTATATTGCGAGAGCATTGGAGAACATCCTAGCTAGGTATTCGAAGGGAGATTACTTGACTGTGGTTGATGCTGGTACGTCACTAGAGTCTTATTTAGATCTTATGATTAATAGTGAAGTTACGATATTACTGGACGTTATAGAGGCACCAGTACCGTACTCTAAGGTAGTAGTGCTCCAGAAGCATGAAATACCTGTCTACGGTGGTTCTCTGTCTACTCATAGTATAGAGCTAGGCACTCTTTTAGACCTAGTTAGTGGAGATGTTTACGTAGTCGGTACTAGACCGACATGTCTTGACTTTAATGTGGGTGTAAGTAACTCCATAGCAGGGGTTATTCGGGTAATAATTAAAGCCTTCCTAGACGTTCTCATTGATCATGGATATCTAAGTGAAACATTAAAAAGTATAAGGAGATTAAAATCTGAGTAAGTACATATAAGACATGCTTGAGAATCTTTAATTGCTTAAATTACCAGGCATATTATCAACCTTGGGTCTGGAGGGAATGAAGGCGATAAGGTACTCGCCGTGGGTAATGCACTTCAATGCTGGTGCATGTAATGGTTGTGATATCGAGGTCCTAGCAGCTCTCACACCTTTCTTCGACCCGGAAAGACTGGGCGTTAAGTTAGCTCCGAATCCTAGACATGCCGACATAATTATCGTAACAGGAGCTCTCAATAAGAAAGCTGCGGAGAGGCTTAGGAGACTCTACGATCAAACACCATCCCCTAAGTTCGTCATAGCTTGTGGTGCGTGCGCGATATCAGGGGGAGTCTTCTCTGGTTCTTACCCTCTCTTCTCAAGAGCAGATAGTGTCGTACCAGTAGACGTATATGTACCTGGATGCCCACCAAGACCTGAGGCGGTAATTTACGGCATAAAGAAGCTCCTAGATAGAGTAGGTGAGCACGGTGGAGATTAACATAGGTAAATTCATCTTCAAGGAGATTTCCCCTAGGAGATATGTAGCTCTGGTCACTCCTTCCGAGCTTAGAGAAGCTGTGGAGGCTGTGATGATGGAGGAATCCTACTTCTCGTCACTAACAGCTATAGATTTTCCTAAGGAGGGGAAAATAGAGCTTAACTACATCTTCTGGAGCGTCAAGCATAGAGCGGCCTTAATACTGAAAGTTACAGTGGATAGAAGTAACGCTGTGGTACCAACGATAATAGATATAGTTCCCGGAGCACTCGGAGGTGAGCTCGAGGCGTACGATCTAATGGGAGTTATCTTCGAGGGTAATAACAAGCTTAGGAGAGGGTTCCTGGCTTCCGAGGACGTAGTCGAGAAGGGGATCTACCCCCTAAGAAAAGATTCCGGGGTGTGAGCTGATGGTCATAGTAGAGATACCTATAGGACCGCAACACCCAGCACTTCACGAACCAATAATGCTTAAGGTGAGGACTGAGGGCGAGGAGGTAGTTGAGGTCTCAGTTAACACTGGCTATAACCATAGGGGGATAGAGAAGCTGCTTGAAAAGAATAGTTGGGTTCGAGGAATGTACATATCCGGTAGGGTTTGCGGGATATGCAATGCTGTTCATATGCAGACATATGTGCAGGGAGTTGAGAAGCTGATGGGTGTAGAACCACCACCGCGGGCTAACTACATAAGAACCCTCGTCATGGAGTTAGAGAGAATTCATTCACATATGTTAGTAGCAGCAGTCATGGCTGAAATTATAGGTTTCGATACTCTCTTCATGTTACTCATGAGGGATAGGGAAAGAGTTATGTATCTGAAGGAGCTAGTAACTGGAAATAGAGTTCACGCAGATATACACATGCTTGGGGGTGTTAAGAGAGATCTAGATGAGGTTAGAAGAGACAGGATATTAAGTGAGTTAAAAATAGTTGAGGAGAGGATAAAGTACTATATGAAGGTATTTGAAGAAGATTACACGATAATGAAGAGGCTTTCCGAGGTCGGAGTAATAAGGAAATCAGAAGCTCTTAGGTTATCTATTGTCGGGCCTACACTCAGGGCCTCTGGAATTAAATCTGATGTAAGATCGGACGACCCCTACGCTGCTTACTCCGAAATACCGTTCAACGTAGTATCTCGCGATGAGGGCGACTCTTGGGCCAGGATGATGGTCCGTTTTGGGGAAGCATTGGAATCAGTCAGCATAGCTAGATATACTGTCGAGAAATTACCTCAAGGACCTGCTATACCTAAAACAATTCCAAGAGCTACTAAGCCTGGTGAGGTGATTTCAAGGGTTGAAGCTCCCAGAGGAGAGCTTCTCTACCACATTGTAAGTGTTGGGGGCGCTAATCCCTATAGGGTGAAGATAAGGACACCTTCATTCCTAAATATATTGAATACTGAGAAAGTGTACATAGGACACAGGCTAGCCGATGTCCCCGTAATATTCGCATCCTACGACCCATGCATATCATGCACTGAAAGAGTGATGGTTATAGACGAGAAGAGTGGAAAGAAGACGTATGTGAGTATGAGAGACCTTGCTCGGGTGAGGGTAGGATGAGACTAGCCCTACTTAGAGAAATCCTAGCGAACCTAGCTAGAAAACCAGCTACTTTGAAGTACCCAGTAGCTCGTGAGGTCACAGTAGCTCCCGGTTTTAGAGGTAAGCACTATGCTGATCTAGTGAAGTGTATTGGCTGCTCCCTCTGCGCAGTGGACTGTCCAGCTAATGCTATAACCATGGAAAAACTCCCGCAACCTCTTAAACAAAACCAACGCGGGATCTTCCCCGTAGTTGACTATGGTAAGTGTGTCTTCTGCTATCAATGCGTTTTTGTATGTCCAGTTAAGGCATATATAGTGACCGAGGTGTTCGAGATGGCTGATCATGTTATAGGTACATCGCGAGACATCAGCTTATCTACGATAAAGGGAGGTGGTAGTGCTTGAATATGGTTGAGGCCGTCATATACTTTGCTGTGATTCCAATATTCTCGATATCCTACTTATTGTTTCTCATGGTAGCTTACAAAGGACCTACTCTCTCCGATAGAGTACTCGCTGCTGATGTATTCTTTTATTCGATGGCAGTTCTCTTCGGTATTATGGGGATACTCCTGAGGTCCCCGATCATGACGGCATGCACTGTCGTATTAGTTCTCTGGGCATATGCCCTAGACATATACATAGCTAAGTACTTGGAAAGAGGTGAGCTAGGTGATTGAGGACATAATAATGTATATTGGTTTAGGTATAGTGGTTGTAGGTAGTATAGTTAATCTCATAGGTGCTATCGGGATTTACCGATTTAGGAACTTCTATCTCAGGCTCCACGCCGCCACCGTAAGCACTATCGGCGGAGTTTTCTACCCTCTAATAGGCCTAGCTTTAGTAGCTTTCTCGCTTGCCGAGTTAGGGGAGTGGAGGTTCTTTATGGGCGGGTCCTTACTGGTCTCAGCTTTCCTACTCCTTATGCTAGCAGCTGCCGGTTCTCACGCCCTTGCGAGGGCAACGCACAGGGCTTCAATATCCAGGCCTGTACCTGCTGTAGCTGATCACCTAGCTGAGGATAGGGGTGGTTAACATGGACATCACGTTGGTATTAATAGCTATATTTAGCTTGGTGGGGTTTATATTCACTTTTCTAGCTGTAATAGAGAAAGACCTCCCTAAAGCAGTAGTATTCTCAGCTATTCAGAGTGCTGCGTATGCTGCCCTATTCTACTTATTGAGAGCGCCAGATATAGTATTGGTCTACCTGCCAGTGTCAGTGGGATTATACCCAGCCGCACTGTTTTTCTTAATAGGAAAAAGCGAGAGGGTTGAAGAATGAGGAGAAGCTACATAGTACTAATATCACTGATCTCAGTAATCTTCGTGTTAGCATATCTAACTACATACATGGGGATACTCGGACCAATAAGCTCTGACACTAGATATCTAGCAAAGCTGTTCCTAGCCCTCACATATAACCCTGATACCAGTACATCATTAAGATACCTAACCGCCATGTCACCCGAGGCTGTAACAGCGATCGTCTGGGACTATAGAGGTATAGACACATTCTACGAAACCACGGTGTTCTTCATGGCTATAGTGTCCGCTCTAACTATCTACAGAGGTATCACCAACATAGAAAGTAAGACGCAAGGAAGCGGGCTCTCCATAATAGTTAGGGTAGTAACTAAGCTACTCATACCTATGAACATAGCTATAGCAGTCTCTATAGCCGTACATGGACATCTAACACCTGGTGGGGGATTCCAAGCAGGAGCTGCTCTCGCTGTCATATCCGTCCTCCTTGCTGTCGTGTTTTCAGGGTATTCCTTCGGTAAGCTCGGGATGGGTATATCTAAAGCGGTAGCTCTAAGATCTATGGGGTTACTCGGTATAGCTACTGTAACATTATTACCGCTAATCTACGGCATAGTCGCTGGTGTCCAGACGTACCTGATGCAGAACTACATGAAGGTGGACTCACCATTTACTTTCCCGATCTACGCCTGGGGGCAACTTATCTCAGGCACACTAATATGGCTTAACCTGGCTGAGTTCCTAGCAGTCAGCTTCGGTTTCTTTGTGATCTTCATGCTCCTATCCTTACGTGAGGAAACAGTCAAAAAGTATTTAGGTGTTGGTGATGGACACTAACTTCCTTGAGAGGTTCCTAGTAATATTCGCACTATATAATTTACTAGCAACAATAGGAGTATCTATTTACGGTATAGTAGCACGACCCCACATAACTAAGAAGATAATCGCACTGACTATATTAGGAGACGCGCTAAATGTTCTGGCAATATTTTTAGGGTTTAAACCTTCTTCGATACCACCCGTACTCCTGAAGACGGATACGATATCGGAGGGAGATATTATAAAGTTCGCTACCTCAGCTGTAGATCCACTACCTCAAGCACTGGTCCTAACCGCGATAGTCATAGGATTAGCAGTAAATCTCTTTCTGATCTTCCTAGCACTCCAAATCTTTAGACTCTATGGAACCTTGGACTCAAGAAAGATAAGGGAGTTGAGGGGGTGAGCATATGAGGAAGTATGTTCCGGTGGCGATACTGATATTTGTGGTGTATATAGTGTTTAGTGGGAGCTTATCACCCTACGACATAGTAATAGGGTCTTTAATAGCGATAGCTGGGAGTATCCTAGCTTCTAAATATCTAATTAAGGATGAGTCGAAGGCTCTCAGCATTAGGAGATTCTTTAACTTAGTAAGTTATGCTTTCTATTATCTGACGGTGGCTGAATTTAAAGCTCATTGGACCGTTATAAGAATAATACTTAGCAAAGACATGCCGGTTAAACCGGCAATAGTGAGGGTACCATACAAAGCTAGTAACAGCTACACGATAGTAGCTAGTGCGAACTCTATAACTAATACACCTGGAACAGTAGTTGTAGATATAGAACCCCAGAGATCCCTCTACTATGTACACTGGATATATGCAGTAGGCCTTGACCCAGAGACCACATATAAGGAGATACTAGAACCATTTGAGAGGAGGCTGTCTAAGGTGTTCGAGTAGGTGAGACACATGCACTTAATCGCGGCTGCACCGGTAGTGTTGGTAGCCACAGCCTTTGCTATACCCCTCATATACCTAAAGATCAAGTCAGTAAAGGTTTTCCACGCGGTAGCCTTATCAGTAACCTTGACCGTATTCTTCATGACTTTACTAGGCTATGTTTACGTATCCCAGGTAGGTGAACCAGTAGTTTATAGGATGGGTGGGTGGCCCCCACCTCTAGGTATAGTATATGAGGCAGATAGCTTCTCTACTTTGCTAGCTACCTACACAGCCTTCATAATAGTGTTCGTAACTCTCTATAGTTCGTGGTACTTAGGTAGCGATACAGGCACTCCCTACTACTACTCACTACTCCTCGGACTCGAGGCAGGACTCCTAGGAATATACTACACAGGAGACATCTTCAATCTCTTCGTCATGTTAGAAGTATTAGGAATAACCTGTTACGGTCTAGTCGCCTACTACAGAAACAGTAAGGAAGCTGTAGAGGCATCAATTAAATACGCGTTCTTCGGTGCCCTAGCTGGTCTCTCATACTTCTTGGCTGCGGTAATTACCTACGCCAGCTTCGGCAACCTTACGATGGGGTTAGTAGCTGCTGAGTCAAGACCTACGTTCAGGTTACTCACGCCTTTCGTAGATCTCTTTACGTGGGGTAATGTCATAGCCGCTGTTGCTGTTATCTTAGCTCTATCTCTCTGGACATTCACGTTTAAGGCTGGTATCTTCCCCAATCATTTCTGGCTTCCTGACGCGCATCCAGCTGCTCCAACACCTATATCTGCAATACTTTCAGGGTTAGTTGTTAATGCGGGAGCATACACCTCAGCTAGGCTCTTATACACAGTTTTCGGGGTATACGACCCGCTAAGCTCTTTCTACAGTCTCTCACCCTACCTAGGAACAGTCTTAAGCGCCTTAGGAGCGTTCTCAGCTATCTTCGCATCTGTGATGATGTTAGTGCAGAACGATGTTAAGAGACTCATAGCTTATAGTACAGTAATGCATTTAGGCCTCATATTTACGGGACTCTCCCTAGGTACTCCCGCCGGAGTTAAAGCAGCTACCTACCATATACTAACTCACGCTGCTGGGAAGGCACTCCTATTCATGAGTGTCGGGGTGGCTATAGAGGTATCTAAGACAAGGAGGATACCAGATCTAAAAGCTGTGGGTAGACTTAGCCCGGTGGTGGGCATAGCAATAGCAGCAGCATGTTTCTCACTTGTAGGCTTACCACCACTCGGCGGGTTCTTCAGTAAGTTCGCTCTCTACCAGGCGTACATCGAGGTGGGGCGGTTCGAGTTGGTAGCTGTACTCCTAGCATCTTCCGGGATTGCTATGCTTGGCTATCTAAAGGTCATCTACCCAACTCTATTCGGCTCTCAAACATCTGACATAGAAACCCACAGGCTTGGAGGTCCCTCCATGCTCCTACCCCTCATAGCTCTGATAGCTCTCCTAGTGATTTTGAATCCGTTGGTGATCAGCCTAGCCATCGACAGCGCATCAAGGTCTTTAGTATACGCAGATAGATACATAATAAAGGCTTTAGAGGCTTTCGTTAACTACATTACTTCAGGTGGGTAAGATGGATGCTCTAGGTATAGCTACTATCCTGACCACGATGTCTATAGTTTTAGCTCTAATACTCTGGCTACCCATATCCTTGAGGACCCGCATAAGGAGGACCGAGCTCTACTTATCTGGGGAACCTCAATCAGGCTTTACTGTGAGAGTGACGGAAATCTCTTGGGCCGTGAGGAGGGTATTTGAGAGAATATATGAGATTCTGATAGGCCACGTACAGACAGGGATCTTCAATGACTGGTTTGCCCTGTCCCTCCCATACCTGCTGATTCTACTCTTACTACTCGTCATAGTAGTTACAGTCAGAGGGGGTGTCTAGGTATGGAACCACTCATAGAGTTCCTTAAACTAATTTTCACGGCATTAGTGTATCCAGGCCTAGCTTTCCTGACGATCTTGGGTTTAGTGTCCCAGTGGTATAGGCGGAAGCTTATAGCTAGGCTCCAAAACAGGGTAGGGCCTAAGTACGTAGGTCCTGCCGGGATACTGCAACCGTTCGCAGACATCTATAAGCTTCTCTTCGTTAAGGAGCTAGTCACAGGTGCCTACACTCCTGCTAGGCTGATCCTATACCTAGTTATTCTAGGTATCGTAGCTCTATCTGCGAGTACCGCCTTACTGCCTTTAACCCCACTCTACATAAGAGCTGAATACGATGTCCTGGTATTCATATACTTAACCTTCTACGCCTCCATAGCTATGTCATTGATAGGATTGGGTAGTGTATCACCTTACCCAGGCTTTGGAGGAGTGAGGTACGCCACGATGCTACTTGTTTTTGAGCCAGTCATAGCTATATCATTGATATCTATGGTGAAGGTTCTCGCACCAAACACTCTATCTCTTGCGGACGCTCTCAGCAACCCCGGCATATTACGGGCTCAACAACCCCTTCAATGGATTTTCCATGTAGCTACAATAATATTAGCAGCTATATCCTTCTCAATAGCCCTGCTCTCAAAGACTATGTTGAAGCCCTTCGATATCCCTGAAGCTGAGACCGAGATAGCTGGAGGCTACCTAGCCGAGTTAAGTGGTCCAGCTCTTGGACTAAGCATACTACTACATGAAGTCGAGATATCCCTATACGTCTTCCTGTTCGCTAACTTGCTGATACCTATCCCCCCAATACTCCCAGCACCCCTAAGCATTGTCATGTCATTAATAAAGTACTTTATAGTACTCACAATACTTGTTTTAGTGGCTTACTCCATGGGGAGGTTAAAACTGGACCAGGCTTTGCGGGCCCTCATTAAGGTACCTCTACTACTATCCATAATTTCCTTAGCACTATCATTCACCATATAGAGAGTGCTGACATCAAGTACATTAAAGCTCCTAACCTAGTAAAATATGAAAGCAATCCACTGAAAAATTGACTCTGGTTATTTTAGGAACTAGGTACCCTACATTTGATTGCGGATAAGAGGTATATATCATTTATTTATCTGCGGGTACTAACTTAACATATATCAGCAACTAAGTAGTTAGGTGTGGTGTGAGAGTGAGAAAAGATAGAAGGAGCATAGCTACGATACATGGGAAACCTTCAGTTAGGATAGGTAAGAACGGGCTGCATGAAGGATTAATAGATGAGATAAAGAGAAAGCTGAAGGAGGAGAAGGTCATAAAGGTCCGAGTTCTGAGGTCATATCTCTCCAGTACGGGGAGAGATACTCGAAGCATAGCTGAGGAGGTAGCTAAGCTAGTTGATGCTGATTTAGTTACAGTACGAGGACATGTCTTTGTACTTCGTAAGAAGCCTAAACCTAGAGAAAGTGGGAGGAATACATGAATTTTTCGGAAGCTACTACCACCATAATACTGGCAGAGTCAGCCCTAGAGTTTATTCCGCGGGAGATCTTAGGACATCCCTCTGTAGTAAAGTGGGCTAGGAGAAGAGGTAAGAACCCTGCTGAGACTCTGTTAGATGTGTCCCTACATTATTTTGCTATGAAGGGGCTGCGAGAAAGAGAGAAGCGTGGACGACCCGACATAGTCCATATATCACTACTTGAGGCTCTCTCCTCACCGTTAAACCTAAAGGGTAAGTTGAGGTTCGTAGTACACACCATAAATGATTATGTTATCTTCATAGATCCAGCTACTAGAATACCTCGAAACTACTTGAGGTTTGTTGGGCTCATGGAGCAGGCACTCAAATACGGAAAGGTTCCGCCAGGATCTTCCAAGCCTTTAATAGAGGTCGTCTCTATGGACTTCCCAAGGTTGTTGCAGGAACTTGGGGTAAGTGAGATCGTATTGATGGATGAGAGGGGATCTATTGAAAAGCCTTCAGAGATATGTCGTATATCGTTAAGAGAGGGACTCCCAATCGTTATAGGAGGGTTTCCAAGAGGTGATTTCAGTCCTGTGATTAGGTCCTACTCTAAGTACGTCTTCTCTATATATCCAGAGCCTCTCGACACGTGGGTTGTGGTGTCCCGTATAGTTACTGGGTGTGAGGAACTACTACACATACTTTAATTAAGGACATCAAATATTTAGTTAAGTTTATTTAAGATTCGAGAAGTAGTTTCTACTGGGGTATAATGCTCTTCGAGGTTCTGGCTAAGGCTTTAGATAGCGCTGAGAGGACCACTAGTAGAACACAGCTTACAGCTATATTAGTGGATCTCTTCAGGAAGACTGAGCCTGATGTAGTCGATAAGGTGGTGTACCTACTTCAAGGTAGGTTATGGCCTGAATGGTCAGGCTTGCCGGAGCTCGGGGTAGGTATAAAACTCCTTATTAAGGCCGCATCGAAGTCTCTAGGCATTAAAGAGAGTGAGATAGAAGCTCTCTACAACAAACTCGGTGACTCAGGAAAGGTCATCGAGCAGTTAAAGGCGGGTAAGTCTTCAGCAGGTGTTGGGGGCTTAGCGAGGTTTGTACAGAAGGCAGATACATCCAGGCTTACCGTAGTCGAGGTTTATGATACATTAGCTAAAGTTGCTCAGGCTACAGGTGAAGGGAGCAGGGACATCAAGGTAAATCTTATAGCGAGCCTCCTCTCCAGGGCTACTCCTCTAGAGGCGAGGTACATAGCTAGGCTTGTAGAGGGGAGGCTTAGGCTGGGGATAGGTGACGCAACTATAATGGACGCGATCGCTATAGCATATACAGGTTCATCACTTAATAGGCAGTTAGTTGAGTACGCATATAATGTGAGGGCAGATCTAGGAAACGTCGCTAAGGTTCTAGCTACGAAGGGGTTGGAGGGTCTTAAAGCAATCACACCCACACCGGGGATACCTTTAAGGCCTATGCTGGCTGAAAGGCTTAGCAATCCCCAGGAGATACTCGATAAAGTTGGTGGGGAGGCTCTCGTCGAGTATAAGTATGATGGTGAGAGAGCTCAAATACATAAAGCAGGGGATAGGATAACGATATTTTCAAGGAGACTGGAGAACATAACGCATCAATATCCGGACGTTGTTGACATGGCTAAGAACTTCATCAAGGCAGGTGAGGCTATAGTCGAAGGGGAGATAGTGTGCATAGACCCAGATACCGGTGCTATGAGACCTTTCCAGGAGCTAATGCATAGGAAGAGAAAACACGACATACATGAAGCGCTGAAGGAATATCCGGTAGCTGTTTTCCTTTTTGATGTTCTCTACGTAGACGGGAGGAACATGCTTAATGAACCTCTTAAAACGAGGAGGGAGGTTCTCAGCAAGATAATCACCGAGAACGACAAATTCAGACTTTCAGAAGCCGTAGTAGTTACTAGAGCTGACGACCTCGAGAAATTCTTCTTGAAGGCTGTTGAGGAAGGAGCTGAAGGGGTCGTAGTAAAAGCTCTACATTCCCAATCAATATATCAGGCAGGAGCTAGGGGATGGTTATGGATTAAGTATAAGCGGGACTACAAGAGCGAGATGATAGATACCGTTGACCTAGTCGCTGTGGGAGCTTTCAAAGGTAGGGGTAAGCGGGGTGGTAAGGTCGGGGCACTCCTCGTAGCGGCCTACGACCCCGATACCGACACATTTCAAACAGTGTGTAAAGTGGGATCTGGGTTTACTGATGCTGATTTAGAAAAGATGGATGAGATATTAGCTCCCTACGTAATAGACCACAGACACCCGCGAGTAGTATCTGAAGTAGAGCCAGACATTTGGCTCACCCCAGCCCTAGTAGCAGAAATCCTAGGTGCTGAGCTTACCCTATCACCTCAGCATACATGTTGTCGCGACATGGTTAAGAAAGGTGCCGGAATATCAATAAGGTTCCCCAGATTTATTAGGTGGAGACCTGATAAGGGCCCAGAAGATGCCACAACTACGAAGGAACTTACTGAGATGTATTACAGACAGTTAAAGAAGATATCGGAGGAAGTCGTTGAGAAGATAGAGCAGTAATGGCTTCAGAGCTAAAACTTAGATGTCGAGCAAACTTTAATGAAGCCTCACCATTAATACTAGTAATACATCAAGAAGCTAATTATCTGGGATTAAAGAAGAGCAGCGACGCATACAGGTTCCTCAAATTTCAGTATCTAAATCCTACTTAGTGTTGTAATGGGGGCTAGACATAGATGGGTAAGCAGGGAAAACTTTACCTAGTAGGTATGGGTCTTTCTCCTAGGTACCTTACTTTAGAAGCTCAAGAAGTTATCTCCAAGGCCGACATAGTCTTAGTAGAGGAATACACAAGCCGGTTAGATATCCCGGAACTCTCAGCGATCTTGAGGAGGGACTTTAAATTAGTAACCAGGAAAGACTTAGAGGAATTTTCTGGGCGTACTATATTAAGTATGCTTAATGAGGGTAAGAACGTGGCTCTAATTACCCCAGGAGACCCTCTCATAGCAACAACGCACGTTACCTTACTAATAGAAGCTCATAGAGCAGGATTCGAATTTCATGTAGTGCCAGGCGTGAGCATTATACCGACAGCCGCAACCTTCAGTGGGTTAATGGTATATAAACTAGGTAGGGTGGCTACAGTAGTTTACCCTAAGGACGGTATATTGTTTGAGTATCCGTACGAAGTCATTAAATCGAATGATAGTCAGAACTTACATACTCTACTGCTACTAGAATATGATGGTGAGAAAGGTATTGCGATGAGGGCTGTAGATGCTTTAAAGATACTGAGAGAGATAGAGGAGAGGAGGAGGGAGAACGTGGTAGTCAAAGACAGGTTAGTCGCTATTGTAGCGTCATTAGGTTATCCTGACTTCTCAATATGTGCTGGCAGGCTCGAGGAGGTGGAGGCGATGGAGATAAATAAGGTACCGCAAACTCTGATCTTCATATCGCCTAAGCCCCATCCTATCGAGCTTGAGATGATTGAAATAGTAAGCTCTAAGTGGTGCAGGAATTGAGCGACACAGCATTTAGGGTAAGGAAATACATAGACATGCTTGCTAAGGCTTTAGAGGAGGCTAAAGCGACAGCTAAACCCTCTAGGGAGGTAGGTGAGATACTCAAGCTTGCGGGGCTTTACCTAGAGGATGCTAAGTACTATCTAAGTATAGAAGATTACATAACTTCGGTATCTTGCGTCGCCTATGCTGAGGGCCTTATAGACTCTCTAAGAATGCTGGGGCTAACCGAGTTCCAGTGGGAAAGAAACAAAGTTAAGAAAGTCGTAGTTGCCGGTACTTTCGACATAGTACATCCAGGCCATCTATACTTCTTGAGGAAGGCTAACGAGCTGGGCCTTACCTATGTAGTTGTGGCTAGAGACGTAAACGTTGTGAAAAATAAAGGTAGGCCCCCCGTCATGAGTGAGGCAGATAGGCTAGCAGTAGTTAGCTCATTAAAGCCTGTATATAGGGCAGTACTGGGGGACATAACTGACTATCTTAAACCATTACTGGAGATCCGCCCCGATATAGTACTGCTAGGACCGGATCAGCAGGTAGACGAAACACAGCTAGCTAGGGAACTTGAGAGACGTGGTCTCAGCCCGGTTGAAGTGGTGAGGGTTAAGGAGAGGATTAATGGTTACTCATCGTCCCAACTAATTAGGAGAATAATAGAATTGAATAGAGTTAGCTAGAGGAGTTTAAGTAGCTCAACCGTGTTTACATCACGTAAGATGTTTCTAATTACGAATTGAGCTAGGTCGTATACCTTGTCTGAGCGTAAGAGAATTACGAAGTCACTGCTACAGACAACTCTCCCTGAGCCTATCACAGCTATGTCAGCCTTAGTTGCTGTTACTGTTGGGACCCCATAGGTCTGAGCTAAGAACTCAGCATGTCTAGCACTCCAGCTGATGTTCTTATCTAGAACTACGAGAGCGCTTCCCACACCTAAGAGCTCGATAGCTTTAATGACGTTTTCTATAGCTTCCTTAATGGTTGGGGAACTAAAGTCTTTTGTGTAAGTGCTCCTGATATCTCTTATAAATCCGTCATCACAGAGGAAAAGAGGTAGTTTCTCGATAGCTGAAGCTACGGTTAGAAAGACGTTGTAGCCGTCGATAACTAAGTCAACCCCTCTTACATTACTTACAGTTCTTCTTTTTATTACCTCTAAGTCGATGTCTCTATGGACACACCTCATTAGGAGATTTCTCTCACTTCTTGAGAGTCTGTACCTAGCTGAAACAAAGTCCAGAGAAGCCTTCTGGGGAAACCCACGGTTAAGTAAGTATTTATAGTCCTTAGCAGCCTCTATAACTTCCATCCTTAAGGGTTGCTGCAAAGTTCCTTCACTTTATCGTAGATAGCTTTCTTAATATCCTGTATTTCACCGTCTTCAAGATATCTTAGCACTGTCAGCACTGCATGATCGTGTTTACCACCTCCCTTACCTCCTGTTTTCTCTGCTACCATATTGATTAGATCTGTAGCTCTGACCTTCTCCGAAACGTCGGCACCCTCGGATATCTCGATGCGGGACCTATCATGGTCTCTAGATATAATTACTACAATGTCGCTGGTCTTTCTCTTTATATAGTCTCTCAGAAGCTCCGTAAGTAGTTTTTCGTCAGGGATCTCAACAACTATTAGGGAGAGTCCGCAACGGTCTGACACTGCTACCCTATTTCTTTCTATGTTATCTAAAACAAGCTTCTTGTATAGGTCTCTATACGTGGATAACGCCTTCCTCACATCACTTAATTCCTTCAAGATCTTCGGTACTTTCTCAAGGATATCCCCACCAAGCATGTTTTCTGCTTCTCTGATTACGTTCTCTAACTTGCTTGCATACTCAACTAGCTGTGGGCCAGCTACGTACTCGAATCTTATTACACCGTCCTGTATTTTCTCTACGTTAATCAACTTAAAGCCTCCAACCTCTGCTGTACTCCTCAGGTGCGTCCCGTAACATGCTTCAGCATCAAGACCCGGTACCTCAACTATTCTTATCGTGGACTCCATAGGCACACCGCCTTGGTAGATCCTAAAACCGTACGTCCTCTCGGCATCGTACTTAGGTAAGTATCTCACGAGAACAGGTCTTGCCTCATTTATGATCCTATTCACCTCCCTCTCAATAATCCTCAACTCGTCGGGCGTTGGTACCTTAAAGTGTGTAACATCTAATCTACCCTTAGAGATATCCTTCTCGGCACCAGCCTGCCACACATGGTCGCCGTAGAGCCTCCTAAGAACACCGAGCAATATGTGGGTTGCTGTATGGTGCCTCATAAGGGAGTATCTATTATCCCAATCTATCTCTCCCAGAACTTCTTGACCAACTATATCCTTACCTGATGATGCCGGTTTAACCCTATGAAGTACTACATCACCTACTTTCAGCACATGCTCGACCTCGTAAACAGAGTTCCCTATCCTTAGCTTACCCTTATCAGCCTTCTGACCACCACCTTCGGGGTAGAAAGCTGTCTGATCTAGAACTACGTATTCATCTACAACATCTATCACTCTAGCCCTAAACAACTTCATATAAGGATCCTCATGGAAGAGTCTTCGTGTAGGAGGTAACTTCTTAATTCTCTCATAAACATCATCTGAAAGAGATACCTTCTCAACTTTTTTTATGGGTGCGCGTGTACGTCTAGATGCTAATACCGAGTAAAACTCCCTTGGAACTGAGGTCGCGAAGCCGAGCTTACTAGATATTTCAGCAGCTAGCTCCGGGGGAATACCGTGGCTTTCGTATAGTTCTATATACTCATCGAGGCTCAGCCCTGGCGAGCTTTTACTTACATATCTCTTCACAATAGACGGTGCTTTATCCAGTAACTCCCGGAATTTTCCGTACTCTATATCTAGAACTTCGTGAATGTAGTTCTCCGAAGCTTCAAGTCTTGGGAATAATGTTCTCCAGGTACGTACCTGGAGATCTACGAGTTTATATATGTCGCCCAGCCCAACACCAAGCTTAGCTAAGATCCTGAAGACCCTCCTCAACACCAGCCTAGCTAAGTAGCCCTCACCACTATTTGATGGTACAACACCGTCTGAGAGCATTAGGATAGCTGTCTTTATGTGGTCTAAGATTGTGTAGACCTGAACCGCACCATCTAAATACCTAGAGACCTCATCTACCGGGAGTCCGACATCCCTACTTAGAGAGTTTTTAACTAGTTCGAACTGCTCTACATTTCTGAGATCTAGCCTCCCTGAGCGCTTGAAGAGTGCCCACAGTAGTTTCTGAGGAGGTTCTTCGATTCCAAGTATCTTATGGTATGCCCCGACGAGGTCCCCATAGATTGCGTGGAAAGCTGTAGGTGATTTCTGTGTGAGCCAGGCTATCCTCTCAATACCGTAACCTGTATCAACTATCTTAAGAGGCATCTCCACGTAGTTACCGTCGTTAACTTCGTACATCATGAATACTAGAGTTGCTACTTCTAACCCACCAACTGCTACCTCAAAGCACGGTCCTGCGTTACCTCCTCCCTCCCACCAAGATTCTTTCAGCACTATCTCTTCTTCAGGTACCCCAATAATCTTACTAAAGAACTCTATAGCCAGCTCCACCGTTTCGTTAGTGAAGTAGACGTACTTATCTGGGTAGTTGAACGCGTGGTGTCCCCCCATAATGAAGTTCGTTAAGTGTCTCCCGAGAGTGTAACCTACACTACCTAGATCCTCCAATCTAATACATGGCTGTGCTATGACTAGTGGATTAGCTGGGGGTGGTACTACCATCTTGGTGACATGTGGTTGAAATACAGCTATGGAAGCTATAGTTAGATATAGATCCTCCCTCCACCTAGCAACAATAGGGTAAGGCTCGATGACTTCGTGACCTCTCTCCTGGAAAAACCTCAGAAACTTCTCCCTAGCTTCAAAGACAGTTAGAGGTGGGCTCCTCAGAGAAATAGAGTCGAAATAGTAGTCAGTGCAGGGCGTATCACCACAATCAGGTCTCTGCTTTAAACTCCAGAAGTGGGCTCCGCATGTACCGCACTTCTGGCGCTGATAGTTCCTCTCACGGAACATGCGCACCCTAAATATCTCCTCCCTACCCGTAACCGTTCCCTACACCAATCTCACTCTTTAGCTAAAAAGTAGGAAAGTTTATTCTCTAAACGTGACGTATAGGGACTTCAAATTCTGGTACTTACATATCTAATATATATATCCAACAGTGAGTGAATTAGGGGAGGTGAGACATTTGAGGAGGCTTGTAGTAGTTGATGCTAATAGATGTGTTGGCTGTAACCTATGTGTTTATGCTTGCACAAATAGATTCGGGTTTGTCGGGGTCAGTAAGTCAGCGATAGCCGTTAGATCTGCTGGAGGTGTTGAGAGAGGCTTTACAGTTATTGTCTGCAGAGCGTGTAAGGATCCTCCGTGTGCTAGGGCCTGTCCAGTTGACGCGCTGGCTTTAAGGTCTGGAGGTGGGGTAGTCCTGAATCCTAACAAGTGTATTGGCTGCGGTTTCTGTGTATCAGCTTGTGATATAGGGGCTGTAATGTGGGATCATGAGTCTATGAAGCCTGTGATATGCACCCATTGCGGGTATTGTGTTAGTTTCTGCCCACATGGTGTGATAGCCCTAGAGGAGGTGGTTTAACTTGGTTGACTGGGTTAAGTCTCTTAGTCGAGTTCTCTATGTAGATCTATCCAGAAAGTTGTTCTGGACTGAAGAAAGGGAGGACCTCTTCAGTAAGTGGCTTGGGGGTGTAGGAGTAGCTGTTCAACTGTATAAGGAGGAGGTAGGAAAGGATGCGGATCCACTAAGCCCGGAGAACGCGATAATACTCTCCATAGGTCCGCTCACCGGAGTCTTCCCAATGGCATCTAAGGTAGTAGCAGTTTTCAAGTCACCTCTTAATGGATTCATAGCGGAGTCACATGCAGGTGGGAGGGCAGCTGCAGTAATGAGGTTTGCTGGGTACGGATCTATAGTCATTAGAGGTGCTAGCGATAGACCTGTCTACCTCGTCGTCGACGAGGAAAGGGTTAGGTTCAGAGATGCTGGAGCGTTGTGGGGTATGAAGAGCTCTGAGACTGTCGGGAAGGTTTTGAGGGAGGCTTTACCAGCTGCTGGCTATAGAACAATAATGAGGATAGGAAGAGCTGGAGAGAGGTTAGTAAGATACGCTAACGTCACTGTCGAGACCTACAGACACTTCGGGAGGATGGGTCTAGGAGCTGTATTTGGGTCGAAGAAGCTTAAGGCACTCGTAGTTATAGGTAGGAAAGGATTTAGGTTACCGGACGTTAGAGCATATCGCGAGATCTACAAGGAAATCTACGATCTGACTAAGGGAGCAGCAACAAGGAAGTACCACGACCTTGGCACAGCAGCGAACGTGAATCCTCTGAACGCTATTAAAGCTCTCCCCACTAGGAACTTCAGTAGTGGGAGGTTTGAAGGGGCTGAAAATATAAGTGGAGAGAGCCTCGCAGAGAAACATTTATCGAGGAGGGTGGCATGTTTAGCATGTCCAGTAGCCTGCATACATCTAGCTGCTATAAGGGAGGAATATGAAGATGAGAAATACTTCTATAAGGTGGAGAACGTCCCATATGACTATGAGCCTATATACTCACTAGGGAGTAATTTAGGTATTAACGATAGCTACGGCTTACTTAAGGTTATAAAGGCCGTCGAAGATGAGGGGCTGGACTCTATCTCCACGGGTGTAGTTCTAGCATGGGCTACTGAGGCTCTAGAGAAAGGTGTGATTAGCTTGAAGGAAACCATAGTAGAGCTTAAGTGGGGTGACTGGAGAAGCTATGTTGAGGCTATCGGCTACATAGTAAAGCAACCCAATGAATTCTATAGGTCTCTAGCTATGGGAGTTGAATATGCTGCCTCTAAGTATGGGGGTCTCGACTTCGCCCTAGCCTACAATAATGTGGAGCCAGCGGGCTACCACACTGGACCGCTCTTCCATGCTTCTCTAGTTATAGGAGCACGACATTCCCATCTTGATGCTGGAGCTTACTCGATGGATGAGAAGTTAGTATCTTCAGGTAGCACACTTCCACCTCCGGAAGAAGCCGCTAAGCTCATAATTGATGAGGAATCGTGGAGGCAGGTGTTGAACTCCTTAGTCATATGCTTATTCGCCCGAGGTGTCTACAGTAAACAGATAGTTGAGAAAGCTCTAAGAGCTTTAGGTTACACCATAGACGGAGCCCAACTTACAGAGCTAGGTCGAGCTATCTACCTAGAGAAACACGCTATAAAGTTCTTAGAAGGTTTCGATCCTGAAAAGGTTAGGATACCTAAAAGGGTAACTGAAACCCCGACCCCGCTCGGACATGTTACGGAGAGCTACCTGAAGGCGATAATATCGTACTACTCTAAGCTCGTTAAGGAATATATAAGTAAGTCTAGAAGCACCTAAAACATCTACGATAAAGTTAGGCTTCAGTATTAGTAAACCTGGGAGACTCTAAATTCAGTTAACATCTAAGAGAGCAATCTTCCTGAAAGCTTCAACGAGCTCGGGATCCTCCCTGGAAACAATAAATTCGTAGACTTCGTTAAGGTTCTTCAAGACCCTACTAACTGAGATGCCGGCCTCGCTCTTTAATGTGGAGACATACTCCTCGGCAAGCTGATTTGGTAGGACACTTCTTCTCCGTCTGAGGGTGAATACCCTACCGTCTGGAGTGACGTAGGGTCCGAAATTCTCGCTACTTAGCCAGTACTTAGAGATGAAAGCTTTAAGATCTAGTACTTTACCTAAGGGAGGCCCCAGATGTAGCTCATACAGCGTTAATTCTCTAGGTAGTAAAGTCATGAGAATAGCAGCCTCCGAAGTCTCATTACTCCAAGTAGTGTAACTAACTACAGTAAACCCAGCATTCCTCATGTAGTTCATGAAAGACCTAGCTATAGACTTCAGCTTACCCCATATAACCTCCGGTGAGATGTCCTCAGAGATATTGAAGACTATGCCTACAGCCTCCCTACCAGATTCCTTAATCGCGGTAGCAAACCTCTCTATGTCCTCCTTCTGAGGAATCTTACGTTCAAGATTAAAGAACTTCTGAGATGGCTTGAGGAGGAAGATGTGTGAAGCTAGCACTACCCTGGCTAGGGTTTCCAATGAGACAGCTGAAGCCGCGTTTCTTCTGGGGTCGACAGGGTCTGGCACTATTAGAGCTGATCTAAAGACTTTCCTCAAGTAGCTACTATCTTCTTTAACTAGCTCCCTATCTACTACGACTACCTCCCCGACACGCCAGGAAGTTATTGCCTCCAGGGCCTTGACGAATTCCCCATACTTAATTATCAGTAACTCTGTCAGGTACCCTGAGAATCCCTCGGTTTTTATCTCAGCTCCGTAGACACCTACTCCTTTGAAGAAAGCCTTTAATAGTCTTACTTCATCTTTGGATTTCTCACTTAGCTTACTTACTACATATTTAGTGTGGAAAGGGGTCCTATCTACCGCGGTCTTTATCTCGGATATGTCGCGGGCCCAATATGCTGGCACTATATCCACTTCGAAGGTCTTAAGGTCGATATGTATGTATGGATGTGTAGCATAGTTTAGCCTCACATTACTGTAGAGACCTCTAAGTACCTCAAAGAGAGGTCTGATAACAGTTTCTTCGAGCCATTCCCGGCTGATCTCATCATTTCTTATAAGTATGAATATGTCGAGATCTATGTCTCCTCTGAGCTCAGTACCCTTAGCTACAGAGCCGTGGAGCTCTACTTTAAAGTCATATGGGATGTTGAGGGATTTCTCTACTACCCTCTTAATATTCTCGTATATATCTATTGCTTGCTCTCTCTCACGTTCTGTAGGTCTCACCTTAGCAAGAACTTCATTCAAAACCACATCAAGTTGGGACATCATCTTTCAGCCTAAACGTTGCTATATCTGTGTATATAGGGCCCTTCGGAGTTAGCTGACTTCTCTTTAGCTTGACCTGTGTTACTGGGCTAACCCCGAAAATAGTTGCCTCATACCTCCTCAGGTTCTCCGATAAGCATTCCACCTTATACCGACCCTTAATCCTAGCTACAGTAATGTGAGGTACGAACTCCTCCCTATCTTCCCCAACTAAAGACTTTAGCTGACCCTCAAAGGAGCTTCGAATACGTCTTAAAATATCTACTCCACTAGTAATACCAACCCACAACACCCTAGGTCTAGCAACGCTGGGGAAGGCCCCCACACCTTGGACAGTAATAGAAAACTTTTTGAAGTTCTCAACCACACGTAGGTACTCTATTATTCTCCCAACGTAGTTATCGGGTACCTCACCAATAAACCTCAAAGTTAGGTGTATATTCTCGTCTTCCACTGGTTTGATACCTCCATTGATGCTGCACGATGCTAAGGAATTCCTGAAATCTAAGATCCTCCTCCATGTCTCAACGTCCTCTATCTCAATCGCGACAAAGAGTCTAATCACGCTACCACCGATAAATTTACGAAGTTAAACCACATAAAGCTACTGAAAACTTGTAATTTACTCCATGTGCGATCTTCCCGCTTTAATGACTTAGAATTCAAGTTGTTCGCGGGTTTCTCTTGGTGGATGAGTTAAAATTAATAGTTTGAACCTCACTCGATAGTTTCTGTCTCATTCTTGGGCCATGGAACATTCAGTTATGAGCTGCTTGTCTGCTAAAAGCAGTAATGTTTAGTCCTGAAGGAATTTTGACAGTATTCCAGCGAATTCCTCTGGGGCCTCTATGAAAGGTGTGTGGCCGACACCTTCCATCATCTTCTTCACGTAGGTACCTCCCTTCTCTGAGTATTCCTCCAGGAACACCTGAATCTGCTTTAGCATAGGCTGTGGTGGGAATTTTTCTACTCCAGGATAGCCAGGTATGTATCTAGCAGCTCCAAGTACTGCGATATCTAGTGGGGACATGTCCGACACTATCATGTCCTTAGCTCCGTGCACCCAGAGAATTGGGGGTTTGTTTCTGACTTTAAGAGCCTTCCTAAGCTTCAGGTACTTAGGGCTTATCGCGTTTAACACACCTTTAGTACCTGGAGCTACATACGGCCAGTTAACACTCTCCACGTAGTCACCTGGATAGACGTCCTCACTTACCTCTACACTAAACAACATTGTGAGAAGTCTATCCATAACGGGTTCAGGGATCATGAAGTCCTCAGCAAAGAGAGCTCTCACTACATTAGCTGGTGCTGAAGGGTGGTCTACACCTCGATACCTAGCTTTCAGCAACTTAACGAACTCCGGGTTATACCTAAGTACGAGCCCGGCTCCAGACCCAGCATAATCATCATAGACAGGAGTACCTACCTCGTCCTTGGTACCGCCAAATCCATAAGGAGACATAGGATCCACTAACACTATTCTATCAATCTTTACAGAGCTAGGAGCATCGATAAGAACCTGAATAGCTACCCCACCACCCATGCTATGACCTACTAAAACATAGCTATCGTAGCTCAGGAAGTTAAGTAACTTAAGTATGTCATCAGAGAAATCGGCTACCCCTTTAGTTGCGTTAATAGGTACCTTACTACTCTCACCGAATCCTCGCAGATCTGGAGCTACGACATCAAACTCCGCTGGAATTCTCTCTATAAAATGATCCCATATTAGAGACGAAGAGAGGTTTCCATGTATGAGGACAGCAGCCTTCCGACTACCCCTAACCAAGTGCCTAAAACATAGAGAGACCTCCCCTAACTCAATCCTTCTAATAGCTACTTGACTCATAATATTACCATAATTACGTTAAGCTGTATCATCTAATATAGATCTAAATTACCTAGTGATTCTCAGCAACTTTAGTTTAGTTACCTCTAGATTATGTAGATGCTAACCCCGGCTGATTTAACCTCCTCCTCACAATTAATGGTGAGGATTCCTTGAGAATTCGATACTGCACCCCCTCCTAGGGGCTTAACCACGCTCTCCTAACCCACCACCAACAGCCATGAACAAAAGAGTTTATGATTCTTCAATTCATCCTAGCCCTAAAGATTGAGGCTTTCGGTTATAGTCAGCCCTCTTTCAACGCTTTTAAGTTGCCTAATCTAAACACTAATACGGTGCGGGGGTGCCCGAGCCAGGTCAAAGGGGTCGGGCTTAAGACTGCTTCCAGCAGATACGCGGTGAGAGACCCGATGGCGTAGGCCTGCGTGGGTTCGAATCCCACCCCCCGCACCATATTAGCGAATCTCACTGAGATTCCCGATATTAAGACTTCAAATCTCTAAGCTAAGTAGGTCAGCTACGATGATATCTATTTAAGATTATCACTAGTTAATCTATGGAAGCATTAGATGTGGTTCGCCCATGCTGTAGGTCCTCTAGGGACATACATAAGGACTAGGTGGATGTTCGTAATAGATGTAGGTACCTGCCGCGAAGGAGGCGGAGATGTGCTACAGTTGGAGCAGGTCTCTAAGTTAAGTAAGGACGTGCTTGAGGAACTGATACTTATATCCTCCATTGACCCGGACATGGTGGACGTTGTGCTGAGCTCCAGTGCTAACTGTGTCTCTGTCGTAAAGTTCGGGAGGTAGCTCTACGATATCTATGAATTGAGGGTTTCCGTCCCGGGAAGCGAGCAGAAGTGTGTTGTTTAATTCTACTAGGTACTTAAAATAGCTGGTTATTCGTGATAAACACGGTGAGTGAGGCAATAACCTATCAGATGCCGGTTAGGAAACCTACTAGGATGCTGTCCGGAGTGTCCGTAGTAGCAGTTATGACAAAGCCTTACCCGTGTCCACACGGTAAATGTATTTACTGCCCCGGAGGTCCGGATAAGGGCACTCCTCAGAGTTACATAGGTGAGGAGCCTGCCCTGATGAGGGCGCTTAGAGCTAGCTTCGATCCGTATGAGCAGGTAAGAGCTAGGCTAAGACAGTACGAAGCTCTTGGACAGATACCGAGTAAGGTCGAGGTAGTCGTTATGGGTGGAACTTTCACAGCACTACCGGAGGACTATCAGGACTGGTTTATAGCTAACGTATTTGATGCTGCTAACAGGTATCCTGAGCCTAAGACCTCGCACACACCTAACGTAGTTGAAGCTCAGGAAAGAAATGAGACGGCTAGGGTAAGAATTGTTGCTCTAACCCTTGAGACCAGGCCTGACCTAGCTAAGGAGAGACAGTGTGATAGGATGCTCTATCTGGGGGCTACAAGGGTTGAAATAGGTGTTCAATCGATATATGATGATGTCCTAGCTCTCGTTAGGAGGGGGCACACAGTACGTGATACTATCGAAGCAACAAGAATACTCAGGGATTGTGGGTTTAAAGTAGGGTACCACATAATGTTAGGGCTCCCGGGCTCGGACCCTAGTAGGGACCTAGAAATGATTAGAGAGCTCTTTGAAAACCCGGATTTCAGGCCGGACATGCTTAAGATATATCCAACTCTCGTAGTCCCCGATACAGAGCTCTATGGTTGGTGGAAGGAGGGGCGGTATAGGCCCTACAGCGATGATGAGGTAGTTGAGCTGGTATCGGAGGCGTATAGGTACATACCTAGCTGGGTTAGGATAATGAGGATACAGAGAGATGTTCCCGCCCAGTACATAGTTGCTGGACCTAAGAAAGGTAATTTACGTGAACTTGTTGAAGCTAGAGCTCTATCTAAAGGGATAAGGATACAGGAAATAAGGTTTAGAGAGATTGGTCGCCAGACCTTCTATCGTGGGGTAAGTCCATCGAAGATCGAGATCCGGAAAGAGTACTATGAAGCAGGTGGTGGGATCGAGGTATTCATATCAGCTGAGGATATCGGTCTCGGAGCCGTCGTAGGAATATTAAGACTTAGAATACCGTCAGACCGGGCACATAGACCTGAGGTTAGGGGGAGAGTAGCTATAGTGAGGGAACTCCATGTGTACGGTCCTCAGGTTCCGGTAGGAGAACATGAAGACCGTTCCTGGCAACATAAAGGCTGGGGAGCGAGACTCCTCAGAGAAGCAGAGGAAATAGCTAGGTACGAGTTTCACTACTCCAGGATTCTCGTGCTAGCAGGGGTTGGTGCCAGGGAGTACTACCGAAAGTATGGATATGTAAAGCTAGGTACCGGTCCTTACATGGTTAAGGATCTTACATAAAACGTGATGAATTCCTCTAGTTCTTATCTATTCTTAGCTCAACCTTCTTTATGTCTTTTGGGACCCTCTTTAAAGCTGAGAGTAGCCCCTCCATTACCGATATTATCAAGTTTCTTACGAATGGGTTTAGATCTACTTCAACATCATTTACAACTAACCTGACCTGCGCTAATAGGGGGCAGAATGCTTTTTCTCCTTTCAGGATCTTTAAGGCGAGGGCCTCACAGGTGCTTAAACCGCAATGCCCGCAGTTTAGGCCGGGTAGCTGGCTTACTATATGTCTCACAGCCTTCTCCAATATGAGGTCTGTCAAGGTGTCTACCTGATCTACTCGAAGAATCGGAATATTGCTTATCCTGCTTTCTTCACCCATAACATAACTCCCCGTAACAACCACGGCTATGGTGTTTGGAGATACCAGACCTATAGCGTCCTCAACTTCCCTTACTACTACGACTACATCACCTATGTTCCCCTCTTTAAAACCTTCAGCTATGATTAGAGGCTTAGATAGTATGCTTACTAACTCACCTAGATCGTCAACTAACTCCTTGCTGTAGATCAATGTAAGCTCCTTACTAGAGACAATAACCTCTAACGCCCCACTTCGTAGATACCTCTCACTATCCTTCTCCTCGAGGCTAATCCCAGAAGCAGCATGCTTGATGACACCGACTGGGAAACCCCTCTTTATTAAGTTCTTAACAACTCCCGAAGCTACTAGGGTCTTACCAGCACCTGATCTACTGGATATAAACCGCACGAGATACGGCTTCATGTGCCACCCCTAAGGAAATACCTTTAGTTCTCTATCACCGATCCTAATAGTTACCTCAAAATAATCAGCTATCCTAGTGCTCACTATCTTAGGTCTAAGTACAGCCTCTACCTGGAATAATCCGGCGAAGTTATCCATTGCGATACCTATTAGGACCGGCCTAGACGTACCTGGAGATATATCAACCCTCTTTACACTGAGTGCTGATACGGAGTGCATATCAATTTTACCTAGTTTGTATGGAATGCGTGCTCTACCCTCAGCCATATCTGTCCCGTCAGCAACCTTAACTATCCCTGCCTCAACAGTTAAAGCCTGAGTGTTTGTCTCGGTAGCATAAATTGAGTGGAGAATTTCCTGTCTAATCATTCTCCTTCTCCTACTATCAACGTGAGGTATCACATCGGAGAGCATCCTATCAACTATGTCCTTAGCAAGTAACGAACCTAGGTATTCATGGTTAACCCGGTGAATCGCGTTACCTATGTCATGTAAGTACGCTGAGGTAAGGACTATGATCATGCTCTCCTCGAGATTCCTGGAGATGCCGACCTCCATAGACGAAGGTTTTACACCTGCTTTAACCAGTAGGTCCAGTATCTCAAGAGCAGCACCGCTAACAATCCTCGAGTGAACGACTCCGTGATCGTTATATCTTAACCTCCCAACAGCCATTATGTTTGACATCTCCAGTAAGCTCTGCACCTCCTCATCCGCCTCCAAGAACTCGTAGGCTCTTCTTAGAGTTGCTGAGGACTCAATGAACTTTCTTACAAGAGCCGGACTTACTATCACCATATCCTAGCCCCTACCCATAGTTACCAGTATTAGTGGGGCCGCCGGGATTTGAACCCGGGACCACCAGCGTACTGGCGGGGGTTGTCCCCAGGCTGGCATCCTAGCCAAGCTAGACGACGGCCCCTCAAATCTAATGTTCTTAGATCTACCTTTTAAGTTTTTAGTAGAAATACATAAACATCATTTAAGGCTCTGGTAAGGCGTAATAAGGATCTCAAAGATAGATAAATGCTACTCTAAATTCTTATGGTGGACTCTCAGGTCGATAGGATGAACAGTAAGAGAGTTAATTTGGCTAAGGCTCTGGTAGCTGGTGGTGTAGTTGGTGCTTTAACTAGTTTCTCTAATAGCTACGGCTACGCCGTTAGCGGCTACACTACCTCAGAGCTCTCACCCATAGTAGCCGGAGTTTTAACATTCATCCTAATGAAGTTCGTCCTACGAGTCGACGATATAGCTACCCATATAGCTGCTGTAGCTTTCTCCGTTGGGATAGACATAACTACCACACTAACGTCCGGTATGTTAATTACCTACAGAATGTTTGCTGAGAGGGGAGATCCAGGAGCTGTTCACATGGCTCCCTGGGTTTACGAAGGTTTAAGTATTGAATCGATAACCTTCTACCTATTCGCATGTGCCGTTTCATCGGGTGGTGTTTTAATAGCTTTAGCACTCAGTGATCACTTCATTGAGGAGGAGAGGCTGACCTTTCCAGTGGGGGGAGGTGCTTGGAGGGTTATAAACGTGATAAGGGAGATCAAAGCTGGGAAAATATTGCTAGCAATGTTCTTCGGCTTCATTCTAGAGATGGTGGCACTTCAACAAACCCTCTCGGTAGACTTCACACGAACGTTATATCTACTAGCTCCCGGCTCAGCCCTAGCCTTAGCACTTGACCCCCTCATACTCTTCCTGGCAATGCTCCTCCCTATAGGTTCATCACTAGGTGTAAGCATTGGGAGTCTGATTACGTTCGTGTTTATTCTACCTCTACTAGCACTGCTGAAGCTAGTTATCCCTCTCCCAACTATGACCTTATACGATCTAGCAACCTCAGCCTCACCATCTATAGCATCTATGTTGATAGGGTACCTAGTTCTTACAGCATCGTATTATCTAGCTAAGTACAGGAAAACACTTGCGCGTTCCCTGGCTCTTATTAGGGAAATAAAGGAGCATAGAGCTCTATTTCTACTTGGGATGCTATTCATACTCTCCCCGATAATACCGGCGCTGTTATTAGCTAGGGAGCCGCTCAAGATCCTCTTAATCATGCCTGCTCTAGCTCTCCTCTACATAATCATAATGCTGCTAACTTGCCGTGTAGTAGGTGAGGTCGGAATAGTGTCTCAATCTACCTTACCAGCAGTTACAGGTCTAATGTTTGCCTCTGGAATAAGGGAGGCTATGCCCTACGTCCTACTAGATCCATACACAGGCACACCAATGCCACAATTTGTAGCTGCTACATCTATGAACGTAATTAGACTTAGTAAGCACTCAGGTGTTAGGCAAACCTTCACTGGTTTCTTAATGATGTTGGGAATTCTCATAGGCGCTCCCCTCACTCTAACATACGGAAACATGCTTCTAAGAGTTTACGGGACCACCTCCCCGAAGTTCCCGCTAGTTAGGTGGCTCCCCATCATAGTCTGGATGAACTCGGTGTATAGCGGTAACATAACCGCACTCCCCCTCCAATCCCTCATCGTGGGTACCGTACTAGCAGCGCTTATACTCATCATAATAAAGTTCACAGGCTTCAGCGGTCTCTCACCGTTCGCCGTACTAGTAGGGATAACTGTAACACCCGACATAGGGATACTGTTCCTAGTAGCTGCCGTACTAAAATATCTAGCTCTACGTATAGGACCGGACACCTACGAGTCCTTAGTGATCTACTCCTCCCTAAGCCTCTTCGGCAGCACTCTAGCCGTAATAACATGTTCCCTAAGCGATCTACTAATTTCGGGGGTCTAAGTTATGAACCTGGAGCTCTACATATTCGTAGCTATATACATCATAACAGTTATCTATGCTCTCGTAAATGTACTGAAATCTAGAGTAGGTGCTGTTGAGCTACCTCCTGAGGCTCTTATCCGGAGAGTTAAACACAGTGCGACCCTATTAAGTCTATTCGGAAGAATATTGAAGGTATCGATAATAAACTTAACAACGTTCCTCATTCTAGCAAGCATCGTAACCGCATCTCTCATGGCTACTATGGCTTACGGTGAAACAAGAACAGAACTTGTGAAGGAGGTAGGTGAAGCTGTACCAGGTCACCTAGTCCTAGTAAAGCTGAGCGATCATGCAGATAAACATGCGGTTGAATCAGTTCTAAAACCTTTAATAGTTGAGGGTGAGACGTCGATCACATATCTATATAGAACGTCATTAGAGAGAGGCTTACGCATAGAGGGGGTACCAGGTATTAAATGGGTTGTCATAGGTATTGAAGGACCTCTAGCCCGCAAGTTAAATATTAAACCAAATACGTTGATAACCGGCTGTGTTGGGCAAGGAGAACCCCCTAAAAACATATCTAGCCTAGAGATAGAGTGTGCTGATCCTTCACTACAAAAAATGAAGATAGCGCCTCTCGAGACCTTACTACCTGTCTTAGGGTACATAGGGACTGAACCTATAACCCCTTCACTGGACATGGTACTTATCTCAGATCTTGAAACCATAGTTAAGATTTTGAACTTGGATGAGACCCCCGTTACCGACGTCTTGATAGAGAACCTATCCCTGAGTAGGGATGTGATAAATGTGGTAATAGAGGTGTTAAGCGTTGATGTGATTTACTACTACCACGCATCAACAGTTCTAATAATAGGTTCAGCTAAGATTGTCACAGTAAACGCGGTGATCTCAGCCCTACTCACGATTTTCTCCTGCGCTGTTCTAGTAACAATATCCTACAGATCACTCATACCTGAATTTAAGGCAATAAATGATAAACTCCGTTATGTAGGTCTACCCCAGTGGGGTATAGTAGCAACCCTAACAATGCATATGATGGTCTCAGCTCTCCTTAGTACAGTAGTGTCTGCTACACTAGCATACTTCATACTGCCAGCAAAACAAGTTGCTGTAACAGTAGTAGTTAGCTTGCTGTCAATAGCTGTAGCAGCAATCATCCTAATAAGGGAGGTGGGAACCGGGACCCTTAGCTACGGAGCCTACACACCAGCACCAGACAGGTATGAGATGGTTTTACCAACTCAGAAAGCTGGAGATTTAACGAGGTTGATAGAGGTAATTAAGAAAGCCATCGAAACCAACGAGTTCTTCGAGGTTGAGAACATCAGCGATAAACGCTGGGATCGTGAGGCTGTGGTGTACTTCCGCGTAGCTTATAGGGAAATGTGGGGAATCTCACTAAACGGTCTCATAGGTATTGTACCAGTCAACAGTATAATCAGGTTATTCATAGAGGTTGATGTGTCAAGTGTTGAGGAGATATCAGAAAAAATATATAACTCGGTCAGAGCGTTATTCATATCCAAGCTCGTTGGAAAGATGAAGGCTAGCCTCGAACTAGAAGGTTAGTAACCTCATCCCACCCCAAAGACCGGGCTTTCAGCTATGAACTTAGGGTAGGTATGGGATACCCGACTTCTAACATAGATCAAACAGCACTTAACCAGCTATTTGGGCTAATTTAGCTGGGTACTATAAACACTTGGATGATCACTCTGTCGCTCGACTACGTAGCAAAGCTGGTAGAGGCCGTCAACATAGCTACATACTCATATGTTAAACCTGCTGCTCCCCATAGATTCTCTACTAGATTCAAAGACCTAGACCACATCATCTTCACTGTGACGTCCTCTCTCGAGGTGTATAGCCAGGCTTTTGATGCAGGTCTCAGCGTGAGTGCGGGGAAAGAAACCCTGTTAACATCGGGTATAGGCCGCCTAATCCATAACTCCCTAGCTAAATCCTACAGACGTCTTGGGGCTAGAGCATACCAAGCTCTTAACCTAGTTTTAGTGCCGTCAAGTATAGCTATAGCATACGCCTCCCGGAATAAGCCCTTCGCAAATAGCTATAGGAGAATTCTCCTATCTATCCTTGAAATAGATAACTCTAAGGACGTATCGATGATTGTTGAAGGAGTCCGCCAGTTCTATGGGGAGGCTTCCCTCATACTCTCAGAAACCGGAATAACCCCAGGTAAGGTGGTATCGGAGAGGATTACCGTGGGCGACATAATGTCCGCACTAGGAACTAGAATTAGAGAGCTAGGCTACTTCCTCAAAAGAATTGATAGTATACTAGAAGCCGGAACCTTCTTTGGGAGACTGATCTCAGGTGGTCTCGAACCTAACGAAGCTGCCGTTAAGACTTTTCTTAAACTAGCAGCAGCTGACTACAACAAATTGAGCACATTGACTGACACTAACCAGAAGATTCTCTACGAACTCGATAAGGAGCTTACTAGTAGGGGGGTAGATCTATCCTATGTAGTGGCTCCCCTAACTCTCGCAATACTCATATCGAACTACATTTAGAGGAGGGTTCTGAAGTAAACTCCCTAAGTTATCTCTATTGAAACATCGACACCTAACTCGTCTCTCAGTTTTTTAATCCTCCTCCTCAGCTTACTCAAGCTTTTAGCTTCCTCCCTAGGAATACTGATAACCACGTTATTACCTTCGTAAACTACTTTAGCTGAAGGGATGTAAGCCCTCACCACCGCCTCAACACTCTTCTTGATGTGAGTGGTGAAGACCTTCTTAACCGGCACCACGGTTGTCTGCTCACCAAACGTGTATATCTCATACTCAAGTTCTCCGGTAAGAGCATCCCTCACCTCAACTACAGGTCTAGCTAGGTCGGCTTCCCTCAGCCCAGTCGGTAACTTGACTGTGATATCGAGTCCGTATACCTTCTTAACCTCACCGGAATCTATGAATATTAATGTATCTACGACTGACGGTAACATACCAACATCTACTCTCCCAATGAATCTCTGTATAGCGTCAATAGGTGAGGACGCGTGGACTACACCAACCATCCCGATGCCTGCTAACCTTAGATCTACGTAGAGCTTGAAGTCCTCATCATTACGCATCTCATCGAAGATAGTGTAGTCAGGTCTACTCAGTAAGAGAATATCGTGGAGTTCCTCGGGAGACGCATACACTTTAGAGTACTGAGTTACAGTTGGAGGTAGCTTCATATCTCTCGGAGACTCAACAGTCTTGACTATCTTACCCTTTCGCGAGTAGTACTCTGCTAGCGCCTGAGCAAACGTCGTCTTACCCATACCTGGAGCTCCAGCTATT
The DNA here is from genome assembly GCA_023255955.1 of Desulfurococcales archaeon. GTDB lineage: Archaea > Thermoproteota > Thermoprotei_A > Sulfolobales > NBVN01 > DRZP01. The sequence continues at coordinate 117,662 of JAGDWD010000007.1, read as the reverse complement.
ACTATACCTTCAGCTCTCTCCTCGAGTCTTGCTAAGAGCTTTTCAGGTAGACCGTAATCTTCGAGTTTAGGTCTAACCAATGGCCTGACAGCTGTTATTTCCCAGCCGCTACTCATTGGGGGCCTAGTAATTATTATCCTGTAGTCACCTAGCTGGATTATTGTCGATCCAGGCCTCTCTATCTCCACTACAGCATCAGGTAAGGTCTTAGCAGCCTCCAGAATTTCCTCTGCTAGAGCCTCTAACTCCTCCCTGGTGATCGGAATATCAGATACTTTTTCTAATACCCATCTACCGGGACGCCCCCTCTTAACTTGAGGTGGGGCACCCTCCTTAAGGTGCACACTCATTACGTCCTTAGTAAAGTACTTCTCGAGCTCCTTGAGCTGAATCCTCTCCGGTTCCCTAAAGAGCACCTTAACACCAATTATCTCTGCGGAGAGCTTCTGTGTTCTAGAGGAAGTTATGAGGGTGTAGCCATTCTCGTGAGCGTACTCCCTAATAGCTACATCTATGTCGTCGTATCTTCTTCCAAGAGTAGAAATCCTTATCTCGATACCTCGTTTCTCGGCGAGGCTTCTTATGAGTCTAAGCTCCTCTATTGCTACTATTCCAAGAGACTTACCCTCTTTACTCAGAGCATCGAAGTACTGCACGAGCTCTCTCGGTATTACTATGGTCCCGCTAATGCTATTATCTAGTATGAGCCTCCTTAAAACACCATTATATACTACAGTACTATCTGGAACCAGGACCTCCTCTCCAACCGTCCTTACGAAACCCTTCATGGAGTCGTCTGCCATGATTTCTGTGTGCCTGTTGAAGACTACGTCTAGGAGATTATAAGCTTTAGAGGGTTTCTCTACGTTCAACCTATAAAGATAAGGAGCCATTTTAGATATAGATTACTAGAACCCCGAGAAAGCTTCAACTATTTAATGAATTCAAGTAGCACTATACTATGGAGAAGTTTCGAGCTATGGTAGTAGGAGTTGCAGATAGGGAGCAGATAGAGAGGTTAGATAAGAGGTCAGTAGATAAAAGCGTTGTCACCAGCCTCGAGAAACCTCCTGAGAAAGCTTTAGAGGCTTTAAAAGAGAATCGGTTACTGAGGTTATACTGCAGAAGCAGTGGGAGGATAGTTTCAGAGCTCTACGTATTCCTCGGGAAGAGTAGGTGCTACATCATGCTACCGAGGACCTTCTGTAGCTGTAAAGACTTTGAGATAGGGGTAGTAATGAGGAGAAGTAAGGGAACTTGTTACCACCTAGTAGCTCTCGACTTAGCTATATCCCAAGGAAAACTCAGAAGTGAGGAAGTAGACTGTGAACTTATTGAGGCAGTAGCTCTCGAGCTGCTACTGCAGGATGACTCACCGACTTTGAGGAAACTACTTTATAAATGATGTGGCGGGCCCGAGGGGATTTGAACCCCCGACATCCGGCTTCCACGGCGTTGCCGAACGGACCTTCGCCTTTAGGAGGCCGGCGCTCTATCCTGGCTGAGCTACGGGCCCACTCCAAGAGCTATACTCAGAAAGAGTTTTTAAGTGATTTAGTGGGATCCTCTACGCGGCTGGTGGTTGAAATATCTACTGACAACCGAGAACGCGTTGTGGATGTGGATACAGAATATCTCAGTAAGCTAAGGGATGCCCTAAGATATGGGCATCATGAAGCTATAGTGATCACTGTAGATGAGGCTGAAAAACCTCATGCTGCGGCTATGGGAGTCCGCTTACTCAATGAGGGCCTCGCTATATTCCCCTATATCGATAGCCGAACATACAGAAACATAAAGGCGGGTTCCCCAGTTTCTCTGCTGTTCACCCATAACGCATTAATATTCTGCGACGTTGTTTTAAGACCGTTTAAGCTTAGATACGTAAGTGGTCGGAATAGTGGTTTCTACGTATTGGATGCTGACGTAGATATGCATGTTGAGGCAGTCCCGAAACTTATTGTAGAAGAGGGTCAGAGAGCCTCCGTGATTCTCTCCGTACTCGGTGTTTATGAAGGTAGAGGTCGTTACTTCTCATATAGTAGAGCTAACTCCATGCTTATCGAGGCTTTAGTTTACCTCACAAAGATAAGGTACTTCATTTCATCGGGTTACCGAGAAATCCCCGAGCTCTCAAGGTGGATTGAGATGCTTAGCTACAGTATTTCATTGGTTAGGAGACTTGGATCCAGTGATTTAGTTGAGTGTGCTGAGACTGTATGTAAGGACCTTAAGGACCTGGGGGTGGGTAGTGTCTGTTAGGGATAGATTCTTCTGGGAGATCTTCTATGACTCTATAATTGCTAACCTAGGATTTGATAGGGAAAGGGATCACTATTCTTGCCGAATTCTTGACATTATACTGTCGACTAGGATGGAACTAGTGTTTGAGTCACGTAGGTACCTATCTAAACTCCTCGAAGGTGGGGACGCTATCGTCGTTGGGGATGCTTTCACATCGGGATGTCCGAGCAAGTCCGGGAAGGTTTTAATAGCAGCAGACGCCGCGTTTGGGGTGTGTTTGAGGGAGGGTATAATCCCCGATGTCGTGGTTACAGATCTAGATGGGATTACTCGGGATATGTTGGGCTATAGAGACGTAGTCTACGTAGTTCACGCTCATGGGGACAATATCGACAAGATAGTATCGCTAGTACCTGAAGTTCGGGGTTTTCTTATCGGAACTGCTCAGTGCGGGTGTTCGCATAGGGTAGATGTCCCAGGTGGTTTTACAGATGGGGATAGAGGAGTCTATCTTGCCTTCAGTTATGGTGCTAGTAGGGTATACCTTTACGGCTTCGACTTCGGTAGAGTCTCTAGGCTAGAAAAACCTTCAGGCACATTAATTAATATCAAGAATAAGCTAGCTAAGTTAGCATGGGCGAAACTTTTACTTCAGTTGCTCAAATATAGTGGGTACAGGATTGAGTGCTTGGAGGGTGGCTGTAAGAGCTGGATATAGGCTCCACCTAGGCTTTTATAGGTACCTAGATGAGGGAGTCTATTACGGATCTATCGGCATAGCTCTAGAGGAGCCCTACCTAGAGCTGAGAATAACATCAAGTAGTGATAGTAATGGCCTAAAGCTGAGGACACCTACAGAGGAGTCTAAGGAGGCCATACTCAGGGTGGCTAAGCACCTGGGTCTCACATCTGGAGTTATTGAGTTGGACGGGTATTTGAAGCATCACTCAGGTCTAGGGTCGATAACCCGAATATATCTATCTACAGCAGTAGCGACATCCACGCTTCTCAATAAAACAGACCTGGATTTCGAGAGCCTGTTGCTGAGTTTAGGTCGTTGCAGGTATAGTTGTGTCGGATACTATACGTTCATCTTTGGAGGACTAGCCGTAGATTCCGGTGTAACTGATCTTAGCGGGAGGGAAATTCCTAAACCTCTAGCTCTCCTGAGAGTGCCCCGTAGCTGGTACGTAGTTGTAGCTGTTCCCGAGGGTAGGGGGCTAAGCGAGAGTGAGGAGAAACCGTATATGGATAGTCCTACCGCTGTAGAACACCAGAGAGATCTCTACAGGGCTCTGGTAGAGTTACTTACAGGTGTTAAGCTAGAGAGAATAGATATGTTTACCCGAGCTATCGAGACAGTACAGAGAGTTGCGGGCAGGTATTTCAGTAAAGCGCAGGGCGGGTTCTTCAGCAGCCCTTACGGGGACTTAATATCAAAGATAATGCTTGAGAGCGGGCTTAGAGGGATAGGCCAGAGCAGTTGGGGCCCGACCATCTTTGGGTTTACAGATAATTACGTTGTAGCTGAGCAAGCTAAAAGAAATATCCTGAGCAACCTAAGTAGGATAGGAACTCACTGCGATGTCTGGATAAGTAGGATATCTGACCTGGGATATACTGTCTACTCCACTAGTAAAGTCCTAAGATCATAGTGAAGTCATAACGAAGTAAAGTAGTAATGATGTGGTGCTAGCTATCACCTGAAGCATTATGTAGCGTATCACCAATTCTTTCTCTCTCAGTCCTCGATCTATAACCATTAACTTAACGAAGGTTATCGGAGCATTAGGACTGCAATTAGGAAGTATTATACCATCTCTAGATAGCTTAGTAGGTCTCTCAATACTCTCCTTGCTTCTAAGCCCAGCAGTTAGGAGTACGAGATAGCCATTAAGTATTTGAGGTATTAAAAGCATGATAGCTAGAAACTCCCGTCGAGAGGCTATAGTCAGGGCAGCTACGAGGGTTCCTATTAGGTGGGACCCTGAATTACCATTCAACATCTTAGCTGGGTAGGCATTAAGCGGGAGATACCCCACAACCACTAGGGTTGCTATAGCTAGTAGAATTTCGAAACCCTCCATAGGTCTGGGTCCTGGGAGGAAGGTGGAGATATAGAGGGAGATAGAGAATATGAGGAATGCTGAGACTATCACACCGTTATGTGTATCGCTCATGTTGAAGGCATTAGCTAAAACATCGAACGCTACTATAACTAATATAGGATAAACTATAGTCAACCTGAGATGACCTATCAGCGGGATGAATGGATGTGGAACGTACAGACCTAGTACAACTGGTAGAAGTGCCGGTAAGCTGAATAGAATCAGCTTCGTCCTGACATTAAGGTGTTTAAAGTCGTCAAATAACCCCATTAATCCAGCTATTATTGCTGAGAGAACGTATATGAGGGCTACCGAGTTTACTCTCCCCAGAGTACCCCATACTGCTAGAGCAAGTGATAGTGAGAGTATGAGGGCTATCCCTCCCGTACGGGCCACGACGACCTTACCGGGCTTATGTATATCTACAGCAACAAGCCCGAACTTCTTCTCTATTTTCGAAACTAGGTATGATATGCTGTAACTTGCGATCACAGTTATAGTAGTTGCCATTAGTATCGCTAGATCTACTGCCATTACCATCAAATTAAACATATTCCACCTCAGCTTTAATATACCGCAGGTAGCGATATATTGGTGCCGGACTCTGAGCATAACTGACAGCATCTGGGACTTAATAAGAAGAGCTAATGAGGCTATTGATGGTGCTATCCACAGAACACCCCTCGTAAGCTCACTGTTCTTTTCCAGGCTCTCAGGGAATAACGTCTTCCTAAAGCTTGAGAACCTGCAGAAAACAGGTGCTTTCAAAGTTCGAGGTGCTTACTTTAAGATACTATCAGAGCTCGATAGGTGTAGAAAGTTCGGTGTAGTAGCAGCTTCTTCAGGTAACCATGCCCAGGGAGTTGCTTACTCAGCGTCAGAGTTAGGTGTTAAGGCTACTATAGTCATGCCCGAGACGACTCCTCCATATAAAGTTAACGCGACGAGGTCGTATGGAGCTAATGTAGTGCTTTTTGGGAGAATATATGATGAGGCTTACGAGAGAGCCCTCGATATATCTAGGGAGACGGGTTCGATCCTGGTACACCCCTTCGACGATCCTTACGTTATTGCTGGGCAGGGAACGATAGGTGTGGAGATAGCGACGAACCTGAGAGACGCTGACTACGTTTTAGTTCCTGTAGGTGGAGGAGGGCTTATCTCAGGTATAGGCATAGCTGTAAAAAAGCTACTCGGTAGTAAGGTTAAGGTCGTAGCTGTCGAACCTAAGAACGCTCCTAAATACTATGAAGCCAGAAACTCGGGGAAGCCTATTACTGTGACGGTCAAGCCCAGCATAGCAGATGGAGTTATAACGAAATCCGTAGGAGAGCTTACGTATAGAGTGATGAGTGAGGTAGTCGATGATGTTGTCTTGGTAGATGAGGACTCTATAGCTCAGGCAATGTTCCTACTCATGGAGAGATCTAAACTAGTAGCTGAAGGTGCTGGGGCACTACCCCTTGCTGCTTTACTAAGTGGCTACCTCAGCGGTTACGGGAAAAATGTAGTAGCAGTAATAAGTGGAGGTAATGCTGACCTAACTACGATTTACAGAGTAATCCTGAAAGGTCTAAGTGCGGGTGGGCGCGTAGCTAAGCTGTCCGTACTCCTAGAGGATGTTCCTGGATCCCTCCACAGAGCCTTATCCGTTCTAGCTAAGTATAGGTGCAACATTATAGAGATAAGACATGAGAGAATAGGGCTTGAGATACCCTCAGGATACGCGCTGGTCGACATAGTGTTTGAGGTTCCTGATAAGGAAATATTAGAGAAAGTAAGAAACGAGCTGAAGGCTCAGGGGGCGTTACTAGGATAGGGACAACCTAATTTACTGGTTCTTAAGTCATTAGCCTACATATTACTTCTTAATATTGAGTGCTACGTCTAGACACTTATAGATGTCCCTAGGTAATATGATCTTGATCTTAGCTCCCGCATGTTGTAATGACATGACTTCAGATGCTGGGAGTAATTTGGATGCGAAGGGTCTGTACTTACGTCCAGCAATAGATACTTCCTCCTCAAATTTTACTGGAATCCTCAGCTCATGATCCACTAAACCGAGAACTATTACGAGGTAATACATAAGTACCTCACGTACTAAACCCCTCAGGAACTCTATGTCGATAAACGCTTCACCACTTGCTTCTTTCGGGATCTTACCTGAAACCACCTTTGTTAACCTGGTTTGAGATATCGAGGTTGCTAGATCTAGGAGGAGTCTAACCAGCTCTGAACACGGCAACATCCTACTGAGGCAGAAAGCAAGGCCCTGTCTTACTTCCTTAGCGATATTCGATACTTCTTCGAGGTCTAGTTTCGATAGTTCCTCATCTAGAAGCTCAGCTAGAACAACCTTATTGATACTGGACGTAAGTCCCACCACTAAGTTTCTGCGACTCGGAATTAAGCTTGTTATCTAGGGAAAAATCCTAACATTCTGACCTCCTCGCCCTGAAGAATAAGGATTTCCGCATCTATTCTGGGGATATATCTCTCATCTGCGGGGGCGGTCGGAGTGGCCACCAGGGTAATGATAGATTTAATACTTGTCTATTTGTTTTAGGTACTTGAGACGTTTGCTCCTCTGTGGTTCGTACTGTGGTGAGAGAGGTTGAGAAGGTGAAATTCTCATCAATAGATGTAGATCTATAGTACCAACCTCGATGAGGTCCTAAGTGGTGGGGTTGGAGCTAGTAGTACTCACTAAGGACTGCCCGGCCAACAGAACTAAAACTACCTACAAATACTTGGAAAGTTCTAGATAAAGTTCTTGAAAGATGATGCAGTATTACTGCCGCATTCGTGAGCATGGAGGACACATAAAACATTCCCAGTGGGAGGGCTTCACTTAAATAATTTAATATACTGGGGGATATAGAGCTATATTTGCTCTGTAACTAAAAATATATTCGGGATCCTGAGATAATAGAAAAAGAAAGCCTTGAGGATAAGGTCCTCGAGATAATCAGGGAGGAGACAAAGAAAAATGGTGGTATAGTACAGAGTGAGTTATGGCATTTACTCGGTATTGACAGCAGGGAAGGTAGTAAGCTGATAGCTAGATTAATGAGGAAGGGCCTTGTAAGTAGGGAAGCAGTAACCCATAAGGGGAAGAAGACTTATATCCTGAGGTATACGGATACTACAAGAGCACCTATAGTTATCCATGTAGACCTTAACCCAGTAATTGAGATACCGTGCTTTACCTGCCGGAACATAGGTAAGTGCGGTATGGGAGGCTACTACGACCCGACAAAGTGCTCCCTTCTAACAAGGTACTTACTTCAAGTACTAAGCCAGAGGCGTTACGTTAGTCGGGAACTTAAGGTGTGAGCTTATTAGGATTGTAGAGTTTAACCTTCGGTAGTGATGAGATGACGGTCTCCTGATGGTTGATGTGTCTTCTCTTCTCTGATATACTAACGGGCTTTAAAGGAGGGAGATTATAGTATTTATTCAGGTGTGGAGTGAGTGACCGCGGTGGAGGAGGGCTTTAAGGCTATATCACCTGCTGAGTTCTTCTACAAGAACAAGGAGTTAGCAGGTTTCTCAAACCCTGCTAGAGCTCTTTATCAAACTATAAGAGAGCTTATTGAGAACTCCCTCGACGCTACAGAGAACTACGGTATTCTCCCAACTGTAAAGGTCTCAATAAGAGAGCTGGAGAAAATCCCGGAGGGAGGGTATTACGAGGTCGTAGTAGAGGATAATGGGGTGGGGATACCTCCTAAGTATGTTCCTCAAGCTTTCGCGCAGTTGTTGTTCAGCTCGAAATACGTGTTGAGACAGTCTAGGGGTATGTTCGGTTTAGGAGCTAAGATGGCTGTACTGTATGCTCAGATCACTACCGGCCAGCCGGCCGATGTGATAGTAGCACCCATAAAGTCTAAGCACATCTATAGCTTTAAGCTGAAGATAGATATAAAGGAGAATAAGCCGGTTATACTAAGTTTCTCAGTTACATCTAACCTTCACGGTAAGCACGGCACGTTGGTCCGGTTAGTAACTCTGGGAGACTGGTCTAGAGCAAAACAGAGAATATATGAATACATTAAGAGGACAGCTATTATAGCTCCATATGCTGAGATAGGGTTCAGAGACCCTGAAGGTAACTATATATTGTTTGAGAGAGTCATAGATAAGCTCCCGCCTCCAGCTAGGGAGATCCTCCCACACCCCCACGGAGTTGATATCGAGACATTGAAGGACATAATCAGAGCGAAAGCCAGTAAACCGATAGTTGAGACATTGAAAGAGAGTTTCCAAGGAGTTGGCGAGACTACTGCACGAAGAATACTCGAAGAAGCGAAGATAGATCCGGGCAAGAAGTCAGGTGAGCTTACTGATATGGAGGTGGAGGTCTTAGTAAAAACCATGAAGAACTTTAAGGACGTGAAACCCCCCAGGGCTGACTACCTTTCGTACTTAGGTAATGAGATAATAACTGCAGGTCTCAACAAAGTATTCGAGCCTGAGTTTGTTTATGCCACCACGAGGAAGCCATCCGTATACGAGGGTCACGCATTCATAGTTGAAGTTGGTTTAGCTTATGGGGGAAAGGTCCCCCTAGTTGAAAAACCTCTCGTCCTTAGATACGCCAACAAAATACCGCTACTCTATGATGAAGGTAGTGACGTAGTTATTAAGGTATTAAACGAGAGTATAGACTTCAGTGTATACGAGATAGAGTTTCCAGCACCTCTCGTCATACTTACCCACATATGTAGCACTAAAATCCCGTACAAGGGTGTGGGTAAAGAAGCTGTTGCTGACGTACCGGAAATAGAGAAAGAGCTTGAGAACGCTATCAGAGACTCACTGCGGGAGCTAAGGTCCTATATACTAAGAAAAAGAAAGGAAATGGAGGAGATAGAGAAAGCAGTAACTATAGCTAAGTACATACCTGAAGTTGCTAACTCACTATCGAAGATATACAAGGTAGACCCTCGCGAAATATCTGTGAAGCTCTTGGAGATACTTAACTCCAGGCTTAAGACGTTCAAGATAGATGACTTAAGTAACGTGGTGGTATAGCGATGACCGCAGTATACTCCTCTAAAGTAGACCTTCAAGCACGCGAGAAAGCCCTCAAGATACTCTACGAGAAGTTCAGAGAGGTTCTGAAGAGTATAATGGACGGGAACCCACCTAAGTTAGTCATCAAAAAGAGAACCCTCAGTAATACCGTATATGACCCTGAGAAGAAGCTTCTACTCCTAGGAGATGCTACGTTCGAGAGATCGTTCCTAGATCTCCGCGAGGCTAGGAAGTTCATGCAGACCCTACTAATGGCGAGCATAATATATGAATCTCTGACAAACGGAGAATACCCAACAATAAGAGACCTCTATTACAGAGGTAAGCACACTATCCGTTATAGGAAGCTACCCTCAAAGGCTATTGGGGAGGAGAACACCTGGGAGGAGCAGTCGGAGTCTGATTCCGTTATTAGAGACATAGAGGTGTTTACGAATGTTCTCAGAGAGGAGATGTTGATACTGAGTAAAGAGAAAGGTAAGGTGGTTGGAGAACTGAAAATACGTTCTGGTGACGATGTCATTGATTTAAGTAAGATGGGTCACGGAGCGTACGCGATTGAACCTACCCCGGATCTCATAGAGTTCGTTGATGTGAACGCGGAGTTTGTTCTGGTTATCGAGAAAGACGCTGTTTTCCAGCAACTACATAGAATAGGGTTCTGGAAGAAGTACCGTGCTATATTAGTAACAAGTGCCGGCCAGCCAGACAGAGCTACTCGCAGATTCGTTAGGCGACTCAATGAGGAACTGAAGCTACCAGTTTACGTGATCTCGGATTCCGATCCCTACGGATACTACATATACAGCGTGTTCAAGACAGGTTCTATAACTTTATCTTATGAAAGTGAGAGATTAGCTACTCCACAAGCTAGGTTCCTCGGGGTTATGATGACAGATATATTTGGGAGCGATAAGCTTAGAAAGAAGCCGTACCTAACTGAGGAGGAAAGAAAGAACTTCATAATAAAGGCAAAGGAGAGAGACATAAAGAGAGCTAAGGAGCTCAGAGAATATCCGTGGTTTAAGTCTGATAGGTGGCAGCTGGAGATAGATGAGTTCTTGACGAGGAAAGTTAAGTTGGAAATAGAGGCTTTAGCCGGTAAGGGGCTGAAGTTTCTATCGGATCGATATATACCAGAGAAGATTGAGGTAGGTGACTGGATTGTCTAGCATGGACTTAAACACATTGATAGGCTACGTCAAAGCTGTTGAAGGATCGATAGATCAGACGATGCTGAAAGTTAACGCATCTGAGAGGGAGTACCTGGAGTTCATCGAAAGATCTGAAAAATATAGTTTCAGAGCAGTAGTGGTTCCGCAGGTAATACTCCCCTTAGTTACACCTCTAACTAAGTACAGGGTAGGGACGGTTATAGGATTTCCGAATGGCTACAGCCCTGTCGACATTAAGCTTCGTGAGATAGATTATGCGGCAACCTGCGGAGCACGTGAGGTTGATGTCGTACTTAACCTAATCCCTATTAAAAGCGGTAAGTGGAGTGAAGTCTCAAGGGAGGTTTCAGAACTAGTCAAAAGATCGCATGAGCTGGGATTAATCATAAAGATAATAATTGAGACATCCGGACTCACACATGAGGAGGTGAGAAGTGTCTCTAAGTTGGTTGAGCTCTCAGGTGCTGACTTCATAAAGACAAATACCGGGTTTGGCTCCAGAGGAGTTCTTCCTTCTGATATACTGACAATTAAATCTGCTACTAGTGGGAAGATAAAGATTAAAGCATCTGGAGGTATAAGGACGGCTATCGATGCCGCACTCATGCTCTACCTCGGTGCCCATGTGATCGGTACTAGCTATGGAGTGGAGATAGCTGAGGAAGCTAGAAAAATGTTAGCTACCTAACTACCCTGTGGGGATAGCCCTGCCAGATGAATCCATAGAGAAGCTATGTCAGGCTATGAGGTACCTCTATCTAAAGGGACTTATAACAGCTCTCAGCGGGAACGCGAGCATTAAGTTAAGTGAGGAAAGGGTAGCTATAACCCCATCGAGGATAGAGAAGTTTCTACTTAAACCAGAGGACATATCAATAGTAGCTATAGACGGAACTCACCTAGCTGGACCAAGACCCTCAACTGAAATCCAGATGCATTTAACTATATACAGAGTCTGCTCTGAATGTAAATCTGTAGTTCACGTCCACGGCCTCTTCGCACCAGTACTAGCAGGGGTTCTAGATCCATATCTAGATATGGAGTTCAGGGTATTCGACATGAGAACGTGCTACGTAGGTGAGCTACCACCTGGATCTAAAGAACTTGCTGACTCCGTTGGGGAGGTCATCGCTAAGGGGTGTTTAGGTGTCGTCTTAAAGAACCATGGAATAGTTGGCGTCGGGAGGAGCTTAGGTGAAGCCATAGAGATAGTTGAAGCTGTAGAAAACTCGTTTAAACGGAGTCTAGTACTTCATTTACTGGAGAAGCTTAGGTAGTGAGGTACGTGATGACCTCTTCCCTGCCTTGAAGGGCTGGGATTTCAACTGTAAGATTAAACTCGATTAGGGCGTGTTGGACTGAAGTTTTAATAGTGTTCAAAGACTTAAGCTCTGGCGGGTGCTAAGTGTTGAGTGCTGTTTTATCATATAATGAACTGGTGAGGGTAGCTAGGTTAGTAAAGGAGACATATAGCGAGGTAGTGAAAGATCCAGAGGAGTTTGCAGATCCTCGCTTCTATCCCTCTAAATCTGAGGAACCTGAGAAGGTCTTGAGGTACTTCTTCTTTATGGTGGCTATAGACCATAGGACATCGAGGTTCGGACCTTTCGAGGGGTACGTTGATGGTGAGTTCTTCCATGGGGCGGACATGCTGTACAGACTTGGTAAGCTTAGATATGACCGAGATCCAGACTTCTTTAGCCCGGAGAGGATGTCGGCGATAACAACTGAGGATGTAAAAAAGTGGTTGACGACCCCTAATGGAGTGACGATCTGGGATCCGGATGTTAGAGCTGAGTTACTGCGGGATGCTGGTAGAAAGCTCCTGAAGTTCTTCGGGGGCTCCATCTCTAGGTTGATTAACGCATCTAATGGGTACATAAGGAGCCCTACTTCGGTAGGTTTGAGTAGCTTCTTTAAGGTATTTAAAGCCTACTCAGATCCTGTTGAGAAGAAGTTCTTTCTCTTTATTAAATTCATTACCAGAAGGAAACTCCTGAGGGTAGTAGACGAACATAATATAGAGACCCCCGTAGATAATCACCTAACTAGAATAGCCTTGAGACTGAGAATCATAAGAATAAGGGAGGAGCTATTCCAGAAGATCCTCTCTGGAGCTGAGTTCACAGAACGTGAGGATATAGAGATACGGATGGCAGTAAGGGAAGCATATAGGCTCCTATCACACATCTCAGGGATAAGGCCTGACTACTTAGATGACTATTTATGGACGTTTGGTAGGAAGTACTGCACCCGCGAGAAGCCTATATGCGAGAACACTGGTATATGTCCTCTCTCACATGTCTGTGCTAGCTACGGTAAGGCTAGCACCATAACTGAGCATAACTTCGTAGATACCTTCTTCTATTAGGTGCTATAGTTGGATCAGAGTAATAAGGAGAAACTTCAGGACTTAATCAGAAGTCTCAGCGAGGAGGAGTTGACTACTTTGAAGTATTTCTTGAGGTGTAGATCTGTCGGTGAGATACTTGCGTCTAGGGAACTAAAATCTCTCGGGGTAAGAAACCCATCTAAAGTCCTAATGAGGCTCGTGACCTTGGGCTTACTCAAGCGTGGGATCGGTTGCTACACAATCTCTAGAGAGCTCTTGGAGGCTTATCGGCAGGGTATGATAAGGATTTAACTCCGCACTCAGCATTAAGAATGGGAGCTTACATTATAGAGATGCTTGAGTAGATGAAGATTAGAATATATTTAAGTAAGGTAATTAAGCTCTGGTGCCGAGGTTGGGCTATGTTTTCGGTGGTACCGAGCCGAGGAAATTCCCTCTAGCAACTATAGCTATAGTGGTTATCAATGTTGTAGTCTACCTTATTACCTCCTCAGCTAACTACCTGATTAGCTCGTCATCAAGCTATCTCTACAAGCTAGGCTTTATTCCAGCTCTACTACCTTCACCTGAGGGTCTAGCTAGGATATTCACATCTATGTTCGTACACGCTAACTTACTTCACCTCGTGTTCAACATGTATTTTCTCTACATCTTCGGAAGAGGTGTGGAAGACGTTATGGGGAGTCGGAGGTTTTTAGTGCTGTACTTATTGTCTGGTATAGGTGCTTCATTATTCCATACCGCAGCAGTTCCCGTAGCTGGTCTCGCAGCTATAGGGATACCAGCTGTGGGAGCCTCAGGAGCTATTAGCGGAGTTCTGGGAGCTTACCTGATGTTCTTTCCTGGAACTTCTCTCGTAGCGTGCTTCCCAATATTTTTCCTCCCAGCATGCTTCACTATGAGAGCATCAGCTTACCTGATATTCTGGTTCGCAACCCAGGTTATCTATGGCTACATGAATCTAGGTGGAATAGCGTTCTTTGCTCATGCTGGGGGATTCATAGCAGGCATAGCCTTGGCATGGATCCTTGGCAGGGTAAAAGCTAGGGAGTTGAGAATATTTCGGGAGACCCTCTACTTATTTAGATACATCGTTTTGAGGGTCTACGTAAGTGGGCTGGGGCGAGCTGCTAAGATCCTCCTAATAGCTCTAATAGCTCTATCAACGGCTCCCCTCATCTATTACTCAGCAACCATAGAACCCAGCTCGCTCTCTGTGTACGTGGGTAACGTAGGCTTTGATGGATACGTCGACACTGTACTCCTCAAGGTTTCACCTTACGGTAGCTATAGCTACGAAGGGTACAACTATGATAACACGAACATAATCCTATATAGAATCTCGAAGCTAAATCTTTTAGTAAATCCGAGCCTATCAGGGAGGAACTTATCTTACCTAGATAAACCTCTAGAAGCTACTGTGGAGATCAGATTAGAAGTAGGTAATAGGTACGTGAGTGAGAAGGTACCTGTAACCCTCTACTTCGAGGCTATATACGATGAAAACGGGGTGATTAAGTCAGCGGAGGGCGTTATGCAGACAGAAGTGGTCCAAGTCTCAGTACTCCTCGGAAGAACCATGGTCAGTAAAATTCCGGTGACGCTTAGGTTTTCAATAGCATTTAGCGATCCATATACAGCTGAGGCCGTAGTAATTGCTTTGCCTCCCTCAGCCCTAATATCTCTGGTAGCCATATACGTTGTAGCTAGGAAAGACACTGAACTGGTAATCTCGTAGAGAGCTCTAAACCTATTTGAATCATTGAAAGCCCTCACCATAAAAAAGCGGGGAAGAGGTCAGCGAGGAAATTCATTAATCTGCTCATCATCTATTTGAATAGGTCTTTTTAAGAATAGTGAAAGCAGACTACTAAAGAGATGTACAGCACGCTTACCATTCGTGGTGGTCTGAGATGCCCCAGGCCTATGAGGCTGGAACTAGTATTTCTAGTGATGAAGCAAATGACTTCGGAGTTCGTAGGAGCCATGATATTTCTAACTACGGAGGGGTCACTACTGTGAGAGTATCAGCACGATATCCTAAGGTACCGGAAATAGAGGTTCGGGTTACTCCAGGCAATATGAGAACGAAGCTCCTCGGTGTGTGATATGCGTAAAGCTATTAACTTACTCGCTGATTTATCGGTCTACTACTGGTCCCTCTTTGTAGTGAGTACCGTCTTGGGTAGCCTCGGACTTAAGGAAGCTCTCCTGGGCTTTGTTTTCTTTATGGTACTCAAGTTCTCGCACAGCCTGAAGCTACCTGTGTTAAAACTGTCAATAAAGAGTGAGGAATTCAGGGTTTCTGAAGCGGTTGAGTGGGGAGAAGGTATAGCGGTTATTCGGGTAAAGATCAGGGGTGAGGGGTGGGTGAAGATCACACTATCCGGTACTACCCTAGTTTTCGCACTAACTTTGGCTATAGCTCTAGCCAAGCTTAATCTGCTCATGTTATCAGTAGAAGAACTTTCTGTTCTGTTATTTATTGCTGTCCTCTCTATTATCTTCTATAAAGCAATCTCCTTCCATATAAGGACGCTGGGAGTGGCTATACCTGTAATTACGTCGGCATTCTATGCTACAGCAGTTAGCTTAACAACCTGGCTCCTGTTTAAAGACCCTTCTGCAGTCCTCATCTCCGTTCTACTAAACTTCATCTCCATACTCGTAGGCTGTGATGTGTTAGCAATAAAGTGGGCCGTCGTCAGCAACACGAAAACATTTATAATAGGGGGTCTCGGGATATATGATGCTTTAGTGTTCATACCAACAATATCCTACCTAATTACATCCCTAGCAACTTTACTGACCTCTCCACTGCCCTAATGCGGCGTCCTTAACTCCTAAACCATACTCTAACTTCGAAATGTTTTAAGCTTCCCTAGGTTAAAGTCTTTTCTCTGCACATTCTTCGGGTGAGGAGACTCGCCATTTTTAGCCATAGATATAGAGCTCCAGCAACGATAGAAACAAAGAATATTAATGATGTTAGGGACGCCCCGAAAGATGTTAGATAGCTCCTTGCTAAGTTCTCTATGTTTACAGCTACGAGAACTAGTAAGGGTATTAACGCCATTATCAGTATCCCATATATCACTAGTATCAGAGCCGCCTTGATTTCTCTCACCAAGCTACGTTCTCTGGAGTACATAAATATTTCTCGTTAAAGACCCGTGGACCCAGTTCCTATGGATCTCTACTAACTTAAAGCTCAATCTGTTAAGAGCTCTGTAAATCACGTTCTCGAAGCGAATATCCTGGGCAAACACTAGGTATGACCCCTTCTTTAGCACAGTTTCAGCGTTTTCGAGGAAACACTCAATTAGTCTCTGTATGTCGATTCCGTGGGGTTTTGTCTGCCTACCGTACGGCATGTCAGTCCCGATCGCACCAACTTCATGTACTGGCATCCTACATGCGTCGGCTAC
This sequence comes from Desulfurococcales archaeon, assembly GCA_023255955.1. Taxonomy (GTDB): domain Archaea; phylum Thermoproteota; class Thermoprotei_A; order Sulfolobales; family NBVN01; genus DRZP01. The sequence continues at coordinate 101,311 of JAGDWD010000007.1, read as the reverse complement.
AAGGACCTCGGGTTCGCAGCCATAGCCCCTTAGGTTTCTCGATGCTGCCGCTACGTATTTCTCGTCAATATCGCTCCCCAAGTACCTTAACCCCATATAACATGCTTCAAGTAGAAAACTCCCGGTACCGCAGAAAGGATCGTAGTAGGTAGTACCTTTTTTGATGCTCGCACGGCTTAGGTTCACGAAGATCCGTGATATGTCCGGGTTTAAAGCTCCGGGTAGGTAGACAGGTCTTTCACTTGCCCACCTACTTAGAAAGTCCTTTATCTTAATTTCATATCTGCGTAGCCCCACAATAGCTACTCCCTGCGAGATTATGATGTCAACTACGCTATCACTATTCTTCACTAGCTTAATACCTGACCTCACAAACTCTTTGACCACATCATCGTATTTAGGTCCTTCAGAAAGGCTTCTCAGATCCCTATAATCCATCTTTATAGAGCTCGCACCTCTGTATTTAAGGACTTCAACAGTTTCCCTTATCCCGGTTAGCAGATCCTTTGAGTGCCCTAGCCAGAGTACGGTACCTATCTTCCGTGAGTAGGCGGATCTTAGCTTTATGAGCTCTATCAGCTCACTCGGAGAATATAGAACCAATAGCTGGTCCATATCAAGTAGGACCTTAATATCAACCTCCTCAGCTTCAGCTATAGCTAAGACCTCAGCTTTAGGTAAGGTCTTATGCTCTCCAGAGAGGTAAACATATATTAGGTTCGTAAACATCTAGACCTTACCTAAGACACTGAAATCATTTTAGAGCTAACTAATCTACTCTACTATCTTCTCCTCCCTCAGCATCCTAGCTAGATATGGAACTATGTCTAGGTAGGTCACTCCCTCCACAGTAACCCCGGTAGTAGGTAGCGCATAGATCTCCGCCACTCCCGACCTCACAAGTTTCTCGTAAGCCCCACCCACAAATAACGCGTGGGAAGCAGCAACAACAACTCTGACACCGCGACTTGAGAGGTATGAAGCTATCCCAGCTATCGTCCCCCCAGTACTCACTATATCATCAACAATTACTGCCGTCCCATATACAGAGCTTAAAGAGTCTAAAACATGTGTTACGTTACCGGTAACTCTGTCCCTAGATTTCTTCACAACCACATACCCACACCCTAACTGCTTAGCTAGGGAAGCAGCTCTCTTCTCCGCACCTTGGTCTGGAGCGATAACTGTGAGCTCCTCCCTCCTGTACTTCTTTGAGAGTACTTCTGAGAAGACCTCGTCTGGCACGAGATTCACATATCTTACACTACCTACGAATTCCTTGATAGCGAGAGGGCTATGAGCATCGACAGTTACTAGAGCTTCAAGTCCTAGAGAACTTAGTGCCTTAACTAGCGAACGCAGGCTTATGGGTTCACCAGCCAGAAACTCCTTGTCCTGGCGGGCGTAGGCAAGATATGTTACTAGGAGAACGACACTATTATTGTAACGGCTGAGAAGTTCAAGTGCTAGTAGTAGCTCTACGACACGGTCATTCTGGTTAGGGTACATGGATTGGACGAGTAGGACTCTCTCCCCCTCCACGATCTTAGGAAGCCTTAGATATAGCTCCCCATCTGGAAATATCTTGTGCTGGAACTGCACGTGCTCGAGCTTGAGATAGTCTGCTAAGCGAGGACCGATGCCTGGATCTCCAGGTAAGCTGGTAACTTTCACTCACCCACACCAACAAGTTTAGCTTGTAGTTCCTTATAACGATGGTTTGATAGAACCTGGAGAACAGCTTATTGAAGACTCTCAAACCTTATAAGTTTTTGGACTCATGAGAAGACCTAAGGATCTGGAGGATGTTGAGATATAGACATATATGCCTAGACGGTCTATTAGAGTGTGATGACGGTCTTCTCTTAGGAAGCGCTACTATCTATGATGCTATGGATGTAGCTACCAGTGAGTTCTCGAAGTTCTTCACAGACCTTACAGGTTTCTCTCTTTGGGCTATGCAGAGAGCTTGGGCTAGGAGGATGTTAGCCGGGGAGTCATTCGCGTTAATAGCTCCTACCGGGGTAGGGAAGTCCACTCTACTACAAGTATATGGGCTTTATAGAGGTGTCAATGGAGAGAGGGTTCTATACGTTGTGCCTACCAAGACATTACTTCAACAGGTAGCTGAGAGGTTGAGAACCCTTAGTAAGAAGTTTGGGGTAGCGATCGTAGAGGGTTTAGAGCCTGAGTCTGGCGGGATAAGTGTTGCGACACATATGCTCCTCTTCAGGAGAAGAGAAGTGCTGAACTCCACGAAGTTCTCTACGGTCATAGTTGATGACTTCGACGCCCTCCTGAAGAAGTCCTCGTTACTAGATTCGATACTCACAGCTCTAGGCTTTACTCAGGAGGACATAGAGACAGCTAAGAAACTTACGAAGTTGAAGCAGGTAGCTCTCACTGCGAGACACTCAAACCCTGAGCAGTATGGGGAGATCCTTAAGTCTGTTGAGAGTCTCGAGGCACAGCTTGCTGAGGCAGTTGGTAGTAGAAGGCTTGGCCAGCTCCTCATAGCTACAGCAACTGGTAGAGGTAAGAAGGAGAGAATTAAAGTCCTTAGAGAACTACTGAACTTCGAGATTGGGAGTATAGTGGACTACCTAAGGAACGTAAGAGAGTTTTCTGCTCCGTTAAGGAGTGTTGAGCTAGTAAATCTCATTAGTACCTTAGGGCGTGGTACACTGATCTTCGTCTCACGGGAAATGGGTCGGGATTATTTGAAGTACTTAGTTGAGGAACTTGAGAAAGGTGGTATTAAGGTCGGAATAGCCCATACAAATAGAGCTATTGAGAAGCTTCGGAGAGGTGAAGTTGATGTACTTGTAGGTGTTGCTACATACTATGGGGTTCTGACCCGCGGTATAGATGAGCCTGAAATCATAAAGTCCTCGGTATTCATCAACGTACCGAAATTCTCTATTCCTCTCGAAGCGTATCTAACACGAACCTCTAATATAGTCCTAGCGTATAGATCCCTAATTACTGCCGGAAGACATGATGAGAGGCTCTCAAGGATTTATGAAACTCTATCAAGACTTCCGCAATACAAACTTAGGGTGGTTGACCTATGTTTGAGGGGGATATTACAGCCATCAAGTAACTACGTAGAAGAGCTGGTTAGATACGCAGATAGCCTAAGAAGCTACGTCCTTGAAGTACTTAAATATGAATTGATGAAGAGATCTAGAATAGCCCTCGGGAACTCAGTCGTCAGGTTTTCGGGTTCTAACAACATCTTAGTTGATATACCTGATATATACACATATATACAGGCATCTGGAAGAACAAGTAGGCTTTTCAATGGCAGGATGACCCTCGGTATCTCTATCTTACTCTACGAGAACGAAGACATATATGAAGTATTCCTTAGAAAACTTAAGAACATGTTCGAAAGCAACTTCAGAGCCCTCAGTGAGAACGAGCTCTCCACGTCTCTAGAGGAAGCAACTAGAAGTAGGCTCAGTAGTGGCGGACAGAATGATGTACTCTCTAGAATAGTACCCACTTTAATAGTAGTTGAGTCGCCGACGAAAGCTAGGACTATAGCGAAAATGTTCGGTGGTGGGGGTAAGAGATTCATAGGAGGGGTTACTGTTTACGAGACTGTGATCCCTGTAGGTCAGACATACTATGTAGCAACGATAGTACCTAGCCTAGGCCATGTCTTCGATCTATCAGTTGATACCGGGATCTACGGTGTTAGGGTAAGTAGAGATGGAGAAGTAGAACCGGTTTATACCACATTAAAGAGGTGTAGAGAGTGTGGGCATCAATACACAGATGACACCCGTATCTGCCCTAGGTGTGGTTCTCTAAGAGTTTACAATAGTATGAGAGTAATCAACGTGCTAAGGAAGTTAGCTAAAGAATCGTCACTGGTTGTTATTGCTACGGACGCAGATGAAGAAGGAGAGAAAATAGCGTATGACATATATGTTTCCTTAAAGCCGTACAACAACAATATCAAGAGAGCAGAGTTCCATGAAATAACTAGGTACGGAGTTATCAACGGCCTCTCACATCTCCGGGACATAGACCTGTGTCTGGTTAGATCTCAAGTCGTGAGAAGAGTTGACGATAGGTTCGTAGGTTTCGGTATTAGTAGTATTCTGAAGGAGTATCTGAGCACCCCTAACGCAGGAGGAGGTAGGGTGCAGACCCCAGTGCTTTCTTGGGTAGTTGAGAGGTACGAGGAGTACCGGAACGGGAGGGGTTATATAGTATCAATTACCTTACCTTATAGCGATCTTACCCTAAAGATTTACGTAGGTAGCCGGGAAGAAGCTGAGAAGCTGTCCTCCGAGGTAAGTAGTCAAGGCATTGAGTACGTGCCTGTAGCTGAGGAGGTTGATACAATTAATCCACGACCACCTTACACCACCGATACAGCACTCGAGGAACTTGGAAGGCAGCTCAGGTTAACACCAGGCGAGACAATGAGGGTGCTTCAAGAGCTTTACGAACTCGGTTTTATAACGTATCACCGAACTGCGTCAACTAGGGTCTCAAGCCACGGAATAGAGATAGCTAAGGCCTACCTTAAAGCAAGCGGGCTCGAAGATCTTTTCAGCCCCAGGAGCTGGGGTGAAGGTGGAGCTCATGAAGCTATTAGACCGACGAGACCTTTAGATGACATAGAGGCTGAATGCCTGCAGATGGGGATAGCTCTAACCCGTAAACACTACGAGGCTTATAGAATGGTGTTCAAGAGGTTCATAGCCAGCCAGATGTCTCCTTCGAAGGTGGTCTTCACGTCGTACTCATTTAGAGTATCGGGCAGGGAAATAGCTAGACTAAAGCTCCCAACGCAGGTACTGGATGAGGGCTTCACTAAGATTTTGCCGATTAAGATATATGAGCTTCCTAGGGAGATTGCTAAGGTAGTTCCTAGCTCAGTTAAGGTATACCGTGGCTCCAAGGTTAGTTTACTAACTACGTCGGAGATAATTAGGAGAATGAGAGAAGAAGGTATAGGCAGGCCGTCTACGTACTCTAAGGCCTTAGAGAACAATAGAAGACATGGTTACATAGTAATAAGCAAGTATAGGCAGTTCCTAATACCCACAAAGAGAGGTATGACTGTCCTAGAACTAGTTAATAAGGTGTGTCCCAGTCTGGTTACTCCACTATACACTGCTAAGTTAATGAAGCTCGTAGAGAAAGTCGATAGGGGTATCCCCTACGACCTAGCACTACTTCTACCTCTATCAGCTTTAGCCGAGATAAAAATAAGTGACCTCGTTCACAGAGATAAATCAGTACGCAGCGTGGAAAGTTCGTTGGTTACTACTCAAGAGGACGGCTACAATAGTGTAACTCCCTGAACTCTACCACCAAAGTAGAAACCTCTAGGAAGTCATCGTTCAACCGAAAGCTTCAATTCTTCTATATAAACCAGTACCTTCCTTCTGTTTGACTGATCTGTTTGCCTTCAGATGCTCATCCTCATCTTTTATGTTTACTTACAGAATCTAGGAACTCTCTACTTACCCGCTCACCGGTAGCATAGCTACCTTATGGGTGGGCTCGCAGGGTATCGGGCCCAGGGACACGAGACGCTGGAGAGCTCTCTGTTCTTAGGGTATGGCCCTACACTACCGTAGAGAGAAATAATATACTTACTCTTTATCAAGCTGTCGACGATTCCCATAAATACATCGAATTTGTTTAATCGTTACGAAGTTGCCATGCTCTCTATCTGACCGAATATTCTATGACGTTAAGACCCCTACTCCGAAGTTTTTCAGCGAGTTTCTCAGCCATTAATGTGTCCAACAGAAAGACTCTCAAGAGACATTCGGACTCCCCGCACTCTAGATACCTTAAGTCAGATCCCTCCTCAATCACAGAAGACACTAGACTTACGACATCACTCCTTTTATCTAAGCTAACTTTATACGTGGCTATAATCCCCGAGGCCACGGGCCTCACAACTATTACCCTCGAACTTCTGTCAATCACTAACTCAACAAACATACCTGGTTCAAGCCCTAAAGCATCCCTAACTACTTGAGGAATAGTTATCCTTCCTTTCTCGTCCAGTTTAAGAACATACCTGAAAGATTTTTCAGTTACACCCAATTTCCACGCACCTACCGGGCATCCGTCTCTGAAATGTGTATCCTAGTCCGAAATTTAACTTCAAGATCCTAGGTGAGGTCTAAACTAAGAAGTTTATTCCCTCTAGGATTCTACGAGCTCTAGGTTAAGTTCCTTAATTATATTTACTATGTCTTCCTGTCTTACCCTCTTGTCAAACACTATGGTCGCTTTTCTCTGCTTATCATGTTCTAGTTTTATCTTGTCTATCGTCACAGCCCCAGAAATCATGTCAGCCTCGTTTTTTCTTGGAGATATATATTCTTTGTATTTCTTACGCATGAGCTCGTAATAAGCATCGAAGTTTTCTAGTATCCTTATAGAATCCTCTATATCCTCCCTAAAACCTCTCTTATCTCTAAGGGTCTTCAAGATCTTTAATATCGTGTCAACATCTGCCTCCAGGTACAGATAACCAAAGTACCTAGCTAGTTTTACCTTATTAGAGCTCACTTCTAACCCCACTCAGACAGGTTTCTACACCTAAGATATTAATTCTAGAGTTTAGCTCTGGCTAGTCTCCAGCTTATTATCCTTATCCTATTCAGAACTCGGACTGCAGCTGTTGTCGAATAAATCATTACCTAGATGCTTAAACATATCATAAATCATAGGCTTAACTTCGTGTTGAGTTTACTACCCCCACATTAGTGTCTTTCGCTCTATCTCCTCGCAAGTTTATAACGTCTTCTACTTAAAGTCGTAGATAGCCTAACGATAACGCTAGACCCCAAGATAAAGATATGGAAGGCTATATTCCTCCACTAATGCGTAGATATGGCTAGCATAAATTATAAATGATTCATCGTAAATAGATAGTATTATAGTGTTATGAGACTGTATCCTCATCGATTACTAGGCGTTAGGTTTATGGGTTCCGTTCCCGCATCTTCCCGCAGAGTCTGCCTAGGTAATAAAGCAACAGCCTGGGCTCGGTGGAGTATCAGCAGATAGGAACAGTGTCGCCGACTTAACCACATAAATACCATGGGGGTTCATGGATCCTTGAAGGTAAAATAAATGTCTCTAAGTGCGGTAAGCAAACGTAGACCAACGAGAACTAGTATCTAGAGATAAAACGAAACTAAGAGATCGGGATATCGAATTCTTTGAATATAGGCTGTGTAGAGAAGCATATTTAGCATGTGTTTCAGCGTAATACCAAGAACCTTTCTTATAAATTTTAATGCGTTTGCTGGTCTGCAACTTTTTATTAAACTACCAGGCTTGTCTTATAGGGAAACCTGTTTATTAGATCGTAAGACAGTTATACCTCAATATATAAATCCATTCGAGACTCAGTAAAGTTGAGGAAAGAAAATGGTTAATGCTAAAAATACCTTTGTTTACCTCGGATATATACAGCAGAAGCGGCGGTGTGCTCGGATCGTGACCTTCAGGGTTGACTCAGAGCTCAATGAGTTAATCTCAGCAGCTGCCAAGAATACCGGCAAATCAAAGAGTGAATTCATAAGAGACTCAGTGGTAGATTTCATCAAGTTCCTGGAGGATAACGTGGGCATCGAGGTAAGTCTTCAGAAATACGTTCCTGACCCAAGTAAGAAAAACAAGAAAGGAATTAACGAGTTTGTTGTCCTAGTATGAAATCGTTTTTAGTTTCTGTTACAGTTCACATATAACATTCTTTTCTTCGTACCATCAGTCATAAACATTATTTCACTGAATTTAGCAGGAAACATCCCACTAGTAAATTACAGTAAGCTACACATAATTCTAGAGTTGAATCCGAACAGAAAAATTACGTAGGTTATTTACCTGCTTACTCCTCACTACTCTTCTTTTCCTCCTTCTTCTCCTTCTCCTCCTTAGCTTTAGTTGCCGCTATGATGTCGTCTATCCTCAGTATCATTGTAGCGGCTTCGGTCCCAGCTTTTAATGCGTTGACCTTAACTGCTAGAGGCTCTATAACTCCCATCTTCCTTGAGTCTTCCACGGTTCCTGAGTAGACGTTAATACCGTAGTACTTACCGTCCTCCTGGCTGTGAGCCTTTCTTAACTCACTAAGCTTCTCTATTGGGTCTAGACCGGCATTCTCGATTAAGGTAGCTACCAAACCTTCTAGTGCCTTAGCGTAGGCCTCAATAGCGAGTGACTCCTTACCCCCTACCTTGTTAGCGTAGTCCTTCAAGTGCTTTGCTACCTCTATCTCGAATGCACCAGCTCCGTAGACCACCTTAGGTACCTTAACTACGTCTGCCACAACACTCAAAGCATCTCTGAATACTCTCTCAGCTTCGTCAACAACCCTCTCAAGACCTCCTCTGATAAGTATGCTCACAGCCTTCGGGTTTTTGGTTCCCTCTACGAAGACCATCTTGTCCTCACCAACTTTCCTCTCCTCTACTAGCTCAGCATATCCTAGGTCGTTCTCTGTTAGATCCTCTATGTTGCTGACTATTCTTCCTCCGGTAGCTCTCTCAAGTTTCTCCATATCGGACCTCTTAACCCTCCTAACAGCTAGTATACCCTTCTTAGCTAGGAAGTGCTGCGCGACGTCGTCAATACCCTTCTGACAGACAACGACGTTAGCACCAACACCAACTATCTTATCAACGAAGCTCCTTAAAATATTCTCCTTCTCTTCTAGGAACCTCCTCATCTGCTCCGGGTCACTAATCCTTATCTCAGCATCTATCTCAGTCTTCTCTATCTCTAGTGGAGCATCTAGTAAAGCTATCCTAGCCTTCTCAACCCTCTTAGGCATACCTGGGTGGACGACCTCCTTATCGAGGATGATTCCGTAGACCAGCTTCGTATCGAACAGAGACCCACCGTGCTTCTTTATTATCTGTATGTTGTCTATATCAACGTATTTCCTACCACCTCTCTCCTCCACTACCTGCAGGACGGCCTTAACAGCTATTTCAGCAAAGTGATCCCTAACACCGTGAACAGCTTTGCTTGTCAGGGCAGTAGCAGCTATCTTCTTGAGTGTTTCTAGGTCCTCGATGCTCACATCCTCCGCTAGCTTCTCATTAGCAAATCTCACTGCTTCCTCGAGGGCCCTCTTGTAACCATTAACTATTACAACTGGATGAACGTTCTTCTCTAGTAGTGCCTCAGCTGCCTTAAGGAGCTCTCCAGCAAATATCACCGACGTCTTAGTTCCGTCACCAACCTCTTCATCCTGACCTTTAGCTATCTGAACAAGCATCTTCGCTGCTGGGTGCTGAACATCCATCTTATCAAGTATTGTAGCACCGTCATTAGTTATGGTTATATCACCTATAGTGTCTACCAACATCTTATCCATTCCGCGCGGGCCATACGTAGTTCGCAACATCTCTGCTACTGTTATAGCAGCCATCATGTTGTTTCTCAGGGCTTCCTGACCAGCTGTCCTGGTAGATCCCTCCTTCAATATGAGGACAGGTATACCCTGTGTCGGAACTAATGCCGCCCTAGCTTTTTCCGCCATCTTATACCCCATAGTTTTAAGATGAAACTCTTCTATTTAAGCTTTTATGAAACTTCTTGAGCCTACCTTAAATAACTTGAGGTGAATACCATTGAAACCTACGGTGCCTGTGTAGTTGTGGTGTTCGTATGTTCACTTACTGACGTAGTAGATGTAGAGATCTCAGTAGTTGTAGGAACCTCAGTGAGAGTCTGAGTAACTCCTGTTCCTGTTCTAGTCTCGCTAGAAACTCCGGTTACTATCTTATTACCATATACTCCAAGAGCTATAGCTAAGACTATTAGAGCTACGAGCACGACAACACCTGGAAGAGACCTCCTCTTTTGTTTCGGCATCCCGCTACCCAGATTTTAGTAGACTCAAATACCTTAATATGCTGTTCGCAGTTTCTCTCTGTTGCTACACGTCCTTTAGTTGACCTTATTAGTGTAGCTACATTGTTTTCTATGGGTAATAACGTGGTTAGGGTCAGGCTTTACGGCTCTTTCCGCGCGATCGTGAAGAAAGCGGAGATGATTGTTGAATCTGACTGTTTAGGTACTCTACTAAGTACACTGAAACGCAGCTACCCTGATCTTGCGAAGTTGATAGATTCTGAAGGATTCGTAGTCCTGGTTAACGAGAAGCCTGTACCTCTATCTAATCTAAGTCTGAGACTGAGCAGTGAAGACGTAGTCGATCTACTCCCGATAATCTCCGGCGGATAACTACATCTAACAAGACAAGATAATAATTCAGGTCCTGTGGAAAGATGTGAAGGATCGGGAAAGGTATTTAAAGTAGCATCGGGATCTTAATTAGGCTATTCTCTAGGTCTCTAGGTATATCGAACCCGTACTTAACCTCAAGGAAGTTCCTGCGGAATTCTATGACCTTCTTCTTGACATCCTGGGGATCCCTACCATCTATAGCTACCTCTCGGATAAAGCGTGCTACTATCTTGAAGTCCTCCTCCTTCATTCCGAACCTCGTCATTTCCTGTGTTCCGAGTCTTATCCCGCTAGGATCTCTTACAGCATCCGGGGGATCCCAAGGTAGTAGGTTCTTATTGACTATTATGTTGGCGTCCTCAAGGAGTTTAGCTATTTTAGCGCCTCCACCTTGAGGCCTCACATCGACAACTATAGTATGGGACTTCGTATATCCAAGGTGTTCTGCCAGTACCTTAAATCCTTCCGCAGCAAGGGCCTCGGCAAACGCCTTAGAGTTCCTAACTATCTGATCTGCGTACTGCTCACCAAAGTACATCATCTCAACAGCTGTCACAGCCGTAGCTGGGAGTCTATGTAGGTGATGGTTACTTACGAACCAGGGGAACACGTACCTGGAAACCTGCTTATACATTTCCTCACTATTTGTGAATATCACACCTCCTTGAGGTCCTGGGAATGTCTTATGAGTCGATGATGTAGCTACATCAGCACCCTCATGTATAGGATTAGGCCATTTACCGCCAGCTATGAGACCTAGAACGTGGGCTACGTCATGGACTACCTTAGCCCCTACTGCGTGGGCTGCCTCAGCTATCTCCTTAGTCGGGTGGGGGAATAAGTAGACAGAGGCTCCGAGCGTCACGAACTTCGGCTTTACCTCCTCTATAAGTTTCACTGCCTTATCCACATCAACGTTCCACCGGTCTAAGTCGAAGGGCAACTCTATGTGCTCTATCCCTAAAGCACCTAGAGTCCCGAACTTAGTGTGGGATACGTGGGCTCCTGCCTGAACTGGTGCTATTAGAGCTTTATCACCGGGATTGGCGAGTACCCTGAAAACTACTGCATTAGCTACGGTCCCGCTGATAGCCCTGGGCTCCACATATGTAACCTTGAGGAGTTTACTCATAAGCTCCATAACTAAGAGCTCTATCTCGTCAGTGTATATGTTGCCCTGGTAGTACCTCCTCCCAGGCTTACCCTCAGCATATCTATGCATCATGTCAGTAAAGTACGCTGCCTCAGCAAGAGGGGACATAACGTTCTCTGAAGCTATGAGGTTCACACACTCGAACCTCCTCCACCTATTGTGTGACCTAGTTACCTCGATAATCTTCTTAAGCTCAGGCGGTAAGGACACGTACACCACCAACACTTACTTCACATAAGTGAAATATATAACAAACTTAACCTGAGTCCGTACGAGGCCCTCTATACTGAGGTTAACGATCTTACCATACCAATGCCACAGCTGGACTAAGCCCTACATCACATATAGACTCAAATCATTCTATTCATTCTAAGATTATAGTAACACCATAGAAGTTTACTTCCTCGCCCTGGAGAGGCAGGACCTTCGATTGTAAAGTTCTAGGTAATAAATGCTCTACACACCACTACTTGTATGGGTAATATCGCGAATGTATGGAAATTCGCTGGAGGATGTCTATATGATGCCTGAGTTACTTGGTACTGAGAAGGTGAAGTGTCCTTCGTGCGGAGAATACGAGCTTACTATATCTATGTATGCTGTTGAGACAAGGTTTTTCGGTAAGGTAGTAATAGAGTCAGGAAAATGCTCTAAGTGCGGCTTTCTCTACAGAGATGTGTACCTAGCTGAGTACGGTGAGCCTAAGAAGTTCGAGGTTAAGGTACTACCAGGAAAAGCCGGCGATTACCTTCTAATAAAGTCATCATCTGCGACAGTAATAATCCCGGAACTAGGTATTGAAATAACACCAGGACCAGCCGCACAGGGATACATAACGACAGCCCGAGGTATACTAGAAAACGTCTATGAACTACTTACCAGACTTTGCCAGGAAGTAGATGAGGAGTGTAACAAGAAAATCGATGAAGTATCGAAAGCTATAGAAGGTGAGGTCGGTTTTACCCTGATAGTGGAGGACCCCCTTGGGAGAAGCTCTGTAGTTAAGTTGCCATAAAGCTACTCTACTAAGTAATTATCCTCAGCTACACCACCGGCTGGACGGATCGGGATGAGCTACTTAGCTGAGTCACTGTTTATTTATTATATTAACCCAATATTATACTTGCTGAGAGATGCTGAGCGTAGTTAAAGCGCTAATAGATGTTGCTAGGGCGTATGGAGGATACCTTGGAGTATTTGCGTTAAGCTTGGTCTCCAATTCAATACCTTTTGTTGGGGTTCCTTATTTACTGGTAGTAGCTAATTACATAGCTAGGGAGGCTGTTAGGCTCGGACTCAGTGCTGAGATAGCGCTAGTACTTGCCTCAGCACTAGGTTCGACCATAGGAAAGATAGTAGTTTACGCTACAGCCGCCAGCTTCAGGGTTAAGCTAGGTGAGAGCACCAAGGAGAACTTAAAGTACTTCGTAAAGTACACAAAGAAAGCTTCCTTCCTGCTAATCGTATTGTTTGCCGCAACACCAGCTCCCGATGACATGGTGTACGTCCCTCTAGGGGTAGCAAAGTACCCCCTACATCTCTTCTTCTTTGGGGTCTTCATCGGTAAGGTTATCATGGTGTGGATCATCTCAACGTACTTTAAAGTTATCTATGCCTATCTTGGTGAGGGGTTGGTATTTAATCCGGTACTAGCACTATGTATAGCCGCAGTCACAATCTATTTAACGATATCGATAATGAAGATAAATTGGAAGAAAATTGCCGAGACATATGTAGAGAAAGGTCTGATAGCATCAGTAAAGATGGTTTTTACGGAATTCGTGGGAGTAAGTGTAGAAGCACTGAAGAGGTTACTTCACCGCAAGGGCAGGTAGAAAGAGGTGCTATGAGGAAATCATAGTTCTCTCCTCACCTAAGGGCGCGTTCTCTACTACTATGCTCCCCAGCTACCACCCCAGCATATCCGGCGAACCTGTACTCAAACACCCTAAGCGGGACTACGTGTTACACCCTGAAACCCCTAAAGAGGAGCTAGTCTGACAGTATCTTCCTATGAGATAGAACTAGAACCCTCTCACAGCATAGTAGTAGAGTTCTACGACCGAAACGGAGCCCCTAAACCTCGTGAGAGTACCTCTAGCTACCGGGAGTGGAGTACGTAGGGTGTGGACCCTAAAACCTTCTGATCTAAAACAACTACCCATACCCACATCCTCGATGTCATCCCCGAAACTCCTGCAGCCACCCAGTTCCGAAAGCCGTAGGTAGTCCATCCCTAGCGAGCTAGGCAGGAACCGAAGAACTCAGGCACTCTACCGCTGGTCCATCACCTCCTAACTCGATAGCGAGCTCCATATCCAACTCCCGCAGGGGCTTAGTGAAGGCCTTGGTACCTAGGCCACCGTATCCTAGGGTGCATGCCTCAGGCCTCACGGAGTTATCAGTATAGTAACTACCCTAGCCTATAATTAGCTTGCGGGGACTAGCCTAACTACTCAGGTGGAGAAGGGTTACAACAGGAGGGAAAAAGAGCCTAGACTTACGTAAGTAGTTTCTCGAGCATTAGGTAGTATATGTAGACCATACGCTCGAAGTCATCTACGGGTAGATACTCGTCTGCTATATGTGCTGTACCGAGTAGTCCTGGCCCGTAGGTTATGGTGCTCACTCCTACTTCAGTGTAGTACCTCATGTCAAGGCCCCCTAGACATACGGTAGTCCTGGGCTCAGCACCTAGGACCACTCTAGCTACCTCCTTAGCTACCATTACGAGGTCCGAGTTCGGGTCAGTTAGGGCTGGTGGTAGCCTGTTAACGACCTTGATCTCAACCCTAACGTTACTGGGTAGCTCAGAGGCAGCCTTCCCTACGAACTCCCTAATCTCTTTCTCGACGTCCTCTAACCTCTCCTCGGGGGTTACCCTACGGTCTATGGAGAACGAGTAGTAGCCCGGTACCACATTTATCTTGGCCCCTCCCTTAACCTCCCCGCCTAGCATAGCTGTAGGCCTAGCGCCCCTGGGGTCGTCGTACTCGTAGGAGCTCCTCTTAGTCTCTAGGTACGGTAGGTACTCCCCCATGAGCCTGCTAGCCACCCTAACCATGTACTCAAACGCGTTAGAGCCCAACCACGGGGTGGAGCCGTGGGCCTGCTTACCGTGGACCTCCACCACAACCCAGAGGGCCCCCTTATGTCCTATCCATATAGTTCCGGAGCCGCTGGGCTCTCCAATTATAGCGTAGTCTGGCCTAAGTCCGAGCTCCCTAACTAGGTAACCGGCTCCCGTCTCGCCACCGATCTCCTCGTCCGGTACTAGAGCAATCTCTATGGAGCCCCTGAACCCCCTCCTAGACTCTACAAAAGACTTAGCAGCCGCTATGAAGGCAGCTATGCCACCCTTCATATCCGAGGATCCTCTACCGTAGAGCCTGCCACCCTCAATCACAGGGTCGAAAGGTTTCTTAGTCCAACCACTACCGGCTGGCACCACGTCATAGTGGCCGTTGAAGTGTACCACCGGAGAACCCTCACCGTACCTACCAACTACGATGTACCTAGGGTAGCCCGCGTAGTCTGGGTAGTACCTCCTAACGTAGTCTGCGGGGACCTCGTATACCCTGACGGAGAACCCTATAGACTTTAGAAGCTCTTTAGAGTACTTAGCGAAGTCCCCGTACTTCTCTCCAGGTGGGTTCACGGTAGGTATTGAAACCATGTCCTTAAGTACCTTAATCCCCCACTCGATGTTCTCCCTAACTATATCTAGCCTGGACACCTTACCCACCCTTGTAGGTAAGCTTGGAGACCAGTAAGGTTATCGGTAGATTGAATATTAAGCCCCATATGATTGAGTGTATACCTAGATAATCCGGCCAGACGAAGACTGTCAGTACACCGACTACGAGTCCCACGACTAGTCCAGCTAGTACTCCTTCCTTAGTTATCCATCTCCATATACTCCCTAGTACCCAACCTGGGAACATCTGGGTTATACCCGTATAGCCAACTAGCAGTAGATAGACTAGGTGAGCAGGTGCTGTGTAGGCTAGTATAACACTTATTAAGGTGAATACGACCACGCTTAGTCTACTGACCAGGACTATCTCCTTCTCACTAGCTGTAGGCTTTATCCAACCCTGGTATATGTTCCTAGATAGTAGGCTAGCCTGGGTTAGTATTATACCGGCAGCGCTGGAGAGGGAGGCACTCATACCGGCAGCACCTATGAAGCCCAGTGCTACGGGCCCGAAGGTATCCCTGATGAGAGCTAGGAACGCGTGATCAGCTACGGCTAGCTTCATGCCTAACCCTAGAGCTACGAGCCCTGTTAGGGAGGCCCAGATTATGCCGAGGACGTGGTACCAGGAGGTCATGACTATGCTGCGCCTCAGTACCTTAGCATCTTTAGCGGGGAACACCATCTGAGCTAGTTGGGGCCATACCCAGAAACCGAGCCCGCTGCCCACCGCAGCAGTTATAACCCACTGAACGGAGTTCCTACCAGTAGCTGCCCATAGGTACACGTGCTCAGGCTTGACGCTCTCAACAGCCTTAAAGAGCCCGGGAAGCCCTCCGAAGTAGTGGATTATTAGGGAGAGTCCTCCACCGAGCATTCCAGCTAGCATTATGATACCTAGAAACACGTTTGTTATAGCTACGCTAACCATACCTCCGAGGAGGACGTATACCATGGTGAGAACGAAGCTTAGGACAGCTATGTGTAGTGTCGGTAGGGCACCGTACGTCGATAGGTCTAATACATACTTAGTTGTGAGGATCTGTAGCTGGCCGTAGGGAATATTAAACGTTATCCCGACGAGGGCTGTGAGTATCATCAGGAGCTTACTACCATACCTCCACATAAAGAAGTCAGACTGGGTCAGTAAGCCCTGCCCCCTAGCCGTCTCCCAAATCCTCGGAGCGAAGAAGAAGGCGAGGGTGTAGGCTAAGGCACCATAGATCCATATGTAGAGCACGGGAGCACCGTAGGCGTAGGCCCAACCCGCAGCACCTAGAAACGCGAAGCCACTGTAGATGACAGCAGCCATGTTCAGGAAGGTTACTAGGAACCCTAGGGTCCTACCAGCAACCATGTACGTATCTACTCTCAGAACCTTAACTCTCAGCCTATAAGCTAGAACCCCTATTACGAACATTACGAAGAGTACTGCTAATATTATCGAGGAAGCTATTACCGCCTCCATCAGCGAGCCACCTCCAGTACGTAGTAAGCTACGCTAAGGAGCACTGGAACCATGAAAACCCATAGCAGTACCCAGAACCAGAGTATAGGTATCCCAAAGACGTGGACGTCGGCCCTATTTACTAGGGGTAGAGCTGCTGAGAGCATAATCCAGACCAAGGCGGTAGCAGCTATAAACGCTCTCTCAGCCTTCCTCTTCCCCTGGATAGCTTCCATTAGGCTCTACCTCACCATATGTTTTCCTCCGGAGGTTTATAAATTTGGGAGGACTGTAGGACAGTACCGTTAAACCCTGCGAGATTTCACTCACGTCTAGGCCTGGACTATGGCTGGGTGCTAGTTGAGTCTGAATTATAAGCTTTCTAGTCTAGTCGCTAGGGGATAGTAAGTGAGAGTGGCCATAATACATGAGGCCCCAGTCCCGACATCAAGTAGTAGGCAACTTATGATGGCATTTATGAAGCGTGCTGCGAAGGTCATGTACTTACGGTTCTCAAGACTCGTATCACATGCTTCTAGTAGTGATACCTGGGTTGGTGCGGGACCTGATGTGAGGCTTGATGAGTTAGATGCCGTAGTGGTTCGAGGTCTCGGCAGTGTAGCGACGTTGGAGACCCTACTTAGAAGGGTCAATATCCTCAGGCAGCTCGAATCCCAGGGAACCGTGGTCGTCAATCCGGTAGACTCAATAATGATGGCACGCGATAAGCACCGAACAATTCTCGAGTTGAGGAAGGCTGGGCTTAGCGTCCCAGAAACAGCTGTAGTTGAGGATGTGTTCGACGCTGTGGAGATAGCGAAGAAGTGGGGTAAGGTAGTTATAAAGCCTCTCATCGGTAGTATGGGCTATGGTAGTATACTTGCTAACGACCCTGATACAGTATTCAACGTAGGTAGACTCCTTCAGATGCATGGACTACCAATATACCTGCAGAAGTATGTACGTAAGTATGACAGAGATATCAGGCTCTTCGTAGTTGGGGACAAGGTCTTAGGAGCTGTATACAGGTACTGTCCTGAGGGGACGTGGAAGACTAACGTGTCTCAAGGTGCTAGAACAGAAATAGCTGAATTAACGCCGGAACTAGTTGAGATATCGTTAGGAGCAGCGAAAGCTTTGAAGCTACTGTATACCGGGGTTGACGTCGGTGAGGCGGAGGATGGCTACGTGATCTACGAGGTTAATGCTACACCTCAATGGGAGGGTTTCATGAGAGCCACTGGTATAAACCCTGCTGAACATATAGCTGATCTAGTTATAGAGCTCTCTAAACGCTGAATACCACCTTTCTAAATAACCCTCAGTAAACTAAATCTCTCCCTTAGATCTAATTTCTAAGGTCTAGCTAAGCTTCTCCTTCCTGGACCTCCAGAAACCTGAGGTAAAGTTTATAAGTCTTCAACCCCCAAAAATCTGAGGTGGTGGGCACGAAGTTTTGCCCTAAGTGTGGGACGGTTATGGTGCCACAGAAGAAAAATGAGGGCTATGTTTATAAGTGTCCGAGCTGTGGCTACGAGGAAACATCGAAGACAGGCTCAGGCTACAAACTATCCGGCAAGTCCAGTACTGAGTCTAAGGTGAAGACCACATCGATCGTTAGTGAGGGTCGTGGAGTAGTTAGAAGTCAGGAGGAGATAGAGCAAGAAAAGGAGGAGTTCTACGAGATCCTTCTAGACCTGATGAGTAGTGAGGAAGGAGAGGGTGGAGAGGAGCCTAGCTAACTAGCTAATTAGCTGGTACCGTAATATAGCTACTAGACCTCCAAAGGACTTCTTAAGCCATCCGTACTCAAGGAAGTCCTCACTCACAACAACTAGCTTAACTCCCCGCGCCTCCGCAATACTCTTCAACTCTGCTAACTTCGGGTGATCCTCAACTACTATTAAGGTTTCGACCGCACCGAGTTCAAGAGCCTTCAATATCTCGGACTCACCGTAAGTTGCTAATCCATCGTCCTTTGCTAGATGATACTTGAATTCTTCGAGCACCTCCTTAGTTTTATGATACTTCGTCTCCTTGATGTAGTCCTTCGCTTTCTCCACTAACTCTCTAAGTCCCGGCTCGCTCTGCGCACTCACGTCTATAGGGCTTCCCACTATTAACTTCTGCAGGCGGTAGTCAAGGTACGAACCTTTTACGAAATCAAGCTTAGAATATCCTGGACCACCGATTAGGATCCCCTTAAGTCTACCTGACTCCAGGAGAGGTATAAAGTAGCTACTTGCTTTCTCCCCGACTTTCTTGTAGAAATCTTCGACCATCTCCTCTATTATCCTATCATATCTTCTCTGGGACCACCCGCCCTTACTATGCTTCCCAGGGATATATCCCTCAAGCTCATCAAGTACGACTATGGCACCACCTTTGAGGAGCCCTATCGTAGCTTCATCTCTCTCAATAACTATGAGGCCGTAGATATCGCTCTCCTCAACCATACTCTCCAGGAACTCTGTGTGGAAGTACTTGTCTGTTCTATAGAAGAATATGTTGACAGGTTCTGGAGGGGAAAACACTATCACGATGGTATCTTCAGTCTCGTCATGCTCACCAGCGAACACTACAAGGCCGTTCTTCGGGACTTTCGGGATCTTCAGTAGCCTATCTATAGCGGCCTCCAACGCGAACTGAACCTTGGATCTAGTCCTCTTCAGCTTGATGTTCTCTGTGATGGATAGTTCCTGCCTAAGTATGTTCACTATGTCTCCTATAGGCCTACCAGGTGGGATATAGAGGGATAGGAGCGTAGTTGCATGAGCATTCCATTTCTTGAGCTCCTTTATCAGCTGTTTCAACTCATCTTTAGTTATCTCTAAGTGTTCGGAGCTAAATGCTGGACACCTACCTAAGACTATTTTATTCTCTCAGTGCTTTTAAGCCTAACTAACTGCTAGCTCTCAGCGTTACGATGCTGTTATCAGCTATACCGTAGCTTTTGAGGTCGCTCGAACCCCATATCTCACTAGGTGGAACACCTTCGTCCAGCACGACCTTCAGCCTCACTCTCCTGCCATGGACACTGACCTCAGCGTAGTCAGTGATTGATAGCTCCTTAGCGAGTGCTGGATTTATGTGTAGTGTACCCTGCTTCACTGACTCACCGTACCTCAGCTTTATCCTCCTCTCTCGGACTCCCCCCTCCTTCTGCTTTCTCAGAGCTTCAGCTGGGGGAATTACCGAGAGGAGTGCCTTTATATCCCTTTTCTTACCTAACTCACCTCCCTCCGACGACACGAATTCTACCACCTGATGTCCACACACAACAAGTAATCCAACCTTAAAAATGTGGAAGGCCTATATCTAACAACACTTGAGGTAACTCCGAACACTCTACTATCGGGCCTAGCAGTGTGACTACTACCTCAGAGCCTTCCTCCAAGCCCTCAATCTCCTCCGGTATCTCCAGGAGAGCGTTGCTCCTTATTAGAGTTGAGAGTATCCCGGACCCGGTCAGCTTTAGCGGAATGATTAGGTTCCTATTCCTATCTCTGCAGACGATGGTTCTGTAGTAGGATCTAAACCCGACATCGTTTGCTAGTCTCCTCGTTAGTATCCCGGTAGTGGTCGGCTTAGGTTCTGGGGGTGATCCGTAGAGCTTTGAGAGTATCGGTACTAGAAGAAGATTGAGGGATACGAAAGCAGCTACTGGAAGTCCTGACACCGCTAAGACAGGTTTACCTTCAACTACATAGGCTCCCGCAGTCCTCCCAGGCTTGATTCTGATCCCATGGAAGACCTCACGAGCCCCACTAAGTCTCAGGATAGCCTCTGAGGTTAGATCAGCAGATCCTACCGACGTACCTCCCGTAACTACGACCATGTCGGATAGCTGTAGAGCTTCACTAACAGCTTCTGAGATTCTCTCCACGTTGTCCGGGACTATAGTGGAGTACGAAACCTCCCCACCTATCTCCTTAACTAGGGAGCTGATGATGAAGTAGGTCGTATTTGGGATTACTCCCCGCACTATTTCATCTCCTGTGTTTACTACGGCTATCCTAGGTTTCCTAAAGACCTCTACTTCCTCATATCCTGATGCTGCTAGAGCTGCTATATGCCAGGGTCTCAGCTTAGTACCTCTCCTAACTATGAGATCTCCTGCTACGAGATCCTCACCCTTAAGGGATATGTTAGCTAGCCTCGGATATGTTCTGTACACGAGAACTGTTTCACCACGCACTACACAGTACTCTATCGGGATAACTACATCAGCTCCCTTAGGTATGGGAGCACCTGTAGAAACTAGCACGGCTTCAGACCTCCCTAAAGTAGGGATCTCCATACTGTCAGTATCTAAGCTACCTACTAACTTCAGAGCTATAGGAGAACTCTCCGAGGCCCCAACGACATCTGAGAACCTAGTAGCTACCCCATCAACAGCTGACCTATCAAACGGAGGGAGATCCACCCGAGAAGTATAGTCTCTGAAGGAGTACCTACCGACAGCATCCAGTATATCCACAACCTCCCCTTCAAGCTGTATGGAGACCTCCCTCAATAAAGCATCCAGAGCCTCACTAACACCAGTAAACCTCAGCACCTTACCTATAGCAACCACCAACTAAAGGTGGTTAAGCCCCAAATAACAGCTACTTATCCTTATAAGCCTCAACTAATCTATAAGTAAATGGTGCCGCGGTAGTATAGCTCGGCCAAGTATGCGGGCCTTTCGAGCCCGTGACCCGGGTTCAAATCCCGGCCGCGGCACCACATCAATGGATTTCCCTAGCGAACACATGCGAATCGAGTATAGCTTCCCCTTGGAGACTCTGAGAACTCATAGTAGACTCAAGTATTTGAAGTACTCTACTAGAGTGTGGAAGTACGTAGCTACATTAAAAGAGAGGTCCGTACCATAAAGCAAATTACCTGAGCTTCTCGAAACAGAGCTGAGCTTCTCCCCGCACTAATAGGAACCCTCGCCCTTTAGTGCGGGGAGGTTTGGAGCTGTATTCCCGTTTCTGGGTTTAGTCCCGGGCCGGGTCTTCGGCCCATAAACTTTTCATCCCAGCCCTGAAGGACGAGGCTTTCAATTGTAGCGATGAAATAGACCGTGAGAGTTAAAGTAGAGAATAAAAAGATAAATAGCCCGGCTTAAACTGTAATATCCGGTGCGACCTAATGGTTCAGAAAAGCCTAGTAGTAGCTATTATCGTAGTTGTAGCCATTATAGTCGGTGTAGCAGGTTACTATGTGTTATTACCACCTACCCCAACTACCACCTCAGTACAAACATCTCCAACAGCCACGCCAGCAACCTCAGCAACTACACCAAAAACTACCCCAGTTACTACTCCAACCAAGATCACTATACAGTGGGGAACTGCTTCGGTGGGGAGTGCTGGATACACAGCTCTAGGTCTAATAGCTGACATAATTAATAGGTATATGCCGGAACTTGAGGTTACTGTCATACCTACCGCTGGGGCCGTAGCCAGCATAAAGTCTTACTCCAACGGGGAGCTAGGCGGGTGCTACGCGTCCACACCATCATTTACCGAACTCTATAGTGGTACCGGTAGATTCGCTGGGTTTACCCCGAAGAGAATGCCCGTGCAGACGTTCTGGGCTTACCCCCTGGAGATCACGATCGCCATACATCAAAGAAATCTCGGTAAGTTTAGATGCTGGTCCGACCTTAAAGGTCAGAAAATATTCTCAGGACCGGCTGGGTGGGACGTGGGGGTAGCCCTTAGGGCGGCTCTAAGCGCTCTCAACATAACCTATGAACACGTGGAGCTGGACTGGAGTATGGTGGCCGACGCTCTCGAGAGGGGTACCATAGTAGCTACCATAATGTACACTACAGCTGTTTACGGGCTGCCTGACTGGGCCAGGCAGGCTGAGCTAAGTACACAGCTAGCCATACTGAACCCGTGTCCTGAGGAACTGGAGATCCTGAAGGCTAAAGCCCCACAACTAGGGGTCTTCGATGTAGTTGAGAACTACGTCAGCCCTAAGGAGGTGTTCTCAACTGACGTGAAGTTGAGCTCCGGGGATAAGATGTCTGCTGTAAGATTCTACTACGGGTTCCACGTAGGAACTGAAGTCCCTGAGGAGATAGTCTACAAGATGTTGAAAGTATTAGAGGAGCACTCAAGGGAGCTCGCAGAGTTGAACCCCATGTTCAGGCTCCTAGCTAGTGACTTCGTTGGAATGCAGGTAAGGGGTATAGAAGCCAACTCGATGGTCCCCATACATCCCGGTCTAGCTAAATTCCTAAAAGAGAAGGGAGTATGGAAGGGTGAGTGGAAGATAGCTACCTAAACCTCAAGCTTTTTTTCTGTGACTTCTCCCTAAACTTAGGTGGTCTACAGTGAGACCTCGAGCTACTGGATCTAAGTTTTTATACTTTCTAAGAGCGATCCTAATGACTGTCTACGCCATCCTAATACTTTACTATTTCGCAACAGGTTGGGAAGGAGCTACGAGATTCGTAATCATAATGATCCCTCTCTCGATAACTGTCTGGGTAGTGGACTCTATTTACAAGAGTGATCCGTTGATCCCGAGGCTCAGGAACAGGTATGCTAACCTAGCTGCTGGCACGGTCTTCGTACTAGTATCACTTGCTTCAGGGTACTACATATACAGTAACTTCTGGGACCTTGTCTCCGTTAGAATGGGCTTCTATAACTCTACAGACCTACTAGCCGGGGCCTTGATAGCCCTTGTAGTCCTCTGGTTCGGGGCCGTCAAGTATCCGATAATATTTGCCATCGTTCTCTTTTTCCTAGTCAACGCCCTCTACGGGCGCTATTTCCCAGGGATTCTAGGACATCCAGGTATAACCTATACGAGACTCATAGCTTCGCTCAGTGTCGACTTCTCTACCGGGGTCTTTGAAAGCCTCTCACAGCTAGCTGTAACAGTAATAAGCGCTTTCATGCTCTTTGTCGGGATTTTGAGCGGCTTCGGCCTCGTGGACTCTACTAACAGAATAGTACTCTCAAAGCTTCGATCCCCCATATTGATCCCCCAAACGAACGTCCTAGTAGGAATACCCGTAGGTATGGTCACGGGTAGTGCAGGAGCTGCCACAGCTACTGTAGGTAGTCTAACAGTGCCCATAGTCCAGAGCCTAGGTGTGCCGTTAACGGTTGCGGCAGCTATGGCCGCAGCGACTGGTATTGGTGCTCAGCTAATGCCCCCCGTTATGGGTGCTGCCGCGTTCGTCATGGCGGACGCTCTGGGGGTATCATACTTCGACGTCATGATAAGGGGATTCGTCCCAGCACTAGCTTACATCGCTGGGCTGGCCTTTGCCATATACCTCATCTCCGTTAGGACTGTTAAGGTCAGGGAGGTAACTCCTCAGACGACAAGATCTCTGAGCTGGTATGACTACACCAACCTCGGTCTATTTGTTGCCGGTATAGCGATACTGGTGATTTTAATGGCTACCTGGATCTACGCACCGCTAGCAGCTATCAGAGCTGCGGCTGTGGTGTTAGCTGGTGCGATAGCTGCAAGCCTCTACGTAAGTAGGAGGGGTGGAGCTCCGGGTATAATTATGGATCTGGGAACGAAGCTTATTAAGAGCTTAGAATTCTTCGTCGCTGAAACAGCTAATCTCGCTCTCCTTCTAGCCCTACTCGGGATACTGAAA
The DNA here is from genome assembly GCA_023255955.1 of Desulfurococcales archaeon. GTDB lineage: Archaea > Thermoproteota > Thermoprotei_A > Sulfolobales > NBVN01 > DRZP01. The sequence goes on along the minus strand of JAGDWD010000007.1, from coordinate 77,136 downwards.
GCTCTCTTCACAGTTACCGGGCTCTCCATGAAGCTCGGTACCGCTATAGTTAGCTTCGGTGCTGGGAATCTCTACGTAGTTACATTACTCTCCTACTTCTTTGGTTACATAGTGGGGATGGGGGTACCGCCTCTAGGGACTTACGTGATAGTCTACCCAATAGTAGTGCCAGCTCTTATGAGGCTAGGTGTTAAAGCCTGGGCAGCACAATATACAGCATTCTTCCTAGGAGTACATTCAGAGTTTGCCCCGCCTATGTCCGTATCGGCAGCCACTATATCGAGAGTAGCTAGAGTATCCTTCACATCGGTTCTTAAGGAGCTAGTCAAGCTAGGTATAGGAATGCCTATACTGGCATTAGTAACACCTCTAAAGCCTGAGCTAGTACTGGAGCCCAGCCTCTTCCAGATCCTAACGGGCCTCGAAATAACTATCGCGATAATGGGGCTGGAAGCAGCTGCCTACGGAGTCTTCCACAGCAATAAGTATGTAGACCTCTCAACGAGGCTCCTACTAGCTGTGAGTTCCCTGATTACCGTATTCATGAGGGGGCTACCAGAGCTACTTGGACTAGCTGTAACGATTCCGTTAGTAACTTACACTACCTACAAAATTGCGAGGAAGAAACTATGAGGGAAGAGGTAGGTGTGACTAAACTTAAAAAACTAAAAATATTTCCGATTCTACTTACTGGACTTAGCAGACTTTGAGCTGGCGTAGTAGACTGTGTAGATCCACAGTATTGTAATTCCAAGAGTTATGGCTATTACCAACCATGGATCGAACGGAAATGACGGCATGGTCTCACCTCTTCTCCATCTGCCTCATTTTCTTCTCATTCTCTACTGCTCTATACCAAGTATAGAACGATGCTGCTACGAGGAGCCACATTATCACGAAGAACAGTATCCACGCCATGTCCATCACCTACCTCCAGTCGTTTGCTTCTCTATGGACTTGCTGGTTATATAGTAGATTATCGCGCCACCTATTATAAGTATTAGCATACCTGGGAACGTGTAGTATGTGTGAGCTCCTGCACCCCAGCCTCTTATCCATTCCCAGTAAACTATCCACCAACCGAAGAACAGTGCTGGTATCACAATATTCAATTTAACTATGTAGTCCCACCATCTCCCAAGCCTTATGAACGGCTTTATGTCCATGTCCATCAGCCCGCGCCTAACCTTAGTCACGTCAGTGAAGTACGAAGTTATCAGAGCTATGAAGATCAGCCCCACAGCAAGCCCCGCAACACCCCACACAGTGTCGTAGTAGTCTAACCAAGCGTCACTGAATGCAGTTGGAATACCACCAATTATACCAAGAATACCGGTAATGAGGGCTGCGTGTGAGGTCTTTAAACCGAAGTCCTTGAGAGGTCTCATAGCTACCTCATGTATAGTTATCAGGGAGGTGAAGGCAGCAAACCAGAAGGCTACGAAGAAGAACACCGCAGCTACATATCCGGCAGCACCCATCTTCCTAAATAGCTGGGGCTGTTCTGTTTTTGATTAGTGGTCTCTGTGTTTATGGTTTTTAGGGTTGCTGTGCTCTGGGGTTATGTGTTAAGCTCATTAACTCCATTCCTGTAGATAGCTTGGATACCCCGCTGAGTAATGGGAGCAGTGCTCCGAGCTCTGCGGGGTTAGGTGTAGATGTGTCCCGCGTGCCGTTGAGCTCGACAGCCACCCACGACCCGCAGGGATAGGTAGATCCATGCGAGCGAGGTGGAAGTCCCTAGATGTGATGAACGAACATAGACACACATCAACGAGCATCTAGGGACAAACGGTAGTACTACGAAAGCTAGACCGGTACCAGCCTTCTTTATGTCCTCGTATGGGGTAGCTGAGAGTGCGAATATTAGAGGTATTATCGCAGTACCAGCCATCCAAGCTACTGCTGTGTCGTTCACAACGTTACCGAACGCGGTTAGGGTTACATCGTCATTACGTCTCATCCACTGTCCAGCGCATATGAAGAAGCCCCAAGCGATCCCCACGCTCCATATTACCTGTGATAGGGACTGCATCCAGGTAGCAGGATCAGCCAGAGCCTCCACTCTCGGAATCATATAGAACTCCAAACCCTTCTCAGCCCCGGGTAGGGTAGGTACATAGATTGCTAGGATCATTGTGAGTATGAACAGCACCGGGAACATGAACCTGCATACCGTACCTATACCCTTCACTCCGAAGGCTGTGACCAAGATGCTTAGTACCATCATTAAGATCCCGATACCGGCAGATAGTGGAGTAAAGCCGAAGGACTGCCAGAAGGACATGGCATCGAAGTCCGAGGCGAAGAAGGTGGCAGCGAGAGCATGGAGCATGTAGTAGAATATCCAACCGACAACTACCCAGTAATAGCACATAATCATGAAGTCAGCCCAAGCCATCCACATACCTCCGAAGGACGCTAGCTTCTTATGTCTATCAACTAGGTTGTATGGGCCGTGTAGAGGACCTCCCTGCCCTAGCTTCCCAATAGCGTACTCCGCCACGGCTAGTGGGAAGGCGACTATTATTAGCTATTAGCCATATTAGGTAGGTCAATAGGAAGCTACCTCCTCCGTAGTTAGCAGCTCTCCAGGAGAACCTCCAATAGTTACCGGAGCCTACAGATCATCCAACAGCAGTCATCAATAATGCAAAGCTACTCCAGACCTTCTCAGCAGTTTTAGCAACTAAGGAAGTAGGGGTTTTTGGATGTCATAGATAGATACCTCACTTAATTATATATACCGAGATATATATATGTTTTACTTTTTTAAGTGTAACTGTATTTAATTAAATCTAAACTACACCTAAAACTTTTAGTTAGGGCTACTGCATTATAAGTTTGGTGATTAGAATCGCCGGTTGATAGACGTATACTGGAACATCCCATTCTAACTTTCCATCGAGGTAGAAAAGTGACCTTCTACTACGAAGGACAACCAGTCGAAGCATACGAAGGTGAGAGTGTTGCTGTAGCCCTCTACGCTGCTGGATTTGACTCCCTCTCCTGGAGCTCGTCTCTAGTAAGACCCAGAGGACTCTTCTGCATGATCGGTAAGTGCAGTAGCTGCTTCATGATAGTCGATGGAGTTCCCAACACTAAGACATGTAGGGAGCCGGTTAGGGAGGGTATGAGGGTTGAGAGACAGAGGGGGTGGGCTTCCCCTGTAGCTAGCGAGTCGGTAGAGCTTTCAGAGCTACCTGAGGTCAGAATTGATACTGATGTTCTAATCGTTGGAGGAGGTCCGGCAGGTCTATCAGCAGCCCTCACACTTGCTGAGTTCGGACTCGACGTCGTCTTAGTTGACGAGCACTTCAAACTAGGTGGCCAACTACTTAAACAGACCCACAAGTTCTTTGGGAGTGTTGACCTCTTCGGTGGTATGAGAGGTTTTCAGATAGCTGAGGACTACGTGAAGAGAATCTCAAGTAACCCCAGGATTAAGGTTCTACTAGAGTCTGTAGCTTACGGAGCTTTTAGAGGGGGTATTGTGGGTGTAGCTAGTAAGGAGGCTCACTACTTTGTTAAACCCAAGGCGTTGTTGGCCTCTACAGGTGCTCAGGAGAGGTACCTCGACTTCGTCAACAATGACCTACCTGGAGTTATAGGAGCTGGCGGGGCTCAGACAGTCATGAACGAGTACGGGGTTAAGCCGGGCGAGAGAGCTCTAGTCGTGGGCTCAGGTAACGTTGGGTTGATAGTGTCTTACCAGCTACTGCAGGCAGGGGTTAAGGTCGAAGCTGTTGTTGAGGTGCTCCCAGAGATAGGAGGCTGGTTCGTGCATGCGGCTAAGATCAGGAGGTATGGGATACCGATATTACTTAGACACACAGTTAAGGAGGTTAGTGGTAACGGTAGGGTAGAGAAAGCTGTTGTCGTAGAAGTAGACGAGAAATTCAACCCGGTACCGGGGACTGAGAAGGAATTTGATGTGGACCTAGTACTCCTAGCTGTAGGCTTAGAGCCGGACACCAGGTTCGCTATGCAGTGTGGGGCTGTAGCTAGGTGGTCTCCGGAGCTCGGTGGACTTGTACCACTGAGAACTCTGGACCTCGAAACCTCGGTACCCAATCTCTATATAGCTGGGGACTCCGCCGGTATAGAGGAAGCGACTACAGCTATCATTGAGGGGAAAATAGCTGCCCTCTCAATAGCTACTAAACTTGTTGAGTCCTCGAAGGCGTCGAAAGCCCGTGAGGAGATGGATAAGCTGATAAGATTCCTCTGGGATGTTTACAGAGCATCACCACTACTAGCTAGAGCTAGGAAAGGTAAGGAGTCTGTGACTGTCTCTAGGGAGGAGATGGATAAGCTTAGGGTAGAGTTCCCACCTCCCATTTCGTTTGGGTGATGCGACATGGCTGCTGTTCAGGGATTTAGGAAAACTGGTGTAGTAGGGTTAGAGGATCTCAGCGCGCTAGGACTCCTACCACCGGAGTGGAGGCTTAGAAAAGGTCCTGTAGTAGTGCTTGAGTGTCCTGAGATGATACCGTGTAATATATGCGTCCCATATTGTCCGACCAAGGCCATAACGATGGAGAGATTAATAGATCTCCCGAAAGTAAACTGGGATAAATGCACCGGTTGTGGTGTATGCGTAGCAGTCTGTCCAGGTCTCGCAGCATTTGTAGTAGACCTATCCAAGGAAGACGCAGATTACGTTACCGTACCACACGAGTTCCTGCCAGCACCTAAGGTCGGTGAGGAGGTTGTTCTATTGAATAAACACGGTGAGAGAGTGGGGAAGGGGGTAGTAACAAGGGTTTGGGAGAGGAATAAGACCTATGTAGTAACAGTTAAGACCCCCAAGGGTTTAGGTATGGAGGTGAGAGCCATATGGGTGGAGAGGTAGCTAAGAAGGGTACTATAATAATCTGTAGGTGCAATGATGTGACACTGGATGATCTAATGAAGGCCATAGAGATGGGTATCGACGACTTCGAGCTCCTCAGGAGGTACCTGAGATTAGGTTTCGGGCCATGTCAGGGAAGGAGCTGCATAATGATAGCTGCCCGAATATTTGCTAGAGCTACTGGGAAGAGTCTGGGTGAGGTGTTAGCTAACTACAAAGTTAGACCACCGATAGTCCCCATACCCACTAAGTTAGTGTTAAGGGGTGTTAAGAAATGAAGGTGTTAATCGTCGGGGCGGGTATAAGCGGTCTCTTCATAGCTTACGAGCTAGTTAAGAGAGGAGTTAAGGATATAGTTGTAATCGACTCTAGTTATCCAGGTAGCGGTGCTAGTCTGAGGAATGTTAGTTGCTTCAGGTCCTCATTCACCTCACCCGAGCATGTGATACTAATGAAGGAAAGCATCTCCATATGGCTTAAACTTAGAGATGAGTTGGGGATGAAACTTGAACAACGTGGCTATCTGTGGGTAGCTCGAAAACCTGAGACCATGGATACTTTCAGAAAGCTCGTAGATTTTCACCATCAATACAGCATACCGACAAGGATCGTAGATGTTGATGAAGTTAAGAACATCGAACCTAATATAAATACTAACATCGTTGCAGGCGCTATGGTTGACCCAACTGCTGGTAGAATGCCGATCCTAGAGAACTTCATTAATCTGTACCTTAGGGTTAAGAGCCTTGGTGTTAAGGTAGTACCCTACACAACAGCACTAAAACTCGAGGCTAGTGGTAGTAGGGTAGTTAGGGCCGTAACTACCAGAGGTGAGATAGAGTCAGACTACTTCGTTATAGCTGCTGGAGGAGGTAGCGCAAAACTAGTTAAGACCGTGGGCATAGACCTACCAATAGTTGACATACCCAGACATCCCCTAGTTACCGAGCCCTACCGTGAGACCATAAGGTCAGGCCTTATAATAGACTGGGATACACCTGGCTCACCCCATATAACCCAGAACGAACATGGAAGCTTCATACTAGCCAGGGACCTGGAAGACGTTCCGGAGGCCTCAATATACTCACAGAGGATTGACGCTTTCTCACACATAGTTAAGCCACTAGTGGAGCTACTGCCCTTCCTAACTAAGGTAAACATAGTTAGGTACTGGATGGGCTACTACGACATGACCCCAGATCATCATCCAATATACGGGCCGCTACCACCATATGAAAACCTCTACATAGCTGCTGGGTTCAGCGGTCATGGCATGATGATGGCACCAGTAACCGGTAAACTCATAGCTAGCTGGATACTAGATGGGAAGCCATATATCGACATAGCTAACAACTTAACAGCTGAGAGATTCAAGACTGGCAGGTTAGTTAAGGAGCTTGCCGTGATAGGCTAATTTCACCGCAACAGTACTTAAGTTCTTTCTATTTTATCTGCCTAACCTAGTTCACTTTCTTTATTTCTCACTAATTAAACCAAGTCAAAATACCCTAATTTCTGTTTAATCTCAGCCTGGTAGTTAAACTAGCAGAGGCGGTACTCCATCCTCTAGCGGGTCATCAGGTTCCCTAATCGCTACCGAGTAACCTGTTATGTGGCAACCCCTATCAACCGTTGAGATCTCAGGTATTATAGCCCTCCTACCTCCGGACTCGGTTACCCCCAAGATTCTCGCTGAGAACGAGGTGTTAATAGCGCTCACGAACTCCACAACATCACCAGCCTCGACCTCGCCGATGTGGTGAAGGTAGGCTATGTGAGCTGAGGAACCAGTTCCGGAGGGAGACCTATCAAGAAGCATCCTCGAGGGACTTCCAAAGAAGAGTATGCCGTAGTACTTCAGCGGGCTCTCAGAAATCTTCTTGGAGAGCCTAACCCCGTAAAGTTCGGCATTAGTTGAGGGAATTTCCTTAGTTACTGCTACCCACACCTTCCTAGCTAGCGAGTAGAACTCATGGATCCTCTCAGAGCTCCAGTCAAGGCCTAGAGAGTCTAGATCAACTACTACGTAGAGATTCCCTCCATAAGCTAGGTACGTCTTAATTTGACCATATCCATCAACACTGACAGATACAGAGCTTAATACGTAAGAGGGTACGTTAACCATTCTGACCCTTCTTGGAGCTCGCCCAACTACCTCTACAGATAACCTCACTAAACCAGCCGGAGTATCTAACACTATCTCAACCTCAGGCTCCTTAGGCTCTACTAGACCGCTTCTCACAGCGTAGCAGGTAAAACCTATCGATGCGTGGCCACACATATCGTGCCACCCACTTGAATCAAAGAACACCGCTCCAAAGCTCGCACCTCGATTCGAAGGTTCGGTAATCAGAACACCATAAGAGTTCGAGGATCCTCGAGGCTCGTAAGTTAGGAGCCTCCTAATCCAGTCCAGTTTGTTCCTACAATACTCTTTTTTCTCGGTCATAGTCTTCCCAGGCACATTAGGCATGAAGACTAATCTAACTGGCATACCGGCATTATGAAGCTCTACGTAACTAATAGACAGCATATGACTTTCGCCGTAGTTTAAAATGTTTGGCAGATTAATATATCATCGTGAAAGAATTTTTAAATCTTAGTGGAACCACGATCCCTGTCTTCCTCCCCACCCCGAAGTGCTGAGCTCCTAGTTTTAGCTAAGTAAAGTATGTTAACTAATCAAGAAACTAGTTTTGCAACATCCTATAAAGTAAGAATGTAGGTATTAAACCTAGAAAATCTAGCTAGAACGTATAGAAAGAGTGCTCACTGTCCTTCTAAGAAGTTTAAGTATCTTCTCAAGTCCGTACTCTATATACTTGCCCGGTGTTGTAGGTGTTATTGTAGGTTTCTCTCTAGTACCTACTAAACCTTCAATAAAGCCGATGAAGCTCGTGATCATGCCATTACCGTATCCTCCTCCAAGTACTGCTACGACCCCTCTTATCTCACCCTTCCTCAGTAGGTCCCTAAGATAGGAACCAAAGAGTATGTAGGTACTCTCGGTTACGTCTAGCTCAGCTAACCTATCATCTCTATGAGCATCGAATCCTGCGAAGACTATGACAACCTCTGGCTCGAAGATGTTCCTAACCACCTCAACTACGTTCTCGAGGATCCATGCGTAGTGAGCATCCCCAGAACCTGGGTATAGTGGTATGTTCACTTTAGTGCCTTCAGCCCCTAATCCACCTACGTCCTCAAGATCTCCAGTACCGGGGTATAGCCATTTCTGGTGAATATCTACGTGTACTGCCCTAGGCTCCTCCCAAAGTATTTCCTGGGTTCCGTTACCATGATGAGCATCGAAATCTATTATCATCACTCTATGACCAGAGCCTATCAAGGCCCTAGTAGCTACTGATACATAGTCGAAGATGCAGAAACCGAGAGTAGGTGCTCCCATAGCCGGCCCTCTCCTACCAGCGTGATGCCCTCCCGGTCTAGCAAGTATGAACCAGGGCTCACCTGTTTCTACCGACCTTAGAGCAGCTTCTCTAGCTGTAGCTGCGAAGGATGCGGCTACATCACAGGTATATTCATTGACGTAGGTATCGGCATCAACATAATGAAATCCCTTACTACACTCCCTTCTAATCCACTCAACATATTCCGGGTCATGAGCTAGCAAGACAGCCTCATAGTCAGGCTCTAAAGCTTTTATTACCTCAACATAATCCCGGGCAGGAGACCTCCACAACATCTCAGCTGAGGCTTCAACTCTCCAAACACCTTCTGGATGTATATCCTCGGGATCTCTATGAAGTTTGTGCCTCTCATCATAAACTAGTTTAAGCATGATAACCACCAGTCCTTATGGTATCTCCAGTTCTCTCCAAGTACAAAATATAGAGGGAACTGTAGTAAACCCCGAACGTCCGGGAGCCCTAAACCAGTAAACTCCTAAGATTATAAGTTTTCCTCATTTTATTAAAGTTATAATTTAGCGCATGATTTAATGTAACTAATAGCTTCTTGAATGGCATTACATAAACAACAATTTTAGGTATTCACTGATAGCTTTACTTCATAAACGAAGATCGAGCCTAATTCTCACGAGCCGAGCAACCTTAAAGGTTTCTATATGGATAGAATCATTTACCATTAAGAGACTGGACTTCGGTAGTTATCTGAGGCACCCTGATCTATAGTTATTGCTATTTGAAAGATTGTTGAGAACCTGCTCATCAATTCATAGAGCTGTGGTTTATATAGAAACAACTTCTCAGATCTGTTCTCTATAGGTGCTTTAATATTAAGTAATCGTTTTATAACTACGGCTTCTAACTCACCCTCGACGAGGCCTGTTAATGTACCCTCTATATCAGCGTTCACTAGTATTACTATAGGGAGGTGAAGCTTCTCAGCCTCATCATCACTAACATATGTTCTAAGCTCTTGTAGCTCCCTACGCTTAAACACATGTATAGAACCATCCCTACAATTAACGTGGGGGATTTCTTCCTTCAGGAGTTGTGCTAAGGTCTTCCTTCTAATTGCTAGGTGTTTATTTACTATCCTAAGTTCTGCTTGAAGTAGCGACTCGAAGATATCTCTCAGATAGCGTCCCCCAATTTATCGGCTAGAGAAGCTAAAATAGGAAGTGACTGACAGCTTGTTTTTAGAAGCGGTATTGCTGGCTGAAGATAGTTCTCCCACTAATAACCATTGTAAGAGTATATTCACCACCCATAACACAGTAAGTACTGAGAGTTAACTAACACAAATTAAGTGTAAGATGGAGGTCATAAACTTAAATTTGATAATCAGCCGTGAGAGAATCCGCCTCTCTGGAGTAGTAGCGCCTTAATCTTCATGCTCCTGATACGCTCCTCCCTCTCCATCTCATCGAACTTCATTAGGAGGTATCTTATGGTGTTTAGAAGCCTCGGTATCAGAACTTTTTCAAGCATTACAACAATTCTCTTCACTCTACGTATCTCTGCTCCTAGCAACATAAGCTCCTTCTCGTACTCAGCGAGCGCGATCACGACCTCTATGAACTCCTTACGCTTTAACTGGATATCTGAGACCTCTAATGGGAGAGCTGGTGTGTGAGACGGTGTTTCGACCACCTCTATGGATGGAGCCACGACCCCCATGACGTTGCGGGTTCCAGCTATAACACTGATGCTTCCAGGGACAGATTTAGCTCCCTCGTTGAGGACCTCAAGTCCGTAGATCGCTGTAGCGTTCGAGTAGGAGTTGTATATCTCGTTCAGTAAGGTATTAAGTCTCTGCCTAGCTTCATACGCCTTTCTGAGGACAAGGTAGAATTCCTGTATTAGGAACGTCAGTCTATCTCTCAGTATTCTATGTATCCTCCTAGTGAGTACGAGTCTCCTTCTAAGCCTTATGAGCTCTATCTTCGTCGGTCTCGACAGCCTTATAGTCTCGCTACTCAGGTCTTCATCCCCCTGTACTTGGGGTGGTACTTCCTGATGGTCTCAGGCCTTACCTGGGTGAGCTCCTCCTCAGGTAGTAACGCGAATAGCTCCCATGCTATGTCTAGCGTAGTTTCTATGTCTCTCCTCTCATACTCACCTTGATTAATGAACTTCCTCTCGAACTGATCCGCGAACTCTAGGAACATCTTATCCCTACTAGTCAACGACTCTGTTCCAACTATGGTTACGAGCTCCCTTAGGTAGGTACCTTCGGAGTAAGCTGCCGTCAACTGCGCGAATACCTCTTTATGGTCATCCCTCGTTTTTCCTGGACCGATACCCTCCTTCATGAGCCTCGACAGAGATAGGAAGACATCGACAGGTGGGTATATACCTTTCCTCCACATATCTCTTGAAAGCACTATCTGACCCTCCGTTATGTAGCCGGTTAGATCCGGTATTGGGTGGGTGATATCGTCGTCAGGCATAGTCAGTATAGGCATTATTGTCATACTGCCTTTCTTACCTTCAACCCTCCCAGCTCTCTCATATATCGTCGCTAGATCTGTGTACATGTAGCCTGGGTATCCCCTCCTACCGGGAACCTCCTCCCTAGCAGCTGAGATCTCCTTTAATGCCTCACAGTAGTTAGTCATATCTGTGAGTATGGTCAGGACATGCATGTCATACCTCCACGCAAGGAACTCGGCAGCAGTTAGAGAGACCCTAGGTAACGCTAACTTCTCTACTGTAGGGGCGGAGGCAGGAGCTATGAAAGCTATGGTCCTATCGAGAGCTCCCATAGACCGTAGCTCACGTAGGAAGTACATAGCTTCCTCATGCGTCACACCGACAGCTCCGAATACGACAGCAAATTTCTCACCTGACCCCTTCGTAGCTGCCTGCCTAACTATCTGCATAGCTATCCTGTTATGCGGTAAGCCTGACCCGGAGAATATCGGTAGCTTCTGCCCTCTAACGAGGGTCAGCATCCCGTCGATTACTGATATGCCTGTCTCAATGAACTCCGACGGAGGTATCCTAGTAGCTGGGTTTAGTGGAGCTCCGTGGATATCTAAGTAGTCCTCCGGAATTACGGGTGATCCTCCATCTATAGGTCTGGCTAGACCGTCGAAGATCCTGCCCATCATATCTATTGATACAGGTATCTTCAGCGTCTCACCGCGGAACCTTATGACTGTCTTCCCAGGTGCTATACCTAGTGAGGTTCCGAAGACCTGCACGATGACTACATCCTTACTTACATCTATCACCTGACCCATCCTCACGTTTCCATCTACATCGATCTCCACAAGCTCCCCATAACTCACACCACCAAGTGCCTTAGCTAACACTAAAGCTCCTCGAGTACCGATAATCTGCTTTGTCTCCTTTAATAGTAGTTTAGGTGGTTTAGATACCCCTGACATCATTGACCCACCAGCTTACTGAACTCACGGTCTAGGTTTTCGAGATAACGAGGAATCTTCTCCTTTAACTCATCTAAAGTACTGAACTTAAGCCGGAGTAACGCATGTCTACTCTCAAGCTCCCTTATCTTCGCTACAGGCACTCCCCTTGCAACAGCCTCTGAAGCTCTCTTGTAGAACTCCGTTATAGCCCGCATCATCAACAACCCTTTCTCAGGAGGTGAGTAAGCATCTGCCGGATCCAACGCGCTCTGTTGTAGGAATCCTTCACGTATTATCCTAGCTATCTCCAGTACTAGCTTGTCTTCCTCGGGCAGAGCCTCAGGGCCGACCAGTCTAACTATATCACTCAACTCGGCCTCCCTCTGAAGTATTCTGAGCATGGTAGCTCTACTCCTACTCCACTCCCCACCGGTAATCTTATCCCAATAACCTCTCACAAAATCAACGTAGAGGCTGTAGCTAGTAAGCCAGTTTATTGAGGGGAAGTGCCTCCTCGTAGCTAGGGAGTAGTCGAGGGCGTAGAAGCTCTGTATGTATCTCACAGTACCTCTGACTACAGGCTCACTGAAATCCCCACCAGGTGGGGAGACAGCTCCGAACACCGTAACACTTCCGAACCTCTCAGGTTCTCCCAGAACCTTGACCCTGCCAGCTCTCTCATAGAACTCTGCCAGCCTACTAGATAAGTACGCTGGGAAGCCTTCCTCACCCGGCATCTCCTCCATCCTACCACTGACCTCCCTCATAGCTTCAGCCCACCTACTTGTAGAGTCAGCCACTATCACGACATCGTAACCCATATCCCTGAAGTACTCAGCTATAGTCATACCCAGGAAAACACTTGTTTCCCTTGCTGCGACAGGCATGTTACTGGTGTTTGCTATGAAGACGGATCTCTCCATCATAGGCCTACCCCTCCTAACATCTACGAGCTTTAAGAAGCTTGTGAGAGCATCCGACATCTCATTACCTCTCTCACCACACCCAACATAGATAGCTATATCAGCGTGGCTCCATTTAGTTAATTCCTGAAGTAATACGGTCTTCCCAGTGCCGAAACCTCCTGGTACAGCAGCCTTACCGCCCTTTGCTATAGGGAATATATGGTCTATTACCCTAATCCCCGTAATCAATGGTTCGGTGGGGTTCAGCTTCTCTCCATACGGTCTCGGAATCCTAATAGGCCATACCTGATAGAGCTTTACCTGATATTCCCGAGATCCTGAGGAGACCGTGGCTACGGTGTCCTCAATAGCGTAATCACCATCATCCGCAATCCACTTCAGTACTCCTCTAACGTCGGGTGGTACCATTATCCTGTGCTCAACTATGGGGGACTCACTAACATATCCTATTATATGTCCCGGCGATATAGCATCTCCTATCCTAATCTCTCGATTCCTCCTGAAATACCACTTCCTACTTCTATCTAGTGCCGGTAGCTTGACTCCTCTCTCGATGAATATATTGTTGAGAAGCTTAGCTATGTCCTTTTCAGGTCTCTGAAGACCGTCATATATAGATCCTATCAGCCCAGGACCTAGCTCTGCTGAGAGAGGTCTCCCAGAAGCTTCAACCCTCTCACCGACAGTTAAACCTGTTGTCTCTTCGTAAACCTGTATATATACCTTCTCACCTCTAATGGCTATGACCTCACCTATAAGGCCCTCATTACCTACGTAAACTACCTCATACATCATCGGGTTTGGAATATCGACGGCTACTACTAGAGGGCCGGCAATCCTATATATCCTACCTACTCTACTACTCACTGTTCTCACCCTATATAAACCTCGTAACCTATGTATCTACGAATAAGTTCTCTGTAGTAAGTACCTGGATGCTCTGAGAGCTTCTCCCTAGTGTCAGGAATCACAGTGACGATCGGATACCTCCTCTGTAAGTTTAATTCTATGAAGCTGATCTCTCTCGGAATCAGACCCTCCTGAACGATTATAACGGCAACATCCTTATGCTCCGTTAGCTCGCTTATGGCTCTCCTCGCTTCATCCCAACTATCAACAATATAAACATCCTTAATTCCAAGCATCCTCATTAGCGGCTCAAAATCCCTCTTTACGACAGCACAAATACCTTTTACGGTCTCACTCGGTAGACTCATCTCACCACCCAAGACTGAGGTAAGGTATACCTCAATATGTGAAGCTCAAAGTACCTATTTAGAAGGTATAGAGTAAGAAGATCTATTACCTGTGGAGAATAAAGTAGGTAGTCCTTGCATTTACTGTAAACATAACGAGCTTCGAGTATTGCCACCCTATAAGGTTCTGACTTGGAGATACTGGATAGATAATCCACAACGTTCTCAAACTCATGTTTATACCCGGAGACACTCTTGAAGTCTCTTAGAACATTCTCGATGAATTCTCCAGGGTGCTCCTCTTCCTTAATGCCCAGCTTAACCATGTTTAGGAAATACTTTGTGTAGCTCGCTGTAACAGTCAGTATAAGACATTTCAGAGAGTCAGAATAGTCCTCAACAGTTATGGTATAACCTTTAGATATGCCCACACCAAGACACTTCCTTATGTTTCCTAGGAAAGTCTTAATTAAACACGTGAACGTTCTTTCCCTAACGCAACGCTCAAACACCACGAGATCTTCCTGCCTTAGAAAACTTGTTTTAGCCTCACTTAAATCTCCTCGCGAAAACGCCGGGTACATCTTCTCGAAATCATAAAGCGGTAGGAAAGCCTTAAAGTACCGTGCATAGGGTGAGGGGAGAAGATCGTAGATTTGCTCAAGTTCCTCCCAAGTTAAACTAGTGAGTATTGTGTCAACTTCATCTACGGTTTTTGCTGTAGATAGCCTCAGGTACTCAGTCCTGGAGTTGTACCTGGAAACTATTTGTGGGAGATCCGCAAACCTCTCTTCTAGAGCTAAATCCAGTAACTCCTCAAGTCTTGGATTCTTGCTTAAGTATGTCACTAAAACTGTTTTCAGAGCCCATCTACTCAGTTTATATGGCATCCAATCACCGCTCAGATGCTAGTAACTGCGGTACTATAGTTCTAATAGCCTTTTCAAGTCTCCTGTCGTAGGAGTTATCTACTGCTACCTCACCTCCAAAGCACTCCACTATTACACCTCCAAGGATGTTTGTTCCGTACACACCCTCAACTCTTACTCTATATTTTCCCTCAACGTAACTTTTAATGTAGTCTGAGAACTTGATATCACTTGTAGAAACCTTGATTACTACGTAGTCTACTTTATCGACAGCCCTTAGTAGCTCCTCCATAGCCTCATCTACCAGTCTCCTAATAGACTCCAACCTCTTATCTTGGGGTAGAGCTCTGAGGGAGTCTTCTATCAGGTCTCTGATCTCTTTAAGTATGGTACTTCTAGCTCTAGCTATTAGAAGCCTGGCCTTGGATCTAGCCTCAGCAATCCTAGCGTCTGGGTTTATGTCTCTTAATAGCTCTGCCTTCTTTTGTTCGATGATGGTTTTCTTTTTTCTTACAGCTTCCTCCACGATTTTCGTAGCTTCATCTTCAGCCCTTCTTATAATAACCTCAGCCTCGGACTTGGCCCTATCTAAAACCGTCCTTCTCAGCTCATCTACACTCATAGGGCCCACTTTTATAGCGTCATGCTGTTAGCATTGAGGCCATCAGTATTCCGAAGACCATCCCAAGTATCCCGAAGAACTCCTCGTATGCTGCCAGTATTATTGTCGAGCCGAAGATAGCACCGCGCGTCTTAATTAGCTGTGATGCTCCCTCAGCACACACCTTTCCCTGCATCCACGCTGAGAAAAGCTCAGCGAAGCCTACAAAGATACTTACCCCGAAGATTCCTGCCGCAATATTTGGTGGTATCTGAGGGTATTTACTGAGGAGTGCCGGCAAGTAAGAGCTGTACATCAAGAACATGTAGACGAAGCCGTACACTAATGTCTGGGTAGCTGGCAGGAAAGCTAATGCGAAGACCCTACCTCTCTGCCCGGGATCCTCCGCCACGGCAGGTAGACCAGCAGCTATAGCGTTGTACATACCTATCGCAGTCCCTATAACAGCGAGAGCCTCGGCAAGGCCTGGACCTATGTACGCGAGGATCTCAGACATCTTTAGACCCCCAGGCTTAACTAGGGTAAGCCTAATAAACCGTTAGATGTTTTCAGCAACTTCTGAAGCATATTGCTGAAATTCCTCATCTAGTTGAACCTCCGAACATTACAGGGCCCAGCGATACTTTAACCGGCGCTATCCTCCTTCCAGCTCCCTCATAGAACTTCGTTGCCATCTCGTAGCTAATTAATCTAAGTGCGTGTATGTATGGTCCTAATACCGAAGACGCTAGTATGAATACATGTAGTAGGAATCCCATAACTACTCCAACAATGATACCTATAGCTATGTTTATAGATGCAACACTACTTACAAAGGAGGCTAGGTACGTATTAAACACTGCTGCTAGCAGACTTGATGCTGCCCCGACACCTGCTATCCTAATGAATGATAGGACGTCCGCGAAGGGTCCTATCACGTCAAAAATCCACATCATAGCACCTAGGGGGCCGGTAGTCTTGATCTTATAGAATATGTATATACCAAGAGACGTGAAGACCACGTACTCTACGATGGTTTGAGGCACGATATTACCTAGCTTAAATACATCTATATCTATCGTACCCAATTTCCACGTTAGGTAGGGAGGTCCGAATATCATTAGGGAGATCGTGACCACCTCCCCAACTGCTGTCCACATATCGCGTGTCTTTATGACAGCCTTTAGCAACCCAACACCGTGCGTCACTAGCATGGAGATATAGCCGATGTAGAGTGCCAGCACTATAGACCGTAGCACATAGTCCGCAGCTTGTTCTAGACTTGAGAGTGATGGCAGGACAGGTGGTAGAGGTATGTAGCTCCCTAGTAGGTTCCCAAAGAAGCTTGCCGATAGTAGACCTGTAACAACCATACATATAGCTGTCAAGTTAACTACTCTCTGTAGCTTCTGAAGGGTTTCCCTACTCTGCACGAAGAGAGGTAGGAACAGTTTTGAGGCTATGAGAAGCCCGATAGCGTAACCTACATCTGGGAGCATGAGAGCTACAAAGAAAGCGAAGAAGTATGTGAGGAATGGAGTAGGATCCCACTCCCTCGGTGATGGGTACCCATTTAACTCTGTAAACATCTCGAACGGTCTGAAAGGCTCTAGGTTGTTGAAGTCTACGGGGGGTTCCGCAGCTTCCTCGAATATCACGTGTACAGGTCTTCCGCGGAGCTCCCCTAACAGAAGCTCCTTCTTAGATCTGGGGATCCAACCTACTAGCAGCGACAGATACTTAGACTCTAGAGCTATCTTCAGAAGCTCGATCTTAGTATACTCAGCATCTAACAATACCTTCAGTAACGCTATATCGGGAAGGTTGGTTCTTATGACTTCCCTCATCCTCGTTTCAACGTACTCTAGATCTCTCCTCACAGCTTCTTTCTCAGAGCCTATCCTGCCTGCCATATCACCTAGAGTCTCTGCTTCATACGTCCTCACCTTAATGACCTTAAGATTCTTTCCTGGAAATTCCTTGATGACCTCATCCATTACGTCCCTCTTAAACATTAAGGTTGTGATAACGTTTTGCTCGTCGACCGCGAGCTCACCTACGGTAAACAAAGCTCTCTTCTTTATAGACTCAACCTCTGTTCTCGGTCCTAGTACGGTTCTAGCAACAATTAATGTCCCATCATAATCTAAGATACTTCCACCAGCTCCTCGATATGTTGGTTCTAAGTACTTAACGTATCTCTCCAATATTTCGAGCTCCTTCAACTTCTCAGTATTCTCTTTTTTCCTATTATCGAGAACCTTAAGCTCGGCTAAGACATTACCTAACCGCTCACGAAGCTTCAGTAATTCCTGCCTTACATCTGGAGGTAACTCAGTAATCTCGAATGTTAGGGGCTCCTCTATGTATGAGTTGATCATGTCAAAGATCTTCTTACATTCCTCTACTAGCGCTATATACTCCTTAATCTTCTCTACTTCCTTTCCCGCGTTATCCATCGCTACAGGCTCGAAGACGCCTATACGCGCAAGTTTTTCTAGTATAGAATCAACATGCTCCTTAGATGAGATGACATAAGTCCTTAGCGCGATATCAGGATCGCTAAAGAAGGCGTATCTCAGCTTCGACACGGTATTGATTCACCTTAAGCTATATCAATCCCAGCAACTACTGCAGCTACTTTCTTAGCTACATCGCTGAGTCTCTTCTTGTGAGCTTCGACTATCTCCTCAGCCTTCCTCTTAGCTTCCTCAATAATCCTGGAACACTCGTCGTAGATTTTCTTCTCTAACTCCGCTCTAAAACTCTCCAGCTCACTAACGTAGCTCTCATCTCTCAATATCTCCTCAGCTCTCTTCTTAGCTTCCTCAATAATCCTGGAAGCCCTCAACTCAGCGTCTCTAATGATCCTCTCGGCTTCCGCCTCAATCTCCTTCACGACATCACTCAAAGGAAACACCGCTAAGAGTAAGGTATGCAACATCAGCTTAAAAGTTCTGATACATCAAAGTATATTCAAGATGAAGTACTCGGAAGTAGTATTGTAAACAGCTTACTGCTTATACTTAGGGCAATGCAATCCAACAAAATAACTTAAAGTATGGGATCTTTAATCTATCTCAAACATCTTAGGTATATGCCTGACTTTTACGTTTCTCGACTGCCCTGATCATGGCTTCTACCATACCCCTCATAACTCTCTCAGGCTCTTTTGATTTCACTATAGCTGATGAGACTAAGACTCCTGAAGTACCTAAGAATACTGCTGCTTCAGCATCTTCCGGTGAGGATATCCCGGCACCGGTAAGGATTACTATGTCAGCATTATACTTTCTTATAGTGGCAACAGACTCCGTAACTACCTCCGGCTTTACCCTCGATACCGCGAGACCCGTACCTATCAGTTCCGGGGGTTCTATAGCTACCATATGAGGCTCTAGTACAGATACGGCTGCCGCTTCTCTAGGTCTAGTAGCGCATACCACTATTCCCAGGCCGAGGTGCTTAGCTTTCTCCACAAGGAACGCTATCTCATCTAGCCTCAGCCTCCTCTCACTATGATTAGCTATGAAGCCTCGGGCACCAGACTCCTTCACTGCTTCTGGCGGGATAGAACCGGTGTGAGCACCCAGCTCGACAGGGTCAGCGTGTTGTGCGAATACTGGTACCTCAAGAGACTCTACTAAGGTCCTCAACTCAGTGAAAGGTGGTGCTACAATAACCGTTGCTGAACCCTTGAAGTCTAGGTAGACTCTCTCAGCAGCCTTACCGAGTGCTAGGGCTCCACGACCTATGGACTGCTCATAAACCTTGAAGTTGATGAGCAGTATAGGATCTCGAAAGAAACTCAAAAACTAGCACCTTATGAATAGCCCTACTCCTTGGATTCATCGCTAAGTAGCTCAGACTTTACCTTCGGCTTAGCTGCCTTAACAGCTCCCTCAACCTTGAAGAACCTGTCCTTCAGCTTCTCCAGGACTTCTGGTAGTGTCGTGTACTCCATCTCCTCCGGGCCTAGCCTATGTGGCATGAACGGACCGTGCCTCCTCATATAGTCAGCTACAACCTGTGCCATCCTCCTGGTCTCGTCGAACGCTGGATCGTCGAAGAGGTCTACAGGGCCTATTAACTTAGAGTTCTTGACCTGGAATCCGAGACCTACGATCCTTGGTGGCCCATCAAATCTAGTACACTTAGCATACCTTTGCGGTACCGGCATTAGCGGGCCGTGGTGTGATCCCCTCATCCAGCCAGCTACTAGGTGAGGGAAGGCGAATGCTTCGAGTATCTCACCCATGGCTGGAAATCCTGCCTGGGCCCTGACTACCGCGACTGGGTCATCCTTCCCTACGTACCTACCAGCTATGAGGCTAAGCCTCTCGACACTGACTACAGCAGCTATCTCGTCATCCACCTTTCTATAGACCCTCCGGACTATGTACCTAGCGGGAGTGCCGATTATCGCCAATATATCGTACATCTCCTCAGGTGCGCTCATTATTACTGACTTACCTTCGAATACGTCGTATATCTCGAACTTGAAGCCTGGGTGTAGCTTAGGGTCTATGACCAGGCCAGCAGTGTTGAAGGGGTCAGCAAATACTTTAAATATGGGGAGGTTGAAGGCCCCTGGCTCAGTTTTATCAGCCATAAACACAGCGATCGGCTCAGACGGCCTCTCATAGAACTCCATCTCAGCTACTCCAGGACCTAACCCACGGACGTTTCCTGAGAATGCCTCACTGAGGAGGTCCTGACCAGCAGCGTATAGCCCTAGATCCTTAGCTATCCTCGATGCCTCCTTGAACGCGTTCCAAGCTACTTCATGTACTTCTGGAGAATCAACACCTTTTCTGTGGGTCATTATTAGCTCGAGATCGTCACCAGCATTCGTCACATAGAAATCCACTATGATCCCCTTCGCCTTAGCTTCAGCAAGGACCCTAGTAGCTGCGGCGATAGTATCTGGGTGTACAACTACATGCCCGGAGACAGACCCTATGTCAGCCTTAATTACGGAGACCGTGGTCCTAACCTTCTCGGAGCTCAAGCTACCACCACAAGATGTTTTAATAAGATAAATATAAACTAGAGAGTAAGTAAATAAACCCCTAACTAGTAATTGCTGAGAGCTCCTGACTTATTATTTAGCTAGACCTTAATACTTGGTGGTATTTGGATGTCTCTACCTAGATTCGAGCTGAGGAAGTCTGACAGCTACAGAGTCTTACACGCTAGTGGGGCTATAGTGACCTTAAACCCTAATGAAGCCACGATAATATTCTTTGTAGAGAAACCTGTCCCCAGAGTAAATCCCGACGGGTCCATGGCTATCGAAGCAGTTGAGCGTGAGCTACTAGTGGAGGTAAAGCTATCACCTGTAGGTATGAAGTCTCTGGCACTAGCATTACTCAATAACTTACAGAGCTACGAGAAAGCCTTCGGCGAAATAAAGCTACCGACAACCACAGAGAGACGGGAGAGGGATTTAAGTATTTAGGATAGTTATCTTAAGGTAGAGATTTAAACGTCGGGAACCTCCCTACGGTAAAGTTAGATAGCTACGGAGGAACCTGTAGAGTAACTCTGGATGCTCCATCGAGATTGAGGTCACCAACTTGTCGACAATTTCGATTTTTTCTTCACATCGAGGGCAGTTCCCCACGTGCTCCAATACTCCTGAGACTAAGGCATAGGAGTATATGTCCGATCTTAATATTCTATACATTGGAATAAGGACATTGAGATCCCCGCTTCTAGCACTAACCCACGGCTTCAGCACGGTGTTATAGTATAATAGATTCCTCAAGAAAGTTGCTAGTATGTCGTTAAGGGTCAGGGGCACAGCAATGATATCTAACCTAATACCTAGGAGATTCAGAAAGCTTTCCGGGTTCAGGTACCTCTCAGCACAAATACTTTCCCCAGGTAGGAACACCACATCATCCACGTATTTTCTCAGCTCATTAGCACATCCAAGTAAAAAATCCTCGACAACAAGTCCTACAGTCACACCCTGAAACCCTCTCTCAATATCGTTCAGGATCTTAGAGAGTACGAAACCTTCAACAAGCCAGCATGAGCAGACTAAGATCCCTACCTTAAGACCTACACCACGTTTATATGCTAATGAGAAAGCTCTTTTAACTTCCTTTACGAGGTCTCTATACAGGCAGGTAACACAGAGCTTCTCGCCTGACTGCCTTCTCAGATAATTAGCGGACCTCCGCTCGCAATAGGAACACTTGATTCTCTCATACATCCATCTCCCATATATATCCTTACTGTCCACACTAGATATAATTTAATATAATTCATGGATGTACATTGAAGATGGGTGAAAGCTTATATATCTAATAGCAATTTCTGGCTCTACTAGGGGGCATCAATGGTGAAGCTATTAGCAATAAATGCTTCACCCAGAAAGTACGGAAACTGCTATAAACTACTAAGAGTCGCGGTAGAAGCTGCGAAACTGATAGGTGCTTCAGTAGAGCTTATACATCTTTATGACTACACGATTAAACCTTGTATAGGTTGCGTCAGTGATGGTCAGACCTCATGTAGATTTCCATGCGTAATTGACTCTGACGATGGGAACTTAATTCTAGATAAGCTCGTCTCCTCAAATGCGGTGATATTTGCTACACCGATATATTGGTACGGTCCGAGCGGGCAACTAAAGAACTTAATTGATAGGATGACGTCCCTCGAGAACATGATATTCGTATCCGGTAGATCACTAATGGAGGGGAAAGTCGTAGGGTTCATCGCTGTGGGGGCTGATAGCGGTAATATCTCCACCATCTCATACCTCATGGCGGTCATGAACTCTATGGGCGCTATAATACCGCCCTGGGCTTTAGCATACTACATAGCCCAGGGAGACGCCTTGGAAAGTACTGAATCTGTTTTAGATGCCGCGAACCTAGGCTTCTTAGTCGCTAAAACAGCTCAGCTCCACAATCTCGATGAACTACGCTACAACCCGAAACTCCTTGAAACCCTGGGAGGAAAAGACCTCATTGAGAAAATAACTCGTGAGACACAAGAGATATACTCCTTAGAGGCTCCAAAGAGGATGAAGCAGATTCTTAAGGAATAAACTCAGATAAATGCCTTCACATCACCTTATCAGTGCCGAGGGAAGTCATCACGTTATCGTAGGGTCATAGCGTGGGTTTCACATCATGTTATCAGCGCTTATAGACCTATTTCATCCCCTAAAATTATAGTCCTAAGAACTCTTTTATAGAGCTTTCATGGGTAAACTACGTCTCAGATAGGTGATACCTATAAGCATCGAGAGATGTCATTAGTAGTCTCCGATTCTCTTAAAGCAAATGAAACCTAAGATAGATGAGAGACAGCGATAAGATTAATCCGCATAATCTCACATACTATTGCTACGCCTAGTCTGTATAAAATGATTAGGCTTTACCTAGGAAAGGTTTTTGTATGATTATGCATATCCTGCTGAATGTGATGTCGGAGAAGTTTCGGTTGATATGTCCTTCACTTTAACTTTATTGATGTACCTATTTCTCAACATCGTTAACGTTAAGTATAGAAGTGTGTAAAAGCCTACTTGCCCTAGGTCTAAAGCCACTACACCCGGATTTCCATTTCCGAAGTCTACTATGTTAACTAGAGGGATGAGTATGAGTTTTCCCTGTTCGGATAATAATATATTTAGTAGCCTGAAGTAGTAGGTAGTTGTTAGGAGAGTTGAAGAAACTAGAACAGATATGTAGGGTCTGGCTTTGAGTACGCTTCTAGTGACTAGTGTCCCGATATATACTAAGAAAGCACTTAGGGTTATAGCATCGTAGATATTTCTCGGGGTTCTGTAACGACTAACTAATCCGGAAAGTAGTATCACCGAAGAGATGAGTAGCCAGGCTGACAACGTTAATACTATCTCAATCTGAGTACTGTTCTTCCTTTCATAACCCAGGTTATCAGCATTTCCAGCAGTGCTCATTAACTCGCCAGACCCTCTTCTCATCATCTTACCTTCTATCTACTTTCCCATTTACTTTGAGTTGCTGACAAGATATAAGCAAGATTTGGGTGCTACGGAATTAGCTGTAGGTCACGAAAATCTTGAGGAAGGACCTTAGATGTAGCTACAAGCTTATCGTACTGCTCACCGATGAATTCAGCGAAGACAGGACAGGTATCGAACTTACCCTCCCTATCACAACGGGATTTCTTCTGCGACTTCAACATCTTTATGAAGCATGAATTCATCTTCTTATCGAAGTATGGACATAGCTTATATGTCTGCTTAGCTGATCTTACTATTCTCTCAATCCACCTACCTTTCTCTGTACTCTGCTGCGAAATATCTGACTGGGTAGATTGGGCAGACAACAACGTCACCACTTATGTTATCCAACAACTATGAAACGACCGTCCTCTAGAACGTAAACCCTGCCCTCACTAACTAGCTTAGTTAAAGTCTTCCTTATCTTATCCTCACTAGCTATTCCAGGTAGGTATCCATGTATCTCCTTAATATTCATCGGCCTCTCCCTTAGTAACTTGAGGATTATCTCCACAAGCTCGTCCTCGGTAGGTGCCCTAATTACCAGCACCTCAGGATCTTCGTACACAACCTTGAAATTCAAGTCAACTCTCGAAGATTCGACCTCTTCATTAAGCTCGTTATGCTCCCTTCTCCTCTTCATCTATCCCCCTAATGCTTTTATACTACGCTACTTAAAAGCATTTATAACTGAAAGTATCACGCTTCAGAACAGGGATGCGGGATTATTTTCAAGCCCTAGATATCAGCACATTAGTGAGGGGGTTCGACCTACATAGGTGTTGGTAGCCCTATGTAGGTCTTGGGGTTCACCGAGCTCAGCCCCCTTGCGGGTTCATCGAGGGTATATCACAGCTCTCACCCTCATTCGTGGTAACCCCGCTCAAAGCCCCATAACACCTCCCCCACCTCTTCATCAACCTCACCGGAGGCTCGAGATCAGGCGGTAGAAGGTGCTCGGGCTTTAAGGAAACCCACACATCTTAAGATATATGTTCACCGCCCCGCACAGCTGGCGGTCTAGTTCCAACCCGCACTTAGGGCACGCGACTACCCGCCCCCTTCGGAGCTTTACTAGCCTACCTCCACACATGGGGCAGGTAGAGGAGGTATTTTTAGGATCGATGGGCTCGACCTTGGACTTGTAGCTCAGGTACTGAACTACCTGCTTCCAGTTCTGCTTAGCTATGCTTTAACTTATAGCTAAGAACTACATACGAGCTTCCTAGCACCCTCAACTACCTCCTTATATCTATGGGACCTCACCCCGTAGAGCTTACCGGCGAGGTGTGAGATTACCGTGATTAGGTCTCCGCGAGCTTCTCTCGAGGTTCCTCCCTTTCTTGATTTATTACCGTGATCTTAACCTCGTAACTCCCAAAGAACTTTTCTAACATCTTAAACCCGAACCTCGTCAGCCTGTCCGGGTAAGCCACCACAACCTCCGAGACCTCCCTGTTCACTACCATCTCTAACAATTTATTAAAGTTCTTTCTATACTCATTCAGCCTTGAACCAATGTCCTTGAGAACCTCCACTTCACATCCTTTCCTCCTAGCGTATTCTTCTATCAATCTTACCTGTCTTTCCGGGTCGTCCCTCTGAGTATGTGATGAGACTCTAGCATAACCAACTACCTTCCTCACCTCGTAAGTCCCGAGAATCCTCCTTATCTCCGACTCAGGAACTCTCCTCTTACCACCAACAGTCCTAACACACCGGTATATCTGTAGGTCGGGTGGAGGTCCCTAGATACTCGTTCCTTATAATAGTATATATAGGGACAAACAGATGAGGCTACTAACTATAAAAGACAAAGAAGTTATCTAGTTTAAACAATCTGTTCTTGGTGTGCGGCATGAAGTTGTACCTAATATCGGGAAATAAAGGGAAGATAAAGGAGTTGCTCCATCTGGCAAGCACTTACGGTATAGAGTTAATCCCTTTAGACGTCCCGAAGATTGAGGTGCAATCAGATAGCCTTGAAGATATCGCTCTATACTCAGCTGTGTCGGCTTACTTATCGATAAAAAAGCCACTCATAGTTGAGGACTCCGGTCTCTTCATAAAGAGTTTGGGCATGTTTCCTGGTACCTTGAGTAGCTACGTATACCGAACTATAGGTATAGCCGGAATACTGAAACTCATGGAGGGTGTTAATGATAGAGAAGCCTACTTTAAGTCTGTTATAGCCTTAGTTAACCCCGAGGAGAAGGAGATCAGGTTATTTAGCGGTGAGGTGTTGGGGGAAATCTCCCGAGAGCCTAGAGGTTCAGGAGGCTTTGGGTTCGATCCCATATTCATACCCAGGGGATGGAGTAAGACGTTCGCTGAGATGTCTATCGATGAGAAAAACTCGGTCTCACATAGGGCTGCGGCGTTCAGGTCTCTAGCTCGGTGGTTATTAAGAAATGGTAGAGGTTTCAGTACTACATCTTCTCCTCAAGTTGGGGTTGGTGGGGAAAAGGAAAGCTATTAGGGTTTTTAATCCTAGTATCCAAACCTGGACTTAGAGTAGGAGTTAGCGAGTTGGTGCCTGTTGGTAGAGCACATGGTGTCAATAGAGAAGGATGGCGCTATAGTCATAGCGAATAGAGTTGTAATAGACGGTCACAGTAATGTATCTGATAAGGTTCGGGTAGTTACACACATACATAGTGACCATACCGTTAATCTATCCATGAGCATTAGAAATAATTACAAGCTCATCGGTACTCAAATCACCCTTAACTGGCTCCCAATACTTGGATACCCAGTAAACAGTAACTTGCTGGAGTTAGACTACGGTTCGAGAGTAAGGATCGGAGATCTTAGCTTGGAGCTAGTTAAAAGCCATCATATTCCCGGCACCGCTCAGGTTCTAGTAGAATGTAGTGATGGTTCTAGGATCCTCTATAGTAGCGACTTCAAAAAGCCCGGCGTGTCAACCCCTCTAGTAAACGCTGACGTACTCATAGTGGATGCTGTCTACGGTAGGCCACACTACGTCCGCGACTTCGACAACATCATAGAGACTATACTTATAGACTTCGTGAAGCAGTTGCTCTCTGAAGGTGGTGTACACATCTTTGGCTACTACGGTAAGGTAAACGAGGTGATGAACATCCTTAGGGAGGGTGGTATCGACGCCCCCTTCATACTACCGCAAAAGATTTACATGATGACTAGAAAAGCTGAGAGCTTTGGTCCGAAGATAGGTGACTACGTTCTGGCAGGTACCAGGGAAGCTAGCGAGATAATCAGGAGTAGGTGGTATGTGTATCTAGATCATACTACTAGGGCTCGATTTGGGTTACCTAATGGTGCTAGCTCGATAGTATTAAGTGGATGGGAGTTTGAGAAACCTATTAAGAAGCTTGGTCCTAGATCATGGCACGTTACCTTCAGTGATCACGCAGACTTTAATGGTCTAGCCTACTATGTATCCCAGGTTAATCCCAGGGCCGTGTACGTAGTTAAAGCACGAAGTAATGGTGCTGAGGAGTTTGCCAGCTATATATCGGAAAAACTCGGAATAAAGAGAGTGTTTGTTGTGTAGTTAGGTAGCTCTGCTCTGGCTAAGTTAAGTGGGGGTTCTGGGAATATGATTTCTTCCCGCTCTGAAGGGCGGGGTTCCGGTCGTAATGTTGGGGTTTGATAAAAGCTTAAATAGAAGTTTTTAATGTAATTCTAATGGGGTACGACATATGGCGGCATACGGGATACCTGTACTGGTATTAAAGGAGGGTACGAGTAGAACTTATGGGCGTGAAGCACTCAGAAACAACATACTTGCAGCGAAGGCTATGGCTGAGGTCTTGATGACCTCTCTAGGTCCGAGAGGACTTGATAAGATGCTTGTCGACAGCTTTGGAGACATCACCGTAACGAATGATGGTGCTACCATAGTTAAGGAGATGGAGGTCCAGCATCCTGCTGCTAAACTACTTGTTGAAACTGCGAAGGCTGTTGATGCCGAGGTCGGAGACGGGACTACATCAGCGGTAGTACTAGCGGGTATGCTACTAGATAAGGCTGAGGCCCTACTAGACCAGAACATCCATCCAACCATAATAATAGAGGGATATAAGAAGGCTGCTGAGAAAGCTGTAGAGATTCTTGATGAGATAGCTGACAGAGTAGAGATAGACCTAGAGACCCCTGAGGGGATAGAGAAGAGCAAGCCCGTGCTTAGAGAGATTGCCTATGCTGCGCTAGCTAGTAAATACATAGCTTCTCCCGATATCGTCGACCACTTCATCAATATAGTGTTAGATGCTGTAATCATGGTAGCAGAGAAGAGAGCTGAGGGAGGCTATTTAGTGCGGTCAGACAACATCAAGGTGGAGAAGAAGAAGGGAGCTTCCCTAGCTGATACCAGACTCATTAGGGGTATAGTATTAGATAAGGAGGTCGTCCACCCAGGTATGCCTAAGAGGGTTGAGAAGGCTAGAATAGCTTTACTAGATGCCCCACTAGAGATAGAGAAACCGGATATCACAGCTAAGATAAACATAACCTCACCTGACCAGATAAAGAGGTTCCTCGACGAGGAGACTAGGTTACTTAAGGAGATGGTTGATAAGATAGTTAGTGTTGGTGCTAACGTCATTATTTGCCAGAAAGGTATTGACGACGTCGCGCAGCACTTCCTAGCTAAGAAGGGCATACTAGCTGTTAGGAGGGTTAAGAGGTCCGATATGGAGAAACTTGAGAGAGCTACTGGAGGAAGAATAGTTACAAGCGTGCGTGACCTAACCGAGAAGGACCTAGGTTATGCGGAGCTCGTAGAGGAGAGAAGGGTCGGCAACGACAAGATGGTCTTCGTAGAGGGATGCCAGAACCCGAAGGCCGTAACTATATTAGTACGTGGTGCGAGCGATATGTTGTTAGACGATGCTGAGAGATCTATAAATGACGCTATAAACGCTCTCAGGAACGTCCTCAAGGAGCCTAAGATCCTAGCTGGTGGTGGTGCCCCGGAGATAGAGCTGAGTATGAGGCTGAGAAAGTGGGCTGAGACTGTCAGCGGCAAAGAACAGCTAGTTGCGTTGGCTTTCGCAGATGCCTTAGAGGAGCTAGCTGTGATTCTTGCTAGGTCTGCCGGTATGGATCCTCTAGAGACCTTAATGGAGCTGAGGAAGCTTCATGCTAGCGGTAACAAGTACGCTGGGATAGATGTCCTTAATGGTAAGGTAGCTGAAGATATGAGGAAGTTGAGGGTAATCGACCCGCTTCTCGTAAAGAAGCAGATAATAAGGGCTGCTACAGAGGCTGCTACCGCGATATTGAAGGTGGATGATCTAATAGCTGCATCACCACTTAAGAAGGAGGAGAAGGAGAAGAAAGGTAAAGAAGAGGAAGAAGAGAAGGGACCGTCCAGTAAGCCTGAGTTCGACTAAGGAATTAATATAGGTACGATATATTTTCTCTAAATTAAGTTCAGAAATAAAGCAAATTCAGTTTTCTTGGATTATCGTAGCACATGTAATTGTTCTTCATAATAAAACTATCTATTAGGGAGAACGTGGAGGCTTACTACTAATCTCCCCGGGACTGAAGAGCCTAGACAGTGTCTGAGTAGCGTATCGCTTTTAAGGCGGTTCGCTAAACTATCTTAAGGAGTGAGAATTGAAGATACCTAAGGTAATAAGAACGTACTGTCCTAGGTGTAAGACACATACAGAGCACAGTGTGTCGATATACAAGCATGGTAGAAGGAGGGCTCTTGCTCAAGGTGAGCGTAGGTACAGACGTAAGCAGGAGGGTTACGGAAGTAAGCGTAAGCCGGAGCAGAAGAGATTTGCTAAAGTAACTAAGAAGGTGGTGTTGAGGCTTAAGTGCAATAAGTGTGGCTACATGTTACATAGGGAGGGGATTAGGCTAAAGAAGGCTGAGCTAGCCGAGGTGGTGAAGTAGTGAAGAGAAGGAAGATACTCATACCTATCCCGAGGAGTAGATTCCTCAGAGTTAAGTGTCCGTCCTGTGGTAACGAGCAGATAGTATTTGACCACGCTACGTTCCCTGTGAAGTGCTTTGTTTGTAATTCCCTGCTAACTGTCCCTACAGGAGGGAAAGCTAAGATACTCGGCGAGATAGTTAGAGTTCTGGGGTAAAGGAATTTGGTTAGAAGGAGGGAGCCTCTCCCATCAATTAATGAGCTCTGTGTAGCTACAGTCGATAAGATATTCGATTTAGGAGCATACGTTAAGCTAGATGAGTATGGAGGGCTTGAGGCCTATCTACCATGGAATGAAGTAAGCAGTAAGTGGGTTAAGAACATAAGGGACGTCATAAAGGAGGGCCAGAAGATAGTGGTCAAGGTCATAAGGGTCGACAGGAAGAAGGGGCAGGTTGACGTATCACTAAAAAGAGTCGCTGAGACAGAGCGTAAGAGGAAGTTAAAGGAGTGGAAACGAGAGAATAGAGCAGAAAAGATTCTCGAAGTAGTAGCGAAGAGGCTGGGTAAGAGCCTAGACGATGCTTATAGAGATGTTTGGTTAAAGCTTGAGGAAGCCTACGGTGATGTGATGACAGCATTCGAGGAGGTCGCGATCGTTGGGGAGGAAGTACTCAGGAAGGTGGGTATCCCGGATGAATGGATTACCGGACTACTAGAGGAGATACCCAAACACATAAAATCGAAGCAGGTTAAGATTGACGGTAGGTTAACATTAACAACATACGAACCAGATGGTGTTTACAGAATAAGGGAACTCCTAAAGAACTTAGTTGATATGGCGGGGGATGAGATTAGGGTGAGGGTCTATTCTGAGGGTGCTCCTAGATACAGGATCGAGTTGATCGGGACAGACTATAAGGTCCTAGAAAATAAGCTCGCAAGCCTCGTTAAAGCAGCTGAGAGCTTAAGTAGGAAACTTAACGTGAATTTCAGCTTTGAGAGGGTGAAGTTCGGTTAGGTTCCTCATTAGAAAATGCCAGGTTTGTGGTACATACACACTGAAGGATCTATGCCCAAAATGTGGGAGTAGGACTGTTGTAGCTAGTCCACCTAGGTTCTCCCCAGTAGATAAATACGTGAAGTATAGAGTGATAGCTAAGAGCTTGACAGAACATGAAGATCTAAGTAAGCAGGAATCTACTAGCTAGAGTTTATAAGTCAGTCAAACTTAGTTCTATAAGGTGAATTCAGAGTGCCTACACACGGATCCATGACTAAGGCAGGTAAAGTGCGGAACGCTACCCCGAAGATTCCGCCGAAGCCTAGGAGGAACCTACCTCCCAGACAGAGAAACAAGAGAGAGTACTGGATCAGGAAAAGAAAGGAAGCGGGACTGCCAGTACCTACGGTCATACCACCATCATCCGTACCGAGGAAGGCTAAGGCGAGTGCCAGCTAAACCTCCACTATGCACCTCACGAACACTGACTTACTATTTTCTAGAGTTATTGTCCTGGCGATGTTTCAGCTATTTCAAGCTCTGCTGAGTACTCGACTACCCATACCTAAACTAGTAAGTCATTACGGGTAACTAACTTTGGCCTCTAATCATCTAGTCTTCGGGACATCATTAACATCTATTGAGAAAATTCTTCGGGTTACGAATCTTACTTAGGGCATAAAGGAGGTTGGTGATTACGAGTGAAGGAACCATATGAAGTTGAGTGGAAAGATATTGCCGCACTTATTGAGGCAGTCCGCAGATCCGAGGCTGTGAAACCGGCACAGCAGGCTAAGAGAGACGCGTTCAAAGAGTTTGGAATATTAGGGACTAGAAAAGATCCACCTCTTACTTCTCTTTTCTACGGTATCATGCTCCATTTAGGGATCATAGATAAGGTAATAGAGGATTTAACTGGGTCTAAAAGCCCCTTCTTACTTGACTCAAGATTGCGGGCAGCATTAAGAGTTTTTATCTACTTAGAGCTTTACGCTAGAAACAGGATCAGATATGCGAATAAGTACGAAAGCATAAAAAGAACTGCTGCGTGGCTTTCCTCTAGAGCCCATCCATATGCTGGTATGTGGTTCGTAGATACAGTTAAAGAGCTTAAGAACTACAAGATCACTCCCCGAACTCCCGATGATGAGCTAGAGCTCAGATATCTTGTTCCAGCATGGTACGCGAAGAGCTTGATAAATCTTGTTGGTGAAGATGAGGCTGACAAGATCTTGAACGCCTTCATGGAGAGACCCAAGATAAGTATTAGAGTAAACACTTTGAAGGCTAGTATTGATGAGGTGCTGAGGAAACTTCAGGAGGAGGGGAAAAACCCGGAGGTTTCGACCGTAGTACCGACAGTCATAAAGTTCGATGGCCCATATAACTTCGATAAGTCAGAGCTCTTCAGATCCGGTAAGATAATAATACAGGAGGAGCCCGCAGCGCTTGCCTCTATAGTACTCGATCCTAAACCTGGAGAGGTTGTAGTGGACCTAGCTGCCGCCCCAGGAGGTAAGACTGAACACATGGCTGAGTTAATGAGGAACAGCGGGGTTATACATGCCTTTGACGTCGATAAGACCAGGATGAGGAGATTAGAGGAGCTAGTTAAGAGAGCTGGGATCATCATTGTTAAGACGTACGTTAAAGATGGTAGAGAGGCGCCTAGAATCCTTGGAGAGGAGATAGCTGATAAGGTGCTGGTTGACGCACCGTGCTCATCTGACGGTACTTTAGCTAAGAACCCGGATCTGAGGTGGAGACTAATGGAGAGTGATGTACCTAAGCTTGCTCAACTGCAGTATGAGCTGTTGAAGGCGGCAATCAAGCTAGTTAAACCAGGAGGGTATATACTATACACAACATGTTCTCTACTGCGAGAGGAAAACGAAGACGTTGTAAGTAAGATACTTGAAAAAGAGGGAGGAAAAATCAGCCTGATCCCTATTAGAGGACCGTACAGTGATGGATTTATACCGGGTACCATGAGAGTATGGCCTCATAAGCATAAAACTATAGGTTTCTTCTACGCACTACTGCAGAAGACTACTAGGAGGTAGCTACTTAGTTTACGCAGAACACTCTATATACTCTATCTTAACCGTCACGACCTAACTAAGTTAGAAAAGCTGGTTTATGCAATAAATACTAGCTAAGATAGAATCTTAGTTGATGCAGCACAGATATCCTAAACACAAGGTTGTTAAGGTCCCGGAGTTTAGGGAAGTTATTTACGATCAAGAAAGATGGGGGTATTTAGAGAAACTAAGGGAGGTAGCTGCCAATATAATGAAAATCCTCATTCAGTGTGGGTATTTACCTATAGTTCACGGGTCTGTAGCGAGGGGAGATGTAGATCGAGATAGTGATGTGGATGTAGTAATACCTTACGTAGCCTCTCCAACGCTTGTTGAGGCCTGCTTGGAGCGGGGAGGGCAAAGAATCTTTAGGAAGCTAATTATTAAGGCTACACCTAAGTCTGCTCTGAAGGTTCTTTATGAGCTGGATCCGAGTAGTAAGTTAACGGTCTCATTCCTTCTAGAGAGGCCTAGCCCGAGGGAGTTGGAGTTCTATAAGTTCGGAGGGGAACTCTCCTACGAAGAAATAGTTAAGGATGTTAGGGTTCCCGGAGTTAATAAGTCGTTAGTACTGATTGTGCCAACCGAGAGGGGTCATAAAGAATCACCTGTCGTAGGTTACGAGCACTACGTAGCTAAGCTCTTAGGGGTAAGTATAGCTACTGTTATGGAGAGAGTGGAGGTTCTAAGTAGGAGAGATGAGATTGGTAGGACTGGACTATTTTTCAGGCAGGTAATAGATCCGTCGATGCCTATTGAAGAAGCAGTAAGAGAGATACTGAAAAAGCTTCCTCAGTTGTTCAATACTTAGGTTATAATTTACCTAGTAGAGCGTGTTTAGGGGCTCTCTGGGTCTTTGCGAGATTTGCGGAGCTAGGTCGAACACCGTTAGCAGTACTATAGGTGCCTGCTCGAGGTGCTTAAGAAGTTCGAATGTCGCTGCTCTTGAGAGGGCTCGTAAGGCACATTCGAATTACAGGCTTAGTCTGGGCTTACCTGAGAAACCACCAAGAACGGGTAACACTACTTGCAGGATATGCGTTAACGAGTGCTTGATTCCGGAGGGATCTCTAGGTTTCTGTGGGTTCTGGACCAATAAGGGTGGTCGCCTAGCTCCCATAACGTCTGACCCCAGAGTTGGAATCGTTATGTGGTACTACGATCCGCATCCCACAAACTGTGTTGCCGGGCCTGTATGCCCAGCAAACACTTCGAGAGGTTACCCAACATATACTAGGTCTAGAGGTATTGAGGTCGGTTTCTATAATCTAGCTGTCTTCTACTTTGCTTGCAATCTTAACTGTCTTTTTTGTCAGAATTGGGAACATAAAACAGTTATTACCAACGATAAACTTAGGGGGAGATACTTCAGAACCGTTAACGAGTTAGTAGAGGAGGCTATGGATGAGAGAATCACGTGTATATGTTACTTTGGGGGCGATCCCGGTCCACAAACACTCCACGCGATCACGGCATCCAGAAAAATAATGATGGAAAAGAATGCTGGGAGTATAAAGAGGATATGCTGGGAGACTAACGGCTTGGAGAATCCGTCAATTATGAGGCAGATGGCTGAGGTCAGCATAGCATCAGGGGGCATAGTAAAGATAGATTGGAAAGCATGGTCCCCGGAGATATATGAGGCATTAACTGGTGTAGATGGGAGGAAAGCTGTTGAGAGAATTAAAGAAAACATTAAGTTATTAGTGGATCTAGCGGAGAGGAGACCTGAGGTACCTCTACTCGTTGTTAGTACTCTCCTGGTTCCCGGCTACGTAGATGAATACGAGGTGGGAGAGATAGCTAGATTCCTTGCTTCTCTAAGTAATAACATACCCTACATACTCCTTGCTTTCCATCCTGACAACATACTCAGAGATCTACCTCCAACAAGTAAGAGCCATGCCTTAAATGCGAGGAGCGAAGCTATTAGAGCCGGTCTCAGGGAGATTTACCTGGGCAATGTCTGGTTACTAGGAGATTACTACTAGGATCTATGCCACAACAACACCGGATTTCCTGTACTGCTTTACTTAATCGTCATGGAGTAGTCGCTGATGAACGTTATTACTATTTTAAACTAATTAGAAATTCGAAGCCTCTGAAGACTACGAGCATCATCTATTGATGTTTCTCCGTAGATGATACTTTAGGCTCCTGTTTATTGGGAGACTATAGTCTACGGTACTACTAATCTAAGGTTCCCACCTACATAAGTATGTGACATATTCTCAAACCTGTTTATAACTAAGGATCCGCTCTTCAGAGTGGGTTGAAGGGTGGAGAAGTTAGTAGTGGCTCTCAGTGGTACTCCTGGAACTGGGAAGTCAGTTGTAGGTGAGCATCTCGCTAAACTACTCGAGATGGAGCCTGTAGAGCTCAGTGTCATAGCTATAGAGGGGAGGTTTCTTACTCGATATGATGATGATAGACTCAGCTACGTAGTTGATGAAGCAGGTTTGCGGAATTACATAAGGAGCTTAGTTCTTAAGAAGAGAAGAGTCCTAATTATCGGGCACTACAGCGAGATCGTGGACGACGATATTCTCGATAAAATAGTGGTTCTCAGGCTAAACCCTGTAGAACTCGCGCAACGATTATTGAATAGAGGATGGCCATTAAAGAAGGTAATTGAGAATGTTGAGGCAGAACTATTAGGTATCTGCACAAACAACGCACTCTCCGAGCATCCTTCTGAGAAAGTTTGTGAGGTTGATGTAACAGGAAAGAAAATGGATGAGATAGTGAAGGAGGTTGCTGATGTGGTAACAGGGTTAAGACCTTGTAGGGTATATGTAGACTGGTTAAATGATGAAAAAGTAGTTAGCTATGTACTGGGTTTAGAGGCCTCCCAGCTCTAGATGGTGGGCTTTCCTTAGGGGTTCCTCGGTTCCCAACATCTATTTAGGCTGCCCCCATCTGCGGAGCAACCGGGGCATTGAAGGCTCCTCACCTGGACATACGTCACTGCTCAACAAAGCTTCTATCAGCATCCATTCATGATGATAGATTCGTTCAGGTTAGTATTTGCTGAGTGCTCAGCCATAAAGTACTGAGACAGGGCATTAGTACTGCGCCCTACCGGTGAAGTACAGAAAGTCGAGCCACTACACAGCAGGAAAGTCTACGTGATAATCATAGCAGAGGAAAAACCAAGAAACAAACACCACCATCCTCGCCTTGAGGAGCAGGGCTTTCAGTTATAATCTAGCGTATGAGGTAAAGAGGAGTTAGGTGGGTATACCGTGCTAACTAGGAGGGAGGAAGTACGTAGAGTCATAGAGAATATGGGTAGAAACATGAAGCTAGGTGAAGTAGCTACTCTGGAAGTGTCTGAAGATGTGGTTGAATATGCTGTAGACGAAGCTATCAGGTGCGGCCTCTCTGTAATAGACGCATACGAGAAGGATAGCACTATAGTTCTCACAATCGAGAAGAGGTTTAAGTAGCTACTCAGAGTCTGGGGGAGCTTATCTGCTTTAACGTCCCATCAACTAGGCTCATCGACCTATCCACATACTCAAGTAACCTAGCGTCGTGAGTTACGAGTATGATAGTCGTACCAAAATCTTTCTTAATGTCTAGAAAAAGCTCCGCTACCTTTATCGCGTTTGACCAGTCTAAGCTTGCTGTCGGCTCATCAGCAAGCAGTACTGAGGGTGTAGTTACTAAGGCTCTCCCGATAGCGACCCTCTGCTTCTCCCCACCCGACAACCTACCGACCTTCTGATATACCTTGTCTTTAAGTCCGACATAGTCTAAAACCTCCATAACTTTCTTCATTCTAGTACCTGGATCTACACCAGCCAGTAGAAGCGGTATTTCCACATTTTCATATACAGTCATGTTATCGATTACAGCAAAGTCCTGAGGTATGTAACTACAGACATTATTCCTAAACATAGCCAGACCGTACTCATCGAGCATGTTGAGGTTGTATCCGTCGACTATGACATCTCCTTTGTCAGGTCTTTCAAGACCAGCTATTATCTTGAGGAGAGTGGTCTTACCTGAACCGCTAGGACCGTGAATCCCGACTATCTCACCTCTATAAGCAACCATGCTCACATTTCTTAATACAGCCGTAGTTACCCCTGAAGATGTATACGTTTTCCAGACATCTCTCAGGAGTACCACAACCTCGCTCACTCTCACACCTCCATTGAGTGTGTTCAGTACAGCAGTTTTTTGCTTTTGACTTACGTAGTAACCTCTAACTTAGCTAGCTGAGATCAGCGATAAAATGAGACATAGTCTCGCTAGCTACTATAGTCCAGACCTAACCCTCCTCAGATAATAGGAGAGTAGACTGGTTGTCAAGACCTCAAGGAATAGGAAAGTTAGGAGAGTAAGCTCAATCCTTTCTGTGGGAGCTGTAGACAGGGTTAAGGGGACGCTTATAACTAGGGAGTACAGTAGTTTCAGTATGTTAAGTTGCTTTGGTAGCGCACCACTTAAAATCATCAAACAGAATACCTGCTTAATTGTTTGCTTGCCATACTCTACTATCGTCAACCCAGAAATAGTCGCAAGGAGTGGGACTAGGTTGGAAGCGGCTGTTTCATGTACAAGGTAAGATAGTAGAGCTATTATGAATGAAACGAGGAGTATTGCCGTATGGGATGATGTCGTGACCATGAGCCTTACTGACAACTTAAATGCTTCTGAAAACCGCATATAGTCCCCCCAAATTTTCGTATGTAACTAAAGAGCTCAGATCAAGCTTTCTTAGGTCATTGTAAGACAGTCCTCTGGAAAGTTCATGGTATATTACCACTTCACTCCCCACAGCAATACTCTGAAGCTAATAAAGTACGGCTACCTTAGTTATGAGTGGAAACCTAGAACAGTAGAAGATATTATTTAGCCCTCTCTTACTACTCTGGGGTCTCTGTTGACTAGAGCTGAGCGTGGGTCGCATCGAGAGCCTACGAGGAAACGTAGGTTGGTCTCCATTCTAGCTAGTAGAAGGTTCTCTCTAGTTCTAGGCCTAACCCTCCTACTTTTCTCAGCTATCTACGGTTCACATCTTCGACTACAGCTAGTGTGGAACTCGAATAAGTATGGGTATGGACCGACCCTCTACGAGCTCGATCCGTTCCAAGAGTATTTCGTGGCTAACATTCTTCTGGAGCGAGGACTCGATTACCTGACATATTTGAATCACTACAATAACCTGACCCACATATTCTGGTATCCTTGGGGCAGGGACTTCACTCACAGTGTCTACATAGGACTCCCGTTCTTCAGCATAATCACATACCAGGTAGCGAAGGTGTTTAACCCAGCACTAACACTCTACGAGTGGATGGTTTACCTGCCACCGCTCTTCTTTATCATATCGCTAGTAGGGGTCTATCTTGCTTTAAGGGAGGTGTCGGGCGATGTATCGGCAGGACTAGCTTCACTAGTATATTCACTCATGTTTAATAGCAGGCAACTAGCAGGATTTACAGTGAAGTACTCCATAGGCTTAGCTTTCCTCTCACTGGCAGTATACCTACATATCAGAGCCTGGAAAAGAAAAGACTACCTCACAGCTTCACTAGCTGGCTTAGCACTAGGACTCGCAGCTCTGAGCTGGGCCGGCTTCAACGTTGTTTTCGCTGCTATGGTAGCTCACATAGTGCTCATACCTCTCCTAAGGTCACCATCGAAGCAAGAGGTACTCATGTGGATTCTCGAATACCTACCTCTATTCATACTTCAACTAGCAGCACCTACCTACGGGCTCAGATATATTGTGAGGTCTGTAGGGATTCTCGGACCTGCCTCCCTAATTCTACTTCTAATAGGCTACGCTGTCCATAGACTAAAGGTAGGTAGGTTCGCTCCTCAGCTAGGTACCCTAGCTGAAAGACCGTCTATACTGTACTTACTAATCTTAGTATTGGTAGCGCTAGGAGGAACCTACGTAGTGCTGAGAGGGGGAATAGCCCTAGCCGGTAAAGCTCTAGCAGCAGTAGGGCTTGGTAGCCTATCTCACGTTCTCGTTGAGACTGTTGCGGAGTACCAGCCATCCGGTGCTCAGGACATTATAGCTAGCCTAGGTATCGCTGTAGTTTATGCGGTCCTATCCATATCCTACATAGTCCTGAGTAACCTCCTTAGGAAAAGATCTTCGAGGTATGGTTGGTACGTACTTATAGCGTCGCTAGTAGTGATTATCGGCGCGCTCATATATTCAAGACAGGGACTCCCAGCATCCACATTTGCTGTCTCACTAGCTACGGCCGTGGGCCTAATATCGCTAGGTATAGCCTCGATGTCACGGGACGACGAGTTCTTCCTGATAGTACTGTTCGCACTAGCACTAGTTGGATCACTCAACATCTCATACTTTATCTACCTCCTAGCTGTGCCGACCGTAATTCTTGCGGGTATGCTCCTCCACGTCATAGTAACCAGGATGTTAGTAGGGAGGACCTCACTTCTGACTAGGATATTATCAATTGTGTTGTTACTGATATTCCTTAGCTCCGCAGCTCTCCAAGCATCAACTATGTGGGTTAGAGCGTACTCTGCTCAGCTCCCAACACTAGTGGAAGCGTCTTTAGGCCTCAATGTAGAGGCT
The DNA here is from genome assembly GCA_023255955.1 of Desulfurococcales archaeon. GTDB lineage: Archaea > Thermoproteota > Thermoprotei_A > Sulfolobales > NBVN01 > DRZP01. Next base: position 38,340 of record JAGDWD010000007.1, on the reverse strand, counting down.
CCCGTATGGGTAGATGCCCTGAGATGGATTAGGGAAAACACGTCGAAGGACTCTGTAATAGTGTCTTGGTGGGACTACGGTTACTGGATCAGTGTTGTAGGTCAGAGAGCCTCGGTAGCAGATGGAGCTACTATCAACGCTACTCAGATAGAGATCTTAGCAGACGCTCTAACAAGTACTGAGGAAAGAGCACTCGACATAATGACCCAGAAATTTAGGATAAGACCAGACAAACTCTATGTGGCTGCCTACGAGGTGTTCCTAGTCGACACATCTACATCCACATTCAGCCCCGGCCCCCTAGTTCTAGGAGGAACTATCCTCGGTGCTGATGCTGCTAAGGGAGTAGCAGCAATATACAAGATAGCCGGTAAGAACCCACCTGTGTACGTATATAGTAGCTCAGCAGCCGGAGTCGCAGTAGGGCTTCCTGACTGGACCTCTAAGAACCTAACCTCTACGCTCCTCTACGGGATGCTCCTTGACGCAGCCTATAGGGTCTGGGGACCTAGCGGCTTTAGAGCAGTATTCATCTATAAGGACCCGCAAATACCACCTGAAATACCTAGACCCAACCTCACCCTCTTCGAGCCGGCATATATATCAACATCCCTACTATTCAGTCAAGGATCGTACTCAGTATACGTCCTCCTAGCAGTATATAAACCCGTGGTAGCTACGACATAGAAACGAAATCGGGGATATACACGGAGAAACACCCCAACACCTACATTAAAGCCCTATCAGCAACACCCTACAACACGCACCTATCACATAAAGCAAAAACCCTCACCACACTCCTTACTGAAGCTACAATTACAGTAACAGCCCCAGAAATAACGAAAGAGACAGAATCTGGAGTAGACTTCAGATACTTAATACTCATAGTACTAGGCATAATCCTCGTATTTATAGGCTACACGATTAAACGTAGAAGTAGCCCCACCCTGAAGAGTAAAAATCCTCTACTAGTTCAGAGAGACTTACCAAGAATTTTATGTTCTTGGAAACATTACATACATCAACTAAATAAGTAAATAAATAATTAAACTAGTTTAAAATTGTTAAGTCCTCACGTCTCAGATTTTACAAGTTATAAACTGAAAACCCGCTATTCAGGGCAGGAGGAGCTCAGTTATATTGCTCCTTATAATATTGTCTAGATGAGTCGTGGAGGGTGTTAGCAGGTATATACTGGTCTTCCTGCTGTCTATGATGCCGATATCTGAGGTTAGGGGTGCTATACCTGTAGCACGCATCCTCTTTAATGATGACTTCGAGTTCGCAGTAGCGTCACTTATTGCTGTAGTAGGTAATTTAGTTATAGCACCTATAGTGCTCCCACTCCTTAACTACCTAGAGCAGTTAGTAGTAAAGCGTTGGGATGTTCTTGAGAGGATCTACATATCAGTTCTTCGTAGAGCACGGGATCACTCAGAGAAGGTTAGAAAGTACGGTCTTATAGGACTAGTAATCTTCGTAGCAATACCTTTACCGGGTACGGGAGCCTGGACAGGCTCTCTAGTTGCTTATCTCCTAGGTTTTCCGAGGGCGAAATCCGTAGTACTTATAGAACTTGGGGTAGTTATAGCATCTCTAATAGTCTACTCCGCGGTAGCTCTAGGTATAGAACTACTGAGAACATTATTCCTACTTTAATAAACTGAAAATTCGTGGCTACTGAAAAGGGAAAATAGGATTTCCTGTGCTCTCAAACTAAAAACAGCTTCTTGCAGGGTTAAGGCATCATAAATCGATATACTTACCGATCCTCCTCTTTATAGCTTCTCTATGAGCTACTGAAGCTGCTACTGCGTCTTGAATAGCTAAACCGACACTCTTAAAGATTGTGATACCTTCTTTAGTTATTCTCCCAGGTTTCTTACCCGAAGCAACTTCACCTAGCTCATATACCTTATCAATAGTTATTAACCCCTTCTCTATGGGTATTCTAATATCACCAGTCTCAAGCATAACCGCTTCTCTTGAATCAACAACTATTACCTCCGCTCTCTTAATTACCTCATCGTCGAAGGCTCTAGCATCCCTTACGTGAGCGCCAATAGAGATGACGTGGCTGGGTGTTCTAAGGTACCGACCCTCAATGACTGGTGTTCTAGTTGTGGATGCTTCTATTATCAGGTTAGCTCGCTCTACAGCCTCACTAGCACTGCGACACTTTACGACTTTAAACCCTAAATCCTCAGCGAACTTCTTGAATGATTCAGCAGCTTCTTCACGGATATCGTATACCAGCACCTCGTCGGTTCTGTATATGGAGGAGACGAACCTTAGCTGGTACCTTGCTTGATATCCAGTACCTATTATTGCTATAGGGCCCTTAACTTCAGGTGCCATATACTTAGCTGAAACAGCACTAGCAGCAGCGGTTCTCAAAGCTGTTAGAACCCCTCCATCCATTACAGCTAGGGGTGTCCCACTCACAGGATCGAAAAGATTGACAACTGCTTGAATTGTCGGGAGACCTCTTTCAACATTTCGTGGGATAACGTTCACTACCTTAACTCCGACACCATATCCTGGGACGTAGGACTGCATTATCCCCCACCAATTACCTTCAACCCACATAACTGTTCTTGGGGGCGTCACGGTAGCTCCTTCTGAGAACAATGTGAAGGCCTTCTCTATCTCGTTTACTAGAAGGTCAGGCTTTAAAAGCATTTCAAGGTCATTTCCGCTTAGAATGAGGACCCTAGGCAAGATCACACCAAGATGAGATTATAACACCTAATATAAACTTAGTACTCGTATAAGTTCAGGTAGTAACCAGAAGAAAGTGCTGGTAATGATGAGATCTAGTTCATGATTGATGATGTGGGGGGCAAACACTGAGATACAGTATGCCGAGCCCTACATTAAGTAGTTGCCTGTTCTCTATTGTAGAAAGCCTTATAGTACATTTCCTTAATATCCTCGACAGCTAGGTGTAGGTACACCTGCGTCGTCTTTATGTCTCTATGGCCTAGAAGAGTCTGAAGCGCTGGTAAGGCTATTCCCCTCCTCAAAGACTCCGTCGCAAACGTGTGCCTAAAAACATGTGGCCTAACTTTCCTCGGGTCTACCCCAGCCCTCATCGCAAGGCTTTTAAGTCTCTTATAGAGCCCGGTATACGTAATTTGAAGGACCCTATCTCCATCCCCTATGAGCGGTAGATACCTCGATAGAACCTCGTAGGTTAGAGGTCCTATGAAGACTATCCTACTCTCACCGAACTTAGCATTAAGTACCTTAATCTCACGTTTCTCCATGTCTATATCTGACTTCCTCAGGGAGAGGGCTTCCCTAGCTCTAAGACCTGTTTCTAGTAGGAGTGATACTATCAGCAAATCAATTATGTCTCTCGAAGCGCTTAGTAGCTTCTTTACCTCATCTCTTGTTAGAACTGTATGGAGCTTCCTCCTCCTAGGCTTACCTACCGACGGAAGGGGGTCTTTAAGGACTCCCAACCACTTAAGAAAGGACCTTACGAAGAGTGAGTAGTAATAGAGAGTCCAGCTACTTGATTCCTTACTTCCACGACTATATTTAAAGCCGTCCTTTAAGCGTTTTAACCTCCACGCAGTAAAATCGCTTGCCGTCAACTCATTAACGTATTTTTTACCTGTAAACTCAATGAAGTCCTTTATAGCGTGCTTATATGCCTTCACAGTACTCGGAGATGCTCCCGACGCCTCAAGATTAGCTAAAAACTCCTCAGCAAGAAGGTTCAGATCACAGCTCTCTCGGCAGCTAGGCGGTGGGAGATTCAATTTAACCATAGCACACCGTAAACACTCTGGCTTCTACATGTTTTTAAAGGTATTGGCACCGTAATGGTAAGTTACCATCAGTCCACACTCGTAAAGCTTAAAAGTCCACTATCAAAGAAATAGACTGGCGGATCCCGACCATAGCGGTCGGGAAACACCCGGACTCGTCAGATCCCGGAAGTTAAGCCGGCCGCGTTGGGAGGGCAGTGAGGTCCGCGAGGCCTCGCAGCCCTCCCAAGTTGGGATCCGCCGCCTAAGAATACTTAACGAATGTTTAACTGGTTAGAGGTTCCCATAAATTATAGAGCAAGTAGAGAATCTACATGTTTAGGGCTGAGGCTCTAATACTACCTTATGCAATGATAACTTAACTAGCAAGCTCGAGTTCTCGCAGATCCTCTTTTATCATGTTCTTTATCTCGTATTTGTGTGTCCTAAGGAGGTGGAGATACATCCCTTTACGTGTGTAGGGTCCTTTACCGCAGATATTGCAATATAGTTGCATGCCGCTTTTGTTTACTAGGTACTTAGATGTGGATTCTATAGCTCTCAACACTATCTGCTCAAACGCTGAGGAACTAGCCTTAATCTTGAAGTTCCTTATCTTAAAGCCGACGGCCCTCCTAATTACAACATCAATAAGTTTCTCCGATATTATATCAATATTGTAGGCAACCATCTAACCCCCCACCCCTCCTACAGATACGGCAAGACCCGTAAGTGCTACTTGAAGTGCTATAGCAGGAGTTAGGGGTTTGACGAAACTGATTAGTTCCTCACATCTTACTATCCTCAGGTAGTAGCACGTCATGTTGATCAACTCTAAAGAGCTCTCTCCATCTAACTCACCCCTGGACAGGGACACCCTATAACCTACAAGCATACTGAGAAAGTCTGCTAGCTCCTCCTCTGACAACTCGATATCCCAGAGTCTGTGACCTACCATTGTACTAAGTAGAGACGCTAGCCCCTCAACGTAGGTATTCTCGACAGCGAGAGCTACAATGAAGGTCCCGACCATATCTCTAAGTGAGGACAGCAACCCATCTAAATGTTCCTGAAAACCTAGAGCTTTAACTACGTTTACTACAGAGTTAACGAATACTATATTCGAAACTAGATCGACTATCTGATCTGGATCAATAGGAAGGTAATTACTCAGTTCATCAGCATGAGTAGCGTAGGCTCCGCTAATATAACTCATGGAACCCCTAGCTCTATCTTAGATGTTCTCGAGCTAAATATGGTTTAGAACAAAATAATAGACCTGGACATACTTCAACTCAAAGCTGTTTCAACATATTACAGACGAGTTTTATCTAGGTATTAACTCACTGATACTTTAAGTTTACTTCTCTGTGTTAGGTGAGCATCATCGAGTTAAGACTTGAAAGCCTACCATTCAGGGCTGGAGGAGGTCGGTTAGAACCGGGTTCTCCAAATATTTACCGTAAAGTACACTCTCTTCTGGGCTAAGGGTTGAGTTGCCGTGTATTCATGAAGGAGTACAATATTGAATCACGAAACAGGTTTGATGTGGTCAAGATAACGCACCTTGTTGAAGAAGCTGTCAAAGAATCTAAAATAGCTAATGGCCTCGTTCTAGTCTTCACTCCACATGCTACAGCCGCCATAGCTATCAACGAGTATGAACCTAGAATATCAGATGACTATATCTCATGGATTAAGAGAGTCATCCCACCGGGTGCTGGGTGGAAACATGATGAGATAGATGATAATGCACACGCACATATAGCATCCCTCGTTATAGGACAGTCGAAGGTTCTGCCTTTATCAGGTGGTAGACTAGTTCGTGGAACGTGGCAGGAGGTGCTTCTCCTCGAATTTGATGGACCTCGTAGGCGAACCTTAGTGATCCAGGTCTACGGACTCTGAGTTTTCTGTAGAGTTCTGTATTCCCTTCCTCCATGTAGGTACACTATCCCCTCTCTTATCATAGCATTCATGAGGGCCCTCTCCTCATCGGTTAAGCTTAGAATATCGGATTTCCTGATCGGGAATTTACTCAAGAAATTATTGTAGAAGTCGGGATCTACTACTAAGTCTGAAACTACCTTAACGGCTCCAGTACTTACATATTCATCTATAGGCTTTGATGATATAGCTAGGGCATCACTCATCCTCATTACCTTCCTAGACTTAATCTCCTTGATTAGCCTGTCCTCACTCACTTCGTGGGAATGAGAAACCCTTGGCTTAGAGTTCGCGCTGGCTTTTATGAGGGCCTCAAGAGCTAACTTAATCTCCTTCACCTCCTTCTCTAGTTTATCAACTCGGATAGCTAGCTGATCAACGATGCTCTTGATCTCTGCTACTAGTCCTGCCCCGCTAATGTCCCCTACCCTCAGGTAGTCATTACTTCCCTCCATCTCAGTGTCCGGGCTTCGAAACCTTGCGTAGTAACCTTCTCCAGGAATTCTAACTACATATCCCGCATCTCTAAGCTTATTGAGGACTAGACGTACTTGGTTTAGAGGGATCCCGAGAGCATCAGCTATCAATCTGGGGGTGGCTCCAGGGTTCTCCTTCAAGTACTTAATGATCTTCTCCTCGATATTCAAGACATACCGTGAAACTTATAATGTTAGAAAGCTAATAAATGCGGGTCCTAGTTTGGGTGGTAGTCTAGAGGCAAAGAAGAAGAGGATCATGGACTTAGTGGATTTGAGTGCTGAACCTTGGAGGAAGGCTGCTTTCTACTCAAATAGTGAGGCTGTAGAGATAGTGACGCATCTTTATGAGCGGTGGGAAAATAATAGGAGAGTAGGTAGCCCCCTCGATTATGCGACGGAGGAGGAGCTCGACAGATTGATACTAATTGCTGAGAAAATAGAGCCTTCAGATATTCAGGATCAGCAAGTCAGAACATTTATCGCAGCTATATATGGAGAGGAAGTACTAGAGGAAATAGAAAGGAAGAAGAGAAGTAAAAGAAGTAGGGCTGCGAGAGTCCTAAGGAAGATGTTCTTCTTAGAGTAGGTAGTTTATGCTATATTTTTGCTGACAAATACCTCTCGTAGGCTCTCACAGCTATAGATATAGCTGCTCTAAAATCTCTAGTTAGGTTCTTCGTATCTACACCTATGAGTTCCGGGGTCACAGCTCTATTAGTGTTACTCTCCTCAACTATGTACGCTGCTGCCACTCTCTCATCATCGAGAATTGTGGAGAGGTCTCCTAAGACGTGCTCAGCACGCTCAGCACCTACGCCAAGCAGTATAGTCCGCGAACTACTTCTCCCAAACATATCTAGCAATTTACTTATCTCACTCATGCTATCCACATAACCGTACGTAACGAGCTTCCCCCCAGCTAGCACAGCATAAGCTATCTTCTTTCCGATATCTATACCTATAGATACGAGCTTCGAATCTCTAAGTATGATGTCCAGTACTGTAGTACCTACCTCACGAGGTTCACGTACTTCAAGTATACCTCCACACACCTTCTCCAACTGCCTAAGATCTCCCGCTACGTTCAACCCCTCCTCATCAACTACCAGTATCTCATCCTTAAAGCACATAACATCGGAAACATCAGGCACCCTAAACTCTACTCCATACTTCCTTAAGGTAGATATAACCTCAATGAATATCCTCGGATTAACTACAAAAACCGAAAACCTAGCTACTACCCGACCTCACCCCCAAGAACTACGTCGAGACCTCACTTATAAGTAGTGCTGACCCCTAAGGAGCGAGATAATAGGTTAGAGGTCTAATCTGAGGACAATCAGCAGGAAAAGTCCGAGCGAGGTAGATGGAAAGAATTTAGTAGTATTTAATATGGAGAATTAGCTATCCGAACCCTACTCTTAAGCCTAGATAGAGTTGTTTTCAAGTCTTCAGGCATTACCTTAGTATCTGCTATGACGGGCATGTAGTTCGTATCACCAAGCCATCTAGGTACTACGTGAATATGTAAATGCGCTTCAATCCCTGCCCCCGCTACCTTACCGATGTTAAGGCCTATGTTGTATCCGTCAGGTTTATACTCTTCATTTAAACACTCTATTATGTTTTTAAGAGAGTTGAAGAGGTCTAGAACCTCGTAATCATGGAGTAGCTCAACTCTAGATACATGCCTTCTAGGTGCTACCATGACGTGGCCCGTATTGTAGGGGTACGCATTAAGCATGACTATGCTGTGTTTTGTCTTGAACACTACTAGGTTTTCCTCATCGTTAGTGGAGTTAGAGGCTTTACAAAATATGCACTCAGCTACTTCTGAGGCTTTCCTAATGTAGTTCATTCTCCAAGGAGCCCATAAGATCCTCACACGCTATACCCAAAGAGTTCTCTACTTCTACGTGAATATAATATAGTTCTTCACAAGACATCTATCTAGCTGATCTCCTCTCAGCCCTCTAGGGCTACTTTCAGTTGTAATCTCGTTGACGCGATCTCTCCTTCTCCTGAAAGTAGTGTACCCTAGGGTCAGGATAATATCCACATCAAAGTAAGGAATAGGAAGTGGAGGATCTTTAATTTCGAGGACTACTAGAGTTTATGGGTATGTGAACTGAGGTATCGCCGCTATACCTGCCTTGTGTGTGGTAGGGTATTCCCGGAGGGTCAAGGCATAGTGATCAACACCGGTGAGGTAGAGCTAGCCTTCCATAGCAGTAAGTGTGCGGCTAGGTTCCTTAAGATGCTTATTGATAAGGGACATAAAGAGGTTGTAAGCGCTTCCCTAAGACTTGCTAGAGAACTTGAGGAGACTCTTAAGGAGGAGAAAGAGAAGTTATCAAAGAAGATATAACACACTTTCGCAAGCTAGCCTCATGAACTAATCTAACCGTAGAGCACGTTATTTCCATGGTCTAAAGTGGAGTGAATTAAGGCCTGGTGCGGGTGATTAAGACCTTATCTCTTAGTACTGCTAACTCGTGGAGAGTGAACCAAGGATGTCTGTCTCTAAGCTTCAGTGATGCTGCTATAGATGCTACTGCTACAGCCTCAGGAAGGGGTTCTCCTACATTAAGTAGATAGTGAGAGAGAACCGCTGTGAAAACATCCCCTAGTCCGATAGGTCTCCCGTAAAGACCTGCTAGAGGTCTTACCTCATACACGTACCTATCTCCATGTCGAGCTACCCTTATTGGGCCCTCTCCATCTGTTATGACCACGTCAGCCCGCAGATTCTCGGCACACCATAGTGGGTCAACCCAACACTCTTCCGGGAACTCACACCTCTCTCCCCTCAAAACAGACCTCACCGAATTGCCTAGATACTTACCCAACTCAAAAACACGTTTCGGAGCTGTAGTTACTTGATTCCCGTTGACTACAACCCTCACAAAACCCTGCACGTCTATAACGGCAAGCCTTTCTTCAACTAACTTCTCTAGCTCCGCGAAACTCAGCTCATCTAAGGTCGTTGATATGACTATGTAACCTGACGATTCCAGAAAATCAAGTATTTTAGGTAAGCTCATTCTGGCAGATCTCAGGACCTGGAGAGATCTGCTACCATCAGATATTTGTATGTTGAAGACTGTCTCACCTACTCCGACCTCAATAACATCGATGTGGTTGAAGTATTTTCTAAGTATGCTGGAGGCTCTAGATCTCGTTGTCGCTATGCGTGCTCTCCCGTCTAGGTGCGCTAGAGCTGTACCGATATAGTAGGCTGGGCCTCCTACTTGGATGTTACTACCTACATAGTCTACAGTTGATCCAGCTATCACCGTCAGCAATTTACATCGCCATGGTTTCAATACTGAAAAACTTATAAGGTGCTTTACATAAAATAACATGGTGTTATTTCATGACACAGCAAGAATCTCCTGTAGGTAAGGTGTCAAGGTCTATAGCCACGTTAGTTCTCTACATAGTTCTATACGTCATAGCAGCAGCCTTGGTGCAGTACGTATTTAAAGATTTACTTCCAGCATTCAAGGTTGATATAGGTGAGTACGCTGTCTACGTTCAGATACTCCTCGCAGTAGCATTTGGTTATCTCATAGTATCCGGAATAGCTACTACTATCTACTGGATGATGAGGGTGAGATATGATCACCCGACAGCAGCCGCTGTCAGGAACATCACGAGAATTATAGGTATAGGTGCCCTAGCCGCATCTATAGCTGGTGGTGTTGCTGGAGGTGCTGCTGGGGTAGCTCTAGGTGGTTTCCTAGGTATTGTAGTGGGCTTCGCATCACAACAAGTTCTTGGGCAGGCAATAGCCGGACTATTCCTTCTAATAGCGAGGCCCTTTAAGATAGGTGATAAGGTGATAATAGCAGGTGAAGATGGAGTAGTAGAGGATGTAGCAACACTATTTACAGTAGTAGTAAAAGCTGACGGAACTAAGGCTCTGATACCTAACTCATCGATAATCGGAGGAAAGATATATCTAAAACCAAGGGAGAGTAAGAGCTAGCATTAAATGATTTTTACTGCAATTTTTATTGTAAGGTCCTTTAACTAACGTCCTCGAAGTCTATCTTCAACTTCTTTGCTATACTGTAAGCTTGATTCATCTCATCTGCTGACGGTCTCCTAGCTATCTCTCGGTACTTCTCTGGATACCTTAAAACAAGGTACTCCGGTCTGTACTGCCCCATCACATTCACCAGCGCTGAGGGGCAGTTATGCGAGATCCAGGTTAGGACAGGCTCTGTACAGCAACTAACGTGATTTGGGAGCACTAAGTGTCTTATTATTATAGGGTCAGCCCTCTCGCAAGGAGCTTTCAGGTTCCTGGTCACTACCTCCACGTAGTTCCTAACCATAGAGAGTCTGAGAGCGCATGAGTCATTTCCGTATTTGAAGTCAGGTAACCATATATCTATAACGTCTAGCAGTAACTTCATGGACTCCTCAGTGAGGTACATGTTACTGTTCCAAAGTTGTGGGACATTACTTCTTACATACTTTAGTGAGCTCAGTATAGTGTAGATATTCGGTGTGGGATCTCCTCCCACGTGGTTTATGTTTCTAGCACCTTCCTGCCTGAGGTAGTCCTGAATAGTAGCTAGCTCCTCAGCTGTAACCTTCCACCCGCTGAAGGGGTTTTCCTGCGATATGTCGTGGTTCTGGCAGAACACACACCTGAAATTGCATGAGCCGTAGAATATTGTTCCGCTCGGAACGAGCGGCGCTTCCTCACCTACATGAAGGAAGTATGACGATATGTATGTCTCATTAGCTAGCCTGCAGAAGCCTCGGGCACCTCCCAGCCTGTTAACCTTACACCTCCACTCACAAAAACGGCATTGCTCTAGGATCCTCCTAGCTATCTCAACCTTAACGTCGAGATAGCTGATCCTGGGCTTATCAAGCTTAACTACATCGGCATACGTAAGCTTACGGTTCTTAGCCTGGTGAAAAAGCTTGGAAAACTCTTTGGATAGACTATCATGTAGAGCCCAGAGCTCCTCAAGATTCATCTTTCCTAAATCTCCCTCAGTCGGGATGTACCTAGCTATGACGAACTTCGCAGGAGCTTTGTTCACCATAACGTCGTAATACCACGAAAGTTTCTCCCTCACCACCCTACTCCTCCATACTGTTACAGCATCAGGTCTTACTAACTCCCAGTACGCTACTCCCACCCAATTAACGTTCTTGATGAGGCTCTTAAACTAATCATCCCCAAACAATTCATTGCTTGAGAGCTCAACAGTATTGCTAGGGCTAAATACGGAATAAAACATGTTTACTGGGCAAGTAAGTGCTTGCTCAAGGATGCTCTATCAGAGAATTCCGCCAAGAGGACCTAGCTAAGGTGTGTGAAATAGAGAGTAAAGCGTTTCCCTATCCTTATCCTTGCTATATCTTCATCATATACTACCATCTATTTCCGGAACTCTTCCTTGTAGTAGAGTGTGATAAAGAAGTTGTAGGGTACTCTCTCGGTATAATCGAACACAACACGAGAGGTCACCTGATTTCGATAGCTGTCGACGAAAGGTTCAGGAGAAGGGGGTTAGGTGAAGCATTATTAAGAGAATTTGAGAACAGACTTAAGACCCGAGGTGTTCCTGAGGCTGTTCTAGAGGTTTCAGTTAACAACGTTGCCGCAATATCTCTATATAAGAAACTTGGATACAAGATAGTGTCTGTTTTGAGGGAGTACTACCCGGATGGTGAGGACGCGTATTTAATGCTTAAGGAACTTCTCTAATACTTCCCTAACCTCCTCCTCGTATTCAGGAAGTACGTAAAGTCTGGAGAAGCATATATATGGGGGTATGTACCGCATTAGACTTTCCTCAACTTCTAATATCTCCCTTTCCCTCCCGTCGTCTATAACTCTGGCTGCTTTCCCAACAGTATAGATGGGAACAGCCTCAGCGAAGACTACTACTTTAGGTGGTGTGAGAGACGTCTCGGTCTCAATAAGAACCCTTAACTCCTCACTTCTGAGTGCTACCTTCTTTTGATCCCAACAAACAGATACTTCATTTACTACGGACTTATACCCCCTTCTATTAAGGAGCTTACTAACTAAGTCCTCAGCCTCAGGGGATAGAATCCTCTTGGTTAGAGCGTAGTTTAGTAGTCCCGATATTAGCGAGTCATCCCACAAGAAATAGCTTCCGTCTTGAATGGACCTCAGAAGCCCGTGCTGACTCATATATGTTTCAAGTACTTCCCTCAACTCCCTGTACTTCATGAACTCTGACAAAACGTTTCTCAATAGTATCTGATAGCCCGTTATAGTCTTATGGTAATAGACAGCCTTATACATATGTAGCCTCGCTATGTAGAAGCTCTCTAAGGCGTTCAGAGCCTTTATTGGGACAGCTATCCCGGAGCTCCCGGGAGTTAAGAATGTTACTAGTCTATGCAGATCTATGTTCCCATAAGCTACCCCGGTATGATAAGCGTCTCTTGGGAGGTAGTCTAGCCTGTCAACATCTATATCGCTCGAAACCAGTTCATTTAATATAGCGGAACTGCTCTCCCCTTTCAATATGGAAACAACGTCGTTACTACTAATACCATGTTTCTCGAAGACTTCCCTTAGTTCAGGGTCTTGAGTTATTATCAGCTCAGCTATCTCCTTAGGTCCCATCCCTAAAAGATCCATTAAGAAGGGCTCTAGAGAGTGGGAGTAGGGTAGGTGTCCTATGTCATGAAGTAAGGCACTTACTTTAACTACTGTTAGATCGTCCTTACTTATATATCCACCCTCATAAAGCCTCTTAGCTACTAAGTCAGCTATATGCATCGACCCTAAAGCGTGTGAGAATCTTGTATGTGTTGCGCCTGGGTAGACGTACCAAGCGAACGGGAGTTGTTTTATCCTCCTAAGCCTCTGGAAGACCTTAGTGTAAACTATATCCCTAAAGACCCCAACTAGCTTTATGTACCCATGGAGCTCGTCGTAGATGTAGACAGCTTTCTCCACAGATCCGACCCATTTTAATTATTCTGTAGAGGACTTTATAGTTATGAGAAAAATAGGTTAACTTCTAGTAAGGAAGGACTATAGCTAAACATATCAGTGCTACACCGATGACTGTTAGACCTAGTGCTAGGCTCCTTACTCGGAGATTCCACAAGAGTTTCCCTAGCTTTATGAACCCGTATACAACATAAATAACGGCCATCATGAGGAGTATTGAGATACCGGTAACAGCAATGATTCTAGATAGGCTACCGCTAGATACTATACCGATAAGTGGTTGGAAGATTGAGCTAATGGTCTCAACTACCGTTTCAACGCCCACAGACTATCCCGTTCATAAGCTGACCCAGACTTTCTTTAAAAACTATAACCACAATTCCTGCCCCTGGAGGGCTTGGTCCCTTAATGAGTTATTTAGTCTGTAGATTGCAATAAGAGATTAAACCAAGCGGAGAATAATGGCATTAGTTATATCAGCTATGCTAGAGTTAAACCTCCAACCCCACTGGATTACTTAAGGAATTTAGATCCAGCATATATAGCGTCTCCAGATAGGTAGTCCTCAATCCTAAGTAGCTCGTTGTACTTAGACGTCCTCTCCCCTCTAGCGGGGGCACCGGTTTTTATTAGACCGATCTCATATGCTACAGCTATATGGGCTATGGTAGTATCCTCACTTTCACCACTCCTATGGCTTATTATGGCTCTCCCCCCGAGCTCCTTAAGGGTTGTTATAGATCTTTCAGCTTCAGTAAAGGTTCCTACTTGGTTAACCTTAATGATAGTACCATCAATTACGCCTCCCAGGAAGTACTCAGAGACCAGCTCAGCTCTGGTCACTGTCAGGTCATCACCTATAACTAGGGACCTACCCTTCAGCTTGTCCCTCAATTCCTTAAAGTACCTAGGTTGATCCTCCGCAAAGGGATCCTCGATACTCGCTATAGGGAACTCCTCAGCTAGCCTGAGATAGAGCTCTAGAAGCTCCTCAGCTGTCATCTCACTGCGGTCAACTACGTACTTACCGTCCCTGTAGATCTGGGAAGCAGCTACATCTAGAGCTAGTAACACATCCTTACCAACCTCGTAACCAGCCCGTGTTACAGCCTTCACCAACGCCTCGAGCGCCTCCCTAACACTCTTCATGGGTGGGGCGAAACCCCCTTCGTCACCTACGTTCGTTGCCATCGGCCCGTACACTTCCTTAAGGTATCCCTTCAAGGTCTTATAGACCTCCACAGCTACTCTTAAAGCTTCTGAAAATGTTGAAGCTCCTACAGGGACTATCATGAATTCTTGAAACGAGAGCTCATTCCCCGCATGCGCACCTCCATTAATTACGTTCATTAACGGAGTCGGTAGGAGACGGCTTCTCCTACCCCCTAGAAACTCGAAGAGCGGTAAGCCTTCTGTATTAGCTGCCGCGTTGAGGACAGCAAATGAGGTAGCCGTAGTAGCGTTAGCTCCCAGTCTCGACATATTTGGAGTTCCATCTACCTCGATCATCCTTCTATCAACTTCCCTAAACCTATAGGAGCTCATTCCGATTATGGCTGGAGCTATATACTTATTCACGGCCTCAACTGCCTTCTCCACACCCCTACCTAGGTACTTCCTACCACCATCGCGGAGCTCCAGAGCTTCTCTACTCCCGCGTGACGCTCCAGCAGGAGCTATACCTCGACCGACCCCACCACCTTTCGTGGTCACAACTACCTCAACAGTAGGATCCCCTCTCGAGTCGAGGACTTGAAGCGCCCAGACACGATCTATCACGAACTCGGACACAGCTCACACCTAGGTTCTTACTATTCTTTAGCTGACAGCATATTTAATCAGTCGATGTCAAACCTCTTTCAAGTATCTTACCACATATTTTCTCTAGCTTCACTCTAGACTCTATATCTATGAGTAGAACCTTCCAGTCATCTATGACCTTCCTATATACATCCAGCTTCCTTCTAAGCCCCGGTACAATAGGGTCTGCTATGTCGATAGATGAGAGCTCCTCGTATATGCCCTCAGCTAACTCAAGGTAGGTAAAGCTCTCTCTATACTCACCCCTTCTAAGATGCTCTAAAGAAAGCCTCTTTAACTCTCCAATTAGATCAGCATGTCCTAGCAGGTAAGGTATGGGGTGTACGTTAAGCTCACTTAGAGTTAGAAGCCTCCCCTCAAAGACTACCGAATAGAGCTGTACCGCCTCCACATACTCAGCCGCAATAGAGTAGAAGAAATTAGAGTATGTGAGCTCTGGATGTTTAGATGATACCTCTAGAAGCGACTTAAATCTATCTGAGAGCTCCTGATAATACCTGTGAGCATCCTCCCTCCTCCTACGTACAGATAACGATACCACTGCCCTAACTAGTTGTGAAACCTCCCTAGCGACCTTAATGAGTTGCTCGCGAGCCTCCTCGAGTTCCTCGAGGTACCTCCTAACCTCATTAATTTCCAGCTGATTCATGCACCCTACCAGCAAGTAGACGTTGCATAAGAAGGATATTAGCTCTAGCTAGCTCAATACAAGAACCAAGAAATATAACTGTCAGTATTTAACTTGTTTGAGGTGGAATGTTGGAACTTCCAGGAGACGTAGTAGACCTCGCGAATCTTGTCAGCAGTATGACGTACAGAAGAATAGAGGAGATAGTCTCAGGAAAACCCAGAGAACTCTACGAAGCATCAATGCACCTAGTTAGAGCTGGTGGTAAGAGGTTAAGACCTCTCGCTCTAGTTCTCGCATCCAAGATGTACGGACTCTCCCCCGAGATATCGTCGTGGGCGGCAGCAGCTGTCGAAATACTACATAACTTTACCTTAATACATGACGACATAATAGACCGAGATGAATATAGAAGGGGTGTACCGACTGTACATAAGGTCTGGGGTGAGGGACTGGCCATAGTTGCTGGGGATCTTCTCTTCGCTAAGTCCTATGAAGCTCTCTTAAGGTTGCTGGACTATGGGTTAAACTACGAAAAGGTGCTCTCCGCAATAAGGGAACTTACATGGGCAGCTACGACAGTTGCTGAGGGTCAGGCTATGGACATAATGTTTGAATCGAGGGAGACTGTCACCGTCGACGAGTACATCGAGATGGTTAGAAAGAAGACTGCCGCTCTCTTCAAGTCCTCAGTAGTTATTGGAGCCATCATAGCGGGAGCACCAGATGAGGACATAGCAAAGCTCGCGGATTTCGCTTTCAATATAGGTATAGCCTTCCAGATAAGGGACGACGAGCTGGGATTAGTAGCTGATGAGAAGGTCCTGGGGAAGCCTAAGTATAGTGATATCCGGGAAGGTAAGAAGACGATATTAGTAATATATGCTCTTGAAAGAGCTAGTGAGGAGCAAAGGAAGGTAATTATGAGCGCCCTAGGGAACACGAAAGCTTCCCGGGAGGAACTAGAGAAAGCGGCTAGAGTACTGATAGAGCTAGGAGCTCTAGACTACAGCAACAAACTTGCTGAGGACTTCATAAGGAGGGGTATCGAGGCACTCGATTCTACGCACCCACGAGATCTGAGGTCTAGAGAGACACTAAAGCAGCTGGCTTATTACGTAACTAGGAGATCCTACTAGCGGTGCACTTCTTGTCTGCAAGACCTGGTGATGCTACGACTAAGGTTCTTAAAGACATAGAGGAGGTCTTAAGGTATTACAAGCCTGTCAGATGCTACGTGAATGGTAGTGAGGTGAGCTGTTCCGACCTAGCACGGGAGTTGATATCGAGAGGTATTGTAGACCGCGATCTAACCATCTGCAATGAGAGAAAAGATGTCTGCTTAAATGTTGGGGTGAACTCCCGGTTAGATATCCTGGAACTGAGTGGGGTAGAAGTGTATTTCCTAGTAGATGTAGCAGACCAGGTAAGTCCGGGGGATCTTATTGCTTACGTAGTAACGAATAAGGGAGAAGTTAGGAGCATCAAATCAGAATTCAAAGGTAGTGTTCTATTACTGCATGAGGATCCTACCTCAAGACCGTTAAAGTACTTTATAGTATTTACTAGTGAGGGTGTCAGGGTTAGTGGAGGTAGATAGGGTAAGGCAAGTAGCAATAAAGCACGCCTTAAAGAACTCTATAGAGCACGGAGGAAAGGCTCTCGAAGGTGCTGTAGTTAGTAAAGTATTCGCAGAGCTACCTGAACTCAAAAAATACGCGAAACAGGTAGTGGAGATAGTTAAGGAAGTTGTGAACTTCGTAAACAGCCTCAGCATCGAGGAGCAGTTAAGTCTAGCGAGGGAAAAGTACCCGGAGATTTTCGAGGAAGCCGGAAAGAAGAGACTGCAGGAGCCTAAGACACTGCCACCCCTCCCGAACTCAGATAAATACAGCATTATCAAGACGAGGTTCGCTCCAAACCCTGATTTCTATATTCACCTAGGCAACGCAAGACCTGCTCTACTAAGTTACGAATACGCTCGGGAGTATAGAGGTAAGTTCATACTTAGGTTTGAGGATACAGACCCGAGAACGAAGAGACCTATGCCCGAAGCGTATAGAGCAATTAAGGAGGATCTAAAGTGGTTAGGAATATCATGGGACGAGGAGTACGTACAGTCTCTGAGAATGGAGATATACTACCAGGTAGCTAAGGAACTCATCTCTAAGGGAGGCGCCTACGTAGATCTCTGTAAGCGTGATGATTTCAGGAGGTACAAGCTCGAGAGGAGGGGGTGTCCTCACAGGGACCAGTCACCAGAGAAATCACTGGAGCTATTCGATAGAATGCTATCAGGACACTTCGGAGAAGGGGAAGCTGTGGTGAGGGTTAAGACAGACCTCACGAGCCCCGATCCCTCATTAATAGACTGGGTCGCGTTTCGTATAATAGACACATCTAAGTACCCCCACCCACTTACCGGCAGTAAATACGTGGTGTGGCCGACATATAATTTCGCTGCTGGTGTGGATGACAAGCTTATGGGGGTTACACACATACTTAGAGGAAAAGAGCATGCTTTGAATACTTTGAAGCAACTTTACGTGTATAAAGCGTTAGGTTGGGAATACCCTGAGGTAATAAACCTAGGGAGACTCAAACTCGAAGGTATGATTCTGAGTAAGTCTAAGATAAAGGAGACCCTTAGGCGGAGTAGGGGGGCTATCAGTATCGATGATCCTAGATTTGGAACTATAAGCTCCCTGAGAAGACGTGGTATACTCCCTGAGGTCATAAAGGAGATAATAATGGAGGTTGGAGTTAAAGGTACGGACGCGACAATTAGCTGGGAGAACATAGCCTCATTAAATAGGAAGAAAATAGATCCAGTAACTCCTAGGCTCATGGCGGTGTTTAACCCTGTTAAATTGGTGGTTAGGGATGTGCCGAAGGATCCCAATATAAGACAGCTCAGACTTCCTTATCACCCAACTACACAGTCTCTAGGTTTTAGACTGATTGATGTAGGCTCAGAAGACGTTGTTGAGGTGCTCATAAGTAGAGAAGACCTTGACATACTAAGTAAGGATGGAGCTCTAAGACTTTTAGAGTTCTGCAACATCTCACTAGAGAAATTATCTGACAGTATAGCTGAAGCCAGGTTCATAGGTACGGACTTAGACCAAGCAAGGAGGAAAGGACTCAAGATAGTTCACTGGGTTCCGGCTAGGCAGTGTATAAGGCTGGAGCTACTAAAACCTGAAGGACTTAAACTCAAGATTCTTCGAGGGCTAGGTGAGAAATCCTTGCTGGAGTTCCCACCGGGAAAGGTAGTGCAGCTTATACGTGTAGGCTTCACCAAACTTGAAAAGATATCTAAGGAGAGTAGAAAGGTCAGATTGCTTTACATGCACGATTAAGATGTTAAAACATTAGTCAAGTATATCCTCATGAAGCGAGACTCTCATCCTTCACAGCACTTACTTGAATTTCCTCAGTCCGTAGGCTAAAACCACGACTAGAGCTACGCATACTAGCGCAAGGACATATAGCTCCACACCGTACTTAGGTACTTGAACATATTGAGTGGTAGTAGTTGTTACCCCAGGTACCTCGTATACCTTAAGATATGTGGTAGTTGCGAAACTAGTTGTAGTTATGAACTCGATCCTAGTCACAAACTCGAACGGTAGCAGTAGCTTCTCTAGATATGGGTAGGCAGCGACCGTGGCTATATCCCCACGTAGGAGTGGGTAGGCACCCAACATAGCATACTGATCTTCTACTGTGTCGGTAAGGATATCTAGGATCCTAGGTAGAAGTGCTGGATTGGGGAGCTCTGTTCCGTTATATATAACTGAGGCATTAGAGCCCGGCAAGCCTACATCAATAAGTCCATCGGGGGACTTGGGGTCGTATGCTGTAACTGCTACAAAGAATCTCCACCTCTCTACATTCCCTTCTATAATATCTAGAAGATGCTCAGATGGGACCTCAGCTACGATCGTATTATTTTCAGCTACGTAGATTTTCTTCAACTCCACCTCAGTTCCACTAGCTAACACTATCCTAGAGTTGTAGTTACCTAGGTTTGGGGTGATAACTACGCTCGCACACCAGGAATCTGCCGACCTCAGCCGGACATTAAGACCTAGCGTATCAGATCTTCTAGTACTACACTCCCCAACGATGTATATGTGAACTACCTGAGGGGAGAATCCTAGCGGTGAATTTAGTGGGTTAGCTATCGCGGTTAGACCTATGGAGAATCTGACTACACTGCTATCTATATCTACAGAAAAACTTGTTAGGTCGAAGTACTCCGGTTTGTAGCTTTCAGCGAGGGAAGGGTTGAAGACATAAGCTCCGGGGCCGAATGAATCACCTTGCGGATCTGTGTAGACTACTTTACTGGGGGAGGTAGCTAGGAGAACACTACTAGGTAAAACCCGTATCCCGGATACTGCCATAGCAACTATTAGTAGCGTTACTACTACTTTGTGTATACCCCCTCTAGCTTGCCTCACGAGTGTCACCTAGGTTATTTCGGAAGCTTACGAATAAAAACGATCTCCTCGACAACATAAAGAAGTTTCACTCTACTTTCACTACCTTAGCTAACCTCCTCGGCTGATCTACGTTAACTCCTCTATACCTAGCTATCCAGTAAGCTAGGAGTTGAAGAGATATTGCTATACTGATGGGCGTGAAGTACCTCCCAATCATTGGGACGTTGATCACGGTCTCTAAGCCTCTTACTACTTTAGAACTATGTGAGATGAGAACTACCGGGCTTTCATAGCTCTGAACTTCCTCTACCATCTTCAGCGTATCCTCAGCTGCTGCTCGCTCTAGAGGCTCTATAAACACCACGAACATGTTCTTATCGAGTATTGAGATCGGGCCATGTCTCAGCTCTCCACCCTCAACACCTTCAGCATGAACATATGCCGATTCCTTGATCTTCAGAGCTCCCTCTAATGCTAGAGGGTATGTTATCCCTCTTGAAACCACATAACCACTAGAGCAATTTACAATAACCTTTGACGCTTCCCTAGCTTCATTATCTACCCTACCTAGGTTGCTACTGAGCTCCACATGCACTTTCTCTACCTCGTTCCAAACCTCGTCCAGGACTTTAGAACTAGTTGAACTAGCCATAGATGAGACGGACCTAGCGAGAACGTACATGAGTATCAGAGTTGACGCGAATGTCTTAGTTGCTGGGACTGCTAGCTCGGGACCTGCGGCTATCGGAAGGTATAGATTTGAGAACCTCGTTAATCTGGAGTTGATGTTGTTAGTAGCACCTATGACTGTAGCCCCTCTGAGTCTAGCCTCGTAAGCTGATCTCACAACTTCGGAGGTCTCTCCGGACTGGCTGACAGCAATTACAGAGTCCCCAACACCGATGTTATCGAGGTAGTACAGGAGGAACTCTGATGCGCTGACAACTACCGGCACAATATTAGCTAGCTCAGAAAGGTAGTACGAGAAGACCATACCTGCGTGAAGACTTGTCCCGTTGGCTACTACGAAAACCCTGTTACTTCTAAGAATTATCTTTGAAGCGAGCTCTAAGTACTTTGCCTGGATAGCGGAGGCAGTCCTTAAAATACTGTAAGGCACCTCATAAATTTCGCGGAGCATGTGGTGCGGGTAACCATCCGTCGCTACTAAATATTCCTCTAAGCTATATGCTGAGAAAGACTTAAGTGCTGTCCTTCCCTGCAGATCTAAAAACGAAACGGAACCGTCGCTAGCTACGATAACTACTTCACCACCATCAATCTTTGTGAAGCTCTTCGAGTTTCCGTAGAGCCCGGACATCGTTGATGAAATAGTGATAAAATCCTCGCTTAACCCCACGTAGATCGGTTGGTGAGACGTATATGCTACTGCCGTACCATCTCTAAATAATGCTAGAATCGATATGAGCCCCCTAGTCCTCCGCACAGCTTCTGTGAAAGCCTTAACGTAGCTCAACCCCCTATCAATAAATTCCTCCACCATGTGAGACACTAACTCGAAGTCTGACTTCGATACTAGCTTATGACCTCGCTCTACCAACTCTAGCTGAAGCTCCTCATAATTCCTTAAAGCACCATCCCCTACTACAGCTACGAACCCTTTACAATCTAGATGTGGGTGTGCGTTCCTGGGATCGGCTTTCCCGTGTGTGGAGTACCTAGTGTGACCTAGAGCTACAGTAGCTGAAATACCTCCTAGATTGTACTTATGAAATAGACTGGAGATAGGACACGAATCTTTAACTACTTTCAGGCCCTCACTACTTATCCAGGCAATACCGCTACAATCCCTCCCTCGGAACTCCATTCTCCTAACAGTAATCTCAACTAAAGGAACTACGTTAGCATCCCTTAAAGACCTTATAAAGATGAACCCTCCCATGGCAGTGACCAAGATGCAGTACCGAGATAAACTAATAAAGATAGCTAGTTACGTAATCGGTCTATCACATTACTAAAAATATTTCAGCTAACAAAACGAATAAGTTAGTACTGCTGATTCTTAAAATTAGAATATGTTTCAAACTCCCTAGTAATTAACCTCTTTATCCATAGAAACACACTCAACTGCAAAGTAACTTAAGTTTAGGATCGCTAAAGTTGTTGGTGGCGGAGTTGCCTCCTCCTATGCCCACTGTAGGCCTAGTCGGTAAGACTAACGTAGGAAAAACAACGTTTTTCTCTGCTGCGACCCTCATAGACGCTAAGATTGAGAACAGGCCTTTTGTAACGATCAACCCCAATATCGGTATAGCCTACGTCAGGAAGAGGTGTGCTCATGTAGATCTCGGATTACCCTACTGCAACCCTAAGAACTCCGCGTGCCTTAAAGGAAATAGGTTCATACCTGTGAGGCTCTACGATGTTGCTGGCTTAATTCGTGGCGCTCATAGGGGTAGAGGGCTGGGAAATAAGTTTATGGATGATCTCAGGCAGGCAGACGTCCTTCTCCATATCGTGGATATGGCTGGTGAAACCGATGAGGAGGGCAACCCGGTAAAGCCCGGCTACTACAGCCCTCTAGAGGAGATAGAGTCCATAGAGTTCGAGGTTGATGAGTGGTTTTACGGTGTTATCTCCCGCGACTGGGACAGATTCTCCCGCGGACTAGATAACATTCCCTGGGACGAGGTAATCGCTAGGATTACGAAGAGAGTTTCCGGTCTATCAATTAAGAGGGAGCATGTAGTTGAAGCATTAAAAGATAGTAAGCTTGAGAATACTAAGCCCAGCTCGTGGAGAGAGGAAGAGCTCAGACTTTTCTCGAAGAAGCTGAGGGAGAAGGCTAAGCCTATGGTTATAGTAGCAAATAAGATGGATGTACCGGAAGCTGAGGACAACCTTAAAGAGGTTCTCTCCGTATTAGGAGGTAAAAAGTTGATCATACCTGCCAGCGCCCTATACGAGCTTGTTCTTAGAAAAGCTGCTAGGTCAGGCTTCATAGACTATTTACCAGGTGACCGCGAATTCCGCGTAGTCGATGAGTCTAAACTTACCGCTAAGCAAAAACATGTTCTAGAGAAAATAGAGGCGTTCATGAAGAAATATGGAGGCACCGGTATTCAGAACTCTCTTAACGCAGCAGTATTCGACGTGCTTAGGATGCTAGTTGTCTATCCAGTTGAAAACCCTTCAAGGTTTAGTGATAAAGACGGTAATATACTACCCGACGCTTACCTGGTTAGGCAAGGTACTACTGCTCTAGAACTAGCCGAGATGGTACATACAGAACTAGCTAAGGGCTTCTTAGCGGCCTATGTAGTCAATAAAAACAAGAGGGTTGGATCCGACTACATACTGGCCGACGGTGACGTGATAAAAATAATCTCAGCTACAGCTAGAGGTTAATCTCTTTCTGTGAGGTTAGACCTCGGAATACCGAAACTAACTTTATTAGTTATGTAACTAGGAGCATCTTGGAGTTGGGAGGTGTTAATAAGGTTTTACCTACTTGATGTAAGTTACGAAATACATAGCGGCATCCCAGCCATACTTCTCTGGGCTATAGCTGAAGACCACAGAAGGATTTTAATCTTAGATAGGAGTTTCAGACCCTACTTCTATGCTATCCTTGAAGAGGGAGCTAATGAGCGGGACATAGTGAACAAGATAAAACTTCTATCTAGGGGAGACTCACCTATAGTTTCAGTTGAAGTAGGTAGCAGAAAATACTACGGGAAGCCGGTTAAGGTACTTAAAGTAACTACAGTTAAACCTGAGGCCGTCCGCGAGTACAGAGAGGCAGTTAAAAAGATTAAAGGTGTGGTTGACGTAGTTGAGGCAGACATCCGGTTCAGTATGAGGTACATTCTAGACAATGATACTCCCCCGTGCCAGTGGTATGAAGCTGAGGTCGAACCTCTAGAAGGGGTATCCGGCTATAGGGTAAACTCAGTTTATTCTCTAGTTGGAAAGTTAAAGCCCCTAAAGATCTATACCCCACCTAAGATTAAGACCCTCGCCCTAGACATAGAAGTATACAATCCACGTGGCAGTGTTGACCCGACACGTGATCCGATCATAATCATAGCTGTAGCGACATCTGATGGAGACCTGAAACTTTTTACAGCTTCAGAAGGGTCGCCACCCCAGGATAGAGAAGCAATTAAAGAGTTCATGAATTACGTACTCAACTATGATCCAGACATAGTTGTCGGATACAATTCTAATAGATTCGACCTTCCGTATCTAGTAGAGAGAGCGAGTAAAGTTGGTCTACTGTTCGATATAGGGAGAACACGTGGTGGGATTCCTAGGCCCTCAGTGCACGGTCATTATTCTATACCTGGCAGACTCCACGTGGATATATACGACTTCGCTGAGGAAATCCCTGAAATCAAGGTGAAGTCTTTAGATGTTGTTGCTGAGTACTTCGGTATTGTTAAAAGAAGCGAGAGGACCCTGATTCCCGGTCACGAAATATTTAGATACTGGGATGATAAAAGTAGGAGGCCGAAGCTCCTGGAGTACGCTAGAGATGATGTAATATCTACATTCAAGCTATTCGAGAAGTTTCTCCCATTCGCTATCCAGCTCTCCTCACTAACAGGTTTACCTCTCGATCAGGTCGGTGCGGCTTCAGTGGGCTATAGGTTAGAATGGTATCTAATGAGATCAGCGGTTAAGATGGGTGAGCTCATACCGAATAGAGTAGAAAGAGAGTATGAGCCCTATAAAGGAGCAGTGGTTCTGGAGCCTAGGAAAGGGATACATGAGAACATAGCGGTCCTGGACTTTACCTCCATGTACCCGAACATAATGATAAAATTCAATATAGGTCCGGACACGTACGTTAACTGTGGTTGCGGTGACTCCTGCTACGAAATCCCGGGGGTGAATCACTGTTTTAGAAAGGAGCCGCCGGGGTTCTATAAGAGCGTCCTGGAGACGTTGATTAAGTTGAGGAGGAGTGTTCGCGAGGAGATGAAGAGATATGAGCCTGGCTCACCGGAGTATGTTATTCTCGATGAGAGGCAGAGAGCCCTCAAGATATTGGCAAACGCCTCCTACGGATATATGGGGTGGGTAGGTGCTCGCTGGTACTTCAGGCAAGGAGCTGAAGCAGTTACAGCGGTAGGTAGGGAGATTATAAGGAAAGCAATTGAGATAGCTGAGACGTTAGGTCTTGAGGTAATATACGGGGACACAGATTCCCTCTTCGTCTCTAACAAGCCGGAGGTTAATAAATTCATAGATGAGGTCATGAAAGTTCTGGAGCTGGAGATAAAGGTGGATAAGATATATAGGAGGGTCTTCTTCACTGAGGCTAAGAAAAGATATGTGGGTATTCTTGAGGATGGTAGGATCGATATTGTGGGTTTTGAGGCTGTTAGAGGTGATTGGTCCGAGATAGCTAAGGAAGTGCAGGAAAACGTAGCTAAGATAGTCCTGGAGACAGGGGACGTGAAGAGAGCTGTAGACTATGTGAGGAACGTAATACTTGAACTTAAGAACCAGAGGATACCGGTGGAGAAGTTAGTTATATGGAAAACCCTAACTAAGTCCCTAGATGAGTACGAGGTTAGCGCACCGCATGTAACCGTAGCCAGGAAGATGATCAGCTTAGGATTTAAAGTGGAGAAGGGAGATAAAGTAGGTTACGTCATAGTGAGGGGTGAGGGATCTATATCCTCTAGGGCTCTACCATACTTCATGGTTAAACCTAGCGAAGTAGATGTTGATTACTACACAAAACATCAAATAATACCTGCGGCTATGCGTATACTAGAGTACTTCGGTGTCAGTGAGAAGCAGTTGGAATCTGTATCTAGAGCTGGTAAAACACTCTTCGACTTCAGATAGAACAGTAAATGAATTTCTGTTAGTATTCAGTTTTTAACCTACGAACCAGCGGTAGAACCTCTCAATGTGGTGCTCCAGGTACCCAGTACCTCTTAACCACCTTCCATAATCTACGAGAGCTTTAATTACCTTAGCAGCTCTTTCCGGTGAAACGTACATAGGTATTCCCATGGTCTCAGCTTCCTTAGCGTACATAGCTGTGTAGGATCCCCCAGTTGCTACCCCAACTATAGGGATAACACGGCCAGTCTCCTTGAACACCTTCTTCACTCTCTCCACGAACTTCTTATTCAGTTCAGGTGTGAGCCCTGGAACCATATAGTACGGTAACCACATGACAGCATCTACCTCGCCGGAGGTTATCAAGATTTCTATTGCCTCAACTAGGTGTTCATCTACGGCTGAGCCCGTAACATCTACCGGATTATAAGGTGAGGCGAAGGGAAGCAGAACTTTTCTCAGCTTAGCTATGCTCTGATCCGAGAGTTTCGGGACTTTCAGACCTAGATCTGCTAGAGCGTCTGTCGCCATAACCCCTGAGCCCCCACCCACAGTTAAAACTGCTACTCTATCCCCGGTTGCTGGGGGCTGCATTGCTAATCCCATAGCTAAGTCGAAGAGCTCTTCCATACCGTATGCTCTTATAACACCTGACTGCTTGAAAACGGCGTTATATACAGCATCAGAACCAGCAAGCGAGCCGGTGTGAGACGAAGCGGCTCTAGCGCCTGCCTCAGTTCTCCCAGATTTTAATACGACAACCGGTTTGTGCTTGGTTACCTCCTTTAGAGCTCTGAAGAACTCTGGCCCATTCTCCACCCCCTCCACGTAGAGGGTTATTACCTTAGTGTCCTCATCGTCTTTGAGATAGAGCAGTACGTCAACCTCACTAACATCAGCCTTATTACCGTAGCTAATGAACTTACTAATACCTATACCTCTCATGGCGGCCCAATCTAATACAGCCGATCCGAAAGCCCCGGACTGTGAAGCGAATGCTATAAATCCGTGGGGTGGATATCCCTGTCTTTCTTTAGACAAGAACAGGGTGTTTATTCCAGACTTAGGAACATAGACACCGACACAGTTAGGTCCGATAAGCCTCATTCCGTATTTCCGAACTACTTCAACAAGCTTTCTCTCTCTTTCAGCACCCTCAGGTCCGATCTCCTTGAATCCCCCTGAGATGACTATGAGTCCCTTAACCCCCTTTCTACCTGCTTCCTCCGCAGCTTCCACAACCTTCTCCGCCGGGACAACGATAACAGCGACATCCACTTCTTCAGGTATGTCAAGTATGCTAGGATATGTTGGAACACCGAGAACTTCTTTAGCCTCAGGATTTACAGCGTATAGAGTACCCTTATACATCTCCTTCAAGTTTCTAAGTAGCTCGTAGCCAACTTTACCCGGTCTTCTTGATGCTCCAACTACGGCCACTACCTTCGGATTAAAGAAGAACTCTATTGAGCCACTCACCACTGTTCCCGCATATGAGGATATGCTTAATCTTAAAAGCTAACTACTAGAATCCTTCAAACTTAGGTAGCTGGAGCTTACTTGAGTTTACTATTTGGAGTGCTAGGTTAACCATATCCTTCTGCTCCTCGAAGACCCCTCTCACAGCCATAGTAGTCATAGTCATGGATTCCTCAACCCCCCTTATTAGAGCACATGTATGAAGAGCTTCAATCAATACCATCAGACCCCTAGGATTCAGCACCTCATTGAGGAAGTCTGCGACTTGCTCCGTCAACCTCTCCTGGATTTGAAGCCTGCTTGAGAGGACCTTTATGACCCTAGCAAACTTACTGAAACCTAGGACCTTACCTGAGGGTATGTAGACTACGTGAGCATAACCAAAGAATGGGAGGAGGTGATGCTCACAGAGAGATCTTATTGGGATGTTTGTTACAGCAACTAGGCCCTCCCTACTAGCATATTCCTCTACTTCAAAGGTCTTAACATAGACCTGTGGATCCACAAAGTAGCCCATAGCTAGTTCCTCTACTAGCATCTTAGATACTCTATCCGGGGTGTCTCTAAGTCCGTCTCTTCCTGGATCCTCGCCGAGGGATTTAATTAGCTCCTCTATAAGAGACCTTATCCTCTCCTGTCTCAGTCTTTTCTCCTCACTGTGTTCTAGGTTCCTGTGCATACCCTCTCATCAACCTCTCCGGTCTGCAACTTATCCTTAAGCATTGTAATAGTCTTAAGTGCCTGTACTAGCTCGTCTACCTCCTCCTTTATGTTGTATATGTAGTAACTAGCTCTGACAGTTCCTTTCAGTCCAAGCCGGTAGTGGAGTGGGTGAGCACAGTGCATTCCAGTTCTAACAGCTATTCCGAACATGTCTAGAGCCATCCCTACCGTGTGATGATTAAGCCCCTTAACGTTGAACGCTATTACTCCACCTCTCTGTTCCGGATCCTTGGGTCCGTACACCTCAATCTCATCGCCCAATTCTTCGTTGAATCTCTTGAAGGTGTATTTAACCAATTCCCTCTCATGCTCCCTAACGGAATCCATACCAAGACGGGTAAGATATTCGACTGCTGCTTTGAGGCCTACAGCACCAGCGACGTTAGGAGTCCCAGCTTCAAATCTCCAAGGAAGGTCGTGCCATACTACATCATCTAGGGTAACGTCCTTAATCGTGTCCCCACCAGACTTAAATGGCTCGAGCTCCTCCAGGATTTCTTTCCTACCCCACAACACTCCTATCCCCATAGGACCTAACATCTTATGCCCACTGAAACCTAGGAAATCTACTCCAAGGTCTCGGACATCTGTGGGGGCGTGAGGTACGTACTGCGCTCCATCAGCTACTACGATAGCACCGTACTCGTGAGCAAGCTTACTAACTTTCTTAACTACGTCAACTGTTATTGTACCGAGAACATTGCTCATCAAGGTTACAGCAACCACCTTAGTTCTCCTATTAATTACCTTCTCAAACTCGTCAAAGGTTAGCTCACCGCCGTTAGTTATGTCAACATATACTATCTTAGCTCCTTTTATCTTAGCTAGCTTCCTCCAAGGAAGCATGTTGGAGTGATGCTCCATCACAGTAACGACGATCTCATCTCCCGGATTTACGTTGGGTAGCCCCCACGTAAACGAGACTAGGTTTATTGCCTCGGTCACATTATAGGTGAATATCACCTCCTCCCAGCTTCTAGCGTTGATAAACTTAGCTACAGCGTCATGGGCTTCCTCATAGAGCTGGCTCGCTTCTTGAGATAGTGTGTGGAGACCTCGATGTACGTTAGCGTTGTGCCACAAGTAGTACCTAGCTATGGCTGCTACTACCTGCTTAGGCTTCTGGGAGGTAGCCGCATTGTCTAAGTAGATAAGCTTACGGCCCCTAACTATCCTGTTAAGTACGGGGAAGTCGTTCCTTATCTCATAGGGGTTAAACATCCTTCCCAGCACCCGAGAGTATCTGCCTAAGAAGCTTAATAATGTCCGGTCCCTCCTCTATAGGTTTACTCACCTTTTCCCCTCTCTCGAAAGCCTCAGCCCTCGCCTTAAACCCACCAACAACCTTCTCAAGCTCCTCAGTCTTTAAGTAGCCGTCATAGGTCTCTCTATAGACTTCTTTCCCGTCCTTCACGTAGAGGAGAACCGTTGTAGGTGACGCATGTACAGCATAGTAAGTAAATGTGTTACTAGCTACCGGAGACTTACACTCCCTAGCAAACCACTCACATAAAACTATGATAAAATAATGGTTCGGGAACCTACCTGCGTTCTGCCTAACGTAGGGAAACCAGTGAAGATCGTATTTCCGGCACGCGGGACATCTAGCATTGTCGAAATAGATAACGTAGTAACCATCTACTCTAGGTATGAAGACATCACCCTGCTTAGATGAGAAAAATACCCATACATCTCTCTCTTTATCATATATGTAGAGACCGTGAGGATTATCGGGCTTCACCTCCTTAAACTCTATTAGATCCTCACGTAGATCCCACAGCTTCGACAGCACTTCATATATTGTTCCCTTCCCTATACTCATCACCAAACAGTAGCTATGTCACAAACTAATATGCTAATGTGCCTATATCCTGGCTACTCCTAAGCACCTTTGCTAGGAAGCACCGCCCTAAATAGCTGTGGTTAAATGGAACTTAAGATAATGATCGTATCGAAACCGAGCTTTCTTAAACAATGCTCTAATATGCTACACGTTTCCCTTAAATTTAAGGGACGTAAGATCTTAGAAACTTATAAGAATGGTATTAGAAGATCTTCCTGGAGCCGCCGTAGCTCAGCTCGGTAGAGCGCCGGCCTCGTAAGCCGGAAGTCGCGGGTTCAAATCCCGCCGGCGGCTCTACTTAAGGGAGGTGGTTTTTGAAGCTCGTACTTCATGGCTTCATACGACTATCTAACATCTTTACCCCGCCCTATAGGGCGGGGCTTTCAGCTGTAAAACAACTATATAAAAACGAACTTATTTTAAGTTAATGACTGATTGCTAGTTAAGATAACCTCTAATGTCTGACACTCTCAGATCCCTAAGGACTCTACGAACTGTTTTATTCTTTCGACTCCCTCCTCTATCAGCTTTACGTCGATAGCGAAGCTCAGCCTAATAAAGTCCTTGCCGGCTTTGTCGGGGAAGACTGACCCCGGTAGGGTCACAACATACTTACTGTAGAGCAGTTTCTCAACGAATTCCTCGACTGAGAGGTTCGCAGCGTCAAGAACTTTCCTGATCCTTGGGAAGATGTAGAACGCTCCGGTGCTAGGCCATACTTCGAAACCTTTCACCTCATTCAACTTCCTAGCTATAACGTCTCTACGTTGCTGGAATAACCTAATCATCTCCTTGACTGGTTCCCAAGGACCTTTAATAGCCG
The DNA here is from genome assembly GCA_023255955.1 of Desulfurococcales archaeon. GTDB lineage: Archaea > Thermoproteota > Thermoprotei_A > Sulfolobales > NBVN01 > DRZP01. The sequence goes on along the minus strand of JAGDWD010000007.1, from coordinate 7,601 downwards.
CTATAGCAGCTTTTTGAGCAAACGATGTTGGGCAGGACCATATGTTTACAGCTAGTCTAGTGAGCTTCGAGGCTATCTCCTCTCTAGTAACTAGGTACCCAAGCCTCCATCCAGTCATCGAGAAGGTCTTGGAGAACCCGTTTATGTACAGGACGTAGTCCCTCCAATCACTGAAGGATAAGAAGGATCTGAACGGCTGGTTATCGTAGATGAAGTTATCGTATATCTCATCTACAAGTATCATTAGGTTATGCTCCTTAGCTATCTCATATATCTTCTCAACCTGGGATGGCGTGAAGAGGGCTCCTGTCGGGTTGTGTGGGTTATTCACTACTATGGCTTTCGTTCTAGGTGTTATCGCTGCCTCTATAGCCTCTACATCAAGTACGAAACCTCCTGAAGATCCTAACCACTTTAGAGGTACAAATACTGGCTTAGCACCCAGGAACCTAGCGACCTCAGGATATGCCGGATAGGACGGTTCCGGGACAACTACCTCGTCACCTGGGTTTATGTAGCTAGCTAAGGCTAAGAATATCGCGCCCTTAGCTCCCGGAGTTACGATCACCTCCGTAGGTTTAACACCAGCACTATACCTACTATTTAAGTACTCTACGATAGCCTCTCTCAGCTCCCTAATCCCGGGTGTCTCAGTATACCCAGTAAACTTAGCATCAAGAGCCTTCTTTGCTTCATCTATTATGTGCTGGAATGTCGGTATATCTGGCTGTCCAACACCGAAGCTAATGACTTTATGACCGGCTCTCTCAAGCTCTCGCGCTTTAGCTATGTAGACAAATGCTGCCTCACCTAGAAGTTCCGATACTATAGGTTTCATCTCTAAGGTAGGGGGTTTCACTTACCTGACCCTCACAAAGTATTTACTTGGCTTAAATAATAAGGCTTATTTCTGCGGAACATAAGTCGATTTAAACGTGAAGTCCCCATTGTCTATTAATAGATAAAAACTTATAAAATACCTCGCAAAAGAGCAGGGGAGGTAAATATGAAACCTAAGGTTTTCATAACTAGGGAGCTTTTCGATGACGTAATTGCCAGGATCTCCCAATATTATGAAGTTGAGGTTTGGGATAGATACCACCATCCACCCTACGAGGTCCTCCTCGAGAAGGTTAAGGAGGTTGACGCGCTAGTATCTCTACTCACTGACAAAATAGACTGTAATTTACTTAGTAGCTCACCTAGGTTACGGATAGTTGCTCAGTACGCAGTTGGGTTTGATAACATAGATGTAGGGTGTGCTACTAGGCTAGGCATATATGTGACCAACACACCGGGGGTTTTAACGGAGTCGACGGCAGAGCTCACTTGGGCCCTCATACTGGCTGTAGCTAGGAGGATAGTGGAGTCAGATATCTTTGTTAGATGGGGGGAGTGGGCTCGATCTCGAACTGCTTGGCACCCGAAGATGATGCTGGGAGTAGAGCTTAAGGGTAAGGTTCTAGGCGTCATAGGGATGGGTAGGATAGGGACACGTGTAGCTGAGATAGGTGCTCAAGGTTTCGGTATGAAGGTGATATACTACGATGTAGTTAGGAACCTCGAAGCTGAGAGGAAGCTTGGAGTAGAATTCAGGGAATTGACGGACTTACTTAGAGAGGCTGATATAGTGACAATACATGTTCCTCTAACACCGCAGACGAAGCACTTAATTAACGAGGAGAGACTTAAATTAATGAAGAAAACAGCCATACTCGTAAATACTGCTAGGGGTGCTATAGTAGATACTAACGCACTGGTTAAAGCTCTGAGGGAAGGGTGGATCGCAGGAGCCGGCCTCGATGTCTTCGAGGAAGAGCCTCTAAACCCGAACCACCCGCTGACAGCACTGAAGAACGCTGTACTAGTACCTCATATTGGGAGTGCTACATATGAGGCTAGACACGCCATGGCGGAAGCCGTAGCGGAGAACCTGATAGCCTTCTATGAGGGGAAGATACCCCCTAACCTCGTAAACAAGGAAGTAATCAATATGAGAAGACCTGGATGGTCAGGCGTGTAGCAGATCTGTAGGTATGTTTTTTGGTATATCTTCCTCTACGACCCAACTTCTTACTGTACACGTTGACTCGTCAATTATTATCCAGGGGATGGGCCACAGCTTCATACCCTCAAGATCTAGTAAGCTAGGTGCTGTCCCTTCTCTGTGAGTATGTAACATCGCTACAACGTCGTAGCCGGAGAGCTCCGCGTACTTAAATGCTTCTAGTAGAGCTACAGGATCCAGATAGAACCTGTCCGGACTTTCAGAGAGGTTCTCCCCGATAACTAACTCATTTACGACCACTTCATCTCCCTGCTTAAATCCTAGGCAGACCCCCGCTAACTCCTTACTGTACCTCCTCGAAATACTGCAGACTAAGCTGACAATACCTTTGGGGATAACTACCTTAGCTATCTTACCTCACTTTAGATAGAGCTCTTCTAATATCTTGAGGTAAGTCCTCGTAATCTACTACAACGTTCTTTACGTCTCTAAATGACTGATGCTCCAATATGTTCCACTCCTCTTCTTTGTCCCCAACGATGTACTTACCCTTGAGAGTATTATGTAAAACTACGAACCTCCCTTTCTGACCAGCAACTACCTCGCAGACACCCTCTAACCCGCCCTTTCTAAACCTGTAGACAGCCTCTCTGGATATCTTTATCATATCCAGTCCCTCAATACGCTCTACAGGCAGAATAAAAGCGTTGAAGTGAGCGTAATATTGAGTAGGCCGATGATGTGTACCCGGCAAGTAGGTTAAGATGCCTTCTCAGTGTTACTCTGAGGCCGCGTCATTAGGACTTCTCATACTAGAGCAGAGCTTCTCCACTAACTCTACGACCTCCTCATACAGTTTCTCCGGGTCGGTGGAGCACTTAATTCCTTTAACTATGTAAGAGATCGACCTGATTTCACCGAGAACCTTCGTACCTTCGATAACAACTCTCCCCCCACTAGGTAACGAGATTTCGTTTGAGTAGCATATAACCACATCACCTATTGAGAGACTCTTATCACAGCCGAAGCAGTAAGGAAGGCCTGGAAGGTCACCAACGGCGTGAGGCTCCTCAGAACATACTATCACTACCTTCATGAAATCCCTGACTACGTACTCCCTAATCTCAACACACATCTTAATTATCACACAGTAAGACTCTCAAGAATAGATTATTTATTTTACAGGTACGTACTAATTCCTCACAGAGCATATACTGCTAGCTAAGCTACTGTTTCACCCAGCTACTCACTGCCTCTTTCCTCAGAACCTTTAATAACCCCGATAGAGCTTAGTACTCTGGCAATCCCGGTCATTAACTCCATCGGTACAACTATCTTCGTTGCTGGGCTTTCAGCTATCTTTGCCAGGGTCTCTAGGTACTGGAGGAAGAGGGTGTTCACACCTACTCTAGCAGCTGCTTCGTTTACAAGCTCTAGAGACCTTGCTATACCCTCAGCTCTCAGGATCTCTGCTTGCTTGTCTCCCTCAGCTTTCTTTATCTGCGACTCTCTATAGCCTTCTGCTTCAAGTATAGCTGCCTGCTTCTTACCGTCTGCTTCGAGAATCATGGCCCTCCTATTCCTCTCAGCAGCCATCTGCTTTATCATAGCTTCCTGAACGTCTCTTGGGGGTTTTATCTCCTTAATCTCGACGGAGGTTACCTTTATGCCCCACCTATCCGTTATCTCGTCTAGCTTAGCTCTCAGTGTGCTATTTATGTACTCTCTCTTAGCTAAGACATCGTCCAGTATTAGGTCACCTACTACAGCTCTCAGTGTAGTCATAGCTATGCCGGTCGCGGCAGTTACATAGTTACTTACAGAAGTAACTGCTAGTGCTGGGTCGAACACCTTCATGTACACTAGTAGGTCTATGTCCACCGGGGCGTTATCCTTCGTTATACATGTCTGTGGCGGAATATCCACAACAAATTCTCTGAGGTCTACCTTGGTTGCGGTATCTATAATCGGGACGAGGATTACTAGACCTGGACCTCTAACACCTATCATCCTACCTAGCCTGAAGACTACTAGCCTCTCATATTCCGGGACTATTTTAATGCTCCTAGATATAATCACCACTAAGAACATTAGTATGACTAACCAGATAATCAGAGTAGCTAAATCCAAGTTACCGCACCGTAACTATGTTACATACAAGGTTATTAAGTCTAACTAGAAGAGATTTAGCTTCTAAATCATCGCATCTCTATTCTTTCTCGAAGTCTATTAAGAGCTATTCAAGCCCGGGAGAGCTTGCTCTAAGGACCTCTCAACTACCTTATAACTGCTAACACTATAGGAGCTACTAAATAACTTAACCCCGCAAAACTTGGAAACAATTATAGGAGTGTTGAAGTGGTTCAGGCGCGTGGTTTAATTGCTACGATGCTTCAACCTTTCTCTCTACGTACAGAAATAGTCCACGAACTTCCTTAACCACCACCTTACTCCCGGCAGGTATTTCACCGCTGAGGCTGTAAGCTGACCAGTCCTCTCCGAGAACGTGGACAACACCTGGAGTGGAGGGCTTTATGTCGGTTTTAGCGATACCTTCAGCACCTAGTAAGACATCTACTAACCTCGGTTTCCTGAGTCTTGCTGCCTGTGTTGCTTTATATATGATAAAGCCGAAGAAGACCCCGAGCACACCGAGAGCTGTTGCTACACCTACCACTACTGACTCCCCTATCGGGACAGGCCTCCCTCTGAGGACCATGTAGATACCTAAGGCAAGCAACACCATGCCGGCGATACCGAAACCCTGTATTCCTGGATTTAGGAACTCTACTAGCACTAATATAGCGCTCGAAACCATGAGGGCGAGTACTAGGATGTCTGGAGGTATCAGACTCATTCCGTAGAGTGCCGCGGCTAGTAGTAGTACCCCGGCTATTACATATCCTTGGAATCCTGTCACTAATACCTCAGCTATTATCAGGAACGTACCTATTGTTAGAGCTATCGAGTATATGAGTGGGTCAGATATGATGGAGAGAATTCTGTCCCAGATGTCCTTACTGAACACCTCGGCAGGTCTAGGTGCTTTAAGGTCATCAAGTAACTCATCTAGGGAAGAGACCCTCCTCGCTATTCCTAACTCCTCTGCTTCAGTATCCGTCAGGGATAGGGAATCTGTAACAAACCTTACAACAACACCCACAACTGTCTCGTTCTTGAATACTCTACTAGCTAGGGACTTGAAGCGGGAGGCAACGTAGTTGACTGTCTTAGGGTCGTCCGGGTATGGCTTGGCAGCACCTATTACTGAGCCGGGTGCCATGTATATTCTTCCACATGCTATAGAGATTAGAGCAGCTGCTGAGAGGGCTTTCCCGCCGGGAGGGACGTACACGACGCATTCGAGGTTCCGGGAGACTAATATCTCGGCTATGCTATCAGCTGAGGCTAGGTAACCCCCATAGCTATTGATGTAGAGCACTAAGAGACCTCCCGGAGGGACCCTCTCCACAGCTCTACGTACAAGGGAGACCGTCCCCCCATCTACCGTATCCACTACCTCAACCATAACTGTCTGAGAGTAGATCTGTAGGGCTACTAACGCTAAGACTGCTATAGCCATAGCTAAACCTAACTTCACTACCATCCCAAGTCTCAACCAACAAGTTGGTTTTTATAGATTGGGACAGATCTGGTGGACCGGCCGGGATTTGAACCCGGGACCTCCGCCGTGCGAGGGCGGCGCTCTTCCAGCTGAGCTACCGGCCCACCGCTACTCTGTAGGTGAAGCCAGGTTTTAAGTCTTAACCTAGCTCTACATACAGCAACCATCTCACTGCTGAGAAGACTTTTCAGGTATGCTCCTAGGGCAGGCCCAGCGTCGATCTCTGTGAAGTTCTATGAAGTCCTAACCCATACCAGCTTCTAGTATTCCCTGAGAATCTCTATTACGTGAGTAACTAGCTCGTAAAATATTTCCCTTCTTGCTGGTTCTCCAGCCTCTTTGTACTTCTTCAGCAGGTTCGTTATCTCCGTGGATCTCAAGTCTAATCCGAGTACTCTGTGGAGGAGCCAGGATGTCAGCCGGCTCAGATTATGCGGGCGGTCTGAGAAGTTCGCGCTCTCGTAGTCGAATATCTTAACAGTGCCTTTGTGTGTTATTACTACGTGCTTATCAGCTCTACTGAGCTCCTTATGATCTATACCTAAGATATCCAGCCCCCGCCCAGACGAGAGGATCTTGATTACGTTGGTAGCTACATTCTCCCCCTGCCTCAGTATGTTAACTGCTGGGATGCCTGAGACTAGCTCCATGACTATGTAATCGTCTCCACATGCTATGACCTCCGGTGCTAGCGGGTATGCGTGCTTCATGAGTAAGCACTCTAGGAGTAGGCTATCCCTCTTGGAGTCCGCTCTCAGGACCTTTACAGCTGCGTGGACACCGGTAGCTAGCTCAGCTTCGAGAACTATGGATGAGTGGCCCTTCCCGAGGAACCTAACTATCCGCAGAACCCCGACTCCTCTAAGCTTTGATAACCTTTCCTCCGCGCAGTCCCGATCGTACAGTGGGTAGCACAGGGTGCTTGTAGGGTCAGGCTTCGACATTAGCGTGCTGTTCCTTCATATCCTCCTCGTCTATCCCTAACCTATACATAAGCTCCGATATCATGGAATCTAACACTACCTGAGATACCAGCTCGAACTGCGTTCCCAGAGGTGCTAACGGCTCGTGGAGTCCTAGGAGCTGCCTAACCTCCCACCTATCCTCCTGACTTACCTTAGTTCTCCCAGGTATTGTTATCACCATGTCCGCTAGCTTAGCTAGTGGAGAGTCTGGATAGGAGGTGAGTGCCACCACCTTCATACCGAGACTCTTCGCTACCTCGGCAGTAGCTACTACCGCCGCACTCCTCCCGGAGCCTGAGATAGCTATGAGCACGTCCCCAGCCCTAGCAGACGGTGTTATGGTCTCACCAACCACGTAAGCAGAGAACCCGAGGTGCATGAGCCTCATAGCAAATGCCCTGCCGACAAGTCCCGACCTCCCAACACCGACGACGAAGACCTTCCTACCCTCCCTATACACTGACTCCAGTAGGTTTGCTAGTGAGTCTAGCTCAGAGTCGGATATGAGGTTAATAGACGCTTCCAGGAACTTCACCAGAGAGAGGTACGCCCTCTTGAACGCTCTAAGCATTCCCTACTCGAAATCCGTAAGAAAGGAATATAAGCAAAACGTAAGCAAAGCGCCGCACGTAGGCCCTTAAACGCAGCACTACCCCGCCCAAGCAGTCAGCCTCGGGCTATTGGGAGCGGCAGGCATACACCCCCGCCCCATCAAACCCGTCTTCTACGGGTGCCCTCGCCCCTCCCGGAAACCCGGGAGGAGACGGCCGCCTCTTTTCGGGGAGGGTTTCCCGCTTAGATGCTTTCAGCGGTTACCCCCCACGGCGTAGCTGCCCGGCTGTGCCCTACCGGACAGCCGGTAGACCAGAGGCCGCGACGCCCCGTTCCTCTCGTACTAGGGGCGCCTTCCCCTCAGGCGGCCCGCACCCCCCGTGGGTAGAGTCCGACCTGTCTCACGACGGTCTAAACCCAGCTCACGTTCCCCTTTAATGGGCGGGCAGCC